>DASZYX010000023.1:0-160794 GCA_035545155.1 Fimbriimonadaceae bacterium | reverse complement strand
CCTCTCCCCCGGATGTCAAGTGACAACAGATTCTTGACACCTATGACAAGACATCCTTTACACCCTGAAGTCGTTAAGGGGAGCGAGAATGAAGTTCCCCCAGACGAGGTTGAGGGTGCCATGCTCATCCTCTAGTAGTCCGACGGGAAGGTTTGTAAAGGCTCTTCCCAGCTTGTAGCGGTGGCCTTTGAAGGAGATGACGCCTTCATTGGTTTTGCGGATGAATGCGCCTTCTGGGAAGAAGGGTTCGGGCATTCGAGTCGGCCTCTTCCTGCCGGAAGGCTGGTAGAGAGATCCCGGCGTTCGCATGTCCAGGGCCTGATGAGGTCGGATCCAGTTGTAGCGATCTCTGAATGCGTCGAGCTCTTTCTGGATGCAAAGAGCGTTTTCGAAATGGATTTCTCGTTCGATGGTGCCGTTGAAGCGTTCGACCTTTCCTTGGGTTTGAGGATGGTAGGGTCTTCCGTGGGCGGACCTGATCCCAAGCAGCATCAGCCTTAGATCGAACAGGCTCCAACGCCAGGTCGCGTTGTTGCGAAAGGCAGAGCCGTTGTCGCAGAGAAACTGCAGTGGGCAGCCATACTCGCCGAAGACGTCCCAGAGCACGCTCCAGGCGGATTCCAGGGTCTGGTCTGGAACGTGAACCAATGCCAGGCAGTAGCGAAACGCATCGTCGATCACGGCCATCGAGTCCTGGCGATTCCTGCGAGGGCCGAGTCTCTTGAAGTCTGCTTGCCAAAGCTCGTTCGCCTCGGAGCGCTCGAAGCGGATCGTTGCAGCGGCCTTGGGTCCGCCGGCCGGAACGACCCGCCGGCCGGCGCGCGCCAAGATGCGCGCTACCGTCCGCTCGCTCACCGGAGCGGCTCCATCCGGCCACAGGAGCTTGTAGAGGATGTGAGGCCCCCAAGACGGGTACTGCTCGGCGATCGCCATCACCTCCTGTGTCACCGAGGCTGGGCTCGAGCGCGCGATGCGGGTTGGACGGCGCGACTTCTCGGCCATTGCCGCCAAACCCTCCTGGCGGGCTCTGCCTACCCATTCGTGAGCCGTCTGGCGTGAAACGCCAGACTCGCGGGCAGCCTCCGCCACCGTCCAACCCGATTCCAAAACCAAACTCGCCAGCCGCCTGCGCGCATCCATCTTGCTCAGCTCTCGAAAAGGCATCCGTCAAGGATGTCTTGTCATAGGTGTCAAGGATGTCATGTCATCGGACAGGAGGGGAGAGGGATTCGACGCCGCTTTATCCTAGCGCGACCCGGCTTTCCGCTTTCGCAACCACTCCTCAAAAGCCGGGTCATCCATCTTCACGCTGGGCATCGACCGCCGCTTCTTGAACTGCGGGTCCTTCGGATCGAGCGTCGCCTCCGGCTTGAACACGCGAGGATCGGCCTCGACGTGCGTGTAGGGCGTGAAGTCCGGCGTCGTCGTGAACATGTCGTCGAGCGGTGAGGCGAGGGCGTCGAACATGTTGTTCGGCGGCAAGCCAAACAACTCGTAGATCGAGCGGATGATGCTCATGATGCTGCCATGCTCGTGCGAAACATAGCCCTTCTTCGCGTAAGGGCCCAGGGCGAGGACATAGCTGCGATGCCGGTCCACGTGGTCGTCGTCCGCGCCGGAATCGTCTTGGGTCACGAAGATCGCCATGTTCTTCCACTCCGGGAGGTGGCTAAGATACTCGACGGTCCGGCCGAGGGCGAGGTCGTTGTCCGCCATGTAGCTGCATACGTAGGGATAGCCCCATTGCGGCCTCGGGCCGGTGCCGTGGTCGTTGCAGAGGGCGATGTTGATGAAGCGCGGAATCGAGTGATGCTCCTTCCGGTACTTCTCCAAATCCTCCTTGAACCAGTCGACCCGGGCGATGTCCGGGATATTCGTGTTGAAGATCGGAAACTCGAAGCAGGTGTTCTTATAGAGCACGGCCGGCATCGGATAGTTGGCGATCTCGCCCGCGCCGGAGCGCGAGAAGGCCGGCCCCTCGTCGACCTCGGGAAACTCGAAACCTTCGCCATAGTTCCGGAAGGTGATGCCGCCCCCGTCCAGATGCTCCCAGAGCGAGCCGTTCTCCAGATAATCCTCGGGAATCTGCGATCCGTTCGAGCCGAAGCTCACGAGCCTTCCCTTCGCGTTGTTATTGGCCCGGAATCCCCAACCGGCATAGAAGACACGTGTCGTCCATAGGCTGGGATAGACGCCGACTAGCCAGCGGTGGCCGTCGCCGCTCGCCTGCGGCTCCATATAGAAATTGTCGCCGATCGCGAACTGCTCGGCCAGCTTGGTGTGATTCGGCATGATCGGCAGGCGCTCGGCCTTCCCTTTCTCCCGAATCCAGCCGTTCATGCCGAATTCGGCGTATTCCGGCTCGCCGTTCGCGCCCTTCAAGCTGCCGAAGATGCCGTCGAACGTATGGTTCTCCTTCGTGATGAAGACGACGTATTTGATCTGAGATGGCCAGGACGAGGGGCGCGCGTTAGCGACGATGCCATTGTTCCGCAGGACTTCCTCGGTCATGCTTTTCAGCTCGGCGTCGGAAGGAACTTTGGCTTTCTGGATCATGCCGGGCATGTCCGACAGGCCGTAGCGCTCGTCGTCTTTGCTTCGCGGATTCAGGAGCCCGCGAGGTCCGCGGCCGATCCCCTTTTGGGTCGCAACGTAGAGGGTCTGCCCGTCGGGAGACATGACGATCGAGTTCGGGAACCAGCCGGAGGGAAAATGCCCGAGAACGGCGCCACTCTTCGAATCGATTACGGCGACCGAGTTCAGCCCCGACTCGCAAACGTAAAGCCGCGAACCGTCGCGAGACATCGTCATGCCGCTCGGGATCACGCCCCGCAGCTTCGCGACGAGCGGCGATGGCGAGAGCTTGATCGTCTTCAGGAGCTTCAGGTTCGGATCGAATATCTGAACCGTATCGTTGTTGGCATTGCTCACGAAGAGCCGCCCATGGTCGAACAGCAAGCCGTTGGGCGCGCTCCCGCCGACACTCTTGCCGCCGTCGGCGGGGGCGTGGATGAGAAGCCCGGCCTTGACCTGCTTCGCCAGTGTTGGCATGCCGCCCGAACCGAGATCGTAGCTCCAGATCGACTGAGCGTCGGGCACGTAGGGGTTGCCGATGCCCGGCACCTTTGTGCCGTCGACCGTCACACCATTCTCACTCTCCCTGCTCGGGAAGGCGAAAGGCGGCTTGGAAAGGCCTCGAAGGGTCTTTCCCGAATGAGGAACGATCGAGTAATCGAACAGGCCGATATTCGCGACGTAGAGGCGCTTGCCGTCGTCCGAGAGCGCGATCGAATAAGGCTCGCGTCCCGCCTTCACCCGGCCGACGACCTGAGACTTGGCGATATCGATGGTCACGAGGTCCTGGTTTGCGATATCCACGCAATAAGCGAGATTTCCGCGAACGACGACGTCGTTCAAATAGCTGTCTTTGTAGCCGCCCGTATTCACCGAAATCTGCGCCAGCTTCTTGTAGTCGGGGACGCTGTAGACCGCCAGTTCGCCCTCGTCGCCCTCGCTGACGAGGAGATTCATGCCGTCCTGAGTGAAGGTCGCGGCCGGTGCGATCTCCCGAGACCGGAATGCCTGGCGCTCCGGATGGTCTTTTGCGTAAACCGTAAAGCCGCCGTCGTGGATGCCGACCACCGTCGCGCCATCCGGCGAGCAAACGACCTTCCAAAGGTCTTCGCCGGTATAGAGGCGTTCCCCGATCGGGGTCAGGAACCGGCCGTTCGGGAGAACCGATGTTCCACCAGGAACGACCTTGGCGACTTCGAATCCGGCGGGACATCGAAAGCCGGAACCGATTGGAAAGAGGGGCAGGAGCAGGAGAGGAATCATTACGACAGAATTCGAGGCGGTTGGAGTGCAGGGCGCCTATAACCCGCACCCGTGGGCTAAGACACCCTGCACAAGGTTAGATTACTTCTTCGAAGATCCACCCGATAGAGTCGGATTGGCGAGCGACGGCTTCGACGTGCTCTCCATATCCGCCTTGCTCGGGCCGGGGATGTGGGGCGGTGGAGGGCCGTTTCCGGCCGTATCCGAATCGGAACTGCCGCAGCCCGCCACAACGCCTATCGCAAAAAGAGTGACAGCGAGTAAGAAGATTGATTTCATCGATTTAGACGCTTTGCTCTACTCCGGCCAGAACGTAACGTACTGGTTGACCAGCGCGACGATGTCTCCGCATCGAGTGACCGGCAGGCCGTAGTCAGGGCCGAGATCGATCATCGCATCGGGGTTGGCACAGTACTTCGGCCAATCCAGCGGATTGCGCGGAACCGCGTAGCGGTGGTTGCCGATCAGACCGGCGTGGTACCGGACGAGCTTGGCGTGGCCGTCGCCGAAGTTCACGTTGAACGCGCCGTTGTGGCGAAGGCCGCTCTGGGAGTAGCCGCCGTTATAAGAGTCAAGAATCCAGTCGACGCCCATCGTCGGCCGATAGGTATCGTAGCTGTCCGAATATACGAACACATCGGCGGGCGCAACGACTTCCGAACCGTTCAGACCGCGCTGGTAGCTGCCAACGATACCGGACTGGACCGGGCCGTGAAGGCCGCCGCCGGCGTAGATCAGCGGACCCCAGTTGAAGCCGTAATGGGTATGGAAGGTCGAGGGCTCGGTCGGGAGCTCTCCGGATGTCTGGACGCAGGTCGGAATGGAGTCACCGGTCTGTCCGCCATCCGGGCACTGCATGATGTTCAGATTCTTCATGTACGGATAGATCAGGGTGTACTCGGCATGGCTGCAAAGGCTGCCGCCATTGTAAACCTGCGGATAGGTATCGTCGTTATCCGACATGTACTGCATCACGGCCAGTCCGAGCTGCTTCATGTTCGAAAGACAACTAGACCGCTTAGCGGACTCCTTCGCTTGCGCGAAGACGGGGAAAAGAATGGCCGCAAGTATCGCGATAATAGCAATGACTACGAGTAGTTCAATGAGTGTAAAGGCAGAGCGCTTACGCATGGATATCCTCCTCAATTGGGTCCTGGGAGACCCGCAAGGCTAAACAACATACACTTCCTACCAGGCAAGTGGAGGAAATGCACGGCGATGAGGTTACATGCCCGACCGGCGAGCGCAGATTAAGGAGCCGTTAGTTAATCTCTCCGTAACTCATTTGGGTTCCTCACTGAACCGCCTTAATTGTGAAAAGATTAAGCGGAGAATAAGACTTACTTCTCGATCTGTTCCTGAACGGACGCTTGGGCCGTCGGAGAAACCCCAAGCGCCGTAAGTAACGCGTGAGCCATCACCTTATTGCCTTCCGCGTTCATGTGCACGCCATCGATAGTAAGTAACAAGTCCAGCCCACCCGTGGTTTTACGATAGTCCCTGATCAGCGTGCGAAAGGGCTTTTGATAGTCGACAAAGAGAAGGCGACGCTTGCCGGCGATGTCCCGCAGCGCCGCATTGTAGCTTTCGGCCTTTGCGTTTTCCCGGTTGGTAAGGTCTTCGCCGATGACCGTCGTGGAGAGGATGACGACTTTCGCGCCGGCGGCCAGGGCCTGATCGACCATCGATTCGACGTTCTTCCGGTACAGGTCCAAGGGAACGCCGCGCGGCCCGTCGCCCTTCGGGTGGTTGTCGTAGAAGCCGTGCCAGACGTCGTTCACGCCGACGCTGATCGTGACGAGATCGGGCTTCTTATCGAGAACGTCCCGTTGAAACCGGGCGATCATGTCCGTGGACTTATGCCCGGAGACGCCGGCATTGATCACCTCGATGTTCTGCTGAGGATACAAGGCATTGAGATACCGACGGAAGAGCCACACATAGCGTCCCGGCTGCTCGCCCTGCTCGGTGATGCTGTCGCCGAGGCAGACGATGCGGTGGACGTTCCGGAGCATCGGCGGTACCGGCTCCTGGAGGGCCTGGGCAGCCGCAACCAAGGCCAGAACAAATAGAAAGATGAGGCTCTTCATGCCTCGGGTAGCTTACTAGGATTTGAAGGGATTGACCCGTTCCTTCATCGCTTCCACGTGCAGCCGCTCTAGTTCTTCGTAGAGCTCACGCGGCAATTGGGCCAGGCCATAGACGCAGGACGTCTCGCCCGTCCTTACCGCCCAACCCGCATCGCCGTAGCTGTAATGCCACCATTCGTCTCGGCAATTCGAGAAGCCCACGGATAGCATGGTTTCCACGAGGATCATCCGGTTGCGGAGGGCCTCGTCGGCCAGCCCATAAGAATAGGTCGGCGCGGCATGAAAACGGTCGAACGGGGAGAGAACGTCGATCGGCTCGTTGTTCTCGTCGACCAGCCAAACGTCGACGGCGGCGCCGGTGCAATGGCCGGGAGGCGCCTTCTGGTCGGTCGGGGCGACCCATCGGCATACGGTCCGCCGGAGGGCCTTCCGGTCGCGATGAGGAAAGGCCTCGGTCGCCGCTTCCCACATGAAGTCGTAAATTCGCTGCTGCCGCTCGATCGGCCGCCATCCCTCGACGAGGCTGAGATGGTAGCCCTTCGGCAGCCGGGACGAAGCCTCCTCGACCATATCGGCCACGCGCTGCCGAACGAAGGGGATCACCTGCGGGCGCTGGAGCTTCAGCGAGGGCGCCGCCTGGCGGATATCGACCAGTGGCTCCCCATTCTCGAGCTCCGCGATGCGGTTGAGGGCCGCAATCGGCTCAGGCCGACCCTTCGACCGGTCCCACTTCGCCCTCAAAGCGGAGGCACCACCGGTCCAGTTCTCGGTTTTACCGGCTTCGATTCTTGATTCGGCTTCGCGAGGCCGACGTCGATGATGTCCGCCGGCTTCAGGACAAGGTCGGGATCGAGCTTCGCCGCGATGCGCGAAAGATCGAAGTGGCGTTTCCATTCGCCCAGCCGCTTAACGGTAATCGAATCGCCCGGGCCGGCGAAAAATGTAAGGCCGCCCGCCGCCTTGATCGCCTCACCGAGGGTCATCCCTTCCCGGTACTCGAGAAGCCCGACGTGCTGGATATTGCCGGTCATGGTGACGAAACGGCCGTTCTCCAAGATCGGAACCGTCAGAATGTCGCCTCGGCGCAAGGACAAGTCGGCATCCTTGGTCGAGAGATCGAGGATACGCGGCTTTTCGCCCTTTCGTTCCAGCCGGATTTTGCCGCTTTCCCCGTGGCCGGTAATGCCGCCCGCGAGATCGATCAGGCTTCGCAAGGTCATGTTCGGCTTGAAGTCCTTGCTCCCCGGCTTCTCGACCCCGCCGAGCACGATAATCTCGTCCGGCTCGGTCGCCCGCGGGAAGAAGATGCCATCGCCCGGCATCAGCCGGGTCGCCCCCCCTCCATGCGTCAGGTCGACGACAAGCTTCTTCCCGCTCGCTCCCGTAATTTCCACCGCTTCCGTCGCCGCCGCGACCGTCGGGTCGGCCAACTTGACGACTTCGTCTAGGGTCATGCCTGGGCGATAGGGGACCGAACCGCTCCGATTGACGGCCCCCGCAAATTCGATGGGCCCGTCCGGGTCGGAAACCAGCGCAATCCGGATCGTGACCCGGTCGACGCCGAGCTTCGGCGCCGCGAGCTTTTGCAGCCGGTCCTCCGCCTCGACGATATAGTCCCCGGCAAGCCGAACCCGGCCAATCAAGGGCAAAACCACCTCGCCGCCGGGAGAGAGAACACGCTCCACCGATAGCGTCGGCTCTTGCTCGCAGATCAGCTTGATATGGTCGCCGGGAGCCAGGCGTTGGGCGTACGCGACGCCGAGCAGGCAAAAAAGGCAGAGGAGGCCCCTGAGGAGGAAAGTGGTGCCGCCAGCCGGACTTGAACCGGCGACCCAAGGATTTTCAGTCCTTTGCTCTACCAACTGAGCTACAGCGGCACACGGTAAGAGATGGCGCGGAAGACGGGACTTGAACCCGCGGCCTCCGGCGTGACAGGCCGGCGCTCTAACCACTGAGCTACTCCCGCGTGCGGAAGATGAGTATGGCACTCCCACCTTCGGATAATCAACCCGGCTCTTGCGGTTTCTGGCCGAAGAGTTCACCTGACCGTTCCGTCCATTTCGAAAAATCCGAGACTCGCAATGCCTAAGACGTGCCACCGCGCGGAAGTATCGCCGGGATACGACCTCTATTCTCAGATGAGGGCCCGATCCGGGGAAACCCGGTTCAGGAGGAGCCAGTACATCGCGACCTGGAGGATCATCTCCGAGAATTCCGTCGGGTCTGTCGGCTTCTTGATGAAGCTATTTGCCCCCAGAGCGTAGCTCTCTTCGATCTGCTGCTCGTCCTCGCTCGACGTGAGGACCACGACGGGGAGCCGCCTCGTGGCGGCCTGGCTTCGAATTCGCTTCAATACTTCGAGCCCGCTCAGCTTCGGCAGCTTGAGGTCGAGGATCACGACCGCCGGCATCACCGACATGTCCCGGCCGGAGAAGCTGCCGGTTCCAAAGAGGTAGTCGATCGCTTCCTGGCCATCGCAAGCGACGACGACTTCGTTGTCGATGTTGGTCTTGCGGAGTGCCCGCAGAGTCAGCCGCTCATCGTCGATGTTGTCTTCGATGAGCAGAATCAGCTTGCTGTCCGAACCGGGCGATGCGAAATTTGCCATGACCGCTTCTTATCCTGACACGTGGCCGTTGCCCGCTAGACCTTAATAATGCGGGGCGTCCTCCGTTGTTGTACATCATTGCCGGGGCTCAGGGCTAGTGGCGCGCCAAGCCTCCCGCTTTACTTACGCCGGGAAGATTCGAGTTTGGCAGAGAGAGCGGTAGTGGCCCAGGCACGCCTGGGCCCCAAACCGTGGATGGGCCGCCTAGGTGTGCGGTCGCGGCGCCACTATTTAATTCGGACTAAGTACCCCGGATCAATAGGCGTTCCCAAAAATTTGCGTCGCTACGAGCAAAAAACATTAGAAAGGAGAACCTGCGAAACCCTCACAAGACTCTCTCGTCTAGCCAACTGGAGGAGTTCGATGCACTTTCTTGCTTTCTTGGCGGCCGCGGCCGTCCACTCGCAGGCCCCGCTTCCGGTTTTGTGGCTGGCTCCGACGGGAGAAGTCCTTGTCCAAGGTAAGGCGGTGCAGCCCCGCATCACCGAAGGCGCGTGGCGGGTCCGTCTTTCCGGCGGATATGCCTACAACTTCAACGGCGTCCACGGAGGCGTCCTCCTCCCCGATTATTCGGGCCTCCGCTTGACCGGCTCGATGACCATGTCGCTTTGGCTGAACCTGCGGTCGTACGTGAATTCCGGACCGGGCGCTCAGATTCTCTTCCGAGGCGACGACCGATGCGGATTGGATCCATACGATCTCGTGATCCACAGCGACGGTACGATTTGGTTCGCGGTCCAGGACGAGCAGGATCACGGCTACGGCGTCGCTGGCGAGATTCCCCTCAATCGCTGGACTCACGTCGTGGCGACCTTCGACGCGAGCACCGGCCAGCTAAAGCTTTGGCTCAACGATGAGTTGGTCGCCTTTGGCAAGACGACCCGCCGTCCCTTCCAAGTCCTCGATAATTCCTATGCGCCGGGCATCGGGATTGGGAACGTGCAGAACGACCACGGTCCGCACAACCAGCCCCTGAACGGCATGATCGCCGACCTGAGGCTCTACGACAGGGTCGTCGAGCCGGGCGTCACCGAAGAGCTCGCCCCGCTGTGGGATAGCCCGCCCCAGGAGTAGGCCTGAGCTAGGGATTCTGCACGTTGTTCCGGAAGATCGTGTTCTCCTGAACCGTCGAGCTTGCCGGAATGGTGAGCACATGGTCGTACTTGCTATTGCCATCCATGTAGATTCGCAGACGCACCTCCTCCTGCACGGCGGACGTGTTCTGGACATATAGGAAGTAGGGCACCTGCTGCGAGGTCGTCGAGAAGTCGATCTCCTTGAGCGTGCCGGTCACCGTGTTCATGGCCCAAGACTGCGCTTGCGAGTCCGAGGCGGCGTTCGAGCTCGTCGAACTTCCATTGTTGGGCGAAACGATCACGTGCAGATTCGAAAAGTCGACGGTGTTCGTGCTGGTTTCCATTCGCACCTGAACCGGCGAGTTGTGGCCAAGCTGCCCGCCGCAACCGATCGATAAGAAGGCGAGGACCGCCAATCCTGCCGCATACGCTGACTTCCGCATGAAGAATCCTCCTTCAAAAACGTGCTCTACAAATCGTGGGACGTCTTGGCGCTCCGCGCGTTCCGGCGTGCGGTAGCCTTCGCATAGCCATGGCCGTAGCCACCTCTCACCTCGATCACGTCAAACCGGATTCGCGCATCGGACTTCCCGGGGAGATGCGCCGAAAGATCAACGTCACGATGATCGGCGCCGGGAGCTTCTTCACGAACTCGATCCTAAAGGACGTCGTTCTCATTCCCGGCAGTCAGGGGGGCGAGCTGAGGCTCGTCGATATCGACGGCGGACGGCTCGAGCTGACGCGCAAACTGATGGAGAAGATCGTCGGAGAAGCCGGCGAGGCCGAGAAGTGGGTCATCCGGGCATGCACCGACCGAAGGGAGCTTCTTCCGGGTACGGACTACATCGTCAACGCCATCGAGGTGAGCGGCCTGGACTGCGTCCGCGCCGACAACGACATTCCCCTTCGGTATGGCGTCAGCCAGAACATCGGCGATACGATCGGCCCGGGCGGTCTCTTCAAGAGCCTCCGCACGATCCCGGTTTGGATCGATATCCTGCAGGACTGCGAGCGTCTTTGCCCGAACGTGCTCGTGCTCAACTATACGAACCCGATGAACATGATGTGCCTCGCCGCCCACCGGACCTCCTCCATCGAGGTCGTAGGGCTGTGCCACTCGGTCCAAGGCACGAGCGAGCTGCTTTCTCGCTACGCGGGCGTACCGTATGCGGAGATGAAATGGAAATGCGCGGGGATCAATCACCTGGCCTGGTTCACCGAACTGCGCGGTCCAAGCGGCGAAGATCTCTACCCCGGCCTCTTCGAGCAAGCCCGCGACCGCTCCTCCGAGTTTGCCATCGCCGAGCCGGTGCGGACGGACATGATGCTCCACTTCGGCGCCTTCATCACCGAATCGAGCGGCCACCTGAGCGAATATGTGCCCTACTACCGCAAGCGGAAAGACCTGCTTGAGAAGTACACGACCACGGGCTACAGGGGCGAGGAAAGCTTCTATGCCAACAATTGGCCGAACTGGCGACGCTCACAGGATGAAACCCGCGCAAAGCAACTGGACGGGACCGAGCCGATCAAGCTCCAGCGCAGCCACGAGTACGGCGCGTGGATCATCGAAGCCGTCGAGAAGCATTCGCCGACGGTGATCTACGGCAACGTCGCAAACCGCGGCCTGATCGAGAATCTGCCGGCCGACGGATGCGTCGAGGTCGCCTGCCTCGTCGATCGGAACCGGATCCAGCCCACCCGCTTCGGCCGTCTGCCCCGGCAGATGGCGGCGATCTGCGACGCCGACATGCGGATGTTCGATCTGGCCGTCGAAGCCGTCATCCACCGGTCGAAGGAGATGGCGGCTCAAGCCCTCATGCTCGACCCGCTCACCGCCGCCGTCTGCTGCCCGGCCGAAATTCGGGAGATGACGATGAAGCTGTTCGAGGCGGAAGCGGAATTCTTGCCGGACTACCAATAGGCATTCGGTGATGGCGGCGTCGGGAAAATCGCCGATTTCTTCAAGTACGCTCACCGGAATGCGAGTCAATCCGGAGGGCATCGTCCGTTCCGATCTGCCATGGGTGCTCACCCAGCGAAGAATCGTGATGACGGCTCGACGGATCGACACCTGCCTCCTATGTCGGCGCAAGCACGTGAACGAGGCGGGCCTGTGCGATGTCTGCATGGCGACGCTCGAAGATCATGAGATCGCCCTCGCGGAGAAGTGGCTGCGAGGCACGGGGCCGTAGATGTTGCTTGCAGCGCTTGCGGTCCTCATCCTCCTGGTCATCGGTCTGAACGCGGCCAGTCGCAGGAAGGCGCAGGACCGGTTCCTCTCGGCCAACGAGTACTGGGTTTACCTTCCCGGCGACCGTATGCCCGATCAGAATGCGGTCATGACCCAGGTGATCGGCGAGAACCGATACAAGCAGCGCGGCCGGAATCCGATCTCCCCGCGCGAGGGCCTGCTGCTCAGCGACATCCGGCTGCACATGGCCCTGGTCTTGCGAAGCAAGAACCCTCACGTCTTCCGACCCGACCTTTTCGACGATCACGTCGAGCCCACCGCGGAAATCTTGAGCGCCCTCTCGGACTCCCAGTCCCTTGTCAAGGTTCGGTACGTCTCGGAACAACCGCTGAAGGATCGCGCGAGCGTCCAGCTGCTCCCCCACCTCGCCGACACGATCGCCGAACTGGGCGAGGGGCGCGTGATCTACGATTGCGCGATGGAAATCCTCATATCCAAAGAAGACCTCGAGAAGATGCTTTCCGAAAATCTGGACCTGAACCAGGCCGATCTTCAGGTCCGCGCCGTCTGGAGGCGGGCCGATCGGGGCGGATGGGCGGAAACACGCGGCCTACGGAAGGTCGGGCTGCCCGAACTCGCAACCGACCAGATGGAAGCCGACGAGCAGGTCCTCGTCACCGAGGTTCTGATGGAGGCGGCCAAGAAGCTGTGGGATGCGAACCAACTCCTCGAGCAGGTGGACGTTCAGCTTTACGAGGACGAGTTCCGCGTCATCGTCTCGCCGCCTCGGAACCGGGTTGCCACCGTGAAAATCCTTCGCGTTCAGTCCGTCTGAACCATTCCGAGAAGCTCTTGCGTGGGCTCGTGGCGCAAGGTCAGCACCGGCGCGCGGGGCGGGCCAACCTCGATGTCCCGTTCGTTCAGAGCCGCTTTGGCAACGCGCGCCCTTCCGTACATCGCGACGAAGTTGGCGAGCGGCCGCAGGTCCGCGTTGGGATCATGCACGGCCTTCGGGTCGATCTGGATAAGCGGGCTGACGACGGCATCGTCGAAGACGAACTCGTCGGAGGAAGCCCCGGTCGGATCGACGGCGAGACGCGAGTGGAGCGAGCCCTCCAAAGTCTGGGCGAAGTAAAGGTCGGCCATATTGCTCATCCGCTCCCTCATATCCGCCCGAACCGTATGCAACGGATCGACCAAGATGATCGGCAGGCCCGCGTGCTGGACGATCATCCGGATATGCTGCTCGATCTCGTCCTCGCCATAAGTGCCGAAGTATGGCGGCATAATGACGGCCGCTCTCGCCCCGTGCCGGCTCGCGTGCTGGCACAGGTCGAGGGCCTGGGCGGTACCCAGGCGCGTGCAATGGGTGATCACGGGAAGTCCCAGCGCCTGCCGCAGCACGAGCTCGAGCAATTGCTTTCTCTCGCCCGTGTTGATCGTCGTGAACTCTCCCGTTTCCGAACAGATGACGAAGCCCTGAGCGCCGTTTTGGCGCAGATGCCGCACTACTTTGGCCAGCCGGATCTCGCTGATGGACCCTCCGTCGTCAGTGAACGGAGTAACCATCGGCGCGAAGAGTCCGGATAATACTGGCATTAGCGTATAGTCACATAGCAGACCTGATTTACTGTTCGATCTTTTGTCTGCCCTGTAAATTTTATCGGGAAAGTGCCGTGCGCGTCTGCAGGTACTTTCAACTCGAACCGCCTTCCGTCCGCGCTTTGGTTGCCGAGGAGCCGGAACTTATCGCCATCTCCCCTGGTGACTTCCCATCCGGCCGGGGCGGAGATTCGAACGATCCCGTCCACGCCCTGCCGCGTGTAGAGCTGCAGCACATAAGGGATGCGCAGCACGTTGTCGTCCGGCAGCCGGTCGAATTCGGTTCGGGAGAGCGTGAAATCCATGTACGGGGCGATCCGGTAACTGCCTTCGACACTTGCCTCGGGACCGTCCTTGAACGAGATCGTGCCATGGACCACCCGGTAGCCGATCGCCGCCGTGGGATCGATCTTGCTTTGATAGTCGACAAAGGCCCGTCCCTTGTTGTCGAAGCTCGGGAAGATGACGGAAAGCCGGTTGGAGGCATCCTCGGCGGCCCCCAAGCTGCGCAGGTCGATCGTCTTCGCGCCCATTGCGTTCGTTCCGTGGAAGGTCAGACGAAGGAAGACGCTTTCCCCCGGAATCACCGCGCGGGATTTCGCCTGGATTCCCGAATCCATACCGCGGGGAAGCGCGGTCGAGCGATGGTCGTCGAACCGGACTTCCGAGCAAAAGCGCGGGAGATAGGGCTGAACGTCGCCCGAATCGGTAATGTCCAGCCGGAGCTTCATGTCCTTCGGCTTCCTCGGCAAGACGTTTAGGCCGGCGTCGTCGAACATCGCCTCAACCGTCGTCACGTCGCCTGTCGTCGAGGCGACCGCTTCCGATGCGGTGGCGAGGTCGGTCCGGTCCCGCCAGACGGGAGCGTTGACGGCGGTCGCGTCCAGCTCCCTGGCGGTAACCGTCGCCTTCCCGTCTTTCACGGTAACCCGAAACTCGACGTTGTCGCGCCCGACGAGCCAGCCGTCTCCCTTTCCGTCGATACTAAGAACGAGGTCCTTCCCCGCCGGCATCTGACCTGCGACGTAAATCCGTCCGGGTTCCCACTGGAGGTAGGTCTGCTCGCCGAAGGGATCCCATTCCTCTTTGTTGATCGTCCCGTCCAAGGTAGGCGTCAGCTCCAAACGGACGGGCTGAACGACGGTCATGGGTTGCGAAAATTGGTCCTGATGGATAGCGCCGGCCGCGGCCAGCAAGAAAGGAAGCAACATCTCATGCTAGAGACGCGCGAGCGGCGACCGACGATTTTGTCTCCTCGGGATTCTTAGGACCGGCCGACCGGGATAGGTCCTTTGGAGCCCATAAGCCCATCGAGGTGGATCGTGGCGTGGCGCAAGCGCGTGCAAAGCGTCTGGGCGATGTTCCGGTAAACGCCCGCGGCAAGCTCCGGGTCGTGCTTCATCAAATCGCGAAGCTTGGCGGCCGGAATGATGGCGACTTCCGTGAAAAGGATGCTGCGGATCGTCGCGCTGCGAGGCTGCTCGTCGACCAGCGAAATCTCTCCGATGATGCTGCCGGGGCCGATCTCGGTGATCAGCTCGTCGTTGAACGTGTTGATCTGGGCGTTCCCGTCGAGAACGATGATCAAATCGGAGTTCTTGTCGAACTGGCGCACGATCGTGTCGCCGCCGCTGAATTTCTTGACCTCCGCGAGAGCCGCCATCTTCCAGACATGCTCCTCGCTCAATCCTCGGCCAAGCGTTTGCGTAATCGCGTCTTGAATTTCCATCCCTTACCCCTCTGCCCTGTAGTTGCAACTGGCTTACTTGCCATATCTTACGTTAGGTTGGTTAGGGTTTGCCAGTTTCCCTACCTGTCTAAATTGCCTGCGCGTTGGCGCGACGATTCAGGAACCATTGCCATGATGCTGCGCAAGATCGTATTTTCCACTCTGCTCGTGCCGGTCCTGATCGGGGCTCAAGGCATCGTCAAAGCGCCTCAGGCCGACAAGACCAAGGTGCTCGATGCGGCAGCCAAGACGCCGTTTTTCACCCAGAGGGGAGCGGACGCGGTCAAGCGAGTCGTCGCCGGCGGCGACGCCCACAAGGCCGACGAGAAGGCGCTCGATCCGACCCCCCAAGGCGGCCCCGCGCAGCCCGGCCAACCCGGACTGCCAGGCCAGCTTCCGCCAGGCCAACCTCAACCCAACCAGCAGGCGCCGGCTCCGCCTCCCGAGCAGCCGTTCGCGTGGCGGCTCGTCGGGATCTCTTACGGGAAGCGTAAGGGGATGGCCCTCTTCCAGCAGAACGATCGCAACAAGTCCGTCTTCGCCGGGGAAACCTTGGACACCGATGTGAAGGTTGTAACGATCAGCCGCCGCGCGGTCGTTCTTCTGGTTCACGGCAAGCGCATCGCCCTCATGCCCTGGTAAATCACCTCCATCACCCGTTCACCCTCTCAAGAAACTCCGGTCCAAACCGATCCCTGCCGCGAACGTAATCTACAGGCGAGCGCTTGCCGGGAAACGTAGTGAGGGATGAACCGATGGATTCGACGACGATCGCGATAGACCGCAGCGATGCGCCACCCGGCGCCTCCAAGCGGACTTGGACCGCGCTGGAGCTTCAACAAAGCTATTACGCCTCGATCTTCTCCTTCTTTTCGCGGCGCGTCAGGCCGCGAGAGGAAGCAGAAGACCTGACGGCAGCCACTTTTCTCGCGGCATACCAAGGCATGAACCGGCTGAGGGGCAACGACCCGAAGCTGTTCCTGTACGGAATCGCCCGCAGGAAGCTCGCGGACGCGCTCCGCAAGCAAAGACGTCTGACCACGCTCAACGAGGCTCACACGGTTGGCGCCCTGCCTCTCACCCACGACGGCCTGGCCCAAGCCCTCAAGCTTGCCTTGGCCGCGATCCCGGACGATCAGGCGGAAGCTCTCATGCTCCAGAACCTCGAAGACCTTAGCGTTCGCGAGATCGCCAAGGTCATGGGTCGCTCCGAAAAGTCGGTCAAGGCGCTTCTACAGCGCGCCAAGGAGCGGCTCCGCTCCAACTCCCTCCTCAAATCGATCGCGGAGGAAATCAATGTCTGAACTTAAGAATGCCTTTGCCACCGCCTTTCCGGCTCTCGATGTCTCCCCGGACGCCCAATATCGGGCCATCGAGGCGGCTAGGCGAGCGGATAGCCAGGCGAGCCGGCGCGGCTACGGACGGCTGCGCCTGAGGATGGGGATCGGAGTCGGCGTGGCCTCGGTTGCGGTGGTTGCGACGATGCTGCTCATCCCGAGCAACTCGGCGGCGTCCTATCTTCGCCGCGTCCGTCAGCGGATCGGTGACGCCAAGAGCGCGCATATGATCGATTGGTCGATCGGTCCCGATGGCAAGCGAACCAAGGAAAGCGAGATTTGGTATCAAGACGGCAAGTGGCGGATCGATTCGGGCGGAAGAGGCTCCGAGACGATCGCGGACGGCGAGCACAAGTGGCTTTACCAGCCCAGCCATAAGACGGTTCGCGTGAGCGCAGCCGACGGGCCGTTCTCGAAAAACCCGAGCGGATTCACCTTGAGCTCGATGATCGCCGACATGGGCAGCTCGAACAAGATCAAGATCGTCGACGAGGGAGCATCGGAGAAATTCACCGTCCTGAATCCAATCGACAATACGATCCTGACCCTTTGGATCGACAAGAAGACGGACTACCCGATACGCGGTACGGTGGAGACGCAAACGCGGAACGGCCCCAGGCTCATTGGAACCCTCGAATGCGAATTCAACAAGCCGCTCTCGGCTTCCCTCTTCGCCCCGCAATTCCCTGCGGACGTGAAGGTCGTGGACGAGTCGGCGGGCGAGGCCTACTGGCAGCGAGAGCTGTCGAAAGAGCTCGCCGTCTTCCGCCACCCGGACAAGACGGGAACGCCCCTCGTTCTCCACAACCTCCAAGTGACCGATTCCGGCGATGTGTTCCTGCTTTATTCGGGGCAGGCCAATCCGAACGACTGGGAAGTGACAGACGATCTCGGCAATACCTACCTGACCTGCGACGGCTTCCAACCGGATATGTCGGATACGAAGGGGAACCACGTCAAGGGCATTCTCGTCGAAGGCAAGAAGCTGGATGGCGCCTGGTTCACGCCGTTGCGGCCCCAGGTTGCGCCATGGAAGGCGCGAACGCTCTCCATTCGAGCCAACAACGTTTGGTTCAAGGCCGATCCGGAGAAGATCAAGCGGCTGCCGAAGGGCGCGATGGTGAGCACGAACGAAATGACGCGCGTCACGACGCCGATGGGAACGTATACGGTTCGCATCGGCGCGCCTACGTGCGAGGTTACGCCGGACTACATGCCTTACATGGGCATGGGGCCGGAAGAAGAATTCGACCTGCGCCGCGAGGAAGATGAGGTTCGGTTCAACTACTTCCACTTCCGAGGGAGCTACGCCGAGGCCGAGCCCTACCTGCGCGACGAAATCGCAATCACAGAAAGGCACGAGCGCGAAACCGGACAACAATGGCTGCAGCGCCGGTCCTTCTACATGATGTATCTGAACCTGAAGCTCCAGGGCCGGCATGAGGAAGCCGTGCAATGGCTTAAGCGCGTGCTCGACGAGCCTGCGGATGATAACGCGACCCCTGACATGGATCGAGCCCTTCGCGAGGAAGGCCTCCATTAGGAAAGCCGGGTGCGGCTTGTCGTGGCCGAAGCCACGATAAGCCGCCTCCCTATCTAACGCCAATGCCGATGGTGGCGCCAGCCATAGCTGGTCCAATAGCCGAAGCCATAAGAGCTCCAGTAGGGCTCAGTCTGGCCGACATAGAACACCGAAGGCGGCGCGGTACTGTAGATGGTCACGCCACCGACTTGGGTTCGGTAGCCTCCGTAGCATTGACCGGAAGCGAGGCCCGGAATCATGGCCACGGCAACCGCCGCAAGCATCACTCTCGTTTTCATCTTCAGCCTCCTTTTCTCGTAAGCGCGCAAATGCGCGCACTTGTTAGACGACAAAGGCCGCCCGAGAGCGGTCGGAGTCCCCTCTCTCCCCTGCCGGTTCGTCAGGGGAGAGAGGGTTGGAGATGAGGGTCTACTTCTCTTCCCTGAATTCGGCATCCTGGACGTCTTCGCCCGCGTTCGCGGAGCCGACGCCCGCGCCGACCTTCTCGCTGTCGTCCGCGGCTTGCTCGACGTTCTTGTACAGGATTTCGGCGACCTTGTGACTCTCCGTCTCGAGCTCGTTGTAAGCCTTCTGGATCGTGTCCTTGTCGCCTTCGCTCACCGCCTTCCGGAGGTTCGCGATCTTCTCCTCGGTCACGCCGCGCAGGCTCTGGTCGACCTTCTCGCCCGCTTCGCGGAGCGTCTTCTCGGTCTGATAGGCCAGGCTGTCCGCCCGGTTTTTCAGCTCGATCAGCTCCTGCTGCTGGCGGTCGGCCTCGGCGTTCAACTCGGCCTCCTTCACCATGCGCTCGATCTCGTCCTTGTTCAGGCTGCCCGAGCCGGTGATCGTGATCGACTGCTTCGCGCCGGTACCTTTCTCCTGAGCGGTGACGTTCAGGATGCCGTTCGCATCGATGTCGAACGTGACCTCGATTTGCGGAACGCGAGCCGGCGCCGGCGGAATCCCCGCGAGGTGGAAGCGGCCGAGGCTCTTGTTGTCGCGGGCCATCGGGCGTTCGCCTTGCAGAATGTGGATTTCCACTTCCGGCTGGTTGTCGGTCGCCGTCGTATAGATCCGGCTCTTCTTCGTCGGGATCGTCGTATTTCGGTCGATCAGCTTATCGAAGATGCCGCCCTGGGTCTCGACACCCATGCTCAGCGGGGTCACGTCGAGGAGGACGATATTCTTGACCTCTCCGCCGAGGACGCCGGCCTGGATCGCCGCGCCCACGGCCACGACCTCGTCCGGGTTGACCGAGCGGTTCGGCTCCTTGTTCGTCAGCTTCTTGACCAGGTCTTGGACCTGCGGCATACGCGTCGAGCCTCCGACGAGAATGACCTCGTTCAGGTCACCCGGCTTCAGCTTCGCATCTTCGAGAGCCCGGTTGAACGGCCCCTTCACCCGCTCCATCAGGTCGTGAGTCAGCTCCTCGAACTTGGCTCGCGTCAGCGAGTAGTCGAGGTGCTTCGGACCGGACGCATCCGCCGTGATGTACGGCAGGTTGATCTGGGTCGACATCTGGCTGGAAAGCTCGATCTTGGCTCGCTCGGCCGCTTCGCGAAGGCGCTGAAGAGCCGCCTTGTCCGTCGCAAGATCGACGCCCTGGTCCTTCTTGTACTCCTTGATCAGCCATTCCACGATCTTGTTGTCGAAGTCGTCGCCGCCGAGGTGGGAGTCGCCCGCCGTGGAACGAACCTCGAATACGCCCTCGCCGACGTCGAGAATCGAAACGTCGAACGTTCCGCCGCCAAGGTCGAAGACGCAGATCGTCTCATTGGCTTTCTTGTCGAGGCCGTAGGCGAGCGAGGCCGCCGTCGGCTCGTTGATGATGCGAAGGACTTCGAGACCGGCGATCTCGCCGGCGTTCTTCGTCGCGGTCCGCTGGGCGTCGTTGAAGTACGCGGGAACCGTGATGACCGCCTTGGTGACCGGCTGGCCCAGGTACGCCTCCGCGTCGGCTTTCAGCTTCTGGAGGATCATCGCGCTGATCTCCTCCGGCGTCAGGTCCTTGTTGAGAGCGGGGATCACCGCTACGGCCTGGCTGTTCTTGCCAGCCTTCACCTTGTAGCTGACGCGCCCAAGCTCGTCCGAGACCTCGCTGGTCTTGTGGCCCATGAAGCGCTTGATCGAAGAAACCGTGTTCTCCGGGTTGACGACGGCTTGCCGCTTGGCGGTCACGCCCACGAGCCGCTCGCCGTTCTGCTTGAATCCCACGACGCTGGGGGTCGTGCGCGAACCCTCCGCATTGGCGATGACGACGGGCTCGCCGCCCTCCATCACCGCGACGACCGAATTCGTCGTTCCTAAGTCGATGCCTACCGTCTTTGACATGTCTGTTTTATACCTGCTCCGTGTGAGTTCTCGTCAAGTGACTTGAGCCTATGAGACTCACATCTATACTTACAACCATTCTACATCATCGGTTCCCTGTGGGAGAGCAAGAGAGAAAACGATAGGCCCTTTTCGGGATGCGCAACTATCGAGCCGAGGTTAGCGAGCCGATTTCGACAGCACAACCTCGATCGCCTTGCGAAGCTGGCTATCGAACTTCGGGTCGGGCAAATCGGAGTCCCGATTGGCGTTCGAGAGATCGGAAGGCGGGACGTCGGCCAGTTCGACCTCGACGTCGGGCTGCAATCCGCCGCTGACATACGTGCCGTCCTCGTCCACCTTCCGGCCAATGTTGTCGCCGGAGGGGAGGAAGTAGCGGGCGATCGTAATCTTCCCGCTGGAGCCGTCCTTGAAATCGTAAACCTCTTGGACCGAGGCCTTCCCGTAGGAATGGGTCCCGACAAGGGTCGCCATCTTGTAGTCCCGCAGGGCTCCGGAGAAGATTTCCGCAGCGCTCGCCGAGTCCCCGTTGATGAGAACCACGACCGGGTAGCCGAAATTGTGGACCGCGCCCGACCTGGTGTACTCGCGGTTCGTGCTTCCGTCCTTCATCTTCATCGAAACGACGACCTTGTCCGCCGTGAACCGGGAAAGAAGCTCGACCGCCGTTTCGAGGTAGCCGCCGGGGTTGCCGCGAACGTCGATCACGAGGCCCTTCATCGGATTCTGCTCGACCTTCTCCAACTCCTTGTCGAACTGCTCGGCCGTCGGGGCCGAGAAGCTGGCGATATAGATATAGCCGACCTTCGAATCCGGGAAGTATTGCGATTCGACCGTCGGCGTGATGACGTGCGCCCGCCGAATCGGAATCACGGTCGGAGCGCCGATCCCTTCGTGGAGGACGGTCAGGCGAACTATCGTTCCCTCCTCGCCCATGATCCGATCGACGACATCCTCGATCGGCAATCCGGCGACCGACTTGCCATCGACGCGGGTGATCACGTCCCCCCGTTTCAGGCCGGCGGCGAAGCCGGGACCGTCGTCGAAAACAACGACCGCGCGGGCGCCGATGACCTTGCCCCCTTGCGTGAAGGGCGAGAGGCGAGCGCCAACCCCGACGTAGTTCGCCTTCGTATCCTGATTGAACTGTTTCGCGACCCTCGGAATCAGAAACATCGTGTGCGGATCGCCGAGAGAAGCCATCATGCCGCTGATGCCCGCGTATTTGAGATCAAGCTGCTTAACCGGCTTGTAGTACATCGTCGCGATCCGGTTATAGGCTTGCTTAAATTCCTGCTCGGGCGACATCTTGGTGCTCGTATCGAGGCCAACGAGCTTTTCGAACGCCTGGCTCTTTGGAAGCCTTCCCCCTTGGATATCGCGCCACGTAAAGCCGACGCAGAAAAGGAAGAGCAGAGCGAAAAGGAAACCGAGAATCTTCACTTTGCAGCCCCCGGTCTCGCCGATTCGCCAAGCCGGTCTTTGTCCGGCGGCAGGACGGTTTTCGCGATGGCGTCGCTCGGCTTGTTCGCCTGGTAAGCGGCCGTCACCAGGGAATATCCGGCGTTGTCGGGCAAGGTGTACCACTTGACTTCGTAGGCGTTCCCGGCCATATCTTCCCCGCTCAATTTCGCGATGCCGCGCGACGACAAGGCCGTCGCAAAAATCTCGGCGGCTCCGCGCGCGGTCCGGTCCACGAGCAAAGTCAGCTTGATCGGATGGGCGACGCCGTGGCTCACGATCAGCTCCAAAGGCTTCTCGTCCTTTTCCGTCACGAGGTAGCCGTACGCACCGTTCGGTGCGACGACGTCGAGACAAGCCAACATCGCATCAAAATCGCCTTCGACGTTGTTTCGAAGATCGAGCGTCGCCTCCGTCTTACCGGACAAGGCGTTCCGCAGGTCGTCGGCGACTCCGGAGACGAAAGGAACGCGAATCGCCCCATCGGGCCCGGCGCCGAATCCCGGCATCTCCCACTCCCCCTTCGGGAGAGTGACGCTGATCCGCTGGTCGCCACGCGCCCATACCGTCTTGACGAGACCGGCCCGGCCCATCATCAGTTGGTCCCGGGCTTTAATCGGCAGGACGTCTTTCTCCGCTTGAGCCTCCAAGGTCTTCCGCATCTTGAAATATTCGTCGATGCTCGCCTTGTGCTGCTTCACCTGCTGCGCGAGGGCCTCGAACTTGTCGAAAGCCTCACTGTTCGGAATCCAATGGTCGTCGACGAATTCGACCCAGTCACCCGGCTTCAGACCGGCCTTGTCGGCCGCTCCCCCCGGAACGACGGCGGCGATCACCAGCTTGGGCAGGCGACTATCCGAATCGTCGGAAGCGGACGGCCCACCGATCTGGACCTTGCCCTTCGACTTGTCTTGAGCAAGAATGAGGTCGGCTCCGATCCCCTCGTATTTGCCTTTCCGGACATTGTTGTACACCCGGTATTGGTTCGCATCCATGTAGAGCGAGTTCGGGTCGCCAAGGAACGCGACCATTCCGCGCACCGAGCCGTCGGCGAGCTTCATCTCGTCGTCGATCGGGTCGACATACTTCTTCTTCAGAAGCTCCATGATGTCGTCGAAGAAGTTCAACTCGGGCAGATCGGTGTGATTGCTCGTGGAAGCGACGAGGTTCGAGATGTTCAGATGGTCCGGCGACCCAAGCTCGACCCGGTCGCGCCAAATCGCGCCGAACCCGATTGCCCCGATGCAGGCAACCACGCCGGCGCCGGCGCGAAGCGACTTTCTTACTTCGGTTGTCATTGGGTCATCTAGCCACTCGATACGTCGCGATCCTCTTCATCTACGCGCCGAACGTGCCGGAGGCTCCTTACTCTCTTCGGTTTTTACAAACTTGTCAAGCAGGGCTGGGCTCGAATCTCACTCCAACACTTCGAAGAGACGGATATCCTCGCTGGAGACGGCATGCCCGTCGCCCCGGCTGTAGACCAAGGCCTCTCGCGCCTTCAGCGTCGAGAGATCCGCCGGGAATTTGCCGATCAGGTCGAGCACGACCTTCTTGATTTTCTCCGAGTTCGACTTGAATACTTCGAGAACGTTCGTCGCGTTGACCGCCTCCGTGCCCGCATGGACGCCGCTGTCGTAGTCCGTGATGAGCGAAATATTGAGCACCGCCATACCAAGCTCGCGGCAGAGATAGGCCTCCGGGAACTGGGTCATATTGATCACTTCCCAGCCTTGGTCGTGGAACCACTTGCTTTCCGACTTCGAGCTGAAGCGAGGGCCCTGGATGACGACGACCGTCCCCGTTTCGTGGCACTCGATCCCGTGCTCGCGGATCGTCTCGATCGCCAGCTTCCGGAGGACCGGATCGTAGATGTCCGCCGCGCTGACGTGGGTCACGATCGGACCGTCGTAGAACGTATCCTTCCGCCCCGTCGTTCGGTCCACGAACTGATCGCAGACGACGAAGCTGCCGGGAGCGACATGCGCCTGGAGCGAGCCTGCCGCGCAAGGGCTGATGACGGCCTGGACGCCCAGCGACCGCATGCCCCAAACGTTCGCGCGGTAGTTGATCATGTGAGGGGGAAGCGAATGCGAGCGGTGATGCCGGGGAAGGAACGCGACCTTTCGCCCCTTGACCGTCGCCAGGAAATAGGAGTCGCTCGGCGCGCCGTAGGGAGTATCCACCTTGACCTCGCGCACATCCTCCAGCAGGCTGTAAAAACCCGAGCCCCCAAAAACGCCGATCTCGGCTCGATTCATACTCATTCGCCCACCTTGTCCACGACGGCGGCGATCGCATGGATGAGGAGGTCTACCCTGGCGCCGGCGCGCAGCATCACGTCCGCATCTACGGGAAAGACGTGCTTCGCCGTAACGGCTTTGAGGTTCTTATATCGAGGGTCGTTCATGATCTTGTCCACCTGTTCCACCGCGGCTTTGGTCTCTTGGGGCTTGTCCTTCAGCCCGGAGAACTTGGATATATCTACCGCACAAAGGATAATGTCGGGGTTGGCTTGGATCAGGGTCTCGGGATTCAGCTCGGTGAAGCGATCCGCGTCCGGACCGATAGGATCGCCGCCCGACTGACGAATCACGTCGGCGATAAACGACTTGGAGCCCGCGACCAGCGATCCGCTCAGGGCCGCCACTTTCGGAGGCGTCTTCGAGGTCGTCGTGTGGGCCGCGTTGATTTCGGAGTTGATCTTGTCGATGTATTGGGAGATCTTGAGGCTCGAAACCGTCAAGGCGCTCAATTCGCGAAGCTCGTGCTCGAAGTCCTTGACCGAAGTCGCATGGAATTCGTACAACGGGCACCCCAGTTCCTTCAATTTGGCGATGTCCGCCGAGGAGTAAAGGCTGTCGTCGAGGACGACCAGGTCCGGATGAGCCTCTTTCAGCTTCTCGTAATCCGGCTTGACGCCGCCGTACACCGGCATACCGCTCACGAAAGTCGGGTAGTTGCAGAACGCCGTCCGCCCCCGAAGCTGCATATCCTGCCCGTCCAGAGCCAAGATTTCGGTCGTGCTCGGGCTCAAGCTGATCACGTTCATCGGAACGGACTTCGGCGGCTGCCCGCCGAATTGCTGCAGCTTCGGCCCGCACCCAACGAGCAGGAGGGCGAGAAAAAGTGAAACGGGGAGCCATGCGCGGGGCATGGGGACATTCTGGCTGAGTCGGCTCATGCTTTTCCAGACAACAACCGTTTGAGGCGTGGAGTGCCGGGGTTGCCCGAGGGGGCAAGGATTGGAGGATTGAGGATTGCAGGACTGAAGGCGTTGGGCGTTGGGCGCTCGGCGCTCGGGACGCAACTCCTCTCAACGCTAAACACTCAACCCTCAACACTAAAGGCTCCCAACGCCCAACGCCCAACGCCCAACGCCCCCCGAAGGGATGGTATCCTTGCATTCTGCCCGCGCAGGGGTATAGCTCAGTTGGTAGAGCGGCGGTCTCCAAAACCGCAGGTCGCGGGTTCGAGCCCTGCTGCCCCTGCCATAGCTCCTCAGGTTCAATTATACCTCTGACGTCGAGCCAATAAAGGCCGATAAGGGACAAAAAGAGACCTCTCTTACCCAAACTCTTACCCAAACTGTGTGGCGACTCTCAGAAGCATCAGCAGAACGGCTTAGGAGTCGAAGCAAGGGCAGATGCCCTTGATGAAGCGTCTAGTCACATGGCTGTAGGTCAGCGATTGGAGCTGGTCCGAACGGAGTCTAACTCACCCTAACTTGGCCAATGTCAACGGGCCCAACCGAACTGAATAGCTGCCGCCAAAAGGCTTCGTGATTGAGTTGGCCCAGCCTGTGCATCATCAGCACTTCGAACAGGTCGTCTGCACGTAGTAGCGCCGCTTCGAACTGCTGTGCGGTGGTGATGACATCATGAACGAATGGGTTTGGCCTGTTGGCCACTGGTTCCCGTACAGAGCTTCCGCCGATGAAGATCGGCTTGTACTGAACTCCGCGTTGATGGATTCCACGCTGCACCCACTCGCCCAACTGTCGAATGCCCGTGACCCTAAATTGCGGGTTGACCGTGCTCTTAATTTCAAGCACGGCCTTCAGTTGAACATCACCCAGCGTAACGACAAACCACCCGTCCTCTTTGCTTGGATCGGTCGGTTCCTCTACAGACGCGCCTAATTCCGTGAGCGCAGTTCTCACGGCGCGCTCGAGGACATAATCCATTGCATAAAGCAACTCGATAGGTGCCCTAGCCGAACCTCGCGTCGCTTCGGCCTCCTGGTACGCCTCTTGAAGATCGCTAATGCGGCGAAGCAAGTCAGCTTGTTTCGCGTCGATGTCATCTTCTTCAGCCACGCGAATATATGCTGCCCAAGCGGGCACGTCGTCAACAAAGTCAACCCCTAGTAGCGAGCGAATCGCGCCACGTACAGCTTCCCGATGACCTTGCGCAGGAAGAGGCAACAAGGTGGCCTCAGCGCCCGTTTCCTCCCACAGGAGTTGAAAAGCGATTGCCTTGCCAGCCCTAGTCGCTGCATATGGAGTGACACGCACTCTCGGTGCAGATTCGAGCGGTCGACCCGCTTCATCCCTTCGGATGTATAGTTCAACGTTGGTTAGGGCGCGGTCATATCGCCCGAGATTGGAAAGATAATCATTTAGCCCAGCCTCTCGGCCAGCTTTAGTAATTTCAAATCTTGCGCCTGGCGCTGCATCCCACTCGATACTTAGCCGCAGAAAATAGAGAAAGTCCCGTCTCGGTCCCCAGCTACCGTGAAATGTACAGGGGCGCCTGAAGCTCGCATCGCCCGTGACCACCATTCGACCACCATTCGCTAGGAATTCGCTAATGACGTCGGGATCGAAGAGGCGGTCGAAGATTGTCCAAGCCTCTCGCGAACGTTCGTCGGGCCACTCGAACCCCCTCGACCTGAGTTGGCTAGATACGTCTTCAGTGCCAAGAGGGGCCTCCGACACGTCGATCACAAGATCATCGAAGTCCCTAACGTTGGTGACCGCCGCAAGCTCATCCCACCCTACGACGGTTGGTCCGTTTGCAGGCCAGCCTTCCAGCTCTGTAATCACCAGCAAGCGCCGTGGCGGAGGCAGCGGCTTCCCAGATTCAATTGGTACCGCAACTGCTTGCTGATCAGTTCTTTTATGCTTGGACCAAAAACGCATGAGAACTATTTTGAATGCGGATGACTGCGCTGGTGCCTGAAATGGTTTTCGGTGCCCAGGCGAGACACCAATTCGGGCTTACGTCTGCTCTTCGTCTCCTTCTTCCTCGGCGTCATCGTCAAGATCGCCATCAGTGAGGAAGACGATCACCCCTTCTGCCGTTGCTGTCGGCTTGATAAAGAGATCGACGAGCACAGCCTCCTGTAGGGACAGGAGTTTCTGAGTACGCTCTTCGGGTGTTTCAAATGTTATTCTCCCGAGCTTCTCCCATTCGGCGACAGTCTCTTCGGCCAAGGCTTCATCGACGAATCGGACCCTTACTGAAGCGATCGACTCGTCATCCTTACGCACTCGACTGTAACTGAGCTTGACTGAGCGAGGCGGTAGGTAAAGAGCAGCAAACCCTTTTATGTCCAAGCCCCAATAGATCGGCACTCCAAACAGGCTGCCAAGTTCGCCCCGATTTTTCTCGCCCGTCGGGTATCGAAATTCGGGGTGGCGATAGATGTCCAACCGAGTGCCAACCCCCTGAATAACCACACAACCTGTGCCTCGATCCAGGCATACGTCGGCAATGATCGACAGAAGCTTCTGGATAGGCACCTGGCGACGATCTTCAGCCGACTTGGCAATGCCCTCCAGCATGAATTTTTGCTCGCCCCGAGCAAGCATTGCAGCTCCGTTCTCAACAAGACCCGACACCCCGTATCCGTCTACTGTAAAGGATCGCTTGTCCTGGAGTTCGGCGACCCCGATCATCAACGTCTCCTTGACGTACTGGCCCAGAACCTGATCCACAGCGGCTATTTGGGGCAGTGATTGGAAGAAGCTTTCGCCGGCGAAACCCTTTCGCACGCCATTCTCAAACTGGGCAACGGCGTCGGGGCTCAGGGCAGCAGCGCGCAGGGCTGCTTTACGCTGTTCTTCTTTCGACACCATGGCAGCCTTGAATCCAGCTGCGAGGTCGTCCATTTGCTTACTTGGAATGTCCTTGACGATGCCAGAGGCAATCGCCAATGTCGCAAGCTGGTCTCCGCTACGGAGACCTTCGATTATATTGAGGACATCCTCTCCTATGGCTGCCGCGTCCTCAGATCCGGGGTCTGGGATAAAACGACGATTGCCAAGAGGCTCGAGCGCTCGGGCGACCAAGACGAGCACGCACGCCCGAATGGCTGGGGTGCGATCGTCTATTCCGTAGACTCTTCCTTCTGGCATAGAGAAGGCGATCCAATTTGAGAGGTCGCCTCGATCATCATCTTCCCAGCGACAAACTAGTCTTGCCGCGGCTAAGACATCCTCAACCTCACCCAGTTTGGGAGCCAACTTCCCAAAGATCGTTCCGAATTTGGTGGAATCCAGAACCCCTACATACGCAAGATGCACAGCCCAAGCGATCAAACTCATCCAATGACCGCGCGCGTTGCCTGGTCGTTCGACAACCTGGCCGCGCCTCCCTCGGCGAGCCCGAGGCCTGTCATCGTCGCGGAATGTCAGCAACCAACCGTTGAGAAGGTTGTCTAGATCCACCCCGCCCTCGGCGACGCTATCGCTCAACATTGTGACGAACACTTCTTCGATCACACCAAGGGCGATCGGGCAGAAATCTTGTCGATCGCCCTCCGACGTAATCGGAATCATGAAGGCCATCTCCTTTAAGGATCGCCAATACAGTTCTTTGTAGAGCGGGTCTTGGCCGACGCCGAGAGATAGGATCACCCGGCGGAGGAATGGATACACCATCAGCAGCTGTCGGACTGCGGCACGGTTTTGGTAGCGAATTCCCACCTCAGCTAGATCAGCCAAGTTCCGCCCAGCGGTAATGGCGAAGTCTGCCCGCCGCGTCTTTAGAGCTTCTTCGAGCGCGAAGCGAAGCATCCGTTGAACTTCCGTGAAGGCAGACATTTCGCCTGCGCCATCATCCTCCGCGAGCCCGTACTCTTTCAGTTTTTTCAGGGTTGCGTCCAAGATGTCGGCGCTGATTGCCAAGCCATCCTTGAACCCTGCTAGATCACCAGAACTGACCGACGCCTGGACTTGGTTGAGAACATCGCTTAGCAAAAGATCTCCGTCGTCATCGCGGGCCCGAGCCCATCGAATACAACTGCGAACCTCCTTTTGGATAGCTTTATCTGCTGTCCCCGCGACCTCGACGATCCATGAGTTCTCGTCTTTGGGGACCCATGCCAATCGAGCGAATAACCTGATAACGGGTTTATCGGTCTTCAACTCGCGCTGAACGCGCTCGCCGATTTGAGTCAGCCTCGCAAGGTCTATGTCCTTGACCATCCGACGCTTTCCTGCAAGGACAGACCATTTCGACAACTCATCGGGAAGTTCAAGGAAGAAGCTCGTGATGGGCGAGTCGTCGAGATTCTTGAGGGCCCAGTTTAGAGAAACCTTTTCTTGAACTTCCAATTCGGCAGCTTGTTCGATCTGGACAAGCAGCGTTCGCCGCTCGATCTCGGCCAGTCTCGATCGCGCCAGGAAGCCGATGCTACGTGCCAAGACGTAAAGCACCAGGACGACGTTGGACAGAAATGCTGCGAAGAGGACGATGACAACGGGCCATGTGAGGGTGACCCACCCCTGCGCCAGCAAGAGCACCAATCCAATGGCAAAGGTGGTCGAGAAACCGTAGGCGGGCACGGCCAATATCTTTGCCTCAACTGCCAGATTCAAAACGACGGACGTGGCTCTCTTGGAGAAGTTGGCTGTTTGTAGGAGGAATACAAAGGCGACCGTGGAGAGAGCGGCAACGCCGCCATGCACCTGCCAGAGTGTCAGCAACAAGCTAGCAAGATCGTGCGAAGCAGGGACTGGAGAGCGGAAAATCGGCAATGACACTGCTACGATTGCCAGCAAAGGATAGATGAACCATGCTGTAACTTGTCGCCAGGCTCTCGCCGCCGACGGCATGTTATGACGCCGAGCTGTTACTGCGTCGACAATTCGGGCGAGCCGCCAAAACTCCTTCTGCCAGGGCACAAGTCGAGCTGCGGGCTTGAAGCAGGCAGAACGTAAGGAGCTAGGAATTTCCACTTTCCCTCGTATACAGCATTACGGAGGGAAGGGATGCGTCTTTCAGTTTTGAAAACCTCGGAAAGTTTGCAGACGGAGGCAAGGCGGGCTTCCCGCGCAAATTCTCGGCCCTTTCTGGAAAGAGTGCTATGCTCCCTATAACCGACTTGGCCATATGTAATCTAGTCGCGCGACAGATTCTCCAGCCGAGAAGCTCTTTCAACAGTTCGTTGACAAGGAAGTCGAGCATATAGAGAAGGTTCTCGACCCAATTGAATTCGAGGACCGCATTCTTGATTACAAGCAAAGCAAGCTCGACAAGGACAAGAATCCCACTGACCGAGTCGAACAGAGTGGCCGCAAAGGCGGCGAGTGCGTTCGCCAATGCGCATGGCGGAGTCATAGTTCGAGGAATTGAGGCCCAGAACGAGCAGCCGCGCAAGCTCAGCCCCATTCCAAGTGTCGTGGCCTTCGTTGAACAACTCACCCCTCAGATTCTGACTGCAAACGGGGATATACCCATAATGCGCAAAGGTGCAACGCCAAGTAACCGACAGTCACCTTTCTCGCGCAATACTGCGCTGCCGACTCCTGACAACCATGAGGGTGTCGTCGCCTAAACGGGTTTACCAAAAGGGGGTGAACCGCTTCTAGCGTTTCACCCCAGGATGCAATTCATACCGGAACAATCACTGTGGTCATAGATCGGTCTGCTCTAGTGCGTATCCACACCTGGCAACCACGGGACGTTGTGTGCGAAGAAAACAGCGAACCGCCGTTAACCACGGCAAGATCATTTCTACGGTGCTCGATCTCGGATATGTTTCCCCAGTCACATGCCGCGTGGCAACCGATCGCAGCTACAATCTCGGCCACAGATAGCCTGGAAATGGCATTTTGCGTGACGCACAAACGACCAAGCGCAAAATGCGAGTATACAAATATGCGCATTCTGCACCTTCTGCCCAACACAACAGGGCTTACCTTATCTCTTGAGGTTCAATATCAGCTCCTTTAACATGAGCACATAATTCCACGTGCGTCACTCGTCACACTATAACACTTCTACTGCTATGCAACAAGTGATGTAGTTGAGCCGCGTAATAGTGCCAAACGACTGAACTAACCCGTACCGCCTCGTGTCGTCCATAACATCGGACACCGGCATGGCGTTCCTTCCAGGCACACGCCAGCATAACTCCACGTCAGCTTATCCATCTACTGACAACAATACAGATATTAGCTCTTCAATGCAAACTTCAAGGTTCCTTATCCGCACCTCACTCTCAGCTCCACTGAGCACAGCGTCGCGAACGTAGTCTCGCGCAAATCTAAGCCAGTGCAATCGCCCGTCACGATCTCCAGCGCATCGCAAATGCTCGGACAATCTCACACAATAGATCGCGAGGGTGTCATCGTAATGCCAAAACCAAACAGAACCGCGAGTGGACTTCATAGTGCGCAAAGCGCTTGCTAAGTCATGCATCTCTTCAATATGCCGTTTGGTTAGCGAGCACGTAGTACAGCACAACAGATATAGCAGCTCATTTCTAACAGCTAATAGCTTAATTGAGTCCGACGACTCTAGTTTCTCAATTGCAGTCTTCACCCACCTAGCTTTTTCTACGGCTTGAGCCCAAACACCTTCATCTACTCTAAAGAAGAACTCGCGGAACTGGTAAGAAATCAAGTGGTCCGTGGAATCGTCATCCCTGCCGGCAGCTCTGGCGTCATAAAACAGTGCCCTGACCAGAGGTCCAGCAATGGTTATTCTCGCTAAGCTATCATCCTCTAACTCCCACCTATCCTGAAGTTCTTCTGCCAACAGGTGAATCGCATCTGCCCACGGCCTGGCTTCATCGACTTTACCTTGCGCATGGTTCAACCCAAATTCAAAATTAGCAAGCCTAACTTTGGTAGCAATACACCAAACAGGCAGCACAGAAAGGCTGGGCTCGGCTCTCCCGGCCAACTCTTTCTCCGAATCTACCTCCCCGTGGTGAAAGAGAACCACAATCTCACTAATGAACTCGCGCAGATCGTCGGCTTCATCCTTTACAATATCAGTGCCCACTGCGATCCAGAGTAGAATAGCCAGCCGCTCGCACACCATTGCCGTCTCCGGCGAGATCGGGCAGTTGCTTGCTTGCTGCGCCTCCTTTAGTTCACGATACATCTTCCAAGAGCGTTGGATTAGAGAATGTAGAGCGCGGGCAAGATTGTTGCCGGCTTGATTCAATGCCTCAGCCAAACGCGCTTCAAGATCGTCTTGTCGGCCAAATCCGTAATCGTAAAGCCTAAAGAGTATACGGACTGCCAACGGTGTGTAATGCTGCCGCGTGAAGTATCTGTTTATCGCATCCGCAGCTTCTTTGGCGCGTTGAGACCAAGCAACTGCTCGGGCTAGGTGGGCCGTGTCCGGAATCGCAGTGCGAAGTTGGGCTGCCAACCCGGTAAGCTCCGTCTTCAGCGCTTCAGTCTCGTACACAATCTCAGAGGAAAGCTCCGCCTCATGGCGTACGATCTTCGACGGACCCCACCGAACCCGGATCAGGTTAAGCCAGTGCTGCTCATCAATCGACTCCCGAATGTCTCTACAACGATCAGAAGGAGGAACCTCATCCGCCAACGCACCGCCTAAGCCCTTGAGTTGACGCGCCTCCTCGTCAGAGAGGGGCCAGTCATCAACTCGCCACTCGTCACTCGCATACGAAAATATTAATGAACAAAGTGTTGAGGGCTGAAAGGAAAAGCAGCGTACGCCTGAACGACTATCATGCAAGGTTAGACTAGGTCTAAAACGAGGCTCCCTTGCCAGCTTGGTGAGTGTAACAAAAAGCTCCGAATCCGTATCGCAAACCAGAAAGGGCGCGCGCATTTCCGGCGACTGGGCATGCTGAGCGTTGTACGTTACTGTCAACTCACTTAGGTATACGACGGCGGCGCAATCTATAGCTTTAGCTTGTTCCGACTTGTTGTGCAAGAGAACATCATCATGTATCTCATAAGCTCTCCTGTATATCGGTTGGTTCGTTATGTCTTCGACCCTTCTTTTTCCCAGAGGTGATGTAAATTGACCGAATCTTGCTCCCAGTCGTTCTCGTATCTCTGGTAATGAGGATTTTGATAGGGCTACTATTCGCATCAGAGCCTTAAGGCCAGCTAGGTCCCTATCCCTTTCGAGTTCCAGAATGAACTCGTAGCCGCTTGGCGTCTGGCTCCATTCCAAGACCGGCGGCAAGACGTTTGTGCCAGTGAACTCACGAAGCGCCGACTTCAGGTCATAATTGGGATTCTTGTGCTTCAGGATATAGAAGAGTTCCAGCCTATGCGGCTGCAACATATCCAGGAGGTAAACACGCTCACGAATTATTGCCGACAATAGAGACGACTCACCTGTAAACCATCTAAGGCGAGCTTTCTCGCTGGTGATATTGCTGCTGCCAAAGTAGTCGTTCAATCCAAGGAGTGCAGTATATACGATATTTGTATCGAAGAAGAGATCAATCGGTGGACTGCCATCGGCTCGATATGCATCCTTAACGAAATAGTGAAACGCCAAAATAGGTTCTATCGGTGTCATGGTTCCACGTCGCTCATTTGGAACACCTCCATCAGTTGGCTCTGCCCGTAATCGTAGCTAAGTAGGTCCTTGACCAACTGCTCCAGAGTGATGTCAAGGGTCCCAACTCGGGCCCAAAGGATCGGATGATTCCTAATGGCTTCGAAGCTCAATTCCTTTAGGTTATCACTGAAAGCAGCGATCGAAGGAGGCTGCAGTCTACGAATCCTAAACATTGCGATCCATTCGGCCAGAGCTATTGCGCGAGCAGCGTCCGGAAGGGTTGGTGCGTCAATAATGCTTTGCAGTGTTGAAGAGTACAACCCTTCTGTGAAGACTTCATACAGGTTTTGGATACGTTGAATAGCAGCTGTAACAAGAAAACCGATGTCTGCTGATGCGGCAAGCCATTCTGGTTTATGCCCGAAATAGGCCGGATTGTCGGTGAGTGCTTGAAGACACTGCTGTAACTTGGTCAAGACTGGAGGTTCGCCATACGTAGCGAGTAATTCTGTTAGTACGTAGGCATCGAAATAGCCTGAGCGATCGATATCCCATCCCTCGGTGACGGCGAGTGTGAGCGCCCTCCGAAACTGCCTTCGGTATAGGCCGGGGTGACCGCTGCCAATTGCATGCTCGCGCACAACCATGGTCGGAAGGACCGCCTCGGGCCCAACGACGAGCAATCGAGCTCTCCCCAACAGGAGGTCATCTATTAGATGGATGGCGTGCTCGAAGATGCTCTGTTCATCCATTTTTCACCACGTTCATCGATCTAAGCGTGAGCAATCGATGGCCAGGCATCGATAACTGCAGTGCCCTGCAAATAGAGCTTGTATCGCTCGAAGAAGTGCGACAGAGCCTTGTCAAGATCGGCATTTGAAAACAGCAATGGCCCCAGTGACATTAAGTCGGCACCCGGAAGTCGGGACTTTCTTGCGTTAAGCATTTCCATATCCGTGCAAGCAATATTGATGAATTCTAGCTCGTCGACGGAAATCCCCTTCATTGTGTATTCCGGGATTCCAAGCTTCGGGTTGGAGAGATCTGTTAGGTCCAGGGAATCTCCAGCGTTCCTCGCGGGCGTGAAGGGTCGCGGAAGAAATGGGCGGTAAGAAAGACCATCTAGCTCAAACGGAACATGAATCCCATCTGGAGCTAGCGGAACCCTCCACTTTAGAAGGGTGTGTTGACAATAGCAATTTGCAAGGCCCAACCTGAGACGTGCAGATATAAGGCCCACCGTGTCCTTCAGAACAAGATCTGGTAGCGAAGCAGAGTCAGTCCAGAATGAACAATCAAAGGGTGGTGCAAGCAGATGGCCGGCGTAGTACTCGCTCATGGGTGTCCAAGTCTCGACCTTTGGAGAGATTACTCTTCCGGTCGCTAGATCAAATGTACCTGCCGGTAATCCTGGCCGCCGTTTAAGCCCAGTTAGCATTCCAGAGTGGATCCTGTAGAGTGCCTTTTGATCTGTCGCTCCAGGTTTTCCTTGACATAGGCAAGTAGCAGCCTCTGGACAATGCGCTACCTGAAACGCTGTTCCGTACGGATGGCGATCCGAAAGGTCCTGAACAAATCGGATAACCCTTTTCAGGATGCAACGCCTGCAGTCGCATGGTTGAGGGTTATGACAGGGATCCGTTTGATGGACCAAGGCAACCTCAGATCTGCTGAGGAACAGCGCAATGAGAACATCATCCATGGGTCGTTAGAGTGATCGCAGAGGCTTCGCTAGTATATACCGTCCTGCCTGAACAGTACTAGGGAAATTATTTGAGATTGGCACCAGAGAAGATCGAAGTCAACCTAAACGTCTTCTTGGCCAGCGTCCGGAACTCAGTCGTCTCCTGCCTCGGTGTGGGAACAGCCGTGACGTGGGCTAGCTGAGCCAATTGCAAAAGTCTTCCGGGGACCGACTGTTTGGCCGTCCGACGGGAGGTGACATCGGGGCAGTGTTTAGATTTCGGCCCGGGTGGGGCACGTCGGGGTGCGTTTCGCAACATTTGGCACGCAGTTGGGGCTGTTCGGGCAGCGCGTGGAACTCCGGGCCGCCTCGGAGTTGGGGGTAGGCGCGCCGATCGCTCAGATCTGCAGTATCCGCAGACCGAAGGTCGACAAGACCCCGAACATCAGATGTGTGTGCACCTTGCGACCTCCGCGAACGAATACGAACTTGCCGCCGTGGTTCTCTTTCAGGTCCGAGGCGAACCTCTCGACAGTGGTGCGGTTCTCGAAGCGCTTGGCCCGATCAGGCGTCAGTTGCGGAGCGGGCTGGTCCTTGCGCGTTTGCCTCGGTGCCACGATGGCCACCTGGTCGAGTTCTCGAGCGGCCCGCAGGATCGCCTCACCCGGGTAGCCGCGGTCAAAGATGTTGTAGAAGACCTGCCCCACCCGTTCGGCGACCGCTTTCATCAGCGGGATGGCCCCATGGACATCGCTCATGCTTGCAGACGTCGTGAAGAATGCCAGCGGAATTCCTCCATCGCCGACGCTGGCGTGCGCTTTATAGCCCCGCCAGTAATGCGGGTAGCCCATAGAGCCGATTTTCACGCAAAAGTCGCAGCGATCCGGAAAGAGCGAAGAAGATGCCTGCCAACTGCGCCCCTCCTGAAGTTCCAGGACAGTGGGTGGAGGCGGCTCGCCCTTGGGCCGCCGTGGCCTCTTTTCAGGCTTGGACTTGGGCTTGCGAACTCCCTTTTCGCGCCCCTGGATCGCGGTTGCGTCGTGAGACACGTGATGAATGATCTCGTTCCCAAGATAGCTTCGGACCCCGGCCTCCAACACCTTGTCCAGCACCCCCGAAGCCGAGAACTCCGCAAAAGCGCGGCTGAAAGTGGATTCACTTGGAACCCGGCCCTCGAAACCGCAGACCCGTCTCAGGCGGGAGTCGATCTTCAAGCGGTCCACAATATCTGCCGTCGTTGGGATGTTTAGAACTGCTTTGGCGACGAAAGCACGGGCCAAGGGCACGCGGGGCTCACGGGGTCGCCCAAGCCGCCAAACCGACCTTGAAACGTATTCCTCGACGCGGATCACTTCCAAGACCATGGCAACCCTTTGATGGGACTTCAAGAGCGGCCCGACCTCCTCCTCCAAAGGCCCGAAAAGGGATCGCTGCAGATCCTTCCAGAACGGTGCTATTCTGAAGCCGGGGTCCGTTGCACTATCGTCTTTTGTCACAAAATTACGGACGCACGGGCCCCTAGAAACAAGGCGCACAGCCAGTTTTGCAATTGGCTCAGCTATCCGATTTGATCGTGCACTCATGTACAGCTGTGACGATGGCATAGAAAAGGACCCTGCGAGTAGCAAGGATCCGAGATAGAGTTGAGCAATCGTGCACGACTAACTGAAAACGATGGCGCGTAGGGCATCGACGTTCGGGATTGCTTCGCCAATGAACTCCTCGGGAGTCTGGCCGGATTTGTAAGCGTCGTAGAACGGCATGTCCGGCAGATCGTGAATGGAGAGGCTGTAGGTGTGCATGCAGATGTCGTCGACCTCTTGCATCCAGCGTTGGAAGTTCATGATCGAACCTCCGGGCTTTGGCGATCATCAACGCGCCCGCGATCGACCCATTGCCGGCCGAAGCCGCGCACCGCTCCACCAGGAGCCGAACGGAACCATACACAGACTTGCAACCGTGGACGACGCACTCGACGCTCAGCGACTCCACTTTGATCACCACGGTCTGACCAACCAGCGCCGCCATATCGGAGATATTCATGAGGCTTCCCTCGGCGTTTCATCTGCGCTGGGCAATGAACCTTGGAGGTAGTCGGCGGCCCGTTGAGCCTGAGCCGAAGCGGTGACGATCGCCTTGGCGTCGGATCGGAGGGTCATCAGCCACCCGTCAATGTAGCTGGCGGCGTTGTCGATGAGCGAGTTATCGAGGCCGAGCGTGGCGCAACAGAAGGCGGAGGTGAGCTCAGCGATTAGTTCTTCCCTGCTGTAGTCGCTCGTACCGAATCTCGGTGCTGCCGTCACTCCTGGGCGGTTGAGCCGAGTCTGGTGTCCGGTGGCGTGCCCAAGTTCGTGGAAGAGCGTCGCGTAGTAGGCGTCTGGCGTTTCGAACGAATCCAGAGCCGGCATATGAACGACGTCGATCCGTGGGTAGTAGCAAGCGATCTTCAAGCCCTCGTGGAGCCGGGGTGGATTCGGTATCGACCGAACCAACTCCTCGGCCGCTTCGATCCGCTGATGATGCGGTCTCGGGGTCGTCGCAAGCGCTGGGAGCTTCAGTCCCTCGCACTGGTCGACATTGAAGAGATGGTAGAAGCGCAGGAGAGGAACTTGCTGACGGTGGCCTTTGCTGCTTTCCTCTTTATCACCGCTCGGCTCCCATTGCTTCCAGAAGACGGCGATCGAAGACTTCTCGCCGGGCTTGACGTGGCCGCCGAGTTCCTGAGCTTGCCGGTAGGTCAGCCAGCGATGATCGCGGTAGCGGCTCAGGCCGAGCAGCAGCAGGTTGATGCCGTGATAGGGACGGTGGCTGATCGCGTTGCAGGGCAAGGAGGTGTTCTCCTGCCATGGCTTTCGCCACGGCACGACGCCTTCTTCAAGAGCTTTGAGGATTCGTTCCGTGACGATTTCGTAGGGCGAACGGCTACTGCGTGGGAGCTGAGGTGAGCGGGGCCGGGAATGCCGGCCGGCAGGGCTGGAAATGTGCGGTGCCAATGGTGGGCCTCCTTGGGGGTATCGGGCGCCAAGAGGCGTCCGTAGAAGCCACGCTCGCAGAGCTAAGGCACGTCCGCAAATATCGAAGACCGAGGGCTGCAGATCGCGCCGGCAAAAGGATCGGCCCTTGAAAGCCTTCGGGCCCCCAATTTTGCGCTCCGGCTCGGTCTTGGCTATCGCTAGGGTCCGGAGGCGGCTTATTCGCCGCTTCCGCGCACCTTGGAGGTTTGTAAAGATGTTGTCCTTGACATGCGGAAGACCCGGCACCATGATCTACCGGGATGTGCCGAGCTACTTTGCGCCGGCCGGTTTGTGGCTGTTCGGAAACGTCCGGCTTCTCGGAGCCGATCTGGCGCTCGTTCCCAGAGCTCGCGGCCGGCCTGATCATTTGCCGATCGAGCTCGACGCCATTGAACGGGAAGCCGAGGAAATCGCTCTTGGCAGTCAAATTCTGGTTTGCGGCATCCACAACGCCGCTCACCAACGCTCGGCCGTCGTGCCGCTCCGGTGGGGCGCGCCGCGAATCCTCGTCCTCTCCGGCGGCTTCTACTACCACTTCGGCAAAGAGCTCAGAGACGAGCCGTTTCGAGCGGCTCGGCTCTGGCGCTACCAGTTCGATTCGACGACGGATCTGGCCATCTCCCGGCGAGCGCCCGAGAAGCTGCCGACCTTCGGGCTCTACAATCCGACCGTCGATCGCCTGATCACGATGCTGGTGCTTGGCACCTGTCCGGGCTTGCGATCCGCCGAAGATCGCGCCCGGGTCCTCGATCCTTGCCACTAACCCCGACCCAGCCCTTCTCCTGTGAAGGGCCTTTTCATAAGCCAAAGAGCCGTGATTCTTGCGCTGCCGGGGGCAAAGGGCGAAGATGACTCCGATGAAAGTCAGCGTCTCCGGCAAGCAGTTCGTCTTCCCTCGCTCCTGCGCCTGTTGCGGCGCCTACCCGTTGACGCATTTGCCGGTGTCGGGATCGGAAAAGAACCGGCGATCCCTAACCAAGGGCTGGGTTTGGGAGGTGCCGTATTGCGTCCGCTGCAAGAAGCATGTGAAGACGGCCGATGGAGTTCTCCTGGCCTCGCTCAGCTTGGTGGCGCTTTCGGTTTTAGGCAGCTTCATCGCTTCGGTGCTGACGAGTCGGCCGACTCTTAGCATCGAACTTGGTGGGCTATCTATCGGCGCGGTCGTCTTCGCCGCGGGCCTTATCTTGTGGTCGCTTCGAAAAGGCTGCTCCGCCAACTGCCGGGGCTTGACCCGCTCGGTGATCTATCTCGGCTCGACCGGCCCTTGCCATAGCTTTGATATCAAAGCCAAGTTCTACGCGGCTGAGTTTGTTAGAGCCAACCACATCAAGCTCGTCAATGCTAGCCCTTCTGTCGTCTCCATTCTGCGCGGAACAAGTTTCGGGGATTTCCAAACTGCGCGCCGAGTTACTCGCCGGCGACGATGAGTTCCCTTGCCAGTGCATCGCCGAAGCCAATTGACGAGCGATTCTACCAACCGGTCCTCATGTTAGGTCGCCCCCCTTGCGGCGACGGCTCCAGCGGACCTCATTTGGCTGGCCCCGGCGGTTGCCGGGGCGCCGACAAGTGGCAAGCTCAGCCCTGCTGCAAAGTATCAGCACAAGCATCCGACCGGGAGACATCCGGGTCAGAGTTCATTGTAGATCTGAATAGCGAACATGAAGCAACCCTCCTTCAAGATGCGTTTAGCCCGGCTCGGCCGCACGGTAACTCGCGAGGAGTCCCAGACCCGTCTGAGAGTTCTGATGCCGCGTTATTCTTCTCGTCATCTCGACTTGTGTACTGGCCTGTCCAAGTTCTGATCTTCAATCGGCACGACAAAGTCCATCGGGATTGTCTCGAGGTCGGTCCGTTGGATGAACTTCAGCTTGAGGGGAGGGACCGGCCCGGAGGAGAGTGCCTTGCCCGCATCGATCTCAAGTTCGATCTTGCCGTCCTTCCACAGGCACGAGCCTACGGAGCCGAGGCCTTCCTCCTCGATCGAGATCTCGAGGGGGCGGTGGTAGCGGCGGAACAAGGGCGACTGGGGAAGGGATGGGTGGTCGGTTTGGGGCGTGGTCAGAATCAGGAAGAAGTGGTTGCCGCCCGAGTAGAGCGGGACAACCGGGGTCGAGCCGTTCTGCTTCGCAAACGTGAGTTCAAGCCCTGACGGCGTAGTGAACTTGCGGTCGGCGTCGTTGACGATCTGAAAACGATCCTCCCGGACCCCACGCCCTAAGAGCATGGGTGTTTTCGAGGGCTCGATTCGCAGCCCGGTCAGCTCGATCGTTTCTTCGTGAGTGTCGTATCGGACGAGGTTCGTATGGATCTTTGCCAGCTTCAATGAACTCGCGAAGGCCATCAAGGTCAGATCGCTTGGAAATGGGGCGTAGTCGTAGCTCCATTTGGAGACCGGGATTCGGCCTCCATGTCCATAGTCTTGTAACAAGGTCGACGCCAGGTCGAACGTGACGTCCGTCTCGACATGTTCCCACTGCTCACCGCGAGGCGGATTCGACATCGAGACGACGCCCCAGTTGATCTCGCGATCCCGATCGCCGTGGTTCGCCGTGTCTCGGAACGCCAGAGCCCGCAACGTCATGCCCCGGACTGTCCGTTCGCGAACGGCTGTCGTGCCCGCGCTCAGCAACCGGGGCGTCTTCGGCAGGCTGTCAAAGGTCCAGTCAGCCTGCCCCTTGCCATCGAGCAAGAGGCGCAGAGTCAGCGTCCGCACGTCGTCCGAATAGCCGATCGGCAACGCGACGCTGAGGATCGATTTCGACTGACCGTCGCCCTGCCCCGTGAGGTATCCGAAGGTGGGGCGGAGTCCGACGACCTCGCCGGAGGGGGTTGACACCGTTGCGTCAAACTCTTTCCCCTGCAACGCGTCCGGAACTTTGATCCATACGGCGGTGGTCATCTCCGGCCACTGGATGCCGAGCATGGGGCCCGAGCCGTCGTAGGTCGCATCTTCGGTTCCGCGAAGCCTCTTCACCTCCAAGATCCGGAAACCGTTGGAGTCGGCGGCGGACGCCAGCCTCGGAGTGGACCAATCGACATCGCCGATCGGCTGAGTTTGTGGGGCGTCTCCCTGGCTCTTCGGGCTTTCTGCGGCGTCGACGCGCCACGGCACAATCCCGCCGGCCAGAACGACGATGCCCGCTCCGGCCAAGAGCACGGCACGTCCCCTAGACAGAGCCTTTGCACCGGCGATCCAATCCAGCCGCCGCTTCATCATGCTCTTCTGATCGAACGTCGGCACGACAGCCAGGCCGGCCGAGGACCGGCGCTCGGAACACCGGAGGAGACGCACCAACGTCTCCGCATAGGACGCCTGGCCGGCTGGGGCCGTCTCCATGGCCAGGGAATCGCAAGCCGCCTCTTGGGCAAGATTCCAGGGGCGCCCGAGAATCCACATCAGAGGATGGAAGTACAGCACGTGGCGGACGAGGCCGGCGAGCGCGGTCCAATAGGGATCGCGGCGCTTCAGGTGGCAAAGCTCGTGAATGAGAACCAGCCGGAGATCCCCCTCCCTGTCCTGTTTGGTCAACGCGGAAGGCACGATGATTCGCGGACGAAGGAGCCCGACAAGGATCGGACTGATCGGCTCATCGGTCACCTCGATGGCTACCGGCCGCTTCAGGCGAAGAAGTCCGCGGCAACCGTCGAGGAGGGCCAAAAGCCAGGTGTCTTCCACGGGAACCGCCTTCGGCAACCGGGGCCTGCGAGCCCGAACGCCGGCAACGCCCAAGAACCCAAGCAGCCAAACCCCACAGAGGATAGCGGGCCACGAGATTTCGGGACGCTGGGGGGCTATTTCGCTACTCGCCGCGCTGCTCGGTGACGAGTGGCTTGGCGTGGGCGGCAGCGGCCGGCCAACGGGGGCGGGGGAGTGGCGGAATGTGGTGGGCAGGATATTCAGCTCGATCGGCGAGAGCCAGACAAGGCTTACCGCCACCTTGAGGATCGCGAGGCGCCAAATCCATGACAGCACGGTCGGGTTGAGCCGCTTGAAGGCGACGGTGACGAGAAGGGCGATGGCAACGGCGATACCGCCGCCAACGCTCCCTGCGATCAGGCGGTCGAGAATCTGCTGGGTGGCGTCGGTCATTTGATCCTCCTCTCACGCTGAGCCTTGACCAACCGCTCGAGTTCGTCGACGTCTTCGTCGGACAGCTCGTCGGTATCAGCGAGGAAAGCGAGCACGGGAGTCACCGACCCTCCCAGGATCTGGGTGACGAACCGCTCCACCGTCGATCGCATCGCCTGGCTGGCCGGAACCTGGGCCTGGTAGCAGTAGATGCCCGCTCGCTTGCGTCGCGAAACCAACCCCTTCTTTCTCAGCCGCTCAAGGACGGTCAGCACGGTGGTTCGAGCCACGCCGCGCTCTTCCGCCAAAGCATCGGCGATCTGCCGTCCCGATTCGTTGGGATGGATCGCAATGTAGCGGATGAGCTCGGTCTCCAGTGAGCCAAGAGGAACTCCAACGTCAGTCATGACTGCATTCTACACAAATAGACAGTCTATGCCAATAGACGAGTGACTGGCCGCAGGGATTTTATGCGCTTCACCCGGGATGTGAGCTTAGTTTTGGGTGAGAGGGGTTTGGCGTGAATTCTTGGCCCTCTGCCGAGCAGAGGAAGCGTTGTCGTGCAATTTTCGCGTCTTTTGATCCGCGATAGTTGCGAAGGCTCGCGGCACCATTCACGCTGCGAATCAGACATGGGTAATGTTGATCGCAGCGTGAGCGCTGCCGCCAGCGGAAGCAACCGTTTGGCCGCCGTGCTCATGCATCTCACCAGATACAGCTTCCGAGCGACCTTTACGCTCGCCGAGGACACCGGGCTCTCGCAGTCCTGTATCGGCAAACTGGTCGCCGGCCGGACTAGTCCTCGGTATAGCACCGCCGAGCGGATTGTCAAGTGTCTGGAGGCCCAGCTCGGCCGTCCGTTGCCTGCCTCCGAAGTCTTCTCGCTGGACGGCCGCTATCCGACCAGGTTCGTTTGCCAACTCATGAACTGCCGCCCCGGCTGCCTGCCGGAAGCCGTCCACGACGCCGACGGCACGCCGGTGCCGGAGTTCGACCACATTGAGCGTGGCCGCTGGACCGGCGACGTTCATGAGTTCCCCGCGCCGCCCGACCGGCCGCATCCGGGCCGGGGTTCGCCAGGCGGCGGCCGGATGGACAAGAATCCAAAGCAAGCGAAAGGAGGCAATTGACAACCAACAAGAACGGCGACGACGACATGAACAGCGGCCGCAACAACAACAGCAGCGGCAGCAAACCAAACAGCAGCAGCCTATCCTATCGGGCTCTGACCGGGCGAGTCAGGAATTTGAGCTTTGTCTCGTTCCAAAACTGCGTACTGCTCTGGCTGGGAGCCAAAGGTTACCGCGATATATGCGTTCTCAAGCGCTCCGCCGCTCGGGGCAGGCGAAGAGTCGGCGGCGCCGACTTTGTCGCGGAGTCTCCGCACTGCCCGTCCGTCAAGGTGGCCATCCAGCTGCGGCATTGGCGAACGCCGATCCAGCGAAGGGCGGTCGACGAACTCTGGGGCTTCATGCTCCGGCAGGGGATCCCGCAGGGCCTGATCGTCACCAACAGCTTCTTCTACCCACGAGCCATCGCCGCCGCTCTGGAATTCCCCGGCCGCCCGATCCGCTTGGTTTCTGTTTCTGGGCTGGCCGGCTCGATGGCTGCCTTGGGTCTGGGCGTCGATGGACCAAGCGACCATCCCGCCATTTCCGAGAGCTTCTTTCGCACCCTCGACCGATTGCGCTTGGCTTCATCGTTGACAAGTAAGCCTGCGGCCATGCAGTACCCCACTGACAGATACGGGAGTGGTCCGAGCGGACTGGATTTGGTCAGCACCACTCCGCCGACTCGGCCGGAAGAGCCTCAGCTGTGGTGGTGGCTCGTGCTGGGGCTGATCGTCATCGCCTTCATCGCCCTTTCGTTAGGACTGGGAGGCTACCGATGAGCGAGCTTAAGCCGATCGGCGAGCTGCTGCCCAAAGAACCGGCGCCCGATGAAGTCCATCTCAGCGAGCGCGACCAGCTCATCCTCGAACTGGTCGAAGTTGGCGTCGCCTTGCGTAAAGCCGAGAACCTGGTTCGGCGTCACCCGGCCATCCGCATTCGCCGGCAACTGGACTGGCTGCCGTACCGCTCGGCCAGGCGTCCGGCTTCGATGATCATCGCCGCCATCGAAAACGATTACGACGAACCCGCCTATGCCGAGTGAGGAGAAGATGACGAGGTCCGGCTCGACGCCGCTGCCCAACCTCTTGGTTGATCGCCTGCTGCCCCGGCTCCGGGATACCGAACTCCGGCTCTTGCTGGTGATCCTGCGCCAAACCTGGGGATGGCACAAGGAGCGAGATTGGCTGAGTCACGCTCAGCTCAAAGACAAGACGGGCCGAGCCAGCGCCGCTCTCAGCCGGGCCATTGCCGTGCTCGTTCAAAGCAACTTGATCGTCGTGCGCAACCGCTCCGGCGAAGCGCTCGAATCGTCCTGGGCCCGGCGGCGAGAGCGCGGCGGCTTGCATTTCAGCCTCCATCCGACTCTCACCGCTCGCTTCTTGGAAGAAAGGCGGGCTGAAATCCAAAACAGGACTTCCCAAATGAGAAAGGACAACAAAAAAGAAGACAAAAGAAAAACCGTTGTTGTCGATGATCAAAACGATCAACCGGTTTATTTATTTGGCGGCGACGTTTCTCAAAACGAGCGGGAAGATGATCGAAATGGTGACAACCGAGCCGAGTTTCACCTCGTTCATGGTCACAACGAGAAACAGACCCGTAGTGCCGAGGAGATGGCCCTAGACCGCCAGAGCGCGCATTCCAAACCCATCAAGGACCCGTTGATCGAGGCGAAATGGCGACAAGTCGGCCAAGAATTGAAGAACGGCAAATATGGCCGCTGGAAGCGAGGCCGCTGACGGAAAAGAAGTCTATGCTTTTGCTCGGAAAGCATAGACCACCACTAGATCGGCGGCTCGATCACGACGGCTTTGCCTTGGCAGAGGGCGTACCAGACGCAGTGGTAGAGCAAGTCCGGATCGTCGCCGAAATCGGCCCAAGAGAGCAACACGTCATCTTGACTACCGGCCACCGCTCGGGCCAATCGAGGCAACTCTTGTTCGATCGCTCTGGCCACATGGGGCGGAATCGGTCTCATAGGGGCATCGTAGCTTGCTACGCCAGAAGCGGCAAGACCCTCTTTGAGGCCCACGACTACCGCTGGGGTCGCCGTGTCTGAGGGCCAGACGCCTGTTCGGCGGGAGCGGTCGCAAGAAGCGACCGGCAGCAAGTCGATCAGCTACTCAAACCTAAACAAGACGCCTGAATCCGAGCATTCCAAACGGCAAAGTCTTCGTGGCGAAGAACGGCAACTTGACACCGTCGAAACTTCTGCGAACATGTCGCTAGACCGGGCCAAGCAACTGGCACGGATTCTTCTAGTCAGCTACAACGAATGGATCGAGCGATAGCCTATATTCGAGTTTCGACCGACCGCCAAGCTAAGGACGGCACATCGCTCGTGACGCAGGAACGTCGGGTCTACGAAAACGTCGCCCGGAAAGGCTACGACTTTGATCGACTCTTCGTTGAAGAAGGTGAAAGCGCGAAAACTGACAACCGGCCAGTTCTGCAAGAAATGCTCGCCTACTGCGCGAAGAATCGGGGCCGGATTAAGGTGCTGATCTTTCCCAAGGTTGATCGCTTTGCTCGTTACGCCGAAGACTATCACTACCTCAAGGGCTATCTTCGTAAACTCGGCATTCGAGTCGAATCAATCGACGAGCACTTCGACGACTCACCGTCCGGTCGGTTCTTCGAGAGCATGCTGGCTGCCAGTGCCCAATTCGATAACGATGTACGCTCCGAGCGAGCGCGAAACGGCACCAAGGAATCCGTCGCCGAAGGCCGCTATCTCTGGCCACCCAAGGGTTACCGGCGAACATTCGTTGGCAAGAAAGCAACGTGCGAACCAGACCCGGCGACCGCGCCGATTGTGACCCAGGCATTTGAACGTCTAGCTTCCGGCGAATACCGGCTGAAGGACGCTCGCGCCTGGTTAGCTGGCCACGGCATCAAACTGTGTCGAAGTCAGATTTACGAGATGGTTCATAACAAGATATACATCGGCATAATCGAAGCTTTCGGGATCACCCGGCCCGCGGCTCCGCCTTTGCTACCGCTGGTTTCAGAAAAGGTCTTCTACAAAGCGCAAGCAGCGATCCGGCCGCGGAAGCCAATACGAACCTACCAACGCGATCATCCAGATTTTCCGCTTCGAGGGACGCTTCGCTGCCCCAAGGGTCATTTCCTGACTGCGAGTTGGGCACAAGGTCGTCGTCAGAGATATCCGTATTACCGCTGCAAACACTGCCCCCAAGTCAATTGGCGCAAGGAGCTGGTTGAAGAGCGGCTCGTTGAACTCCTTGCCACGTTGAAGAAAAACTACCCGATGTCGCCTCTCGTCCGGACGCAGCTCATCGATGCTTGGCGGCAGGAGCGATCAGCCTGTCAAGACAAGAGGCAGCGCATTGAGAAGGAAATGGGCCGATTGGCAGATTTGCAGGGGGCCCTGGCAATTAAGAGCGCGCAAGGTGTCTTGCCCGACCACCTCGCCAAAGACCAGATCGCTGAGCTGGGCCAGAAGATAGCTGACTTACGCCTTCATCTTCAGGAAACACAAGAACAGCCCAACAACATCAAGTTCGTCATCGAGCGCTCCGAAACCTTCTTGAGTCAACTCGACCACTTTTGGCTTGAAGCGTCCATGACCGTACAGAAGCACGTTCTCCGGTTCTTCTTTCCCGAAGGTGCAACCGTCGATCCAACTGGGCAAATACGAACACCCCAAAACAGCCCTTTTGAAGGTTTGAGGCGGTTTGCTTCAACTCAATTGTCTGATCGGGCGCGCCCGGCCGACAAAAGTGCGAACCACTTGCGAACTCTGTTAGTAGCCACTCACGATGAGTTTCTCAGTGCTAGACCCCTGAAGCCAAAGGAGCGTCATCATCGTACGAGCAAAGTGTGAAATTGAGCCCGCAGGCGCTTCCTCCTCCCGGCTGACAATCCAGGGATTGGCATGCTCACGGATACAGCCCATCCTTCGAATTCGGGTTCAAAGTGGCAATCCACCTTCCCAACCTGGCCGCTTTAGAAAGCCCTTTGGTGGACTACTCTAATTCACCACCTTACAGCGACTCTTTCACACTGGAATCAAAGCATGTATAGTGACTTTGATATTCCTCGCCGTGGCAATTGCTGTTGGCGGGCTCGATTTATCCATGGCCTCACTTAGAACTTTCCTCAGCGACCACGAAACAAGAGTTGACCTCCTGAACAACGAGGCAATTGCGTCTACGATCGTCAGTCTTGTCCGCGAGAATCCAGAGCGGGCTATTACGATCGGCGTCCACGGTGACTGGGGTGCGGGAAAGTCGAGCATCCTTGAGATGATCGAGGCCGCACTCGAACCAGACACCAAGGTGCTATGCCTCAAGTTCAACGGTTGGCGTTTCCAGGGATTTGAAGACGCCAAGATCGCCCTTCTCGAAGGCATCGTGACCGGACTTCTAGAGAAGCGTCCAGCATTAACGAAAGCTGGTGAGAAAGTTAAAGCAATCTTTAGGAGGATTGACTGGCTTAAAGTGGCAAAGAGCACGGGTGGGTTGGCTGTTACCGCTCTCACCGGTCTTCCAACTCATAGTCTGTTACAAGCTGCGGTCGGCACTGCCGTTCGTGTCCTCGCCGACCCTAGAGCGGTCGTCAACCAACAGGAGGTTGCTGGGGCTTTGGAGGGCTTGAAAGGCCTGCTTAAGCCTGAGGCCGAATCTAAGAACGTCCCTGAGGAGATCAATGAGTTTCGGAAAGCCTTTGACGAACTACTGAACCAGGCAGAGATTGAGCAACTCATCGTTCTGGTCGATGATCTCGATCGATGCTTGCCAGAGACTGCGATCGAGACTCTTGAAGCGATTCGCCTCTTTGTTTTCACATCCCGAACGGCATTTGTAGTCGCGGCGGACGAAGCAATGATCGAGTATTCCGTCCGAAAGCACTTCCCCGACCTTCCAAACTCCTCCGGTCCCCAGACCTACGCCAGGAACTACTTGGAGAAGCTCATTCAGGTGCCATTTCGCATCCCGGCCCTTGGAGAGGCAGAAACCCGAGTGTATGTCGCCCTGGTTCTGGCGGAAGCGGCCCTCGGCCCAAGCTCTCCGGAATTCCAACAACTAATTCGGCACGCCCGGGATGTATTAAAGCGACCGTGGCTCGGCGCCCGCCTTCAGGATTCCGAAATCCGAAAGGCTCTAGGTACTAAACAGTCCGAGACAGCCGATCTACTCCTCTTGAGCGATCGTATCGGGCCAACGCTCGCCCAGGGCACGAGCGGGAATCCTCGACAAGTGAAGCGGTTCCTCAATTCCATGCTCCTTCGCCAGCAGATCGCCGTGGCTCGCGGGTTCGGCGGAGACATTCAACTTCCGATCTTGGCTAAGTTAATGCTCGCAGAACAGTTCAAGTCCAAGTTCTTCGATCAAATTGCGATCGAGGCAGGAAGCGACCCCAAAGGAACGTCCTCGATGCTTGCGGCTCTGGAAGATTCTGCGGAGGGAAATCAGCAAAAGAAGCCCAAGCAAGAAGCCAGCCCTTCCAAAGCGGCGTCACCCTCATCGACCAATTCCCCATCCGATTCCCCCTGGATGCAAGACGAATGGGTTGCGTCTTGGTCGAAGCTTGAGCCTCAGTTGTCAACCATCGATCTGCGCCCCTACGTGTTCATCGCAAACCAACAAGCGAGAAGCGGATTGCGAACAGCCCTTGGTCAACTTGCCCAGGTCGTTGACGCTCTCATGGGCAGCGAACTCGCTGTCGCCGGAATGGAGGCAGATTTAAAGAAGCTTACGGCCGTGGAGGCGGAGACCGTATTCGAGGAATTGGCGACGAAGATTAGGCAGGCCAATCTTAAGAATAAGCCTGAAGGCGTTGAGGGTCTGAGGGGTTTAGTGCGAGCGCAATCGTTCCTCGAAAAGGCACTATTGGAATTCCTTGAAGGCCTGCCAACTGAAGAGATCGGCGCATGGGTCGTTGTGGGTTGGAGTACGCTTGGTCCTTCCGCGGCAACACGACTGGCAGCTTTACTCCAGGGTTGGAGCACGCATCCCACGAACAAGGTTCTCGCGACGACAGCGACCCAAACCCTAAAGACGATTCGAGGAGATCGTTAATGGGCACGTCAAGTTCATATGGCGGACCGGGAGGACGTAACCCTTTGATCCCCAGTTGGTTGCCTGACCAAGGCGACAACCCGACGCCCACGCAAATGCCTCCAGCGTCGCCTCCAACAAATCCAGCCCAGCCGCAGCAACCTACACAGATGCCGCCGCCGGCTCCAGTTGATCCGAAGCGATTTACACAGGCCCGAGCTTCTCTTTCGCGTTTTGCCTCGTCAGGCGGGACCAGCAGACGCAGTTTTGGCAAGGCCGTGGCCGACTATGTCTCTCGGTCAAGCGGCGGATCTGGAGGCGCCGCGCGCCGGATGGGTTCTTCGCGAGCCACGGCCGGAAAACTGTTAGGCTTTCTAGCCGATGCACAGGCGAGGGGGCTGACAGCTGCACTCGAAGCCGTCAGCCTCGGCTCGCTCATCGGTAAACCGATGGAGAGCATATTCTTTGGGCTTGCGGACGTCTTGTGTCCCAGCGATGGTTCCGTCGATTCCAGTATCGCAAGGGATGCGTTTACAGAAACGATCATTGAGATGGTCGATGCAGGTATAGCGTCATTCGATGCCTTAACCGAGGGCCAGGTTCGGTTAATTCTCGAGTCATTCGTGTCGAACACTATCCTGGACCGACTTTACGCCGACATTGGCGCGGGTGTCGTCCGACTCGCTCAAAGTGCTAAAGAGGTCGCATTTATCCAAGTACAGATCCGCGATTACATTCGAGGAGCCGTTCGCGACGCATGCGATTCCCGGAACGCTGACTTCCGAGGTCTCAGTCAGGCGGATGCAAAACGCGTCTCCACCGAGGTTTACGGACAGGCGTTCGCGATCCTTAGCCAATATGGTGATGGAGGTTCAGCGTGAGCAAGAGAGTCTTAGCCGCCAAATTTGGAGCCAGCGACCAAGCGGCGATTCCATTGGAAGCCGGTGAAATCCTCAATGTCGTCGATTTCGTTCCCGATGCTGGGGTTTTTGGTTATGGTTTGGGACATTTCATTGCGGACCTTCGCGAACTTAGCCTATATCCCACGGAGATCGGTTTCGACCTACTAATCCTCGCAACTCTCGTTTACGCCGCCGATACGCGGATTTCTCGTCAATCCGAATCCGAGGACAATTGGACGCGCGAAATCCGGCTCGTTGTGCCCGTGTCTGATCCTTCGCTCTGGGGCAAGTGCACAGAGACTCTCCGAACGTCTCTCAACTTCCTAACGGGAGATCGCTGGCAGATAGATTTCCGCTCCCGGCCAGAAGACTTCAGTATCGTTCTGAAAACGCCCCCGGCTGGTCTCAAGGCCACGACCTACACAAACGTGTCGTTGTTCTCTGGGGGGATGGATAGCCTGATTGGAGCACTCGACGAGTTGGCTGGTGGAGCCAGCCCGCTGCTAGTTAGTCACGCCGGTGACGGGGCGACGAGTAAAGTCCAGCATGCGTGCGTGGCCGGGCTTGAAGCCCGATACTCGAAGCATCCGTTTGGAGTCTTGCGTTTGTGGCTCCAATTCGACAAGAATTTGATCCCTGCCGTACGCAAAGAGAATACGACGCGATCTCGATCTTTCCTTTTTATCGCTGCCGCAATTGTTGCCGGAACAGCCTTTCGACGGGAGTTCCAGTTGCGGGTGCCCGAGAATGGCCTCATCGCGCTCAATGTTCCCCTCGATCCAAACCGAATTGGCGCCTTGAGCACCCGGACGACGCACCCTTTCTATCTGGCACGATGGTCGGAATTACTGAGCCTCTTAGGCATTCCCGGCACTATTACGAATCCTTACTGGGACAAGACAAAGGGCGAGATGGTAGCAAACTGCGCAGATCAACCGACACTCCTAAAGCTATTGCCTAGATCTCTGTCATGTTCTTCTCCAACCAAGGGACGCTGGCAGAAGGTTGGAACACAGCATTGTGGCTATTGCCTGCCTTGCTTGATACGGCGGGCCGCAGTCCTGAAGGGTCTTGGTTCCGCTGCTGACCCGACTAAGTACACACTCACCGACTTGACGGCGCGGCCCCTGAACACTCAAAGGTCGGAGGGGGTTCAGATTCGCTCGTTTCAGCTCGCCATCGAAAGACTCGTCAGCAATCCGAAGTTAGCTCGGGCGTTGATACACAAAGTCGGCCCCCTGGGAGATGTTCCCAGCGACTGGGAAGCGCTCGCCGACGTATACCGGCGCGGGCTGTTGGAAGTGGGCATGTTGTTGGATGGCGTTGAGACGAAGCCCCTATGAGGCACCTAAGCGGGGAGTTCGTAGATGCTCACTGCCATCTCGACCTCTATCCAGACATGGAGAAAGTGGCGGCCAGCTGCGAGACCGCCCAAGTGGCGACTCTAGCTGTTACGACGACACCACGGGCTTGGCCACGAAATCGTGATCTTGCCGCCAAGATACAGCTCGTGGAACCAGCGCTTGGATTGCATCCCCAACTTGTCGCCGATCACGCTTCAGAGCTAACCCTTTGGGAGCAATACCTGCCCGAAGCTCGCTTTGTGGGCGAGGTCGGGCTCGACGCCAGCCCACGGTATTACCGATCCTTCGAGCAACAGAAGGTTGTCTTCGGCCAGGTTCTGTTGGCGTGTGCCGAAGCTGGCGGGAAGGTTCTCTCGATTCATAGTGTGAGGGCGGCAACCGCTGTCCTAGACATGGTCGAACAGTACCTGCCGAGTTCCAAGGGCGTGGTCATCCTGCACTGGTTCACTGGCACCCTGGCTGAAGTCAAGCGAGCCATCGAGCTTGATTGCTACTTTTCGATCAACAGAGGAATGCTTCAGCGTCCCCACGCTAGTCGTCTGCTTCGCATGATTCCACTCGATCGGCTGCTGACCGAGACTGACGGCCCATTCACTCACGTTAACAGCCGTCCTTGTTGGCCAACCGATGTGGTGGATACGCTTGTGAGGCTGGCATCTTGTCTAGGTCGTGACCAGGCCTTTATAAGCGAGGTGGTTCAGGATAATTTTGGGCGACTCCTTGTTTCACCCCAGCGCGACTCGTGAAAAGTGAGTTTGGGGAGCGAACAGCAGACGACGCGGGCTAGTAAGGGGCTCTGTCAGACGCTTAAACACTATTCGCACTCAGATCATTTCAGGGAAAATCGAGTTTGAAAATGCGTCTCTAGCGGTAGACGAAGACTAAGGCTTGGGAACGATCTGTTGGCTGGTTGACGCTTCTTCGGTGTGGGATCCTTGGCCGTTCGAGCACACCGCAGAACATATTGGATGTGCAGGTAGCGGGTTGCTGTTTCAGAGGCTTGTTCCGTTGTTAGCTTTGGGCCGGCTTGATCCTTTTTGGCGCTTTATGCCTCTTTCGCCGTTCTCTCGATAATCGTGTTGCGCATGCGACACTCGAATACGACCTTGGCCTAAATCCATTATGCCGATGGTTGTTTATTAATCTCGCGACATAGAAGAGCTGTCATAAATCGCAACCTCGGCGCTATACTCCCTTGCCAATTTGGGAGACATCCATTTCCCAGATGTGAATTCCGCAGCATAGATGTCTCCTCGGCGAAATAGAGAGTAAGTATCCGTGCTTGCAGAGCTCTTGCCTAGATGTATTTTCTCGCTGACGTTAATCCAACCGCGATGAAGAAGCTCCGCTCTAACTGACTTATATACCAACAGTGGTGGCTGCGTAAAAACATAGACGTCGGCTCCGTCGTATTTGGGATCTGACCGCTTAATTGCCCCAAAGCCTCTCGCGAAGTCGTAGTCTCCGGGCGCGAAAGCCTTCACGATCAGAAAGCATAGAGAAAGAGCAAGTCCAAGTGCAATGCTGACAATAAATATGCGTCGCTTTCGATTAGTATTGTCTGGCATTTTCGCATCCAGGAAGCTTGGCAATACAGTTGAAGGCCTCAGGCGGATGCCCAATGCCTTCGCAGCCGTGAAGGATTTCATGGATAACGTTACATAATAACGGCCCACAGGTCTTTTGATCCCACACCCCCCCACAGAGATAGATGTCCGTATACCCGCTCGTGCCCAGCGAGCCTAACGCGCAGGTATTACCAAAGCATGCGTGGTGGCACCAATTAAAGAGTCCGCAGCAATGGAATTTGATTCCGCCCTTTTTGGGACCTGCTTGTAACCATCCAAGTATGCAATTGAAATCAGTATGTGCGCCAGTATAACTCGATCCTGCTGGTTGGTCGGGCAGGAGCGGGAAATCATTAGGGCACTCACGACCGTTGAGACACTTATGAAACTCACTCGTGCCTCCAGATGCCATCAAATCCTTGAACTGTTGCAGCGCAGCCTTGATTCGGCTAATATCATTGTCATTACATCCGGCGTAATCGTCATCCCACCCAAAAGGATCAGTCCTGGTAATTGGCAGCTGGTCACAGTAGGAATATGACTTTACCGTAGATATGGCCCATTCCCGAGTCAACCATTGGGTTGAATACGGTGAATATAACCGAAAGCGTACATAAGAAAGCCTGTCAGCCAGATCGCTAAAATAGCCGCGTAAACCAACAAAACCCCAAGGCGAGGCATTGGTTCCGGAGCTACTGCGCCCTTCCCCGTAGGGCCAGTAGGTGGCTGAGAAGGGCGGTAAAGCTCCGCGGACCGCGGCCACAAGTGAGCCGAGCGTATCAGCCACGTAGGAACGAGCCGTCCCCGCCCGGTTCTCATGAGCGAGTTGTCCGCAGAAGTTGCTGTATGCCACTGCCATTGCCATCGCTAATGCACCTCTCCGAGGTAGTCGCTGCCGTCCCAGATCATTGTATGAACGGTTTGGCCGGTTTGCCAAGTCGAACGCCTCAATCCGTCGCCCGAATAGGTATTCGTGATCACATTGTTTGCCGTCGTCAAGGAGACGAGCCTGTTCTCGTTATCGTAGGTGTACGACGTGACGAGACCGTTCGCATCCTCGACGGTTCGGTTGCTGTTATTGTCGAAGGTATAGGTTGTCACCTTGACGCCTTGGATCGAGGTCGTCAACCGAATCGTCGGACTAGTCACGTGCTCAACAGGCAGGCAACCGGTACTTCAGACACAGAAATGATTTGGGATTATCATGCCTTAACGAGCCCCGCTACATGTACCATTAACCAAAGCACGAGTGAGCCCACCGCTGCGTTGCTCAACATCGCGCATGTTAGGATCGACTTCGCTAGTTCCATTTGCGACAAAGTGGGAGTTCTGAAAATCTTTGTAGCATGCCTCCAAAGCATATATCCTGCGCAGACTGCAGCTGCGAGAGCAGCTGCAGTGAAAAGAGCCAGCAGAACGTAGTCACGATCCCAAGCCAGGACGCCATCCCATCTGTCGCTCCACTTCCAGATCCACCACACGAGCCACGACTGGAAGGGGATGGCTGTCATCAACAATGCGCTCACGAATTCTACGCGCAACACGAGTGGTTTCATTTGGGTCGCCGTCCAATGTGAGTATGTTTCTTGACACAATCCATATACACAGTAAACCATGGACAGGGCTGCAAATTGTGCTCCCGGTTCCACTTTGCGCAGAAGGCGTCCGCGAGAGGAGCGCAGTTCTTCAAGCCTGGATCACGCCAAATCGGTGGCGGCGGCTTGGTAACGGGACAGACGTTTAACCCAGTGCACTTGTCGTACGCATCCCAGCAATGTGCTGTGCGTTGCAGATACCCGGTCAAAGCGGCTAACACGCACGCCCCACTGGCACCGAAAACCGCCAAACATCCGTAGCAACTGGCACCCAAAGTTATTTCACCAGAGATTATACAAACGCCTATGCAGGCTGAGGCAATAATGCCAGCAAAAACGCCACAGGTAGCCGACAGATACCCCAATGGGCTTGCCCAATTGTCCAGACAGCACTGCCTCTTATCTGTGCAGCTCCGCTCGCGGTCGCAGCGGTCAAGCCCAAATTGTGGTTCGAGACCGGATATGTCCGTAAGTACTGATGGTACGCCGCTAACATACGCGAAAGCACGCTGATTTGGCCAGAGCGGGTCCTCACTTAGCCATTGCGCAGTTGTGACTGCCAGGTATCTGGCACGCACGTATAGCATTGCGCTTGCGACATCAGCGAAGTAGCCCCGCAGTCCAACGAAGCCCCAGGGGGTTGCGTTGGTACCCGAACTACTGCGCCCTTCCCCGTAGGGCCAGTAGGTTGCCGAGTATGGCGGCAGAGCGCCACGAACGGCAGCGACAAGTGAGCCGAGCGTATCAGCCACGTAGGAACGAGCCGTCCCCGCCCGGTTCTCATGAGCGAGTTGTCCACAGAAGTTGCTGTATGCCACTGCCATTGCCATCGCTAATGCACCTCTCCGAGGTAGTCAGAGCCGTCCCAGATCATTGTATGAATGGTTTGGGCCGTTTGCCAAGTCGAACGCCTCAATCCGTCGCCCGAATAGGTATTCGTGATCACATTGTTTGCCGTCGTCAAGGAGACGAGCCTGTTCTCGTTGTCGAAGGTGTACGAGGTAACGACGCCGCCAGCGTCTTCTACGGTTCGGTTGCCGTTGTTGTCGAAGGTGTAGGTGGTTACTTTGACGCCTTGGATCGAGGTCGTCAACCGATCGGCCACGTCATACATCAGAGTGATTGGGAACGATCCCTGATGCTCCTTGTAGGTGATGTTGCCGGAGGCGTCGTAGGCAAAGGTCGCCCAGGCGCCGTCAAGCTGCTGACCGGTGAGCCGATCGGCATCATCGTAGGTGTAGATCGTTTGCGCCGAATTGGTCGCCTGAGACGTCTTCCGTCCGGCCGCGTCGTAGATGTCCTCGATGACGATGCCGAAGGCGGTCGCCGTGTGCACGACGGTCGCCGCCCGGCCTAGAGCGTCGTAGGTCGTCGTCCGGATCGTGCTGATGATGTCGGTCATGCTGATGAGCCGGCCGTCGGCATCATAGAGCGACTGAGCGGTTCCAAGCGAATCCAGCAGCATTGTCTGACGGTTGAGGCCATCGAATGTGTAGCTGTAGATGCGGCCATCCGGGTCGATCAGGGTCGTTCGGTTACCGACCGCATCATATTTGTAGAATTGCGTCAGGGCTCCCGGATCGGTCTTGCCGGAAAGGCCCGAGCGAGCCGTGTAAGCATAGGTGGTCGTCCCGGTCGAATCCGACATCATCGTCGTCCGCCCGAGGGCATCGTACAGAAGGGTCACCGCTGTCCCGTCTGCATATTGGATGCTGACAGTTCGCCCCACGGCGTCATAAGTGAAGCTCTTGATGTTGCCGTTGGCGTCCATCTGGGTGACCAGCCGCCCATCCGCGTCGTAGTTGAACGTCGTCGTATAGCCGAGCTGGTTGGCAATCGACTGCTGGCGCCCGGCCAGGTCGTAGGCCATATTGATCGTTCCGCTCCGCGGATCGGTGATCACGGTCTGCTGACCGGCCAGATCGTACGTGTAGCTGGTGCGGTTGCCAAGCGGATCGACTTGCGCCTTCAATCGCTCGGAGTCAGTCTCGTAGGCCCACTGCGTCATGTGGATGAGCGGGTCTGTAGACTGGATTCGGTTGCCGGCGTCGTCGTAGGCAAACGTCGTCGCGTTGCTCAGAGCGTCCGTCGACGTCGTAAGCTGTCCGGCCGCGTCGAAGGCCGATGACGTCCGGAACCCAAGTGGGGAAACCGTCGCGACTTGGCGGTCCAAGGCATCGTAGACGCTCTGCCAGGAGTTTCCGAGGGCGTCCGTTATCGAGGTCTGGTCTCTCGCGTCATAAAAGTAGCTCGTGACGAAGCCACGGGCGTCGAGCATCGAGACAAGGCGACCGTTGGCATAGTTGAATAGCGTCTGGTTGTTGAGAGCGTCGTACTCGGCTATCCTCTGGTGAGCCGCGTCGTATTGGACCGACGTGACGTTGCCTAGGGCGTCGCAGGTGCTGATCGGATAGCCCATGCTGTCGTAGTTGAACGTCGTGACGAAGCCAAGGGCATCGGTTTTGGTCGTCATACGGTCGTAGAGACCGTAGGTGTAGGAGGTGCGGAAGCCGAGCGGATCGACCTCCGCCTGGACGAGGCAGGTGTCGTAGATCCAGCGGCGGGACTCGCCGGCCGCGTTTGTTTGGCCGATCATATGGTCGCCGGCGTCGTAAGCGATCGTCGAGACGCGCCCGATCTGGTCTGTGATCGTTGTCAGGCGGTTGAGAACGTCGAATTCGTTGGTGACGATGCCGCCGTCGGAGTAGAGGATGCTGGCCGTGTTACCGAAGGCGTCGTAGTTGTACGTCGTAATGAGGCCGCGACCATCGGCCATCGATGCCACGGTGCCGTCCGCGTTGTAAGACCAGCGGGTTACCCGCCCGAGCGGATCGGTCTTCGACGTCAGGTTGCGATTGGCGTCGAACTCGGCCAGCCAATCGTTACCAAGCGCATCGGTGATCGTCGTGCAGTTGTTGGCCGTATCGTACTGGTAAGTGGTGCGATAGCCAAGCGGGTCCTCGGAGACGGTGACGAGCCAGTTGGTCGTGTCGTACCCGTAGGAATAAATCCAGCCATAGGGCCGCACCTCCGAAGAGCGAATCTTGTTTCCGCCCGAATATAGGTAGGTGATGGTGTAGCCTTCGGGCACAACCTCGGTCGAGATCGTGCCGTCGCTATTGTAGTTGTAGGTGTGCAGCGCGCCCGTTGGCAACTGCATGACGGACTGCGTCAAGCTGTATGTGTAGGTCCAGACGGCGGAGCCGTAGGCGACCGAAGCGACTTGATGGCCGGAGGAATAGTAGGCGTAGGTGGTGACGAAGCCGCGCGGGTCCTCGATCGTCAGCAAGCGCCCGCCGCTAGACTCGTAGCCGTACTGGGTGATACAGCCAAGCGGCGTCGACATCGTCGTGAGCTGACGGTCGGCGTCATATTGGAACGTCCAGCGCCGGTCGCTCCAGTCTTGAACATAGTGGAGAAGCGATGTTGGACTGTCCGCCTGATAGACGAAACTCGTCAGGTTCGTATCCGGCGTTTCGATAGCGACGAGAAGGCCGCTCTCGACGCCGGCGCCGTAATTCAACGTTGTGCGGTTGCCGTTCGGATCGACGACCGAGCGCAGAAAGTGAAGCGTCGCATCCTGTCCGGAGATGTTCTCGTAGACGTAGGCGGAACCGTCTGTAAAGGCTTCGGTGAAGGCGCTGCCGTCGAAAGTTAAGGTCGCCACGACACCAAACTGGTAGGGGACGTACGTGCCCGCCGTCAACGAGTAGATGCTGTTGTTGAAGTCTCCGCGGAGGATCTCGACGACGTTGCCGCCTGCTCCTCCCGTGCCCGAATTAATATAGGCCTTGGGGCTGATCGACCTACCGAGGCCGAACTCCTGGTCGAGGCTAGAGTCGGAGTTGTAATAGAAATCGATCTGCAGCAGCGTTCGTTTCGCCTTGAGGACGATGTCCGGATCGACGGTTAAGACGCCGGTCGCCGGATCTGGCAAGGCGCGAGATGGATGATCGCGCCCCTCACGATCGGCGATTCCGAAGGCATGCGGGTTTCGGCTTACGTTTTTCATCTTTCCTAAGTCTTGGAGGGTCGAATAAAGGCGGGACAGGGCAGCGAAGCAGGCAATGACATGGCGGAGCAACCCATGGGCGTTCCGACAAACGTCGTCCCCGACGTATCGACTTGGCAGCCGTCAAGCTCACCGGAGCAGTCGCACGTCCCGCCACGGGCTGGAACCTTTGGAATTGGAACGCCCCAAGGCGGCTGGTTGGAATCGGGCGGCTCGGGACAAACACCGTTTCGGCAAGGCATGATTTATGTCTCCTTCAGTGCGGCTAGCGCTTTCGCCGCAAGTTCGTAGTTGAACTCTTTGCCTTCGGGCACGGGTCCAACCAATATGGCAATATCGTTGCGCTCAAGCGTGCGAACGCGGGCAAGCTCGCGCCCGGTCAAAGCGGCACACAGGTTTTGTCCCACTGCAATGGCGACTTGGCAGCCGTGGCACTGAAAGCGCGCCTCAATTACCAGGCCCGATTGCACGACGAGCCAAAGCCGGAGGTACCTTCCGTCGCCTTCGAGTCGCCCCTCTCCAATGTGGGTTGTTTCACTTGGCGGGCCCCAAAGCGGCGCTGGACAGACTCGGTCGGCGGTCATAATTAGCGGAAGTTTCCGATGGTTTATGATGATTACCAAGAATCATTGTGATTATTGTTGCTATGAGAGCAATAATAGCTTGCTTGTGCGAATGACTGAACCCAGATAGGACTCCTCTTCGCCTACTTACACTCCAAGCGAGTCGAAACTGCTTGTTGCCTTCTCCAGCACGCGGAGCGCAACGAAAAGGGGCATGACCGCGCCGGCCGCCAGCAACTCTTCGAATTCGTCGGAGCCCAGAGTGGACTGGAGGGCCCGCACCAGGGAGCCAGTGCGCTGCAGTTCGCCTGGCGATGGGGCGACGCTCGACTGGCAGCGTAGGGAAACGGTTAGGCCAAGAAATGCGGCTGCACCTTCGGCATCCTGAATTTCAGCTAGGATTTCGGCAACATGGAGGGTCGCCTCGCCTAACAACTCGGTAGCCCCTGAATCGTGACAATAGGCAATGAACTCCCCGAAGGAATTCAGGGCGTTGCCAAGGAAGCGCTTCCTATGTGCCGTTACCCCTCCCTCGAATGCTGTTATATCGCCCCGCAAAGCCCACGATCCTTTCACTTGTAATTAACTTCACTCAATAGGCTCATTGTCCTTTGTCTTGACACCGGTTAGTACGGCATATTATTTCGAGCGACTTTTTCCGCAAGGATTCGATGGCCCGGCCTTCCCGGTAGGCCTCTGCACCCGATGTGGCATAGTCAAGGGCAACACTTGGGCTGCGGCATCTTCGGGGTCCCGCCGCTCGTTTATTTGACGGAAGATGCGAATCGCCATTTGCTCTCGGAATCGGTTGTTCCGGGAAGGCCTTGCCTGCATTCTCAAGGCGGAAGAAGAAGCTCAAATCGTGGCGTTGGCGGCTTCGGCGAAAGAGTGCTTGCGAAGCAGCTCTCACCAGCGCGCCGAGGTTCTGATCATCGACCGGCAGGACGCGCAGCAGGCCGACATTGACTACGTCTTGGGCCTCCAGCTTTACGAGGGGTTTGGGCTTGTTCTCGTCGCCGGGGATGGGCACGACACGTCGGGCTTCAAGGCCGTCGTGCCATACCGTAAGGCGGGCTTCGACCTGATCAAAGCTGTTCGCGCCGCCGCTGGTCGGACGCCCCCCAGGAGGCGCACGAGGAATGTTCCGGGCCCCGACAATCCGCCGTCCCTGAGCCCTCGGGAATCTCAAATTGCCGGGATGATCGCCAAGGGCTACAGCAACCGAAAGATCGCAGAAGAGATCGGGCTCAAAGAAGTCACCGTCAAGAATTTTGTGGCGCTAATCTTGCGCAAGCTGGGGTGCGGCAATAGAATTCAGGTAGCTCTGCGGCTAGCAGCGGAGGCAAGAACACAAGGCTCCAACAAAGAGTAATAAGTCATAAGCTGCGATATATTGCGCCTCACAGCGCAAATAACGACTTGAGTCTTTGTGATCCACTATAGGCCGTTGTATCCCTTTCAATATGAAACGAGGGAAGCCGCAGATTCCGGTGTGCTACTGCCTCCACGACGATCATTGGTACCTGGATCTCTCGATCAAGTCCTTTCTGAGCGCGGGACCTGTGATCTGCTTTATCAGCCGCGTCGCCTGGGATGGCTCTCCTGGAGCCTGGCAATGTTGCGCCGAAGTGGCCTCATCGCTGGGCGCCGAAGTCGTGCTCGGCGACTGGCCCACCGAAGAACTGCATCGGGGTTCGGCGCTCTCGGCACTGCGTGAGAGAGGATTCTCGTTTGTTCTCACACCGGACGGCGATGAGATCATCGAGGGTGCTTTGCTGGAAGCTCTGCTGGCGATCGCCCAGAAAGATCTGGCGGACCGCGCCATGTGCTGTTTCGACACGTACTGGAAGTCGCCGGAATACGTTATCCGCCCGCGTGAGAGTATCCGGCCCCTCATGCTGGTCAACCTAAACCGAGCTCGCCACGTCTTCTGCCGCGAGTATGAGGGTGGGCGACCGCTCGTCTTGCCGGCTGAATACGGCCTCGTTCACCATCTGTCCTACGCAGGACCGAATGAGCGAATCCTGCGCAAGCTTTCGACCTGGGGCCATAAGGACGAGGTTCTCGACGGCTGGTATGCGCGCGTCTGGCTGGCTTGGGATCAAGATCCGCTCATGCACGACCTGCACCCGACTCATCCGCGAGCCTACGGGTACGCAGAGCGCATTTCGCCGCCAGCCCTCCTCGGCCCTCTACCGGTTCGGGCGCCACTGCGACTAGAAGGCCACCTGCCGACGGTATCCGTTGTCGTCCCACTCTATGGGGGTTGCGAAGATATCGAGCTGTGCTTGCGCAGTCTCGCCGGCTGCGCCGACCTTCTCCATGAGGTGCTCGTCGTCGACGATTGTTCGCCAGACGAAGCGGCAAGCGTCGTCGTAGGGCTATCCCAAGAACTAAGCGAGTTCGTTGCGCCTCTGCCAAAGGGGGCGGAACCAAAGGTTGGCGCTGGCGACCCCATCGATTCGCCGCAGTTTCTGCCCGGCCCAATAGCTTCGTGCGAACTCGGCGAGAGAAAGCTTCGGCTCCTTCGAAACGAAGCCAATGTGGGCTTTGCCGCCACCTGCAATCGCGGGTACTTAGCCAGCAGCGGAGAGGTCCTGGTTTTCCTGAACAGCGATACGGTCGTACCGCGAGCCGGCCTGATCCGCCTCATTGAGGCGTTGGCGACTTCGGGGACGGTGGGCGCCGCAGGCCCGTATACGAACAGGGCGGGCTACGAGCAGCCGATCGATGTCACCTATTCGAATCTCGAACGGATGCACCTGTTTGCCGAGGACTTCGCCCAGCGGAATACGCCGGACATCGATGCAACGATGCTGGTCGGTTTTTGTCTGGCCGTGCGACGAACGGTCATCGAGGAAGTCGGCGAGGTTGACGGAAGCGGCCGGCGCGTTCCCTTCGATGCCCGCTTCGGTCGGGGCATGTTTGAGGACAACGATCTGTGCTACCGCATTCAGCGGGCAGGCTACAAGACCCGAATCGCCGCTCGGAGCTTCGTCCACCACGCCGGCTCTCGGAGCCTGGGGCGGATGGAAGTTCACCCCCAGGCGTTACTTGAAGGAAATAAGCAGCTGTATCACGAGAAGTGGCGCGAAGAGATCGAGAGCGGATTCGCCTCGCACCTGCCGGGACAAAGAGCCGAGCCGGTCGTCTTCCGGCCGGATCGCCACCCCGACCGAATACGAAGGCGCATCCAAGAACTGGCTCGCAAGGCGGACATCTCACTGTGCATGATCGTTCGGGACGAGGAACGGGTTCTGGATGACTGTCTCAGGAGCGCGAGAGGTGCGTTCACTCAGATCGTCGTCGTTGACACGGGATCGACGGATCGTACCAAGGAGATCGCCAAAGAGCACGGCGCCGAAGTCATTGAAATCCCGTGGCCGGACAGCTTCGCCGAGGCTCGCAACGAGTCGCTTAGGCATGCCAAAGGGCGATGGGTGTTCTGGATGGATGCGGACGACACTCTTCCCCTAGAAACCGTCCTCGCCCTCCTCCGAGCGGCGGTCAACGCTCGAAAGTGCGTGGTGGGATTCGTCGTACCGGTTCAGTTCGTCGAGACGGCCGGAGCGACGCGGGTCGATCACGTCAAGCTCTTCCGCAATCTTCCAGGCCTCCAATTCGAGGGGCGCATTCACGAGCAAATCCTTCGGTCGCTGCGATCAGCCGGCGGCGAAATTGCCCGGCTCAGCGCCGTTGTCCTCCATTCGGGTTACGATACGTCCGTTGCCGGCCAAGCCAAGAAGCGCGTACGCGACGAGAAGCTCCTGAAGCTGGACCTTGAGGATCGCCCCAATCACCCCTTCGTTCTCTTCAATCTGGGAATGACGGCCCACTATTGCGAGGATCATGCGGACGCCATCGCCTGGCTTGAGAGGAGCTTGGCGGTCAGTCAGAACGACGAGTCCCATGTCCGGAAGATCTATGCCCTCATGGGTATCTCCCACCGCCGGCTCGGCAACCCCGGCTTGGCTCTCGAAACCTTCGAGAAGGGCTTGGAAGCGGTCGGAGAAGACCCTGAGCTTCGTTTCCAACTGGCTCTGACACTGACAGAGCTCGGCCGCTACGCCGACGCGAAAGCTCAGTACTTGGCCATGCGTCCGGAGTATGAGGACCATTTCTCCAGCTTTGATGTCAGCATCCTGGGATTCAAGAGATTCTTCAATCTAGCCTCGATCTGTCTGCTGCTCGATCAGTATCTGGAGGCCCGGGACTGGCTCCGCAAGGCAATGGAGATGGAGACCGGACGATACGAAGCAGCCGAATCCCTCTTCCGCGCCTCGATGGCCAGAAGGGACCTGGTGACGGCGAGCGAAGCCTTGGACCAGATGCTCCGGGCTCGGGGATATTCGGAAGACTGGGTTCGCTACCGTCTCGACTACGCTACGGTGCGAGGCGACAATCCCGAGGAAGCCTTGCGAACACTCGTCCAGAATGAGCCGACGGCCATGGCGCCGAGGCTACTCCTTGTTCGCAACCTCCTTGAAAGGGGGCACATCCACTCTGCGATGCCGCACCTCGAATTCCTGGACCAGATCGGGTGCGCGGAGGCCGCTTTCTTCAGGGGAGTCTGTGCGACCAGGCAGGGTGATTACCGCTCCGCCCTCACCTTCATGAAGCGGGCTCGCGATCTTAATCCGAACCACGAGCAAACGCTTCATCAAATCCAAGTGCTAGAGGGCGTGCTCGGAGCGGCCTGATGCGTTTGCTCGCAACCGGTTATGGGATTGCCTGGCTACCTGCTGAGGCTGCCGCATGAGTGCGTCACGAACCGATGCTTCGGACAAACTCGACCGAATCGCTGTCCTGTGCCCGACTCGGGGCAGGTCGCACAAGGCTCATGAAGTTGTCGGCTCCTGGCTGGAGACGACAAGCGGCCAGTCCGACTTCTGGTTTGTGATCGACGATGATGAAGCGGAGGGTTTCCCTGAGATCCCGAGGACCAAGGCGTTGGTGGCCAAGCGAGGGCGCCGCGGCATGGCCGATCCGTGCAACGTAGCGGCCGGCATTCTCAGCGGTCAGTACCGCTACGTCATGTTCGTTGGCGACGACCACCGGTTCCGCAGTCCCGCGTGGGACGCCGCCTTCTTGCGGGCGGTCAAGGGACAAGGTGATTGGGGCTACGTCTATGGCAACGATCTCTATCAGGGCGCGAACTTGCCAACCGCAGTGATGGTGACCTCGAACATCATCGACGCAATTGGCCACTTCATTTGGCCGGAATTGCAGCACCTCTACATCGACAATTACTGGTTGGCCCTCGGCCAGGCGATCGGGCGAATCACCTACCTGGACAGTGTCATCATCGAGCACATGCACTACTTGCTCGGCAAGTCTGAGCACGACGAGTCCTACCGAGCCGTCAACGCGCCCGACGTCAGCGCTCGGGACGCCCAAGCGTTCGCTGCCTGGAACTCGGGGATGAAGAGCGTCGAGGCGGCGACGATTCGCTCGCTAATGCAATGCGAATCCTGATCACTGGCCATCGGGGCTTTGTTGGCAGGGCTTTTCTTCGCATGCTCGCGCCGCTGATGAGCGGCCCAAACGCCGCCGAGGTGATCGGCGTCGATATTGTCGAGGGGACGGACTGTCGGGATTTCTTCAAGACTTGTCACGACCGCTTCGACCTCGTCATTCACTTGGCCGCCATTATCGGCGGGCGACTTCTCATTGACGGCAAGCCGTTGAGCGTGGCCGACGATCTTTCGATTGACGCCGAGATGTTTCAGTGGGCGCTCCGGACGCGTCCCGGCAACCTCGTCTACTTCTCCAGCTCGGCCGCCTACCCGGTCGAAAAGCAAATGTCGCCTCATTCGGGTCTCGTCGAGTCCGACATCGACCTTGGCCGCATCGCCAACCCCGACATGACTTACGGCTGGGTGAAATTGACCGGCGAGTATCTGGCGAGCTTTGCCAAGGAGGCGGGAATCAAGGTCTTCGTCTTCCGGCCGTTCTCGGGCTACGGAGCCGATCAAGACTTAGACTATCCGTTCCCGGCTTTCATCAAGAGAGCGATCGAGCGCCAAGATCCGTTCGAGATTTGGGGCGACGGAACGCAGACGAGGGATTTCATTCACGTCGACGACATCGTTCGCGCGGTCTGGGCGGTCGTCACCGACCCGGCAGATGACATCTTTCGCGACTGCAATCCCTGCAATCTTTGCACCGGCCGGGAGACTTCCTTTAACGAACTCGCCAAGTTGGTGACGCGAACCGTCGGCTATGAACCCGAGATTCGCCACTTGCGAAATATGCCGCAAGGAGTGAGATATCGTCACGGCAATCCGGAGCGAATGCTGCGGTTCTTCAAGCCGCGGATAAGCCTTGAGGAAGGCATTCGGCAAGCTATTCAGTCAAAGAGAATCCGCGGTTCGGAATGAGTCCCGAGGCAAGGTAAATGGGACTTGCGTTCCTTTGCGCGTAGCCTGGGCAGACGTGGCGAGGTTCACCTTTCCTGCGGTGTTCAGTGGTTGGGAAGTCTGAGAGGCAGCCCGAGCCCTCGGCAAAAGGGCCGCCTCCCACGTTTTTCTCGGACGCACCTCCTTCTTCCCTACGGACGGGCGGCGCGTGGCAGCAGTTGCGCCCACTGACAAGCGGGGTCAATTGGCGAGGATCGAAGCCTAACCTCATCTAACCCTGCTCGCGATCCGTTCTACGTTCGAAGCGGTCGACAAGGTCGGCCAAGCTAAGCCGGAGCGCTCGCGAGATATCTAGGAGCTCGATGAGGTCAACGCGCTGAGACCCAGACTCAATTTTGTGGATCGATGTTTCCGTCCGACCCGCCTTACGGGCTAGCGCTCGCTGCGTCAGTCCTAGCTCTTCCCTCGCTTCACGAATGACCTCGCCGAGCAATGCGTATTCGGCTCTCTTCGCTATCCGGCCATCCATTCAGGCTAAAGCATGAGCAGCGAGATGTTTCGTGTTGAGAAACAAATCGTATCTCAAGTATCCTTGCTGGGTGGAAACCGGCCAAGAATCTAAACCAACCGGAGCTACGGACAAGGCGGGTGGGCTCTTTTGAGGGGACGTATCCGCGACTTCTTCCGCGTCCGCCTTGGCCTGCGCCAGATCCGCGTGCGCATTTGGTCCGGTCCGAATAAGGGCTATCGATGGAGCCTCCTCACCAGGACTAGCTTCATCCGTGGCACATACGAGGCCGAACGATGCGACCTACTCGCAGACCTCTTAGCGCCGGGACAAGTCTTTTGGGATGTCGGCGCCCATTACGGCTACACCGCCCTTCTTGGTGCTAGGCGAGTGGGACCTGGTGGGTCGGTCTACGCTTTCGAGCCGAACCCCGAGAACATCTGGTGGCTCCGCTGGCATATCTTCTGGAATGAACTCACGATCGCTCACTCCTACCAACAAGCCTTGGCGGACGCGACGGGATATGAGGAATTTGCGATAAAGGGTTCGGGGACGGGATATCTCGGGCCAGGCTGCACGCGGGTCCGGGTGGAGACGGTTGACAACTTGGTCAATCGAAGAAGCCACTTGCCGCCCGATCTGATGAAGATCGACGTAGAAGGGAGCGAAGTCCGACTGCTCGAAGGCGCAAAGGAGACGCTGGCGGCCTTTCGGCCGAAGTTACTGATTGCAACGCACAGTCCGGAACTGCACGAAGCCTGTCGAAGCCGGCTGATCTCACTGGACTACGAGGTGATCGAGCCGAACCGCCTCGAATCGGCTCGCAAATGCGGCTGGCACAGCGTTTCGCCGGAGCCGGAAATCCTCTGCTTCGATCCCAACGACGCTCCTCCTGACGAACTCGTCCGGAGGTTCATCCGTTCGTGAATTGGGCAACGAGAGCCGTTACAAAAAAGATGGCTGAGGCTTGCTTCTAGCCAACGACCTTAAGGGCTCCGATCCAGAAGCTTGTCCGTCAATAGGAACAGCCACGGGATGCCCTGATTCAACAGGAAGACGCCCTCAAAAAGCAGGAAGAGAAAGTTGGCTGGCCGAATATGGAAGACATACAACGGCATTTCCATGACGAGCGAGCCGATGACTCCGATCAAGAACAGCCAGCCAACCCAGCGCAAGCGATGGCGGTAGAAAATGGCCAGCACGCCATAGCCGACGACGAGGTTAGCCAACCACAACGGAAACTGCGAGTACATGTACCGGACGGCCACCACTGGGGTGTCATCGATCGGTAAAGCCCTGGAGATAGCCGGCACGAGGAGCCAGAATGTCAGCCACAGCGCCGTCCAAAGCAGCGTCGGTTTTGAGAACGACCGCACCTGGCGAATCTCTCGAAACACTATCCAAAGCCATGGGAAAGCGTAAAGCGCATAGGAAATTGTCATCATGAAGTCGGCGCCAAATTTCCGCAACCAAAGGGCTCCTAATGGCCGAGCGACCTGAATGTTGCCGATCCAATATTCGCGGATGTGAGTGCCCAGGGGGTAGTGCGCACCTGCCGAAGCGTTCCACCACACGACCGCATCGATCAGATAGATCATAGGCGCAATAGCGGCGCCAAACGCCAGCGCCTTGTATTCCCGCCGCCACAGGAGTATTCCGATCCAGACCAACAAGAAGAGGGCATCAACGTAGATGTAGTCGTATTGGAAGGTTCGTTGGGCGACAAAGAGCGCATCGGGCAAATGGATCGACATTACGGCGCCTTGCTCGTCAGAGTCCGTGGGAAGCCGTCAGCAACTCGGTCGAGCCGGCGGTAGATGATGTTGTCGCTCCGAACAACTTGTAGCGGCACGAACCCGGTTGTCCACTGCTCCATGCCCATAGAGGCAACATACACCACATCTGGATGCTCTTCAATGACGAAAACTGGCCCTATTAGACCCTTGTCCGGCTCATGTTGATTAGGTGTTAGGCCGGGCACTGGCTCCTTCAGAGCCAAGTAGGTCTTCGTTAGGGGCAGCCGTCCGCCCCGGTTAATCGGGATGTAGGTGTATGGCCCGAGGACGTAGGACGTGATGGCAAAGAAATACAGCGCCATCACGCCAAATCCAATCAGACCGTAGACGATCCAAGAGAACCTGATGCCCTGAGTAAAGCGAACCCAGATCGAGGCGATGAGGACGCCGAGGAAGCAAGCGACACTTAGGAAGAAGAAACTTGTATGCAGCAAGCGGATAACCCAGTCGAACTGAGTCAGAGACTCCGTCAGGATGAAGAGACCCAAGATCAGGATGCCGTATCGGAGTGGCTCAATGATCCACCCGAAGATGCGATGGGCGGTATGGTCAGAGCACGTTCTAACCACAAAACGTTCGATTCCGGGCAGAACAGCCATGCCGAAGATAGACATGGCGACGGCCGTGGCTATCACAGCTTTGAAATTCTGGATTCCCAGAACTGACTTGGGCAATCTGTATTCGAGCTCGTAACGTGTGACGAAGATCGCAATGCAGACAAGGAAGCCGAGAGAAAACACCGTATTCAACGAGTTGCCGATCGCCCCAAGGTGAAGGTGAGGAAGACGATGCTTCTTCCTGACGCTATAAGTGAAAATGACCGTTCCTGCGGGCAGTAGGGTGAAGGTCAAGATGAGCAGCGTGAAGATGAAACCGGTTCGGATGTAATCCAGCCTCAACAACTCGCGCACCTGAATGCCCAGGTTGCCCAAGAAGACAGAGTCGACATAGTAGCCAGTGACGTACAGGTAGCCGAAGAGGAGCGCCGCTAGCTCGGCAAGGGAGAGGCGACTCCAAAACGGCGGTCGGCTTCGGGACGCATCTTCAGAATTGATGTGGTCACCGGCTATGGCGATTGCGGGCACGTTGTCATAGTACGAGACGCCAAAGCAGCTCGAAAGTCGTTGCTTCCATGTCCTTCAAATCCCAGTCAAAACGCCGCATATTCAGAAATTTTCGGATGCCCTAGCGTAGCTTCAAACCTTCTGTTTTCTCATGACGTTTTCCAAGTCGTCGAGATGAGAAGATCATCTTTGGTCAATACGAGTGAATTTCAAAGAAGACGAGGCACATAGCCGTTCGTCTGAAACTAGTCTGAAACTCCCATCCCGGCTAGCCCGTCCGCTCCCGTCCGAACACCGAACACCGAACACCGAACACCGTTTCGTCCCCGGTTGAGAGCCCCCCTTTCTCATGAGAACTAGCTGACCAGAAGGCGCAAAAGACATATTGGTTAGGCTTTGGCTCTAATCCGCTCGAGAAGCCGTGCGAAGAAGTTGCCCGCATCTACCTCCATCGCCTGAAGCAAGTCGATGAGTTCGATCGCGTCGAGCGTACGGTAACCACGCTCGACGCGAGAGACGTAGGATTTGTCAAGCCGAAGCTTCAACGAGAGCTCTTTGGCTGTGATCGATCTCGCCTGCCTCTCCTCCCGGAGCATCTCTCGCAAAATGTCCTGCTCGGCCCTTCTGGTCGATTCTCTCGGCTGATCTCCCACCGAAGAGAAACTGACATTGTAGTGATATACAAGTTGTATAATACAGTGGTTTGTATTCACTCCTGCCGATGCGACCCTTGCGGCTCTATCAGAAGCGGCTCCTGCTGGAGCTCACTCGAAAACCGGCTTACGGTTATTCGGCGTATTGGGCAGCCCGGCAGGCGCTGGCTTTGGGTCACCAGACCATCAGCTTGATCGAGTTCGGTGTTGCCGGCGGCAATGGCCTGGTCGCTTTGGAATGGCACGCCCGATACATCGCCCGGCGCTATCCGATCAAGTTCGAAATATACGGCTTCGACAGCGGCACCGGCTTGCCGGAGTTCTGCGGCGTCGAAGACTGCCCGCACAAGTGGCAGCCGGGATTCTTTGCGATGGATGTTGGCCGGCTCCGGGAGCGGCTACGCATTGCCGAGCTGGTTCTCGGCGATGCCCGCGAAACCGTCCCCAAGTTCCAAGAGAGCCACTCCCCAACGCCTATCGGCGCCATCCTGTTCGATCTCGATCTCTACTCCTCGACGGTTGCCGCCCTTAGGATCTTCGACACGCCGCCAGCCAACTTCTTGCCGCGCGTTCGCTGCTTCTTCGATGACGTGCTCGGCGACGAGGACTCCCTCGCCAACGACTACATCGGTGAGCGAAGGGCGATCTGCGAGTACAACGCCCGGCCCGGAGACAAGCGCCTTGCCCCGGTCTATCACATGCGGGCCAAGAGCTGGCGGCGGGCCTGGTACTCCCGTGTCTTCGTTCACCACTGGTTCACCCATCCTGACTACGGCCGCTTCATCGGTCAGCCAGATCAGGCTCTCCCTCTTCGCTCTGCCCTTGGATGACAAGGGCTTTCCCTTTCCATGAGGAATTCCAAGTGATGCAGTTATTACCTTCAAAGATTGATTCGGCTTCGATTACAGACAGGGCCGTCATCGTCGGCCCCGTCTGGGCCTCCGCTCGCCGTCTGTGCTGGCTCTGCACCGCGCTCGCCGTCGTCATCGGCTGCGGCGGCAGTGGCGGCGGTGGGAATGGGCCAGCCATCGGTCACGTTGTCTTCCAGTCGTTCCGGAGCGGTCACGGCCGCATCTACATCATGCGGTCCGATGGGTCGGAAGTGACCGAACTGACCCACGATGATAGCCGCAGCGACTTCTCTCCGGCCATCAGCCCGGATGGCACCAAGATCGCCTTCATGAGCGAATCCGTCAACTCCAGCTTCCAGATCCACGTTATGAATGCCGATGGGTCAGGGGACGTCGAGCTGACGAGCGACGAAGCGGGCAACGAGTACCCGGCATTCAGCCCGGACAGCTCAAAGGTCATCTTCACCGCTTTCCGGAGCGGCAACGGCGACATCTACACGATGAACGCCGATGGCAGCAATCAGACGCTTGTGATCGCCTCGACTTCCATGGACAACGAGGCAACCTACAGCCCTGACGGCTCCCGGATTCTGTTCGCCTCCAATCGCGACGGCGGCTACTTCCACCTCTTCGTCGCGAACGCCGACGGATCAAACCTAACTCAATTGACCAGCGGTTCATACGATGATTCGTCGGCTGCATTTAGCCCGGACGGATCGAAGATCTTCTTCGTTTCGACCCGCTACTCCCAGAACAACGTCGGCGATATCTACAGCATGAATAGCGATGGGTCCGGCGTCGTCCGGCTGCAAAACAACCCCTCTGGTGACGGGCATCCGTCCTGCAGCCTGGACGGGTCGCAGGTTGTCTTCTTCTCCTTCCGGAGCGGGCAGGGCGATATCTTCCGAATGAACTCTGATGGCACCGGCATTGTTCAGCTGACGCACGGTGGCACCAATGCCGATCCTAGTTTCGGACCCTAGACCTCGGGTCTCGACCCTCGAATCGATCAAGTCACCTGTCCGATCCGCTGGCGCAGGCATCCCGCGCCAGGTCCCCAACCGAGCCGGATTCAGCCGGGCGAACGAATCCGGCCATTCGGAGTCTGCTCACCACTTCGGCCGGCAGGCTACGACTCGCCAAGACTTCAGCGATTTCCGGCTCAGTCAGCTCTTCGAACTGGATCACCCGGTTCGAAGCTGCTCGACAAGGTCTTGGGTAGCGGCACGATCCATCGGAGCCCATCTTACAACAAATAGTAGACTATCAGGTAGACAGATGCTCAAAAATCGGCGGGATTCTCGCCGGGCTACTTTGATCTGGTCGCTTGTTGAAGCTCTGTTCGCCGGTTCATCAGCTTGGCTCGGTTGATTTTCTCCGTCGGAGAAAAGAGGGGCTCGGTCTGCTCGGGTGTTTGCCCGGGCACCGGCCGATACCAACTCATTTGGCTGAATTGGCGGCTGGTGGAACCCTTGCGGAAGGTGGCGCCATGCCGGGCGTACATCTCGTTGAGCGCCAATTGAACCGTCTCGGCGTTCCATGAGGAGATTTCCTGATCGGTCAGCTCGCGTTGCCGGGTTTCGGGGAACCGCTCCCCCGGCATCGGCGCATCGGTCGATTGATTCGCCGGCTCAGCCGGCTGGCTGGTTGTCGGCGGGGCCGTCTGAGGCGGCGGCATGAATGGCGGCGCCTGCGGCGAAACCGGCATAGGACTCGAAACGTAAGGCGGCGGCGAACTCGATCGTCCTGCAAAGTAGCGGTTGCATTGGCTCATCGCGACCAGGCCAAGAACCAGGCCGCCCGCGGCGAGGCTGGCTCCAGGCGAAAGCCGGTACTTGCCTTCCACGAGGCCTCGGAGATGCTTACCGACGACCTCGGTGGATTCGGGCAAGTCTTGGGCATCGGGTTCTCTCTCCGATATTCAAGTTGGGCTTTCTGCAACTTGGACAGTGGGAGCCGGGTTGCCATAGCGAAAAGTGACGACATGAATCTGGAATTCTCTCGCGGTCGGCATCTGCAGCAACATGAAGAGAAGGCCCAAGCAGCCACAGCCGGCGTTCTCGATAATCGTGAAGCTGTCCATGCGAAGGAACTCCCATCCCTGCCGTGCGTGGTCGTTGATGAGGGTTTCGAGATAGGTGCTGACCGTGCCGCTGCCCCTCCCAAACTTCGCCGCCACCGACTGGGGAATCTCGACCATTCGATACTGATACAAAGAGGTTTCCTCCTCGATCTTTTGGCAACACTATATCACGCTATAAGTACCGATGAGCACTGTAAGCCTTTTGTATTTCAAGCTCTGGCAGGAATTGCCGCATAATTGGTCGTCTAGGACGGTAGGACGGAATCCCGCATTGGTTCAACGTCGAACAGCGACAGATCCAAGGTAAGCGGCGAGAACCGCAATGCAAGTCACCAGGTCAACGCTATTCTGAACTACGGCTATGCAGTGCTCGAATCCCAAGTTCGAATTGCGTCCGCGATGCTTGAATTCGATACAAGCATTTCCTACCTGCATGCGATGAAGCACGGACGGCCAAGCCTGATATTCGATCTAATCGAACCATTGCGGCCAAAGCTTGATCGTCGCCTTATCGAGTTCATCCGGTCAAGCAAATTCACGAACGACGACTTCACGATTTCGATGCAGGGAGTCTGCAAGCTGAATCCTCACTTGGCGCGTCGCATTGTGTCGGCAAGTTTGCCAGACACGGAAGTTCAGGAATCTGCGACTGGCTTCCGAGACCGACTGCTTTTGCTTCACGAGTAGCACAAGACCTGGAATCTGAACACCGGTAAGCGTATCATCCTGGCATGGCATTGTTCGATTTCCGAATAGTTCGCCCAGAGTCTCTAGAGCTCAAATACTTTCGAGATGGCGGGTCTTATACAGGCCTGATTCGGAAAGTTCTGTCTGCCTATTTGACGCTTGGTGGTTGTACATCGAAGGACTGGTCCATTGATTGTGCAAGCTACACGAAGGATGGGGGGATAGACGGGCTCATCAACTGCGGAGCGAATTTCGATCCGATTGGGTTGCTGGCTCCGAAATCAGTCCTGCAATTCAAATCAGGCGACACAACCGCCGCCGAGGCCGTCAGCGAAGTCCTGAAGGCCCCGAAGGATGGCCGAACCAGAGTCGCAGACTACGTTAGGGATGGATACCAACTCGTGTGGTTTGTCGCGAAAAGGCTTTCTGATAGGGACCGGGTGGACTTCGAGGATGAACTCGCAAAGGCTGTTTCATCGGTTAAGAGCGGGTCGCCTCGTCCTTCGGTGATCGACTCGAATCGACTTTCCGAATACGTCGCGCGAGTTCCTGCGGTCGGTCTGGAAATTCAATCCAGCGTGGCCGTGAACACAATAACTCAAGTGTTGACGAACCGACCGCACTCGGATATTCCCTTCGAACCGCCTGATCAATTTGACGGATTCGTGGATGATCTCCACGCATTCATCGGCGACCCCAAGCGGACCTTTTTGCGATATCAGGGCGAACCTGGAATCGGCAAATCTCGCCGGGTGCTCGAAGCTCTCAACCGAGACGAGACGTTGAGGGCATGTACGCTCTACTTTCGGGACCAATCTCAGATAGGAGACTGTATGACCCTCGCTATTCAAGAGCAATTGCGGGCGGTTATCGTCGTGGATGACTACATTGACTTTGACACTCCTCAGCCGAGGGTCAAGCCCGAAGAAATCCCCGAAGGATGCAAAGTCATTGTCATCCGCCACTCATTCAAGTCAGAACGTAGACCGGAAAACAATGAGCCATTCCTAGATTTGCCACCGCTTAGCAACGACGAGCTTGAACGGGTTCTTAGTTACTACACCCGGACGCGTGGCGTGACCGAGGCGATGATTAGTCAGGCGATAGCCTTGACCAAGAGAAATGTCCGTCTTGCCAAATGGATTTGCGAGCGAGTCGGACCCGGCGCGGAACTGACAGAAAACGCGTTCGACAACATGATTCAACCGGAGTTGGACAACACAGATAAGGGGATAAACGCGATCCAACTGTTAGCCCTTGTCCGCATTCTGCCGTTGGACAGGCTGGAAGACTTCGGCAATCTCATTCAGCGGGAACCCGGCCAGTTTCGGGAGGAGTGCCGACATGTCAGTCAGCGTTCGGGATTCATTCAGTTCAACGATACGCTGATGTACGTTTCGATTCCCTTAATTGCGCAGCTTGCTGTCACGCGATTCTGGAACTCAAATCAAAGTGAGTGCAAGCGGATTTTTGCGAACCCTGGAACGTTCTCCGATGACCTGCTATGGCGCGCAAACGACATGCCGGAAGGACCCACGAAGGAGAACCTCCGCTCTTTTTTTGAACTGCCGCCCGGTGCACCAACGCTAGAGCGTTTGCAGCGGGCGGACTACGGGCGCAGGCTCTTGAATCTAACAACAGCCAATCCGGAGCGATACCTGCCTTTGCTTCACGGTCTTTTCAAAAGAGATCGCGCCTCCCTACACGAGTTCAAGTATGAAGGGGGCGGGGGCATCGGGCGTCGAGAAGTCATCTGGACGCTACGGCAGTTGGCTCAATTCGAGGAGTTCTTTCTCTCTTGCGAGGAGGTCGTGTATTGGATGGCCAGAGACGAGGTTCCAAGCCCTTACTCCAACGTTGCTTCTACATATTGGGTGGATTGGTTCCATCCTTATTTCGATTACACCAACTATCCGTACGACGCTCGCCTGGATTTGCTGGAAAGCCGGATCGGTCGCGGCGATCAGAGGGATAAAGAGTTGGCTGTTATGGCGCTATCGAGTCCTTTTCCTCATGTCGGCTCCGATGTTCCTAGGGATCGGGTTGGAGGGCGTCTGGTTCCCCCAGAAACACGTTTGATTCTGGGGAAGAACTTGGTTACGGCAGTTCAACGCATACCGCAAATCCTGCGGCATTTGATCAGTGTTGGTGACGAGGCTATTCGTCAACAGGTAGCCAAGGCTTGGGTTGGGTCGATTTATGATTGGTTGGGGCGGACACACGACCCGGCCTTAGTGGCGTCGGTGATCAACACGCCAGGCTTCCCGGACACTGAGCGACGTGCGGTGATCGTGAAACTGCATCACATGACACATGCACGTGAGAGCCTGGGCAAGACCGATCCCGAGACGCTTGCCAGCGAAAAGCTAAATGCAAGCTTGATCAATCTGATTTCGAGAGATGATGATGACCTGGCGGACGCAGCAATCGTACTTAAAGAGGGTTGGCGAAGTGATAGAAAGCGATCCCTTGAAGACCGCGAGTCCAAGCTCATAAAACGGGTAGCAAACGAACCGGGATTTATCGACAAAATCCGCTCGATCATAATGGAGCGCTCAAGCCACGGTGCGGCTCCGTTCGGCAAGAGGTTAGCCGCCGAGGTTGATGATCAGTTCTTCTGGCGAGAATTGGAACTTAGTCGGAGGGACCTTGCAGCCACCCCATTCGTGCTTGGGTTGATCGATGGATTCGTTATCGCACATCCCGAAATTCGAGCACGGCTGTTGCCGATATTGGACGAGACTGAAGCCCGAGACCCATTTTGGTCTCAGGCAATCAGATACCTACTGGGTCCCGAAGAATGGGCGGTAGCTGGTGCAAGACTTGTCAGGCAGGGAATGGTATCTCCGAAGGCCTTTTCCAATGCTTGGGTCCCTCTCGACTTTGGAAAGTCTAAAGTCGCGAAGGACCTCTTGCGGGCGATTCACGAGCGCGCATCAACTGGAGATGTAGACGCTGCAAGCACTCTTGTTGAGTTGGCGTACGGATGCACAGATCGAGAGATTCAAGACGAGGAGGTGTTGCAGATTTTCTTGGACGCCTACTTGGGCCTTGGAACAACGAAGCGATGGCTTGATGACAGCACGTGGGTTTCAGTCGGCGAATGGCTGATGAAGTTTAAGCCTGACATGGTAATCGAGGGTGCCGTAGCTAGCGCTTTTGCTGGTGGCTTTGGAGTCGAAGGGCTGCTGAGCGCCGCCGCTCCAAACTACTCCCGACAAGTGCTTGAATCAATTGACCATCATCTGTCCGTTTCGGATACTCCCTGGATTGCGTCGGGTTCGTTCAATGCAGTGTTCGGCATGATAGAACCCGAACTATTCGAAGAATGGATTCGGGATGCACGACCTGAGGTAGCCGAGTTCGTGGCTGGTCAGTTACCACCTCCTTTCATTGGCCCCAACGGGACTGCAATCGTTCCAGCTCAAACAAGGGCGTTCTGGCGGATTCACCCCCCAAGTTCTCCCGGTTTTGAGCGATTGATGGCGACGTTTCGTTCGAACACGTTTAACACTGGCGTGTACTGGGGGCATGGAATAGACCTTTTTTCGGCCCGCGTTCGATTAGCCGAACAACTCCGACTTGACGATGATCCGGCAATTGCACTGTGGGCCGATATGTTCCATGCAGAAAGTAAGGCAATGCTGGAACGGGGAAGGCGTGACGAGGCATTTGATCAAGCAAGGGCACAGACAGAAGACAGATAACCTTTGAGAGGAACCTGGATCGGCCATTCCTTTTGGATCACAACCGACCCACAACGGCTATCAAATGACGCCCATGTGCTTTAGATAAAGTTCGGCAGTGTCCAAGATCATGTTGGAATTGAAGGCGAATCCAAGCCCGATTTCTTGCCCTATGTAGCGTCCGCCGGGGGCGGGGTCACTGCTTGCGGCTATCCCGACGAGATACTTCTTCTCAAATATCACGTGCTCTTCTTTTTGATTGAGGGCAATGATCTTATCTAAGATCAGTATTGGACTTCCGCTTGATCCAGGGTGGAAATGACCATCAACGTAGAACCCGGGTAGGCCGTTGTAGTGAAGGTCAATGTGGGAAGCAGTGTAGCCAGTCCGGATGAGTGGTAGGGAATGACGCTCGTCCATATAGCCGTAGGGATAGCCGACAAATACGACCGGCTCTCGCACGTCGATCATTTGAAGATGGGGACCACTTGGGATCATCGATGTCGGCAGCGATGTTGTGTAGCAGTCAATGCCGTGGTCTCCGATAAGGTTCAGGATGGGCACCATCGGTAGCACCGCGATGTCCACGTCAGGGTCGGGGTGGGGGAACCAAAGGCTTTCGCCCTCGCCCAGGCGTAGCTCGACTCTAGTTCCCAAGTCCAAAATGGGTTCGCCGCTTCCATCGTCCGGCTTCTGAGCCGTAAGATGCAGGGTGAATTCGTTTGCTCCGGCCACTACATGCTTACAGGTGACAAGCAAGGGAATGTCGCCCCCTGGAGCCTCGTAGTCTAGGATGAAGCCGGTGCCCTGCTTAGGCGAACCGTCACGCATAACACACTTAATTAGCGTCGTCGCAAAGAGTAGTTGCCCAAATGGGGTGTCGAAAGACGGCATAACAGAGTTTCCCTCACCCGCCCGGCCAATGCCACTCGTCTTCGAATCCGAATCCAAGCCCAAATGAGCAGGGACGTAATAAGCTTGGCATGCCCAAGCGATCTCCGTTCCAGCCAGCAAAGCAGTCGTCTCTGTCTCTTGCTTGTGGACACGGCGGCGCAGCCGCTATATCCCCCTGAAGCGGCAAGGGGATTTGATCCCCTACCGGGTGCAGGCCTCAGGGTCAGGAAGTCCCGATCAGGTGTTTCTCCGCGGGCAGAGCATCGGGCATGGCGACAGGCAGGGCTGCCCGCGCTTGGCCGCTGAGATCAAGTTCGAGCCTTGCCATCTCGAACCTGACTAATATCGCCTCACCGCTTCAGAAGGGCCGCGTCCGAGTACGCTGCTTCTCGACAAGTTCGCCCTCCAACTGACTGACGGCAGCCAGGTGGTGAAACTGCCGTTGAAGCTCGCAAGCCTCCCTGGCCAGGCGAAGAGAGCGACTGGCCCGATCAAAGTCCTGGTCGGCCAGATAGAGGCGGGCGGTGTTGATCTCGGTCTTGATGAGGTGGGCCGGGTGAATGGGCGCGGTGATGTTGCGCGCTATTCGCAAAGCTTCCTCTGCCCGGTCCAGCTCTCCCCGAAAGACCAGCACCCGCGCCTCGATCTCTTTGAAGATCGGAAGGTCCTTCGGCTCGTCAAGCTCCTGGGTTAGCGATCGGTAGCGGGTCAGGTGGGTTTCCAGCACCCCCATGTCCCCTTCCTGGTTCCTCGCCAAATCCAAGGCGATCAGCAGCCCGTCGCGGGCGATTCCGGTCGTCATGCCGTGGTGGAGGCGGCGCTCTTCTAAGGAGCGCGGCTGCCAGGCCGCAAGGTAGGAGTCGAGCAAATGAAAGCGTTGCATGGGAATCTCCGCCTGAGCCCGGCTGGCGGCCCGGCTGCCCACCGTCTCCAGCCAGAGGGCCTCGGCGACACCGGCCGGCTCTCGCAGACTCTTCGACCAACCGGCCATCTCGGCTGCGGCCTTGAGGCCCTCGGCGTGGCGGTCGAGGGCGAAGCAGGTCTCGACGTAGGTCTTGCCGGCCCGAATCGCGGCCTCAAAATGTTTGGGTTGCCCGCAGGCCTGGAGCCATAAGGCTTTCGTCGTCGCCAGCACCGACAGAATTCCGCCTTGTCCGATCAGGGAGGGGGCCGCCAGGCAGTACCCGACGATCCGCTCGTCGTCCCATTGGCTGGTTGGCTCGCCGGGCAGCGGCGAGGGCGCAAAGTCTTCGAGCCAGGCTGCGTAGAGCCGCTCCTGTTCCTCGGGCGGAAAGAATGGAAACAGTGTCTCCAGCACGTGGTAGCTAATGGTTTCTAGCGCGCCGCCCGTCAGTTGGGAGATGCGGCCGGGACTGAAGTCGGCGTGACCAGCGAAAGCTTGCTGCGAGCCGTAGCGCTCTTTGATGAGCGCTCGCAATACCTCGCCAAATCTGCCCCGTGCCACTTCCTCTATCCAACTTTAGGAATAACTAAAGACGGGGCTATTCTCCCAAATCCGGGCACATTTGTCCATTACTCTCCTGCCTAGCGATGAACGGACTGGCAGGACTAATCGAACGGATGCTGCTCTCGGTCGCCGACACGGCCGCCGTCCGGCTTCACGCCAAGCAGCCGGTTGAACCGGACGTTACCGATGCCATCGGGTTCGGCCTCGAAACCAACCAGCCCGTTCGCATTTCGCCGGATGAGCGGCGCAAACACCTTTACGTTCTGGGCGCGACCGGCTCGGGCAAAACCAACTTCCTTCTGCGGCTTATCGACGGCGATCTGGAAGCAGGAAGGTCACTAATCGTCATCGACCTGCGGGGCGATCTCACTGACCGCATTCTTCTGCGGCTTGCATCTGGTGAAGACGCAGATTCGGTCGCAAGGAAGCTCTGCCTCCTCGATCTGCGCAACCAACCCTCGGCTCTCGGCTTCAATCCGCTCGTCGGACCGGGCGAGCCGCAGAGCCGGGCCTTCCACCTGCTCGGCGTCATCCGCTCCCAAGCCGAGTCCTGGGGCGTGCAGCTTGAAGAGACGATTCGCTCCTGCCTCGTCGCCCTGGCCGAGACCGGCGGCTCGCTGCTGGATATCGAGGCGCTCTTGACCGACGCTCGCTTCCGCGCTTCGGTCCTCTCGCGCTGCCGCGATCCGTACGTCTTGTCCTTCTTCGCCCGCTACGACGCGCTCTCGGCTGACCGGCAGTCGACTTGGCTCTTGCCGGTTTTGAACAAGATCACCCCGCTCCTTTCCAGCCCCGCCGTTCGCTCGTTTCTCAGCCAGGAGCAGACCGTCGATCTGCGAAGGTTGATGGATACGCCCGGACAGGTCGTCCTGATCAGCCTGGCTGTCGACCGGCTGCATAGCGCCGCCTATCTGCTCGGCGGGCTGCTGGTCAGCACCATCCAATCCGCGGCGATGGCCCGCGTTGACCAGCCGGAGCAGAAGCGCAACCCGGTCAACCTCTACATCGATGAGTTCGAAACGATGGCCTCGCCGTCGTTCGAAGCGATCATCGCCGAAGGCAGACGGTTCGGGCTCTCGCTGACTCTTTCCCATCAGAACCTCTCCCAAGTGCCGGCCGGTCTGCGGCAAGTCCTGCGCAATAACGTCCATACCCAACTCCTCTTCCAGACGGGGGCGCTCGATGCCGGCGAGCTGGCTTCCGAGATCACCGGTTTGGGGGGCAAAGAGGAAGCCCGGACGATCCTGATGACTCAGGCGATCGGCCAAGCCATCCTCATTCGCCGGGGCCAACCGGCCGTCCGGATTCGGACCCTACCGATTACCGATCCCGTCGTCTCCAGAGAAGCCGGTTCCGCGCTTAAGGAAGCCACCAAACCGAAACCGGCACCAGAGGCCAAACCAGAAACCGTCTCCTCACCCGAACCAAATCCAACCAAGGAGGTGCGCCATGGCAAACGGCCGGGCAGCCTCTAACACGACAATGCTGCAGCCTCGCGACGAGGCTCTTGTCGCCGAGGTTTTCCTCCACCGAGTGATGAGCCGCGATCAGGCGATCGGGCTCGGCTTCTTCGGCTCGGTGACAAGGGCCAATACCCGGCTCCTGACGCTCACCCGAGCCGGGCTGCTCAAGCGCGTCGAGCGGGCGCCGGAGATGGGCGGGCAGTTCCTGTACCGGGCCGGCGAGGCATCGGCGCCGCTACTGGCCAGACGGCTCGACGCCGATCAGTCATCCGTTCGGCGGCTTCTCGTTCCTCCCAGCCCGCTTTGCCTGACCCATATGCTGCGCGTTCTCGATTTGCGTTTGGCTTTTGTTCGGGCCGCGGCCCGCGGCGAGTTTCAGATTGTCAGATGGCTGCCGGAGCTCCTCTGCCGCCACGAATTCGAGACCAAGAGTCCGCGAGGCATTTGGCAAAGGAACATCCTCAAACCGGACGGCTACATCGAACTCCAGGGGTGGGGAGGTGTCTCGTGCATCTTCGTCGAGGTGGACCTCGGCCATGTTTCCTCAGCTCGTTTTGCCGAAAAGCTAGCGGCTTACCGAACTTATCTGGAGACTGGCATCTTTCAGGAAGCCTACGGCCGCGAGACGTTTGCCGTCCTGGTCGTCACGACTGGGCCGCGCCGGCTTGAGCACCTTCGCCCGGCGACTGGTCAGGCCGACGCCCCGCCGGCGCTGTTCACGACCTTTCAGGACATCGAGGCTCTGGGCGTTGCCGGTCAGATTTGGCGGAAGGCAGGCGCTTTGCCGCTCACCCTCCGGGAAGCGCTGCTATGACCCTTTGCCTGAACTGCCGCCACTTTTCGGCATCGGCGGCCCTCTACTGCGGTCACTGCCGCCGATCGTTTAGCGTTCGCCGCTGCCCAAAGGGCCACGCCAGCCGCTGGAATGCGACTTGCTGCCAGGAATGCGGCAATGAGTCATTGAGTGAGGCCTGTCCGTGTCTGCGGCTTGGCTGTCTGAGCCGTCTCGCCGCTTGGGGGCTTGTTCTCCTTGGCTTGCGGCTCCTGGTCGCTCACACGGGAGCCGCTATCCGCCTGCTCGCCTCCCTTTGCGGATCGCTGTTGACCTTTGTGCTGGGGGACGCCGCCGCCGATCTCGCCGGGTGCCTCATCCAGCTTTCTTCGTTCCTGGTTCTTTCCCTTCTCTTCTACTGCGTTTTCATGGTCTCGCGCAAGAAGAGTCCGGCGCCGCTGCTGCGACTTCTCAGCCGCCTTGCCTACCGGGGCTTCCTGGGACTTTGGAAGCTCTCGGCCTTTCTCCTGAAGCTCCTTCGGCGGATCGCCGAAGGAACCCCGACCCGGAAGGAGCCGAAATGACCGGCTCCGATATTCTTTGGAGGTCCCTATGCGAACCCTTGCTCTCGTTGCTCTCGGCGTCTTGGTCAGTGGCTGCGCCACCTCGACTCCGCCCAGACACCTGGCCCTCGCCATCGATGTCAGCGACCCTGACGAAAAGCTCCTCATTCGCTACGCCGGCCTCGCCTACCGGCTCGAATCTAAATTGAGCCCTGGCGATAAACTCACCGTCTACTTCTTCGGTCACGACTGCGACCTGGTCTACGAGGGACCGAAGATCAGCGGCCGAAGCGCCTTCAACGAGAAGATCGGGCGCAAGCTCCTGCAGATCCGGCCGGGACTGGCGACCAGCGGCACCCGGACGGACCTGGCGCTAGCGCGGCTGGCCGAAGCCGCGACGCCCGGACAAACGCCGACCTTCCTGGTCCTTGAGACCGATGGCGGCATCGAAGATGTCGGCCCGGCGGTCAAAGCTCAGATCGCCTCTGCCCTGACGCAGATGCGAGCGGCGCCCGGATTCAAGGGTCTAGCCGTCGTCGGTGTCGAGGATCGCTGGCGGCTGGAGTGGAAGGATTGGCTCGGACCGCTGAATGGTCGCGGCATCGTCTGCGGAACAGGCGACGGCGACACGGCCTTGGAGGCGCTGCGGTGAACGAACTCCGTCCGTACACCAATCCGGTTCCCCGCAGGCGAGATAAGAAGGGCAATCCTCTGCCGCGTTCCTACACCTACGCGCCGCCCTTGATCTCCCTCGACGCCGACGCCTTGTCGGAAGCGGCGGACGCCTTACGTCAAAACCCCGAACAAAGGCCGAACCTTCTGGTTTGGCTCAAGGCCTGCAACGCCCTGGCGGCCAGCGACAACTACCGCCTCCTCGTCCGGGACACCTGGGCGCGCATCGAGGCCACCAACGAGCGATGCCAAGGCAAGCTCTCTGTCTTGCGGCCGCGCTTAGAGCAGGCGACCGCCCGCGAGACCGAGCTAGCGACCAGAGTGGCGACCTTGCTTGCCGGTCTTGGACTGGACCACCGGGCTGATTCACCGGCTCTCTCGTTCACTGAGGACGAACCGGTTTCGCTGGAGGTTTTGGCCGGCGAGCACCGGCTGCCGTCGCCGGAACTAACGGCGTCATGGAGCCACCGGATCGGTTACCGACTGCTGGCAATGCTGGGCGGCGGCACGGTCTTCGGGGTCAGCCTTGGGCTGCTGACCGGCAAACTGGAGCTCTCCAGCCTCACCGAAGAATGGGGCTGGCTGCTCTTCTGGGCGGGCGTCGGGATGACCGTGCTCGCCCTGATCGGCTCGGCCCTGACGCCGCTCGCAGGGTCCATCGGCGGCGCCCTCCACCGCCAGAGCCTTCGCTTGCCATGGCTCCGGGGCGCGGCGCTGGCGATCAACAGCTTGCTCCTCGTTGGCATCACGACCGCGGTCATCCAGATCGAGTGCAAGGTTGAGCAGTTCGGCCTCTTCCGAAGCCTCTCCGAACAAACGAGCCTGCAAAGCCTGACGCTCGGCCGCGGCGATCTTGGTTGGGTCTCCCTGATGCTCGTCGTCCCGGCCGCTTGCAGCTACCTCGTCCTGGGGCTCCACGAGGGCGAGCGGCGGGCCAATCTGGCCACCCTGCGATCCCTCCAGGAGAGGCAAAGACAGGGGGTCCGCACCCGGCCGGAATTCGCCGAAGCGGCCGGGCTACTCCAAACGCTTTGGCAAGCGAAAAGTGAACGTGAACGAATCCAAGGCGAAATGGCCTTGCTGGAGAGCCAGGTTCGCTACGAGCTGACCCCGAAGGAGCGCTTGCGTCTGGAGGACGCCGAGATGGAGGTTACCGGGCACAGCCTGGCAGCTGAGGAGGCGATTACCACCGGAACCGCCCGATCCTCGGCTCCTCGCTCGATCGGTCTGTGGCAACGGCTACGAGGTCTGTGGGCTGGGAGACTTGGAGCCTGACGGGGGATGGACGTGGACGATCGAACGATGCCAATTGAAACCCTCCTCGTCAAAGACCCATTGACGATCGCCGATGTGGCGCGTCTCTTGACTGTCAATGAGAAGAGCGTTCGGCGCTATATCGCCGCCGGTCTCTTAGAAAGCATTACCTTAGCTCCCGGCAGTCGAGCCGCTCGCCGCGTGACCCAGGCCCAATACCGAGCCTATCTCAAGAAGCGAGAGTTCACTTGCCTACGTTCGCGCTAGAGCAGCGCGATTGCCTCTCGTTTGTCGGCAAAGCTTGACGAAACGTAGTAACCGAATGTCGTTTCGATGTTGGTATGGCCCAGAAGCTCCATGAGCGTCCTTGGCGCGGCCGGAGCCGGCTTGGCGGTCGCTAGACGAGTTGCAAAGGTATGCCGCAAGTCATGCCATGTTGGATCGGACAAACCCACGCCACGGTTGTCGACCTGGTTGGTCAATCCGCTGATCATCACGAGGTCTAGGAGTGCCTCGTCGCTATCTTCTGGGCTGATCCAGTTTCCATTGGTGTTGGCAAACACCTTGACCGGATGGCGATCCGAACGCTCGTGTTCCGCCTTGAGGAAGCTCAGTAACTTGGGATGAATGGGAATCCGGCGCTCCGAAGAAGTCCGCTTCAGATCGTCGATAACCAGTTTGCCGGTGGCTCGGCTCCTGCGAATCTGCTCCTCAACGTGGTATTCCTCTCGCTGCCAATCGATGTGATCCCAGGTCATCGCCGTCAATTCGCCCTTGCGCAGCCCCATCTTCAATCCTGCCAAGACCATGCCGTAGGCCCAGTGATTCTCAGCCCAGGAAAGAAGAACTTCCTCTTCTTCGACCGTCAGCGTTCGGATATGAGTCAGACGATTCCCTTGGTCGTCGCGTCGGCTCTTCGTCCTGTTGATGGTAATGGCCTTGAACGGATTGTGTGTGGCCGTCGGTGGCACTTGTGCCATCGCCGTTGAGTAGAGCTTCGAGCCCGTGTTGCGGATGTTGGCTCGCGTGTCAGCATCGCGACCCAGTTCCACCAGGTGCTGGTTTAGCCTTCGAGCGTGCTCGGTGCCCACGGCATCTAGCCACAAATCACCCAACATCGGCAGAATGTGGTTGGCCAGAATCTGCCGATGACCAATTACCGTGTCAGCCTTGATCTTGCCGTTGTCTTGTTCGTCCTTCCAAAGCACATCCAGGCAATGCTGTGCCCAGGTGCGGACGGTGTAGCGGACTAATGGCCGCCCACTCTCAAACTGAGCAAGGGCGGCATCTCGCTTCTGGCATGCAGCCTCAAGTTCCTTGCACGCGCCTCCCTTGCGGAATTGTGAACCGTCGTCGTAGCGCCGCTCAACGTCCCAATGGTAACGGCCGTCTTTAGCAAGCCAAATCGAGGGCTCTTCTTCCAGACGCCGGATCGCGGTTTTGGCAGTCCTCGCCATAGCTAATCTATACCTCCGGTTACCCAAATTTTTGGGAGAAATGGGAAGCTAGGCAGATTGCAAACCGGAGAACTCCAAAACCGCAGGTCGCGGGTTCGAGCCCTGCTGCCCCTGCCAAAGCCTTCGGGCTTAACGACCGAAGGCTAATGAGTTGCGCCCTATTGCGGGAAGCCGTCCGTTAGCGTCTTCAAGAACGCCACCAGGTCAGAGACCTCTTGGTCGGATAGCCCGAGGTTTCCAAGCTCCTCCGTGTTCATCGTGTCGGGGAATTCCGGTGGCGGAAATTCGCCGAGGTCCCGCTTGTTATAGAACTCCACGACTTCCTCCAGCGTGCTGAAGATGCCGTTATGGAAGTACGGTGCGGTTCTCGCAATGTTCCGCAGCGTCGGAACCTTCATACGTCCGGCATCCTCGGGCCGGCCGGTTGTGGCTTGGAGGCCATGATCCATGAAGGCCGCTCCGTCCGGATTGATGTAAGAAGGCATCGAATAGAACGGATTGTTCGGGTTCTTCGGCAGGCCGATGTTATCGTACGTGAAGTCTGTAAAGAGAGGCGGGCTCCCATCGGGGCCGGGATCGGCGATGTGGCAGTTGTTGCATTTCGCCTTGCCCTTGAAGACCACGAGGCCCCGGGCCTCTTCCGGAGACAGGCTCACCCGGCCCGCCAAGTAGGCGTCGTACTTCGAACTAAACGGACTGAAGACCGGCGACCGCTCGAAGGCGGCGATCGCATCTGCGATCGCATCGAACGCCTGATTCGTATCGGAGAAGATGTCTTGCCCGTAAATGGCCCGAAGGCTGGCCGCCAAAGGGCCGCCCTGCACCTTGGCGACCACGTCTCCCTTGCTCGCGTTGTTCATCTCGGCTGGATTCAGCATCGGGAAGTGAATCTGGTCCTTAAAGTCGGCTGCGCGCCCGTCCCAAAACTGCCCGCCGACATAATCCTGCTCGTCGGCGTCTAAGTGAAACGCCGGAGAGAAGGCCATGTAGTTGATCGAAGGAGCCTGGCGATTGCCGAAGATGCCGGCGACGGCCCCCTCCGAGGTCGGCGAATCGCGCCGGGGATCGACGAAGAAGTCGCCGTCGTTATGGCACGAGGCGCAGGACTGCCCGGGCGGATTCGACAGGCTTCGGTCCATGAAGAGAGCCCGGCCAACCGCCACCTTCGAGAGGTGGTCGGCGGCGCCCGAACCGGCGCAGCCGGAGACAACGATGCCCCCGGCGAAGAGGAGCCCGGATGCGCCAGGCAGGAGAAATCGAATGAGGCCACGAAGATTCATTTAAGTTCAAAACTCCTTTTCGAAAAGAACTCGCACCACCGACGCGTCTCCCTTACCGAAAGAATAGAACGCGCCGACGCTGATCTTCGCCCGGTCGCCCACGATGAAGCCGACGGTCGGGCCTACGATGTGCTCGTTCTCCAGAAAATTGCCCTTCGTCTCGATGCCGACGTTGTAGCTGGCGTAGGTCCGGGAAAGACCGGCGGCGTAGCCGATCTCCGTCTTCGCGCCCTTCTCGATGTGCTGCTCCACGATGAAGTTGCCTGAGGCGATCCACTTCTCGTTTGGAAGATAGCTGCCGATCAGCTTGCCTTCCAGCTCGTACGATTCGTGGTTCTCTTTGTGGACTTCGAAGTACACGGCGGGCAGTACGCGCCCGTAGTGAAAGTCTCCGAAGCGATAACGCTGTTCGAGCTGGAATCCGGCAACCTTCGTCTTGCCGCCCTCCCGCTCCAACAGGAGGTAAGGCGCGACCATCCAGCGGTCGGTGAGGCCATATTCGAATTCGATCTGCCCAAAACCGGCTCCGCCCTGGAACTGGTCGTAGGTCAGTTCGATCTCCCTTTCAAACTGCGCCGGCGTGTTCCAGTCGTAGGTTTGGATGAAATACCGCTGATCGGACATCGCGAACGACGCGAGCGCCAAGAAGGCTCCGATTACCAAACAATTCAGGCTTTTCATTGCCCTTTGAGGCTAACTAAATCTATACTTAAAAGTATAGATAGACAAATCTGTACAAATATGTAAAGTTTCGTGCAAATTGCCAGTCCTAGGACTGGCTCGCATGCATGTAGGTTATCGTGTAGCTTACAAAATGATGCGGATGGCTTTTTTCTGCCTGGCGGCCACATGCCTGCTGGCGACCGCGCATGCCGATGACACCTTGACCCTCGAGCAGGCGCTGAGCCTCGGCAAGCAATATAACGGAACGATCGTCGCCGCGATGCGCGATTTGGACGCCGCGAAAGCGAAGCTCGTCCAGAGCAAGTCCGGCTTCTTCCCTTCTCTCACCCTGTCTTACGGCTACAGCGACCAGCGGTTCGACAACTACAAGGTTCCGTCGAACGATCCGCTGCGGACCACGTTTACTCGGGGCACGAGCGGAACGCTGTCCGCGGATTGGACCCTTCTCGATACCGGTGAGCGCGAGCTTGGCGTAAAGTCCGCGACGGACGGTCTGGAGTCTCAACAGGCGTCCACGCTCCAGACCCTTCGCTCCACCCTCGTCGACGTCTACACCCGGTACGTCGAAGCCCTCCGCTCGCAGGAACTCCAGAAGGCCGCGCAGGCGGAAGTCGCCCGCGCGGACGACGTCCTCAAGCAGGCCGAGGCCCAAGCGAAGGTAGGCGATATCGCCCAAAAAGATGTCCTCCAACCGCGCGCCGACGCCTTGAACGCCAAGGTCAGCCTGCTGGCCGCCCAAAACGGTACGACGAAATCGCAGGCGAGCCTGAAGGCAGGCATTGGCTGGGACTACGCGAAGGACCTGCCCGCGTTGGCGCCCCTGGGGCAGCCTACGAGCGGACAAGAATTGTCCGATACCCAAGCGATCATTCGCGCCGGTCTGCAAAATCGAAACGACCTGAAGGCGGAGCGAAAGTTCGTCGATCAACTTTCGATTTCGGTCAGACAGGCCAAGCTCGCTTACGGCCCGACCCTCAACGCAGGATATAGCTACACGCGCCAGGGAGGCAGCCTTGCCGATTCCGGCAACGGCGTCTTCTCCGTGTTCGTGTCCTACCCGCTCTTCGATGGATTTAGCCGAAAGTCGGACATCCGGATCGCGGAGGCCAATCTCGCCGCCGCGAAGGCCGATCTGACCCAGGCCGAGCGAGAGGCGGCCGCCGAGATCGAATCTCTTGTCCGCGAGAACGAGCTGGACCGCCAGCGGATCGAAGCCGCCAATGCCGCCCTGGAAGCGGCGCGCACGAACTTCGACAAGGTGTACCAGGCCAAGCAACTCGGCGCCGAAGGCGCGGACGTCGTCGCGCTCTCGACCGCACAGTCGAGCCTTGTGACGGCGGAAACCAACGCGATCCAGGCGACCTACGATTACGCGATCGCCCAGGTGAGACTCCGGCTCGCGACCGGCCTCTCCGTACCGGGAGAGCCGGAATGAGCGGTCCGATCATCGAGGTCCACAGCCTGACCAAGGATTACCGGATGGGCAAGCTGTCGGTCAAAGCCCTGCGCGGCGTGAACCTCTCGATCAACGAGGGCGAGTTCGTCGCGATCATGGGGCCTTCCGGTTCCGGCAAATCGACCTTCATGAACCTGCTCGGCTGCCTCGACCGCCCGACCTCCGGCGAATACCATCTCAACGGGGAGCTCGTCAGCAGCATGAGCGACAATCAGCTCGCCAAAATCCGCAACAAATACATCGGCTTCGTCTTCCAGACGTTCAACCTGTTGCCGCGAGCAACCGCCTCCAAAAATGTTGAATTGCCACTGATCTACGGTGGCTCGAAGCACCGCGAAGCCCGGGCCAGGGCGTCGCTCGAGCGGGTCGGATTGGCGGACCGGATGAGTCATAAGCCGAACGAGATGTCCGGCGGCCAGCAGCAGCGCGTCGCCATTGCCCGAGCCATCGTCAACGATCCCGTGCTCATCCTCGCCGACGAGCCCACCGGCAACCTGGACACCCACACGAGCGAGGAGATCATGGCCCTTTTTCAGGAGCTGAACGCGGACGGCAAAACCGTCGTTCTCGTCACGCACGAAGAGGAGATCGCCCGCCACTGCAAGAGGATCATCCGGTTCCGCGACGGCCTCGTCATCTCGGACGAATTGCTCAAAGAACCGCTCGACGCACGCAAGCAACTCGCCCTCCTGCCCGACCTCGACGCGGTCGAGGTTCCGCCGGTCCAGTAGTTGGGCAGAGGGAGCCACATCTGTCGCGAAGCAACCTTCTGGAGTGCTGAAGCGAAGCTTCCGCCTGGGCCTGTGTCTTCGTCAAGCGGGACAGGCTGAAGCTGCGCTTCAGCAGTCCGAAGGTCGCTTCGCGACGGGCTTGGTTCGGCTGGCGGGAGGCGCTTAACCCTGACTTCTAAGATAGGCCCCAGCTAATCCTTGCGCAGCGCCACGATCGGATCGAGCTTGGCCGCGCTACGCGCGGGATAGAGCCCGAAGATGATCCCGATGAGAGCGGAAAATCCGGCGGAAACGATCGCCGCCGAGAGGGAGAATGGCGTCGGCAAGCCGCCTTCCTTCGGCCAGTGGGCGGCGGTTGTGACGATCTGGATCACGACGCCGAAAAAGTACGCGATACCCATGCCGATCAGCCCGCCCACGAGGCTAAGCGTCGCCGATTCGACGAGGAACTGAACGAGGATCGTGGACGAGCGGGCTCCGACCGCCTTGCGTAAACCGATCTCCCGCGTCCGCTCGGTCACGGAGACGAGCATGATATTCATGATACCGATGCCTCCGACGAGCAGCGACAGGGCCGCGATCATGGTCAGGACGATTCCCGCGACGCCGAACACGGCCGTCACCGTTTGGATGATCGTCTCACTCGAATCGACGCGGTAGATCCGCTTGTTGTCGGAACGCAGCATCAGAGCCTGCCAAGCGTCGTCCATCGCCTTCTCGACGGTATAGCCCGGCTTCGGCTGCGCGCCGATGAGCGCCAGCTTTCGATCGCCCGTCCATTTGAGCTGGAGAGTCGAAAGCGGCATGCGGACGTCGCGCGCGTTGGTCTGGCCAAAAACGTCCTGGCGCTTGAGCAAGCCGATGACCTGAAGCGTGATCCCGGGAAGGTTGACGTACTGGCCGATCGGATCTTTGCCCGGGAAGAGCCGGTTGCGAATCTCGTCGCCGATCACGCAGACATTGGCGGCCATATCCTCGTCGGATGCGTTGAATTGGCGACCCTCCGCCAGTTCCTCGCCGTTGAGACGAAACCATTGATCGTCCTGGCCGTAGACGCGCAGATTGGTGGCCTCATGGTCTCCGGCCGTAATCTTCGGCGCCGAGCCCTGCGCGACCGGCGAAATCGCGTCCAGACTGGAACAATGGTTCCGCAAGAACTGGACGTCTTCCATGCGGAGTCCGTCGATCTTGGTGACGACCCTGCCCCGCATCCGCTGGAACTGGTCGAACGAAATATAGATCGTCGAGGCGCCCAGCCGGTTGAATTGGCTCGTCATGTAGGCGGTGAAGCCGTTCGAGATCATGACGATGAACGTCACCGCCATGACGCCGATGATCACACCCAGCATCGTAAGGAACGAGCGCATCTTGTGCGCCCGCAGCATTTCCAGCGCGATCCGGAACGACTGGAAAATGTTCACTAATCGTCGCCGCCCATCTGCATGAAGCCTTGCCGCGCCGGACCGGTGAAGGCCGGCCGCTCGACGACCTGGCCCTCGGAGACACCGCTCACCATCTCGATCGAGGTGCCGGTTTCCAATCCTGTCTTCACGGCGACCCGCTTCGAGGGAAGCTTCTTCTTCGCATCGCCCTGCGGAATCATGACGAAGCGGCCCTGATCGTCCTTGCCAACGAAATCCACAGGCAAGGCGAGCACGTTATCCTTCTTTGCGACCATGACGGTGCAACGCGCCGACATGCCGGAGCGGAGCCGCGGATCGGTGTTATCCAGCCAGACTTCGACCTGGTAGCGGACGACGGAATCGGTCGAGGCCGTCGCCGTCGCGCCCGTGTTGTTGCTCGCCGGAGCGATTCGGTGGACTGTGCCTTTGAAGGTCTGGCCGGGGATCGCTTCGACGTCGATATCCGCCTTCATCCCGTCTTTGAGCTTCGCCGTATCGATTTCGTTGACGTCCATCGTCACCCGAAGCGACCGGCGGTCCTCGATCCGCACGATCGGAGTTCCGCTTGTGAACGCGCTGAGGCCGGTGACGAGCTCTCCCTCCAGCGTCTCCTTCTTCGTCACGATGCCATCCATCGGAGCCCGGATTTCGGTCTCGCCAAGATTGCGCTGGGCGTCCGCGACGACGTTGGCAAGCTGGTCGACCGTGGCCTGGCTTTGAGCCCGCCCTTGCTCCATGGCCTCCACGTCCTGGAGCGCCGTCTTCGCCTTGGCGAGATCGGCGAGGGCATTCTCGTAGTCTTGCCGCTTCGTCGCATCCTGGAACCGCGAGGCCAGCGCCTTGTCGTATTCGGCCTGGGCCTGCCGCTCCGAGTCCTGTGCCTGCGTCAGCTCGGTTTGAAGCTGCTTCTCAAGGCGGTTATGGCTATCTTGAGCCGTGGCGAGCTTCAGCCGCGCCACTTCGAGAGTCAATTCCGCGTTTTCGACCGCCTTTTGCGACACGTAGCCGAGGCTGAGCAGATTCTTCTGCCGGTCGTATTCCGACTTCGCGTTGTCGTAGTTCGCCTGGGCTTCCTTGAGGGCTGCGGCGTCGGCGCTGCGCGCATTCGGCTGGGTCGTCGTCTCCAGCCCCTCGACCTGCTGCTTGGCCGATTCGAGAGCCGCCTTCGCCGAATTGACGGAAGCGAGGGTTAGCGTCGGCTGGGCCTCCGCCTGCGCCTTGAGCTGCTCGACGCGAATCTGCGCCTGCTTGTAATCCGCGACGACGGTCTTCTTTCGCTGGGCGATCTCGACGTCGGTCCGAGCGACCGAGCTCTTGGCGCCCCGCAGTTGGGCCTCGTTCTGCTTAAGCTGGAGCTCGGTCTCTTGCGGATCGATCTCCGCGATGAGCTGGCCCGCTTTGACGACGCTGCCTTCATCGACGTACAGCTTCTTCAACCTTCCCGAAACCCGGCTCTTCACCTCGACGGCCTGCACGGCGTCGACGGAACCGGTCTCGACGACCTTGACTTCCAGATTCTGGCGAGTGACGGTAGCCGTCGTCTGGGCGGCGTTCGTTTGTGCCGGCGGCTTCATGCACCCGGCGGCGGCGACTAGAACGAGGGGCAAGTAGAGTAAGCGCTGATTCATATTCAGGGGCGGGACGTAGGTCGGACAACCTGACTATACAGGTCCCGTCGAGCCCGCGCCAGGACGCTGAGGCGATGGTCCCATGAACTTGACGTCGACCCCAAACTTCCCTTGCATTGAAGGGGGACCGGCTAGCTATGGCGCGTCCTCGCAATTGGCTCGTCCTCGCGCGGCTCTGGGGCTGCTTGCGGTAGCCGGCTTCATACCGAAAATCAATTGTATTATTGAACTAATACAATCCTGTGCAGCGTCTCTTACCACGAGCGAACCATGAACATCCACATTTCCCAGCACGACGGGGTCCCGATCTATCTCCAGATCGTGAACCAGGTGAAGCTGCTCATCGCCTCCGGGAGGCTCTCGCCGAGCGAGGAGCTGCCGCCGATCCGCACCCTCGCCGAACAACTCACGGTCAATCCGAACACGGTTGCCCGGGCTTACCGGGAATTGGAGAACGCCGGCATCGTGACGAAGAAGCGAACGACCGGCACCTACGTCTCCGAGGGCGGCCAGCGGCTTTCCAAGAATGAGCGCCTTCGCATCCTCACCGAGCGGATCGACGCCCTCCTCGCCGAGGCCCGCCAAATGGACATCGACACCGAAGAGATCGTCGATCTGATCCGCCGTCGCGACGAAATCATGGTCGGAGAAGGAGTTACCGCATGAACGATGCCGTCATCGAAATCAGCAATCTCACGCGCCGGTTCGGGTCGAAGAAGGCCCTCGACGACGTCAGCCTATCCGTTCCCGCCGGTATCGTCATGGGGCTCGTCGGCGAGAACGGCGCGGGCAAGACGACCCTCATCAAGCACATTCTCGGCTTGCTGCGAGCTCAAACGGGCTCGGTGCGCGTCTTCGGCAAGGACCCGGTCTTGGAACCGGAATCCGTCCTCTCCCAGATCGGCTACCTCTCGGAAGAGGGCGACCTACCGCTCTGGATGCGGGTCCATGAGCTGATGCGCTACGCGGCCGGCTTCTATCCAACCTGGGACGAAAACTACGCCCGGCAGCTTCTCCAGGAATTCAATCTTGATGCGAGCGCCAAGCTGAGCCGCCTCTCGAAAGGCCAGCGGTCGCGGGCCGGGCTCCTCGTCGCGATGGCGTATCGGCCCAAGCTGCTGCTCCTCGACGAGCCCTCCTCCGGGCTCGACCCGATCGTCCGCCGCGACATCCTCGGCGCGATCATCCGGACGATCGCCGACGACGGGCGCACCGTGCTTTTCTCCTCCCATCTCCTCACCGAGGTCGAGCGAGTTTCCGACCGGATCGCCATCGTCAAGTCCGGTCGAATCCTCCTCTCCGACTCGCTTGAGAACGTGATGGAGCGCCACCTGCGAGTCACTCTCGTCTTCGACGAGCCCCGCGCCACGGCGCCGGAAATCGAAGGCAGTCTCGGCTGGACCGGCTCCGGACGCGAGTGGAGCACGACGTTCTGCGGCCAGGTCGGGCACCTCGAGGCGAGCGCCGCCGTCCTTGGCGCGCGCATCGTCGACCGCAATGCGCTTTCCCTCGACGAAATCTTCGTCGCCCAGGTGGGAGCCGCATGAGGCGCGGCGTGGAAAGCGTCGCCTTCGCGCTGTGGCAGCGCAATCGGATCGGTCTCTGGATCGTACTCGGCTATTGGGCGGCGTTCAGCGCCTCGCTGGGCCTTTTCGGGCGCCGCGCCAGCGCGGAGGCCCTCGCGATCGGCATCCTCTTCGTGCTTCTCAGCTACCTCTTCCTCGTTGCCGTCTTTATCCATCAGGATTCAGATGTCGCCGCGGCTCGGTCCTCCTATCCGAGCTACATGTTCACGCTCCCCGTCAAGACGAGCCGTCTCGTGCTCGTGCCGATGATCCTGGGCACCGTCATCGTCTTTGCCTTCTGCTTCGTTCTTGCGGCCTCGGCCCGGCATTCCGGTGCGAATATCCCGTTGTTCTGGCCCGCGGCACTGGCGACGACCTTCATCGCCGCGCTCCAGGCCATCTTCTGGTTTCCCTGGGGCGTGCCGTACGCGAAGCTCGTCCTCACGATGGCCGTCATCGCCCTCCTCTCGACCGGTACCGGCGTCGCCCTCAACGCGAGTGTCCCGGAATGGGCGATCTGTTCGGCCCTCTCCGCGATCGCGGGAGCATCCTATATGACGGCCTACCTCGGAGTGGCGCGGGCGCGGCGTGGCGAGAACCGCGATATCGTCTCGATTCGCGAAAGCGCAAGAGTGAGGCGGCCGGTCAAGGCGAAGGCCGCATTTCGATCGGCGACGCAGGCCCAAGTTTGGTACGAGCTACGGCAGCATGGCATCCTCCTCCCCGCCATCGCGGCCATCCTATGCGGGCTCTTTTACATCCCGACCGTCTGGGATACGACCATTAGCCCGATCTACGGCCTAGGCCCCGACGCCGAAGGCAAGGTCCCGTTGATTTCGACTTACGTGATGGCCTACTACCCGGCGCTGCTGATGCTCCTGCCTTGCGCCGCCTGGGTAATCGGCTGTGGCCTGAAGCGGTCCGACGTCAAGCGCGGGGACCGAACCTTTCAGCTTTTTTACGGAACCCGGCCGATGAGCGACGCCGATCTTGTCGGCGCAAAGCTCAAAGCGACGGCGATCAGCACTCTCTGCGCCTGGGCGATCGTGCTGGTCTTCAGCCTCCCGATTCTCAACATGCGGGGCGGCTCCATGAACATTCGGACGAACATGTTCCTGTCCCAAGATGACCGAATCCACAGCGTCCTCGCGCCATTCCTCGACCGGCAGGTTCTCCTTCTCGGATTCTCAGCGGTTCTCCTTCTTGCCCTGATGACATGGCGCAACTACGCGATCGGCTTCTGGACCGAGCTGAGCGGCAAGCTGTGGCTTCGCTATGCCTATCCCATCGCGTTCGGGATCGGCTACGCCCTCATCGTCGTCTGGGGGACGCAGCGATCGCCGGACGGCGGACACAGCACCGCAACCATGTTCGAGACCATCTTTATCGGCATTTGGATCGCCCTCCTCGCCAAGCTGGCGATCTCCGTTTGGCTTGTCGTGAAGGAGAAGCGGACCGGGCTTTTGCGTCCGTCCGCCCTCGCTTGGAGCGGAGCGTTCTTCGTCACCGGCGCGGCTGTCTTCGTGGCGACCCTCTTGCTGCTTTCTCAGTCTCTCCGGCAGTCCATGGTTTCCGCCCAGATCGGTTCGCCTCTCGTGGTGGACTCGACCGCGATCGCCCTGTTCCTGTTGTGGACGCCTCTGACCCGCATCCTGGCCGCTCCCCTGATGCTCTCGATCAACCGGCACCGGAGCAGATAGCGGATCTAATGCTTCGGCGCATTGACTTGGTAGACGGGCAGATGTTCGATGTGCATGATGTCGCCCTGGTTGGTGATGACGATGCGGTAATTACCGGGAGCGGCCAGCTTGACCGACTGGATCGGCCCGAAGAAGAACATACGGACGTGGTCGAGCTCCGGGTTCGTCGGCACTTCGCCCCGGATATCGCTTCGAAGGATCTCGCTGTTGTCGGGCCCGACGAACTTGGCGACGACGTCCAGCTTCTGCCCCATATCTTCCCGGTCGAACTCGAGCTGATAAGTCAGAAAGAAAGCGGGATGTTCGATCGGGAATGAGGGCGAGCGGATGTCGTCGAAAACACCGACGAGGTTATGCCGCCCGTTTTCCAATTTGCAGACATATTCGCAGAACTTGCACAAAAGAATCCGCATGAGGCCCAGAAGCTTACTCGTTAGAGCCCAGGTCAAATTACCGGGAAGCCGCCGTTGTTTAATTCTTAACTCGACAAGATATCCGATTGCGATGGATAATAATTTAGTTCTTGGAGAGAAGTATGAAAATTCAGTCTTTTTGCCGTTTGGCGGTGCTCGTTTCGGCTGTCTCGGTTTTAAGTGCCCCAGGTTTTGCCCAAACGATCGATCCGTTCTACTCGGGAAACTATTCGTATACCGACCTCGGCAGCATCGATGGCGTGCCGAGCAACTACGGCGGCTTGACCCTCATGTACAACGATCCGAACACGCTGATCATTGGGGGCGAGGCTAATACTTCCGCCGGCGCGCTGTACTCGGTCGGCGTCACCCGAGACGGGTCCGGACACATCACAGGATTCAGCGGCAGCGCGCAGCAGTTTGCTCAGGCTCCTTACAATGACGGCGGCGTCGTGTACGGTCCAAACAACGTGCTGTTTGCCGCCCAGTGGCCGGTGAATATGCTCAGCGAATACAAGACGGGAAGCACCGCGCCGGACAAGGTGATCGACACGAGCGCGCTCGGCATCGCCGGCAGTCTATCGGCGTTTAATTTCGTACCTGGCGGCTATCCCGGTGCCGGGCATATGAAATTGGTCTCATACGGCGGAGGCCAATTTTACGATGCGACCCTTTCGGACGACGGAAGCGGCACCTACGACCTGACCGGCGTCACCCAGACGGCAACTCTCCAAGGCGGCCCCGAGGGCTTCACCTACGTCCCGCTTGGCTCGCCCTTGTTCACGAACCCCAGCATGATCCTCTCGGAGTACGACGCCGGCATCGTCGCAACCTATGAGCTCGACGCGAATGGCGACCCGATTGTCGGCACTCGCCGAGTCTTCATGAGCGACCTTTCGGGAGCGGAAGGCGCGTTCATCGACCCCTTAACCGGCGACTTCCTGTTCTCCACTTTCGGAGGCGGCTCGCGGATCATCCGGGTCACCGGCTTCGCGGTTCCCGAGCCGGCAACCTTCGCCTGCCTCGGCCTCGGCATGCTCGTCCTTCTCCGGCGTCGCAAGGCCTCCAAGTAAGGGCTCCGGTCAACATGCAATCGAACGGTCCCCCGGCGTTTTTCGCCGGAGGACCGTTAAGTTTTCGTTGATTAGAAAAACCTGGTAACGGCAATTACGTCAAGCGATGATATCCTTCTTGATCGGCAATTCGATATTTTTTGCAGGATCATGCCTTTAGCACGACCTTGGAATTGCGATTTGGCCGAAGGGTCCTATAAGGAGAACTATGACGAGAATCCATCGCGCAAGCGTGGCCTGCCTGGCGTTGACCGCTCTGTTTCTGGGCGCGCAAACCGCTTCGGCTCAGTTTACGAACGGCGGCTTCGAGACCGGCACCTTCTCCGGATGGTCGACAGTCGGAGATAACTTCATCGAGGGGTCGTCGCTCGGCACCGGACCTGTCGAAGGCCTTCACGATGCCCTTCTCGCCTCGGCGACCGACGGCAGCGTCAACCCGGACGTTCCGGCCGGGCAGGGCGTCGGAGCCTCCACCCTGGAGTCCCTGCTCGGCGTCAATAGCGGTACCCTCCTGGGAATCGGCAACGGCGTTCCGGTGCTCGGCTCCGCGATCACTCAGACCCTCACCGTCCAGAGCGGCCAGCAGGTTCAGATGGATTGGGATATGCTGACCAACCAGGTCTACAACGACGGAACATCAGACTCATACGCTCCGACCACGGCCAACAACGACTTCGTGTTCGCGACGGTGGTCCCGACTGGGAATCCCAACGGAGCCTTCGTCGTCAAGCTCGCCGATACGTTTTACGGCTATGTCGACGATCCGAACGCGCCCGGCGGATTCATTACCGGCTTCACGCTAACCCCTGCGAGCAATCCTTTCATCTCCGAGACCGGATTCCAGACGTTCTCCTGGACTGCCTCCGCCACGGGTTCCTATACGATCGGAATCGGCGTCCTGCACGTCACCAACGGGCCAGACGACGGCATCAATTCCGCGATTCTCGTGGATAACGCCCGCCTGTCCGCGGTCCCCGAGCCGGCGAGCCTCGTCGGCCTCGGCATGCTCAGCCTCGGCGTCGCCTTGCGGCGCAGAACAAAGAGGGGCGCAAGATGACGGCCCTCGACCAAGTCACCGTCGAGACGTTTCAGCCTCACGTCGGCTCGGAATTCCGGCTAGCGATGCAGGAAGGCCAGCCCCCCATCGCCATGCTGACGCTGCAGGGAGCCACGCCTTCCAAGTACAAGCCGGACTCTGGCCGGGTCCCCTTTTCGCTCTTTTTCGACGGCCCGGCCCAGCCGGCCCTCGGCCAGGACGTCTATTGCTTGAGCCACGACTCCCTCGGCGACATGACGATTTTCATCGTTCCCGTCAGCGGCGATTCGCAGAGTCGTCGATATCAGGCCGTTTTTTCCTAGCTCCCCGACACGATCTCAAAAGGTAACTTATGGCAGACCCCTTCATCGGAGAAGTTAAGCTCGTCCCTTACAACTTTGCGCCGGTAGGCTGGGCAATTTGTGCCGGCCAGTTATTGCCGATCAGCCAGAACACGGCGCTGTTCTCATTGATCGGCACGTACTATGGAGGCGACGGGCGCTCGACGTTCGCCTTGCCCGACTTGCGCGGCCGCGTTGCCGTCCACTCGGGACAAGGGCCCGGGCTCTCGCCTTACACGATCGGACAGACCGGCGGCGTCGAAGGCGTCTCCCTCGGCACGCCGCAATTGCCTCCTCACGGGCATTCGGTCGCCGTATCCTCCACGCTCGGCAACCATTCCGACCCTGCAGGTGAGCATTTGGGAACCTCGCCCATGGGCCTCGGATTCGTCTACGGCGTTTCGCCGAACGCGACGATGCCCGATCCCACGACGGTCTCGGGCGGCGGCCAGCCTCATGAGAACCGCCAGCCGCACCTCGCCATGTACTACATCATCGCCTTGGAAGGCGTCTTCCCACCCCATCCCTAAGAGATCAAATCATGGACCCATTTCTCGGAGAAATTCGCCCAGTAGGATTCAACTTCGCACCTCATGGCTGGGCTCTGTGCGAAGGGCAGCTCATGCCTATCGCCCAGAACACGGCTCTCTTCTCGCTTCTCGGCACGACGTATGGCGGAGATGGCCGCACGACGTTCGGCTTGCCTGATCTGCGCAGCCGGGTTGCCGTCGGCGCCGGCCAAGGCCCCGGCCTGAGCAACTACGCGATCGGCCAAGTCGGCGGCGTGGAGCAGGTGTCGCTTACGTCCAACGAGTTGCCTGCCCATAATCACCACGTGATGGCGACCTCCCAAGCCGCGGTCGCCTATTCGCCGGAATCGGGCGTTCCCGGAAAGGCCGCGCGAACGGTCTACGGCGCCGGGAACAACGGGACCTTGGCCGCCGATTCGCTGGGCGTCACCGGTCAAGGCCAACCCCACGACAACCATCAACCGTTCCTGTCGGTGCTCTACGTCATCGCCCTACAGGGCATTTTCCCGCCACATCCCTGAGGTAACGAAATTCTATGTCAGCACCTTTTCTCGGAGAAATCAGGCTCGTCGCCTTCAACTACGCCCCGTTGGGGTGGGCCACCTGTGACGGCCAGATCCTGTCGATAGCCCAAAACACGGCCCTCTTCGCCCTGCTCGGAACCACTTATGGCGGCAATGGCCAGTCGACCTTCGCACTGCCCGATTTACGCGGGCGAGTCATCGTCGACGCCGGACAAGGTCCAGGTCTGAGCAACATCGTTCAGGGCGAAGCGGCTGGAACCGAATCGGTGACCCTAAACACGGTGCAGATGCCCGCCCACAACCACGAACTCGTCGCCCATTCCGCGAACGCTACGACGAACGACCCGACCGCAGGCGGATTCGCCAAACCGTTCATCGCGGCAAGGTTCCAAAACCTCTATCGGGACGGCGCCGAGACTCACGCGAATCCCCAGATGATCGAGACGGTCGGCTCCGGTTCGGGACACGAGAACCGTCAGCCTCATTTGACCCTGACATACATCATCGCCCTCGAAGGCATCTTCCCATCCCGATAGGCTCGAACCATGTCCAATTCAACCGATCGAACCATTGCTCGAAGAACGTTCCTCCGTGGCGCGGCAAGCCTCGTCGGCGCTTCCGCCCTTGGACTGCCCGCGGCTACCCTTTCGGCGATAGCCGAACCACTTCCTCTGGGCAGTCCCTCCTTGGCCGTCATGTTTTGGGACGGGACGTCACTCGTCGCCGCCGACTCGCTCGCCATGGGCGATCTGAGCCTGGCGTCCGTCCAATTGACGTTCTACGGCTTCGGTCAGGCTGCCGAAATCCGCCATATCGACGTGCACCCGGCCGTCCGAACCGCTCTCGGAAGACGCGACGCCGTCTTCTATGCATGGACCGCGCCGCCGAACGGCGTCGCGTGTACGCGATGCGTGATGCCGGTCGACGTAAATGCCGGCTTGACCGTGTCGACCCGGATTCTCGTCGACGGCTCGGAAGAAGACGCGACGACGGCTTTCGTCGTTGCGAAGAGCTCGGGGCCTAAGCTCTTGGAAGGCGAATATGTCCTCTGCGCCGCCCCTGGCATCCTTTGGAAGCAATTCGAGATTGTTTCCGGCCCGGACGGGGCGCGATTGGTCAGCAGAGTCGACCGGTCCGCGGCGCCATTTCAGCACGTCGTCCTTACCGTCGTCCGGGCGTGATCGAAACGCGCCCGGCCACGCCGGAAGATGAAGCCTTCCTTCGGCGGCTTTTCCAATCGGTCCGCTCCGCAGAGTATGCTCCGCTCTCCCTCCCGGAGGCGCAGTTCGCAGCCCTGATCGACATGCAGTTCCGCGCTCAGCGGATGCAATACCGTGCCACATTCCCAGAGGCGGCCTACTCGATCCTGCGGGAGGACGGAGCTCCGATCGGTAACTTGACCGTCGACCGATCGGGCGATTCGATCCATATCGTCGACGTCAATCTGCTGCCGGAACGGCGCGGCCAAGGGATCGGAACAGAGGTATTGACGGGGCTCCAAAAGGAAGCGGCATCCGAGGGCAAACCGCTGTCTCTCCAGGTCGCCGCGACCAATCCGGCCCAAAATCTATACCGCCGTCTCGGGTTCCAACAGACATCGGACGACGGAATCTACATCCGAATGGAATGGATGTCGCCGGAATAATCCGGACATTTTTGGTTACCTGCGACAACATTAGCAATATAGTGATATATAGTTACGGCTAATGTGTGCTCTTTCCGAACCCACGACGAATGGCTCGGCGCAGCCGCGTGTCTTGTGGCCTCCTGGTCACACAAGAATGCGTGGTGAGGTATGAATTCGAAAGTAAATACCTTCTCTTATTCACAGCCTGAGTTTGAGTCTACGTTAAATACCGCTTTTCGGCTCTCCGAGGGGCCGGAGACGGAGCCTGTCGCGATGCTGACGCTTCGCTCCGTCGTACCATCGAAGTGGGTGAAGGCAGACGGCGACCGGGGATTTTCGATTTGTTTCGAAGGGCCGCCGACGCCGGAATTAGATCAACACATCTACTACCTAAGCCATCCGAGGCTGGGTGAGATTTCGCTCTTCCTAGTCCCGATCAGCGGGGACGCGACGAAGCGCGAATATGAAGCGGTTTTCAACTGACCGCTAGGGGGAAAAATGAATCCTTATCTTGGAGAAATCAAGCTGGTTCCGTATACCTTTGCGCCCGAAGGATGGGCCTTCTGCCAAGGGCAGCTCATGTCGATCAGCCAGAACAATGCCCTGTTCGCCCTGCTGGGCACGATCTACGGCGGGGATGGCGTGAGCACGTTCGCCTTGCCCGACTACCGCGGGCGCGTGGCTTTGTCGCAGGGAAACAGCTCGGCCGGAAGCACCTACACGCAGGGCGAGATCGCCGGTCTGGCGACGGTCACTCTCACGACAGGCCAGATTCCCAGCCACAACCACCTCGTTTCCGTCGACTCGAATTTGGCGAATCAGCAAATTCCGGTTGGCCAGTTCATGGCCAAGGAGAGTCAGCTCGGCAATGTGTACGGACCGCCGAAGCTTGGCACCGGCGCCGGCCCCAATCTCAGCCAGACGGGAGGCAGCGGCGCCCATGAGAACCGCCAACCCTACCTTTGCCTGAACTACATCATCGCCCTTCAGGGCATTTTCCCGACACCCAACTAACGAGGAGTTTTATATGGACCCGTTTCTCGGAGAAATCCGTCCCGTACCTTACAATTTTGCGCCTCGCGGCTGGGCCTTCTGCCAAGGCCAAATCATGCAGATCAGCCAAAACTCGGCTCTCTTCTCGCTGCTCGGCACCACGTTCGGCGGCAACGGCACGTCGACCTTTGCCCTTCCCGACTTGCGCGGGCGAGTTCCCCTTGGCGCTGGCCAGTCCCAGGATGGGAATACGTACACCCTCGGAGAAGTCGCCGGCGTCGAGAGCGTCACCTTGCAAACCCAAACCATGCCGGCCCATAACCATGGGACCCTTATCTGCACCGGCGCGGCGCAAAGCGCCAGCCCCCAGGACGAGTTGCCGGCGACGTCCGCCGCCAACGTATACGTTGGCGCGGCGAAGGGCGTCTTCGCGCCCACGGCGATCACGAACACCGGTCAGGGGCTCGCTCACGGCAATATCCAGCCGTACACGACGATCAACTACATCATCGCCCTCGAAGGCATTTACCCACAACGGAGCTAGGAACCAACATGTCAGACCAATTTCTCGGGGAAATCCGGAACGTCGCCTTTACCTTCGCGCCCAAGGGCTGGGCGATCTGCGACGGCAGCCTCCTCTCGATCGCCCAGAATACGGCGCTCTTTTCGCTGCTGGGAACCACCTATGGAGGCAACGGAACGACCAACTTTGCGTTGCCCGATTTTCGAGGCCGGATCGCGATCGGCCAAGGGACGGGACCTGGGCTGTCTCCGTACGCCCTCGGGCAGCAAGGCGGGCAGGAGAGCTACACGCTCCAAACGCAAGAACTACCGTCCCACAACCACAACATGCCTGCGGCGAGCGAGCAGGCTACGACGACCAATCCGAGCGGCGCCTTCTTCGGGATGACCGGCTCGCCGCAAAAGCCGGCCGACCTGTACGGCTCGCCCGGCAACGTGAACGCGTACACGGAAATGGTTCAGAAGACCGGAGGCGGCCAAGGCCATGAGAATCGCCAGCCACTCCTGACGACGCTCTTCGTCATCGCTCTGGTCGGCATCTTTCCGAGCCGGAGCTAATCCCATAAACGGCAAGGCATGCGGGGAGGTGTAAGACCCGCATGCTTGCCATGATGAGAGCACAGCATGGCCCAGCGTCGCCCGGACGCTAGTTCAGAATAATGTCGCCATTCGGTCAGCCAACCGCAAATTGAAGGTCTTTCTTCAGTAGCGCGCGGGCTCTGAAAAGCCAGCTCTTGATCGTTCCCTCGGGCTTGTCCAACTCGTGGGCGATCTCGATGACGTCCTTGTGCTGGAAGTGTCGCATCAAGATGATGCGGCGATACTGCTCGGGAAGACGTCCGATTGCGGCAAGAACCTGCGATTGCACGATGCTGCCGCTGGCGCGGCGCTCGATACATTCGCTCTTGTCCTCGAGCATGTACTCATGCTGTTCGAGCGGATCGCCCGTATGCCGCTTGCTCCGTGCCACGTCTACGCAGCAATTCGCGCAGATCCGGCAGAGCCAGGGCTTGATGGGCCGCTCGGGATCGAACTCCTTGATGTGGCGGAACGCTTTCACAAGCGTGTCCTGAACCGCATCGTTCGCGTCGTCGGCGTTGCGGAGCATCCGCATCGCAAGGCTGTGGAGAGAGTTCCGGTAAAGGTCTAAGAGCAGTTCGAAGGCAACCGTTTCGCCTTCCGATGCTCGCTGGATGAGATGAGCCTCCCAGCTGAGGACCCGATTTTGGTTCATTTATGTTTTCGGCTTACACCTCTAACGCCCTTATTGTATGTCAAGCGCAGAACACAGGCGAAGCGCCACCGTCAAATTTAAGGAATTAGTCCCGCTACGCATGGAGGCTGCGGATGGACGGGGAACGGTGGTTCCTAACGATGGAAAGGAAGACAATTTCTCCGGCTACTCTGCCGGAAAAAACACTGAGTGCCGATGATTTAAGAAGAATGTCAGCACGGAAGCTGGTTTACCGCCTAATGGTGCTCGGGCCCGCGATGTTTCTCATTGGCCTCGCAGTAAACGCCAGATCGATCAGAACCGACTTTGAGTTCGTCGCCAACGACCCTCACACCGAGCAGAAGATTCAGGCTTACGTTCCCTATCTAAGGGCCGCCACGGTGACTCTCGCGCCCAAGCACCGAGCCTCGGCAGACGAAACGCGCAGGATCGCCGAGCTTTGGGTCGATGGCGCCCAACGGGGCGATCTGAAGCCTCTGACCCCGATCGCCTACGACGACACGAGCAGCGATGGGGCAAAGAGCGAAATCTTCGATGTCCGGAGCCGTCTGGTCGGTCGGCTCCTGAACCGCATTCCAACCCTTGTCGAATCGAGAGACTTGCACCAGGCCGTAGACGATGCGATCCTCGCCATCCGGCTCGACTCGATCCTCAAGTATTCGGACTTCGTCAGCCTCTTCAACTGCGCGACCGAACAACGCCGCGCGATCCAGCACCTGGAGCCGATCGTCGACAATCTCGCCCCGGCCGACAAGGAGGCCATCCGCAAGGTCTTGGTCCTACTCGATCCGTGCCCTCACACCGTCGACATCATGATGACTCGCTCGAAGGACCTGTTCCTCGCGTGGAGAAATCAGCGCGGATTCCCGCCCCTTTCGATCGAAGACACGCAACTCCTGAGCGACGTTCCCGCCGCCATCGACAACGGCAACGCGGTCGCCATGAAGGAGTTGCGCGAGCGCATTTTCGCCTCGAAGGATGACCACGTTCCCGCCTTCTGCTCCTCCCTGCGGCTCGGCACTTCCGCTCAGAGCCTGCTCGATGAGGAGACGAAGAAGATCCGCGAGCTTCTGAAGTAGAAAAGCCCCGCCGCGAGGGCGAGGCTTCTCCTTTCGACGAGCAAACTTTTACTTCTGGTCGATCTCCAGCATGCCGTTCTGGAGGAGCGTCACCGAATAGGTCGCTCCCGCCGCCTTGCTGGATTCCCCGACCGGGTCGGAGGTTGTGAACGTCCAACTCGAATGGGCTTGCGGCGAGCTGGTCGAAAGGCTGACCGGCATTCGATAGAAGTCCGAAACCGCCTTCGCCATATCGACGATCGTTCCGTCCCCCTTGTTGATCGACGAGCGAACGCGTCCGGGCAACGCGATGAAATTGGCCGTCTGGTCGCCGTCGACTTGAACTCCGAAGACCGAGGCGTTCGGCAGCGTGTTCGAGAGCAGAGTCTTGAACTTGGGCGACGTCGCATCGCCGATCGTCTTTCGCGCGACTTCCTTGCCGGCATTCGTGATCACGATCGTCTTGACCGAATTCGGCGCGAACGTAACGTTCACGCCGTCGGGAACGACGGTGAAGGCGATTTGATCGGACGTTGAGACTCCGGCCGGGATCGCGCCATTTGTGCCCCCGCTGCTATTCAAGGCGAAAATCGCGCCGAGGATCGCGGCGGCGCCGACGCCGGCAAAGCCCAAGCCGCGAAGCCACATCGTCCAATGAGGGGTCGCCGAGCGCTTCTTGTCATAGATGTGCCGGTCCAAGCGGGCGGAGATTCGCTCGTGAAGGTCGTCGGGGATCGCGATCTCTTCGAACTTCATCACGTCGAGATCGTCCATCGCGCGCACAAAAGAGTCGAATTCGCGCCGAAGGTCGGCGTCCGCCTTGAGCTTCTGCTCGAAGGAGACTCGCAGACCCGATTCCAGCGTCCCCTCGTGGTACGCCGAAAAGAAATCTCTGGCTTTCTCGTTTGTCATCGATCTGGTCGCCCGTCGCAAACCGCGAAGGGCAGGTCTATAAATCCACTATGTATGCCGAGCTAGGCTCGTTGAGCATTCCCCGGAAATCCGGTCCAAATGACTCGCCCTTAGTGACTGGGTTATATCTTGAAAAGTTCCTGGTCTTTTATCAAGAAATCTCGCAGAGTCAAACGAGCCCGGTTGAGACGGCTCTTCACAGTGCCGATCGGTAGGTCCAACGCCTCAGCGATCTCCTCGTAGGTCAGCATGTCGACGTGATACATGACGATCATCGCCCGTTGGTATTCCGGCAGCCTGTTGACGGCCCGCTCGACGCGCTCTTCGCGCTCGATCCGCTCGCTTTCCTCGTGCGGAGTCGGCCGCCAGTCTTCGATCTGCCGCTCGATCTCGCCTTCCCCAGACTGTGAGGACACTTCGAGGGACGTGGTCGGCTTGACCTTCTTCCGAATATCGAGGAAGCAGTTCGTCAAAATCCGGTACATCCACGTGCTGAACGAGCTCTGGCCCTTGAACGTACCGAGCGCGTTGTAAACGCGGATAAACGCGTCCGAGACGACGTCCGCCGCCTCTTCGCTATTCCTCGTCAGCCGGAAAGCGTATTGGAAGGCCTTGATTTCGTGGCGCTTGACGAGGGTGTCGAAGGCCGACCGGTCACCCCCTTGGGAGCGCCGGATCAGGATATCGTCATCGGAAACGCGTTCGCTCATTCGTTAGGCCAGGATGGAGAGGCTCTTTGATACGTTCGACGGACCGACGCCGTTTTCAACGTTCGAGGGCTCGGCGAGAATCTTTTCTTGCCGGTCAAAATACTGAACGTCTAAAAACCCGCCAATCATATTAGAGGCGTGAGTCAGTATAGCGGACAAGAACCGATGCTTCCGAATTCCGAACCTACCGTCAAGCGAACGAGCACAAAGCGGCGCGCCTTCACCGGCTTTGGCGCCGTGCTCCTTTTCGTTCTCGCCTTCGTCCTCTTCTTTCATTTCAGCTTTACGACGGTCGTCGTCTCGGGTCAATCCATGCTCCCGACGCTGCAAAACGGCAAGAAGGTTCTTGTCAGCAAGGCGTACTGGCTGGTCGGATCGATTCAGGACGGGAATATTGTCGTTTTGAAGGGAACGACCCCAGGCGAATACATCATTAAGCGCGTCTATAAGATGGGTGGCGAAGCCGTCGACACTTTTAATGCGCCCGGCAGTTTTTCGCTCCTGGACGGTCAATATAAGGTTCCGGATGGCATGATCTACGTTCTTGGCGACAATCGCTCGATCTCTGAAGACAGCCGGCGGTTTGGGCCCGTCGATCTTAAGAATGTCATCGGAAAGGTCGTTGCCTATTGAAGAAATTCCCCATCGGTCCATACGGAAGGCAAAAGCTCCAATTCTATCCCGCACCCTTTAGGGCGCCCCTCCGGGCGTTCGCCGGCTTGGTCTTTCCTTGGATGGAGGGCAAAGTTCTTATCTGTGATATCGAGGATCGCGGCTGGTGCATCCCGAGCGGACGAGTCGAACCCAACGAAACCTCCCTCGAAGCGGTGATCCGAGAGGCCCTCGAAGAGGGCGGAGCCGAGCTCGAGGACGTTCAATACATCGGCTGCTATCAGATCAGCGAGCGCCAGGAAATCCGCTGGGCGGACATCTACACGGCCCGGATCGGCCGCCTCGTGGATATCACGATGACCCAGGAGTCGCTCGGTCGCAAGCTCGTCTCGATGGAAGAGCTACCGGAGATTTACCATCTATGGACGCCCCTCACCGAGATGGTCTTCAAGCACTCCCAGGAGATCATGGAGCGCTCCGAGTCGCATCGCCGGATCACCCAGCCCTAGCGGATGCCGGTATCGACCTTGATCGTCACCTTGGTCGTCTTTCCCTTCACGATCTTGATCGTCTGCTGCGACGGCTTGGTCATAAGCTGAACCGGCGTCTCGACGCCAACTTGATACTCGCCTGGAGGCAGGTCCGCCTTGAAATCGCCGGTCGGCGACAGCTTCAGTTGAGCGATGACTCGGATCAGCATGCTATGCATCTGCCCGTTGTGCGGCCCTCGCTGGGTCACCATGACCGTGTATTTCTTGTAGACCGACGGCGGTATCTTCGCCGGATGTCCCGGACGCTCCACGGGAGAGATAGGCCCGACCTCCACATGCCCGACCAGCTTGCCCGTCTTGGCGGGCGCGGCGATCGAAAGGCCGATGAACGAAGCGGCGAGAAGAGTAAAGAGAGCTTTCATGATCGTTTAGACGCTCAACGAGTTTAACGATTCACCAAGTCCTACGTCGGCAAGCCATGTCGGGCCTTTTAGACCCCGTCGGTCCAGAGCTGGGGTTCCTTCCCTTGGCCGGGGCCGACGGGAGGAGCTTCCGGTATGACGAGGGAGGCCGAGCGCAAGTCGATGGAAGTCGAAGCCGGGCGGCCTTCTCGTATCCCCATGTTGTACGTGTCGTTACGGATCGACTCGATGAGGGTCGGTACGTCCACGTCGCGCGAGGCGTAGTGCTGCACCATGTGGAGGAGCAATTCCTGGAAGAAGGCGCGCCGATAGGTGAAGTCGACGACAACGTCCGCGTTCTGTTTCGTCGGCTCGACGAAGGCCAAATAGGATGGGCGGACAAAGCGCTGATAGCGATCGACCGCCCATTCGACCGTGCTTCCCCGCTCCTGAAGGTCGCGCAATATCCGGCCGATCAGCCGCTGATCCGCCTCGACGTCGAGAAAGACCGTGAGATCGAAGAGCTCGACGATCGGCTTGGCCAGAACGAACAGGCCCTCCACGATGATCACCGGGGCGGGATCGATGCGAACCTTGTTCGGCTGTTGCTTCTGCGTGAGGAAGTCGTAGTCCGGCGCGAGAACCGTCTTTCCTTCCCGCAGGCTCGTCAAGTCCGCCATGAGAAGGTCGATTTCGATATGAGCGGGATGATCGAAGTTGATCTCATGGACCGAGATCTCCTCTCCGGGCGGGCGAGACCGGAAGTATTGATCCATGCTCAAAACGGCCACGAGGGAGGAACCAAGCTGGGCCTGCAGAAAGTTCGCCAGATAGCTCTTTCCCGAGCCCGAGCCTCCCGCGATGCCGATCAGAACCGACTTTGGCATCACTTATCCGATCCCAACCGCTTCCAGCGTGTACGCCGCATGGCGCAAGTGGTGGTCGAGGCTGAAGATTTCCTCGACCTGTTCCGGCGAAAGGCGCTCCTTGACGTCGGGGTCGTTCTCGACGCACATCTTGAAATCGCTGCCCTCCCAAGCCTGGGCCGCGTTGCGTTGCGCCACCTTGTAGGCGGCCTCCCGCGACATCCCCGCGCCGATCAGCGCGATCATCACGTGCTCGCTGAAGACGAGGTCCCCCATCTTTCGCAGATTCGCCATCATCGTCTCGGGGAAAACGTGCAGCCCCTTGAGAATCGTCGTCAGCCGGTTCAGCATAAAGTCCGCAAGGTGGCACGAATCGGGGAAGACGATCCGCTCCAGCGATGAATTGGTGAGGTCCCGCTCGTGCCAGGTCGCGACGCTCTCGAGCATCGCATGAGCATTGCCGCGCAACAGCCGGGCCAGGCCGCAAACCGTCTCGCTGTTCCAGGGATTGCGCTTGTGGGGCATCGCGCTCGAACCGGTCTGGCCCGCCGCAAAGGCCTCTTGCACCTCCAGGATCTCCGTCCGCTGCAGATTCCGGAGTTCCGTCGCGATCCTTTCCAGGCCGGCGCCGAGAAGGGCGAGAATGCCCATGAAATCCGCATGCCGATCCCGGTTGATGATCTGCGTGCTCGCTGGATCGGGAACCAAGCCGAGCTTTTCGCAAACGATGGCCTCCATCCTCGGCGAGGTGATCGCGTGGATACCGACGGCGCCACTGACCTTCCCCACCGCGACGTCCGCACGGACGATCCGAAGACGCTCGATATTGCGGCTCAGCTCCGCGTACCAATTCGCGCACTTGAAGCCAAACGTGATCGGCTCCGCGTGGATGCCGTGGGTGCGCCCGATTTCCGGGGTCGCGACATGCTCCTTGGCGAGCCGGGCGATCTCGACGCCCAACCGCTCCGCGCTCTCAATCAGCACGTCGCAGGAATCGCGCAGCATCATCCCGAGAGCCGTGTCGATCACGTCGTAGCTCGTGACCCCCATGTGGATGAACCGGCCCGACGGGCCGACGTTCTCGCTCAGATTCCGCACGAAGGCCATCAGGTCGTGCCGAGTTTCCTTCTCGATCTCGTCGCATCGATCCAAATCGAAAGCAGCCTTAGCCTTGATCTCCTCGACCGCCAACCAGGGCGCCCTCGCCAGCTCCGCGTGCGCTTCGACGATCGCGATCTCGACATCCATCCATCGTTGATACTTGGCTTGTCGGGACCAGATGGCGGTCATCGCGGGAGTCGTATAGCGGTCGATCATCGCTCGAAAGGCTACCCCTTGGCCCGTTCGGCTACCAACCGCTCGCCACAACGGGAATAATCAAGCACTCGTGACCTATCAGGAAGCGCTCGACTATATCGCCGGCCTTGCCCCTCGCGGCTGGCGCCTGGGGCTGGATCGTATGCGCGAGTTCGCGCACCGGGCCGGACTCGACGATGCGTTGGGCGGAACCTCCACCCCCCTACCCCCCTCCTCAGTTTCCGGACGAGCTCTCGCAACTCCAGCCGCAACGAACCGCGAAACCGAGGAGTGGGATTCACCCCAGTTCATCCACGTCGCCGGGACGAACGGCAAGGGGAGCACGACCGCCTACGTCCAGAGCATCCTCCACGAGAGCGGCTATCGCACCGGGGCCTTCTTCAGCCCCTACGTCTACGATCCCCGTGAGCGCATCCAGCTTGGACGCGAACTGATCCCGGAAGGCATCTTCGCCGGCCTAACGGCGATGCTGAAGCCCTTGGCAGAAGAGTTCACCGACACCGAATACGGAGGGATCAGCGAATTCGAGTTCAAGACCGCCATGGCTTTCCTCTTCTACAAGCGGCTGAAATGCGAGTGGGTCGCCCTCGAAGTGGGGCTGGGAGGAAGGCTCGACGCCACGAGCATCGTCACGCCGCGCTGCGGCGTGATCGTCAGCATCGGGCTAGACCACACGAACATCCTCGGCGACACCATCGAGCAAATCGCGTTCGAAAAGGCCGGGATCATCAAACCGGGAATCCCGACCATCGTCGGGCAACTGCCCGAAACCGCCCGGCTCGTGATCGAAAAGCAGGCCGTTGAAATGGGCTCCGAGGTCTGGCGGTACGGGCAGGAGATCATCGTCGGCCAAGACGCGAAAGACCGCTCGATCGTCGTCACAACGCCACGCGGTCAGCACGCCGGGCTGACTCTAGGAATCCGAGGCGCGATGCAGGGTCACAACATGGCCCTCGCCGTCGCTGCTTGCGACGCGGTCGGGGCAACCCGGACACTCGGCGGCCTTCAACGGGGCGTCGCCAAGGCTTCGATCCCCGGCCGGTTCGAAATCAGAAAGATCGCCGGCAAAACGATCATCTTGGATGGGGCCCATAATGCCGATGCGGCTCAAGTTCTTGTCGAATCGTTGCAGACCTATCTGCGCTACGGAGAGTTGCCGGGCAGCCAAGTAGTGGCGAACCCACGCGAAAAGAAGGGTAAAGTCGTGATGGTGACGGGCATGGTCGCCGGCCATGAACCTGACGCCTTCTACCGATGGTTCGAGGGAATCGTCGATGAGGCCATTGCCGTACCCATCGATTTTCACCGCAGCCTTTCGCCAAAAGAGATCGAACAATCCCTCTGCAACTATGTGTCTACAGTATGGGCTAACGATTCGGCGGCCGAGGGCATTCGCGCCGCGCTAAAAGCAGTTGGGGAGAATGATCTCATTCTCGTGACCGGCTCCTTCTATCTTGTTGGCGAAATTGGAAGGTACTTAGTTAGACATTCAGATAGGGATTAGCCAGTTTCAACTACTGCCATAAATATCGCAATTATCTTAACGGGGGTTTGCCTTTGACGGCATGACGCTGTCAAGTTGAACACTGTATAGATTTCGGGAGAGGCCATCCAAATCGTGGACCACATCATCCGACGCGGCGCCAAGGATACGACTTTCGATCCGGCATCCCAGAATTGCGAGCATGTTCTTTCGGCGCTCCTCGAGAATCGTCTCGACGCTGTCCTCGTCGTAAATCCGACCGGCGTCATCTTGGGGTGGAACAATGTCGCCGAAAACACCTTTGGCTGGTCTGCCAAGGAAGTCATTGGACGCCGGGTCGGGGACGTTCTCGCTCCGCGGCGGTTTCGAAAGGCCTTTCGCAGAGGGATGGCGCCTCTTTCCCGATTTTGTGGCCGCCGTCTCGAATTGACGCTTCTCGGCAAGGGCGGGCGAAAGCGGCTCGTCGAAATCTCGATGTCGAACGTGACTTTTGAAGCATGCGAGGGCTATGTCGTTTACGCCCGCGACCTATCGGCCCGCCTCCAGGCCGAGCGCGTAAATTCCCAGTACTCCGCCATCTTCCATTCCTCGCGCGATGCCATTATCGGCATGAGCCTGACGGGGGACGTCGAAGCGTGGAATCCGGCGGCGATCCGGATCTACGGCTTGCAGCCCGAGGAAATCATCGGCAAGTCGGTCTTCACGTTTCTCAGCGCAGAGCGGCAACGAATCGTCAAAGCGGCTCTGCTCCGCGTCGCGAAGGGCGAAGAGATTTCGCTCTTCGAATACTCCCGTCTCGACGGCGACGGCGACGAGATATGGCTGGCGGTTTCGATGTCGCCGATTCGGGACGCGGCGGGAACCGTCCTCGGCGCGTCCGCGATCGTTCGAGATGTCACCGAATACCGTCGGGCCGAAGCAGCGGAACGGGAGAAGCGCGAGGCGGAATTGGCCAATCGCGCCAAGAGCGACTTCTTGTCTCGGATGAGCCACGAATTACGAACGCCGCTCAACTCGATTCTCGGCTTCACCCAACTCCTGGAAATGAAGACCGACGATCCAACCGTTACCGAAGCTACGACGCATATTTCGAAGGCGGGACGCCACCTGCTGGCGCTGATCAACGAGGTCCTCGATATCGCTCGCATCGAGAGCGGGCGCATCCACCTCGCCCTCGAATCGATCTCGCTGCGCGCGATTCTTGCCGAGGCCACCGATATCGCGCAACCCTTGGCCTCCAAGAAGAATATCGAGATCGAGTCCGAGTTGCCAGACGAAGAGATAGCGATCCTCGCCGACCGCCAACGGACCCTGCAAATCCTTCTCAACCTCCTCTCGAACGCGATCAAGTTCAACCATAGCGGCGGCTTCGTACGCGCTCAGGTGACAACGTCCGAGCTTGGCGTCTGCCGGATCTCGATCGAGGATTCCGGCCATGGAATCGAAGAGGAAGCGTCGAGCAGGCTGTTCGCCCCGTTCGAACGCCTTGGCGCCGAACGTTCGGTCGTGGAAGGAACCGGCCTTGGGCTTGCCGTTTCGCGGAAATTTGCGGAAGCGATGGACGGCTCGCTCACCCTCACCTTCACCGGTCCCAGGGGAAGCTGCTTCTGCCTCGAACTGCCGCTTGCTACGGCGAAGCAAGAGGCCGAGAGCGATCAGGGGCAGTTCGTCCAGACTGCCTAGCGTTGCTTATCCGAGCGATTTTTCGCAAGACCATCGATGCAGAAGCCTCGCACCTATGCCGATAGGTGAAGAGGTAGCGATGCACAACGACTTTCTTCGAGCTCATGGGCTTATCGACAATCACCGCAAGCTGGCGGTCGGCAACCTGAAGCGTTGCCCCGTTTGCAGCACGGTCAACGCCCGCCTCAACCATGAGTGCTTCGTCTGCCGGTGGCATGGCGAATTCGACACCGATCCTGCTTCCGTCGAGCAAGGCCTGGTCGACGTACTCGAACAGTGCCCCGAGCTGATCGACTGCATTCTCCATACCCCTCTCAAACGCGAATCGATGTTTTCCCGCATACGCGGCTGGTTTCATCGCCGAACCTCGAAAAGCCTTGATCTAAGCGCGTAAGCTGAAAGCGTGGCGGCCGGATCTCGGTCCATCTGGAAAAACGTTGTCTTCTCCCTTATCGGAGCCTTGGCGCTCCTCGTTGTGGTTGCCGTCCTTCTGCCGGTCTGGCTGGCTGCGCGCCCACCGACGAAGAGGTCGGAATGCCTTAGTCGGATGAAGGAGACAGCGCTGGCCGTTCTCATGTACGCGGCGGACTTCGACGATCGCTTCCCTCCGGCCCCCGTCTGGGCGGACTCGGTTAGCCCTTATTCGAAGAGCTATCTTCCGGACCATGACGTTTTCCGCTGCCCCGATCTGGATGAGTTGGGGCCGGGTCGCTACGGCCATGCCTTCTACGCGAGGCTCGGTCTTCAAAGTAGCCAGGAGCTCGCCGACCCGATGAACACGCCTATGCTTTTCGATTCGACGGACCTGTCTTGGAGCGCCTACGGCGACCTCAGCCTTTTGCCTGCCCAAGGCCGCCACCCGAACGGAACGAACGTCGTTGCCTTCGCCGACGGTCATGCCCACGCGACGACGGTTCCAGCCCTATTCGACGCCATGCGCTCGAAGTCCCGATAGCGCCACAACAGGGTTAATGTTGGCTTTCAGCGAACCTACCGTACACCGAACATGCAGTGGACAGTTCGCCCTGCCTTGCGAAGAAGGGGAGGAGAGCCGCGAGGGCTGCCGTGAGCATAAAGCCATCTTGCGTCAACGGCATAACATTGGCGCGAAAGGACCTAGGCTGCCGGAGAGTTCATAATCGAAGCCGTGTCCGCGATTTCCCCTCCTCGCACGATCCGAATCGGCTTCCTCGGCTTCGGCACCGTCGGCACCGGCGCGTATCGAATGCTGCGGGATAACAGCGTCGCGATCACGCGCAAGATCGGCTGGCCCATCGAGGTCGCGAAGATCGGGATCAAGAACGCCGAAAAGCCGAGGACGCTTCCTCCCGACCAGTTCTCCACCGATCTCGAATCCATCGTCGACGACCCGTCGATCGACGTGATTCTGGAGCTGATGGGAGGCATCGATCCTGCCGGCGCTTTGGTCGAGCGGGCGCTCCGCAACGGCAAGCACGTCGTCACCGCGAACAAGGAGCTTATCGCGAAGGATGGTTCGCGGCTCTTGAAGATCGCCCAGGAGCGGGGCCTCGATCTCCATTATGAAGCGGCCGTCGGCGGAGGAATCCCGCTGGTTCAGCCGCTCAAGCATCAGCTCGCCGGAAACGACGTGCTGAAGATGATGGGCATTCTCAACGGCACGACGAACTACATCCTCACGAACATGACCGACGAAGGCGTTGAGCTCGAAGCCGCTCTGAAGGAGGCCCAGGCCAAAGGCTATGCGGAAGCCGACCCGAGCGCCGACGTGGACGGCTACGACGCCGCCTATAAGATCGCCATCCTCGCCAGTATCGCTTTCGGGAAGCAGGTTCCCATCGAGAAAGTCTATCGGGAAGGCATCCGCAATATCTCGAAAACCGACATCGCTTACGCGGAGATTCTCGGCTACAAGATCAAGCTTCTCGGCATCGTCGAACCGGTCGGGGCGGACCGCATCCTGATCCGCGTCCATCCGACGATGATTCCGAAGGATCATCCCCTGGCGAGCGTCAACGGCGTCTACAACGCGGTCTGGATTCACGGAGACTTCGTCGGAGATTTGATGTTCAGCGGGCGCGGCGCGGGCTCCGATCCCACCGCCAGCGCGGTTGTGGGCGACCTGATCGACGTCGGCCGAAGCATCGCACGCGGCATCGAAGGCAGCACGATCGTGTATGAGCCGGGGATGCAGACGGAGCCGATCGACTCCCTTCGGACCTCCTACTACGTGCGCCTCGTCGTCCTCGACAAGCCCAAGGTGCTCGGCTCGATCGCAACCGCCTTCGGCGAACACGAGGTTGGCCTCGCCGCGATGGAGATGCGGGTCATCGACACGACCCTCAATCTCGGCGAGATCGCCTTCCTGACCCACCCCTGCCTCGAAGGCGACTTCCGGCGTGCTCTACACGACATCGAGTCCAGCGGAATCGTGAAGAGCATCGCAAGCTGGATCCGCGTCGAAAGATGAGGCGGGATGTTTTAAGTGTTAAGTGTTTAGTTCAGATTTCGGGCAATCCGGCAATCCCACTAATCCAGCAAATCGAGCAATCCAGCAATCCAGCAATCCCACCATTCCGTCAATCGTCTCTTCGTCTTTAGTCTCTTTCCTCCATCGCCTCCCCGACTCGCTCGACCGAATCCGGATCGTTCAGCCACTGTTTCATCGGTGACTGTTCGAAGTCGTGCAGCAGGTCGTGGACATACTCCTCCCCTCGAATCCAGCGCAAGGCCTGGTGAGGTAGGGCCCGGCGCTCTGTCAGCGACGGCTCCGGGGGCCATGCGGCCCGATGGTAGGAGGCGCGGGGAATCGCGATCTCCGGACCCTGCAAGCTCAGGACCTCAACCTCCGCGGGCACGGTCGCCAGCAGCTCCTCGACGGCCTGCTCGATCATCGCGTCCGCGTCGAGGCTTGCGATGCCCATACGGTGTCGCTCCTTCAAGTACTTTCGAGCGCAGTTTTCTCCAACCTGCAGAACAACCAGGTCCGCATCGGCAAGCGCCTCGTCCGCATCGGTCGTCGAAATCAGGTTATGACCGTTCTTGGTCATGATGAAGCAAACCCGGGCAAGGCGGTCGAAGAGGTCGAGGCGCTCCATATCGGCGTCGAACATCCGGATTTCCAGCGGGCGCTCACCAAAATAAGTCGCCAGAGAGGCGATCACGCCCGGACTGCATCGGACGCTGCCTGCCCCAAGAATCGCGAGTCGAGTTGCACTCATGCCTATAACGACGCACAGGACGGCCCGCCTTGTTGCCGGGCCGCAAGGTCCCCCGATTTTGCCCTCCGGAAAGCCCTCCACGCGTTTTGTGACAGTCCCGGCCCGTTATAAATAACAGGTTTGCGCAAAGAATTTGAATGAACCAACGCTCTGGAGTCCGCTGGAGAACATACAATAGAACTGTTCGTCACATAGGTGACTCAGCATGGAGTTATGATTCGGCGCCGCCGCGAATCGGCCGCCCGTTGATTTGGTTTTTGGGATCGAAATATGAGGAGATGGCAATTGAATAATTTGGGTAGGTTCGCACTGATCCTTGGGATCGGCTTTTGTGTTCAGGCTGCGCAAGCGCAGGCCGCGTTCAGCCTTCAGACCGCATACTATACGCTCGACAGCTCTGGTCCCTTCAATTTCAATTATTTTCCCGACTCGGCCAATATGAGGGTCGACTTCACGCCGACGGCTCCCGCGTTCAAGGTCGGGGACAGCACCCAGTTCGGCTCCGGCGTGGCGACGATCATCTATACCGTCACGACCCAAACGCCGATCAGCGGAATCGACATGATCCTGCAAGGTGACGTCGCCCTGTGGGGACGAGTGAACTGGACCGAAGTGGTCGAGTCCGGCACCGATATCCTCGGATCGATGAATGGAACGGACTTCGGCAGTTCCTATTCCGGCGGCGTCGACGGCGCCTTCACCCAAATTCGGCACCTGGACTTCACCCACGCGGTGACGTCGTTCAAGGTGAAGAAGACGATCGATCTCGACATCGCCGCGAATCGTCCACCATCTGATTCGGTCGCCGAGGTGAACCTCGTCGAACAGAACCTCGACCCGGTTCCCGAGCCTCTTTCGGTCCTCGGTCTCGGCCTCGGAGTGGCCGCATTGATCGCGAAGCGTCGCAAGAAGTAAAGTCCCGAAACCCCGTCGAATCACCGGTGAGAGCCAGGCAATCTGCCTGGCTCTCGCGACAAGAACTGGTAATTGCGCCAGTGTCGAAATAGCTCGACTCGCGAGGAATCGGGGCACAATTGGAGAAGCGTGCATACCGGACTCGGTATCGCCGTTCTTTGTTTGCTTGGAGGAGAATGAAGTTGACTATCCTGCGGAGGCTCTTGCCCCTTGCGCTGACGGCGTGCTTTGGCGTTGCCCATGCCCAATTCGCGTTTTCCAACGTTTCGGCGACCTACTCGATGAACCCGAATTCGGGAACGATCAACTGGTTGGTCAACCCGGACACGGTCAATGGGACCATCGACTTCACTCAGAACGCCCCGGCTTTCAAGGTCGGCGGAAGCACGATCTACACGGATGGCCTGTCGACGATCACCTACGACGTCACGTCCACCAATCCGATTTGGGGAGCGGTTCTCGTCTTCCAGGGTGATCTCGAACTCGGCGGCGAGATCAACATCACCGATACCGCAACTTCCGGCGCGAATACCCTCGCCACCTCCTTCGCGCGCTACACCGGTTCCTCCTACGCGGGCGGAGTAGACGGCGCGTTCACCCACGTGGTCAACCTCGGCTTTAACCAAGCGGTGACCTCTTTCTCGATTTCAGAGCAAATCGCAATCGACGACAGTAACAACAATCCGCCAACCGCTTCCCTCGCCTTGGTCGGAACCGTCGAGCACAACTTCTCGACGACCCCAGTGCCCGAACCCGCATCCCTCGCCGGCCTCGCGCTCGGCGCGATCGCGCTACTCCGGCGCAAGCGGAAATAACGAACCCTCGTAGCCAAAAAGCCGCGGATCGCACGGTCCGCGGCAATTTTTTTGGCTCGTGGCGAGGAAAGCTGATCACCCCCATCACCCCATCACCCCATCACCCCATCACCTCCATCACCTCCATCACCTCCATCACCTCCATCACCCCCATCACCCCATCACCCCTATCCCCCCGTCCCGTGTAAGCTGGGAACATGACTGCCCGGAACTGGATCATCGGCGCCGTCCTCCTCGTCGCCGGCTGCGCGAACGGACCGAACGCCCCGGCTCCCCAACGCCTGTCGCAAACCTCCGCCTCGTCACGCGTGGACACCGACGACCCGGAGATGGCCCAAGCGATCACCAAAGCAAAACAAACGCTCGATGAATTCCTCGCCCGGCTCCAGCATCCCCAACGCAACGAGGTCTTTTCCGTGCAATCGGCCTTCAAGACGCCAAGCGGCCCGCCGGAATATCTCTGGCTCGGCGACGTAACCTACAAGGACGGCGTCTTTGAAGGCGCCGTTAACACGAAGCCACAACGAGCCTTAACGCCCAAGTACGGCGAAACCGCCAAGGTCAAAAAGGAAGACGTCACCGACTGGATGATCCTCAAAAGCGGCAAATCCGAAGGCGGATTCACGGTCGATCTGTTGCTGAAGAGACAAGCGGCGCCGAGGTAGGGGCGTGAAGGGCGCAAGGAGGCGGGGAAGGAGCAATCCGGCCCCCGGTCACCCTTACCCCTTACTCCCTCCCCCCGAAGGCATCGCCGTCCATCCCTTTCCCGGCGTAAACGTGAAGTCCGAAGGCTTCAACGGTGGATCGAGTTTGAGGTCCGAGTAGACGCCTTCGATGGTCAGCTTGTCTTGAACGATCCGGAAGCCGAGCGGCAGCTTCTTGTCTCGAGAGACCAAGAAATAGAGAGAGCCTCGGGGCAGCACTTTGCGGGCATCCATCTTGATGAGATAGGCCGGCTCTTTCCCGACCGTGGTTTCCTGCGCCCATCCGATCGCCGGCAGCCGGCCTTCGCCGAACAGGCCGGGCATACCCGTAAAGGGATTTTGGGCCGAGCCCTTGGGCGGGGCCGGGCGCGGCTGATATCGCTTCTGGTTCGGCCAAACGAGCCAAGCCTTTTCCGGCGACACGATCGCCAGCGAGTCCCTCTGCCGATAGCGCAGGTAGCCGCCCTTGAGAACCTGAAAATACTCTTTGACTTGCCGCGAGGGATTCGTGTACGACGTGCTCAGCGTCACCGAAATGGCATGCACATGGGACAGCCGAGCCTCGACCTGCTTGATCACGGACAGTCCGCTCACCCGCTGAAATCCGACCACTAGAATTGGCAAGAACATCGTTCGATTTTAGCACTCTGCGGGGTATAGTGCTAAAGACCTGGCGCCAAGGTCTAACGGCCTGGAGACGCCGCCCAATAAAAAAGACGAACCACTGGGAGAACCACATTTATGGCACTTCAACCCCTGCATGATCGCATCGTCGTCGAAGCCGCCGCCAAGGAACAGACCACGGCCGGAGGCATTATCCTTCCCGATACCGCGCAGGAGAAACCCCAGCGCGGCACCGTCCTCGCCGTCGGCCCTGGCAAGCGCCTGGACAGCGGCCAACTCGCCCCCGTCGACGTCAAGGTCGGCGATACCGTGATGTACGGCAAGTACAGCGGCACCGAGGTCACCGTCGACGGCAAGGATTACGTGATCATCCGCGCCGACGAGATCCTCGCCGTCGTGGAGGATGCGAAGGTGCCGGCGCATGCTTGATTGACCATTGACAATTGACAATTGACCATTGACCATTCATGACTCCCGATGAGTTAAAGGATCGAACCAAGAGGTTCGCGGTCGATACGATCCGGTTTGCGCGAACCTTGCCTCGTGACGAAGCCTCTCGGGTTATGGCGAAGCAACTGGTCAGGTGCGCGACTTCGGTCGGAGCGAATTATCGGGCTGCTTGCTTGGCAAAGTCGAATCCCGATATGGTTTCCAAGCTAAAGATCGTGGAGGAAGAATCTGACGAGTCGCAGTATTGGCTGGAGATTCTGGTGGACACCGAGACAGTCGAACACGAGACGACCTCCCGGCTCCATAAAGAGGCAAACGAAATCTTCAAGATCATGTCCGCTTCAATTAAGACATTACGAAAGAACCAATTGTCAATCGTCAATCGTCAATCGTCAATCCCCACCGACTAATCTACAAGAGAGAAAAGAATGTCTGCCAAAGAAATCAAATACACCGACGAAGCCCGCAAGATGCTCGAAGCGGGCGTCGATAAGCTCGCCAATGCCGTCAAGGTCACCCTTGGCCCGCGCGGACGCAATGTCGTCATCGAGAAGAAGTTCGGCTCGCCGACCGTCATCAACGATGGCGTGACGATCGCCAAGGAGATCGAGGTCGAGAACCGCTTCGAGAACATGGGCGCGCAGCTCATTCGCGAAGTCAGCAGCAAGACCAACGACACCGCCGGCGACGGAACCACCACCGCCACCGTCCTCGCCCAGGCGATCTTCAAGGAAGGCATCCGCAACGTCGCCGCCGGAAGCAACGCCACCCAGATCAAGGTCGGTATCGAGAAGGCCGTCGACGCCCTCGTCGCCGAGCTTCAGAAGCTCTCGACCCCCGTCAAGGGCGAGCAAGATGCGGTTCGCGTCGCCACCATCTCCGCCAACGATCCCGATCTCGGCGATCTCGTCGGCAAGCTGATCAACAAGGTCGGCAAGGATGGCGTCGTCACCGTGGAGGAGTCCAAGTCCACCGAGACGATCACCGAGAACGTAGAAGGCCTCCAATTCGACAAGGGCTTCCTCTCGCCCTATTTCGTAACCGATCCGACCCGCATGGAAGCCGTCTACGAAGAGCCGATGATCCTCTTCTTCGAGAAGAAGATCAGCAACATCCAGGACCTCATCCCGATGCTGGAGAAGGTGCTGAAGATGGGCCGGCCGTTCGTCATCGTCGCCGAGGACATCGAGAACGAATGCCTCGCCACCCTCGTTCTGAACCGCCTCCGTGCGAATCTGCCGCTCGCCGCCGTCAAGGCGCCGGGCTTCGGCGACCGCCGCAAGGCGATGCTCGAAGACATGGCCATCCTCACCGGCGGCCAGTTCATCTCCGAGGACCTCGGCATCAAGCTCGAGAACGTCACGCCCGACATGCTCGGCTCCTGCGATCGCATCGTCATCACCAAGGAGAACACGACGATCGTCGGCGGCAAGGGCGATAAGGCCAAGATCGACGGACGCCTCCGCCAGATCAAGACCCAGATCGAGCAGACCGACAGCACCTACGACAAGGAAAAGCTGCAGGAGCGGCAAGCCAAGCTCTCCGGCGGCGTCGCCGTCGTGAAGGTCGGCGCGGCCACCGAGACGGCCCTGAAGGAGAAGAAGAGCCGGATCGAGGACGCCCTCGCCGCGACCCGCGCCGCTCTCGAAGAGGGCATCGTGCCGGGCGGCGGCGTCGCCCTGCTCCAGTCGGCGAAGGCTCTCGCCGGAACGACCTACAGCGGCGACGAAGAGATCGGCAGACGGATCGTTCTGAAGGCCATCGAGGCTCCCATCCGCACCATCGCCGAAAACGCGGGCGCCGAGGGCTCCGTCGTCGTCGAGCAGGTAAAGCGCGAGGGGAAGGGCTTCAACGCCGCCACCCTGGTCTTCGAGGATCTGCTGAAGGCCGGCGTCGTCGACCCCACCAAGGTCGTCCGCCAAGCGCTCCAGAACGCCGCCTCCATCTCCGGCCTCCTCCTCACGACCGAGGCGATCGTCGCCGAGATTCCGAAGGAAGAAGACGAAGGCCACAGCCACTAAACGCAGCGTGGCTTTTCAAGCCATGTTTTCCGGGGTTTGTGACCCCGTAAGCCCCGCCGTCAGGCGGGGCTTCTTTTCGATATTTATATCCAACATGGCGCCGGCTTGCTAGTTACTAGCCCTGTTTTTCTGCATACGCTAGACTGAACTCGTGAACTCCTCGATCGGCCAGGTCATCGCACTTACGACCTTCGCAAATGCTGCACTGTGCGGCCGACGCGTTCCCTTTGACTTCGACTCGAATCCGTGGTTTGCCCATTGCCGCTACCTCTGCTTCCAGGTCGGCGAAGACTCTTCCCATCTCCTGGCGCAAAACGTGGAGTCTTGGCTCGATTACCTCGTTCAAACGGGTTTCACCCGGGCCTACCTCTGGTTCGAGCCGCTCAATCTAAGTAGTGGCATGCAGGATATCCAGATGCTTGTCTTCGCGGGCAATTCGCGCTGGGCGCCGGTTACTTGTCTCCCCGACCTAGAGATTCTCTGGCACGAGCGCTTCCAGCTCGACAAGGAAGACAAGGACAAACCTTGGATGCTGACACGAGCCGGTTTCAGGGTGATGCCCGGCCAAAGCAGCCTCACGAGCACGGTTTCGGAAGCCGCCGCCGAACTAAGGACAAGCTTGGACGAGATGACGACGTTCCAACGTCGGCACCGTCCGGATGAACCGTTCGACAAAATGTTCGATACCGGGTTGCAGATCCTCGATGGAACTCAACGTTGGGCCGACAGGGTCGCTTCAGCGTTCCCTCCGGATATTTATCCGGACGAATCGCTCCGTTTGGTCGGCGCTGTAGAGGCCGCATGGACGCTCGGAGGCATGGGTTGGTGGAACGACTGGTCGAACAAGGAGTCCGCCATCCAAGCCGAGTTCGAGGAGATCACCAAGCGATATTATGTAACCATGGGCAAGGCCCTTTTCGCTGCTTGCAACGTCACTTTATAAGCACCGGAAGACGCGCCTCGTCGCCCCGTGCGGAGGCAAACTTAGTGGACCCCGTCGAAGTCGTCAGGCAAGGCTACAACAAGGTCGCACGCGACTACCTCCGCGAGCGCCTGACCGACGGCGCCGACATCCGGATGCTCGACGAACTGGAAAGCCGCCTCGCGGGCGGCGCAACCGTCCTCGATCTTGGCTGCGGCGCCGGCCAGCCCATCGCCGCCCGCCTCGCTAAGAGCTTCGAAGTCACCGGACTCGACATCTCCGAATCCCAACTCCAGCTTGCCCGGGAGGCCGTCCCCTCTGCCAGGTTCATCCTCGCCAATATGGTCACCCAAGACCTCGGCGAGGCCCTCTACGACGGCGTCTGCTCCTATTACGCGATAATCCACGTGCCGCGCGAGCACCATCGAGACATCCTCGCCAAGATCAGCCGCGCCCTGAAGCCGGGCGGCGTCGCCTTACTCTGTCTCGGCGCGAACGACATCGAAGAAGATTACGACGACTGCTTCGGCACAACGATGTTCTGGAGCCACTTCGACTCGCAAACCTATCTCGCCATACTTCCCGAGTTGGGATTCGAGATCGAGATCAACGCCCTCGTCCGCGACGAGAGCTGGCCGGAAGCGAAGCATCTCTTCGTCCTCGTCCGAAAGCCCAGGGCTTAGTCGACTCGGCCGCGCACCTTCACGAAGAAGTGGTCGAAGCCGACGATCCCGCCGGACATGTAACCGGATTCGACGATCGTGGCCGTAAACAGGGCGTCCGCGACGTCCGACTTGAGATCGAGGTTCGCATAAGCGTTCCGGATGGCATCGTCGTACGAATCCGCCGAGTAACCGATCGCCTCCAAGACGCCTTCGACGTCTGCCGCATGAGCCGGCGTTGCGATTCGGCAGGCTGAAATCGGCACATCCCTCAAGCCATCGCGCGTTCCCACCTTCACCGAGGTCTGGTCCGTCGGGTACTTGAAAATGCCAATGAACTGCGTCGGCACGACAAGCTGTGAGCAAAAGGCGCCGATGGGAGATTGGCGGCAGCTCATCACCACGAATTGCGGCGGAAAGACATCGAGCGGGCTATATTGCACTCGGACGCCGTCGCACCCGCTCAGCGCATCCCCTTGCCCATAGATAATCAAATCCTTCCCGAAGCGGCAGGCGTTGACCTCTTCGCAATGGGTGAGCCGGCAATTCTGAATCATGTAGCTTCCCTCCGGCGAGCAGCCTCGTTGTGCCGGCCTCGCGAGGTATCCCCGCGTCTCCCTCGGCCATTTAGCTCGTCACGGCCCGAACCACATTATATTACTAATAAGATTTAGATCAAGACATATGTATAAGCGACTTTGGACTGTTTGTCACAACTTATACACATTATAAGGAGCGTATAGGTCTATGCTCATAAAACTAAACACTGAACCGTCTCAGCCCATCCGCAAGTTTGCGAGAAAAGGCGAAACCACGTATGGCCGCCCGGCGGGTCCTATCTCCGCATGAAGGAAGGCTCCCGATCATCGTAGTAGAAGTCAGATGAAAGACAGACAGCATCTCACGATCGTCGGCAACGGCGGCAGCTCTGTCGAACTGCGACGAGGCTCGCTTATTTCCTTCGGCCCAGGAAGGGTCGACATCCAGATCGAGGTCTGCAAAGGCGACCTCTGGATCACCGACGAAGGCACTCTTGGCGACAAAGTCCTTCACGCCGGAGAGCACGAGGCGCTCGCCGGCAAGCATGTGGTCGCGGAAGCGCTTTCCGACTCGCTCATTCGCGTCGCCTAGCCACCGAGCGGGTCGAGCGTATCCCGTCGATATCGACTTGGCCAGACTTAGTAGACGATGATTCGGAACGACGAGATGAACGCGGAATTGAGCCGGCAGACGATGGCGACGTCGGCGCATAGAACCAAGTCGCGCAACATGGATTGAGAATACTAAACCTTCTACGTTCGCGGAATCCGAAGAGCGGGCCTCTTAGGGCCAGCGAGCACCGAACCGGGAGCGGCGAGTCCTGGCTTCGCCCTCGCCCTGACTCGCCGCTCGATCACGACGCGGTAGGCCCACGGAATCGGATGGAACGTGATCCAAAGTAGGCCGCTGAATCCGGACGAAATTCGCTCGACCGCGAAGGCCAATCCTAAGACCACCGATGCGACCAGGAAGGAGGCTCCGTACGCCAAGACGAGATCCTCGCCTGTAACTGCCTGAGCGGGCGAATGGCAAAAACCCAGTTGGGAAGATCGGAAAGGCTCGGAGCCCTTGGGATCGGCGTTCGGGTCCTCCTCGGCATCCCGAATCCACTTTGCGATCTCTTCGGCTTTCGCAAGCGCTTCGGCATGGTTGTTCACGCCAAGAGCGAAGAGGTTCATACAATTCGCCGCGCCATCCTCGCCGGTCCAGTGGACGCGGACGAAAGGTGGGCCGCAAAAGGCTAGTCGCTGGACCTCCAGCAATCGAATCCGGCTGAGAGCCAATTGAAACGAGGGTCCGATACCTCGATACAGCAGAACCCCCGCGTCGATAGACAAGAGGCCGCGGTCCCAACATGCGTCGTCCTGATAAGTCCAGATCCCTTGGCAGTAGGAGATCCCGACGTAGCGCTCCCCCTCCAAAGCCCCGCCGATCCTGCGCTCGTCTGTAGCCCTGAGGTCGAGCGCCGCTCGATAGGCCATCTTCGAGTAGATCTTTCTCCCGCACCAAAATGCGACGGCTACCGTGCTGGCCACCGAGAGGACTCCTAGAGGCCCTGAGAGCTTTCCTCCGAGAATTCGAGTGAGTTCGACAAGCCCAAGGGTAACCCCGAGGAACGTCGCGACTCCGGCAAGGCCGCTGACCGCGCGCGACCGAGTCGGCACACGACCGAAAACGGGCTGGAGGTCTCCATGCTTGGACTTTACCGACGCTCCGTAAGCGGGTCTCTCGATCCTGACGATTCGCGGCTTCATCCGAACTCAATTGTACAATCGGCGATCGGGGATTCCTGAGGATATCGTCCGCCGGCGCTAGCTATCTTGGATCGAGAGGAATTCCGGTGAGGTCGATGAACTTGGAAACCTGGCCGTGAATCTGGAATTTGCTCACTTTCGCCGGATCGACGTAGAGCATCTCGGTCTGTTCGCCGTCCCCGCTCCTTGAAATGCCATAGCCTATCGCCATCTGGTAAGGATTTATAAACGCCTGATGGGCTCCTGGCTTCATCATCTCATCTTGGCGCTTGCGCATCTCCTCCATGTATTGCTTGTCGGTCACCGGGTTCCCTTGCAAGTCCGCGTAACGGACGACCTGGCCGGATGCGTCCAGCGCCGTCAAATTGATCGTGATCGGCTTTACGCTGTTGTGAGTGGCCTTTAGCTTCACCACCCACATTTTTCCCTTGCGGTCGCCCTGCATTCTCATGGCCATCGATTCGTCGGTCGGCTTTCCGACCGAAACGATCGTGTACGTTTCGCCCCCGAACTTGGCGGTTGCCCCGGGCCGGCAATCGATGGTCGCAGTCTCATCGAGAGGCGTTGTAAGACATAACCGAGCCTTCGTCGAGGTTGCGCCGGCATCCTCGACAACCGACCGAGTTTCGTACCGCACCTGATAGGGATTCTGCGTGGTCGGTATCGACGGCCTGTCCATACCCATCATGATGCCGCCGCCGCTGAAATCCAACGAATTTCCGACCCATTGAATGCTCAGATATCCGGACGGCCTTCGGTCGAAAACACGCTCCGTCATCTTGAAGACGATGAGGCGATTCTTCTTCCCATATCGCACGGGTACTTGTGACCCCCCGCCACCCCATTGGCTCGCCTCCTTCTCGAGGCTTTCCTTCACCTTCTTGGTAAGGTCCTCGTCGGCGCCCCCGTTCGAGTCCCAGCAACCAACGCTGTCTTCCGTGATCTTGCAGATGCCTGCCACCTCGACTTGCGCCTGATCGCCGAGCTTATACGAACCGGTAACCGTCTCATCGGCCTTCGGCATCGTCGGCTTGAAGGGCCGGGGAGGTCCGTTATGGGGATGAAAATTCGCGGGAGCCGGTGGCGCGACGCGCTGCCCAACGGCCGACCCGCCGGAGGACTCGATGCGCTTGGTTGGGGGCTGGGACGTGGAGCCCGGAGGAGTCCCCGGAAGGGTCCCTTGGGACGGCGCACCCTGAGGCGGCGTCTGCAACCTGTCCGGAGGCGTCCCCTGCGGCGAGAAACCCGGCTTCGGCGTCGTAGGCAGCGACTCCTGGGAGGCCTGTTTCGGAGAGCCACATCCGGAGAGGACCAAAAACATTGCGGCCGACCCAAACGCCAACTTTCCGACATTCTTCATGACGTTCACATGATAGTCGGAGCGATCGGAAAAAAAATGTCGATTAATCCAGCCACAAAGATGTGACGGCTCAACGGGCTTTGCCCCCGAGATCAGGTCCCGTCACGAATCGACTTGACGCGATAATTTACGGCAATTGAGATAATCTGTAGTCATGAGCATTACGAATGACACGAAGTCTCCAGCACAGGTAGCCGAGGAACTCGTCCGGGGTGTGGCCTCGTTCGATCTCATGCCGGCACTTTCCCAAGCCGTAGCGGTGGTCGAATCGCGGGGTGGAACGCCTGGCGGAATCCACGATCTACCTTTCCAGGAAAGCACGGTCTACGATCTCTCCGTCACTTCGGCCAACCAGGCGAACATCCCCGTCATCGGCTCGGTAAGCGGCGGCGTAAACCGGCGCGTCGTCGTCCTGGAGCGTCGCGCCTACGCGAAGCAGACCGTCGCCGACGGCATCGAGTACCAGGGCTACGCGATCCGGCTGGTCGTCACCGTGAACAAGCTGGATGCGTCGATGAAGATATCGCTTCCCTTCCTGGCGGCATCGGCGGAGGTCGGAACCATCGAGGGCAAGTGGATGCTCCAGGTCGTGGGTTTGAGCGGCCCCAAAATGGACTCAGCGGCGATTCCGCCAAGCGAGCTCAGCGTGGAAACCTTTGTGCTCGCCAAACAAAGCCTCACCAATCTCATCGCGGGCATCGAGGACCCAACCACACAGTTCCTGCCCCAACGGGTCTACATCGAGAAGACCGACCAGCAGAAGCAGAGAGACCTGATGGTCGCCATCGGCTCATGCTACGCGCTCGCGGCTCTCGAAAAGCGCTGGAAAGCTCAAGACGCGCTCAATCGCATTTCGGGCGCGAATCCGGCTGTAACCGACGCCGTTACCGATGTGTACCGAGACTTCGCCGGAATCCAGAATCCGGTCGAGGTGCCGTCCACGGCCGTCCAAAAGGCCGCGCGGGACCTCCTCGACCACGTCAACGCCGGTCCGAGATAAGTCCTTTGCCTGGCCAGGATTCGCCACTTATAATAAGAAGCATGAAGTCGCTCCTCGTGCTCTTTGTAGCGCTCATCGCCGCCTTCGCGATGGCTCAGAAGCATTACGTCCCTGGGCACTTCACGAAGAAAGGCAAATGGGTCGAAGGCAAGTGGGTGAAGGACCGCAACATCCCGAGTTCGCATACCGGGCAGCACCGCGAGCATCGGTTCTACGAAGGCCATTACGCGAAAGACGGCCACTGGATCAAGCCGCATTGGCGCTGGGTTTGGGTTAAGGACAAGTAGTGACCGGCATCAAACGGTTCATAGCCGCCAAAGTGCCAAGTTGGTGGCCGGAAGATGTCAATAAAGCCGAGGCTCTCCTTCTTACGCAGATGGGTGTAGGGCTATGTCTTATCGTCTTTCTCGCTGCAGTGGAAACTATCTTCCTTATTTCTGGAAGAACCCCGAGTCTTCCCAGCCGGGGAATTCTCGGCGTCGTCATCGCTTGGGCGTTTGCCCTCGTTGCCGCTCCAATCGGAATCTTTAGTAGGAAGCCCTGGGGGCACTTCCTGGAGATAGGCGTCTCGATCCCAATGATCGCGCTGGGCGTCCTCCTCCTCTTCGGCGAATTAAATAGCAGCTCTCGCCATATAGACTTTGTCGAAGGCCTTGTGCTCGCATATATCGCCTTTCGCAGCCTGTTTTGGCTCATCCACCACTTTAAGACCGGCCTTCTTCTCAGGCGGCTAGCCCACCCCACAACAGTAGCCGCCGAGCCTTAAGAGGCGGGCTCGGCCAGTATGTTCAGAATGAACTGAATCTGCCCTTCGTGGTAGCTCAGATTCCAGTACACCATCATCATGAGATCGGCCATCGACAAATCCATCCCGCCCATGAACGGCAGTAGGATGCGCTTCTCCAGGTCCTCATCGGAGTAGGCGCGGATCAATGCGGCCAGTTCGTCTGTATGGCTCTTGGCGCTGGCTTCGCACTCATCGATCGTCGTCAGCTTCTTCCGGTCCGTCTGATATTCCTCGAACATCTCCGGCGTCGGCTCGGGAGCCGTCTTCTCTCGGAGCATCGCCACGTAGAAGCGAATGATGATCCCAAGCTCCTGAAGCTGGTCCAGCACAGACCGCGACTGGCCGCCCGGCGCCCAGTCCAGCCGCTCCACGGGAACCGTCCGGGCCAAGGCAAACACTTGCTCGTGCTTTTTCTCGATCGACTGCGCCAGGAACTCTGAAGTCTTCATGCGCCGAGTCTACTTCGCGTATGTTAATCCCCGGTAGGGACGATCGAACTGGTCTCCACCATCAGCATGACCGTCTTTTGTGGCGCCCGCGGGCGATGCACCACGCCTTTCGAAATCGTAACCCCCTGATTCGGGCCCAACTCGATCGTCCGATCCTCCAGATCGATCAGCAATCGGCCGGAGACGACGTAAAAGAACTCGTCGTCCTCGTCGTGCTTGTGCCAATGGAACTCGCCCTCGACGATTCCAAGGCGCACGACGCTATCGTTCACCTGGGTCAACGTCTGATTCCACCAGGGATCGGTGACGGAGGCGACGATCTCATCGACGTCGATGCGCTCCAGGTGGTCGTGGCGGACGTCGAGATGGATCTTGTAATCGGCCGGCATAAATCAAGATTATCCGTCTCGGATCACATCGGGAGCTCTCCCACGTCCAATGCGATAGATGTTCGAAGATCGCAGCGGCCGCCTCGCTTCCACTCTCGAAGAGGCTCAAGAGTATCTGTGGAAATTCATCGCGGAAAACCGGACGGTTACCGAACCGAAAATTCGGGAACACACCCATGACTTCGATCTCTTTCTTCCCTGGCTGCTGCAAATCTTCGACCGTCACGGCGAGCAACCCGGCGAGAAGCTAAGCCTCATCGAACTTCAGTCGCTCTACATGGATGCGGCCTGGGACATGGTCGAGCAAGGCTTCCTCCGCCCTGGCCCGAGAACGATCGAAGGAGAACAGCCGAGGGACGGATACGGAAATGGCTACTCGCTGACCCTGAAGGGGAAAAGACGGCTGTCGTGATTCGGCGTTTGGCGTTCGGCGTTCGGCGAAGCTAAATCGTCAATCGTCAATCGCCAGGTGGTGTCCCAATTCCCATGTCATCCAAATCCTAGACTTGGAAGATTGCGGCACTGGCTACCAAGATGAGATATGCGGCGCCGATGCCGCGGCTGGAGGCCAGCCTAAAATGAGAGTCCGAGATCTGCTAGCTAGAGAACTTGTGGCCGTCGATGCCGACGCGCCGCTCCACACCATCGCCGACAAGATGAGAGCCCAAGATGTGGGAATGATTCCCATTCTGAGCGCCGGAAAGGCTGTCGGCGTCGTTACGGACCGAGACTTGGTCCTACGAGTCCTCGCCCCCATCAGCGAACCGTCGATTATGACCGCGTGGGACGTCATGTCCCGAGATCCCATCTGTATCGATGAGGAAGCGACCCTCGAAAGGGCCGCAGAGGTCATGCAGGAGCGACGGGTTCGCCGGTTAATCGTCATTGGCCATGACGGGACGCCCAAAGGCGTCGTGTCGCTATCCGACCTGAGCCGCTACTCGGAAAAGGCACTCGAAGTGATGCGGCTCCTATCGATCAAACCCCACAACATCCGGTACCCCGAGAAACCGATCGGCGCCCGAAGAATCTGATGCCTTGACCGATTGCTAGGAGAGGAGAGCCTGGGGCGGGCGGACTTGATCCTCCCGCCCCTTCTGATGTCGAGCCTTACGCGGAGTGGAAACTCGCGACATGCCTACACCGTCCAGGTAGACAAGAATAGAAGTACGGAGGCATAACGATGTTCGAGGATTGCAGTGGGCGGGCGATACAGACCGCGCTGGACGCGGAGTGTTACATTTGGAAATTCATGGCCGAGAACCTGGCCGCGACCGACCGCCACATTCTCGAGCATTCCCACGACTTTGACCTCTACCTGCCGTGGCTGCTCGAAATCCTCGAATATCAAAAGAGCGACCGCAGCAACAATCTCCCCATCATCGAGATCCAGCGCCTATACATGGAGGCCGCCTGGGATATGGTGCTGCAAGGCTATCTTCGCCCCGGCCCCCGCACGATCAGCGGCGACCCCTTGAAGGACGGCTATGGCAAAGGCTATTCACTGACCGAGAAGGGCCGGCAGAAGCTTGTGCAGGAAGTCCCCTCCCTTGCCGCGTCCCTATAAAGATGGACAGGCTTCCGTTGACAAAGCAATAACGACTTGAGGCTCTGGCCCGTTGTGCCCAAACTATGAATGCGTAAGAGCATGAATGCCTCTACCCAGTAGGAGCATGGTCCGTTGGCCCCGCGGAATTTGAGCACACACTGCGGGGCCTTTTTTCTTTCCGACAGGAACACGGGCGTTATCGCATTGAGTGGCAATCGAGCGCGATATAGTGCGGCTCCCCGCTCTTCGGCTGGACTCGCGCCAAGCGAATCGTTACCTTGCCCTCATGCACCCGGGCCAAGTCGATGATATCTCGTGGAACCCTCACCGGCAACGACAGGCCGGGACAAGAGTAGATTCCCTCCTCCGTCGGTTCGCCTAGCAGCGAGGAACTGACCAACATGCCGTGCCCAGCCCGCCAAAGAAAGAAAGATTCCGGCCGAAGAACGGCCGGAAATAAAAGCAACACTTGAGTGGATGTTGTTAGATTGGAGGACTTGCGTCGCTCGGGAAGTGGACAACCTCAATGCTGGGCGAAGTTCTGAAATAAGAATGAAATTAGCAAAGTTGCCAAACGGGTAGAACGGGGACGATGCTCGCCTGCACCGCACTCTCCCTTTTGACCGCCCAAGCCTTTCGACCACCCGCGGTGCCGCTCGTCACGAGCGACCCATACCTCAGCATCTGGTCCGAAGCCGACCGCCTGACCGACGGGCCTACCCTCCATTGGACGCATCGTCCAAACGAGCTGAGCAGCGACATCGAGATCGATGGGCACTTGTACCGCCTGATGGGCGAGGACTCGCCGGCCGAGCCTCTCCCGCAGCGCCGCCTGACCGTCTATCCGACGCGAACCGTTTACCGATTCGGCAACGCCCAGGTGGATGTAAGCCTCACCTTCATGACGCCGCTTCTGCCGGACGATCTCGACGTCTTCTCGCGGCCAGTGACTTACCTGACGTGGGCCGTCCATTCCATGGACGGGAAGCGCCACAACGTCCAAATCGAATTCCTCGCCCACACGGACATCTGCATGAACGAGCCGTTCCGCCCGGTTTCGGTCAAGGTTGAGGCCTTCGGCGGGCTCACGGCGACAAAATTCGGCTTGACCAGCCCAACGCTCCTAAGACCGGCGGGAGACGATACGCGGATCAATTGGGGTTACGGCTATGTCGCGGCGAGATCGGATCAGTCGCGGCCGCTTTCGCGATCGGGATGGGCCGATACGGCCGGGAAATTCACGTTGGTCGGCATGGCGTTCGATCTGGGCGGCGTTGGATCGAAACCGGTAACCCGCCAAGCGATGATCGGCTACGACGAGCTCTATTCCATCGAATACTTCGGCCAGAAGCTCCGCCCCTATTGGCGGCGCAATGGCATGACTCCCGAAAAGCTGTTTACGGTCGCCGCGAAGGAGTACCCGACGCTTCTGGCCCGATGCGAAGCCTTCGATTCCCAGCTCATGGCGGACGCGGCCAAGGTCGGCGGCTCGAAGTACGCCCAGATCGTCGCCCTCAGCTACCGCGAGTGCGTCGCCGCGAACGGCCTTGCCGCAGACGCCCATGGACAGCCTCTCCTCTTCACGAAAGAGAACACGAGCAACGGCGACATCGCGACGGTGGACGTGATCTTCCCGATGGACCCCATCTGGATTCTTCTCAGCCCGAGTCTCGCCAAGGCCTCCCTCGTGTCGAACTTCGACTACGCGGCCTCCCCTCATTGGAAGTTCCCGAACGCGCCGCACGATCTCGGCACCTATCCCCTCGTCTTCGGCCGCGATGACGGCGGCGAAGGCATGCCGGTCGAGGAGAGCGGCAACATGATCATCCTCACCGACGCGATCGCCCACGCCGAAGGCAACGCCCGATTTGCGGACAAGTGGTGGCCGCAGCTCACCCAGTGGGCGCATTACCTGGAGCAATACGGCCTCGACCCCGAGAACCAGCTCTGCACAGACGACTTCATGGGCCACCTCGCCCACAACGCCAATCTTTCCGTCAAGGCGATCCTCGCCCTCGGGGCTTACGGCGACCTCTGCAAGATGCGCGGCAACGTTGCGGAAGGCAGGCGGTATCTGCACCTCGCCCGAGAGGATGCCAAGCACTGGATGAAGGTTGCCGACGCGGGTGACCACTCCCTCCTCGCCTTCGACAAGCCGAATACTTGGAGCCAAAAGTACAACCTCGTCTGGGACTCGATCCTCGGGCTCGACATCTTCCCCGCCGAGGTCGCGCGCAAGGAGATCGCCTTCTACAAGACGCAGATGCAGCCCTACGGCTTGCCTCTCGACTCCCGCACCAAGCTCACCAAGACGGACTGGACGATCTGGAGCGCGACGATGGCGCCGAAGCTGTCCGACTTCGAGGGCTTCATCGATCCCATCTACCGCTACCTCAACGAGACGACCACTCGCGATCCGATCGCCGACTCCTACATGACGAATAACATCAAGAGCGGCGGCATGCACGCCCGCCCGGTGGTCGGCGGCTTCTTTATCCGGATGCTCACCGATCGCCAGATGTGGAAGAAATGGGCTTTGCGGGACCGTGCCCGCGTCGGCAGCTGGGCGCCCCTACCGAAGCCGCCGGTCATCGAAGAGGTCGTGCCGACCGCCCGAACGCATGCCGAGATCTGGCGCTACACGACCCTGAAGCCGGCCGCTCAATGGACGGAGCCGGGCTTTGACGACGGGCTCTGGGAATCCGGCCCGTCCGGATTCGGAACGCAGGAGACGCCGAACGCCATCGTCGGCACCCGCTGGAGCACCGGAGATATCTGGCTGCGCCGCACCGTAAAGCTTCCTGCCAACGTCGGCGGCCTTCAGCTTCTCGTCTATCACGACGAAGACGTACAGGTCTACATCGACGGCGTCTTGGCGATGAGCGAGGCCGGCTATCAGAATGAGTACCGGCCATTCGAGATCGCCCCCGCCGCGCGCCGCCTGCTAAAGCCGAACGCGACGATCACGCTCGCCGTCCATTGCCACCAAACCTGGGGCGGGCAAGGCGTGGACGTCGGCCTCGCCCGCATTATCCAGAGATAGGGGGGCGGACTAGCGTCGGCGGCGGGCCAAGAGACCGGCCAGGCCGAGGCCGATGACGCCGAACGTCGCCGGCTCCGGAACCGGGATGCCTCCAGCGGTAGGGCCGCCCAGCGCTGCGACCTCGTCGGCAGTCATCGCGTAATCTCGTAACTGGAGGCTGTTCAGATACAGTTCGTTCACTTCGCCGTCGTCGTCGGCGAAGAGGAGGAAAGTCGTATCGAGGGAATAGCGACCGTCCACGCCCCAGCCGCTCGGCGACTGGACCTGGTTTTGGAGCGCGCCGTCGATGTAGGACCGATAGGTCGCCGATCCCGAGGCGCTGGTCGTATCGATCGTCAGGGCGATTCGGTGCCAATCTCCGAACGTAAAGAAGTTCGGATTGCCGAAGTCCGAATAGTCGCCGGAGATGCCCAATCCGCCGTCGTCGCGGAGGAACCAGTCGCCGTCGTTGGTGTCCGACGTATTCGTCTGGAAGAGGCTGGTGTAGCCGTCCCCGCCGGATCGGGAATTCGCGCTCGGAATCATGACGTCCATCACGATCGAGTACTGATTCGTAAAGGAGCCGCCTCCGTTGCCACCGGCCGAGTTCGGCGCCGAGAAGTGAGGGTCGTCCGTTCCCGTCGTAAACGTAGCCGCCGGCAGGACGTGAGCGACCTCGGCCGTCGAGCCGCCGATCGTTGCCGTCGTAAACGTAATCGAGCCGGTGCCGGCGACCGGCATCACCGCGCCACCGATCGATCCGCTGAAATTCCCGTCGAAATCCCATTGACCCACAACCCCGGCCTCCGCCGAAGTGACCAAGAGCAAAAGCCCGATGCCTATCACCGTGCGCATTAGATATCTCCTCCCAACTTAAAATTCGCGCCAAGGGCGCCACGAGACCAAATTAACTAATGCCGTGTTAACCCTATCCGGTTCAGGGCTCGGTTTAACGAAGGCCTAATCGCAGCTTCATGGCGGTGATTCCATCACTCTTTCACCCCATCGCCCATGGGGTAACACCGCCAGGATGATCACCGCACTCGCCTGCGCTCTCGCCATGAATGCTCCGCACTCCTTCCAACTCCGCGGCGACGACTTCCTCCTCGACGGCAAGCCCTTCCAGATCCTAAGCGGCGAGATGCATCCCGCCCGCATCCCCGTCGAATACTGGAGGCACCGCATCCGCATGGCGAAGGCGATGGGCTGTAACACGATCGCCGCTTACATCTTCTGGAACTACCAGGAGCCGCAAGACGGGAAGTTCGACTTCAAATCGACCAATCACGACGTCGCGAAGTTCATCAAGATCGCTCAGGAGGAGGGCATGTGGGTGCTGCTCCGGCCGGGGCCGTACGTCTGTGCGGAGTGGGATTTCGGCGGCATCCCGCCTTATCTCCTTCGCTATCCCGACCTGAAGGTGCGGTGCATGGACCCTCGCTACATGAGCGCGGTCGAGCGGTATCTCAAGCGCCTCGCCGCCGAGGTCCGGCCGCTCCAGGTGACCCATGGCGGGCCGATCCTGATGGTCCAGATCGAGAACGAATACGGCAGCTACGGCAACGATCGGGATTACGTGAAGCGACTCAAGCAGATTTGGGAAGGCAACGGCATCGACGTCCCGTTCTACACCGCCGACGGCGCGACCCCTTACATGCTGGAGTGCGGCTCCCTTCCCGGGTGCGCCGTGGGGCTCGATCCGGGCACCTCGAACGACGCCTATGCGGTCGCCCAAAAGGCGAATCCCGGCGTACCGGTTTTCAGCAGCGAAACCTATCCCGGCTGGCTGACCCACTGGGGCGAGAACTGGGCGAAAGTCGACACGGACGGCATCTCGAACGAGGTCAAGTGGCTCCTCGATAATAAGAAGTCGTTCAACCTTTACGTGGTCCACGGCGGAACGAACTTCGGCTGGACGGCCGGCGCCAACTCAGGTGGCAAGGGCTACGAGCCGGACGTGACGAGCTACGACTACGACGCCCCGATCACCGAGCAGGGCCGCGCCACCCCCAAATACATGGCTTTGCGCGACCTGATCGCGAAGGAAACCGGTATTACGCCGCCTCCGATTCCCGATCCGATCCCCGCCACCGAGGTCCCCGAGTTCAAGCTAGAGCCTTTCTCCAGCGTCTGGGCGAACCTGCCCGCGCCAAAGCATTACGCCCAACCCAAGCCCTTCGAAGAAATGGGCCAGGATCACGGATTCGCCCTCTACCGGACCCGGCTGATCGGCCACAAGTCGGGACGCCTCACCGTCACCGACCTCCACGACTACGCGACCGCCTTCCTGGACGGCAAATTCGTCGGCGCCCTCGACCGGCGTGAGGGCAAAAATTCCATCGATTTGCCCCAAACCGGCTCGAAAGATCCGACACTGGACCTGCTCGTCGAGGGCATGGGGCGGATCAACTTCGCCCAGCAGATGATCGACCGGAAGGGCATCACCGACCGCGTCACCCTGAACGGCATGACACTCATGAGCTGGGACGTCTACAACCTGCCGATGGATGACGTGGCCTCTCTCCATCCTGGCGATACGTCGCGCCAGGGCATCTTTTTGCATGGTTCGTTCGACTTGGAAAAGCCCGCCGACACCTTCCTGGACTGCTCGGCCCTGAAGAAGGGCGTCGTGTGGGTCAACGGCCACAACCTCGGCCGCTATTGGGAGATCGGACCCCAGAGGCGCCTCTACTGTCCCGCCCCTTGGCTGAAATCAGGGCGTAACGAGGTCGTCGTCTTCGATCTTCTCGCCACCGAACCGGCGACGATGAAGGGCGAAGCGACCCTGGAAGGACCGTAACACCATGACGCCGCCCTTTAGCTAAACAGCATTGATGCTCGGCGCCGCACTCCCGTAGGCCTATGGAACGAATCCTATGGGGGCACGTTTCTAGCGTTAAGCAGCCGATGAAGTTCTCGAACGTAGCCTGGGCAGTCGTCTTCGCGATCGCGATCGTCGCGTTGCTCCGCTTCCGCCCAGTGCAGGATGCCAACGCGGAGACGGCCAATCTCCTGTCGCCCGAGTCGGGGATGCGCACTCGGATCGTGAACTATCCGCTCATCGACGCCGCGACCGGCAAAACCGTGAAGCTTTCCGACTTCCAAGGCAAAGCGAAAGCAATCTACATCGACGTCTTCGCGAGCTGGTGCGGGCCATGCCAATCTCTGCTGCCCGACGTCAAAGAGCTTCATGAGAAGATGAAGGATCGGGGCGTGCTCGTCCTCGGGCTGAACGTCTTCGACGAATGGGAGGCGATGAAGCGCGACGTCCGGGAGAACGGGCTTCCTTACCCGGTGTTCTTCGACGACGGGAAGGCGGGCGGAATCGGCAATCTGCTGGAAGCCAACACGATCCCGACCGTGATCATCCTGGACGGCAAAACGCTGGAGCAGAAAGCCAGATGGATCGGCGGAGATAGCGCGGGCGAGCGGGATCGGGTTTTTCGAGAGTTAGGCGTGAGCACAAATTAATGCCAGGCGGGGGCGCGCGCGCCCCCGCCTGGTTGAAGGTCTAGTATCACCCGAGCCAGTTGCTCCAGTGGTCTAGAGCGAAGTCGAAAAAGTAAACGAGCGTATTTAGCAGCATAGCCCTAGTCCTTGTCCTTATCTCCGTTCGAGCCTTGCCCGAAGTCGGGCAGATTCTTGAGTCCCTTCTCGATTAAGTTGCCGATATTGAGGTTGACGTGCTTTGCGTTGGCCGGGAACGTCGGATTTGCGAGATCGACGTCCACGTCGTTGCCGAACTTCAGCTCGATCACGGCATCCGAGCCCTCTTCCTGCCCCTTGTGGACTTCGATCCGCTCGGGAAGGTCGGTATCCGCGTTAATCGTCATGTGAACCACTTCCGGGTCGCCCGGCTTTTGCATCGTCACGTCGTATGTGCTCTTGCCGAACCGGTGGACGATTGGAGAGATGTGAATGTTCCCCTTTCCGTATTTGGCTTCGAAATCGGCGAGCATCTTCTTGATGTCCATCTCCTTGAAGCCGTCGGCAAGCCCCTTGCCAACCTCCTTGGCGATCTCCCTCGGATCGACGTAGGCGCCAATCTCGAGCTCGGTCACCGTCTTGTCCTTCGGGTCGTAGATCTGCAATCCCTTCGAGTCGAACTGCATGATCGCGCCCTCTTCGGTGCGCATGCCAAACTTGCCGTCGACGACCGCGATAATGAACCGGTGGCCGTCGCTCGAATTCACGGAAAGCTCCATCGCATTGGTCTTGTCGACCGCGCTCATCACGAGCGCAAAGCTTTTCGCTTCTGCCTTGGTCGGCGTCATAAAGATCGCGAACGCCCCGATCGCGAGTGCGCCCGCTCCAACCATCGCCAACCGCGCCGGCCAGACCGACGGACGCCGCACAACCGTCTTCGCCGCCATCGCCCGAATTCGCTCCTTGAGCTCCACCGGCGCCTCTCGAGTCGTCGTTGCATTGCTCATCAGGTTTTGCATCTCCAGATCTTCGTCGTGGTCGAATGTGCTCATGACATACTCCTTGCGTTGCCAACCAGCTCCGGGCCAACCGCATCCCGGAATGCCGCCCGCGCCCTCTGCAAGAGGCTGTTCGTCGCCGGCAGCGACTTGCGAATCACCTGCGAAACCTCTTCGGTGCTGAGGCCATTGACGTACTTGAGAACGAGCGCCTCGGCATGAGGCCGGGGAAGCTGCCGGATGCCGCTCCTCACCGCCTCCTGAAGTTCGCTCTCATCCGGCGTCGCCGCCAGCAGTTGTTGATCGGAAAGCGGCTGCTCGGCCCGCCGATATCGCTTCCGAAGATGCCCGGCCACCTTCTTGCGCGCTACCGCCAGCAGCCAGAGGCGCTGATCCTCGACTCGGGTCAGCTTGTCGAATTGGGCAAAAGCCGCCGCGAAAACCTCCATGGCGACATCCTCGGCGTCCTCTCTCCGAGCCAGTTGCGAGCTTGCGAATCGCCAAATCTCATCGGAGAACATGTCGGCCAACTCGGAGGGCGATCCTGCCCTTTTCGCTTCGCCCGCCTCGACCGGCGTCATCACGTATAGCTGGCCGGGGCCTCTTGGTTTGGCCATTGTCTTCAATCCTTGTAAGGGTTGCTGCATTGTGCGCGATCCGCCTCTCGTCGGTCTCGCATCATTAGTCGCCGGAGAGCCCGAGAATCTATCGGAGATTTCCGAAATATTTCAGCCCTTTCCGGAGGCCAGGTCCATCATCCCGGCGCCGACCAAATGGGCGACCGGAAGGTATTTCGCCGAAAGGCGAAAGAAACCATGACAAGCCGGACGTCTTCATAAGGCTGTATAACTACGATTGCAGATGACGAAGCTCTTGCTGCGATGGATACTGCTCGCGTTCTCGGTGGTCGCCGCTTCGTACGTCAGCCAGGCGCTCGGCCTTGGCTTCGAAGTCGACGTCCACGACGCCTCGGGCTTTCTCAAGCTGCTGATCGGGGTTGCGATACTCAGCCTCCTGAACGCAACCGTCGGGAAATTGATCAAATTTCTCACCCTGCCTCTAAGCTGCATCACGCTCGGGCTCTTTTCACTTGTCATCAACGCCGTCGTTCTCATGGCCGCGGCTTCGTTCCGGCTCGGGTTCCATATTACGGGGAGCGGCTTCAACGCCTTTATCGCCGCCTTCGTAGCAAGCCTTATGATCGCCTTCATCAACGGCGTTCTCGGGATGTTCCTCCCCGACGACAAGGATGAGTAACCGGCGCTACCGAATTCGAAGGCTTCTTGTTCCGAGCGCCGGACTTCGGCGCGCGTTCCTCGCCGGCCTGCTCGGCTTGGCCTGCCTTCTCGTCGGCACCGCGATAACCTTCAAAATCCCCTTGAACAAAGGGCTCGATGCCCTCGCCCTCGGAGCGCGCCATCTCCTGGGCGCGTTCGTTCCCGCCTCTGCGCTCGACGATACGGTTTGGATCTGCGGCGGCGTCCTCCTCCTCGTCGGGGTCTACCTCTTCGTCGTGCTCGGTCTGCGCAACGGCCTCCGCCACATGATCGAAACGATCATTCCCGGCGCGAAATCCGGCCTCGTCGACGCCTACACCCGGCGGCAAAAGCTCGCCCAGGGCCCGCGCATCGTCGCCATCGGAGGCGGCACCGGCCTGAGCACGATCCTGCGCGGCCTGAAGGTCCATTCCTCGAACATCACCGCCATCGTCACCGTCAGCGACGACGGCGGCAGCAGCGGCCGCCTGATCAAAGACAAGGGAATGATCCCGCCCGGCGATATCCGCAACTGCCTCGTCGCCCTGGCCGATGCGGAAAAGTCGATGACCGACCTCTTCCAGCACCGCTTCAAAGACGACAGCGGCTCGCTGAGCGGGCATTCGATGGGCAATCTCCTGATCGCGGCTCTCGTCGACCAGTCGCGAGGCGATTTCGAGAAGGCCGTCGAACGCGCATCCGACGTTCTCAATATTCGCGGACGCGTCGTTCCCGCGACCTTGGAGCCGGTCCGGCTGCGAGCCCTTCTCGATAACGGCGTCGAGGTATGCGGAGAAACCGCGATCGCCCAGGCCGGACAGAAGATCCGCCGCATCTTCCTCGATCCCGCCGCCGTCGAGCCCCATAAGGCGGCTCTCGAAGCGATCCGCGACGCCGACGTCATCTGCATCGGCCCCGGCAGCGTATTCACGAGCATCATTCCAAACCTGCTCGTTCCCGGCATCGCCCAGGCCCTCAAGGAAACCCAGGCGATCAAGGCTTACATCTGCAACGTCATGACCCAGCCGGGCGAGAGCGACTCCTTCAGCGCATCGGAGCATATCACCGCGATTCTTACGAATACCGAGAGCCGCATTTTCGACTATGTGCTCGTCAATAACGGCGTGCCGAGCGAAGCGACCCTCGAAAAGTATCGGGAATCCGGCCAGTTCCTCGTCGAGCCCGACGTCGACCGGATCCGTTCCCAGGGCTTCCGCCCGATCGTGCGGGACTTCACCGCCGAATCCGACCTCGTCCGCCACGAGCCCTACAAGGTGGCGGCCTGCGTCATGGGGTTGCTCCGCTAGATGAGCGGCCATCTCGTCATCCTCAGCGGGCCAAGCGGCGTCGGCAAGGACACCGTGCTCGACGCCTGGGCGAAGCAAAATCCGAGAGTGCAGCGCGTGGTCGCCTACACGACGCGGCCGAAACGAGCCACGGAGGTCGAAGGCGTCGATTACAAGTTCGTCTCCGTCAACCAATTCCGGGAGCTGATCGCGGGCGGCGCGTTCCTGGAATTCAAGGAGGTCTTCGGGAACCTGTACGGGACGCCGCTGCTGGAGACGGAGGAGATGCTCGCCGCCGGCAAGGTCGCCGTCCTCAAGATCGACGTACAGGGCGCGCTGACCGTCATGAAGCTCCGCGAAGACGCCGTGACCGTCTTCCTCATGCCACCCTCGTTCGAGGAATTGGAACGGCGAATCCGGGAGCGGGCGACCGATGCCGCCGAAGTCATCGAACGCCGCCTCCGCACCGCGCGAGACGAGATCGCCCTCGCGCCCGAATATCGACACGTGATCGTCAATCGGAAGGTCGAGGAGGTCGTCGAAACCTTGGATGCCCTGGTCTCTTAACCGGAATCCTACTTATCGCTACGCGCCCGCGCCCGAGAACCGCGATATACTCAAAGTAAGGTGGTCTTTGCCATCGGTAATTGTTTGTACTTTATTGCGTTTCGGGAACGGACGAGACGAAATATGGCGTCGGGTAGCTGCCCGTCAGGAAAGGGCGGCCCCGATCGCATGACGAGTCGATACGAGACATCCAAAGGAAGTTCGACGTGAAGCGTCATCCAAGTTTGCAGCCCCTTTCGCGGGATCACAACGTCGCCCTCCTCCTCGCCCGCCGCCTCGAGCGCGAACCGAATGGCGACCGGCTTCGCGAATTTCTCGAAGTCTGGAATGGGGAAATGGAGGATCACTTTTTCGATGAGGAGCGCCTGCTCCTGAACTACGCCTCGCCTGCCATGACCGCGCGGATGCTCGAAGAGCACATGCGAATCCGGCAGTACGCCATCGCCGCGCAGCGCGGGATGCTCTGCGCCGACGACATCGTCCGCCTCGGCGGCCTCCTCCACAGCCACGTCCGGTGGGAGGAGCGCGAGCTCTTTCCGATCATCGAAAGCTCGGCGACGGATGACGAACTCGCCGCCATCGGCGTGGAAACCAAAAAGCTGGAGTATCGCCGCGACCGCTCACAATACTCGCCTCGCCGAGGCGAGCTAATGGGATGTTGACGGCGGGCTCGGCAACCTAAGCCGTCTCCGCGTCGTCCTACACCAAAGGAGAATGGCGATGAAGAGGCTCTTACGCAACACCGCATTGGCGGTCATCATAGCGGTCGCTCCCACGGCCGCATTCGCCCAGGGACACGGGCACGGGTACGGACATGACCGCGGACACGATCGCGGCGAGCATCAGAAGGAGCACCGCGAGCAACATCATGCGCCGCCTCCCCACGTGAACCATCCGATCGTCGTCCATTATGCGCCGCCGTCTCACGTGCGCCACGACGAAGGCTGGCGACGTCGCGAAGAGGACGAGAAACGGCGTCGTGAAATCGAGTGGCGTCGCTACCATCCGCCTTCGGCCGGCTACGTCTACCACGAACGGCAAGTGACGAAAAACGAGTGGCGCAACCTTGCCATCGCTTCCGGCCTGATCGGCGTCATCGGATTGCTGGAGCATGACAAGACCCTCGTTTTCGCCGGATCGGCGGGCGCTCTGTATTCTCTATACCGCTACGAAGAGGACCGCAAGAGCCAAAGCAGCCTCGCCCGCGCCCGCGCGTTCTACTTCAGCCACCCTTACTTCGTCCGAAACGGGCAGCGCTACGACCGGCGTCTCGTCGTCCATCACGGCCAGCGCTACTATCAATTCGTTCGCGGCTGATCTTCGGTGTCCCTGCCTCGTAGTAGCCGGGGACGATGAAGCTGCGAAATCTCGGTAAGTCGGGCCTGCGGGTCTCCCTCGTGGGCCTTGGTTGCAACAACTTCGGGGGTCGGATCGATTTCGAGGCCTCCCAGAAGGTCATCCACGCCGCCCTCGATGCCGGCATCACCCTCTTCGACACCGCCGACATCTACGGAAACGCGGGAGGGTCGGAGGAAATCCTCGGGAAAGTCCTTGGCGAGCGCCGAAAGGACATCGTCCTCGCCACCAAGTTCGGCATGCAGATGGGCGCGGATACGACGAAGAAAGGCGCTTCGCGGCGTTACATCATGGCCGAAGTCGAGGACAGCCTCCGCCGCCTGAAAACCGACTGGATCGACCTCTATCAGCTTCATCAAGCCGATCCGCTGACCCCAATCGAGGAAACCCTGCGCGCCCTAGACGATCTGATCGCTCAAGGCAAGGTCCGGTATCTCGGCTGCTCCAACCTGCCGGCCTGGCAGGTCGTCGACGCGCTCTGGACGTCAAAGAGCCTGGGCATCAATAGCTTTGTTTCCTGCCAGGACGAATACAGCCTGCTCGTTCGCGAGCCCGAAAAGGAGCTTCTGCCCGCGATCCAGGCCCACGGCCTCGGGCTCCTTCCCTACTTCCCGCTCGCCAGCGGCCTACTCACCGGCAAGTACAAGAGCGGCAAGATGCCGGAAGGCGCGAGGATCACCAAGTCCGAAGGGCTTCAGAACCGCCTCATGACCGATAGGAACCTCGCGATCGTCGCGAACCTCGAGAAGTTCGCCGCCGACCGCGGCCACACGCTCCTCGAACTGGCCTTTAGCTGGCTCGCCGCGCATCCCGCGCTCTCAAGCGTCATCGCGGGAGCGACCAAGCCGGAGCAGATCGAAGCGAATGTGAAGGCCGCCGACTGGGAGCTGACCGCGGAGGACCTTGCCGAGATCGACCGGATTGCGGCCTAGCCGCCGCCGATCGACTTGATCATCTCGTCTCGCGTGACCTTGACGAAATCCTTCACAAGCGAAGGATCCAGACTGAAGATCGAAGGCGCAAAGGTCTGTTCCTTCTTGATGGTCGCGACGGCATGGACGATCAGGTCGGTCGGCTTATCCTTATGGAAGACGTGGACGGTCACGTCGGTCGGAATCCAGGCGTCGGGCCAAAAGAGAACGTCCGCTTGCAGGCGTCCTCCCGTCGTCGGATTGACCGCCTGAGCGACCAAGTGACGCACCTTGACTCCGTCTGCCGTTTCCGACTTCAGAGAGATGATCTTCATCTCCGGCTTGCTCAACAATTCCATTCCTGAAGAATCGAAGGCGAATTTGAAGGTCTGGTCCTCCGCTTCGACCGGTTTATCGTTCTTCGGGTCGGGTTTGGCGGGAGGTTCCTGATAATAAGTCTTGGCCGGAAAGAGGATCGTGAATTCCGTTTTTCCATCGGTCCCGAAAAGGAGGACCGGCGATCCATCCATCGTCATTTCGAACCTCTGGCGCGGGTTATCCAGGGTTCGGGAATAGGACACCGTATGCCCATCGAATTGCCCTGTGAACTTCCACTCATCCGAATAGCCCTTCTGGCGCGCGTAGTCGCTCCGGATGAATTCCATTAGCTGGTTGACATCCTTCGGGGTCTCCGCCCGGAAGACGAGTAGCGCGCACAGGGTGGTAAGCATGATCCTATTATGGGAAACGTCCAATTCGGTACGCCATTTCGCTCATTGTCTTTTCTTCGGATGGGGAAACGGCTGGTAGTGGCTTGGGTCTCCGGACCCGAGAGAGCTTGCTCCAATTGAAACAGGCTTTCTCGTACGTGGATGCCCAAACCACAACAAGTCGTTCCCTCATTCGGCAGCGACGAATGAAGCGTGTCAAGCTACTCGGCCCGCTTCCGGCAAATCGCGTGGCGCAAGCTGGAGCCGACCGGATAGACGACGACGTAGAGATCTTCGCCTTCGCCTCTCAGATCCTTCCTCAGCCTGTCGACATCGACCGCCGCGCCTCGGCTCTTGACGACCGGCGTCCCCCCGCCAAGCGACTTCAAGGCGGAGCGGGTCCGCTTGAGGTCGGCGGCGTGGTCGGCGAGAACCTCGTACGTCGTCAGCCAAGCCGATTCAACCGGCGAGTCGCCCGTCAAATAGCCGTTCGAATCCCCGAGGGCGGATAGCTGATGATGCATGCAAAGCTCACCCAGGCAGTGCGCGCGAATCGCCGCCGGATCGCCTTCGAAGAGGTAGCGCCGGATAAGGGCCGTCGCCGGCGGATCGCCGCCTGCTGGAAGCGTCTCGCCGGATTCGGCAAGTACGGCCGCCCGGCCTGACCCCAATCCGTACCACAGGAGCGCTTCCCGGCATTCGCGGCGAAAAGAAACGAATTCTAGATGACCGCTAAACGATTCCAGGTCGCGGTCGGAAAGCATCGGGCTCAACTTCATCGCGGCAAGCCTTAATCCGCGAAATCGCTCGGCGATCTCTCGCGGATTGGGAGCGAACTGGTCGAGATCGAGAGTCCGCCGCCCAGCGATCCGCCGCGAGGGATCGACGAAGGCGAACTCGAACGGCCAGGAAGCCGCCATCGCATCGCCCACGACGATCTCGGCTTCGAGCCCATGAACGGACAGGTTATGTCTGGCATACTCTGCCCGCTCCGCATCGATCTCGAATCCCACCGTCGGCCCCCGACGGGCGAGCGCAATCAAGTCGGCCCCAATCCCACAGGTCAAGTCACCGATAAGCTCGCTCACGGGAAAGCGGGAGGCGTGATAGGCGGCAACCGCTTCGTGGCTCGCCATCTCCAGGCTTTCTCGATCGAAGAGCATCTGGTCGGCCAAAGCGAATTTGGATCGGGCGCGCTGACGGAGCGCCCATTGCCCGAACGCCCACCGGGCATCCTCGTCGGAGGTCGCCTCGCCGATACGGCGTAAGTTCGCCGCCGTTGGCTCCCTGCCGGCCGCAAACTCCAAAGCTTTCGTGCGAGATTGCGTCACCTTCGCTATTTTGGGCGTTTAGTGTCGAGCGCGAGTGTTGAATGTTGAGTCTTGAGGGCGAGGCAATCCAACCAATCCATCAATCCAGCAATCCACCAATCCAGCAATCCAGCAATCCAGCAATCCACCAATCCAGCAATCCAGCAATCCAGCAATCCAACCAATCCAACAGCCGCGAAATGCTACCATTTAGCGTCATTTCCTCTGGAACCCAGGAGAATCACCCTTTGGCTATCGATACCAGCGATTTCAAAAACGGCATGCATTTCATGCTCGACGGCGATGTTTTCACGATCGTCGAGTTTCAGCACGTAAAGCCCGGCAAGGGCGGCGCTTTCGTCCGCACCAAGCTCCGGAAAATCAAGACCGGGCAAACCCTCGAAAAAACCTTCCGATCGGGCGAGCGCGTCGAGCCCGTCTTCGTCGAAAAGGTCAAGTTCCAATTCCTTGGCCGGCAGCGCGGCCAGGCTCTCCTGATGGACCTCGACACTTACGAGCAGGATGAGATTCCCGAGCAGGATCTCGGCTCCCAGGCCAAGTACCTAAAAGACGACACCGAGATCGTCGCCCTCATGGCGAACGGTGAGAATCTAGGCTACGAATTGCCGAATTTTGTCGAGCTCGAAGTCGTCGAGACCGATCCCGGATACAAGGGCGATACGGTCAGCGGCGGCAGCACGAAGCCGGCAAAACTCGAATCGGGAGCTACAATTCAGGTTCCTTTCCACATAAACACCGGAGATGTTGTTAAAGTAGATACTCGAACCGACGCGTACCTCGAACGCGTCAAAAGGTAGGTTAGATGAGCAAGGCCAAAGGGGTTGGTCCCGCGCCAACGCGAGAAATCAACGAAGGACTAATTGAATTCCTGGCCGGCGTCGCCCGTTTCCTCATGTGGGCCGGTGTGCTCGCGACGGTGGTCGGCGTTGGCTTCCTGGTCTTCACGGCAATGTCGTTCAGCAATGGCGCTTCCCCAGGCAGCCCCGACGCGGCCCTCAACAACGTCAGCATCCTCGAGAAAATCCTCTTCGGCGGCGTTCTCGCTCTCGGAGTCGCCACCAGCTATCTCTTCTGGGGCGAGCAGGTTCTCGCGGCTCTCCAAATCATGGGGGCTGCCATCCTGTTCTTCGCTCCGATGATCCTCAGCAGCACCGGGATCGCCTCGCCGTCGATCACCGGCGGCGAAAAGGACCCGGTTGCCGCCGCGATGCAGGCCCTGAACCATGGCGGCATGGTTCTCGGCATGATCGGGTTCCTCGTTCTCGCCGTCGATCTCGGCGTGCGCGCCCGGGACCGCGCGAAGCAGGGCTGGAAAGCCGACCAGATGCGCTACGGCAAAGGCGTCAAGGAAGAGCAGGATCGCCACAACGTCTTCCTTGGCAAGTGTTGGCAGCTTCCCTTCTGCCGCAAGTTCGTCCGCGAGCGCTGCCCGATCTACCACGCGCGCCGCACCTGCTGGAAAGAGCTCACCGGCTGCATGTGCGAGGAAGAAGTCATTCGCAACGCCATGGAGAACAAGGTCGTCCCCAAAGACGCCCTCATGGCCGCGACCTACATCCCGCGCAACATGAAGCTGACAACCGAGCAGAAGCAGGAGCGCTGCCGTTCGTGCGTTATCTATAACGAGCACCAAAAGCACAAATACAAGGCGCTGATGCCGGCGACTCTCGGCGCTCTCGCCCTCATCTACGTCGTCGGCCATCCGTTCCTAATTTCGGTGGTCGGCAGCATCTTGAACGGCCTCGATCGTCTCATCAACCGCGCCACCTATGGCAGCGTCAAGACGCTCGATCAGCCGACGACGTTCCAGGAGCTGCTACTGATCTGCCTGATGATTGTCGTCCTCGCGTATGCGCTGAAGATCCTCGAGTATCTGATCTTCAAGCTGAAAGTCTAACCGGATGCCAGGCCCCGGCAGCCCGATTCTAATCGACGGTTCGCACGGCGAGGGAGGCGGCGCTCTCGTGCGAACCTGCCTGGTCATGTCCACGCTGACCCTGCAGCCCGTTCGGATCGATGGCGTTCGCGGCGGCACCAAGTTTCCCGGCTTGGATTTCGAGGACCTCCTCCTCCTGAAGGCTTTGGCCAAGTCCTGTTCGGCCGAGACGACCGGCGTCCAGATTGGATCGACGACCGTCAGCTTCCTACCGACCCGGCGGCCAAAAGGGCTGAACGAGAACCTGGACCTGCCCGAAGAGTCCTCGCACCATCGCTCCGCGAGCGTGCCCGTCGTCCTTTGCTCCCTGCTTCCCGTCCTGGCCAAGACGGGAGCCTACAGCGAAGTCAGCCTCTCCGGTGAGACCTACGGGACGCGCTCCCTCAGCTTCGACTACTTCCTGAACGTCACGATTCCGGCCTTGCAGAAAATGGGCCTCTACGCCTTCCCCGACCAAGAGCTCGCCGGCTTCGGCCGCGAATCGCGCGGTCAGGTCACGATGGACGTCGAGCCAAGCGCGATCCAAGGCATCGACTGGCCATCCCGCGGCAATCTGGTCGGCGCAAAGGCCGTCGTCACGACCGCCGAACTTCCCGTGTCCGTCGCTCACCGCGCCATCAACCATCTGGAGAAGCTGGCTCAAAACGCCAAGCTGCCGATCGAAATCGAAACCAACCCCGTGGATTCGCGGACGCCTGGGGCGTTCGTTACGATCTGGGCGCAGTACGAGCGCGGCGTCGGCGGAGCCACCGCGATAGGGCAGCGCGGCCTCCGGGTCGAGCATCTCGTTCAAGCCGCTTTTCAGGAAACCTTGGCTTGGATAGCAACCGACGCCACCGTCGACCCCTTCCTCGCCGATCAGCTTTTAATTCCCGCCTGTCTTGCCGAAGGCGAAACCATCTTCAAGACCAGCCGCCTGACGAAGCGGTTCTTGACCGCGACGTGGGTCGTCAAGCAGTTCCTCCCGATCCACATTACGGTGCGGGGATCGGAAGATCAGCCGGGCGTCGTCACGGTTGCGAAATGATCAAAAAAATCTCTCTTAAAACTTCAAGAAATTGTCGTAACATCATGGCGTCTTCGGCGTAAGCCATGGATAGGAATCGGACCTAGGCAGGATGCCGTAACGTCCCTAAAACGCTCGCACTTCCCGCCGCAAAAGCGGTTGTTGCCGCGTCCTTCTTGCGTAGGGCCGAGGACTCTAAACGGATTTAGGCAATGGACTCTTCAAGGATGAATATTTGGGCATGCGCTTTTTTCGCATCGGCGCTTGTCGTCATTGGATGCGATCCCCTACCAAAGCGCTCTCTGATGAACGCGGTCATGGACCCGCAGGGCGCCGTCGAGCGGCATCTCGGCCTGACCGGCGGCGCGGATGTCCCCCCCAAACGAGTCACCAACCGGAAGCCGAATCTAACCGGACGGACGCTCATCATGGAGTATCACAAGCTCTCCCACCGGAACGGCGAGCTCGACCGCACTCCCGCGAAGTTTCGCGCCGACCTCGAGAAGCTCTATAAGCTCGGCTATCGCCCCGTAACCGTCTCCGAATGGCTGGACGGGAAAATGCCCCTTCCTCCCGGCGCCTCGCCGGTCATCATGACCTTCGACGATGCCCATCCTAGCCAGCTCAAGTTCAAGAAGGACGGCACGCTCGACCCGAATTGCTTCGTCGCGATCTGGAAGCAGTTCGCCGAAAAGCATCCCGACTTCCCCGTTCACGCCACCTTCTTCATCCTTCCGCCCTGGCCGTTCGGGCAAGCCTCCCATATCAAGGACAAGGTGAAGATGCTGCAAGACATGGGCAGCGAGGTCGCCTGCCATACCTACCATCACTACAATCTCACGAAGCTCAGCGACGAAGACGTGAAGAAGGAGATCGCCACCGCTCTCGACTGGCTCGAAACCGAGTTCGGCGTCACGAACACGACCCTCGCCTTCCCTTACGGCAACAAGCCGAAGAATATGGGGCTGCTGAAAGGCTTCACGTACAACGGAAAGGAATATCACCTGCGAGCCGCGTTCGTTGCCGCCGGCAATCCGGCTCTGCAGCCCTCCGATCCGAAGTTCGACATTTGGTCGATTCCTCGCGTCGTCGTTTGCGAAGAGGAAGGCGGTAGCTCGAACTGGATCAAAGTGATGCAGACGAGCAAGAAGTACGTGCCGTACGTCGCTCCGTAGCGAAGGTGAACGGGGATGAGAGGGCAAGTGGAGGCCCGATGACTCCCGAGCCGCAGTTCCCTCGATGAAATCCAAAGGCGAGAAGCCCGCGACGTCTGCGTCGCGGGCTTCCAAAGAAATCGGAATCTGAGGTGGCTACGGGGAGAAGGCCGTCCTGGCCTTATGCGCCCGCCAATCCGTTGGCATCAGTAGGGACGCTGAGGGAGTGCCCGAACGATTCGCCCGAAATTGGGAATTTATAAGTAAAAAATGACGCCGACCGGCGTGAAAATTCTCCCCTTACCACTCCGGCCGAGCGCCAAACCTCTTAGTTTTTTCTTAGCGGGACGACCCCGCAATATCACTGTAACACATTTCTTGCGCAGTCAGACGCAATTATCCCGTTTCTGGACTCGACGGCAATGAGATCGGAAAAGTGATGAACGACTCATGAAACCTCGTATTATCTCTTGCAATGTTTCGTTTCCTTGTTTGTCGTGCCGCCGTAGCTGCCCTCGCCGTCGTCTGCGTTGGGAAAGCCTTGGGTCAAGTCGATCCCGACCAGGAGACGACTCGCTCCCCGGGTGAGGATATCCGGAAGGTCGTCGCCGACGAGATCGCCAAATTCCATACGCCGAAGGTCGTCGGCATGCCGGCGGCCCTCCGTGCGGCCGCCTATGAAAAGCGGCTGAAGATGGAGGCCGATTCTCCCTTCGGCCAGCTCAAGTGGCGGTGCGTGGGACCGGAAGTTGAGAGCGGACGTGTCGTCGCCATCGACCAGCCCGCCGGCCAACCGAACGTGCTTTATCTCGGCTTCGCCACGGGCGGCCTTTGGCGAAGCGAAGACTACGGAAACACGTTCGCCCCAATCTTCGACGGCTACTCCTCGTGCGGCATCGGCTGCATGACCCTCGGCAAGGACGGCAACACAATCTGGCTCGGGACCGGCGAGAACAACAGCCAGCGCACGAGCTACGCGGGAACCGGCGTCTTCAAGTCCACCGACGCCGGCAAGACCTGGCAATACATGGGCCTCCCCGAAAGCCAGCACATCGGCAAAATCCTGATCGATCCCCGAAACGAGAACACGGTCTACGTCGGCGTCCTCGGCCACCTCTACAGCCAGAACACCGAGCGCGGCGTCTACAAGACGACCGACGGCGGCAAGACCTGGAGCCAGGTTCTGAAGCTAGACGACCAGACCGGAATCATCGATATGGCGATGGACCCGCGCAATGCGGACGTGCTCTATGCGGTCGCCTGGGACCGCGACCGGCGCGCCTGGGACTTCCGGGAAACCGGGCCGGGCAGCGGCATCTATCGATCCACCGATGCCGGCAAGACCTGGAAGCTCATCGAGCAGCTTCCCCACGGCGAGGCCGGCGGGCGCATCGGAATCGCGTTCAGCAAGAGCAATCCCGACCGGGTCTACGTCTACGCCGACAACCATGGCGATGACACGGACTGGCTCGACGAAGACGAGCGCGTGCAGAGCGGCGTCCTGACGCCACGCCGGTTCATGCTCCTCGACGAGCAGATGTTCGTCGGCCTCGACCACAAGGCGCTGGAAACCTTCTGGAAGCGATACGCCCCGGACGATCTCAAGCTCGACGACACGATCCAAAAGGTCAAAGACAAGAAGATGACCATCGAGCAGATCCGGGACGCGCTCGCGAAGAAGTCTCCCAACGCCTTCACGCCGCCCGCCGTGCAAAACGAGCTGATCCGCTCGGACGACGACGGCAAGACCTGGCATCGCTCGGATAGCGGGCCGATGGGCGGCAATAGCTACTACTATTTCGGCAACGTCTTCGTGAATCCGAAAGACCCGGACGACGTCTTCGGCACCGGCACCTTCCTCGTCCGCACCCGCGACGGCGGCAAGACGTGGCATATCGCCGCTCGCGAGGCTCACGTCGATTTCCACGCGGTTTGGTTCGACCCGGCCGACGTCAAGCACATCGTCGTCGGCAACGACGGGGGCGCCTACGAGAGCCGCGACGACGGCGTCCATTGGCGGCATCTCAACGACATGCCGGTCGGTCAGGCCACGACCGTCGCCGTCGACAACAAGACGCCCTACAACGTCTTCGTCGGCCTCCAGGACAACGGCACCATGAAGGGCCCGAGCACCTATAGACCGGGCATCTCCGACCTTGACGAATGGAAAGACGTGGACGGAGGCGACGGCGCAACCGTCGTCGTCGATCCCCGCAACGACGGCGACGTCATCTACACCGGCTCTCAATTCGGCGCGGAGGAGGCCTTCGACCAGAAGGCGAAGGAGCATTGGTCGGTCACTCCCCGAGGCCGTGATAACCGCTTCAACTGGGTTACGCCCCTTATCCTCTCCCCCTTCCATCCTGACATCGTCTACTTCGGAGCCCAGAAGCTTTACCGCTCCTTCGACCAGGGCCGCCACTATGAGGCGATCTCATCCGATCTCACCAAGAACAAGCCGCAGGGCAACGTCCCCTACGACACGATCAAGGACATCAGCGAGAGCCCGCTCAAGTTCGGCGTCATCTATGTCGGCTGCGACGACGGGAACGTCGCGATGACCCGGGACGGCGGCGTGACCTGGAGACAAATCCCGACTCCCCAGCCGGATAAATGGGTCTCCCGGATCGTCGCCTCGAAGTACGACGCGGGCACCGTTTACTGCTCGCAAAGCGGCTACCGCGAGGACGACTGGTCGGCCTATCTTTGGAAGTCGACCGACTACGGCAAGACGTGGACCTCCATCGTCGGCGATCTCCCCGCCGAGACGATCAATGTGATCCGCGAGGACCCCGACCACGAGGGCATCCTCTACGTCGGCACCGATATGGGCGTCTTCGTCTCCATGGATGGCGGGGCGCATTGGGATTCGCTCCAGGGCGGGCTTCCCCACATCCCCGTTCATGACATCGCGATCCAGTCCCGCGAGCACGATCTCGTCATCGCCACTCACGCGCGGAGCGCCTGGATCCTGCCGCTGCAGTACGTCTACGACCTCACGCCCGAGCTCCGGAAGACGGATATCAAGCTGTTTTCCATCGATAATATGCGCCGCCAGAACTGGAGCTACGGCGGAGGCGGCCGGTTTGGCGGAGGCGGCGCCTTCGCAGAAACCCCGAACCCGCTCGTGAAGGTGAGCTTCTACGTCAAGACGGGCGGCAAGGGCTTTCTGCGAATCAAAGACAAATCCGGCAAGGTCGTGAAGGAAAAAGCCATCGACGCCTCGACCGGCTACAACTTCTTCGATCTCGAGCTCAAGTTGACCGACGGCGGACCCAAGACGCCAGGCAAGCGGAAGATCACGAAGCCGGACGACGTCCTCCAGGACCCGTTTGCGGCCTCCAGGCCGACCTATCTCGAAGCCGGTGACTACACGATCGAGGTGACCGTGGAAGGCAAGACGGCGAGCCAAGCCTGGAAATTAACCGCGCCAGGTTAGTGGCCCAGATACGACAAGGCGTACAATCCCTCTCTCCTCCGCGGGAGAGGGCTGTGAACCGTCGCGTAGCGAAGGAGAACAGGGGTGGAGGGGCGAACCGCCGCCAATTCACTCCCATGCGACAGGCTCTGAAACCCGAGAATGCTTACGCTTTGCCAACGGGCTTTCTCTCGGAGCTGGACAGGTTGCGTCATTGTGTCAAGACGTCACTTTGAAGCTGCTGACGCGTCACCACTGGGAACACTAAGGTCGGTGGGCCCAATACCTCAGGACCCCAACACCCAACACCCTCTCCCCAAAACATTGAACGTAACGACGGGCCGGCGCGACACATCCATAAGAAGAAGGGCCAAGGGGGTCCCATTAACGATGGTGTTGCTTGCCGCTCTCGTCACGCTTCTCACCGCCCAAGCCAACGGCGCTCCGCTCCAAAACATCGAGCCCGGATCGCTCGTAGGCGCCGGTAAGGACGGCCTCATCCTGCCCCTCCAGGGCACGTCCGTGAACGCCGACGTCTCCGGGTTCGGCGCTCGAGTGACCGTCGTGCAGACCTTCAAGAACCCGTCGACGACGCCGATCGAAGCCGTCTACACGTTCCCGCTGCCCGCCGATGCCGCCGTCGACCGCATGCGCATGAAGATTGGCAATCGCATCATCGATGGCCAGATCAAACGGCGCGAGGAAGCGAGGGCCATTTATAACGCCGCCAAGAACGCCGGCCAGGCCGCCGCTCTCCTCGACCAGGAGCGACCCAACATCTTCACTCAGTCGGTCGCCAACATCCTCCCCGGCTCGACCGTGCAAATCGAGATCAGCTACGTCCAGCTCCTCAAGTACGAGAGCGGAGAGTTCGAGTTTACGTTCCCGATGGTCGTTGGGCCTCGCTTTCTCGGCAACGCTCCCGATCCGGGCAAAATCGCGCCACCGATCATCCCGAAGGGCATGCGAACCGGTTCCAACATATCCCTGACCGTCAACGTCGATGCCGGCGCGCCGATCCTCGAAACCAATTCGGTCCTGCACGACGTGAGCGTCCAACGGCACAGCCCGTCCGCCGAGACCGTGACGCTCCGAAAGAAGGATGAAATCCCCAATCGCGACTTCATTCTCCACTACCGCGTCGCCACCAATTCGGTGCAAAGCGCGTTCCTCGCGAAGTACGACCCGGTGAAGGGGGGCCATTTCTCCCTGGTCCTCCTTCCACCGAAGGCCCCGACCCGCCAGCAGATCGCGGACCGCGAAGTGATCTTCGTCATCGACCAGACCGGTAGCCAGACAGGCTTCCCCATCGCCAAGTCGATCGAGCTCACGCTGAAGCTGATGAAGACCCTGCGCTCCGGCGACACCTTCAACATCATCGGCTTTACGACCGGCGTCAATCCGCTCTGGAAGCACTCGATGCCGAACACGCCGGAGAACCTGGCTGAAGCTGCGAAGTTCGTCCAAGGCCTGACCGCCGGCGGAGGCACCGACATCCGCCAGGCGATGGTCTTCGCCTACAGTCAGCCGCCCGATCCCAACCGGCTGCGCCTGTTCATCTTCAACTCCGACGGCTATGTCGGCGACGAGGCAAACATCCTCGACGAGATTCGGAAGCGCCATGGCAATTCCCGGCTCTTCACGTTCGGGATCGGCAATAGCGTCAACCGCTACCTGATCGACGCGATGAGCGAGGAAGGACGCGGCGATTCCGAGATCGTCACCCTCGCCTCGAAATCGGACGACGCCGTCGAGCGGTTTGTCGAGCGAACGCAAAGCCCGATCCTCGTCGACGTCAAGGCCAAGTTCGACGGCGGCGTCGAAGTCTCGGACATCCTGCCCGCGCAAATTCCCGACGTCTTCAGCGACAAGCCGATCGTCATCTACGGCCGCTACGCGACTCCCGGCCGTGGCCGGCTCACCCTGACGGGCACAATGTCAGGCCAACCGTGGAGCCAGACCATCGACCTCGTCTTCCCGAGCGACCGTCCCGGCGGCGAATCGATCCCGACTCTCTGGGCGCGCCGTATGGTCGACAAGCTCGAACGCGACTATGCCCTCGGCGCGACCTCCGCCACGAACCCCCAGGAAGGCCAAAACAAGATCACCGACCTCGCCCTCGAATACGGCATCATGAGCCAGTACACGTCGTTTGTCGCCGTGGAACAGCGCGTGATCAACATCGGCGGAAAGCAACGCACCGTCCACGTTCCCGTCGAAATGGCGGACGGCGTCAGCTATGAAGGCGTCGGGCTCGACTCTCGCAACCGATTTACCTCCATGTCGGCGAGCCCCATGATTGTAAGTTCACTCAGCGGTGGCCAAGGCGGCTTCGGTGGAGGTGGAGCCCTCAACGGGGGGACGGGCCTAACGCGTCCGGCAGCAAAGTCGCTCGGACTCGACTACAAGGCAGCCGGCCCCGGTTACCTCGAATTCAACCCAGAGACGAACACCTTCTACGTTCCGGACTCCGAGATCGCGAAGCTCAAGGATGAGGCTCGCGCGAAAGCAATCGAGGAACGCCGCAAGTTCCTGATCGACCGAAAGGTCGACAAGGCCCTGCGCAATGGCAACGGCGAAAAGGAAGTCGAGCTGTGGCTGACGGCCATCGACGACACGATCCTCGCCCGGCTGAAGGAGCTCGGCTTCAAGGTCGACGTGCAAGACAAGTCGATGAAGATCCTGTTCGGCCGATGCGACGCCAAACTCCTCACCGAATTGGCCCAACTCGACCACGTCCGGTCGATCGAACCGATTCGCTAGCCAAACCATCCGGCAAGAGGAGGGGGAAAGAAAAGCCCCTTCCTCTTGCCGGATGGTTCGTGCCGGGAGGAGGCAAGGGTTATTCCCTGAGCGAAGCGGAGCGGAGTCGAACGGGTGGGAGCCCCTTCCTCCTGCCGGATGGTTTGTGCCGGGAGGAGGCAAGGGGTGGGGGATGGAGGTTCCGGAAACTTCCAATCGGGCCACAACTACAAGTTTCCGGAACCTCCGCCCCTAATCGCTCCTCTACCGAACGACGACGACATGCCCAGCCGTCACCGGCGAAGCCGGAATCTCGATCTGCACCATCGTTCCCGCCGGCTCCCCGCCGGACGTCCGGAACGGCTGGTTCGCCGCCCGCGCCACGACCTTCGCCTTCACCCTCTTCCCGTCGACCGTCACCGATCGCGCGTTTGACGCGAGGACCCGAATCGTCCAGGCTCGGTTCGCGAACGCCCCGAGGTAGTTGCCGACGCCCGGGCCGATCGAAATCGTCAGCGCGCCGCCCTTCTCGACCGTCGAAATCGGCGTCTTACGGAACTGCCCTTCCCGATAGCCGTTCGTTGAGCCGTCGTCCTCATAGAGCGTGAATTGACCGTTCCCTGGCACGACGTCGAGCCCCAGCGAGGACCAATCCTTTTCGCCCGTCCACTGCACCTCCGGGCCGAGAGGAATGATCGCCCCATCCCGGAGCAACATCGGCATCTGATCGAGCGGCGCGCTGACCTCGATCGTTTTCGGCCCGCTAATCCGCTTTCCATCCCACACCGAAACCCAGGTTCCGGGTGGGATCCAGCAGGAGCGCTTGGAATTTTCGGCCGCCTTCGTCACCGGCTGCCAGCGCAAGCGGCAGAGCGCCCCGCCTTGCATCTCCATGTATTCAACCTTCAGATCGTGCGTCGAACCCGGACCGAGATCGACCGCCGCCTCGTTGGTCACGCTGTCTTGCGGTACCCACTTGTCGATCACGAGCTTGCCGTCGATCCAAACGCGGCAACCGTCGTCGCTCGTCACGGCCAGGTGATACACGTGGTCGCCGGGAACCGTGAACTTCCCGGTCCACCGTGCCGAGAAGTTGTCGTTCGGAATCTTGGCGTCCGGACTCCCATCTCCCCAGTCGAAATCGATGGCTTTTTCGCCGCGCGTCACCGCCGGCTCGCCCTTCAAGTCCGGATTGGCGAAATATTCGGCTCGCACTCCTTGGGGGAACGCCGAAGCCGGCACGACCGCCGCATCCTTGCCCCCGACGATCGGAGCGACGAGCAGCGAGTCGCCGATCAAGAACTGATCGTTCGCGGCCGCCTCCGGATAGGTCGGATAGTCGAGGTCGAGGCGGCGCAAGATCGGCTCGCCCTCCTCGTATGCCGCACGCGCCGACCCATAGAACAGGGGCATCAACCGGTAGCGCATCTTGATGTATTCCGGCACGATCTTCTCCGCTTCAGGGCCGAACGCCCACGGCTCGCGCGTCTGCCCCTTCGTGCAATGAACGCGCATGAACGGGCACAGGCTCCCGAACTGAAGATAGCGAATATAGAGATCGGGGGTCGGCTTGCCCACATGGCCGCCAAGGTCCTCGTTCACCCACGCGTTCAGCCCTTCCACACCCTCATACACCGCGTTCTCGACGCCTCGACGCAGAAACTCCCACTGGGAGCGCGTATCGCCCGTCCACTGCACCGGATAGCGATGCGTCGATACGTTCGGCGGCCGGTTGCGGAAGCCGTTGTCGATGCCGTCCACGTTCGCCATGATCAGCGGACGCTGGTTTGGCCGAGTCCGCTGGGTCATGTCGTGATAGAGCTTCATCCCCCAGACCTCGTGGCGCAGCTTCGGCGCGGGATCGATCAGGCTGACGCCCCAGTTGCGGTCGTACCACCAGATATCGACGCCCTCGATCATCAGGCCCCCTAGCCCGTCGAGGCGGTATTGGAGCTCCTTCGGATCGAGCGCCGATTTCTCCTTCGGCTCCGGATGGTCGTTGAACATGATGTGGGCATGCCGGTCGTGCGCATCGCGCAGGAAGGCCGGCATATCGGGGAAATAGTGAGCATCGACCGTATAGCCGTGCGAGCCGCCAACCCGCCAGTCGGTGTCGACGACGAACGTATCGAGCGGTATCCGCCTCCGGCGATATTCGTCGATGCGCCGCAGGGCCTCGTCCTGGTAGTAGGCGTAATACTTGCTGTCCGTGTATCCGAGCGCGTATAGCGGCGGCATTTCGATCGGCCCGGTCAACTTCAGAAAGTCGGCGCGAAGGGTCTGATAGCTGCCGCCCGGCAGGAAAACATAGACGTCCGGCGCATCGTTGCCAAGGTCCCAGTCGCTCGTCGGGTCGCCGTCGTCGGTCGGCACGAGGCCCTCCTTCGAGGGGATGATCCGGGGCGTGTCCTCGAACGACCATGCCCCCGGCTTCGAGCCGGGAGCGGGCAGCCACACGCTGTTCGATTCTTGGCCGCTGCACTGATATAGGATCTGGTCGTGCGAGTCGACGATCTTGATGCCGGCGAGACTGGTCGCGGGAGCGGCGGGAATGACCACCTTCCAATCCGCGGTGACGACGTCGGTGGTCGCCTGGTTGACGAAGCGCTTTGTGGAGGCTCCGGGCCAGCCTTCTCGGCCGACGACATGAAAGGTCGGGCGATCCTCGAAGCCTTTTGGCCCTTTCAGCTCGATCCGGACGAGATGCGGAGAAAGCACTTCGACCCGAACGTTTCCGACGATCTCTCCCTGGCTCGCGGCGGCTATCGCAGATAGCCCGACGAGGAGAGCAAACAGGCAGCGGCGCATGTCTGCAAGCTTAACCTGTTTTTCGCATCCGAGACATCGCTACTCTTTGTAGCGAACCTCCACGATCCGGTCGACCCGCGTCGAGACGCGCTGCGTCTTGCGGTTCGGCCACGTGACGTCGAGATCGACCGGCCCGTTGTTGTCTCCGAGCCCGAAATGGAGCGTCAGATCGTTCTGGTTGCCTTCGCCCGTCCCCGCCTCGACCTGCCGCGTCCAAGTACGGTTTCCACGAATCCGGACCTGAGCGCCGATCGCCGAGCGATTCACCTTCACCCCGTCTCCGACGAGTCGAACCTCGATCCAATGGTTCTTGTTGCCGTTATTGACGAATAGCTTTCCGCCGCTGACGAGGTCGAGTTGGCCGTCGTGGTTGAAGTCCGCCCAAGCCGCCTGATACGTCGGAGGCAGGTTCGCGACTCCCGCTTTTTCCGTCACGTCCGTGAAGACGAACCTTCCGGCGTTCCGATAGAGCACTGGAAAGTTCTTCTTTCCGAAGGAAGCGGTGCCGTAAACCGTGGTGAAGAAGAGGTCGAGATTCCCATCGTTGTCGTAATCGCCCGCCGCCGGGGATGCGTACGACTCTTGATAGAACACGCCGCACGTGCCCATATCTTCGAAGTGATATTTGCCCTTCGGGCCTAGATTTCGAAGAAATCGAGATTTCGGCTGGTCGCCACGGCTGTCGATGTGGGCGAAGTTCCCGGCGAAGAGATCGAACTGCCCGTCGTTATCGAAGTCGCCCCAACAGGCCCCGATCGAATGGCCGCCACCGAAACCGGGCGACGTCGCGACGGCGTTGTA
>DASZYX010000022.1:0-37675 GCA_035545155.1 Fimbriimonadaceae bacterium | reverse complement strand
GGCAGCCTCCGCCACCGTCCAACCCGATTCCAAAACCAAACTCGCCAGCCGCCTGCGCGCATCCATCTTGCTCAGCTCTCGAAAAGGCATCCGTCAAGGATGTCTTGTCATAGGTGTCAAGGATGTCATGTCATCGGACATCCGAGGGAGAGGAAAGCGACCCTAGGGGAGCAGGTGAGGGGCGGCCTGCGCGACGTTTATTTGTGAGACGCAACGCCAGCGCCCTCCCGGAAACGCAGGCCGTGCATCGCCCGTCCTGAAGAAAGGTAGGAAAAGCAAAATGAAGAGACTTTTACAGAAGCGAACCCTGGCGGTCGCCCTTTGCGGATTGGCCGCGACGGCCATGGCGGCGGACGCCTTTTCGGATCTCGTCAAGATCATCGGCGTCGGCGCGGCTGTGACTTCGTTCGCGCCCAAGTTCAACGATGCGATCAACAAGCTCGCGAACCACCGCGACACCCCGACCATGACGACCAAGGTCGTTCCCATCCTTAGCGGTGGCATCAACAGCCGGAAGGCGGTCGGCGCGGCTCAGGTAATGGGACCTCGGGCTCAGGTCGAAAAGGTCAAAGCGGTCGCCCAGATCGAGCAGGACCTCTTTGGGAAAGAAGTGAAGATTAGGGCGATGATCCCCATCGAAACGAAAAATATCGTCAGTGATATGAGGCGAGTCGAGGGCGTTGCGGTGAGCGGAATCGTCGACCTGAAGCTATGAAATTGCAAAGAGTTAGGTAAAACGTGCTGTTTTTTAAATAGATTGCTCACAAACGCGCCTTTTGAAAGTACTATGTCGAAAGGAGTGTTCGTAGCAACTAACTAGCTCTCACTTTCGTGTCGGAACCTGTGGCAATGGTTTTCATCGCTCGGACGGCACGAAGGGAGTCGCTTGTCTCTGGTGTCGCAATTGCATCATTCTGATTGTGTGAGCGACTTATCGGGGTCATGCAACGTACTGGCTTGTAGGTTGTTCTCGGACGCACGGTAAACAATGCGAATCGCACTCTGCTGTAAGGAACCGCTCTTCGGCCAGGCGCTCACAAGCTTGCTTGGACATGAAGGCAACTTCGACGTAGTGGCATCGGAGTCCAAGCCCCGCGCTTGCATTTCCGCGGCCAAAGACCAGCGTGCCCAAGTCATCGTAGTGGACTCCATGGGCCTAGAAAAGAATGAGCTCGAATTCCTCATGGGCGCCCGCGCCTATGGCGATTTCGGCGTCGCCCTCGTCACCGGCGAGGGAGAGGACTACTCCGAGTACGGCGTGGACAAGATCTACTCGCGTGCTCAGGGTTCCGCCGGACTCATTAAGGCGATCCGCGAAGTCGGAAACGCCTTCGTTCGAACCCCGACCGGACGCGTCCGCGAATCTCGCGGCGGCTACGGCAACAAGTTCGAACTCTCGCGACGCGAATTTGAGGTCGCCTCGCTCGTGGCCAAAGGATATTCCAACCGGAAGATCAGTGAGGTCGTCGGCCTTAAGGAGCAGAGCGTCAAGAATCTCGTCAGCGTCATCATGCGCAAGCTGAAATGCGAGAACCGCGTGCAAGTCGCGCTTCGTCTTTCCGCTGCCAAGATCGAAGACGGAGATTGAGACAGCGGGTCCTAACCGCCGCCTTGCTTATACCGCCAGTTCTACTGGCGGTTTTTATTGATCATATCGGTCCAATCTACGCGGTCGCGCTGATCGCCTACGGGATCGGGGCTTTGGAGTTGGCGCGCATGGCCAACCCCGGCAAGCCGGCGGCGGGGATTTCCGGTCTTCTTCTCCTTGCCGCCTCGCCGCTGCTGATCACCCACTTCTTTCACAACGACGGAGCGCCGTCAGGGGTCGAGGGCGTTGCCTACGCCATCCGCCTCCTGACTGTCGGCTCGGTCTTGCTCAGTCTGGCCGGCTCGGGCATGGCCCTGGCCGTCGCGCGCGGAGCGCGCGGGATTCTGCCGGTCGAGCTTGGGTCGTGGTGGATCGCGGGCGGACTCCTTGCCCTGCTCGCGCTTCATGGCTGGACCTCGAACGGGACCACCTATTGGTCGATCCCGGCCGGCTTCCGCTGGGCTTCGCCGGTCCTCTTGGCGCTCGTTCCGATCTGGATCGGCGACACCTTGGCGATCTTCGTCGGACGCGCCTTCGGAAAGCATCTACTTGTTCCGAAGATTTCGCCGAAGAAGACTGTCGAAGGCGCCGTCGCCAATCTGCTCGGCTGTCTTCTCGGCGCGGTCGGCCTGGCCTATCTCATTCATCAGCCGATGCCGGTCGGCATTTTCGTCGGGCTTACCGCCGGCATCCTCGGGCAGGCCGGCGACCTCTTGGAGAGCGCGCTCAAGCGGTCTGCCGGCGTGAAGGACAGCGGCAAGCTCCTGCCCGGTCACGGTGGACTGCTCGACCGGATCGATTCGATCCTCCTCAGCGCGCCGTTCGTCGCTCTGATCGTCGCGACCCTCGGAAACTGAGCCGTTCGGTAGATCGTCAAGCTTCATTTGTCCAGTTGGGATGCGCTTGTCGTGGCTTGGGTCTCCAGACCCGAGAGAGCCCGCCCCCAAATCGAAACGCGCCTTCTCGGACGTGGACGTCCAAGCCACGACGAGCGCTTTCCCCATCTGAAGAAAGCTTGACATTCTACTGAGCAAAGCGGCGAGTCTTGCGAGACGCGGCCATGGTTGTCGTTCTATTCAGCTTCCCACTTTCTTGAGATTTTCGTCTATCGTGCATCAAACGGCGTTTGGGACCATCGATCCGTTGCGGCTGCGCCGATAGAGCGAATTCCTCGACCCTCCAGGGTTTCCACTTTTCGTAAAGCGAAGGACCTCCGTCTGGAGGTCCTTCGACCTTGCGGCTCGCGCGGCCCGGCCCGTTTGCTCAGCTAGGCTTACTTAGCTGGCGAGCGAGGACCGGCAGTTGCTCGACCGGGAAGTCGTAACCCAACCTCCCGGCCAGTGCCGTTCGGAAGAGCCGTTGCAGGATTGTAAACTCCCTAGCCTCCCGGAACACGTCACTATCCTTCTTACCGCCGAACGTCTCGTCGTTGCTGGCGACGGACTGCCTGACAGCCGAGTCGAGTTGATCCTTGATGAGCGGGAACTCGAAGGGATTGGGGTTATTGGGCTGGCCGTCGAAGACGACGTTCAGCATGAACCGCAAATCCATCGGGGGTTCGTTATCCGTCATGAGCAGGCTGTCGTAACTCACGCTGAAAGGAATCTCGCGGACTCCGCTCTCAGGCCGGGCGAGGATTCCCGCGCCGAGAACCCAGGACTTGATCCGTTTTGGGATGTCCTGTAGGTCCGTGCCCGGAGGAACCAACTGCATAGCAGCCTGTCTCTCCGTGGCGTACACCTGGTGGATCTTGGTGAGGAGGGATCGTAGTGCCTTCGCCAATTCGCGACGACCGGCGTTTTCCGGCATCGGCACGGCATTGTCCTCGATATTGCCGACCAAGTCGGCGCCGTAAAGGTTTACGGCGTCGCCCGCCTTGCCCTTCCCAAACAGGAAAGACCGCTGATCGCTCTCCACGATGCCGGGATTTTGCATCAGGTCTCGCATGGGCTGCAGCCATTCCTCCGGCACTGCCTGAACATAATCTTCCAGCTTGCCCAGCACCTCTTCGAACTCGGCGTCGGAGGTTACCTTGCTCAGGGAAGCTGCTCGCAAAAGCCAGCCTTCGATCGCGACGAAGTCCTCGGCGCTTGTACGGAAAGGCGAGCGAGCGGTGAACTCGTCGGTGAAGACGTCCAAGCGGTCGAGATCGCGTGCCAGCGGCGATCCCGCGAGCGCCGGATGCGGAAGATCGATCCGATAGTTCCTATCGACAAGCGGCTTTGTGAAAGCCACGGGTCTTCCGTCCGCCGCATACTCCAGAGCCCGATAAACGAGCTCCTTCGGATGGTAGGTTGACCAATGGACTTGGCCCTGAGTGTCGACCAGACCGAGCCGGATTCGGGAGGGCTGCTGGGGATCTTCTTCCCATTTGAACCCGCCGACGTCGAGGTTGTCGGCGCCCTCGGGCAAGCGCCCGATCAGAACGCCGCCGACTTCCGACGACCCCATGAGAGAAAGGAAGTTTCCGGCAGCCTGGACAAGGTCGCCGATCTCGCTATGAAGGTTCTCTTCCGATGCCTGCCCTTGGAGCTCCCGATACTCCGGAGTATCGTGGAGGGCTTCCTCGCTCGATGGAAACATTTCGGTGTAGCGATACGTCCCCGACCCCTTCGCAGGGTCGATTGGAACGACTGGCTCGATGCCTGGGCGGCCCATCTTCTCGTTCGGACGGAGCTGATTGGCCTCGGCGATCGCGTCGGATACGATCCCGTCCATTTCCTCTATGTTCGTGACCGTCGCCGTATCGGCGATAATGCCTCCCTTGGCCAAGGCAATCGATTCGTCGATAGACTTTCCTTCCGCGATGGCAGACGCTGCGATATCGGCTTTCGCCTTCTGACGCTTGTACCAGCGTATCGAGGCCTCCCGGTCTTTTTCAACGAGTTGCTCCACCCTTTCCCACAGGCCCATGCTCTCGCCAAGTCCCGAGAGTATCCCCGCCGGCGTTTCCCCTATCAGTGAGGCGAGCCGGTTTTCGACGATCTCCGAGAGAAGGCTCGTGATCCGCCCGTCGATCGAGGTGGCGGTAGATAGCTCGGCCCGGGCATCTGCTCCCATCTTGGCCAACCGCCCGCGAAAGTCGGTGTCCGAGCATGCCTTGCGTTCGAGTGCCTCCTCGATGGGATCGGCCGCTCCGTCCGAGCCTCCTCCCATGTTAGGCGAGGGCTTCGCGGGTCCACCGGGACTATCAGGGCCTGGCTCGCCACCGCCTGGTGGTGGCTTCGGGCCATCTTCCGGGTCGTCTCCGTCGCTCATCGCCACCAACCGGTCGAAGTCGGTCTTGTCTTCGGGGGGGCTGACGAACCGGGTCTCACCCGGCACGACGGCGTCGGCCAGAATTCTCCTCCGTGCCTCGTTAGCCCGTGCGCGATACTCGGCGACGAAGTCGTGGTTCGGTACTCGCCATCCTTCTTCGCGCTCGATCTGCAGGTGGATATGGGCGGCGACGGTATGAATGTCGTTCCTTTCGCTTTCGGACAATTGCGTCCGGGGCTCGCCGAGGCTGGTCAAGTCCTGCTCGAAACGTTTCTCGCTCAAAGAGACCATTGCCTCGACGGCCGGGTTGGCCAGCGCCTGCTGGAAGCTTGCCGCCGTCAAAATGCCGATTAGGGAAGGAACCAGTAAAGCGGTTCCCAAGGTGCTGAGCTTCTTCGAGACGCCAGACATCGTATTCAGCACGCCCTTGCTGCCCAGAAAACGCCCGCGAGCGCCCTCGCTCGCGGCAAATGCGATCAGGCTCCCGGTGAGTGCGACGAGATAGCCAAAACTCACCCAGCCACTGACGCTTCCGACTTCACGCCGAGTCCAGCTAAGGGCGCGAAAGATGCCGATGACGACCTCGCCCGGTATCAGTCCGATTCCCGAAAGCCAGATGATCATGAAGCAGGCAACGCTTGCCACCGTAAGCACTCGCGAAAGATTGCGAATAAATCGCGACGCTCCTGCCTTGGCGTTCAGAGACGGGCTTTCCGAGTCCTTCTTCCGCGCCTCTTCACAGATGAGTAGAAAGAGTCCGGCAATGAACCAGACGATCATGCACAGCAGTCCAAATATCCAAAGTGCCATAGTCTCACCCTTATTTCCTTTTCATTGCATGCCAAAAGACATGTCATTTGCTCGCCTGCCCGGCCACCTGGCGATTGAAATATGTGATTATTGTACATCATATGATCGAGAAGACCGCTCAATAATGTCATCCTTCCCTGCTTTGGCTTGATGCAAGGCCAATGCCGGACCGCTTTTCTTACCATCGAGAACGACAGCGGATGCATTTGCTCAATCGGGCGTGCAAGCGATGTAGCGGCTGTGCCTTAAAAGGGAGCCCCCGATGCGTCCTATAGGTCGTTCCCTGTTAACCTGCAACCCTCCGCCAAGGCGCCACGTTCTTTCATCGGACGATTACTCGTTCGGGTTGTCTGATAGGATGAGCGCCTCCGCGACGGAGGGGCGGCGATCTCCGGTTCGCTCCCCAACGCCGTACCGTTCCAGGCTCGTCCGGAAGCCGGCTGCACCGTGCAGCCGGCCGTGCCGGCCGAGCAACGAATAGAGGAGAAAAAGATGCCCACTTGGGCGCAACCCGTTTTGATTTCGCTCGCCGGACTGCTCGCCGCAGTCTTCATCCTTAAGTTCCTGTTCGGACCCCGCTTCATCGGCAACACCGAAGTCGGCATCGTCGAGAAGATTTGGGGCGGCGGCCACCTCAACAGCCAGATCATCGCCCTGAATGGCGAGGCCGGCTTCCAGCCGGAAGTGCTGCGCGGCGGCCTTCACTTCAAGCCGGGATACCGGTTCCGAATCCACCGCGTCCCCCTCGTCACGATCCACCGAGGCCAGATCGGCTACATCTTCGCCAGAGACGGGCAGCCGCTCGGCCGCTACACGCAGGACGGGCAGAGCGTCGTCGAATCCGGCCAGACGCTCGGCCGCGTCGTCAACAATGGCGACTTCACCGATTGCCGCGCCTGGCTGAAGGCGGGCGGCCAGCAGGGGCCGCAGCGCGCGATCCTTCGCGAAGGAACCTACGCGATCAACCTCGCGCAGTTCATCGTCATCGCCGGGCCGAGGGAGATCTACTATCACCCGATCGGCGGGCGGGACGAGACGGCGACCATTCAGCGGATCGCCGAGCAGATCGGCCACGAAGAGGGCTTCTCGCCCGTCGTGATCGACGGCTCGAAGGATCAGATCGGCATCGTGACCGTGCATGACGGCCCTTCGCTGCGGCAAGGCGATATCATCGCCCCGACCGTCGGCGACAGCAAGACCGACGAGCACTACCACAACAACTTCCAGGACCCGCAGGCCTTCCTGAGTGCGGGCGGCTTCCGGGGACGCCAGTATCAGGTCCTTTCCGAAGGCACCTACTGGATCAACCGTCTGTTCGCCACCGTCGAATTCCGGCCCAAGACGCACGTCGAGGTCGGCCAGGTCGGCGTCGTCGTGTCCTATTACGGCGAGCGTGGCGCGGACGTGTCCGGCGAGGCCTTCCGCCATGGCGAACTGTGCAAGAAAGGCGGGCGTGGCATCTGGGACGAGGCCCTGCTCCCCGGAAAGTACGCCTTCAACCCGTACGCGGGCGAAGTCATTATGGTGCCGACGATCAACATCATCCTGAAGTGGATCGCCCAGGACACCGGCGAGCACAAGCTCGACGCGAGCCTCCGAGAGATCGGCCTGATCACCAAGGACGCCTTCGAGCCGGAGTTGCCCCTGTCCGTCGTCATCAACATCGACTATCAGAAGGCGCCGAACGTCATCCAGCGCTTCGGCAGCGTGAAGAATCTGATCGAGCAAAGCCTCGACCCGCTCGTCTCCAGCTACTTCAAGAACCAGGGCCAGCAGCGCACCCTCATCGAGCTGATCCACGACCGGAGCGACATCCAGGCCGTTGCGACCAAAGACATGAAGGATCGCTTCGCCGAATATGATCTTGGCCTCCAAGAGGTGCTGATCGGGACCCCGCACTCGGCGAAGGGCGATACTCAGATCGAGACGATCCTGAACCAGCTCCGCGAGCGGCAGGTCGCGGTCGAGCAGACCGAGACCTATAAAAGGCAGGAAGAGGCGCAAGCCGGGCTCCGGGCCCTCAACGAAGCGAAGGCCACGGCGAGCCGCCAGACCGACCTCACCGACTCGAAGGTCCAAATCGAGATCGAGGTCAACCAGGCCGACGCTGCCGCGCAGCGCGCCCAGAAGGACGCTCAGCGCAACATCACGATCGCCGAAGCGGAAGCCAAGCAGACCGTTATGCGAGCGGAAGCCGATTCGCGGCAGACGGTTCTGCGCGCGAAGGCGGATTCGGAGCGGATCGTGCTGATGGCGAACGCGGAAGCGGAAAGCAAAGCCCGCGTCCAGATCGCCGAGGCTCTCGGTATCCGCGAGGTCCGCAAGGCCTATGGCTCGTCCAGCCTGATGGTGAAGCAGAAGATGATCGGCCAGGTTGCGGACGCGCTCAAGGATACGAAGCATCCGCTCGTGCCCCACAGCGTGGTCACGATGGGCGGGGGCAATGGGAACGGCGATGGGGAAGGCAACATGCTCACCCACATGCTGACCCTGCTCCTCACCGACAAGCTCGGCCTCACCGACGTGAAGGACGAAGGCAAAGAGGACGACATGGGGCCGGAGGCCAAGGCCTTCTTGAAGAAGATCATGGCCGGTCTCGGCCAGGGCGAGCCGGAAGGCGACGGACGAAAGCCGAAGGTGGTTCAGGCAGCCGAGTAATTCCGGAACTTCCAACACGGAGAATCGGAGGAACGGAGTCTCCTCGTAGACTTCTCCGATTCTCCGTTTCTCCGCGTTGAACGCAGATCGGAATAGGCAGCGCGACAAGTCGCGCAGTTCAAAGCGCGGAGCCAGCAAAATGGCTCCGCGCTTCCCCTTACGCAGAAAATCGACCTTACGGCAGGAAGTGCGAATCCGGCGCGGCCGCGAGGCTGCATGCCGGGTTGGTGCCGATCACGTTCACCGTGTAGACGCCGCCGCCGGGGCACACCGGGCCGGTCGAGGGTCCCTTCATGTAAATGCCGGCGAGATCGCTCATCTGGACGGTGGCGCCGGAGGCCGCATGGTTCTCCATCGCCCACTGCTCCTTGGCGCTGTCGATCTGCTTCAAATTCGCGATGCATGAATTTCGGCGGCTCGTCTCGCGGGCCTTGATGAAGTTCGGAACCGCGATGGCCATGAGCACGCCGATGATGAGCACCACGATCATGATCTCGACGAGCGTAAAGGCCCCGCTCTTGCTGTTTCGCTTCATATCCTTATATGTCCTCCCTCGGACCGGGACTCTCCCGTTGCCTATGGCATTCCATCGTGAACCGATTCGCGGGCTCGCGCTTCTACCGGCTTTTTCGAGGGACCAAATGCTCAAATGGCGCAATCCTTGCTGCTCCTGATCGCAGAAATAGACATGAGCGCGCATATGTTGGTTGTCCGGAACGATTCGCCAAGCGAGCGCCTCGCGCTCATCTCGGAATACATCGGGAAGCTGAAGAAAAAGCTGGGCCGCCTCGACGGCTATTACGGCTCCAGCGCCTGGCAGTCCTGCCTGCGAGACGACGAGGTCATGATCCTCGTCGAGTTCCGGGAAGACCGGCGCGGCGACGAGGCTCTTCGCCGCTTCTCCAAAGACAAGCTCGCGATCGACGAGGCGAAGCTGTCCGCCGAGCCGGCCGACATCGTCGTGTTCGACCTCCAGTCGCGCAACGGCGTCCGTCCGAGCGACGCTCCTCTCGGCTCCTTCCTTTCCCTGAGTCGCCGCGTCGCGGCTCCCGGCTTCGGCGACGACCTTCAGCGCGAGCTCGAAAATACGTTCGGCAGCCTGACCGTCATCCCCGGCTACCTCGGCCATGTGCAGGGCTCTCACCCAACCCTGCCCGACCGCGTGCTCGGCATCGCCGTCTGGTCCTCAGAGGAGAGCTTCCGCAGCTCTCTCCCGGCAAACCTGCCCTTCGAGCTGAAACTCTTTCGCAAGATTCTCTAGCTCTAGCCGACGGTCAGGTGGCCCTTCACCGCGCCGATTGCCTGCCGGAGTGGTATCTTCGCACCGAGCTCGCGCTGCCGCTCGAAATCCTGGCCCAACCGTTCTCGAAGCGTCGCCAGGGTAATCTCCTGCCCCCAGGAATCGACCTGGTCGCCGAAGTTCTGCAACCGGTTCATCGCCTCGAGGGACGAGCCGTAGAGCCGGGCGAGGCACGCCGGGTCCGCTTCGTTCAGCAAAACGTTGAGGATTCCAGGCCCGACGATGGAGAGCTGAGCGTCCGAGTCCAGGGCCTCGAAGACTTCGAGGGCGCGGAGGTAATGCTGCTTTGCCTCCGCCAGCCGGCCCTGGCGAAAGGCGATCATGCCCAGATTGGTATGGGCTCCGCCCACTCCGCGAGTATCGCCGGCGGACGCTCGAACCGCGAGCCCCTGCTCCATCGCCGTCCTGGCTTCCTCCAGCCGGCCAAGCATAAACATCGAGTTCGCCCGGTTGGTGTAAGCGTAGCCTTTTGCGAGATCCGGCGAAGCCAGATCATCCAGAATCTCCGCCGCATAGCCGAGGGCGTCCTCATAACGGCCCGACCGGAAACTGATCCAGCAGGCTCCGGCGAGCATCTGGCCGCGCAGCTGCGCGTCCTGGAGCGCCTCGGCCATGGCGATCGCCGCTTGCAGGCTCTGGGCGCTTGCATCCGTGTCGTTGCCGAATGCCTGCATGACGGCAAGGTATTGCGTCAGGAGCATCCTGGTTTCCGAAGGATTGGGAAGGCTCGGGTCGGCGAGAAAGCGGCCGATCCAATAAGAGGCGTCCCGGATGCGGCGCAGGTCGTTCCAGAACCGGAAGGAGCGCGTGGCCAGGAGCGCTCCGTTTTCGACCAAGTCGGCCGAGCCAAGGGACCATTCGAGCGCGGCCCGAACGTTTTCCCAGTCCGCGTGGAAGAGCCGCAGCCACGCCGGCTGTGTGAATTCGCGCTCCTTCAACCGCCACTCGTCCGTCCAGGCCACGAAAAAGCTCAAGTGCCGGTCGCGCCGGGCGATTCCCTCACCGGATTCGAGCAGCCTATCGGCGGCGTACTGCCGAACGGTTTCCAGGAATCGGTAGCGATCCGCGGCCGGGTCGAAGACCACCAGAGATTTGTCGATGAGCCGGTCGAGCAGATCGAGGACGTCGAGCGCGTCGATATTCCTGTTCGCGCAGACGGCCTCCGCCGCTTCGAGAGTCCACCCGCCCGAGAAGACGGCCAGTCTGCGAAGCAAGGTTTTCTCCTCGTCGCGGAGAAGATCGTAACTCCAATCAATCAGGGCGCGCAGGGTTTGCTGGCGAGGGAGCACGGCCTTGCTGCCGCCTGTCAATAGACGGAACCGGTCGTCAAGCCTCTCCACGACCTTGTCGATGGACATCGACCGGGTTCTGGCAGCCGCCAGCTCGATCGCAAGAGGAATCCCATCCAGACGCCGGCACAACCGGGCCAGATTGCGCGCCGACTCGTCGTCCAGAGAAATCTCCTGGCCGGTTTGAGACGCCCGCTCCAGGAACAACCGGCTTGCCTCGCAGCTCCAGACGCTATCCGGGTTAGCGGTCGCTTCGTCCGGGACATCGAGCGAAGGGACGCGGTAGACGCGCTCACCGGGCACGCCGAGCCCTTCCCGGCTTGTCGCCAGGATCGCGGCGCACCCCGTTCGGATGAGGAGCTTGTGCGTCAACTCGGAAACGGCTTCGAGGACGTGCTCGCAATTATCGAGAATCAGAAGGAGACGATCGTTTCCAATCGCCTCCACCAAGGCGTCGACCCCCGACCGCCTCTCGTCGTCGTTGATACGCAGGACTTCCTGAATGGCGCCACAGACCTGTTGGGGATCGGCAAGAGGGGCCAACTCGACCAGGAACACGCCGCCCTCGAACTGGCCCACGACCTCGCCCGCGGCATGAAGGGCGAGCCTGGTCTTCCCTGTTCCACCCGATCCGGTCAGGCTCACCAGGCGATTGCCGGAAATCAGATCGACGACCTCGTCCAGTTCCCGCTTTCTGCCCACAAAGCTCGTGAGCTGAACCGGCAGATTATTCTTGAGGACCGACAGGGACTTGAGTGGCGGAAAATCTTGCGGCAGCGCCGGGTGTATCAACTGGTAGATATGCTCCGCCCGATCGAGATCCTTCAGCCGGTGCTCGCCCAGGCTGCGCGCCTTGACGGATTCCGGCATGCTGCCGGCGAGGGCGTCGATCACCGCCCCGGACGCGATAATTTGGCCGCCGTGGGCAATCGCCATGAGCCGGGCCACCTTGTTCAGGGTCGGGCCGAAATAGTCGCCGTCGCGCTCGAAGGCCTCCCCGGCGTGAATCGCGATCCGGATCGCGAAGGAATCGCATGGACGCCAGTTTTCCCTCCGAATCTCTTGCGCCATTTCTACGGCGGCCGCCAGAGCCCGCAGCCCTCCGGCGAAGCAGGCGCATATTCCGTCGCCGGTCGTCTTGAAGACGTGCCCGCCATGCTTCCGGACGGCATCGGTCAGCAGGCGGTCGTGCCTTTCGACGATGCCTTGCATCGCTTCGCCGTACTGGCTCCACTTCCGCGTGCTTCCCTCGATGTCGGTAAAGAGGAAGGCCTTGAGGGCGACGGACATGCATCAAGTTTACATTTGAGGCCGCTTGCAACCTCACCGGAAGATTTTGCGTCAAGATATTTAGACGATTGGCTAAATATCTAATCAAAGATGAGCGACGAGGTTTTTAAGGCGATGGCGGATCCGACGAGGCGGCGGATTCTGCGTCTGCTGAGCGGCGGCGAGATGACGGCCGGGGAGTTGGCGAAACATTTCGACATCTCCGCGCCGAGCATGTCCCACCACTTCGGCGTCTTGCGAAACGCCGGCCTCGTGAGCTCGCGAAAGGATGGCCAGCAAGTCTGCTACGTGCTGAACACAACCGTCGTGGAAGATTTTCTCGCCTTCTTCCTCGACCTCTTCAACAAGAAAGAAACGACATGAAACGCTCTACGGCCCTTGCCGTCAATCTCGCCATCATTGGCGCCGCCCTTCTCTACAGCGCGGTGCTCTATCCGAGTCTGCCCAACCCGACGCCCTCCCACTGGGATGCGAACGGCAAGATCAACGGCTACGCCAGCCCGCTCTTCGTGTGCCTGCTGACGCCGGTCATGATGCTGCTCATCCTCGGGCTCTTTGTCGCGTTGCCGAAGATGTCTCCCGAGAAGTTCAGGGTGGATTCCTGGGAGCGTGTCTATAACCTCATCATGGTGCTCGTGATGACCCTGATGGGCGCCATCCACGTCCTGACCATGACCGCGACGCACAACTCGGCGATGCTTGCGCCGAAGTTCCTGTTTTCGCTGATCTTCCTGTTCTTCGCCCTGATGGGGAATTTCATCGGGAAGGTGCGGCGCAATTTCTGGGTCGGCGTGCGCACGCCCTGGACGCTCGCGAACGAGACGGTGTGGAACATCGTGCATCGCCGGGCCGGCCAGCTTTGGGTCGCGGTCGGCCTCCTCGGCGTCGTCCTCACCCTCCTCGGCCTGCCGTTCTGGTACAGCTTTACGCTGCTGATCGTGTCCGCGTTTATCCCGGTCGTGCACTCCTACTTCGTCTGGAAGCGAATCGAGGGGAAACCCTAAGGGGGATTTAGATTGGGGATTTGGGCAGGTGGAAAAATCGCTCCGCGTTCGCGGTCGTGAGGGCGGCGCACTCCACCGGATCGATCCCGAGCGCGGAGGCAAGGGCTGCGTTTACGAGCGGAACATACGCCGGCTTGTTCGGCTTGCCCCGGTACGGCTCGGGCGTGAGGTACGGGCTGTCCGTCTCCACGACAAGCCGGTTGCGAGGGAGGGAGCGGACGATCTCCCGAAGCGGCTCCGACTTCTTGTACGAGATCGGGCCGTCGACCCCGAAGTAGCAATCCAGGGCCATCGCCCGGCCGGCGTCGGCGGAGTCTCCGGCGAAGCAGTGGAAGAGGTAAGGATGGCGGGGTTGGCCTTCCAGGATATCGAGGAGGCGTGGATACGCCTCCCGGCAATGGAAGACGATGGGCTTACCCGCCTTCCGCCCTAATTCGAGCTGGGCGTAGAGAGCTCGCTCCTGCTGCTCCAGGGTGGCGTATTGCCAATGGAAGTCCAGGCCGATCTCGCCGAGCGCCACGACCTTCGGATGGGCAAGCATCTCCTCGATCCCGGCGAGTCCCTCATCGGTGTAGTTCGCCGTATAGTTCGGATGCCAGCCGACGATCGCGAACACGCCTTCGTGCGCTTCGGCCAATGCGAGGGCGCGGCGGCAGCTCTCCGGCTCGACGCCAACCACGATCACCCGCTCGACCCCAGCCATCCGCGCCTCGGCGAGGAATTCCTCCGGGTCGGGAAAAGCCTCGGGATCGTTGAGGTGGCAGTGGGTGTCGATAAGCATCCGCCCTTGATTCTGCCATGGAGAGGATTCCGGGAATGCGTCGCTATTAGGCTCTGGGTTCAACGCGGAGGAACGGGGAATCGGAGGAGTTTGAGAAAGGACTCCGATCCTCCGATTCTCCGTGTTGGAATTCCGGGAATGCGTCGCTATTAGGCTCTGAGTTCAACACGGAGGAACAGGGGATCGGAGGAGTTGAGAAAGATTCCGTTCCTCCGATTCTCCGCGTTGGATTCCGGGAATGCGTCGCTGTTGCGACAGAATAACCTAACGGCCATGAGAATACGAACGATCCTCGGAGCGGCGGTCTTGGCTCTGGCGAGCCTTTCCTTTGGGCAGGACGTGAAATACGAGAAGTACGTCCTCGCCAACGGGATGACCGTCATCCTCCACGAGGACCACTCCCTGCCCGTCGCGACCGTCAACATCTGGTACCACGTCGGTTCCAAGGACGAGCCGCCCGATCGCAGCGGCTTTGCCCACCTCTTCGAGCACCTCATGTTCATGGGCACCGAGCGCGCCCCGAAGAGCGACTTCGACAACATCATGGAAGCGGGCGGCGGCAACAACAACGCGAGCACGACCCAGGATCGGACCAACTTCTTCGACTACGGGCCCTCCGGCCTTCTCCCGACGCTCCTCTGGCTGGAGGCCGACCGGCTGGAAGACCTCGGTCGGATGATGGACCAGAAGAAGCTCGATCTCCAGCGAGAGGTCGTCAAGAACGAGCGGCGTGAAAACTACGAGAACGCGCCGTACGGCCTCGTCCCCTTGAAGATCGACGAGGCGATGTATCCCGAGTCCCACCCGTATCATATCGATACGATCGGCCTGCCCGCCGATCTCGACGCGGCGACGGTGGAGGACGTCAAGGATTTCTTCGCCACCTATTACCTGCCGAACAACGCGACGATGGTCGTGGCCGGCGACTTCGATCCGAAGACGATCAAGCCGTTGATCGACAAGCTTTTCGGCACGATTCTGCGGGGGAACGACCCGATCCACAAGACGGCTCCGGAACCCGCGCTGCACGAGGTGAAGCGGCTCACCCTCGTCGACAAAGTGGCGCAAGGCCGGACCTACATGGTCTGGCACAGCCCGCCCAATTTCAAGCCCGGAGACGGGGAAATGGACCTCATCGCCGGCATGCTCGGCGATGGCTTGGAAAGCCGGCTTTACCAGCGCCTCGTCGTGAAGGACCAGATCGCCGGCGACGTCACCGCCGAACAGGATTCGCAATATCTCGACTCGCTGTTCATGATCGTCGCGACGGCGCGCGAGGGCGTACCGCTGGCGAAGGTCGAGGCCGACATCGACGACGAGCTCGCCAAATTCGAGAAGAACGGCCCAACAGAGTCCGAGTTGGGGCGGGAGAAGGCCAAGTACGAGTTCGCGACTCTGAATTCGTTGCAGAACCTGTCCGACGTGGCCGACCAGATGAACCGGTACGACTTCTTCCTGGGCGAGCCGAATTCCTTCAAGTGGGACCTGGAGCGGCATACGAAGGCGACGGCGACCGACGTCCAAACCTGGGCCAAGAAGGTGCTCGACCCGAACGCCCGGCTCATCCTGCGGGTCGTGCCGGAAATGGAGCCTCCGGACAAGAATCCGCGCGACGAGCGCCCAACGATCCTTCCCGAGAAGGAGTTCCAGCCGCCCACGCCCGAGCCGTTCACCCTGTCCAACGGACTCAAGGGCTTCTATTTCCGGCGGGCCGCGTTACCGTTGATGACGGTTTCCCTTTTCTTCAACGGCGGCGCGGCCTCCGATCCTACCGACAAGCCGGGTCTCGCTTCCCTGACGGCCGGCATGCTGAAGCAGGGCGCGGACGGCCTCGATGCGGAAGGCTTCGCCAAGGCGATGGACGCTTTGGGCGCATTCTTCAGCGTAGGCGTGGACGAAGTGTCCTCCACCGCCGACCTCTATTCGACGGCGGCGACGTTCGACAAGGCGCTCGCCCTTTATGCCGATGCGATCATCCGCCCGAAATTGGACGAGAAGGATTTCGGCCGCCAACAGACCCTTCGCCTCGACGAGCTTGCCCAGGACGCGGACGACGCGGAGACGACGGCGCGGCTGGTCGCCATGAGGGAATACTTCGGAGCCTCCCATCCTTATGGCAGGAATCCCTCCGGCACGCCGGACAGCGTCAAGGCGATTACCGACGAGGATATCCGCCACGAGCACGACGCCCTCTTTCGCCCCGACCGAGCGACGATCTTCGCCGCCGGCAACCTGCCGATCGAGCAAGTGAAGGCGAGCCTCGAAAAGCAGTTGGGAAGCTGGAAGGCCCCGGCCGTGCCCGTCCCCGCATCCCCGGCGTTCCCGGCCGTCAGCCACAACGGCCTTCGCGTCGTGATCGTGGACAAGCCGGAGGCCGTGCAGACCGTCATCCGCTTCGTTTTCCCCGGCGTGCCCTACGGCAATCCCGACCGGATCGACCTCGATGCCCTCAGCACGCTCCTTGGCGGAACCTTCACGAGCCGGCTGAACGCCAATCTCCGGGAGGCCAAGGGCTACACCTACGGAGCCGGCGCGCATTCAGTCTTCGAGCCGTCGCTCGGCTATATGGCGGCGGCTTCAGCGGTTCGGGCCGACGTGACCGGCGCTTCCTTGCATGAGTTCCTGAGCGAATTCAGTCGTCTGAGAACGGGCGACGTTCAGGAAGTGGAGGCCGTGAAGGCCCGGGCAAGCATGCGGACCGACATCATTTCCTCGATCGGCACTCTTGGCGGTCTCGTCGGCACGGCCGAGTCCCTCTACGAGAACGGCGCGACCATGGCCGATCTCTCCCGAGACTTGGAGAGCCTGGCGGGGCTGACGGCGGCGAAGCTGAATCCCTTTGCCAAGCAGGCGGCGCCGCTCGACAACGCGGTCCTCGTGCTGGTAGGGGATAAAGACCTAATTCTCAAGCAAATCGCTGACCTGCATCTTCCGGAGCCGGTCTTCGTCCCCGGCATCAAATAGTGGCATTTATTGCGTGTCCGTCGACAATAATTCTAACAACCGGTAAATTTACCTATTGGCATTTTTGCGTGTGCTGGCACAATAATAAACCCATCGGTCGAACGGCGTCTTGGGAGAGCGCGCGGTTCGATGGCCTTGGGCGGACTACGTCCGCCAGACGCCAAAAGCTCTCCCCTTTAGGTTCGCAACAGCGATCAAGGGGGAAAAATGACGAAAGTTCAAGCAGACGATGGGTTGCTCATCGACCGTAGCCGGAACGGCGATCGGTCCGCGTTCGATCAGCTTGTCGCTCGACACCAGCAACGGGCGTATCAATACGCCTTCCGGCTGACCCGCGATCCGGAGGAAGCCTCCGATATCGTGGCGGAGTCCTTCATCCGCATGTACAAGGCGCTTCACAACTTTAAGGGAGACAGTGCCTTTACGACCTGGATGTACCGGATCGCCACGAACTGCTTCCTCGATATCCGCAAGAAGAAGCGGAACAAGCCGGCGGTAAGCCTGGAGACCACGGTCCAAACCTCGGACGGCGAAGTGACCTATCAATTCGAGGATACGAGCCGGTCGCCTCAGGAGGAGGCCGAGCGCTCCGAGACGATGCGGTTCGTTCGGAAGGCGATCGAGCTGCTGCCCGAGTATCAACGGGCGATCATCGTCATGTACCACGCGGAGATGAAGTCTTACGAGGAGATCGCGGAGACGCTCAGTCTGCCGATCGGCACCGTGAAGAGCCGGCTAAACCGCGCCCGCGTTAGCCTGCGCGCCCTATTGGAGCCGCTCGGCCTGAACCCGTCGACGATCCCGGTGTTACGCCCGTTGCCGGCGTAGGCGCGGCCTTCGCCCCGGGCGCGCCGGGGTAAACCCGGCGACTACAGCCTTCGGCTTACCGCGTTCTCACTCCCCAAGCTCGAGCGCGTCGATGAGATCGGTGAGCTTGGCGAGCAGGGGCGCTCGCGACTCCGGGTGACGCCGGTCGATCAGATAGGCCCGCATCCCGACGTCCTGCGCGCCGCGCAGGTCGTCGAGCGGGTCGTCGCCGACGTGGACGGCCTCGCCCGGGCTCACCTCGAACTTGGCGAGGGTCAGATGAAAAAGGCGCGGGTCCGGTTTTTCGACCCCTTCTTGGAGGGAGGCGATCACATGCTCGAAGCGATGATGCACGTCGAGTGCGCGCAAGACGCGGTGCAGCGAGTAATCCCAATTGCTGATGACCCCGACCCGAATCCCATGGCGGGCGAGGGCTTCCAGCGTCGGCAGGACGTCGTCGAACAGCGTGAAGCGCTCGGACTCGATCCCGTAGAGCAGCTCCGGAGCGGCGGCGACCATCGCGGCGGCCCGATCCGCCGGACGGCCGAGCTCGGCGAGCCAATCCTCGGTCAGCTTGAGCCAGAAGGCGTCGGCGAGGGCGTCGTCGCGCGTCGTGTTGATTTCCTGATACTCGGCCCAGCGCGAGCGCAAGGCCCGCTCGTAAGGATAGCGATCCTCCTCCGTCACCTCGACTCCGACGGCGCGGGCGCAATCGAGGGCAAAGCCGCCCGGGCTCCAGTTGACGCGCACGAGCGTATTCGCGCAGTCGAAGGTCACGACCTTGGGCTTCATCGGCGGAAAAAGGCTACCAGCCAGGAGACGAGCATGAGCAGCCCGCTGATCAGGATCATCGTCGTGATCGGGAAGTAAAAGCTGAAGCCCGGTTTATCGACGACGATATCGCCGGGCAAGCGACCCAACCGCAGCCATCGGAAGACGCCGAGCCACATGAGCCCGCCAATCGCCGCGATCGCGAATCCGATGACGACCAACGTTTTGCCGGTTTGCTCCATCCCTTCTTCGGACGCCGATCAGATCCCGAATAGAGGCTATTTCGCGCCTGGCTTGAGGCCGAGCTTGTCGATCTTCCTTGAATAATTTTAGCGACCTGCGATGCAAGTAAGCTGGCAAGCGATGACACCCCTTCGAGTCGGCATCGTCGGCTGCGGCAACATTAGCGGCATTTACTTCAAGAATCTCAGCGCCTACCGCGGCACGGAGGTCGTGGCCTGCGCCGACCTGGACCTCGATCGGGCGAAATCGGTGGGCGCGGAGCAGGGCGTTTTCGGTATGGCCACGGAAGAGTTGCTCGCCCGCGACGACGTCGATCTCATCCTCAATCTCACCGTGCCGAAGGCTCACGCGGGAGTGGCGCTCAAAGCGATCGCGGCCGGGAAGCACGTCTACAACGAGAAGCCTCTTGCGATTTCACGCGAAGACGGGAAGAAGTTGCTGGACGAGGCGAAAGCGAAGGGGTTGCTCGTCGGCGCCGCGCCCGACACGTTCCTCGGCGGCGGCCTTCAGACCTGCCGGGAGCTCATCGATAAGGGAGTGATCGGCGAGCCGATCGCCGGGCACGCCTTCATGCTCTGCCACGGTCACGAGAGCTGGCATCCCTCGCCCGAGTTCTACTACGAGCGGGGCGGCGGGCCGATGTTCGATATGGGCCCCTACTATCTCACCGCCCTTATCAGCCTCATGGGGCCGATCCGCCGGGTGGCCGGCTCGACCCGCGTCACCTTCCCTCAGCGCACGATCACGAGCGAGCCGAAGAAGGGCAAGGTTATCGAGGTTGAAACGCCGACCCACATCGCCGGGATTATGGACTTCGCGAGCGGGGCCATCGTCGAGATTACGACGAGCTTCGACGTATGGCATGCGAAGCTGCCCTGCATCAGCATCTATGGGACCGAGGGCTCGATGCTCGTTCCCGACCCCAACGGCTTCGGCGGAGAAATCTACGTGCGCGGCAAGGGCGACAAGGAATGGGAATTGCGCCCCCTGACCCACGGATTCGCGGAAAACAGCCGCGGGCTCGGCGTGCTCGACATGGCCTACGCCCTTGCCGAGAAGCGGCCGCATCGGGCGAGCGGCGCCCTCGCCTATCACGTCCTCGATACGATGCACGCCTTCGAGGAATCGAGCCGGGCCGGGCGGCACGTCGAGCTGGCGAGCCGCGTCGATCAGCCGACGCCGTTGGACGCGGATGAATTTGCTGCGGAAATCTAATCCGAGCAAGCGCGAGAGGGCGCAGCCTGGGCTAGAGACGGGCTCTTCGTAGAACTTTCAAAAAGTTCTGAAAGTTCGTCAAACGGACGGGTATAACTGGGGCGGAGTTGAGCGTGGGCGATCAGGCCATTTGGCAAGCCGAAGGAGTGCAGAAGCGAACGGCCGTGCGCGGCATGTTCGCGGAGATTGCGCCGACTTACGATCTCCTCAACTCGCTTATCTCCTTTCGCCTCCACCACCGCTGGCGCGCCTTCGCCGTCCGAAAGCTGAATCTCAAGCCGGGAGACCGCGCCCTCGACGTCTGCTGTGGAACCGGCGACTTCATGCGCCCTCTGAAGAAGGCGGTCGGAGCCGAGGGGCATGTCTTCGGCATCGACTTTTGCCTCCCGATGCTGGAGATCGCTCAGAAGAAGCATGTACCCGGCAGCGTGGGCCTCGGCGACGCCTGCCAGCTTCCGATCCGGGCCGGCACGCTGAACGGGGTGAGCGTCGGCTGGGGAATCCGCAACGTGCCCGACATCGATGAGGCTCACCGCGAGCTTTGCCGAGTTCTGAAGCCCGGCGGTCGGTTCGTCTCCCTCGATATGGCGATGCCGCGCGCCCGGCTTGTGAGAGCCGCCAGCACGTTCACTTGCAACCGATTCGTTCCGTGGCTCGGCTCTCTCTTCGGCAAGACGCAGGCCTACACCTACCTGCCGAAGAGCACCCAGCGGTTCATGACCCGGGAGGAGTTGAAGGCCTCGATGGAAAAGGCCGGATTCGTCGATGTCGGCTTCAGGGACCTCTTCTTCGGCAATGTGTGCGTGCATTGGGGGACGAAGCGATGATCGCCGTACCCGGAAGCAAGGAAGGGCGCGACCTCCTCAGTCAAATCGCGGGCGAGATCGCCTCGGTCGAGGAAGAGCTGGCGCGGCAGGTCGTCTCGAACGTCGAGCTCGTCCAGCACGCCGGCAAACACACGCTGGAAGCGGGAGGCAAGCGGCTGCGGCCGGCCTTCGTCGCCCTCGCGGCCCGAGTGATCGGCACGGAATTCGAGCCGAGCCGGATTTGGAGGATCGGAGCCTGCATGGAGATGATCCACATGGCGACCCTGATCCACGACGACGTGATCGACCATGCCGCCACCCGCCGTGGGAAGCCGACGGCGAGCGCCGTCTACGGAAACACCGCGGCGATCATGGCAGGCGACGTGCTTCTCGCCAAGGCGATGGTTATTCTCGCTCAGGACGGCGACCTCGAAATCATCCGCACGGTGAGCCAGTCGGTGGTCGAAATGGCGGAAGGAGAGGTCCGGGAACTGGAGACGCGGGGCCGATTCGAGCTGAGCGAGGAGGACCATCTCCAAGTGCTGCGGATGAAGACGGCCAGCTTCATCCAGTGCTGCTGCGAAGCCGGCGCGCTCGTCGCGGGGGCGAGCGAGCAGGAACGGCGCGCCCTCGGCGTCTACGGGCATCACATCGGCATGGCCTTCCAGGTCGTGGACGACCTCCTCGATTACCGGAGCGAAGCGACCGGCAAGCCGAAGGCAGGCGACTTTCGAGAAGGGCAGGCGACCTTGCCGCTGATCTATCTGCGGCCGCATCTGGACCAAGACGAAGCCGACCTGACCCGCCGCCGGTTCGGCAACGGAGTCACCGACGAGGAGCTTCGCTCGATCGTCGGTTGGATGCAGGCGCGCGGAGCGTTCGACCAAGCCGAGCGAGCGGCGCGGAGGCACGTGGAACTCGCGATGGATGCCATCGGCGTTATGCGAGAATCCCCCGAGAAGGGGCTCCTCGCCCAGGTTGGCGACTTCGTCTTGAGCCGGCAAGCATAGATGCGCCGCTATCCCCTCTACATTTTCGATCTCGATGGGACGCTTTATCGCGGCTCGCAAGCCATTCCTGGCGCCGCCGAGACTCTGCTCCAACTCCGAAAGACCGGTTCCCAGGTTCGCTTTCTCACCAATAATTCCAGCCAGACGCCTCAGGCCCAGGCCGACAAGCTGAGCGCGATGGGGATTCAGGCCGATCCGAGCGAAGTCCTCACCTCCGGCCTCGGAACCGCGATCTATCTCGCCGAGCGCGGCCTGAACCGTGCGTTCGTGGTCGGTGAGCCGGGCCTGATCGCGCAGCTCGAATCGAAAGGCGTCCGATCGGTAACGGGCGGAGAGGAGTGCGACGCCATCGTCGTCGGCATTTGCCGCCAGTTCACCTACGACTGGCTGAACGAGGCCATGCAACGGATTGTCGCCGGAGCGGCTTTCGTCGCCACGAATACCGACGCGACCTATCCGATGGAGCATGGCTTCGTGCCTGGCGCGGGAAGCGTCGTCGCGGCGGTGCAGACCTGCTCGGGCCGGAAGCCGGTCGTGATCGGGAAGCCGAACACATTCCTCGTCGAGATGGCCTTGCGTTTAAGCGGGACGCGGCCGGAAAACGCCCTCGTCGTGGGGGATCGCTACGAAACCGACATCGTCAGCGGCCTCGATGCGGGCTGCGATACGCTCCTCGTGCTGACCGGGGTGGCCCGCCAGGCGCCGGCGGGCCAGGCAAGCGCCCAGTCGCTTCTTGAACTATTGGACTAGAAACCCTATCTTATTTTCAGTGAAGTCCGCTTACGAAGAAAAAGAGAAGCTTATCGGCTACCTGCTGATGGGCGGCGTGGGGGCGGGGGCGGCCGGCCTGTTTTTCCTGTTCTTCGCCTTCGTCTTGCGGTCGAACGCCCTGTTCGCCTTCGGCCCCGTCCTGATTCTCCTGGGGATCGTGTTGGCCGGTGCGGGCGCTTACATCGGGTTCAGCCACAACCGCGGCATGACGACCGGGGCAACCCGCCGCCCGGAGGAAGAGGGCCGCGTCGTCGCGCGGTTCGCCATCAATGAAATCGGCGAGATGATCTTCGATAACTTCGACTACGACGCCGAAGAGGCCCGTTTCTATGTGCGTGTCCAGTTCCTCGACCGCCGCCGCGAGGAGTTCGAGTGCGCGCGCCCGGTGTTCGATCAGTGCGGCGAGGGGATGCGCGGCATGATTACGATGCAGGGCTCCTGGATGCTCTCCTTCGTGCCCTTGATGGACACCGACGAGACGCGCGCCGCCTACCGCGACTGGTAGCTGGGGAGCGCGCGAACTTGTTCGCGCTTTATCCCTGCCTTGACTCGTCGGGGCTGCATTATGCCCCGAGGGCGCTTCCCACGGGGCAACCGTTAAGCATCTGTCTCGACTCCAAGCCCAGCGGACGCTTGCCCGGATATAATCCCAAACTACATGGCCGAACTTGTCGAGGTCTGGAGTGAAGCGCTGCCCACCATCAGGAATGGCCTGACCGGCGTGGGTATTTGGACGGCCCTGAACCTCGCCAAGCCGATCGCCTACGAGAACGGCACGCTCGTGCTCGGGCTTCCCCACACGGAGATGGAGCTTTCCGGCCATCTGCGTCTGCCGATCACGAAGCGGCTGATCGAGACGACGGTCGCCGGCATCCTCGGCTCTCCAGTCAACGCGCGGATCATCGACGGCACCGAGTATTCCGACTGGGAGATCGAAAAGCGCCGCGACGCCGAAAAGCAGCGCCTCGCCGAGCAGTCTCTCGCCAAGCAGCGCGCCGAGCTGACCGCGCGAACCAACTGGGAATCGACTTACGATCTGCTCAGCCGCAGGTACGCGGCCGTCCCGAACAAGTCGCTTCCTCAGAACCGGGCGCGCTTCTTCGAGGAGGCGGTTTCCCTGCTCGCCGAGGCCCGCCGCTCCCAGACCAATTGGGACGATCTCGGCGAACGAAACTTCTCCCGCTGCATCGAAAGAGTCGCTCAGTACACCGATGTGCCGAGCACGCTCGTCGCGTCGGTCGTTCTTCAACGGGCCGGCGAACTGTAACGATGCCCGAGGCGGTCGTACTCGGCTCCGGCACCAGCAACGGCGTTCCGATGCTCGGCGTCGAATACGCGCCCGAATATCTCGCCAACCCCAAGAATTGGCGGACTCGCTGCTCGATCATCCTCCTCGGCCCGGAGGGAAACGTCCTCGTCGACTGCGCGCCCGAGCTTCGCCTCCAGATGGCTCGGGAAGGGCTCTTGCGGATCGACCAGGTGATCATCACCCACACCCACGCCGACCACGTGATGGGGATGGACGACCTGCGCTCCATCTGCATGAAGACGCGCCGGCCGATGCCGATCTACGCCGACGAGGCCTCCCAGCGCGACATTCGCCGCATCTTCCCCTACGCCTTCCTCAACGATCCGCCCGCCGGGATCGAGGTGCCCCGTTTCGAGCTTCACGAGCCGGGCCGGGAGATCTCGCTTTGCGGCATGGAGATCCAGATTCTGCGGGTGATGCACGGCCCAAAGACGCAGGTCCTCGCCCTGCGGGTGGGCGGCTTCGCCTACGTCACCGACGTGAACTACATTCCTCCCGAGGAAATGGACCGCCTGCGCGGCCTCGATACCCTGATCTTGGACGCGGTCCGCTACAAGCCGCACCCCAACCACTACCACTTCGACGCCGCCGTCGAAGTCGCGCGCGAGCTAGGCGCGAAGATGACCTACTTCACCCATCTCAGCAGCGATTACGATCACGACAAGACCAACGCAACCCTGCCCGCGAACATCCAGCTCGCCTACGACGGCCTCCGCATTGCGATCTAGGGCTATGTGTCCGGAATGCGCAAACCATAACATGGCAGCCTCGGAGGACTCGCCCCCCCGACGCCCTACTTAGGACTCTCGCTGACTGCGTTTCAATCAGGTTGAAAACTGGCGGTTTGAAAGTCAATTCGATGAGCTTCATTTCAAAACCTCCAAAATGTCGGGGAACACCTAAATCATGTCTCATCGACTCATGTATAATCAAGAAGCGTTATGCGACTGAACGCTCAAACCGACTTTTCACTCCGGATCATGATGTTCCTTGCGGCCAAGCCGGGCCGTTCGGCGACGATCCCTGAGATCTCCGCCAAGCTCGATCTGTCGAAGGATTACACCATGCGGATCGTTGCCAAGTTGGTGGCGAAAGGTCTTGTCGCGTCGACCCGTGGCCGAGCCGGTGGAGTTGCTCTGGCGTTAGAGCCAAGCTCCATTACCGTCGCAGACGTGGTGACCGCAATCGAGCCGGACTTTGCTCTAGTGGATTGCTTCGATGCCCAGAGACGCAAAGGCTGCTCAGTCGAGCCGGCTTGCTTGCTCAAGGGGGTTCTGTCCTCGGCACTCGGGGCTTTCATGTCTGAGTTGCGTGCATTCAGCCTCGCCGATCTGACCCAGCCCAACCAAATCAGGCTTGCCGAGATCTTTCGGCTCAATGATCCGACCCACCCCATCAAATGTCGGGTTCGCCAGAGTTCGACAGCCAAGAGACAAGCTCCTATCGGAGGTGCCTGCTAATGCCCTACGTCATCACCGAACCCTGCATCGGTGTCAAAGACAAGTCCTGCATGACCGTCTGCCCGGTGGACTGCATCTACGAGGCAGAAGACATGCTTTACATCCATCCGGATGAGTGCATCGATTGCGGTCTTTGCGAGCCGGAGTGTCCCGTTACCGCGATCTTCGTCGACTCGGACGTGCCCATCCAGTGGCGCGATTACATCGAGAAGAACTCTATCGAGAGCCGCAGGCTGTCCGGGTCTGCTGCCATTCCAACGCCAGCCAAGTAGGAAACAAAACCATGAACACATCCATCCTTGATCGTCCTGTCGGCCAGCTTGTCGCCGAAAAGCCCACCCGTTCGCGCGTCTTCGAGCGCTGGGGCATCGATTATTGCTGCAGCGGCAAGAAGGCTCTGCAAGAAGCCTGCGCAGCCAAGAACCTCGATCCGGCCGCAGTGATTCGGGATATTGAGGAATCCGATGCCGGCCGCCAATCAGCGAGCGTCGACTGGACGAAGGAGACGCTGACGGCCCTGTGCAACCACATCGAGAGCGTCCACCATGGCTATCTCCGTCTTGCCCTGCCCCGCCTTTCGATGCTCACGGAGAAGGTCGCGGAGCGGCATGGGCAGCGGGACCCTCGCCTTGTCGAGCTAAGCGACGTATTCCAGGCCTTCCGATCCGAAATGGAAGCCCACACCACCAAGGAAGATCAGATGCTCTTTCCGGCGATCCGGTCGCTAGAGGGCGAGGCGACGCCTTTCGCGCGTCAAATCAGCCAGCCGATCCAGGTGATGCTCGCGGACCATGACAACGCTGGAGCCGCCTTGGAGAAGATGAGCGTTTTGACCGACGGTTTCGTTCCCGACTCAAACGCCTGCAACACTCACCGAGCGATGCTCGATGCTCTCGCCGAACTCGTCCACGAGACTCATGAACACGTTCATCTGGAAAACAATATTCTCTTTCCGAGAGCGATCGAGAAGTCGTCAGAGACAGTGGAGTAAACGTTCCGCGGGTCGCGGTTGATCGATCACATCGGCCGGCCGCTCCCGTCCTGAACACCTGCAACACAGGTTGCCTGAGGTCCGCCTTAGCCAAACGGGATCTCCCGGAGGACTTTCAATGAATAGCATACTTTTGCCACCCTACAGCCGAGAATCGGTCCGGCTGGAAGCGATCGACTTATCGGGAATCTGGGGAGATATCATGAGTGCCTCGCCGCGCGATCAGATCGAGTTCGGGGCGAAGGCGTTTGGTTTCTCCGGTGAGGCGGGGAGTTCCGCTGACGTGCCGCTTGGGCAAGCTTCATCCTCGCCTGGGGTTGTGCCATTAGATCCCCGCCCAGTCAGCCCTGCCTTTGCCTCTGTTGACATCATCCACGTCAGCCGAGGGGCGAAAACCGATTGGATCACCATTCAGGTACGAAAGCGACTGCCACCAAAAGGCTCCATTGAATGGAGCAACCTCGCCCAGAAACGGATCGGATACCTGTCAGCAGGGCTTGCGTTGGTCACGATGTGGTCGTGGATGCTCGCCGTCCTCCGCGAGGTTCCTGGTCCCAGTCGCGATTGGGGGATAGGACTCGTTGCAGCCCTTCTCATGCTGCCTGCGCTGTATGCCCTCTTCATCTTCCTGATTGACGCGATCTATGGGCGGATAAGTGGGGCGACTGCAATCGCGAGAAAATACATGGACCAGGTATATCCCCCTCATCGGAAGGGGTAGCGAGAGAACTAGATCACTTGCCCTCAAGCGTTTCGATAATTTCCTTCAGAACCACGGCCTCGTTATGCTGCTCATCCCTTGCCGCAAAAACCAGGGTTACCGTGCAGCCCTGTGCGATGCCGGCGATCTCCCTCAGAGCTTCACCGTTCGCCAGAAGTTCCTTCATGTATCGTTTCTGAAACTCTGCCCACTTAGCTGGGTCGTGTCCGAACCACTTGCGCAGAGCGGTGGAGGGCGCGAGTTCTTTGGCCCAGCGGTCGATCTTTGCCCTCTCCTTGCTCACTCCGCGCGGCCAAAGCCGGTCGACGAGGATGCGCTGCCCATCTGTAGCTGAAGTCGCTTCGTAGGCCCGCTTGATTTGGATCATCTTCTAAATGCCGGCTCGCTCGCCGAAATACTCATGGTCTTCGTTGTAACCGCCTTCGCCTTGACCCACGGTCCCAACGTTCGATACGAACTCGATCGCTTCGATCCATTTGACCATCTTGAAGCCAAGCTGGTTCTCGACCCGAAGCCGTAGGGGCGCGCCATGCAGAGTCCCGAGCGGCTCGTAGTTCATTTCGTAGGCGAGTAAGGTTTGAGGGTGCTTGGCATTGGAGAGGGGGAGACTGTCGTAGAACCGGCCTCCCTCGCCTCCTTCGCCAAAGGAATAGAACACGACGGCTCCGGCTTCAGCTTTGGGGCGAACGAGCCGGATGAGTTGGGCGACTTGCAGTCCGCCCCACTCGGCAATGCCCGACCATCCCTGGATGCAATGATGGAGCGTGATTTGTGTCTTCTTCTCCAATTGCCGCATGTCGTCCAGGGAAAGCTCGACGGGGTTCTCCACGAGCCCGAACACGCGCAGGCGATAGTCCTTGAATCCGCCTTCGCTGAGAGCCCGCCACTCATCCGAGGTTGGCACCTTGCCGTTGGCCCACATGAACGGAGAGATGCTTTCGCGGGTGAATTCACTCCGGGATTCGTATCGATCCAAGGGTGACATTATGAGGGGGCCAACTGTGGCCTTTGCAATGTGTTGTACCAAGCGCGGCCTGTGCCAAGCCGCCCAGTAGGCAAGGAAGCAGGCTCCCGCAACTACGGCAATACCCACCAGTCCGAGATAGATTCCGGCGGGGCCCGCGTCGTCTGTTCCGATGACGATGTGGTTCATGTTCCGAGCCAAGCCTGTAATCGCAACCATGGTGACATGGCCGATGAGGAACGCGACGAAGGCGCACATCACCAGAAAGTGAAGAGAGCGCCCGATCTGGCGGTTACCGGGCAGCTTCGGATACCAACTGAAACGAGAGGTGAAGGCGGGCGACATCGACGGTCCAGTCAGGATCGCGAGGGGCGCCAGAATGAACACGACGCCGAAATAGGTCAGCTGCTGGAGCGCGTTATAGCGGTAGAACGTATCTGGCTCAGGCGGCAGGTGAAAGGTGGCGTAGTGCACGAAGACTGCCCACGCGTCCGGCACGATCTGCATTGAAGTTGGCACCAGCCGCTTCCATTGGTTCGTGGCAAAGAGCAGAACGACGAAGACGACACCGCTGCCGACCCAGAGGAGAACGCTGAGGAAGTGCCAGTGCCGGGCCATGCCTATGGTGTGCCGGCGACCAGGAAGCCCAATCCAGGGAGACAGATAGACGCAGTCGTCCTTGGCCGTATAGATGCGGTCCCTTGGCACTTCCACCGGCGTGAAACGAATCCACTCGCTGCCTGGGGTGCAGTGGATCTTCGAATAGAGCCTTGGATGATCGGCGAGTATCTGGAGGCCGCTCCGGATGAGCAGCACGATGAATAGGAAGTTCACGAAGTGGGTAACTCTGAGCCAAGCGGGAAAGCCGCTTGGATCGGTGGCCGGGTTGTAGGGCTGGACAGGCGGCAATGGAGGTAGGCCGACCAGAGCCCACTGAAGGTAAGCCGCCGCAACAAGTATTACGAACGGAAGGACGAGAAGCAGCAGAGGCACTCGCTTGATTCGCATCTAATTCTCCCTAGCGACCAGGCTACCTTAAACATGATTCATCAATACATCTTTTAGGCGGTATACTTGTGGGCGGCAGTGCCCCTACGGCGCTCGCCAAGGGAATACGGGCATGAAGCGCCACCCGAGCCTCGAAGCCTTCTCTAGGGATCACAACGTTGGCCTGATCTTTGGCCGGAGGCTTGTGCAAGCCTCCTCGCTCGATGAGGGAGGCAGGCAGGCAGCGGTGGGCGAGTTGCTCCAGTATTGGTCTGACGAACTGGCCGACCACTTCATGGAGGAGGAGAGGCTCCTGTTAAGTCTCATTCCCAGTGCGGAACTGCGCCACAGACTGGTAGAGGATCATCGCGAATTCTCAGCGATCGTTGATTACTTAGTTGACCGTCGGGGTGATCCGGACCTAATGGGCCGCGCAGGTGAGCTTCTGGCGATTCACATCCGCTGGGAGGAGCGAGTTCTCTTTCCCGAGATCCAGCGAACAGCGACGACTCGGCAATTGGAGGAGCTTTCCGACCAAACCCGTCTCGTGGAAGATCGGCGATCCAACTCGCCATGGAGTCCCCGTCGCGGCGAGCTTGTGAGGAGACGCAAAGCAGGTCATTTGTCTGATAGCAGTCGGGATCGGGCGGAGCGATTGGCGATTGAGCGTTGGGAAACTGAAGGCGGACGCTTGGTGGCTGTCTAGGGCAAGGGAGTGGCCAATCCACAACAAGTCGCATTGCCCAAACATCTCCGAGCAGGAGGAAGTCGGCGGTTCGCCTAATGTTTGCCTAAGAAAACAGCGCTTCAACGCAGATTTAGGTTCAATTTCGTGGCGGCCTCGGAGGGACTCGAACCCCCGACGCCCTCCTTAGGACGGAGGCGCTCTATCCTCTGAGCTACGAGGCCGCGGTTGGCTGCCGACTGGCAGCCGGAGGCAAGTCATTTTACCGCTTCCGGCCTCCTTCCCCTTTCGTTCATCTGCGGATCCAGCAGAAGGTGTCTACCGCTTCGCCGGTGGGCGCTGCTTGAGCAGCAGGCGCTTCTCGTCGGGCGTGATGATGAAGACGTTGGGATGTTTCACCGTCGCCGTGCATTCGCCGTCCGGCTGGACGACGTTCGCGTAGCCGCCCATCATCGGATGGTAGCTGTAGCTCGCGAAGTAGCCATCCTTCCAAAGCTGCTTCCGGATGCGCGCCGAGACGGGCTTCCTTGGGGCGAGGACGAAGCCGTCCGCTTTCAGATACTTCTCGATCGTCCCGTGCACCGCGCCGATGTGCGCCTTCGCCACGAAGGGGATGTACCAGTCGACGGTCGCCTTCTTGCCATGCCTCCGCTCATAGATGAGGCTTCCGCCGTTTCCCTCGTCGTAGGACAGGACGTACCGTTCGAAGGCGGAGCCGAGCGGATAGAGGGCGTCGCCGTGGGCGCCTCCCAGCATCTCGGAATAGACCGACGTATAACCGATATCGTCGTCGTCCGGCTGCTCGAGGACCCGTTCGAACTGAGTACGCCACTGAAGGAGACGCTTGAAGAACTGCGCATCGACCGGCTTCTGGGCGGACAGGGCCGTTCCGATGAGGAGGCAAATCATCACCTGTCGGACGTCCCATTCGAGCCCAGATTACGGAGACCGCCGTGAAAAAGGAATTAACGGAAGAAAAGGTTTTGTATCTTAGACATATGTCTCGTTTCGCGCCGCGATTCCTGGCTTTCCTGAGCCTTGCCGCGATGGCCGTTTTCAGCATCGCGCAGCAGAACCCGCCGCCGACGTCGCCCCCCGCGACGCCGGCGGCTTCGACCTTCGACGCAAAGACGAAGCAGGACATCCTCGAAAAGCTGCAAGGCATCGTCACGAGCAAAGCCTTCGTGCCGGGCGTGGACTTCTCGAAGTGGCCGACGTTCCTGGACACCCATCGTTCCGACATCGACAAGGCCGACAACGAGAACACGTTCGCACGCGAGGTCAACAAGGTTCTACGGCAGTTCGGCGTGAGCCACATCAGCCTCCACACGCCGCGAGCCACCGAGATGCGGACGACCGGAACGACCAGCGGTCTCGGCTTCCAGATCCGCAAGGTGGACGGCGGCCTCGAAGTCACTCGGGTCTTTCCGGAGAGCCCGGCCGGCCAAGCGGGGATCGAGCCCGGAGACGTGGTCAAGGAGGTCGAGGGCAAGCCGGCCGACGATCCCGCGCAGCTCCGAGTCGACGTCGGCAAGACTCTCTCCCTTAAGATCGCGAAAAAGGGTGGCGATACGAAGGAGCTGACGCTCGAAAACAAGAAGTTCTCGACCCGCTATCCGGAAACCTTGACCTGGATTGGGGACGATGCCGCCGTCCTGCGGCTACCGACCTTCGCGAGGGGTTACGACTCCAAGAACATCGAGACCTTGATCCAGCAGGTCGACGCCAAGGCGAAGTATCTCGTGATCGATCTTCGCGGCAACGGCGGCGGGCTTATCAGCAACCTGAACCACTTTCTGAGCATGTTTCTTCCAACCGGCACTCCGGTGGGCACTTTCGTCTCGCGAACGGTGGCGGACGACTATGCCCGCAACCACACCGAGGGGCTTACCGATCCTCTGGTGATCGCAGCCTGGGCAGAGCGCAAGTTCAAGACTCGCCAGCGCGACGGCGTCGAGCCCTTCTCCGGAAAGATCGCCGTCCTCATCAACCGGGGTTCGGCGAGCGCTTCGGAGATCTGCAGCGCCGCTTTGAAGGAGTGCCACGACGCCGTCCTCGTCGGCTCGAAATCCCTCGGCGCGGTTCTTGCCTCGACCTACGGCTCGCTGCCGGACGGCTTCGAGCTGCAGTATCCGGTGCAGGATTACGTGACGATCAAGGGCGAGCGCCTGGAGGGGCATCCGCGCGAACCGGACCTCGTCGTGGATGCGAAGGACGACGCCGTCGCAAAGGCGATCGAGCTGATGAAGAAGAAAGCCTCCGAGCACGCAAACTCCGCCTCGGCCCCGACCGGGCACCGGGAGAAAAGAGCCGCCTAACAGAATCCATCTGCGTTCATCTGCGCACATCTGCGGTTAAGGTTTAGAACCGCAGATTAACGCAGATGAACACAGATGGACGCAGATGGGTTAGCGTCTAGGGCGTTGCGGTACGCTCAACCTCAATCCATTTTGAGGGGGAGAGATGAAGCAGATTCAATCATCGGCGCACTGGTCCGGCGGCCTTAAGGACGGCAAGGGAACGATTTCGACGGGCAGCGGGGCCATCGCCGGCCAGCCTTATTCCTTCGGTATGCGATTTGGCGACGATCCCGGCACGAATCCGGAAGAGCTGATCGCGGCCGCCCACGCCTCCTGCTTCTCCATGGCGCTCAGCGCTCAGCTCGGGGAGCGAGGCATGACGGCCGAGAGCATCGACACGACGGCGACGGTGACGCTCGAAAAGACCGATGCCGGCTTTACGGTGACGAAGAGCCATCTCGACGTCGCCGTGCGCGTCCCGGGTGGCGACGCGAACGCGTTCGCCGAAGCCGCGAACGCGGCGAAGAAAGGATGCCCGATCTCGAGGCTGCTGAACGCCGAGATCACGATGGACGCTCGCCTGGAAGCGTAGGGCGGGCCCGGCTGAAGCCGGCAGACGGGGCGCGGGCGAAGAGCCCGCGCTTCCCAATTTTTCGCGAAGCGAGCCGTCACGATGGGATACTAAGGGTTCCGTGAGAGCCCGCTCGCCGATGATGCAGCAATACTTCCGCGCCAAGGAAGAGCATCCGGGCGTGCTGCTCGCCATGCGAGTCGGCGACTTCTATGAGTTTTACGGCGAGGATGCGGAGAGCGCGGCATCGGCGCTGGAGATCACGCTAACCGGGCGAGACGATAGCGGCACGCGGATTCCCATGGCGGGCGTGCCGTTCCATTCGGTCGAGAAGTACCTCGCGCGGCTGCTTCATAAGGGGCATAAGGTCGCCCTCTGCGACCAGCTCGAAAACCCGAAGGAAGCGAAAGGGCTCGTCAAGCGAGGCGTCACCCGAGTCCTCACGCCAGGCACGGTGATGGAAGACTCGATGCTTCCCAACGCCGCCAACAACTTCCTCGCCGCAATCTGCGTGCAGGAGGGACGGGCCGGGCTCGCGACCCTCGATCCCTCCACCGGCGAGTTCGTTGTCACCGAACTCGACGGTGAATACGACGAGAAGTTGATCCAGGAGCTCGGACGAATCCGCCCTAGCGAGCTCCTCGTCGGCCCCAACGCCGAGGCTTTCGGCGAGGTTGCGGCGAGCGGGCTCGGCGCGGCCGTCACCGCATTGCAGCCTTCGAGCTCGGAGCGGGCATCGCGGCGGCTTATCGACCAATTCGGGGTCTCAAACCTGAACGGATTTGGTTTGGACGATAAGCCGAGCGCGGTCATCGCGGCCTCGATGATCCTCGCCTACGCAGAGAAGAACCGCCTGCCCCTCAGCCACGTCGATTCCATCTCCTCCTATTCGGTCGATGGCTTCATGCGTCTCGATCCGGCGACGCGGCGCTCCCTGGAGCTGACGCAGAACATGTCGGACGGCTCCCGTCGGTTCACGCTGCTCTCGGTCGTCGACGAGACGGTCACGAGCATGGGGGCGCGGCTAATGCGTAAGTGGATCGAGCAGCCGTTACTGGACCTCGCAGCGATCCGGTCCCGGCAGGATGCGGTCGAGCGTTTTTTGGGCCATCAGATCGTTCGGGGCGACGTGCGCGACGCCCTTGCCCGCCTTTCCGATCTCGAGCGGCTGGTCTCCCGGACCGCGACCGGCCTCGCCGGACCCCGCGATCTGGCGGCGCTGCGCTCCTCGCTTTTGGTCTTGCCGGTGCTGGCCGATCCCCTTCGCAAGGTCGGCCTCGGGCGGATTCAGGAATTGCGGGAGCAGATCGCCGACCACTCGGAGATCGCCCACCTTCTCGACGCCGCCATCGTGACCGATCCGCCTCACACTTTGCGCGAGGGCGGCGTCATTAAAGCCGGCTACGATCCGGAGCTGGACAAGCTGCGCGATCTCTCGAAGAACGGCAAGGGCTATATCGCCAGCCTGGAACAAAAGGAGCGAGAACGCACCGGGATCGGAAACTTGAAGGTGGGCTTCAACTCGGTCTTCGGCTACTTCCTGGAAATCTCGAAGTCGCAGATCGAGCGGGTGCCGGCCGACTACATCCGCAAGCAGACGACCGCAAACGGCGAACGCTACATCACGGCCGAGCTAAAGGAGCACGAGTCTCTCGTGCTGGGAGCCGAGGAAAAGGCGGTGGCCCTGGAGGCCGATCTCTTCTCACGCGTACGGGTTCGCGTCGCGGACGATGCGCGGGCCCTCCTCCAAACCGCCCGCGCCCTGGCCGAGCTTGACGTCCTCTCGGCCCTCGCCGAAGTCGCCGCGCGGCGCGGCTATGTCAAGCCGGAAATCGCAGAGGCGGACGTCCTGGAGATCGCCGCCGGCCGCCATCCCGTCGTCGAGGCAAGTACGAGCGGCTTCGTTCCGAACGACACGAGAGTGGGGAGCGATAGGGATGATTGGGGTGATAGGGGTGATGGGGGTGATGGAGATGATTGGAGGGAATCACCCCTGTCACCTCAATCACCCCTGTCACCCCAATCACCCCCTCACCCCAATCACCCCCTCCCCCCCTCGTCCCCCCAAAGGCTCCTCATCCTCACTGGGCCCAACATGGCCGGCAAGTCGACTTACCTGCGCCAAAACGCGCTGATCGTCCTTCTCGCCCAGATCGGGGCGTTTGTGCCCGCCAAATCTTGCCGGGTCGGGTTGTGCGATCGCATCTTCGCCCGGATCGGGGCGAAGGACGAATTGGCCCTCGGCCAGAGCACGTTCATGGTCGAGATGGTGGAGAGCGCGAACATCCTCAACCATGCGACGCATCGCTCTCTCGTCATCCTCGACGAGGTCGGGCGAGGCACCTCGACCTACGACGGCCTCGCGATCGCCTGGGCGATGGTCGAGCATCTCGCCGCGATCGGGGCGAAGACGATGTTTGCGACCCATTATCACCAGCTCAACGCCCTCGCCGACCAGATACCCGGTATCGCCAACTTCCGGGTCGCCGTCGAAGAATTCGGCGACGAAATCGTCTGGACCCACAAGGTGCTCCCCGGCGGGACGGACCGCTCTTACGGCATTCACGTCGCCCGAATGGCGGGCATTCCCGGCGCGGTTCTCTCAAGGGCGCGGGAAATCCTGCGGGAGCTTGAGGAAAAGGACCAGGCCCCGAAAGCGATCCCCGCCCAGACCCAGAAGCTTCAGATGACCCTCTTCGAGTTCGAAGAACCGCCGGTCGTGAAGGAGCTCCAAGAGCTCGACGTCAACCACCTCACGCCGCTGGAGGCGCTCAAGCTCCTCGACGAGTGGAAGCGCAAATTCGGCAAATAGCCGCTAGCTCATCCCCCGTCCGCTCGCGCCGGGCAGGATCACGTCGCCGACGGCGTAGGACCGCCGAATATCCTGCAGCACGACTTTCACGCGATGTCCGACGTAGTCGGCGCCGTCGATCAGCTCCACGAAGTAGCCGGAGTCGGTCCAGCCGACGATCCGGTTCGTGTTGTCAAACGCCGAGCGGCGGACGTTGCACTCCAGGACCTGAGCGCGGCGATAGCCCATGAACTCCCGGTCGAAGTTCTCAACCGCGCCAGAGGTGATCTCGTACTCCTCGTACTCCATGTCGAAGTTCGCGCGGATGTAGATGCCGCGGCGCATCTGGTGCTCCAACTCCTCGACGTTCTCGCCGTCGAGCCCGATGAGGGCCTCGACTGCGGCGGGATGGCATTCGACGAGGAAGGCGTTGCCCGGCTCGTTGATCTTGCGCCACATGTCGCGCTCGATCCAAAGGGAAACCGTCTCCTTGGAGGAGATCCGGCCCTGGCCGCCGCACATCGGGCAGACTTCGCTGATGGCTTCCGTCACCGATTCGCCGGTGCGCTTTCGGGTGAGCTCGACGAGGCCGAGCGAGGAAATCTTGCCGACCCGAGTCCGGGCTCGATCTCGGGCCAAGCCCTTCGTGAAGTGGTCGAGCACCCGCTTTCGATCTTCCGCCGCTTCCATGTCGATGAAGTCGACGACGATGATGCCGCCCATATCGCGCAGGCGGAGCTGGCGAAGGACCTCGTCGGCGGCTTCCATGTTCGCCTTGAAGATGGTGTCGCTGAGCTGGGTTGTGCCCACCTGCTTGCCGGTGTTGACGTCGATAGCGGTCAGGGCTTCCATCTCGTCAACGACGAGAGAGCCGCCCGACTTCATTGGCACCTTGTGCTGGAGCAGCCGCTCCAGGTCGCGCTCGATGCCGTAGTTGTCGAAGATCGGAGTGTCTTTGTCGTAAAGCGTGATCTTTTCGCGCAAGGCGGGAGCGACCATGTTCGCAACGAGGTGAACCTTCTCGTATTCGTCCGGGTCGTCGATGACCATGCGGTCGATCTCTTCGCCGAAGAGGTCGCGGACGGTGCGGAAAAGGAGGGTCTGGTCCTTATGGACGCAGGCCGGCGCGCGCATTTTCTTCGCGTTGCCGAGGACGTCCTTCCAAAGCTGTTGGAGGAAGAGGACGTCGGCCCTCAGCTCGGCTTCCGTGCGGCCTTCGCATTCGGTGCGGAGGATAAGGCCGAAGCCGTCGGGGGCGATCTTGTCGCCGATCTTGCGGAGCCGCTCTCGCTCGGCCCGCTCCTCGATCTTGCGGCTGACGCCGACGTTGTTCGCCTCCGGCATCAGGACGACGTAGCGGCCGGGCAGGGCGATGCGGGTGGTGACACGAGCGCCTTTGGTGCCGCGCGAGCCCTTCGTGACCTGGACCATGAGCTGCTGGCCCGGTTTTAACAAATCCTTGATCTTGCGGCGGCGAAGCTCGCTCCGCTTCATGCTCGCCGGGGAATTGTCGGTTGGCTCGTCGGGCAGGATGTCGCCGACATGGAGGAAGGCGTTGCGTTCCAGGCCGATATCGACGAAGGCGGCGTCCATGCCAGGCAGCACGTTCTGAACGATGCCCTTGAAGATGGAGCCGACGACGCGCTCTTCCCGCTCGACGCGGTACTCCATGAGCTGCCCGTTTTCGAGCAAGGCGATCCTGGTCTCTCGATTCGAGACGTTGACGATGATTTCGGTTGTCGGGGTCGACCGGGACGATCCGTTTGGACTCTCTTTAGTTTTTGTAGCGGTCTTCGTTCGCCCACGTCCCCGACGAGGGGTTTGTGTTCTGGCCATAAAAATCGTTGCGTCCCGACGCATCGGGACTGGTTGCCGAAGTGTACCGCGTGGAGGGAGGATTGGAGGACTAGAGGATTAGAAGCCCCTTCCTCTTGCCGGATGGTTTGTGCCGGGAGGAGGCAAGGGGTTGGGGATAGAGGTTCCGGGAACCTACAATCGAGTCCCAACTGCAAGTTTCCGGAACCTCCACCCCCTTTTATCCCCCTCCTCCTCCGCCGCACAATCATCGGCGCAAGAGGAGGGGGAGAGAGAAAGCCCCTTCCTCTTGCCGGATGGTTTGTGCCGGGAGGAGGCAAGGGGTGGGGGGATGGAGGTTCCGGGAACCTACAATCGGGCCTCGACTACGAGTTTCCGGAACCTCTACCCCCTTTATCCCCCTCCTCCTCCGCCGCACAATCATCGGCGCAAGAGGAGGGGGAGAGAGAAAGCCCCTTCCTCTTGCCGGATGGTTTGTGCCGGAGGAGGAAAGGGTTATTCCCTGAGCGAAGCGGA
>DASZYX010000021.1:0-50161 GCA_035545155.1 Fimbriimonadaceae bacterium | reverse complement strand
TGGGCGTAAGCGGCATCGGGTTCACCGAGATAATAGACCACGGGTGGCAAGCCTTTGAGGGCGTGATGTGGTCTGAGGTCGTTGTAGGTGTGGATCCAGCGCGAGATCTCTTGGCGGGCTCGCTCCAGGCTCCAGTCGTCTGTCTCTTGAAGAGCTTCTCTTCGATGGGTTCTGTGGAGCCTCTCGATGCGTCCGTTGGACTCGGGATGGGCAATGCGCGTCCGGATGCTCGGGATGCCTCGATGGCTGGCGAAGTCCCGCCACTCCTTGCTTAGGAACTGGCAGCCGCTGTCGTGGACGATCGCGGGCGCCTTCTCGAGCCCCCAGCGCTCCAAAGCTTCCTGGACGGCCATCGTGACGGTTTGAGCTTCCATTGTCGGGTTCAGCCTCCAGTGCACCACGTACCGGCTGTAGGCGTCGAGGATGTCGATGAGATAGAACCATCTGCGTTCTAGGCGCAGGTACATGAGGTCCATATGCCAAACCTGGTTGGGCAAGGTCGGCTCAGCCGGCCGTTTCAGGCTTGGAACTCCCAGACAGACTTTCGGGCCGAGCAACCCCTCGTCTTTGAGCAGGGCGTAGGTCTGGTGGGCGCGAACGCCTACGATTTGCTCGTTGACGAGCAGATGCGTGAGCTGCTTGTAGCCCGTCAATGGATGGTCCCTGGCCGCCTGGATAACCCGGGTTCGCTCGGGGGGAGTCAAGGGAATCCGGTCCTTCTGGGTTCGGCGTTTCTTAAGCTCCGGTTCCTTTGCGTACCGGTAGTAGCTCGCCTTTGGCATCCCAAGCGCGGCCAGAGACAGCTTGATGCTCAAACCACGCTCTTTGGCAAGCCGAACCGCCTCCAGTATCTGGGATCTCTGCAATGAGCTCTTGTGAGCGCCAGGTGCTAAGGCCAGAGCCCCTTTTTGATCCTCAAGTTCTCCTCGGCGATCTCGGCGATCACCTCCTTGAGGCGCGTGATCTCCGCTTCCGCTTCCCCAAGCGTCCGAGACGGAGCGCCGGCCTTCCGGGCTGGCTGCGTTTGACGGGCCGTGAGGCTCTGAAGCGCCCCCTGTCTCATCTTGCGTTCCCAGTCGTAAAACACGGCCGGTGCGATCTGATGCTTGCGGCACACATCGCTTACCTGAACGCCCTCTTTGCGAGCTTCCTCGAGTATCGCCAGCTTCTGCTGCGCCGTCCAACGACGCGGGGATTGTTTTGACATTTCTCCTGCCTTGATCCATATGATCTCCAAAGGCAGACACTCAGTCAAGTAACGAGGCCTCGTGTCTCAGATTAGATTGGGCAATACATGGACGCCCCAGGATTCGGCTTCAAGTTGCACGACATCCAGGACATGAAGAGCCCGGACGTAGGGTTCTCCGGCGCCAGATAAGGGATTGAATCCCTGCACTCGCTGCTTTTCGCGAAGGTCCAGGAGGGTCACGCGCTCAGGATCGATCTCTAGCCGATCGCAGAGCCCCAAGACACCGCGAACGAGGTCTCCCCGCAGGTCCACTACTGCGACGGTGTGCCCGCGCTTGAGATCTTGCTCAATGAGCCTCAGGATGAGGCTCGTCTTGCCGCAACCGGTGGCTCCAAGGATATAGGTATGGCGCGCAAGGTCACCGGTATGGAGGATCAAAGGATCGCGGGTGTCCATCACGGTCCCCAATGAATCGGAGGGACTCTTAGGTGTGGCCACGGCGGTTTTCCGGGGCCGCTGAGACCACCAGATACAGGGAGCTTCAATGATCCGAAAGAGCCATTCCATGCCGAGCCGTGGAAAGGAGCGTAGACTTCTAGCTGTGGGCGACGACGGCACGAAGCGACCTTCTTTAGGGCAGCCTAAAGTTGCGCCGTTCGGTGTTGTCCTTCGAGCCGCCATCAAAGCCGAATTTGGCTCGAACCGAGAGTTCGCAAGGGCACTTGGAGTATCAGAGGGGCGCGTCAGTCAGATTGTCCGAGGCCCGGAAATCCCGGAGCCTGAGACGCTTGAGCGCGTCATTGGCCACTTCTCCACACTCGCGCTTCAAGATCAAATCCATCGGGCTTGGGTTGCGGAATTTGCTCCGCTTCCAAATTGGCGTGAGTTGGAGTTTGAGAAGGCGGAAGCACTACACCAAATCAGGCTGTTAGAGGAAGCTGCCTTCCCGGTTCGGGCATTAAGCTTGGCGAGGCTCTGCCAGCAACACGCCGTCGATCCCGATTCCTGGCAAATTTTCACGGAGCGTATCGTCCAACTGAACTTGCGACTCGGGAAGGTTTCGCCTGCGATTGCGGCAGTGGCTGAGATGGAGGAGCGTGCCCGCAGCCGGCGGGAAAACGCGGATCTCTTGACGGCTCTGTGGACGAGAGGGCAGGCGCTCAGAAACTTAGAATCAATCACGGTCTCGCAACTTATGAAGGTCCACCAGAACGCCATGTCCTTTGCCGAGTCGTGGCGACCGAAGGGTGGCGAGCCACTTGCCATCTGGACACACCGGAAAGCAGCGCTTCAACGAGATTTCGCACTCCACGTCCTCGCAACTCACAATCGACACCCGGTTGACCAGGAGCATCTGGAGGCGGCAATCAGGTCCGTTGAGACTTCGATGCACGGTGACGATTACCTCGGATACTGCGCCGGACTTGAAGTGCGGGCTAGGGTCGAAACCGCAATGGGTCAAATCTTCAAGGCGGAAGAAACGCTAGAGGAGCTTGAGGCACTTGGCAATGCGGGGCCAGACTTCCTCGAAAAGACGGGGCTGACGCGTGCTCGAATTATGGTCCGGCGGGGCGAGCGGGAGGCCGCAATCGCCTTCTACAAGAAGCTCGCAACTGACTGTTTTGAGCGGATGAATCTGCATCACCATCGAATGGCCGACCAGGAACTCGGGAAGGTCCTGGCTGGCCTATAAATCTCGAAGAAGTTGGTGGACTCCAGCGCTCTTAGGCTAACGGTCGTCAATCTTGCTATCGCATGTCAGCCGCCATGGGCCTCGCTGGCACACTCATTTCCATGCTAAACGTATGACTCGCGCGGAGGCGAGCGTCAATTTCCCAGAAGCCGTCCGGAAAGAGCGTGGAAGCGTTCTCGCACGGTTCCACACCAGCATCCATGCCGGGGAAGGCAAAGTCCATCATTAGGCACGAATTGCCGCTGTCTTGTACTCCCACGCGTGCCTGACCAAAACTTGCAAGTTTGCGGTCGCACGAGATCATTGAGGCCGCACCAAAGTGGCGAAGATAGTAGCAGACGGCGTCGGGGAAGTCAGCGAAGCTGGGCAGTGCGTCCAACTCCTCGAACGCTTTCAACATTCTCCGGCTTTCTTCCGCAAGTAACAGCAGGCGCAACGGAAGGAACACGTCGTCCTTTCCGATCCGGCTCAGTAAATGGATTTCGCCAAACCGCGATCTATATATCAGATCGCGTAGTTCTCCGGAGAACAGAGCGCGATGGAAGTTCTCCGCCCCGATGTTGCCGATGCAGGACTCCATATCCCAGACGATGAGTTGCGAGCTAGGGGCCCGCTTGAGATAGGTATCTATCAATGCTTCTTTGCGTCGCAAACGATCGGCCAGCATAGCGACGACCTGCTCGACTGGCCTGCCTTTCCTGAAGATGCCCTTCACTCCTCGACTCTTGAGCTTCACATCCTTGTCGTAAATGTCAAATTCGCTGATCGGAAGATCGGTCAGATCGTCACGGTGCCGGACTGGGCCCCCATCGATAAGCTCCTGAAAGTAACCTGGGATGTAGCTAAGTCGGGCTTCAGCTTCCGACACCCAGAGTTCCGTGACCTCAACGCCAAACGGCTCCGCACGATGGCCGATCTCCACCACAAAATCGGGCTCCTCGCCAGGCAGGACGGCTACGTACTCGGCTGGGTCATATATCCGCTCGAACGCAAAGCGCTCGCGCTGCTTCTTGTCCGTCCAATTCATCTATCCGATGAGTGTATCGTCAACGGATCTCAAGTTGGCACGGGTCAGAGCGGGCGCGAGGCGATTCGTACGGCCAGAAGCCCCGGATAACACCTCGGTCAAGTTTGGTCGGGTTTGCCGAACGTTCCTCAGGCTCGCCCTGTTACTTAACTTTCTTTAACGAGAGTCTCTCCCGTCAAAGGAGTTCTCGTGTGAAGGTCTAGGTCAGCGACTCAACCACCTTCGCAAACTGACCTTTAGGTCAGGCTAAAGAATCACGACGAACATCCGATGGGGTGTCGACGTCAATGGATGCTCGGAGACGTGACTACCAGTGGCGCAGATCGACCCGGGTTAGGCTGCCGGCCCTGTCCGGCGTCACTCAGTAGCCCAACCCTATCGGAAAAGCTACTTTATACATTGAGCGAAGCTGCATTCCTTCTCTCGCTCTCCAAGCGAGAGGTTGAGGAGCTCGTTCAAGCTGGATACCTTGAATCTGGCATCGTGCCCGGCACGAAGCGTGCACGGCGCATTTCACGTCAGCAACTCTCTCGCTACCTGCAGAAATTCGAGGTCGGCTAACGAACGGCATGATCCGAAAGAATGCGGAAGGAATTCGGTGCGGAGTGAACATCCGTCGTGGCCCAGTCTGAACGGCACGGTTAATGGGATGCTATCCGGGGACGTGGGGTGTCCCGGATTATCTACGCGGGACGATGCGCATGAATCATCTACCTGAATTGTTCCGATGTTGTGACCTGAAACACCCTCACCAGCTCAGATGAGTGTTCCCATGACATAACGAATAAGCCGATCAGGGGACTTTATCAGACCTATGGTATGGTTGGTGTACGTGCGTCGTCGCGATGCAGGTGACGCGATGGGGATCCGAGGTCAGGCGGGAGGAAGCAATGCCAATTGATGTTTCAGATTTGACTGCACATGGGGTTGACGTCGCTGGAGCGGTCAAGTCAGCATTTCTAAATAAGTTTTCAGCTGCCCATCATGCCAAGTATCCCGAACTGTACAAGCACTCGATGACGTTCCCGCAGTTCGAGAATAAGCTCAGGTTAGATTACAAGGTGGGCAATCCACTGGTATTTCAGCTCTCACCTCTTTCTAAGAGCCGTTTCCGATCTCTTTATCTCTCGCATGCGAAGGCGCGAAATCTGGCAGGTTATGCTGAATATGTCGATACGCCGCCGAACGTGCGTTTGACGTCTAAGGGAGTCGACTTCGACTTCATCGTGTTTAAGCCGGACGGCACTCCGGACTACGATGTGCCGTTTAAGTGGGATCTTGAAGCCTTGTGTGCCGTGGAATTGGTTCAGGACACGCCCTCGACTCGACAAATCCGCCTTGAACCAATCAGCGTCGAGTTTTCAAAGCCAAAGGGCGAAATTGTTAAGGAGATAATTGACGGGCTGCGGAAGGCGGCCGCGAAGAGCGGATCCAAGCCAAATCCCAACCATAGTGGTGGGTTTGGCAACCCTGCAGATTCGGATTGGTGCACAAAGGTAGAGAATCTCATTCTGTTCATTGTCAACGAGGTTCTTGCTCTGAGCATAGGTGGGTTCGTTCGCGAGTTTGAACTGCCCCGAGCTATCGAGCTGTACGACTCGGTCTCCTTGTCTCCGAATTACTTGTCCATTCATGACGACTCCTTGGTCGTAGGTGCGAAGGTACTCTATGCTGCCGAAGTGTTAGAAGAGGCCCAGGCGGCGGTAACGTCGTTCCTGACGGAGTTCCTGGCTCTCCATCGCAGCGAAATGGAGTCACTGACCGATGATGAGTTGCTCACATGGGAGCCTGCAAAGTCCCCAGCGTACAAGTACCTGCAAACGAAGGAACGCGAACTTGGGCTCGTCACTTCCGATGTGCAGCCCTATCTGAAGGAGCCACTGGAGGCCTTTGATGAGAACCTGCAATTGTTCACTAATGGTGCCCTGTTCGATGCTCTCGCTCGGAAAGTTTTCAGCTACCGTCGAGGTGCCACTGACAGCACTTCATTTAACTGTTTGATTGGGGCCGAGTACGGGTGGTCTCTCATCATCGACGCAGGGCATGGCGGCATCGTCAACGGTGGAATCGAAGTAGGGGCATCAATCGATTTGCGGGCCTTCGTGAATCTTTTGACTCCAAAACTCTGCAAGCACCCTTGTTGTTGGTATAAGAATGGAGTGTGCGTTAGGGTGCAACCGGAGCCTGACTTCACAATTGATGCGATTCTGAACTTTCGCGATAACGGCGTCTACGGGAACGCTGTGCTTCGAACTCGTGATTTGGCATTTTCATTTTGTCAGGACGTCCCGGACATCGTTAACAAAATCATCAAAGCTATCACTGGGTTCTTAACTCAACCTGTGCTCGACATAATTCGAGCAATCGTGCAACTGTTTGCTTTCAGAATCATCAGGTATCCAGGTTCGTTCCCGGGGACCACGCTCTCATTCACTCCGCGCCTAAACCCAAGGCCGTTGAATGTGGGTCAATACTTGGCCATTACCGGGGATCCCAGCTTCTGAAGAACGGCGCACTGGGCGGGGCAACCTTAGTCTGTGTGATTTGGGATCGGTCGCTTCGATCCGAATCCGGACTGGAGATCATCTCCGTCAGGACACTTTGAGTGAGTTCACCGCTACCGCCAGATCTTCTGCATCGGCCTTGACGTAGTATTTCATGGCCATGTCGATGTCAGTGTGACCGGCGATCGCCATGAGGACATGGGGCTTCACTCCAGCGCCGTCGTTGGCGTGATTGGCAAGCCACGTGAGGTACGAAGACCGGAAGTCGTGAGAGGTCGGCACCGGCTTCTTGTCCGAGCCGTCAAACCCAGCCCTCGTCACTGCGTCCTTAATGAGCCGTGTGACGTGTTTGGGGTGTTGGGGCTCCCCACGCTCGTCTAAGCAGACCCACACGTTTCCTTGGGCATTTGCAGTGGTTTTGGCGTGCTTCATCTCAGTCAGGAGATCGGAGGGGATCGGCACGTCGCGAACACCGGCAGCACTCTTGGGCGGACAGATATGGCGTGGCGTTCCCCTCAGGTATTGGGCTTGTTGCCGAATCCGAATCACCTTTGCATCGCAATCGACGTTTTCCCAAGTGAGCCCCATGGCTTCCCCCGAGCGAAGGCCAAAGCGGAGCCCCAGGAGAATCGGCCAGTACGCTGCGGTTCCCGCCGCCGCTGCGAGAAGGGTGCGTCCCTCATCCATCGTGAGCCACCGTTTGCCAATGTCGCCTCCCTGCGCCTTCTCAATGCGGCTAAGCTTGCGCTCTCTTGCCCCGATGCGCACGGCCTTCACGGGATTGGCCGGAATGCGGCCGTCAATGGTTGCGACCTGCATGACCCTCGCCAAGGCTGAACGAGCTTGGGAGGCGACTCCGAGGCTATGTTCGCGACTCAGTGTCTGAAGATGCTCCGTGATGACGAGTGATCGCACATTCTCAAGAGCCAAGTGCCCGAGGGCTGGCAGGACGTGGTTCTCAAGGCTATGGCTGTAGGCCTCAAACGTTGTGGGTGCGCAATCGTCCTTAATGAGTGGGAGAACCCGCTCTATCCAGGCCTTGAGCGTGTCCGAGCCCTCCTGACGCTTTGCTTTCTTTTCGGCCTTGGCCTTGCCCAGGTCGTTGTTAAACTCGCGGTATGCGGCATCCCGTTTCTCGCGGGCTGCCGATTCCGAGACCGACGATCCCGCGCGTAGAAACTGCGACCCGTCCGGACGAATGAGACGCACTCGGTAGTCCCAGCGCCCCGTCTTCTCGTTGAAGCGAAGATTGGCCTTCTTGTCGCGAGGCATGGCAGTCTTCGAAAGCATGCTGAGAGCATACCCCAAACATGGCAGTATAGATGGCAGTATCAGGCAGTTTTAAGCCTAAATCCGAATCCAGTCATCCCGACCATATCTCAGATTGCATCGCATTCGGAGCCATTCCCGCAACTTGTTGGTTAGCTTCGAACATGGTTTTGAAGCTATTTCGAAGCTCTACGACCACCTTACCGTCAACAATCTTGAAGTTCGAACCTAGATATCGGAGCAGTTCGCGCCGGTCGTCTGAATCAGCCGTTTTGAACTCAAGATGCGCGTTCTGAGCTAGTTCTAACAGCGCCACTCCCTCGTCATAGTAGGAGCTATCGGCAGCCTCAGCCGCCCTAATCGCCACGTCGACCTCCGCCAGTTCGGATTCCCAGCGCTCTTTGAGAGTCGGGTACACGCTTGCCGGAACGTCGCCGCTGATCTTATCCGCATACAGCTGCTCGAGCCGCTTGCGCAGCGTCACGCGCTCAGCTTCCAGCCGCTCAAGTTGCATCGCCTTTATTTGTCCGGCCTCTTCTAGGCTTTCTCGCAGCGCATCTTTGAGCCACGATAGAATCTCCGGCTCGATCCTCAGACCCACCAGAATCGCGCTTAGCTGCTCAGTAATGGCCTCTTCTCGGATGCTCTTTTGTCCAGGGCAGGAGCCGCGCCGACCCGTGCAGTGATAGTAGACGTAACGGCCTTTCTTGATCCCCCTCCTCCTCCGCCGCACAATCATCGACGCAAGAGGAGGGGGAACGGAAAGCCCCTTCCTCTTGCCGGATGAGCCTGCCCTGAGCGAAGCCGAAGGGTGCCGGGAGGAGAGGGCACACGACGAAGGACTATTCCACCCGCTTCAAGTACTGGTCCCGCAGGCGGGTGAACTTGCTTGTCAGCTCGACCGGCTTGCCGTTAATGAACTCGTAGCGGATGTTCGAGGTCACGTCCATGGCGTCGCCGTCGCTGATCACCACATTCGCGATCTTGCCGGGATCGAGGCTGCCGATCTGGTTCTGCACGCCGAGGATCTCGGCGGCGGACAGGGTCAGCGCCCGAAGGGCGTCTTCCGGCGAGAGACCGTACGCGCAGGATTCCGCGACGCGGAAGGGCAGGTTCATCGACATCGCGTCGTCGTCGCTTTGGAAGCAGAACGGGACGCCGGCTCGCTTGAGAAGCGTCGGCAGCGCATAAGGCGTGTCGTACGGGTCCCAGTTGCTGATCGTCGTGTTCGCACCGAGCGTCGATTTTCCGGCGGCGGTGACGATCACCGGGATATGGTTATCGGCGAGGAGCTTGGCCTCGCGCCAGGCGTCCGGCGCGCCGACGAGGACGCCTTTCAGGTTGTACTTCTTGATGAAGGCCACCGCCGCCCGGATCGAGGCGGCATTGCGGACGCGGATAAAAACCGGCAGCTTTCCGTCGAGATACGGCTTCATCGCCTCCAAGCGCAAATCCGGCTCGTCGTGCGACTTCAGATACTTGGCCGCCTTGTCGAAATAGTCCTCGACCTCCGAGGCATCGGCTTGCGGGCCGCCGCCCCGCCGCTGGGCGAGGCCCATGTCCTCGTCGCTCAGGTCGTCGTCGTCCATCCGCTCTTCGAAGCCGCCGAATCCGCCGCCCGGCCAGTTGATGCAGAGCCCGGCCTTCGGGCTGAGCCCCATCAGCTCGTTCGTATAGCCGCTCAGGTTGAAAACCGAGGCTTGGCCGGAGACGATGCCGCCTCGCGGGCAGGTCAGGGCGCTCGTGATGCCCTGGCATCGGGCGGCGGGGATCGCCTCGCTTTGAACCTGGAGCGCGGTTAGCGCTTCGAGATCGGGCTGATAGGAGCCAAGCTCGCGCGCATCCGTCGCTTGGCCAACCTCGCCGAATTCCGTGAGGCCGAGCGTCGTGCCCGCGTCGATGAAGCCGGGATAGACGTTCATGCCCTTCGCGTCGATGACGACGCCCTGCGGCGGAATCGGCACCTGCTTGCCGACGGCGACGATCTTGCCGTCGTCGATTACGACGATGCCGCCGTTGATGACCGGCCCCGAGACGGGGTGGACGATACCGCCGACGATCACATACGTCTTCGCGTCCTTGGGGACCGGCTTGTTCGCCACGTATTTGAAGGGATCGAGTTTTTCCTTGATCGTCGAATTCGCATCGACCCCGAAGGCGTCGTGCCGCTGGAACATGACCTCGCCCTCGATGATCGTGGTATCGACCTTCGAATAGACGCTCATCGGATCGCCCTGCCAGATGACGAGATCGCCGTCTTTTCCGACCTCGATGCTGCCGACCCGCTTATCGACGCCAAGCTCCTTGGCCGGGTTGATCGTGATGAGATCGAGAGCCTGCTCCTCGGTGAGGCCACCAAAGCGCATCGTCTTCGCCGCATCCACGTTCAAGGCCGTCGTGCCGCCCGTGCCGTCCGTGTTGACGGAGACGTTCACGCCGGCTTTGGTGAGGATCGAGGCGGCGTAGGGGATCGCGTCGTAGCCCTCCAGCTTGAAAGCCCACTCGTCCTCGAAGATCGAGACGCCGACGCCGGCTTTCGCCAGCTCGGGCGCGATCTTGTAGGACTCCAGCGCATGCTGCATCGCGCCGATCTTGAAGCCGAACTCCTGGCTGAGGCGGACGAGCATGAGGATTTCGTCGGCCCGGTAGGAGTGGCACTGCACCCAGACCTTGCCGCGCAGCACGTCGGCAAGAGCCTCCAGGCGCAGGTCGCGCGTCGGCGGCTTCAGGTTCGGGTTGCTCGCCTTGTCGGCTTCGTAGGCGTCCCACTTCTTCATGTATTCGCGAGCCTCGGTGAAGGCGCGGCGATAGACCGCCTGCACGCCCATGCGGGTGTGGGGGAAGCGGTTCGAGTTGGACTGGCCGGAGCGGGTGACGTTCTCGCCGAGCGCGAACTTGATCATGCGCGGAGCGTCGGGAATCGGGAGGTCTTCGACCGGATGGCCGTATTTGAACTTGATCACCTGGCTCTGCCCGCCGATCGGGTTGGCGCTGCCGTGGAGGGCGAGGCCGGTCGTCTCGCCGGAGGCGAGAGCCTGCCACACGTTCTTGTTGTTCGGATTGAGGACGTCGAGGATGCGGACCTCGCTCGTGATCGCGTCGGAGCCTTCGTTGACGGCATCGATGGCCCGGTGAACGTGGGCGTCCACGATGCCGGGCGTGACGACCTTGCCGGCGGCGTCGATGACGGTCACCCCAGGCGGCGGTGCGATCTGGCCGATCGCGACGATTTTCCCGTCCTGAACCAGGATCGAGCCCTTCTCGATGACGCCGTGGGTCGCGGTCAGGATGCGGGCGTCCTTGATCAGCACGTTGCCGTGAGTGACGAGGGTGGGATGCCGCATGGCCTCCGTCTCGAAGGGGAGCGGCCCGTCCGCCATGGCGACGCGGCCGAGAACCAGCACGCAGAGAAAACGCTTGAGGATCACTTGCCGGCCTCCTTCTTGACCTTGATCAGCTTGCCTTCGACGAAGACGGTATCGACCTCGCTGTTCGCGTCGGCGAAGTCGCCGGTCATGAGGACGAGGTTCGCCTGCTTGCCGGCCTCGATCGTGCCGATCTTGTCGGCGACGCCGAGAATCGTGGCCGCGCCGGAGGTGAGGCACTTCAGGGCGTCCTGCCTGGACACGCCGGCGGCGATCAGCTTCCGCACGTTCTTCAGGAAGTCGCCCAGGCTCGCCCCGGTCGAGGAGAAGGCGACGGGGATGCCGGCGGCGATCAGCTTCGACACGTTCTGAGAGCGCTCGACCCAGTTCTGGTGGGTCTCCGCGAGGACTTCGGGCGGAGCCGAGTCCGAGGTCGGATTGTCGGGCGGCTTGACCGATGGTTCGTCGCCGAGATCGATCGAAGCCATCACCGCCGCGTTGTGGGCTTTCAGCGTGTCGATCTGCTTGTAAGCGTCGCGCGCCATGCAGACCATTTCCTTGAAGCCGAATTCGTCGGCGAGATGGCCGCAGCGGACGATATCCCGATCCGTGTCGGCGTTGAAGAGGGCCGGGATTTGCTTCGTCATCAGCGGTTTCAGATTCTCGAAGCCGTCGTCCTTCTTCTCCGGCGGGAATTGGGCGTATTGCTGGGCGTCGAAGAGGATTTGCCGGGTGAGGGCGATGATGCCGAGCAGGGAGCCGGGATAGCCGCCGCCCCCGCCGCCTCCGAATCCGCCGCCCCGAATCGAAATCTCGGCCGCCTCGGAGGGGACGAGCACGTCGCCCTTGTCGGTGTAGGTAACGATGGAGGCGATGCCCCGGATGGTACCGGCGCCGGAGCTGAGGAGGGCCGTCGTGATGCCCTGGGCGTAGTTGTCCTTCAGCTCGTCGGCGAGGTCGAGGCATTTTCCGGCCACGACGTCGAAGCGGATGCCCTTCCGGTTGCCATGCCACATCGTCGGCGGCGCGGTGTTCAGGGAATCCGGCGCGGAGCCGGAGGAAGGCGCGTCGGGGAGCTTGAGCCCGCGCGTCGAATAGCCGTCGATAAAGCCGGGATAGAGCGTCTTGCCCTTGGCGTCGAGGATGTCGTCGCCGGCCGTGTTGCCCGGCATCTCGGAGACGGAGACGATCTTCCCGTCCCGGATGACGACGACCCCGGACGGGATGACCTTGCCGTCGCCGGTCTCGATCCGGGCGTTGACGATGGCGACCGGCTTCGTCTGGCCGAAGCCGCATTCGATGGAGAAGACGGCGACGAGCGCCGAAAGCAAGAATCCGTACTTGACCCTCAAGAACCCAAAACCCCCGAACAAAACGCGGCGGGCCGATCACCCGCCGCAAGATGGTTGCCGGAAGCCCGGCGCCCGCCTGTTGTTCGATACTTTACGCCAATCGGTCGCGGCTTTTCCTGTGGTTTTGCGGTGAGCACCTTCATGCATCCCGGGGAGTCTCACACGTCCCGAGATTCAAGCGCCTCTCCCTTGGAGTCGGGAAGCCTCCGAGTTTTCGGTTGCCTTGGTGACGCCGGCAGAATCGCCCTTCGGGCGCGCAGGTGTAAAACCTGCGACTACAGCTTCGGCTTCCCCACCTCCGCGGTGGCATTCGATTGGCGGAACGTCCCGGAGCCCCAAATGGTAGAATAGGCACCCGTGGCGCCGAAGAAGATTCCAAAACCCGCTTGGTATAAGAACACCTACTTCTGGATCGCCGGCATCCTGTTTATCCTATGCATCGTCGGAATGGTCAGCGGCGACGCTTCCATCCGCGATCCCGGCCAGAAGCGCGAAGGGGGGTTGTGGCTTCTCTACCTCGTCGCTTCCGGCATCATGCTCCTCAACGGCTGGATCAGCCACTCGCAGACGGTCCAGCATTACCGGGAAACCGTGGGCGAGGACGTTGCCCCTAAGGCGGTGGCGCCAACTCCTACGACGCCTCCCGCCGACACCGTCCAGCCTCAACCGGTGGAAAAGACTAGCGAAGGAACGAAAGACGTATGATTCAATGCTCCGCGTGCGGCAAGCCGATCGAGAAGGTACCGGATTGGCTTCGGACCGCCAAAGTCGAGTTCGTCTGTAACAACTGCCCGAATCGCCAGACGAAGAACATCGCGTTCGTGAGTCTCGAGTTGGATTCGCCGCCGACCGCCAAGCTGGCCGACGACGAGATCGACATCGACGAAGTCGCAGACGACGAAGAGTCCTAAAGCCCTTACTTGCCCTTCTTGTAGGTGATCGCGATGCTGATGCGCGTGTCCTCGTCGCGCGTCTTCGCGACCGAGATCATGACGTCCGAGCCTTTGAGCTTGCCGCTCATGATCACCATCTTCGTCCCGTTGCTCTCCATGTTCGAGAGGGAGGCGTTCGAAATCTTGTTCTTATAGAAGTCCCTGACTTTTCCCGGATCGTCCTTCGTCGTCCGAACGCTGCGGACATCCTTTCCATCGGCGCCGGAGGAGATCATCGAATCCGTCTTTTGCTCCTCGCTGCCGGGATAGAAGGGCAGGCCAAGGTCTGCCTCGGAGACGACGCTGGCCGTGGTCGTCGGCTCGTCCTTGCCGCCGGTTTCGGGAACCGTGCCTTCCTCGTGGGCCGGGGCCGCCTGGTTGTCGCTGGGCGGGGGCGCCTCGGTCTTGCCGGCCGGCTTCGCGGCGATCGTCTTCCCGCCGTTCGGCGCTACGACTGCATCCGTCTTCGGGCCGCAGCCGGCCAAAACGACGGCGAGAGCGGCCGAGAGAAGGAAAAACTGTTTCATTAGGGCTCTCCTTTATTAGAGACTACCAAAGCCTCCGAGCATTTCATTTCTGTTTAGAAGGACGGTTCAGCGGGCCTTTGTCATCGCAAGCCGTCGTAAACTGTCATCGGGGATTCATAATGCGCTCTTGCTTCATCTTTGTTTTGCTGCTTCTCGCTTCGCTCGTCCACGCCGGACCCGTGAGCATCTTTCGCTCCGGCCTCAACGCCGATTTCAACCTTCAGTCGGGCTCCTACACGTCCGCTCTCGGCTCCGGATCGATCAATCCGACCGGGCCGACGCTCGTCATGAAGCCGGTGGGGAGTCTCGACATCACGCTCGACGTCGGCTCCTTCTTCGGCTCCCAGTCGATCCCGATCACCATGCACGGAACCCAGCTTTCCGCGACCCGGATGCAGTGGACCGTCGACCAGTCGATGAACGTCACCGTCAGCGTGAACGGCATCCGCGTCACCGTTCAGCACGTCACCGGCGTCCTCACCGCCGACGCCGCCTTCATCGCTCCGATCCACGACCCCGCTGCGGACCGGTTTTACGACGTCATGTTCATGGGGGCGACCGGCAACGCGGGCAACAACTTCCACGTCACCGGCGTGCTGCCGGACTTCTTCAACGCCGCGTTCAGCGCGACCGCCCAGGACCTGGTCTACGTGGGATTCGGGGGCATCAACCGCTTCGAGCCGATCCTCGGACCCCATATCGGTTAGGTCGGCCCTTCGGAGCGCGAGCCCGGCAGGGGTAACGTCTAGGAATGCCGTCCCCCGTCTGGAAGACTCTCGCCGACCACGTCGAAACCGTTCGGCCGCTGCATCTGCGCGACCTGTTCGGTTCCGATCCGACTCGCGGCTCGCGCCTCGCCGTCGAGGCCTGCGGCATCTACCTCGACTACTCCAAGAACCGGGTGACCGATGAGACGATGAAGCTCCTCGTCGAGCTCGCCCACGAGCGGGACCTGCGGGGGAAGATCGACGCGATGTTCCGGGGCGACAAGATCAACGTCACCGAAAGCCGGGCCGTCCTCCATACGGCGCTCCGCGCGCCGAAGGGGACGCGGATCGTAGTGGATGGCGAAGACGTCGTGCCGAAGGTGCATACCGTGCTCGACAAGATGGCGGCGTTCTCGACCCGGATCCGCGAGGGAAGCTGGCTCGGCTATACCGGCAGACCGATCCGAAACGTCGTGAACGTGGGTATCGGCGGCTCCGACCTCGGCCCGGTCATGGCCTACGAGGCCCTGCGCCGATACAGCCGCCGCGATCTGACCTTCCGCTTCATCTCCAACATCGACGGCGCCGATTTCATCGAGACGACCCGCGACCTGGTCCCCGACGAGACCCTCTTCGTCATCTCCTCCAAGACCTTCACGACGCTGGAGACGATGACCAACGCCCATTCCGCTCGGGAATGGTGTCTGGCCTCCCTCAAGAACGAGGAAGCTATCGCCCGGCACTTCGTCGCCATCTCCACCAACGCGGACGAGGTCGCCAAGTTCGGCATCGACACCCAAAACATGTTCGAGTTCTGGGACTGGGTCGGCGGGCGCTATTCGATGGATTCCGCGATCGGCCTCTCGACGATGCTCGCCATCGGCCCGGAGGGCTTTCGAGAGATGCTCGCCGGCTTCCATCAGATGGACGAGCACTTCCGCACCGCGCCCTTCGAAAAGAATCTGCCGGTCCTGATGGGGCTGCTCACCCTCTACTACACCGATTTCTTCGACGCTCAGACCGTCGCCGTCCTCCCGTACGAGCAGTACCTGAAGCGCTTTCCCGCCTACCTGCAGCAGCTCACGATGGAGAGCAACGGCAAGCATGTGAGGCTGGACGGCAGCCGGGTCGAGGTCCAGACCGGCCCCGTCTATTGGGGCGAGCCGGGCACGAACGGCCAGCACTCCTTCTATCAGCTCATCCATCAGGGCACGAAGCTCATCCCCTGCGACTTCATCGGCTTCGCACGCGCCCTCGATCCCCTCGGCCCGCATCACGATTATCTGATGGCCAACGTCTTCGCCCAAGCCGAGGCCCTCGCCTTCGGCAAGACGCAGGCGGAGGTCGAAGCCGAAGGGACGCCGACCTGGCTGGCGCCGCACCGCACTTTCGAGGGCAACCGCCCCTCGAACACGTTGATTCTAGAGAAGCTGACGCCGGCCGCGTTGGGCAAGCTGGTCGCGCTCTACGAGCACAGCGTGTTCACCCAGGGCGTGATTTGGGGCATCGATTCCTTCGACCAGTGGGGCGTGGAACTCGGCAAGGTCCTCGCGAAGCGGATCATCCCCGAGCTCAGCTCAACCACGCCGCTAGGCCACGACTCCTCGACCAACGCCCTCATCGAGCGCTACCGCCAGATGCGCTGAGCCTCGCGGTTAGCGAAAGCCTAGCCGCGATAGTAGGCGACGATTGGGTCGCGCGGAGCCGATACGGCCGCCTTGTCGAATTCGGACGACGCTCCCCGATTCTGCGCTCGCATGAACATCGTCAGCCCGATCCGCGCATGAGCCATGGCCTTGGCCAATCCTCTTCGCGGCCGGGCTGTTCGGATCCAGGGCGACATGGCTCCCATCTGCCGTCGCCCTCGACGTGGTTGGCTGGGACAGCGGCTTGGTTCGGCCCTCCTGGAAGTAAGTCGCGCAAAGTGCCGCGACCGCCGCAACGACTATCAGGACTGCTTTCATCGATTGGCTTCCGATCCCATTATATGGGCTCTCCGTTGTTAACCTGGGCAACGGTTTGGCGAAGCTGATCTTCGTCGAGCCGCCCGTACGGCTCCGAGTACAAACCGGAGCCGCCCTCGATTTTCCTAAAGGGACCGAGATGCACTTGGTCCACGCCCGAAGTCTCGATAATGTATCGTATGTTATCGGCCCGTATCCCGCCGCCTGCCATGATCCCGATCCGTTCGGCGGCTCGCTCACGTAGCTCGCGGAGGAGCGAAGCGCCGTCCGACGCTTTCTCCGCGTGGCCGGCGGTGAGGATTCGCGTCATGCCGAGGCTCGCGATGGCGTCCAGCGCTTCGTAGGGATCGCGGGTCGTGTCGAAGGCCCGGTGAAAGACGGTTTCTCGGCCGTCGGCGGCTTGGATCAAGTTCCGGCAAGTTTCGACGTCGACGCGTCCGCCGGCATCGAGGACGCCGAACGCGAGGCCGTGGACGCCGGCATCCACGAGGGCTTCGGCGTCTCGCCGCATCGTCGCGAGCTCCGACCGGGAGTAGACGAAGCCGCCCGCGCGCGGACGGAGCATCGCCACCACCGGCAGATCGCAGGCGGCGAGAACCTCGCGGGCGAGTCCGATCGAGGGCGTCAGGCCGCCAAGCTCGATGGCGGAGCAAAGCTCGATGCGGCAGGCGCCCGCCCGCTGCGCGGCAAGGGCATCCTCCACCGAGCAGGCCACCGCCTCGACGCATACTCCTCTCGCCATCAATCGATATTCTGATCTACCGCTTGCCGGGACGCCGCGCGAATACACTAGGGCCTATGTTCCCGTACCGCCTCGCCGCGATCGACCTCGACGAAACGCTGCTCGGGCCGGATAAGCGGATCAGCGAGGCGAATGCGCGGGCGGTGAGGCGGCTGGCCGAAGCCGGCGTCCAGATCGTGCTGGCTTCCGGGCGGAGGGTCGAGAACATGGTCCGCTACGCGAACGAGTTGGGGCTGGAGGGGCCGATCATCACCGCCCAAGGCTCCCTCGCCCTTCGACTTTCCACGAAGGAAGTCCTCTACGAGTGCCACCTCCGGCCTGAGCATGCTTCCGCGATCTTGGAGGCGGGAACGGAGCGGGGCCTTACGATGCTCGGCTATCTGCCGGAGGCGACCTACGCCAACCGCAGGAACCATCTCACCGATCTCTACGACCGGCGCAGCGGCGACGCCGGAGCCGTCGTCCATCCGCTGGAAGCATGGACCGGCCCGATCCTCAAGGTCCTGTGGCTCGACGAGCCGGAGCAAACGCCGATCCATGCCGCCTGGGCGGCGGAGCATCTGCCTCAGGTTCACACCGTCGCCACCGATCCCGAGTATCTCGAGCTAATGGACTGGGGGGCGAACAAGGCGGAGGCTCTCAAGCACGTCGCCGCCCACCTCGGCGTCGCCAGGGAAGAGGTCCTTGCCTTCGGCGACGGCAACAACGACGCGGGCATGCTGGCCTGGGCGGGCCTGGGCGTCGCCATGCCCCACGGCACCGCCGACGCCCACAACTCCGCCGACGAAATCGGCCCTCACGGCGATCCCGAAACCGCCCTGGCGCGGAGCATCGACAACCTTCTCAGATCGTTCTAGACCCTGGGCTTTGCTACGAACCCCTTCGGGGTGGGATCGATCGGGCGTCACGCGCCCTCGCCACTCCCTTCGCTGCGCTCAGGTTCACAGACCCGGGGGGCGAGGGGCTCTCCGTGCGCCTTTCATCCTGCGCCGATGAAGGGCCCGGAGGATGCCTTCCAAGTTCCATTCCCCGAGTAGATCCAGGTTGGATAGCCGCTCTGAGCCAAACCCAAGCCGTCGACCCAGGTGGGTTTGACCGTCGCGTACGACTGGCCGAGGAGCCGGTAGGTCGAGTCGAGAGGATTCGTGCTATTCGATCCGCCCGCGTAACGGGTTCCGCTATCGATATGGGTTGCGGAAAGGTCGTACTGGCGGCTGATCCAGTTGTTTCGCCCGCTGGCGCTGGCGGCGAGGCCGCCGTTCGAGAGATCGAGCAGGTTGGGGGCGTTCTGGACGGTGTTGACGACGACGCTGTTTTGGAAAGAGGCGCTCCCCGTCGAGGTCGAAAGGGCGACGACGCCGGAGAGGAAGGGCGTCACGATCGTGTCGTTGACCAGGTAGAGCGTACCGTTGCGCGAGCCTGATTCGACGCCGAAATGAATCGTCTCCCGGTTGCCGGGGCAGTTCGGGTCCTTGACGATCACGTCGCCGATCAGCACCGCGTTGGAGTTCGGGCGCTGGGTGTCCCAGGCCTCGGGGAAGTCGCACTCGCGGTTCGCGGAGTCGTGGATGTAGCAGTACCGGACGAGGTTGTAGTGGGCGCGGCTCTTCAGGTTGTGCCCGGTCAGCGAGCCGTAGATTTCGCAGAACTCGACGGTGACGCTCGTGCCGCCGAGGTAAAGGTTGTGGTTGTAGCCGGGGTCGGCGGCATTCCCGTTTCCGTGGATGACGCAATGGGTGATGACCTGGTTCGAGGCAGCCTGGGCGTCGCCTTGCGTCCCGTTCGACATGATCCCCATGTCGTTCCCATGGATATCGCAATCCTCGACGGTGACGTTGCTCGCCTGGTTGATGCGGACGCCGGCGCCGTTGTAGGAGTCGTTATGAGCGCCGGTCAGCTCGAAGTGGCGGATTTGGACGCCCTTCGCCTTCGGCTCAACTTGAAAAATCGCGCGCGGTACCGAGCCCGCGCCGGTGTAATCGTATCCGGTCCCGTCGATCTTGATCCGGCTCGCCCCCATACCGACGATGACGACGCCGGGCTTCGTGACCCGCAAGGCGGTCTGGCCGTAACCGGCGCTAGACGGATAAACCTGGATCGTGTCGAAGGCCTTGGCCGCCGCAAGCGCCGCCTCGATCCGGGAGTACGTCTCGCCGTCACCGACGGTCAGCACCGACTGCTGCGCCTGAGCGCAGAGAAGCACCGCGAGCAAAACCATGCTTCATTATTGCAAGCCGATGGTTTCTAAGGGAATGAACCGCAGATCAGCCACAGATTGGCGCAGATGGGCTGAGACTCCCGATCATCTGCGGCCCCGGTCATCTGTGTTCATCTGCGTCCATCTGCGGTTTTAAGAGAATGGAACCGCAGATGAACACAGATGGACGCCGATGGTCCGTGTTGAGCTGCGGTTCCAAGAGAGACGTAACCCCGACGGGCCGCCTACTCAGAAACGGGCGTGCGGACTGAAGTCCGCGGTCCCAGGATCGCCTTAGAACGCCATGCCTTCGTAGTCGCGGATCAGGCCGACGACCTTGCCGATCACGGTCGCGTCTTCCTGCACGACCTCGATCGGCGCGTAGGCCGGGTTGCTCGGCATGAGGCGCGTTCCCTGCTTGTCGAAGGAGATGCGCTTCACCGTCGCCTCGTCTCCCAGGAGGACCGCGACGAGATCGCCGTGGTTGGCGGTCTGCTGCGGCTTGACGACGACGAGGTCGCGCGGCATGATGCCCTCGCCCGACATCGAATCGCCCTTCACCCGAAGGAGGAAGGCATGCTCGATATTTCGCACCATCTCCGAGGGCACCGGGATCAGGTCCTCGACGTGCTCCTGGGCGTGGATCGGGGGGCCGGCGGCGATCGAGCCCAAGAGGGGAAGCATCACCGCGCGGGTGTTGTTGCTTTGGAAGGCGGGGTGTACGACCTTGATCGATCGCGGGGTGTTGGATCGGGAAATATAGCTCTTTCGCTCGAGGGCGTCCAGGTGAACCGTCACCCCGCGCAAAGAGCCGATCTTGAATTCTTTGCCAATTTCACGGATGGAAGGCGGGTAGCCTTCGCGTTGGACGTAATCTAAAATGAATTGCAGGATCATTTCCTGCCGCTTTGTAAGTCCTTTGGCCATTCGTCTAATACTCCGCCTCGAAGGTGTAGACGCAGTATACGCGCTTTTTGTCTACGTTTCAACTCCCCTTCTTTCGACGTATTGATAGCCGTGCCATACTCAAGGGCGCTTTTAACTAGCAGGTGAGTCCGCCTTGTCCATCAACCAGATTAACAAGCTATTTCAAAACAAGGGCTGCAATATCGCGGTTTCGACGGTCCTTGGCGTTTCCGTCATTATGATGCTCGGCGCGGGCATGCGCGGCTGCGGCGGGCAGGACCCGAACCAGCAGCAAGCCGGGCACATGCAGCCGGTCGTCACCGTGGGCGACTTCAAGATCAGCCCCGATCTGGTGAAGAGCCAGCAGAACGAGTCCCCGGTCGCGACGGAACGGATGAGGCAAGAGGGCAGCCAGATCGACGCTCTCATTCACAGCGGCCTCGCGCTGATTCTCGCCAAGAAGGAGGGCGTCGACCTTTCCGACGCCAACGTAAAGCAATCCATCATCCAGCAGGAGCTCGGGACGCAACGCCAATACTTGGAGATGATCGGCCAGTTGCGGCCCGGCGCGACCGAGCAGGAGTTCGAGAGCGCGTTCAAGTCGATGAACGGAGTCAGCCTGCTCGATGCGCGCAAGCAGCTTGAGGCGAAAATCGACGGCAACCTGAAGGACGATACCGAGCGGCTTGCGACCGAGGGCGCCGCCGCTCCGGCGCTCCTCATCGACAAGTACAAGAGCAAATTCACGCCCACCGAGGACGAGGTCAAGAAGCAATTCGACATGTTCCGGGTGAAGAGCATCACCGTCACCCCAAAGATCGCCGGCGTGAAGCCCGACGATCCCAAGGCGAAAGATGCCGAACAGGCGAAAGCGGAAGCGATCCTGAAGGAGATCAAGGGCGGTCTTTCCTTTGAAGCCGCGATGGACAAGTATCTGGACAAGCCGACCGAAAAGGGCAAGAAGGCGAGCGATGAGTCCAACCCGATCCCCGCGGATTCCATTACGGGCCAGCCGTACGCCGATTTCTTGTCGAAGGCGAAGCCGGGGGACGTCAGCGAGATCTTTGCCGCCTCCCAAGGGCCGACCATCCTCAAGTACGTGGGCCGGAAGATCGAGCTGCCCGCCGATTACGCGAGCAAAAAGGCCCAGCTCCTCGACGACGAGGCAAAGCGGAAGGCGGGCAAGTACGTCTCCGACGAAATCAACAAACTGGATACCCCGGCCAACGTGAAGTGGGATAGCGACGGCTATCACATCCTGCACGACTTCCTCGCGATCGACAACGCGCAGCCCCCGGCGCCCGACAAGAGCAAGAAGCTGAAAGACATCGTCGACCGGGCCCTGAAAATTCCCGCCGGGGCGATCGGATCGGACGCGGCGGCGGCGGCGGCCCGGCTGGCCCTGCGCGAGGTTACGTCGACCATGCCCGCGGCGGAGGCTGCGAAGCTCGCGACGCAAGTGCTCTCGCTCTACGTCCAGCAGTTCCCCGAGCTCGACGCGAAGATCGAGTTGACCGAGGCCTATATCAAGGCGGGCGATGCCGACAACACCGCGTCGACCGCAAAGGACGCGGCCGACATGATCTCGGTCCGCACCGACGATCAGGGCAAGGCGCTCTGGGCGCAGCTCAACAAGGCGATCACGGAGGCCAAGGACAAGAAACTGTTCCCCCCCGACGTGGTCAAGTCGCTCGACGCCAGCTATGTTCAATGGCTGAAGGACTACGCCGCCGCCGAGCAGGAGAAGAAGGACGAGGAAGCCGAGCGAAAGAAGACGGAAGAGGAGCTGAACAAGGCCAAGGCGATGCCGCCCACCGACAACAAGGCTCCGACCGCGCCTCCCGCCGGCAAGCCCACGGATAACTCCGGCAAGAAGGATGCCTCCGGCAAGAAGGAGAATTCGGTCCTTCATCCGGAAACCAACAAGACGGGTAAGTAACCGTGTCGGAAAACGGCCGGCTGACGATGGTGGCGACGCCGATCGGCAATCTGGCCGACCTCTCGCCCCGAGCGATCGAAACGCTCGGGGCGGCCGATTTTTGGATCGTCGAAGATACGCGGGTTAGCGGCAAGCTTCAATCCCACCTCGGGATCAAGAAGCCTATGCGGGTGCTCAACGACCACACCAGCGAGCACCAGATCGGCAAGTATTTCGAAGAGATCGCGGCAGGCGCGAACGCGGCGCTCCTCACCGACGGCGGCTCGCCCGTCGTTAGCGATCCCGGCGCGATCCTTTGCGACCGATGCCACGAGGCCGGCGTCGAGATCGGCGCGGTCCCCGGGCCGAGCGCAGTGACGACGGCACTGACGCTGAGCGGCTTCTTCGGCCAGCGCTTCTGCTTTCTCGGTTTTCTCGGCAAGAAGTCGGGCGCCATCAAATCGGAGCTGAGGCCCTTCAAAGACTCGCCGCTGACCCTCGTGCTCTTCGAATCCCCCTTCCGAATCGAGGCTTTGTTAAGGGCCGCGAGTGAGGAATTAGGTGAAAGACGCTACGCAATTTGCCGCGAAATGACGAAAATTCACGAACAGGTATTCCGCGCGACCTTTCCCACCGTCCCTACAGAGAGGGAACTTCCTCGCAAGGGTGAGGTTACCGTTGTTATCGAGGGGCGACGGCGAGGCTCTGGCGCTATTGAAGCCGGAGTGGTAGAATGACGTCGCGTTGATCAGGGAAGGAAAACGTAGCTATATGAAGGGTGCTCTCGCAACCGTCGTCTTGTTGCTCTTAAGCATGGCCGCTTTCGGGCAATCGTCGAACACGAAGGTTTATCGAATCCGTCCGGACGATATTCTTCGCATCCAGGTTTACGGCGAAGCCCAGGTTAACGTCGAAATCCCCGTCGGCGAAGACGGCAGCATCAGCGCGCCGTTCGTCGGCTCGTTCAACGTCGAAGGCAAGACCACCGGCGAAGTGGAAGCCGAACTCACCAAGGCTTATCAGGACCGATTGCGCCTTCGCGACCCCAAGGTTTCCGTCACCTTCGCCCGCTACCGGCCGACGCGAGCCTCTATCGGCGGCGCGGTGGCGCGCCCCGGCCAATACGAGTTCCGGCCCGGCGACACGATCCTTTCTCTCATCCACCAGGGCGGCGACCCGATCGAGGGCCAGGCCGACCAGCACCGGGCCGTCCTTCACCACCAGGGCTCGGACGAAGCGATTCCGATCGACCTTTACAGCATGCTTCGGCGCGGCGATCTTTCTCAGAATTACGAGCTTGAGGATGGCGACCAGCTCGAAGTTCCGGTCGATAACCGGAACCAGGTGAAGATTCTCGGCTTTGTGCAGAAGCCCGGCCTCTACGCCTACCGCGAGCCGATGACCCTCGCCGACGCGCTTTCCCAGGCCGGCGGCGAAATCCCGACGCGCTCCATGATGAGCCGCGTGATGATCCAGCGCGAGATGCCCGGCGCTCCCGGCACGTTCCTCCAGATCCGCGCCGACTTCGTGCGGTACGAACACGGCGACGCGAGCCAGAACGTCGAACTCCAGCCGAACGACTTTATCTACGTCCCCGCGACGAACACGCCGGACATCAACACGATCGCCAACGTCGTCAACGCCGCGTTCTACATCCAGAACGTGCTCCGAGGCGGCATCTTCGGTCTAAGGCTGTTCCACTAAGCGTATTCGCCCGTTAATACGGCGTGGCCCGAGAAAGCCCGTTCTCTCGCGTCTGGAGGGAGTGCGTCCTCTGTTTGGTGGTTCATTCCGAGCGAACCGCGCCGTCGAAAGACCCCCGCATCAAGCGCATCGCTCATGCGGGGGCCTTCGACTTCAGAACTTCGCCGGAGGCTCGTTCTTTCGCTCCTAATGACAAGGGCTTCGCGCCTGCGTCGCTGTTGCGACGGCTACAGCCCTCCGGGCTCCCATTTGTCATTCCTACACTTTCGACCGCCACGGGGCCGGCGGGCTCGGGATGACGTCTACAACACAGTGACGCAGCCCAAGCCATGGCCGGCCCTCGCGCTACGCGCTCTGCGCCGGCTCGGCTTGCACGAGGTGGAAGACGAACCGGGCGTTGCCGAGAGCGATTTCGTCGCCGTCCTGAAGCTCGGCCTCGTCGACCTTCTCGAAGTCCTGGCGCAGGATGAACGTCCCGTTCGAGGAGCCCATGTCCGCGATCTTCCAGACGCCATCGTCGCACGTGATCTTCGCGTGCTTGCGCGAGACGTAGGAGCCTTCCGGCATCGTGCCCAGGTCCACGTCGATCGGCCCGATCGAGGGATCGAAGCGTCCGATGATGCACGGCGGGTTCAGGTGAAACTCCACGTCCGTCTCCGCGCCGGCTCGCTTAACGACCAGCCTCGCCAGGTGGCATTCGCCTACCGGCGAGGACCAGCCCTCTTCGCCAACCCCGGCCTGCGGGTGATCGGCAACCGGAGCTTCTTCCGTCGCAACGTCGTTGTCAACCATCTGATCGTCAACCATTCTGTTCAGTTCTCCTCGAAGCGAGCGCGCCCAACGCGATCACCGCGCCAGAGATTACCAAGGCCGGGGCCAGCGTGCCAATCGGCACGTCGAGCCTTCCGTCCGCCGGTTTCTCGGCTTCTGGCTCCGCTCTGATAATCAGACCGTGCTTGCTTTGTATAAAAGCGACGTTGAGCAGGCTGTTCTTGGTTTGCAAACCGTAAACAAGCCATGCGAAACTCATCAAGAACGCAGCCGCCATCGATACGACGATCCACGCGCTTCCCACGTTCAGGGTCCGTTCCCGCAGGTACGCGATGCTGACGGGAATCAGCATGGCTCCGATCACGCAGCCGCTCCACGAATACCAAAGATCGACCACGCTGTGGATGTTGAGGGCGAGCACGACGGCGAAGAGGCAGGCCACCGCGATCCCGACGCGAGACCAGTTCGTCACCTGGCTGTCGGAAAGCTCGGGCTTCAGCCGGCCGACGATCTCGCGCCCGATCGTCGTCCCGCTGACCAGCGTATAGCCGACCATCGCGGAGAGGATCGTGCCGAGCATGCCGCAGAAGAAGACGGCTCGCAGGCCGGGCGGCAGGATTTGCCCGCCGAAAATTGGATAGAGCAGCTTCCCGTCCTCCGGCTTCGGATTGGCGAGCGCGACCGCATAGAGAGCCGCGGACATGCTCAGCACGTCGAACAGGAACCAGAAGCCGATGCTGATGAAGACGCCCTTGCGCCCGAGTTCCGGCGAGCCGCTGCTCGCCACCCGCTGGTGAAACGCCGGATCGACGAGGGTCCACGCGCCGAGGATGAAGAAGGTAAAGACCACGATCGGCCCCTTGCCGCCCGCCCAATCCAGCATGCCCTGGTCATGCAGAGTGGGCAGGATCGTCGCGGGAGGATGGGTCGCCAGGCAGTAGACGTCGATAACGAGGAAGCCGACGTACATCATCACAAAGGCGAGCATGCCGACCCGGACGTCGGCGAGCAAGCCGCCTTTGTAAAGGAAGAGAATCCCCACGACCGCGCCGATAGAAACGGAGGCGAGAAGACTCCATCCGGTAAAGCTCTGCACGAGGGAGCCGAGCATCAGCACGTGCGCCGCCGGAACGGCGAGGCAGAACATGATGAACGCGCCGGTCAGTCCCACCTCCTTGCCCCAGCGCGCGGCCAGACGCTCCGGGATGCTGAGCTGGTCGCCGCCGCGCACCCGCTTGGCGAACCATTTCGCATAGACGAAAGCGAAGACATAGTAGGGCACGCCCATCAGGAGCCAGGTTCCGACGCCGAACCAGGTCACCGATTCGGCGACCCCGAGAATGCCGCCATACCAGACCGTGACGAGCGTCGCCACGAAGGCGGGCAGCGAGAGCGAGCGGCCGGCGGCGAGGAATTGCAGGATCGTGTTGTTACGGAGCTTGGCGGAAAAGCCGAGGGCGAGAATGGCCGCGAAGAACAGGGCGACGACCGCGTAATCGAGCGGCGCGAAGGAGACGGTGGCGACCGCCGCTAGTCCCAAAAAGGCATCTCCTCGCGCGGATATTCGGCAAAGAGGAAGCCGGTTCCCCGGACGATCGTGGCTTGGACGAAGCCGTCGGTCGCCGCGTTGGAGATGCTGACCCGTCCTCCCGGATGGAGGTCGGCGTTATCGAGCCGCCACTGCACGCCATGCAGCTTCACGCCGGAGCAGGGCGTGATCGGGATCAGGGAGACCCGCGCGTGAGGATCGACGTTGATCTTGAGCGGCCCGGTAAAGACCCAGCCGATGCCCCGGCGCAGGGCGATCCGCACCGTGCGGCCGAACGCGGCGCAGCTCGACAGGGTCGCCATTACGTGGTCGAGAAGGTCCCCCTCGATGTTCGCCAGCGTCAGGTTCGAATGCCCCTCGCGGCGAACCCAGCGGAGGAGCTTGTCGCAGTCCGTCGACTCGGGATCGGAGTCGGTGAGGATTTCGACGCCCTCGGCGTCGCGGGTCATCCCGTCCATATCCCCGATGATCAGGTTGGGCCGGACGCCGGCCTCCAGGAGACGGTCGGCGGCGCCGTCCGCCGCGATCACGAATTCCGCCGATTCCGCCCAGGCTCGCAAAAGCTCGGGGGCCATATCTCGGCCATCCAATACACCTAACAGTCTCACAGTCTCAGCCTCCACGGATCGGGCCAAGTCCACAGTAGACAAGTGTTAGGCAATATCTGCTCTCTTGGCATCGTCGAAAAATTTCGAAAAACGAAGAACTCGAGAGATGTTAAGGCTTGCGTTTCGGCCCCAATGCCGTTCCTTCCGATTTTCTGCCAATCTACCATGAGCTTTTTCATCCCCGGCGGCGTCATTCTGGTGTTATACTTCCAATCCCCGCCCGGCCTATTCTGGCCTCTTTTGCCGTTATGAAAGACCAGTTGACTCTTGAAGACTCTGCCGAAAGTATCCGGCTCCAAACCGCCTGGCAGCAAGTTCTTAAGAGACTCTCTCCCGATGTTCCCCAGGCTTGGTATGAGAGATTTCTGAAGCCCTTGCGCCCCATGAGCATAGACGGGAATGTGGTGACCGTCGCAGTTCCGGGGCGCTTCATTTTGGAATGGGTGCGCGAGCGGTACCTGGGCGCTCTTCAAGGGCTCCTCGCCGACGAACTCGGCCATCCGGTCTCGGTCGACCTCCACATGGAGGCCCGCGAGCGGCAGGCCGTCCCGGCGCCGAACTCGATCAGCGTCGCCGCGCCGAATCCGGACGAGGGCCGGTTCAAGCCCTACGAGAAGTTTTCGTTCGAGAATTACGTCGTCGGCCAAAGCAACCGCCTCGCCGTCGCGGGAGCGAAGGCCGTCGCCGCCGATCCGGGCGTGAAGTACAACCCGCTCTTCATCTACGGGGCCTCCGGCCTGGGCAAGACCCACCTCCTCCACGCGATCGCCCGAGAGATCCTGGCGCGGAACCCGAACTTCCCGCTCGTCTACATCACCGCGCAGCAGTTCGCCGAGGAGTTCGTCAACGCGCTGCAGGCGAACCGCGTCGATCACTTCCGCCGCCAGCAGCGGGGCGTCAGCCTGTGGCTGGTCGACGACATCCAGTTCATAGCCGGGAAGGACAAGACCTCGGAAGAGATTTTCCACACGTTCAACTATCTCCAGGGCCTCGGAAAGCAGATCGTGCTGAGCTCAGACCGGCCGCCGCGCGACCTCTACCTGATGGACGAGCGGCTACGCTCGAGATTCGAATCCGGCCTCGTCGCCGACATCCAGATGCCGGACACGGAGACGCGTTGCGCGATCCTGATGAGCAAGGCGAAGCAGGAAGCGGTCGATCTCGAAACCGCCGTAGCGATGTACATGGCCGAGAACGTGCCGGGCAACATCCGCGTGCTGGAAGGAGCCCTGACGAAGCTCACGGTGCAGGCGAGCGTCGAGGGCTGCCGCCCGGACATGGCCCTGGCCCAGGCGATGGTCGAGCAGTACTACCGCGCCGGCGTCCTCGCCAAGCCGGGCTTCGGCCAGATCGTGGACGCGGTCAGCAAGCACTTCAAGATTCCGGGGGACGACATCAAGGGCATCTCGCGGAAAGCGCCGATTGTCCACGCCCGCCACATCGCGGTGTTCATCACGCGCGAGATCACCGGCGACTCGTGGAAGCACATCGGCTCCCTCTTCGGCGACCGGGATCACACGTCGATGATGCACGGCTACCAGAAGATCAGCGAGATGATGCACCACGACAAAGACCTCCGGGCGACCGTGAAGATGCTGATCCGCAACCTGTATCCGGAAGCCTGATCGCCCAAAGCCCCTTCCTCTTGCCGGATGTTTGTGCCGGGAGGAGGCAAGGGGTAGGGGATGGAGGTTCTGGGAGCCTACAAATCGGGCCTCGACTACGAGTTTCCGTAACCTCCACCCCCCTTTATCCCCCTCCTCCTCCGCCGCACAATCATCGGCGCAAGAGGGAGGGGGAGAGAAAGCCCCTTCCTCCTGCCGGATGTTTGTGCCGGGAGGAGGCAAGGGGTTGGGGATAGAGGTTCCGGGAACCTACAACTGGGCCTCGACTACGAGTTTCCGGAACCTCCACCCCCTGGCCCCCTCCTCCTCCGCCGTACAATCATCGGCGCAAGAGGAGGGGGTTATAGCCTGCGTCTTATCCGCCTCGCCAGGACGACGAATCCGAACCAGAGGAGGCAGAGCAGCAGGTTGAACGCGTTCAGCACGATCATCAGCGGCTTCGGTTCGGGACGGAGGGCTACGGGCATGCATCTCCGGCGCGTCTGGACATATCTTATTTTAAGCCGGGCTAAAGCCCGGGCAAAGAGGTGTGGACCGAAGTCCGCGATCCCGGAAGACCCAGCATTTCCCTCGCGTTCGCGAGGGCCGAGTCGGTGACTTGCTCGCCGGCGAGCATCCGCGCGACCTCGGTCACCCGCTCGTCCGGGTCCAAGAGGCGCACCTGCGTCTTGATCCTCCCGCCCGATTCGACCTTCTCGATCCGGAAGTGCGTCGCCGCGCGCGCCGCGATCTGGGGCAGGTGGCTGATCACGAGCACCTGATAATGTTGGGCAAGCTCCTCCAGCTTCCGCGCCACCGTCGCCGCGGCCTTCCCGCCGAGGCCGGCGTCGACCTCGTCGAAGATCAGGGTCGGGACGCCGGCGCGCCCGGCCGTCGCCGTCTTGATCGCCAGCATCACCCGCGAGACCTCGCCGCCGCTCGCGATCCGGCTCAGCGGCCTCGGCGGCTCGCCTGGATTCGCGCTGAAGAAGAATTCGACCTCGTCCTGGCCGCTCGCGTCCGGCTCCTTGCGGCGGAAGCTCACCTCGAACTCGGCCCGCTCCATCGCGAGGTCGCGAAGCTGATGTTGTACGCGCTCCGCGAATTCGATGGCGCGCTCATGTCTCAGGCTGGACAGTTCCTCGGCGACCAGCCTCAGCTCGCTTTCCGCCTCCTCCAGCCTTGCGACAAGGTCTTCCTCGCTCGCCTCGGCGTCAGAGAGCAGGTCTAGCTCGCGCCGGGCTTGCTCGAGAAAGGCGAGCACGCCCGATTCGTCCTCGCCGTACTTGCGCCGCAGGCGGCGAAGCGAATCGATCCGCCCGGCAACCTCTTCCAGGAGGGCCGGATCGGCTTCGACGCTTTCCGCGTAGGCGCTCAGATCGTGCGTGCCTTCCTCCAATTGGATCAGCGCCGAGCGGAGCGTATCCAGGGGGCCCTCGACGGCGGGATCGAAACGGGAGGCCTCTTCCAACGCTTTGACGCTTGCCCGGAGGAGGTCGGCGGCATTCGTGTCTCCGCCTCGGAGGCCGGCCAACGCCAAGGAGGTCGCGTCCATGATCCGCTCGACGTTCTTCAGGCGCGAAAGCTGGGCCTCCAGCTCTTCCATCTCGCCCGGCTTCGGATCGATCGATTCGATCTCGCCGACCTGGAAGCGGAGCAAGTCCAGCCGGTGCTCCCGGTCCCGCAATCCCGCGCGAAGCGCGGCCAAGCTCTGCCGAGCCGCATAGGCGGCCTCGTAAGCGCGCGCCGTTTGTTCGAGAAGGACGCTTGCCGGCGGCCCGATCCAGGCGTCGAGAAAGCCGATGTGGCGGCCGGGATCGAGGAGAGATTGGTGATCGTGCTGGCCGTGCAGGTCGACGAGATGCTGCCCAAGCTGCTTGAGCGCCGAAACCGGGGTCAGCTTGCCGTTGACCCGGCATTGCGACCGGCCCTCGACGAGGATTTCCCGATGGATGAACAGGCATCCCTCATCCAGCTCGATCCCAAGTTCCCGGCATTTCGCGGCCAGCTCTTCGCGGCCGGTCAGGTCCGCGGCGACGGAAACCGAAGCCTTCGCCGCGCCGGTCCGCACGAGGTCCGAATCCGCCCGTTCGCCAAGAGCGAGCTCGATCGCATCGACCAGGAGGGATTTGCCCGCGCCGGTCTCGCCGGTGAGGACGGTAAAGCCGCCGCCGAGCGCGATCTGGGAGCGCTCGATGATGGCGATATTCTCGACGGTCAGTTCGACAAGCATGTGCTTTTCATGCCCCGTGGCGCGCGGCTCGTCTATTGTGACGTTGGCGCAAATAAAAACGCCCCGGAGCGAATGGCTCCGGGGCGCTTCGGCGAAGGCCTAGTCCTTAAAGCCGGGGAGGCGGCGGCCCTTGTAGTAGCCGTCGGGAGTCGCGGTGTGGCGCAGCTTGAAAGCCTCGCCCCCGACCTGCTTGTTCGGCTCGATCTCGGGCAGCTCGGCGGTGTAATTCGTGCGGCGCAAAGCCGTGCGCTGGTGGCTGTGGCGGCGTTTCGGATTCGGCATTTACTTCTTCTCCCGGTGCAGCGTGTGCTTGCGCAGGCGCGGGTTGTACTTCATCAGCTCCAACCGCTCGGTCGTGTTGCGCTTGTTCTTCGTGGTGGTGTAATAGTTCTTCCCGTCTTCGGTGCAGACAATCCGAATGATCTCACGGGCTTCCGCTTTCTTCGCCATGGCTCCAAATCCTCGTCCGTGAGGCACATACCTTCCGGACAGCCTTACGATTATGACCGCGAGCCCGCCCGGTTTGCAAGCGGCCGCGTTGCCGCATCGGGAATCACGCCGAAGGCGAATGGGCGCCTCACGTAAAACCTGACCCAAATGAAGGTCGGTGTCGAGCGTAGCAATGCGTCGGGAATTGATCGACTCGAGATACCTGCGGACATCCGGCAGGAGGAATCCCAAATCCAAAACGTCAGGCTTTCTCCGCCGTTGCCAGCGTCGCTTGGACGAGGGCTTCGGCTCGGATCGCCTTTTCCGTGTGGACGACGGCCATGCCGCTGACGAGCGGAAGGGCAACCGGCGCGCCCATCTCGCGCTGAGTGGGGACGCGGCTCTTCTTCGTCGCCATGAACGGCAGCTCGAAGAGGAGGCTGAAGAGGTAGCAGGCGAAGAGGATGACGGGCAGGCAGAAGACCATCATATAGGCCGCCTCAAGTTCCGGGCCCTGGACCCAGGCCGGCCGGTTCACGTACAGGATCTGCAGGATCGGGTGGTGCATCAGGTACAGGCTGTACGAGAAAAAGCCCAGCCCGGCGATCGGCTTCCATGCAAAGAGCTTGGTGAACGGAGTCCATGGGGCGACCGTGCCGAGATAGACGAGCGAGGCGACGGCGAGGCCGATGCAGCCGTCCGCGAGGGGCCGCCAATCGAAGTGGATGCCGCCTTCCAGGTAGCAAGCGTAGCCGCAGGCGCCCAGGGCGAGCACGAACACGTAAGCGGCGAGGCGCGGCACGATGCCCACCCTCTGGTTCGGACGGTAGGCGAGATGGGAAGCCGCCATGCCCAGGGCGAACAACGGCAGATACCAGACGAAGAGGCCCATCGTCACCGGGAAGAGGAGAAGGAGGGCGACGGCCAGGGCGGCGGTGAGAAGGACGTAGAAGAACCGCCCAACCGCGAACATCATTGCGACGAGCAGCGGGAAGAGCAGATAAAGCTGCCACTCCAGCGAGATGCTCCACAGCACGCCGTTCAGCTTGTACATCCAATCCGGCGAGAAGTTGTGGACCATGAAGACGTGGGCGAGCACGTTCTCCTGGGTGACCGGGACGTATTGGCTGAACGGCATGCCCGGCTGCTTCGACGTGATGTAGATCGAGACGAGGACGGAAAAGAAGAGGGTCGCGTAGTACGGCGGCAGAATCCTTTTCGCCCGCCGCGCATAGAACTTGCCGAACTTGTGAATCCGCCCGTCCCGCCCGCCGAAAAGGGAAGTCTGGAGGCAGTAGCCGCTGAGGACGATGAACGCGGCGACGGCGAGATGCCCGTACCAGAAGGGATGGATGACCGACTGGAGCCACTCCGGCGCCTTGCTCTTCGTGCCGTCGAGGTGGCTCGGATCGATCATCGAGCCGAAGTGGGTCAGCACCACGTAGAGCGCGGCAATCCCACGCAGGCCCTCGATGAAGGCCAGCCTTTCGTGGAGATTATTGGACGATCGGCGTCCCGCGCGGCGACGCATTGAAGGAATGATACTGCTCCGAGGGTGGACTTTGTGGCGGCTTTGCAAAACCCCAGTCTCTCGGACGTGCGATCACATGAAAGTGCTTCGCCCGCTTACACCGGAATGCTCAGCATCGTATCCAGCGCTTGCCGCGCCCATAGGCGGGTGATGTCGGGGACGCGAACCTCGTTCATCACATGGCCTTCCACCAGGTTTTCCAGAACCCACAGGAGGAAGGAGGGGTGGATGCGGTACATGGTCGAGCAGGGGCAGATCTGGGGATCGAGGCAGGTGATCGTCAGCTCCGGGTGCTCGTGGGCGAGGCGGCTGACCAGGTTGATCTCGGTGCCGACCGCCCAGACCGTGCCTGGCTCCGCCGCTTCGATCGTCCTGATGATGAATTCGGTCGACCCGTTGAAATCGGAGGCCTGCACGACATCGAGCGGGCACTCGGGATGGACGATCACCCGAACACCCGGATTTTCGAGCCTCGCCTTCTCGATCTGCTCGACCGTGAAGCGCTGGTGGACCGAGCAATGGCCCTTCCATAGGATGAAGGTCGCGTGGCGGATCGCCTCCTCGGAATTCCCGCCCAGCGGCTTGAACGGATCCCAGACGACCATGTCCCTCGTCGCGTCGTAGCCCAGCTTCACGCCGGTATTGCGCCCGAGATGCTGATCGGGGAAGAAGAGAACCTTGTCGCCGTGTTCGAGAGCCCATCGGACGGCGGCCGGCGCGTTGGTCGATGTGCAGACGGTCCCGCCATGCTCGCCGACGAAGGCCTTTAGATTCGCGGCAGAGTTGATGTAGGTGACGGGAACGACCCGTGGGGAGGCGGGAGAGGTGTTGGGGTATGGGGGTGTTGGGGTATTGGGAGCGGTATTGGGGTATTGAGGTGTTGGGGTATTGGGTTCGGCGGAAGGAGAGCCGCCGCCCGTTTCCAATACCTCAACACCCTGATACCCCAACACCTCATCCGATACCCCAACACCCCGATACCCCAATACCTTCCCAATCTCCGCCCAAGCCTTCCGCACCTGGAACAGGTTCGCCATATCCGCCATCGAGCAGCCGGCGGCGAGGTTGGGCAGAATCACGGTCTGAGAGTCCGGGGTCAGGATGTCGGCGCTTTCGGCCATGAAGTGGACGCCGCAGAAGACGATGAACTCGGCTTCCGGATGGCGCGCCGCGTCTTTGGCGAGCTTGTAGCTGTCGCCACGATAGTCGGCGTGGGCGATGATCTCGTCGCGCTGGTAGTGGTGCCCGAGGATGACGAGGCGCTTGCCAAGCTTTTCCTTGGCGGCGCGAATGCGGGCGTCGGTCTCTTCGGGGGAGAGATCGGCATACTCCTGCGGCAGGGGAGCCTGAAACATCGTTTGTCTTTCTTAGCCCCGGCGGGTCATCTTCGTTCCGACGCCATCGGAATCTCGAAACGCCACGGCAGAGCAATCTCGGTGGAGCGCGCGGCTCCTTTTTGGTTGCGATAACAGTCGGGGTTCGCCGACGGGGATGTTGTCATCGCTTCCAACTCTATTATACGGAGTTTGCAGCCTAAACGGGATGGCTCGCGGAATCGTCTCGATCTTTCGACCCATCCGGCTCATGCTCCGCCCGCCACTCCATCTCCTTCTTCCTGAAATACATGCCTCCGGCGAAGATGAGAAGGAGGAGCAGGATCGTCGAGGCGATCAAGACCAACGGCCAGTAGCCGGTCTGCAACTGATCGAAACCGCGCTCTTCCATGGGGCCAGGGTACCCCTCCCTTTTCCTCAGCAGCACAATCATCGGCGCAAGAGGAGGGGAGAAAAAGCCCCTTCCTCCTGCGCCGATGATTGTGCGGCGGAGGAGGGGATTGAGGGGTGGAGGTTCCGGAAGCTTGGAGCCGACGTCGCTGTTGCGACGGCTACAGCCTTCGGCTTCGTGGGCTCCAATCAAACCGCAAGCTACAAGCCACAAACCACATTGGGACTATCGCCCGAGAATCCGGTCGCGCCAGCGGCGGACGCTCATGACGTCGAACCGCTCGCCTTCGAATACGATCTGCTTCGCCCGCTCCCCTTGACGCTTCAGGTACTCGCTCACCTCCATCCACCGAATCTCCCCGCGCGAATTCCGGATCACGAGCATGACCGGATACGCCTGCTCCCGCCAATACTCCGCCCAGCGCGGATTCTTGATGTGGAAGACTTCGGCCCCGTCGCGCTGGCGACTGCTGATATGGGAATCGCCGGATTTGAGCTGAACATAGAGCTTCTGCCCAGAGGCCCGACCCTTATCATCCTTGAACTCGATCTCCCCGTCGATGCCGTGGTCGGAGTTCGTGTAGCCGCGATAGATTTGCCCGGCCTCGGCGACGATCGAGTAGGCATGGCCGACGAGGATGAGTTCGCGGCTCTCGTTGTCGATTGCGATGTCGCTCCTCGAATCCAATATTCGAACCTGCTCTTTGATCGACGGTGACTCGAATCGCTCCTCGATGGCGTCGTGAAGCGGGATCGGCTTGCCGCAGTCGGGGCAGAAGATCCTCCCGGTGACGCCCTTCGCCAAGGCGCTATCGATCCTCTGTTGGTCCGTATATGGCTTGTCGAAAGACTCGCACCTCTTATTGCCGCAACAATAAGTTCGCAGACGAACGAGCGTCGTGGCTTGCTCGCTCAGATGATTGTGAACGTAGCGGAGGAACACGACCTTCGAGTTATCATCGACCGAAGGCTCGAAGAAGACCTCCAAGCGGGCCGAACCCTCCCCTTCGCGGGTAAGAACGACGCCCATCTGTTGCTCGGTCGGAGTCTTGAAATCGGCCGCATCCTTCCAAAGCTCCTCCGCGCGGAAAGCCAGGGTGTGATGCAGACGCACAACGAGAGTCGCGTATATTTCGTCGATCGGCCCGTCGAAGCGGTAGGTGACGAGAACCGAGGGATGGCCGGGCATCTCCTTGCGCTCTCTTCGGAAATAGCTTGGAAAGATGAGGAGGGCCGAGTCGACGCCGGGCTGCCGGAGACACCAGGCCCGGTTCACGAAAGTTTCGAGAAGGGCCATCAAAACGACCTTCTCGTCATCGCGGGGCAACCGTTGGAAGTCTTGATAATCCAAATCTCCCGTCAGCAGCTCGTCCTCGCGAATACAGCCCAGCTCCTGGGGATGGCCGCGCACCTTGCGGACGACGGCCGCCGCATATCGGCTCAACACCTCCGGACGTAAAAGGACGAATCCGCCGAAATCCAACTCGCGGATCATGCCTGGCCCGGACAGGAGACCGATGACCGCCTCCAGTTCCTCGGGGCTGAATTCCATGTCGGCGAGGGTCATTTCCATCCGCTGCTTCAGCTCCGAAAGGCGAAGAAGCACGATTCCCGAGTCGCGCAACTTCAGGATTTCCTCTTTCATCCGTCGGTAAAGGACTGGCGAGGTCGTTACCGTCATGCTCTCCCAGTCGATCGCCTCCGTGATGCCCTCGCGCAACTCTTTGCATCCCTTCTCGGTTTTGGCGCTCGTCAGGTAGAGCGGCTGGCGAAAGCCCCGCTCCTTCATGAACTTCTCGATGCTCGCATCGCTGACGACGAGGCCGCCCCGGTCGAATCGGCCGGCAGCAAGGAGCTTGGCGAACGGCTTGCGGGCTGCTTTTTGGAGGTCCCGGTCCCACTGTCCCAGCCCCTCGAAGGGATTTTCGCTTTGGGGATTGAAGACGAGGACCGCGACCTTCGTTTCATCCATGAAGAGTTGATGGACGAGCCGGTAGTCCACTTGGCCGGCGAAATCCCACAGCCAAACCTCCCTTTCGACGCCATCTTTTTTTTTGGCATGGTCAAGCGGCCAATGGGTCGCCCAGGCTCCGTCGGTCGAGTCCGTCTCCTCATACTTGTCGAGCGCGAGCCGGTTGGAGAGTCCCGTCTTTCCCACCCCGGAATCGCCGACGAGAAGAACCTTGGCATTGGTATAGCCGGTCTGCCCCATACCGGCTTCGCTGAGCTTCAAATCGGATAAATCCCATATCCGAGCGACCCCGTTCTGCGCCCCCGAGAAGGCAAGACGGCCGTTTGGGCTGAAGCTCACGCCCCAAACTGGGGCCGTATGTCCCTCCAGCACCCTCAGGCAGCGCCCGCTCTCAACCTCCCACAAACGAACCGTTGAGTCAGCCGAGCCGGAAAGGGCCAGACGCCCGTCAGCGCTGAAGCTCACGCCATAAACGGACTCCGTGTGTCCCTCCAGAACCCGCAGGCAACGCCCGCTCTCCACCTCCCACAAACGAACCGTCTTATCCTCTGAGCCGGAAAGGGCCAGACGCCCGTCCCCGCTGAAGCTCACGCCCCAAACGGCGTCCTTGTGTCCCTCCAGCACCCGCAGGCAACGCCCGCTCTCCACCTCCCACAAACGAACCGTATTGTCGCCCGAGCCGGAAAGGGCCAGACGCCCATCAGGGCTCAAGGCAACCGCGTTGACTCCGCCCGTATGGCCGAAGGATAGGGTCCGGATCGCCTCCAATACCGGCGGTCCCACGTCTTGGCGCTCGCCGTCCGGACGGGCCGCTTCGAGCAGCTTCCCGTAGTCTTCGTCGCTTTTCGATCGCCAGTCGATATAGAGGAATTGGGCGAGGGAGCCTTTGCTCTCCGCGTCGTCGAACCGGAGCGGGAGGAAGCGACGGTCCTTGTTCAGGGGGTCGCGGAAGCGGAAGGTGTACGACTCCAGGCGCGACCAGTCGGAGCCGAAGGCGCTCGCCGACATGCACAGGATGAGAATCCGGGAGTTTTCCAGCCCCTCGTCGACCTTGGCCGGAATGCTGTCGCCTGGCTTTACCTCCCATTCGTCGAACCAGACCTTCAGCCCGTCCTTCCGCAACCGCTCGGCAAGCTCGCGGACGATGGCCTTGTCCTTCGAGCTATAGCTCAGGAAAACGTCGTAGGTAAAGCGTTCGCTCATCGCCGGGAAGTCCGAGCGTTCCCAGCTTCGGACTCAAGCATTGTAACCCGGATGGCAAACTTTCATCACAGCCGCCTTCCGGCTTCGCGACGACGCCAGGCTCCAGGTCCCTTCCAAGCCCCGCACCCATCCACACCCAGCCGAAAGCCGACGCGCAGGTGGTCTATATGGCGAAGCCCCACGATTATCTCGTCGCGGTCTCCTATAGCGCGGCCTGGGACAAAATCCTCCTTGAGAACGGGACCTACGGATTTGCCTCGCGGTGGCGGATCGCCCACCTGTCCTACCGCGTGGCCCAAGATGCCGCCCGGACCTCGGCGCAGCTCCGCGCCGCGGCCGACCTCCCGATGAAAGCCACCCGCTTCCTCGGACGGCCGATCGACGATACGCTGCGCGGCGGAGGCTTCGTCCACCGGATCTTCGACAAGCTTCCCGCCGACCTCGCGAAGCAGAGCGAAACCGGCCAGCCGGCGACGCGCATGGAGGACCTGAAGATGGGAGACCGCGTGTACTTCTGGGACGACAAGGCGGGCCGAATCGGGTTCGGCGGCATCATCCTGGGCAACGGCTACTTCATCGGCCCGATGCCCGGCCATCGCGAAATCTCCGTGGATTATCTCGGGAAGAAGCAGTGGCGCAAGTCGCTCGTCGCGGCCAGGCGATAAGTTCCCGAAACCTCTTCCTCCTCTTGCGCCGATGATGATGCGGCGGGGTCAGGAGGAGTGGAGGCGCCGGCTCGGCGTCGCTGTTGCGACGGCTACAGCCTTCGGCTTCGTCGCCTGCGATCAAACACAAAACCGCGGCAGAGTGTCAAGTTCCAGATCCCGGCTAGCGCCGGGATGACAGAGCCAAGATGGCTCTGACACACTCCGCCTGCTCGCCAGTGCCGCGGAGCCACGTGCTTGCGCGATGATTGGGGCAAGGGCGCTCACCGCGTCTGCTCGATAATTGCTAACAATCGATGAACCCGAAAGTATGGACAGCGAATACAAATAGGTTCGGGTAGGCTGGTCGCGCATAAGAAAAATGCGACGGATGCATGCCTCTTACGTGCAGGAGTCAATGATGACCTCAAATCCATTCGCTATCGCACAGAAGCAGCTCGATGCGGCTGCCGATTTGCTTAACCTCGACAAAGATATTCACGAGCTGCTGCGCCAACCGATGGCCGAGCACAAAGTCCTCATCCCGGTGAGAATGGACGATGGTCGCGTGAAGATCTTCACCGGCTTCCGCGTTCAGTATAACGATGCCCGCGGCCCCTGCAAGGGCGGCATTCGTTTCCATCCGGAAGAGACGATCGATACCGTCCGCGCGTTGGCTGCGTGGATGACCTGGAAGACCTCCCTCGTCGACATCCCCCTCGGCGGCGGCAAGGGCGGCATTATCTGCGATCCCAAGAAACTGAGCCAGGGCGAGCTCGAGCGGCTTTCCCGCGGCTACATGCGAAGAATCGGCCATCTGATCGGTCCCGACGTCGACGTGCCCGCGCCCGACGTTTATACGACGCCGGAGATCATGGCGTGGATGATGGACGAGTATGAAACGATGATCGGCCACCATGCGCCGGGCGTCATCACCGGCAAGCCGCTGAACCTCGGCGGCTCTCAGGGCCGAGGCGACGCGACGGCCCGCGGCGGCATGTTCACCCTTCGGGAAGCGGCCCGAGAGCTCGAAATCGATCTCTCCCGCGCGACCGTCGCCATCCAGGGCTACGGCAACGCCGGCATGCACGCACACCATCTGATCGAAGAGATGTTCGGCTCCAAGGTGGTCGCGGTCAGCGACTCCAGGGGAGGCATCTATCGGAAGGAAGGCCTTGATCCGGCCGCCGTCGTCGCCCACAAGGAGAAGACGGGCAGCGTCATCGGCTTCCCCGGCTCCAAGCCGCTCACCAACGGCGATCTGCTCGAGCTGGACGTCGACATCCTCCTGCCGAGCGCCCTCGAGAACGTCATTACCGAGAAGAACGCGGGCAAGGTCCGCGCGAAGGTCGTCGGCGAGCTCGCGAACGGCCCGACCACGCCGGAAGCGGACGAGATTCTGCACAAGAACCACGTCTTCGTGATCCCGGACTTCCTCTGCAACGCGGGCGGCGTCACCGTCAGCTACTTCGAGCAGGTCCAGAACCTGAACCTCGATCGCTGGAAACTGGACTACGTCCACGAGCGCCTCGACGAGCACATGACCGCGGCCTTCCGCGCCGTGTTCGAGATGCGCCGCGAAATGAACGTCCACAGCCGCCTGGCGGCCTACCTCGTCGCGGTGAACCGCGTCGCCGAAGCCTGCCGCGCCCGCGGCTGGGCCGTCACGACCACCGCACCGAGAAAAAAAGCTAAGGAAGTGATGCCACTCGGCTAACACCTCCTTGGTTCAAAGCCCTCCCCCGTTGCCTGGGGAGGGCTCTTTTTTTTGGGTGTTGGGGTATTGGGGTATTGGGGTGTTGGGCGCTCGGGAGAAGTGTTGAGTGTTGAGTGTTGAGTGTTGAGGGGAACTGGTCAGACTGCGTTTGAGCGCTTGACGTCGAGCGTTCGGGTTGAGAGCTTGGCACTCTACCACGGCTAAACGCCTAATACCCTAATACCCCTAATACCTCAACACCCAACACCCCCCTTCAGCACGCGATCGTCGGCAGCTTCAGCTTCAGATGCTTTCTCGCGCGGTGGAGGCGGCTCTTTACGGTTCCCAGGGCGATGCCGAAGCGTAGCGCCAAGGTCTCGTAGGGCATCTCTTGGTCGAGGCGGAGGAGGAGAAGCTCTTGATCCTGTTTCGGCAGGCGGCGGAACGCGGAAACGAGCTCCGCCCGGGCGCAGGACTCGCCGTCCACGGCGAAATCCTCCACGGCGCCGGCCGCCTGGGGGTGGCCGAAGCGGTCGGTCATGGGGAGGTTGAGACGGGCGTCGTCGAAGCTGACGGTCTCCGCCTTGAGCTGGCGCTCGTTGACGTCGTACGCGGTGTTGACCACAATCCGGTGCAGCCACGTCGAAAAGCGGCATTGTCCGCGAAACTTCGCCATTGCGAGATACGCCTTGGCGAATGCGGTCGCGACGATATCCGGCACGGCCGAAGTGCTTTTCGAATAGCGGACCGCGATGGCGGTCGCTCGTCCTTGATGACGACGAACCAGGCTATCGAAGGCGGACAAATCGCCGCGAAGAGTGCGATCGATCAGGATCAGATCCTGGCAATCATCCTCCGGTGCATGCAACGTCTCGATGTGCCGGACTCCACGCTGAGTGTCGGTGTGTGACATTTGCCTGACCTTATATTTACTTTGCTTTTTGCCAAGATGTGTGTGGTTAGTTTGGGGTACGAGCCATGAGGGACTTGCAAACCGGGACGGGCGGCGTCGCGATTCAGAGTCCGCCGAAGACCAACACGGTCTCGAAGCCGGGATGAGCGTCGGCTCTCGACAGGACGGCGCCGCCGCTTTCCTCGATCAGGCGTCTCAACGCGCGGGCGCGGAGATCCAGGTCCGGCTCGGAAAGAGCGTCGCCGGGAGCCGGCGCCGCCGGGATTCGGTTATCGCGGACGGCAAGGCCGACGCCTTGGTCGGATTCGAATGGCTCGACGGCGACGATCGGTTTGTCGAGATTCCGGGTTGCGAGGATCGCGCCCTCGAGCAGCTCGCGGAGAACGAACGCGAGCACGCTCCTGTCCGCGTCGACCATGACGTTCCCCGAGACGACGAGCTCGACCTTCCCGTGGCCGCGTGGGCCAAGCTTCTCCCAAACTTCGCGTGCGACCTCGCCCGCGTCCTCACGCCGAACCGTCGGTTGGCGGCTGAGGAGCTCGCAGCATTCGGCGATGATCTTGGCGCTCCACGCCGCCTCCGAGACCTGCCGAAGGCAGGCGGATACCTGAGGCAGGCCGGCCTGCGAGATTTCCCCGACGGCCTGCGCCTTGGCGAGGCGGCAGCCCGCCAACGGCCGGAGAACCTCGCGCTCGAGGGTTCGGGAAACGGCCCCCAGGTCCCACTTCCGCTCCTCCAACCGGCTCTTCGCCCCGGCCAGCTCCTTCTCCAACTCCTCGTTGGCGGCGGCAATAGCCCGAAGGCGCTCTTCGAGACGGGCCATCAGGCGTCGCTCCGCGGTGATGTCGGTCGCGACGGCGAGGACCTTGGCGACCGACCCGTCCGAGCGCCTTGCACACGGGGTCGTCCTCATTCGAAGCCATCGAATGTGGCCGGTCCGCTTGACGAGGCGGTATTCATACTCGACGACGCCGCCATCGGCCAGATCGGCGAGCCGGGCCTTCATCGCATCGACCGCCGCCAAGTCTTCCGGATGAATCGACTCGTCGGCATAGCCGGTCATTCTCTCGTGCGGCGTGGAAACGTGAAGGCTTCGGGCGGTGGCCAAGTCGTAGATGTAAACGAGATCGGCGGCGGCATCCGCGAGCCGTTGGACGAGAGCGTACGTCTCGGGGAATCCGGCATCTTCGCCGGGGCAAACGGGAGTCTCCTCCACATGTTCTTCCTGGCCTCGTTCCTCCCGAACGTACCGGGCGACGAGCTCGGTCCGGCCGAGAGCGCCCAGCTTGGTGCGAATACGACCCCAATAAGTAGTCACCGTCGCACGGCTGATCCCGAGGGCGTTGGCCATCGCCTGATCGGTCAAGCCCTTGGTCGCATAGGTAAGGATTTGCTGTTCTCGCTGGGATAGCGAAGTCGACATTCCGCGGCCGGAGCCGCCCTGGTTCAGGCTCGCTCCCTCCACCGGTCAACTCCACGTCGCAAGGCTAGCAGACACCATCGTCACCCGACACTACACGAAAGCGGGGCGCTCTTCGCAGTCCCGATTAAGATAGACGCGGGACTCCGCGGCCCAGAGCGGGCCTACGCGACATCGACGATCACACGGGCCTCCGTCTTTGGGATTCCCACGACCTCGCGCCGGCCCGAGTCCGGCTTCGATCGGACCTGATAGGGATCGAAAAGAAAATCGCCCTGGTCGATCGTGATCATGACCGAGGAGGGGTCGTGCCGGGACGTCCTCAGCGAACAGTGCCATGGGCCGACGATCCTGTGAGCCACAAAGCCGTCGGCCAGGCCCGCTCCTCGGTGGCGCAGCCGGGCGATATGGGTGAGAAAATCGGCGTCGAGTCTCGCCATGAGCCGAGGATTCGGAATCGGATGAGGGACCACTTCCGCGTGGCCGACTCCGAGCGCGCGGTCGAGGAAGCGCAGCAGGGACGGAACGCGATGTCTGCCAAAACCCTCGATGAGGCCAAGCCGGTCTCCGCCGGCGAGCAGATAGAGCTGTTCGAGAGAGACGGCGCCAAGGCTGTCGGTGATCCGATCCGTAAGAGCTAGCCCGATCCCCGGCGCCTTCGCGATCTCCGAACGGTAGTCGTCGCTATTCTGGAGCCACCGCACCCGCGACCAGTTGCCGGTGCGGAAAATCTCCGAGCAAAGAAGGGCGAGACCGGCCGGCAGGCGACGATCCTGCAACAATCCGCCGAGGCCGAATTGAAGCCACCGGGCAACCAAGTCCGAGCATCGCGAAACGGCTACCGCGGCCTCTCGGTAAGGGTTCTCCATTTGGCTTGGAGCGCCTTGCCTCTTCAGCAAATCGGCCGCCTTCAATAACGCCCCGACGACGAGCGCGGTCGAGGGAAAAGTAGTTACAGGCACATGCATAAAACAAGTCCCCCTTGGGACAAGAACGTTATCTCCAACTTTGCGGTCCGGTCTAGTCCGAAACGAATCGTCCAACAATCCGCGTCCAGCGATTTGAGGACGCATTGTTTTTGAAACATCCTAGTATTAATGCTTATGTAGCACTGTCTTTGCCTCGCCCGCATAGAGTGATATACACTACGTTCTAGATTCGAAGACGCCCTCTTAACGGCTCAACGGATAGCGGAAATGGCTCTGTGTCCAACAAATATACGATAGGTGTTTCGATCCGGGTCTATCCATCTTGATGTTGTCGCTTCAGAGTTGCGATGGAGCCCTATTCCGAGGATGGCCTCTGAGATATCACGAGAACTACCCCCCGAAGAGCGGCCCATCCAAATATCGTGAGACTTGGCAACTTAGAAGCATAAGACGGAAGGGGGTAAACACATGTTGTTTTCCAATCGATTCATTGACATGAGGCGATCCCTGGTCATTGTGGCGTGCGTTTCATCGCTTGGATTTGCGACCGCCGCATTGGGTCAGGGGATCCCTCTCAACGTTGCCGATAACCCGATCGACCTGGCCGGCAACTATCTGTGCCCGAGCAGCGGAGGACAGTTCGGAAGCTACGTTCGCGCGAACACCGATCCGAGCGACCACGCCACGTTCACCCAGGTCGTGGAGGTCAGCGGAGGCGTCTTCGCGAAGACCGGCACGTTCACGCCGTTCAACGGCATTACGAAGTGGCCGGCACGCTTGGCTGTCGACCTGACCGGGAAGGCGTTCCAGTTCGACGTCGATCTGGATCCGGCCAACCCGTCCATCCCGCTCGAGAATGCCACGTTCGTGGCAGGCGCGGGCAGCGAGATCGGCAGCAGCACGCAGTCGATCGCCGAGATCGAGATCAGCAAGGCGGGTCCGGGATTCCAGTTCAACTGGCGGAGCGGCGCCGGAGGGAGCACGAGTATCGGGACGGTCACTCCCGGTGGGACGAATCCCTCGCCGACCCAGTATCGGATCCGCGTGCTTTTCGGTTCGCAGCTATCCGGCTCGATGGCGACCGTCGTCATCACGCCCTTGAACAACGTTTCGGGGCCGGTGCATGACATCGTCGTCAACAACCTGCCGATCTCCGGCTCGATCACGAACGCGGCGTTCGTCGCCGGCTTCCTGCCGCAGGACGGGGTGACGAGCAGCCGTGGCGCGGCCGTTCTCACGAACTTCCTGACCAATGCGGGACCGAACCACATGTGGATGATGTCTCCGAATCCCTATCGGAGCACGAATCCGCAGGCGAATCCGGCCGCGCAGACGCCGATGCAGTACATGCTTGGCTTCAGCAACCCGACCGAGCGCGTCTACGCTTGGCAGGCGCTGATCAGCCCGCCCGCGGGCTATGCCGGCATGGACTTCTCGTATGGCCTACCCGTGTTCGACACGGTCATGCTGCCGCCCTTCAACGGCACGCTCGACCCGAGCACGTACGGCTTCCTCTATCCGAACGGCGTCATTCGAAGCGGCGCCTATTCGATTCTCGCCAACCCGACGGGCACGAGCCAGAGCTCGTATACGGCCAACATGACGTTCGGCCTGCTCACGAGCGAGAATTGGCAGATGCCCACGTTCATTCCGGTCGATCCGGCGGGCGGTCCCGCCCCCGCGATCACGACGCTGCAAGGCTCGGGCTATTCCAGCATCGCCAGCGTCCTCCGGGAATCGAACCAGGTTCTGACCGACAACACGCGGCCGGCAACCTCTCTGCTTCGCGTGATCCAGGACAGCGTTCCCAATCCCGCGGTGATCCACCAGGGACCGTTCCAAATCCGGTTCCGCGCGGAAGACTTCGGCCTTGGGTTCGCGTATAACCTCGGGACCGGCCTCGCCCGGTATCCGCGCGCGGTCGTCCGGCCCGCCGGAAATCCGTCGAACGATGCCGGAGTCCAAGAGGGAGACGTCGACATCAGCAACGTCATCTATCCCGACGGGGACAACATGTTCGTTGCGAACCTGACCATCGGAACGCCGGGCTCGCTGGACGTTCCCTGCGGGAACTACCGAGTGATCACTTGGGCGGAGGACAGGGTCGGCTTGATCTCGACGCCGTCCACATCCGGCTCCCAGACGATGGGCTATGCCGGCGCGACGCCTCCGTTCGAGGTCCGCAAGTTCAATTCGGCGACCGTGCAGGTCACGGTTCCGGGCTTCTCCGGCTCCGCGCCCGATCCGATCCATTCGAACCCGCCGCGCTTCCAGCGCTGGGTGACGATCACGATCGGCGGCGCTCCGGGAATGTCCGGCACGATGTCCCCGAGGACCTATGAGAAGCTCATTCTCCTCGATCCGGCGGGGAACGGCGTGATCACGCTGACGGCCGACGACGGACTGCCCTGCCCGGGCCCGACGATGTACATGAGCGTAAAGGATCAGCAGCACTCGCTACGCAAGACGGTGCCGCTGACGCTGACGCCCAATACATCCGACTACACCGGGAGCCTGAGCCTCACCTTGGGCGACCTCAACAACGATAACCGGGTCAGCATCGCCGACTTCGGTATCTTCCTGGCGAACTACGGGATCATCTACAGCCAGAACGACATTACCGGCACCACGTTCACAACTCACTGTGATCTGTCCGGCAACCGCCGCGTCTGGTTCGAGGATTACCTGTTCATCCAGAACAACAACAACATGGCCGGCGACCAGGTGGTCGGCGGCTTCACACCGAGGTTCCAATCGTCGATTCCCGGCGAGGAAGCGACCCGGATCCTCGTGAAGAACCTTCTCGCCATGGGCATCAAGGAGGCTGCGCGGTACGACCTGAACCGCGACGGCTGGGTGACCTGGACGGAGATGCAGCAGGTCTTGGCCCTCAAGAACGCACACAAGTGGTAACGACGGCCTAGACAACCCCGGAGGCCGGGGGTTGGGGACGCGGTTCCCGGCCTCCGGCCACCAAAAACCGACAAGATTGAACCCAAGACAGCTCAAATACCATCCAAGGCCCCAGACGGCAGACAGAGCCGCCGTTGGGGCGAGGCAGCATCATGAAAGGAATTCGCAACATCCTTGCTTCGGCAAGCCTCGCCGTTCTCGCGGCCGGAGCCGCGAACGCCCAAACCCCGATCGCCTTTTCCTGGGCGCCACCCACCGACAACCAGAACGTTCTTCTCGGCACGAGCGTGACGGTCGCCCTCTGGGCGATGCCCACGGCAGGCCCGACCCTGAACATTTCGGGTTTCGAAGCGGTCGTCACCTGGAACACGACGTTCCTGAGCTACTCCTCGTACACGCCGTTTGCGGCGCCGAACAATTCTTTTACGGACGGAACGGGGATCGGCGATCTCAGCATCTTCGACTTTTCCCCGAGCTTTAGCGTCCCCGCCGGAGGCACGCACCTCGGCGACCTCACTTTCCTGACCCTGGCTCCAGGCGACACCCAGATCGGGATGCTCGGAGCGGGCGTGATCGACACGCCGGGAGGCAACTTCGGCGGCGAAACCAAGGTCTACCGGCTCGCCACTTATGGGGGCGACATCGTTCCCGACTATTCGTCTCAGGCGAATATCCACATCGGCGCGGTGCCCGAGCCGGCCAGCTTGGCTTGTCTTGGGATCGGACTGATGCTCCTGCTCAAGAACCGCCGCCGACGCGCCTAGGGCTCGTTCGGCTGGAAGGAGAGGGACCGGGCATCCCCGGTCCCTTCCGCCTCGTAGGAACCGGTATGGCCGCGAAATACACGTCCCCGCCGGTTCCTTTGCCTTCCCTCGCCAGCCTGGAAGAGTCGGCCGACTGGCTCGTGACGGTCCACGGCGTGGATCAAGCCGGCCCCTCCTTCGAAGCCCGCGTCTTCCTCAACAACCCGGACGCGGACGAGGAGACGGAGACGAGCCTGGAAAACGGCTACGCAGGCTCGTTCGAGGTCTACGGCTACGGCCTGAGCCCAAGCCAAAAGCCGAGCCGGCTGCCGATGAATCGCGTGGTCGAGGCGACGGAAGCCATCCGCCACGAGCTCGAACGAGGCCACAAAGAAACAACCGTCACCATCGTCCCAATTCTCGCCCCCACCGGCCCCAGCCAGACGACGGAACTGGAAGAACGACTCGGCATCGAGAGCGTAGAAATCTTGCCGAAGTAGCCGTCAGCAAGCACGTAGCTCCGTGGCTCCGTGGCTCCGCGGCACTGGCGAGCAGGCGGAGTGTTTCAGGGGCTTCAAGCCCCTGTTATCCCGGCGACTTCGGGGCCGCGTCGCCCTTGCGACGGCGAGGAGGCGCTTCGCGCCTCCTCGACGACGCCTGCCGCGAGAATGTCCAAAAATATTCGTCAGAGTACTTTTGAAATTTCTGCAAGATACTGTACAATGCCTCCATCTATCGAGAGGACGCGCCGTTGGGCGGCTCTACCCAACGGACGTCGCACATGAAAAGTGGTGCGTCCCGATTAAAACTGGGGAGGGATTCTTGGCTAATACGATCATTCGAAAAGACGCGACGCAGCTCAGCGACGCGGAAGTGGCGGCTCTACGCGACGCCTATGGAAAGATGATGGGCATCCGGGACAATCGGGGGTGGCTTTACTGGTCCGGCATCCACGGATACCCTCAATACAAGTGCTGGCATCACGGCCGCGAGGGTTTCCATCAGGAAGTCCCCTATAACCTCTTCCTGCCCTGGCATCGGGCGTACCTGCTCTCCTTCGAGCACACCGTGCGGGATCAGAACCCGGACGCCAGCCTGCCCTGGTGGGACTGGACGACGCAGACCGGCCTGCCCGACGTCTACGTCGAGGACGTCGCCGACGGCAACCCGCTTCAGGCCGGACCGGTGCCGGCGATGGGGAACGCCCCGGAAAGGATGACCGAGCGGGCGCCCGGACCGCCGAGCCGGCTTCCCCGAGCCTCGCGGATCGCTCAGATCCTCAGTCTGCCGAACTTCGAAGACCTGACCTTGCAGATCGAGAACGTCCACGACGGCGTTCATGGCTGGGTCGGGGGAGACATGGGCGTCGTCGCCTCGTCGGCCTACGATCCGATCTTCTTCGCCCATCACGCGATGATCGACCGGATTTGGTATCTGTGGCAGCTTCGCCAGGGCGTCACCAACATCCCGCCCGACTATCTCGACCGGACTCTCGAACCCTTCGGGCTTCGGGTCCGCGACGTCCTCGACGTCAACAACCTGGGATACACATACGCGACCGCGGCGGTCACCGTCGGAGTGGGGAGTTAATCATGGCAAGCGGAGCGCATCTGATCGATTCGACCAACAAATACAAGCAAGCGAAGATCTACGTCTCGCCTCAGCTCGACGCCACGACTCTCCAGCACGAGTACGCGCGGGCCGATGTCCAGTTCCACAACGTGGACCACTCGGAGGCCTCGTACCAGGCGCTCGTCTTCCTCAACAACGAGAAAGCGACCGCGGAGACGCCGACCGACGACGCCAACGGCTATGCGGGCAGCTTCCACGTCTTCGGGCACGGCGGCTGTTACGGCGACGAAGGACACTGCGAGGTCCCGGCCTCCCGCCGGCCCTACGATCCCCGGCCGAGCCATCCCTTGCGGAAGGCGCTCAAGATCGTCATCGCGACCGATGCGATCCGGCGCGCCACCGAGAAGGGCAAGACCTTTACGATCACGGTCGTCCCCCTCGTCACCGCCGCGACGTCCCAGTGCGACATCGACGATGTCTTCCACTGCGAGTACATCCGCGTCGTCGCCTATCGGTAGGAGCATGTGCGGGCCGAACTGGAAGGGGGCGATGGGGCAAGGGGCAGGGCTGCTGCCCTCGATCCTCGTCGTCCTCCTGCCGAAGTGCCCGCTCTGCATCGCGGCCTGGGCGGCCCTGTTCGGGAGCGTCGGCCTCGACCTCCCGACCTACCAGCGTTGGGTGATTCCCATTTCGGCCCTGCTCCTCGCGGCCAGCGCCTGGATCGTCGTCCGCGGCGTCCGCGGCAAGCGGCGGATCGCGGTTCTCTCCGCGGTCCTCGCCGCCATCGAGCTGATCCTGGCCGGCAAGCTATGGCTGGATTCGCCGGCGATGACGGCCGCAGGCAGCATCCTGTTCGTCGGCGCCGCCCTGGCGGTCTGGCTCGGCCGCCTGAGGGAGCCTGCGGAAGCGCTTGGCGCTTCGCGCCCGCAGGTGTAAAACCTGCGACTACAGGCGCTGCGCGCCTACCGCGATCCCCTGACCGTCGTCCCCTGTCCTCTTGGATGGTTGCCATGCCCGCTCGCCGTCGAGCGATCCTCGATCCGGCTCGCCCAGGCATACAGGACTGCCGCGACGATCCAGACGGCTGGACCGATCAGGAACGCGGCGTTAGCGTAAGCTTGGGTCGGATCGAGTCCCTTCGATGGCCGGACCAAATGGATCGCGGCCAGGCCATAAGCCACCGCAAGCGCGGCAACGAGGATTGAGAGGAAGTTCGCGACGGACCTCACGATCGCGACCGCCGGCTTCCAGGTCGCCAGAGCCAGAACGATGGAGCCTAGCCAAGCCGCCACCGCGCCATAGAACAACGCTCGCCCTTGCTGCAAAGCCACTTGCACGCCAAGCGACGTGGCGGAGAAAGCCAAGCAACCGATAAGTCCTATTCTGCGCATGGATGCCTGTTCTGAAAGCATACGTCGAATTCTTTCGCGCGATTCAAGCACGTCTCGGCGCAAGAGGAGGGGGAGAGAGAGAGCCCCTTCCTCCTGCCGGATGGTTCGTGCCGGGAGGAGGCAAGGGGGTGGGGGATGGAGGTTCCGGGAACCTACAATCGGGCCTCGACTACGAGTTCCCGGAACCTCTACCCCCTTTATCCCCCTCCTCCTCCGCCGCACAATCATCGGCGCAAGAGGAGGGGGAGAGAGAAAGCCCCTTCCTCTTGCCGGATGGTTTGTGCCGGAGGAGGAAAGGGTTATTCCCTGAGCGAAGCGGA
>DASZYX010000020.1:0-33085 GCA_035545155.1 Fimbriimonadaceae bacterium | reverse complement strand
TATCGCCAGCTTCTGCTGCGCCGTCCAACGACGCGGGGATTGTTTTGACATTTCTCCTGCCTTGATCCATATGATCTCCAAAGGCAGACACTCAGTCAAGTAACGAGGCCTCGTGTCTCAGATTAGATTGGGCAATACATTGAGGGTTAAGGGTTGAGGTCCAGTTTCCCCAATACCTAATACCCTAATACCTCAATATCTATTCCCCTGCCTTCGGCGTGAAGCTCGTGCCGCAGCCGCAGCTTCTGGCCGCGTTGGGGTTCTCGAACTTGAAGCCGCCTCCGATGAGGTTGTTCGTGAAAGAGAACGTGGAGCCGGCCAGGAACTTGGCGGATTTGCTGTCGCAGACGACTTTGACCCCATCGATCTCGATCTCCATATCCAGCTTCGTCGGGACGGTGTCGAGCTTCATCACGTATTCGAGGCCGGAGCAGCCGCCGCCTTTCACGCCCAGGCGTAGAAAAACGCCTTCGCGGCCATCCTTCTCCATCAGCTTCTTGACCCGGGCGAGGGCCTCGGGGGAGATGGCGATCGGGAATTCGGTTTCGGTCATGGGGTTACTCGCTCTCGCGGGGGAGGCGAGGCAAAGAATTCTACGTTGCTCGCCCGCATCAAGTCGGCAAGGGTGATCTTGTCGACGACGCTGTCGATCGCGCTCTGGACGTTTTCCCATAGGCTTCTCACCGCGCAATCGACGGAATGGGAGCAGACGTCGTAGGTGCCGACATGGCGGCGGCAGAAATCCTGATCGTACAGCTTGCCGCCCAGAGCTTCCAGTACCTCGCCCACCACGATTTCCTTTGGAGGGCGGGCGATCGTGTAGCCGCCGGCCTGGCCACGCGTGCTCGTGATAAACCCGCTCTTTCGGAGGACCATCAGCAGCTTGGCGACATGGGGCGTCGTCAGCCCTTCCAGCTTGCCGATCTCCTGGATGGTGAGCGAGCTCTCCGAGCCCCGCTTCGCGATCTGGATCAGGCAACGAAGGCCGTACTCCTCTTGGGTGGAGAACTTCATAGAGGGCCTCCCTGAGAAGCCAGTATTGGAGGATTGGAGGATTGGAGGATTTGGTGGGATGATCTGCCCCAGTCCTTCAAACCTTTAATCCTGTAATCCTTCTCAGCCATCAAATCAGCCCCAACGTCAATTTTGCCTCTTCGCTCATCCGCTCGATCGTGAACGGCGGATCCCAGGTGAGCTCGACCGTCACGTTTCCTACGCCGGGCGTGGCTTGCGCCGCCATTTCGACTTCGCCGGGGAGGGAGCCTGCTACCGGACACATCGGCGAGGTGAGGGTCATCACGATATGGACGTTCTTCTCGTCGTCGATCTGGATATCGTAAATGAGCCCTAGATCATAAACGTTGATGGGGATCTCTGGGTCGTAGACTTCTCGAATCTGCTCGGCGACCTCATTTGCGAACAGCGACTTTTCGATCGCGCTCAACTTTCGAGGCTCCTCGTCGATGCGTTCGGCTCGCTCGGGCATCACTCCGTGCTCACCTTCCCTTCTCCGCTGAGCGCGGCGTGGAGGGTATGCCATGGGAGGGTCGCGCATTTGATCCGGACGGGATATTCGCGGACGCCTTGGAAGACTTCGAGATCGCCAAGTCCCGAGTGGTCGGAGGCTTCCCCGGTTTCGGTGACCATCTGCTGGAATTCGCGGAAGATGCCTTCGGCTTCCTCGACGGTTTTGCCCTTGACGGCCTCCGTCATCAAGGAGGCGCTGGCGGTCGAGATGGCGCAACCTTGGCCTTCGAAGGCGATGTCGGTCACGAGGCCGTTCTCAGTTAACAGCGTGACCCGGACCTGGTCGCCGCAGAGCGGATTATGCCCCTCCGCCTCCCGGTTGGCGTCGGCAACCTTGCCGCGATTCCTCGGCCGCTTATTGTGGTCGAGGATGATCTCCTGGTACAGCTCGCGGAGGTCGGTGTTCATGCTGAATTCCTTCTACGCTCACGCAGGATAGTCCAGCACCGAACCATCTTGTTGGAGAGTCCGCGCCGCTTCTCCGGAGGGCGCCTCGCGGCCTTCGGCCTTCGGATGCTGGCCAGGCAGACCCAACTGATTCCGGCGAGCGTGCTGCCCATCCCGATGATGCCGAGCGATCCCGGCTGGCTGGAGAGCGTCAGGGGAACGCCCGCGAACAGGCAAAGCGCGCCCGCGAGCGCGCATACCAAACCAACCATCCGGACCCTTCGCCGGGTCATACGCTAAACATCTCCTTGACCTTCTTAACTCCTTCTACGAGCGCATCGGCCTCTTCCTTCGTATTGTAGAAGGCGAACGAGGCACGGGCGGTTGCAGGCACGCCGAGGCGCTGCATGAGCGGCATACAGCAGTGGTGGCCGGCCCGGATGGCGACCCCGGAGGAGTCGAGGATCGTCCCGATATCGTGGGGATGGGCTCCTTCGAGCGTGAACGCGAGGATCGCGCCCTTGTTCGCGGCTTCGCCGGTAATGCGAATGCCGGGAATTTCCTTTAGCTTCGCGGTCGCGTAGGCGCAAAGCTCCCGCTCCCATGAGCCGATGGCGTCGAAAGCCTCGGCGAGCGGTTCCTTCCGATCCGGACGCGGGCTGGAGAAGGTCGCCGCTTCGAGCTGGAATTGGCGCACTCTCGACTTGGCGTCATCCACGGAGAGGTACTTGACGGCGCCGGTATCGACAGTTGGGGCAAGAGAGCGGAGGTAGTCGATAGCCGCGGCGAGGCCGATGACGCCGCTAATGTTGGGGGTGCCGGCCTCGTACTTGGCGGGGAGATCGGCGAAGGTCGTCTGCTCGAAGGCGACGGTCTTGATCATGTCGCCGCCGCCTTGATAGGGAGGCATTGCGTTCAGAAGCTCCTGCTTGCCATAGAGGACGCCGACACCGGTCGGGGCATAGATCTTGTGGCAGGAAAGGGTGTAGAAGTCGGCGTCGAGGTCGGCCACGTCGACGCGGAGGTGCGGCCCGGCCTGGGCGCCATCGACGAGGATCAAGGCGCCGGCCTTGTGGGCCATCGCCGCCATCTGCTTGATCGGGTTGATGGTTCCCAGCGAATTCGAAACATGGACGACGCCGACGAGCCGGACGCGTCCCTCGTTCAGCAGGCCCTGGTAGGCGTCCAGGTCGAGATCCCCGTTGTCGAGCATCGGGATGACCTTGATCGTCGCGCCGGTTCGAGACGCGGCAAGCTGCCAGGGCACGATGTTGCTGTGATGCTCCATCTGGCTGAGGAGGATCACATCGCCCACATTCAGTGGCGCGGCGATCTTGCCTCGGGCGATCCAGAGGTTGGCGGGGGAGCAGAAGGCGTTCGCGACGAGGTTGATGCCCTCCGAGCAGCCCTTCGTGAAGATGATTTCCTTCACGGAGACGGCGTTCACAAACTGCCGCACGTTCTCGCGGGCGTCATCGAAGAGCTTGGTGGCCTTCCCGCTCAGGTAGTGGACGCCGCGATGGACGTTGGCGTTGGCCTCACGGTAGTAGCTGTCGACGGCGTTCAGGACGGCGACCGGCTTTTGGGAGGTCGCCGCGTTGTCGAGATAGACGAGCGGCCCGCCGTTGACCTGGGTTTGCAGGATCGGGAAGTCCTTTCGGATCTGCTGCACGTCGAGGCCGGGCATTTGGGAAACGCTGCTCATCTGCGGGACTCCCCTCCCGTGGGACCGTCAACAATAACCGCGAATTCCTCTCCCCTCCGGGGGCGCCCGTTGGGCGCTCGGTGAAGGGGCAACCGGCTCCCAGTTTTGGCTTCGATTGCCCCCTCACCCCTGTTCACCTTCGCTACGCGACGGTTCACAGACCCTCTCCCCCGGAGGGTAGAGGGGGCAATCCACCCGGTTATCTTTTCCGTGTGTCCGTTCCTCAAGGGAAAGGGTTTCTGAATTAGGATCCGCATCACCTTGCCTCCACGCAATAGTTAAACAGGGCGATCCACTCTTTCCGTTGCATTTCGACCAAATCAGGCGGATTCGCGCCACCGGCCGCCTCCACCTGGTCTACGAACGCGGAGGGATCGTAGCCGGGGATGGCGAGGTCGATGGTTTGGGCTTGCCGAAACCAGTACTTCGAGTTCCAGAAATCGCCTTCGCGACGGTGCATGATGCCGTGCCAATAAGCCCCGACAGGGCCAGCGATTCCCTGGCTGATGGCATGCGACCTCTCCAGGTCATCGATATAGAGCCACAGCGCGGCCTGCAGCTCCGGATAGGGACGAAGCTCGGCGAGAGCCTCGTCGAGCAGACTCATGGGGGACTGCGCCTTCTTTGGGAGAAGCTCGGGCATCGCCGATTCCAGCGGATTCGCTTCGAGAAATCGGTCCATTTGGAGAAGCCGCCCGCGCGTCATGCCGTTATCCCGGCAGGGCCTCCGTCTCGTTGAGCTTGTCGAAAAGTACCTTCTCCAGAGCTTCGCGAACGCTCGCGATCGTGATCTTCTCCAGCACCTCGGCGGCGAACGCAAAGACGAGGAGGGACTGGGCCTCCGCCTTCGGGATGCCCCGCGCGCGGAGATAGAAAAGAGCGTCCTCGCGAAGCTGGCCGACAGTCGCGCCGTGGGTGCATTTCACGTCGTCGGCGAAGATTTCGAGCTGGGGCTTCGTGTCGAAGATCGCCGTCGGAGAAAGGAGGATGCCCTGATTCGTCTGCTTCGCGTCGGTCTTCTGGGCGTCCTGGTAGACGAAGATCTTGCCGTTGAAGATACCGAGGGCCTTGTCGCGGAGGATCGACTTATAAACCTCGAAAGAATTGCAGTTCGGCTTGAGATGGTCGAGCCGGGTGTGGTTGTCGATCACCTGCTCGCCGGTGCCGACGTTCGCGCCGTTCAGCCAGGTCTCCGTGTGCTCGCCGTTGGCGCTCACGTTCAGGTCGGTGCGGGCGATCTTGCCGCCGAAATTGATATTGTTCGAGGTGTAGATGCTCCCCTCTTCCTGATCCACGGCCACCGTCTTGATATGGAAGGCGGTGTCGCTTTCCTGCTGATAGACCGTATGCTCCAGCATCGCGTCGCGCTTCAGGACAACCTCGGTGACGGCGTTGTTGAGGTAGGTCCCGCAGAGGCCGACGTAGCTCTCGACGACCTTCGCGTCGCCGCCCTGCTCGATCACGATCAGAGTTCGGGGATAGGCCGCGAAGCCGCCATGGTCCGCCTGGGTCAGATAGAGCAGATGGATGGGATGCTCCAGGGACGTTCCCTTGGGCACGAAGATGACGGCGCCCTCGCTGAGATAGGCGCTATTGAGATAGACGAAGCGCTCGTCGTTGGTCGAACCGAGCTTGCCTTCCAGCGTCGCGACCTTGGCGAGGTAGTCCTCGATGGGCAGGCCCTGCTCGAAGGCCTCTTCGAAGGAACCGACGAAGACGCCCGATGGGAGGGCTTGGGGAGAAGCCAGCTCCGGGGCGTATTGGCCATTGACGAAGGCGATGGTAAAAGCGTCGGTCATGCCGAGCGGGGTTGCCTCGACCTCGGCGCGAGTGACGGTCGCGCCGTAGGCGGGGGCGAACGAGGACTCGGCGAGGCTGCGAAGGGACAGGTACTTGAACTCCTCGTCCTTCGTCGTCGGCAAGCCGATCGCCTCGAACCGGTGGAAGGCCCGCTCGCGGAGATCGTCGAGCCAAACAGGGCCGCTCGCGGCGAGCAGGCTACGAAGCTCGCTCCAGTTCTCGATGAGGCTATGCGGTCTGGTCTGCAAGTCGGTCATCTGTTCGTGATTCGTGGAGGGCGTGGATCTCCCTACTTCCGGGCAGAGAGTTCCTCCTCTACCCACGCGTAGCCCTTCTCTTCGAGTTCGAGGGCAAGCTCCTTGCCCCCGCTCTTCACGATCCGGCCATCCATCAGAATATGCACGAAGTCGGGCACGATGTAGTTCAGGAGGCGCTGATAGTGGGTGACGACGACGACGGCCCGCTCCGGCGAGCGGAGGGCGTTGACGCCGTTCGCCACGATCTTCAGGGCATCGATGTCGAGGCCGGAGTCGGTTTCGTCGAGGACGGCGAGCTTCGGCTCTAGGACGGCCATCTGGAAGATCTCGTTCCGCTTCTTCTCCCCGCCGGAAAAGCCTTCGTTGACGCTGCGGCTCATGAGCGACTCGTCGAGATCGAGCAGCTTCATCTTCGCCTTCATGTGCTTCATGAACTCGCTCGCGCCCATCTCCTTCTCGCCGCGATACTTGCGGACGGCGTTCAAGGCCGCGCGCAGGAAATAGGTATTGGAGACGCCGGGAATCTCGACCGGATACTGGAACGCGAGGAAGATGCCTTCGCCGGCTCGCTCTTCAGGGTCGAGCTCGAGGATATCCTTCCCATCCAGCTCGACGGAGCCGCCGGTGACCTCATAGTCCGACTTGCCGGCGATGATCGAGGCAAGCGTCGATTTGCCCGAACCGTTCGGGCCCATGATCGCGTGGATTTCTCCCGCGTTGACCGTTAGATTGATGCCGCGAAGGATTTCCTTGTCCTCGACGCGGGCCTGGAGATTCTTGATTTCGAGCATAGTTGCCGCAGGTTGGCCGGAGGCGGCCGCACGGAAACCCGAAGGGCGAGGTTTCTCCGTTTATTGTGACCTGAATTTGTACACGAAAGTCAAGATTGAGTTAGGGCTTGCGGCCCTCCATCAGCATCTGGCGGATGTCGTTGAAGGCGGTGTCCGAGCTGAAGACCGTGTTATAGGCGGCGTCGATCAGATCAAAGATTTCGAGGAGGCCGCGCAGGCGCGCGCGAAGGGTTTCCGCGCCATCGGAATGGTCGGTTTCGGGGAGGAAGGCCAGGCACTCCCGGATAGCGGCTTCGGTCGGATCGATCTCGCGCCGCTTCCGCTCTCGGACGACGCGGAGGAACATCTGGTAGGGATCGTGGTCGCTGACGTAGGTGTCCTTGCGATCGCCGGGAGCCCGGAACCGGCGGACGATGCCCCAATCCATCAGCTCGCGCAGGTTCATGGAGGCGTTGCCCCGGCTGATTTGGAGCCGCTCCATGATGTCGTTGACTTCGAGGGCTCGACCGGTCACGAACAACAGAGCGTGGATTTGGGCCATCGTACGGTTGATGCCCCATTGCGAGCTCATGCGTCCCCATTCGAGGATGAACTGATCCTGGACGCGCCTGAGCACCTCTGATTCCTCACTCGGCTGATTCATCGGCATCGTGAGTCTATCAAACCTTGCCGATAATCCAATACGGGTAGCAGCATTATGGGCAGGGTTCCGTATTACGAATTCGTCGGCGCGCGGACGCGCTTTCAGCGTCTGAGCGACCAGACCGTCTTTTCGGGCTGGCTGCAAAGCCTGCGGAACGACATCGTGTTCGTCACCGCCGAAGACCCCCTGCCGATCCACGCGGACGACCGGTTCCTGTTCCAGGTCCAGGGGCCGACGGCGGATGCCTATTTCATCGCCACGAGCACTGGCGTGCCGGCCATCGGAACCCCTTGCGTCCAAGGCGCCACAGCACGGCAAGTCGTGGAGCTCCCGGCCCTCGATTACGACTTTCGGCTTATCACTCAGATTCAGATGCGGGACGCGCAGCAGCAGGCTCGGAAGCTCGTTGCGACGATGGTCGCCCGGATGGCGACCCGAGGCCGCAACTCCGAGCTCCTGATCACCGACGCCTCGTCAGGCGGCATGGGGGTGATCGTCTGGGACGAGCTCGACAAGGGCGACGTTATCCGGGTCGAGATCAAACTGGAGAACTTCGCGGCCGCCTTCAATTGCGAAGTGCGCCATTGCCGGCCGGAGCCGAAGCTGATCGGGGCATTTCGAGTCGGGCTGCAATTCCAGCAAGCCGATCGCCTTTCGCTCGTCGCTTGGCGGAAGATGATCAATCCGCTATAAGCGTAAGCCCTTCGGGCGCGCCGGGGTGAACCCGGCGACTACAGCCTTCGGCTTCCTCGCTTACAAGCTTAGAGTCGGGGTAGGCGCCTTAACGCCCTTCGGGCGCGCCGGGGTGAACCCGGCGACTACAGCCTTCGGCTTCCTCGCTTACAAGCTTGGAGTCGGGGTAGGCGCCTTAACGCCCTTCGGGCGCGCCGGGGGGGGGAACCCGGCGGGTACAGCCTTCGGCTTCCCGGTTTCATGAAACCTAGTGGCCGGCGATGCGCTTGGACTCGACGCTGTTCTTCTCGATGTAATCCTTCCAGTTTCCAGGCACGTCGGTGTCGACGAAGATGGCGGTGACGGGGCATTCCGGCTCGCAGAGGCCGCAATCGATGCACTCGTCGGGATGGATGTAGACCATGTCGTCGGCTTCATAAATGCAGTCGACGGGGCACACGGTCATGCAGGATTTATCTTTGACGCCGATACACGGCTCGGTGACGACGTATGGCACGGGGCTAATTTTTACCCGAAGTCCGCAGCCGCGATTCCAGGGCTGCCCGTCTAAAGGAGCAGTTTGTCGCACTGGCGCTGGAAGACGCCATGGACGTATTCGGCGATCGTGAGCCGGTCTTCATGGGTCTCCGGGCAGAACTTCACGCCGGTGGCAAAGAGGTCGGATTCGGGCACCGCGCCGCTATGGCGCACTTCGCCCATGAGGGTCAGGGGATCGCCATCGACTCGGCCGATTTGAATCTTGACATAGTCGCCGACGGTCATCGGCTCCTTCGATCTCAGTTGCAGACCGCCCAGACCGATGTCGACGATGACGGCACGGAGCGGCTCTTCGATCCCGCCCCGCATGACAAGGGCGTAGTCGAGCATTTCGTATCGCAGGAACCGTCTCTTGTCGCTCGCTTTGCTGTAACTCAAATCACCCTCTTTATGCGGCGGCATCCCGCTTCTGATTCCACAAGATGCCTTCTCTTTTAACGATATCGGCTAAAACCTCGACAATCTTTCTGTCGAGAATGCCAGCCTCGGCATCTTTTCTCAAGATTGCGATCGCCTCGTCGAAGTCCATGGCTCCGCGGTAAGCCCTTGTCGAGGTTAACGCATCGAAGACGTCGGAAACACTGGCGATGCGAACGAGGTCGGGAATTTCGTCGCCGGCAAGGCCGTCCGGGTAGCCCTTGCCATCCAAGCGCTCGTGATGCCATTCGATAATCGGGACGCAATCCTCGAAGACGGGGATGCCGCGAACCATCTTTGCGCCAATTACCGGGTGGGATTTGATGATGTCGAACTCCTCGTCGGTCAGCCGGGCCGGTTTGTTCAGCACGGCATCGGGAATGCCGATCTTGCCGACGTCGTGGATCAGGGTTCCGCGCTCCAAAATGCGAAGCTGGGTGGCGTTGAGGCCCATCGCCTCGCCGATCAGCATGCTGTAGCGCATCACGCGCTCGGAGTGGCCGGCCGTATAGGGGTCCTTCGCTTCTACGGCCTTGACGAGGCCGCGCACCATCGCCTCCAAGTTGTCTTCGAGGTCGGTGAGCGCTCGGCTCAGCATGAAGTTCTTGGCCTGGACCTCGCGGTTGCGGCTTTCGAGCTGCTCTTGGACTTCGACGAGGTCGGAGATGTCGACGAAGAAACCAAGCAAATGGTCGATTCCCTCTTCCGGCTTGTGAAGCCAGAGGCCGCGCGTTTCGAAGTGCCGGCTCTCGGCAGAGGAGGCCCTCATCCTGAATTGGAGGTTAAAGGACTCACCGGACGCTTGGGAGGTTTTCCAAGCCGTGATCAGCCTCGGAAGATCGTCTGGTTCGACCGTGCGCTCGATCGCCATCATCCGCTCTTCCCCGGACTGCCGGGTCACCATAGAATCCCACATGGCGTTCGAATCGAGGATTTCGCCGTCTCGGAAGGTGTAGAAGCCGATGGGCAGGTTGGTCGCGACCTGCTCGTAGGCGACCTGGTGGCGCTGGCTGTCGTGGCGCGCGATGAGCAGGGCCTGCTCTTGCTTGGCCGCGCTGCGGAGAAGAATCAGGGAGCCGAACGAAAGGATGATCGCAAGGGCGAGGGCGGAGGTCATCCGCTCGTTCATGTCGCGCATCTCGATGTGGATTCGCTCGCGGTGAAGCCGCTCATCCTCGGCGTTCTTCTTGATCGCGGTCAGGCTCTGCCATAGCGGCTCCTGCCACCGCCCACCGACCGCGCTCGCACTGACGGCCAGGTTCGCGGCCAGCCACTCCATGCCGTCTTTCGAGGCCGACTCGGCGAGGATCGTCAAACCGGCCGGGTCGGCTTTGCGGTCCCGGAGAACGACCTCGATGCGGCTCCGATATTGGTCGAAGGTTCTCGACCGGTCGAGGGACGACGTCTCCTCGGCGCGGAGCCTGGTCGTGTGAAGTTGGCTGTGTACGCCCATCGCGAGCACGGCGATCGCCAGGCCGGCGAGGGCAAGCTCCAGAATAGTGGCGCGGAAAATCTTGGCCGACGTCTGGCCGCCCCGGAGCCAGGGCTCCGAAGCCGAACTGCGCGCGAGCTGCCGGACGATGATGAAGGAAAAGATGCTGCCGAGAAGCAGGACGATCCCCAGGGCGATGACGGCCTCGCGCTTCAGGGCTTCCATTCGGGACGTGATTTCGCTGGCATCGCGGTCGATGCCGACAACGGCCACGACGTGGCCGGTCGAATCCACGATGGGGGCGTAGGCGGTGAAATAGGGGCCTCGCCGGTCCTGAATGATATCGTCGTCGACGGCGGCTACTCCGGAATCGAATACGGTCTTCGCCTCCCGGGCCAATCCCGGCATCGCATGGAAAATCGAAGGGGGCAGCGGCTTGGAGGGATCGATCGACGAGTCCAAAACCGCGTCGTAACCGCCATGGGCGCCCTTCCTTGTCGTGAAAATCCGTCGTATGTCACCGGCCTGGCGCTGGACGTGGATCAGGTACCTGTCCAACTTGCGATAGGTTTGCCGGTCGGCGGGGGATAGCCGAACCTGATCTTCGGGAGAAAGCTGGAGCCCGACGACCTTGGCGAGGGTAAGAAGCTCGGTCCTCGCGTCGTCCTGGTATCGGGAAAGGGTGAATCCGACAACCGCGAACGTCGTGCAGCCGCCCACGAGAGCGAATGCGCTAAGCATGAGCACCCACAGCCTTATGTGAATACGAGATCGCGAACTAGGCATTAATTACAGGCCGGAAACCCCAATCTATTCATTGGCTTAGGTTCGCAGAACCTGTAACAAAAAAGGCGCTCCGACTTCGAATCGGAGCGCCCAAGAGAACCAAGAGTCTACTTCTTGATGCTGGTGATCAGCACGTGGCCGGTCGCCTTGTCATAGTCGATGTTGACGTTGAGCGCATCTCGCATGAAGCTGAGAGGAACGATCGTTCGGCCCCGATCGATGAAGGAGGGCCGCTCCAACTCGATCCGCTGCTTGTTGATCTGCGCGAAGCTGTCGCCGATGTGGAGGAAGATATCGTGGCCGTCCGCCTTGGCCGACACGTTCTTCAGGTTGTTCTGCCAATCGACCTTGCCGCCCGCCTTTTCGAGCAGGTAGCGCAGGGGAGTGAGGGGAATGCCGTCCTCTGTCACTCTCGGCTGAACGTCGAAGTCGACGAACTGCGTGTTATAGACGATGGCAAAGGCGCCGACGCTGGGAAGCCGCGCGCCGCGCGTGATGCTGACGACGCCGGCGCCGGCCGCGGCGACCGCATTGTGGATCGCGTTGGTGGGCGGCAGGGGCTTCTGAACCTTCGTCATCAGGCGCTTGCCGGTGGGCAGCATTTCCTTCGGACCGGAAGAGATGCTCGGCTTGAGGGTTGCAGGCTTGGTGCTCGTCGAACCGCCGACCGTCAAGTGAAGGGCGTTCGCCGTCGTTTCGGCAAGAATCGGCTTGGCGACGGGAGCGACGACCGGCTTGGCGACGGGCTCGGAGACGCCGGGGCGGTCCGTGCGGCCGCCCGGATTCTGGACGAAGACGCGGACCTTGCGGGTCTTGTAGGTTGCGCTGGATTCGTCGACGACCCAGGCCTCAACCTCGTGCCAACCGTTGGAATCGCCCCGGGTATCCCAGGTGAACTCGTACGGGGGAACGTTCGAAATCGATTTGAACTGATTGTCGATGAAGAAGCTCACGTAAGAGTTCTTCATCTGCTGGCCGAAACCGACCTTGATGTCGACGTTGCCTTGCAGCGTCGCGCCCATCTTCGGGTTGGTCAGGAAGACCGGGCTCTGGCTGTTCTCAGCGGTCACCGTGGTCGTCTCGGTGGCGAGAAGCTTGCCCGCCTTGTCGAAGAGCCGGATTTCGACCTTGTTATCCCCGGCCGCGAGGCTGGAGAGATTCAGCGTAAAAGTCGTCTCGCCGCTGCTCTTGGCCGAGCTGACCGACCGAGTGGCGATGCTCTCGCCGTTGACGCGGAGCTCGACGAGCGCCGCATTGGCGTTCGCGTAGCGAACCGTCAGCGTCGGGCTGTTAAGAGCGCGGTCGATCGTGATCTGACCGTCGAAAATGAAAGCGTGAGCTGCGACAGCCATTATCGCGAGCCCAGCGATGATGCACATCCTCCGCAGAGGCCGAGCCAAATTAAGCATTCGTTCCTTCCCCAAGGGTCCCGTTAGCGAAACCGCTAAAACAACGTATTCTCGCATACCATAAGGCCAGTGTCAAGCTGTCCTCACTTTTACTAGCGGGGACGACTCGATTTCTGGCATTAGTTCGTTGAAAGGCAGCGATGGATCCGACCGCTCATCTTAACATTTTCATCGACAACCGCACCGGCTTCGAGTGGCGTCCGGCCGGCCGCGACCGGTATCGGCTGACGAGCGGTCCCTGGAAGGCCGGGGCGTGGGAACACGACGTCGCAATCGTCCGGCCGGGCAGAGTGGCGGACGAGGAAACCGCGATCCTGTACATTACGGGTGGCGACGTCAACGCGCTCGACTTGGCGGAGGCGCAGGCCATCGCGGATCGGGCGGGGCTGGCCGTCGCGATGCTCTTTCACATTCCCAATCAGCCGATCTTCGACCTTTGGGAAGACGACCTCATCGCCCACACTTTCGAGCAATTCCTCGACACAGGCGACGCCGCCTGGCCTCTGCTGTATCCGATGGCGCGGGCGGCCATCCGAGCCATGGACATGCTTGAGGAGAGCGGCTTCCGGCGATTCGTTGTGATCGGGGCGAGCAAGCGGGGCTGGACGACGTGGCTGGCCGCCGCGACCGGCGACCCCCGAATCGCCGGCATTGCGCCCATGGTCATCGACAATCTCGACTTCCCGGCCCAGATGGCGCACCAAGTCGAGAGCTGGGGCGGCTATAGCGAGCAAATCGAGGACTACACGAGCCGCGACCTCCAGGACTCGATGGGCACGGAGCTCGGCGCCGACCTGACCGTGATGATGGACCCAGTCCACTACATCGACCGCATTCGCTGCCCCATCCTCATCGTCAACGGAGCGAACGACCGGTACTGGACGGTCGACGCGCTCTCCCTCTATTGGGGCCGGTTGCCCGTCTCGACGCGGTGTCTGATCGTCCCGAATGCCGGCCACCTTCTCGGCGACAAGCGCCAGATGATCGAAACGGTCGGCGCCTTCGCGGCGGCTAGCGCGCGGGGCGAACTTCTTCCGGAGGTGAGAGCCGAAGTCGTTACGACGGAAGACCGCATCGAGGCGTACGCGGTGCAAGCGGCCGGCCATTTTGGACTTTGGGCCGCGTACTCGGACAGCCTGGATTTCCGGGATTCGGAATGGCGCTTCTCGGAAGTTCCGGTAGCCGGCATGGACGTACCTAAGGGTCAAAACGTCGCGGTTATGGTGGAGGTCCGGTTTGGCGGGGCGACCGGAGCGTTCAGCCTCTCCACTCCTATCAGGGTGTTTAAAGCGTGCGTTTTCGCCGCAAAAAACTGAGCCTCGCGGACGGTTGCCAAGGAAGCCAGACAGCACAACCGACTATCCAAAATAGCGCCGCCCTGGATGCTCGGCGCTTGATATAAGGAAGTACATGGCACGTCCAAAACCGAAGCCGAGAGACGAGCAACGCCGGTTCGAGAGCCACGAGCTCTTCTTTTCGACAACCGATCGTGCGGGAGTTATTCGCAGCGGGAACGAAGTATTCCGGAGAATCGCCGCCTTCGACTCCATCGACGAGATGATCGGGCTGCCGCACAACGTCATCCGGCACCCCGATATGCCGCGCGCCGTCTTCAAGCTGTTCTGGGATTTCTTGGAAAGCGGCAAGCCGGTCGCAGCCTACGTCAAGAACCTGGCTCAGGACGGCGCGTATTACTGGGTCGTCGCGCTCGCTACGCCGATCGAGGACGGCTACCTTTCTGTCCGCTTCAAGCCTTCCAGCCCCTATTTCGACGCGATCAAGGACATCTATAAGGAGCTCCTCGCTACCGAGGCCGAATCCGGGAACAAGGCCGGCCTGCGGCAGGAGGCGATGGAGAGGGCCGGCATCCAACTGACCGAGATCCTCCGAGAAAAGGGATTCGACAGCTACGACGAATTCATGCGGATGATGCTCGCGACGGAAATGAGCAGCCGCGAGAAGGCCATCGCCGATCATATCCGCCCCAAACCGAAACCGGGAGCCGATCCCCAGCTCGAACGTTCCTACAAGACTTGTCTCGATCTCGAACAAAAGCTCGACGTCATGTTTCGCCGAGTCGAATCGTTCCTGTCCTTGATCGAAAAGCTCGAATCGAGCTCGGCTTTCATGGGAAATCTTTCGGGCCAAGTCCATCTGCTCTCTCTCAACTCGCTTATTTCGAGCCATCAGATGGCGGATAGCGGCAAGAGCCTGACGGTAATCGCGAACGAGCTCGCGGTGATTTCGGGCCACAGCACATCGCTCATCGACGAGATGACCACGGACATCCACGCCCTGGTCTCCGCGCTCCGCGAAGCGGCGTTCGAGATCAGCGGGACCAAACTGCAGGTGGGAATATCCATCACCTTCCTGGAGGAGCTTCTTAGTGGGAAATCCGACGCCGAGGCGTCCGAGCGCGAGCGAAACGACCTCGAAACGCTGGGCACGCTCCTTTCTCGTGCGGCGGTCGACCTCAAGGCGCTCGTTCCTCTCTTGAGCGACCCGATGTCGAAAGTGATCGCGCGAGTAGGGGATCTCGCGGTCGTCGTACGATCTCTTTCGCGCGTCCATCTGATTGGGCGCGTCGAAGCGGCCCATGTCAGCAACGCGGCACGTTTCCTTGAATTGTTCGACGAAGTGGCCCACCAGCTCACCGCCGCCCAGTCGGAGCTGCGCAGCTTCACGAACGCGATCCATTCCCTATCCGACGGCCTGCCCAAGTTCGAGTCGGACGGCAACGTGCTGCAAGCGGAGTTGGATCGCCTCGAAATGAGAGCGGCCTAAAAAGAGAAAGGCGGCCTCCCGAAGGAGACCGCCTTTTCTTGCTTCAAGCTTTATTAGAACTTGAAGGTGAGCTGGGTGGTGATGAGACCGCCCTCAGCCTTGGTCTGGCCGGCAGCGCCGCCAGGGCCGAAGCCGAACGGACCCATTTCCGCGACGCTCTTCGAGTCGTACTGGCTGATCTGCCAGAGGACGCTGAACTTGGCTCGGGCCGAGAGGTCGACGCCCCAACCGATGTTGAACCACTGCTCCGTCGGCTTGCCGCCGATGAAGCCGACGCCCGGGCGATCCTTAAGATCCCACCAGACGCCTTCGTAGCCGAGCATCAGGGTGTGGTTGCCGCCCATCTTGTAACCGATACCGACCGAAGCGTGGCTCAGGTGGTCGTCGGTGCCAAGACCGGTGACGCCGTTCAGGGTCGTGTTCGTACCGCTGTAAGCGCCGCCGTTGGCCATCAACCGGATGTCCTTGTTGAGGTCGTAGTGGAAGTCTCCGTACCAACCCTTGATGTCGGTCGGGTTCCACCAGATGCCGATGCGGCCCCAGTCGCCGGGAGCGCCGAACTGCGGCTCGACGCGGCGGTAACCGGCCTTGACGCCCCAGTTGGAGGCCGAGTAGCCAAGAGCGCCGTACCACGCCGCGTTGTTCTTATTGATCAACGTGTGGGTACCGGACATCACGTCTGCCTTGGAGTAGCCCGCCGTGACGTCGATGTTGCTGAAGTTGAACTTCAGGTCGCCGCCATAGACGTTAACCCGGTTGGCGTCGCGACCGGACGAGTTGCCGATCACAGCCAGCGGATTGTCGCTGTCCAGCCAGAGGTAGGCCAGGTTCAGAGCGCCGGTGTGGCTGATCGGAACGCTGAGGTTCAGACCGAGGGCCTGATCGATCGACAGGCCGGTGGTCATACCGCCGTTGCCGAAGTCGTTGTTCCGATAGAAGCCGCGCGGGCGGCCGACCGACATACCGGGCGAGAACGGGTTACCCGCCGCGCCGGCGAACATCGGCTGGATGTTGCCAAAGCCGGTGTCCATCTGGCTGCCGGTGCGTCCACCGAAGACGTCGAGCTTGGCGCCACCGAAGTGGAAGCCGAGCACGGCGCCGTCGATCATCCAGTTGCCGTTGTCCCAACGATCGTTGGCATAGTACGGCGTGGTGTCCGGGCGCTGGAAGATGTACGGGGACACCTTATAGCCGGTCCGGCCGACTTCGGCGTTGAAACCGAGGCCGAGGATCGAGGTGTCGAAGTTGACGCTGAACTCCTGGAAGTACCAGGACTCGTTCGCTTCGGAGAACGGGATTCCGGGGAACACGCTCGACTGGTCGCCGAACGCGAGGCCGGGGCCGGTGGAAGCGAGGAAGTTCGAGCCGCCCATCATGTTGCCCATGACCATGGTGGCCTTGAGCGTGGGGCCGGACTCGTTGTTGCTCACGATCTTCAGAGCGTTCTCGTGAAGGATCGTAAGGTCCTCGGTGCCGCCGCCAGGGTTGCCGCTGCCGTCTCGCTTGACGCCCTCAGGCCGGCCGTCGACAGTGATGCCGAAGCCGCCGCCGTCGACGTTGCGCGAGTAAGCCGAACCCATCCAGAAGTTGGCATCGCCCGACACGTCGAAGGGAAGCTTGTGCTGCCAAAGCCAGTCGACCTTGCCCTTCATGTCGTCGAGGTCCTTCTTCATGGCGTCGACGTCCGCGCCAAGCTTGGTGAGCTCGGATCGGAACTCGTCGGCCATCTTGCGAAGGTTGGCGATGTCCTCGTTCTTGATGCGATTCTGCTCGGCGGTCAGGGCGTCGATCTGGGAGCGAAGGCTGTCCAGATCGGCCTTGGTGGCCGCGTTCGCAAGTTTGGAGTTGAGATCGGCGATCTGGCTGTTGAGGCCGTCGACGATGCCCTTGAGGTTCGCCCACACCGCGTGGCACGCAACCGCGAGCTCATATCGGCTAGCGGGGCGGCTACCGCGGAACAGGCCGTCCGGATAACCAACGAGAAGGCCCTCAGCCTTCATGCGCTCGAGATCCTTATAGGCCCAGTGGGTATCCGGAACGTCCGGGAAGTTATCCTGCGCGAGGGCAGGCACGATGAGCAGCGCGCTAAGCGCCGCCGACAAGGCGTACTTGAAAGTACGGTTCATTGCCTATTTGCTCCTTGCATTTTGATGTACGCAGAGAGCGACAACCGAACCTAAACCGCTTCCGTCGGCCGAAACTCACAACTTTCCTTGAGTTTCCTATGAGTCGAGGCCACCTTTCGCTGCCTAGCTCCGTTGCTGCATCCTGCGCCAAACCCTCCATATTGGAGAGCAATTGAAGTATAGGATGCTCGCTCGTCCACGCGCAACGTTTCAGAAGACAATCTTGCAAAAAATGTTGCATTTTCTTGTGATTTTCATCGCAACATGACGAGTTTTGCGCATGTCGTCCTCTGTCGGTGAACCTAAAGCCTGGCGCCGCTGTGGAAAAGCTCGTCCGGCGTTTGCCCGACGGCGAAATCAGGGCTAAAGACCTTTTGCGGCCAGGCTCGCATCGCCAGTCTCGGCCGTCACGACCGAACCGATGCCGCCCCGTACGTTAAAGCGTCCGGTCAAGCGCATCCAACGGGGCCTGCATGCCTCGGCCAGCTCGTCCAGTATCCGATTCACGACAGCCTCGTAGTAGATGCCCTCGTTACGGAACGAATAGTAGTACAGCTTCAGCGACTTGAGCTCTATGCACGTTTCGTCGGGCACATAGTCCAGTTCGATCGTGGCGAAATCCGGCTGGCCGGTCTTCGGGCAGACGCTCGTGAACTCCGGGCAGACGTGCCGGATCAGGTAGTCGCGCTGAGGCGCGGGATTGGCAAACACTTCGATCTGAAACATGGAGTTGGCGAGGCTCCATTGTACCGGCCAGACCGTCTCGCCCTAGAGCAGCGCCTTTCTCTTCTTTCTCCAGCGGAAGCCGGACAAGGTCGCCAGGGTAGCGACGATCGAGACGACCGTCACCACGCCGAGCAAGCTCAGGAAGCGCTCGATCACGATGCTTTTACGACCGGTGATGGGGTCGCAGTGGATGCAACCGAAAAAGATGTCTTCCACCTTCGTTCCCAGCTTCTTGGCGTTGGCTACGTTGATATCGAGGGACAGCCGGGAGGTCGTATAGTTCGCACCGAGGATGTAGCTGGAGATGACTCCGGCCGGGGTCAGGAACATGATGCCGGAGGGATGGTTGATCAGGTCCTTGTCGGCGTCGTAGGTGTAATAGAAACCGAGTGCGTCCGTCACCTTGTGAATGTTTTCCAGGGTGCCGGTGAGAAAGTGCCAGCCCGGCTCGGTCCCCTTGAGCTCCGGAGATGTCGCGAGCGACGCTTGAAGCTTGGCTTTGGCAAGATCGGGCCCCTCTTGGGGATCGATGCTCAGGACGACGACGTCGTAATCCTTTCCGATCTTCTGCTTGAGCTGGGGGAGGGTGGCGAGCAGGCCTTGCAGCTCGACGTTGCAAACGCCCTGGCAACGGTAGAAGATCGGAAGAACGAGGGCCGGCCGGGAGTGGAGGCTGTCCCCGAGCCGGACCACTCGTCCATCCTGGTCACGAAACGTCGTATCCAAGGGAACCTGAATCCCGAGACGCTGCACGATATGAACCTTGCTGAGGTCGACCTTCGGTTGCGTGGAAGGCGGGCCGGACGGGCCGGAAAAAACCGCGTCTTGAGCGAACGCAACGGAGAAGGAAATCCCGAACAGGAGCGTGAGCCAGCACTTCATATCGCGTTTCGATATAATACCGCAACGATTCGCGGGGTTGGGTTTCAAGGGCTACGTTATGGTCTTTGTGGCGTCATCCGAGCCGGTGCTTGCAACGACGTCGACAACCTGTTTCATCCCTCTGGGATGGTTGAAAAATCGAGCCTCCAGCGAAGTTCTTACGCCAAGTACGTCATCTCGCTCCCGGGGGCGGAGAGGGGCTCGACGCCGCAGTCGTCAACGTGTTCGCGCGCTTCCGCAAGGGCTCCTCAGCAGCTTACGGTCAGAGGATCGTAGCGGTCGGACATCGCTTCGACGGCTTCGAGAAAGCCGCTCACGAACGCGGGCCAATCCTCTTCCTCGACGGTCATTCGGGAGCAATGCCCGCTCGGCAGATAACAGTTGATCACGACGCGAGACTTCTCGCCGGGCCTCTTCTTGACATCGAATTCGTAGCGGCAGCCTGTGCCGACGCGAGCCGCGGGAAAAATGAGCTGGGATGCCATTGCCATGTCACCTGGGCGTATTACCGATCATTGTCCAATACCTTTTGTGAGAACGTTAGAATTGCATTAAGGTTGTGGAAAACTTGCGGAAAGATTGCCAAGGATGCAGACGCTTCTCTACGTCTCAAACCGCAGTAGATTCGACCCAACATACCGCAGATTCTACCGTGTATTTGCACCCATAATACAGGACCGATCTCCCGTCTTGCCGTTTCATGGCCTCGGATCGCCGTGTCGATGCGATATAAATCGTATCTAAAACGCGATTATCCATTTTTATTTGGCTTTTGCAGTCATATCGCTCTTGGCATTCCGCATAAATACGGGTTACACTGTCCCAAGTGCTAGTACGCATTTTTCTAAACCTTGGCCGACTTTGTCATTCCGTTGTGGCATCAACTGGCTATGAGTTTGGGAGAAACTCATTATGAAAACATCACATCGAACCACCAAAGGCTTCGTACGCCTTTGGACTACGAAGCGAGCTCTTAATACGGGACTCGCCGTGCTCGCTGGGGCATCGCTACTGGTCGGAGCGTCGATCGGATTCACGCAGACTCTCCCGCCAAACCCGTTACCCACCGTCGTCGTTCCCCCGCCCCAGTTCGCAAGCTGGTTCACGGCGGGCTTCGTCACCGTCAATGGGCCGGTGGATCCCGCCGATAGCCTCAACTTCACGCCTGGCTCTATCGGCGACTTTTACAAGTGGTCGTGGCAGATGTTCCTGTGGCTCCTTTCGCCCGCGACCGGAGGGTACGGGTCGACTGGATTGATCTTCACCTCGCCCGTCTTCTTTGGCGTCACGCCGATGGATGCGGTGGGCAATCGCCACTTTTACGTCACGAACTCCGGCTTCAACGGCCACCGCACGATGACCCGGCTAAAGCCAAACGAGCCGTTCAACGTCGGCGTGCGCGTGGCGGCCCTCGGCCCGCACAGCCTGCCCGTCGTGATTACGACGACCGGCAAGGTCTACGAAGTCGCGCCTCAGCGGAAAGCCGCGGACGGCCTCCCCATCGTCAACGATGCGAATGGGAATCAGGTCGAAGTCTCCCGCGTGACGATCGGCGACGACAAGCAGCCGATTTACTGGGATACGAAGTCGCGGGCGATCAAGGGTCCGCGTGCCTCGATCGACCTGGAAAGCCTCACCAAGCCGAAGACCGGGATCGGCGCGCCGGATCTGTCGAAGCTCGTTGTGAAGTTCACGACCGGTGACAATCACAGCTTCTTCCTCGGGCCGGTCGGAACGCTTCTCGACGTCGAGGTCAACCAGGCCGATAACGGCGTGCTGATGTCGCAGGCCGGATCGCTGGTCTACTACGCGTCGTTCGTCAACGACGTGTATGCGTACTTCCTGACGGGCACGAAGGACGGCGGCATTCCGGCGACTCCCGCGAACTCCGTCGTCGTCGGCGGCGTGACGATCTTCCGCTTCCCGACGGACATCGTCGGCCTGACCGAGGTGACGAACTTCGCGACCGCGAACGGCTTCACGATCGTCGATCCGAAGGCCCTCGCCGTCGAACTGAAGACCTCGTGGGTCGACGCAAGCACCGTCAGCAATCCGAGCAATTACGTCATCGTCCCTGCCAAGGTGCCGGTCTACGACATGTCCAACCCGCTCCAATGGAAGCCGATCGGCGCGAAGGTGATGAAGCTCGCCCTCGTCGGGATGCACGTCGTGGGCAGCACGAAGGGACATCCGGAGATGCTATGGGCTACGTTCGAGCACTTCGACAACACTCCGAACGCTCCTTACATGTACATTGACAACCTCGGCGCGACGGTTCCCGGACCGGTGAGCCCTGGCCCGTGGATGTTCTCGAGCCTCCCCGGCGGCCCCTTCAACCAGAAGCATATGTCGTATGATGCGCTCACCGGCAATATCAATGCGCTTCCTGGATTCACGGTCAGCCCGAGCGACACCCAGCGGATTCACCCGTTCGGGATGCTCCCGACGAACGCTGCCTCGAACTCGGACATCATCTCCGTCGACGACAGCGTCCTGACGCAGTTGCTCCCGGGCGATATCCGCGCCAACTACTACATGATCGGCACGACCTGGACCGCCGGCGGCCTCCCGCCGAACGGGACCAACGAGGTCGGCACGAACATTCTCTCGAACTCGACGTTGGAGACGTATCAGCAAAACATCAACTGCTTTGCCTGTCACCAGTCGACATTCGGCTCGCCGGTCTCGACGACCGACATCAGCCACATCTTCGGTCCGCTCCTGCCTCTATTCTAAAGAGCTGGAACCTCTCCCCCCTGCGGCGGCCTCGTGCCGCAGGGGCCCCTCCATTTCCCGGTGTAACATCCGGCGATGCTGGTTTTCCTCGCCGCGTCGCTGACGCTCGTCCAGGCTTCCCCGCTCCTCCGCGCGCATGCGCACAACGACTATGCGCAGCGCAGACCGCTCGCCGGCGCGATGGAGTTGCGGTTTTGCAGCATCGAGGCCGACGTGTTCTTGGCGGACGGCAAGCTGCTGGTCGGGCACAACCGCAAGGACCTGAAGCCGGATCGCACGCTCGATGCCATGTATCTCCGGCCGCTGTTCCGGGCCGCGAGGGAGCACGGCGGGCACGTCTACCCCCAGCCGGCGGAGGTGATCCTGCTCGTGGACATCAAGGAGGACGGCGAGGCGGTCTATGAGGAGCTGAAGCGCGAACTCAGGCCTTACGATTCCGTTTTAACGCACTTTGCCGATGGGAAGGTCGAGAAACGAGCGGTGACGGTAATCCTCTCCGGAGACCGCCCGATCTCGGTATTGGCGCGGGAGGATAAGCGAGTTGCGTTTATCGACGGACGTCCGGACGAGTCCGTCGCTCCGGCATCGCTCGTTCCTTTGGTGAGCCAGTTCTGGGGCGCCCTGTTTCATTGGAAGGGCGTCGGCGAAATGCCGGGGGAGGAACAAGCATCACTCGCCGCCCTGGTGAAGAAGTGCCACGAGGCCGGGCAGAAGCTTCGCTTCTGGGGAACGCCGGAGACGACGGCGATGTGGCAGGCGCTCTACGACGCAGACGTCGACCTCATCGGGACCGATCGGCAGAAGGACTTGGCGGATTTCCTGCGGTCGCGGAATAGCGGAGGATACTATGAAAGGTGAGTCGATACCAGCTACCGGAAGGCGACGACGGAGAATTTGAGCCCGGCTCTGGTCGGCGAGTTTTAAAGAACCACCTCCATATTGCCAATTCCCATAAAATCGAGGAGCTTGAGACACTAGCGTATGAGTCCGCCATACGTGACTCGATCCTGCACCTTGACTCAAAACAGGGTTTTACTCGCGACTTCATCCGCGACCTGCATCGCAACTGGCTCGGCGGAATTTATCCCTTCGCGGGGGAGCTAAGAGTAGTCAATGTCTCGAAGGGCTTTGTGACGTTCTGCCCTGCGGCAAATCTGCCTGCACAGTTCCAAGCGTTCGAAGATGACATCCTCTCTCGTTATACGCCTTGCGACAGCAGGCGGGGCATGGATTTGGCCTATGCGCTAGCGGTCGTCCATGTCGAGTTCATTCTTGTGCACCCGTTTCGAGAAGGTAACGGACGTCTTGGCCGATGGCTTGCCACCCTGATGGCGCTGCAGGCGGGGCATCCTTTCCTGGACTTTTCACTTGAGACGACCGAGGTCGGTCGAAAGCGCTATTTTGCTGCGCTTCGTAGAGGTTTCCTCCGCGATCTTGCTCCCGCCGTTAACCTATTTGGTGAGATTCTCAAGCGGTCTTCTTAACGAAACGACCGGTTTTGGGGTCTCTCCGTACGACACGAATTCCCTCGATCGCGGAAGACTGCTCGACAAATCTGGCAATGGCCTTTGCGCGCTCGGACTCCTTGCATACGTGCGGATTAACTCTAATAACCCTTGCCATAGCCTTCGGTCAATTATACGCCGACAATCTTTGCCAATCTCGATCACTCGACTAAGTCGCTCAATCCCCAAGCGTTGGGGGACACGTCATTGATAATCCGAAGACAATTAGCCGTCCGGATACTCGACGACTGATGCAGCGATCGCGCCATCGTGCGCCGAGGGAAATGGGAATGCTTCTCGGACGGTAGAATCCGATGGACCCCATGCCTAGACCGAACCCTAAGAATGCGCCTCACTCAGGCCCGGCTGTGGCCAGCCAGCTTGCCGTCGAGTCGATCGTCAAGGCGATCTCGGTGATTGGGACGCCGGAGGAACAAGAACAGAAGATGCCGAACGATAGTTTTGACGCCGACTTGATCGTGATCGGGGCTGGGCCGGGAGGCTATGTGGCTGCGATCCGGGCTGCCCAGCTTGGCGCGAAGGTGATCTGCGTCGAGAAGGAATATCTCGGCGGGACTTGTCTGAACTGGGGATGCATCCCCTCCAAGGCGATGATCGGCTCGGTCGAGCGGCTTCAGCACGTTCAGCACGCCGATAAGCTCGGCGTCAAGGTCGAAGGGACCGCGAGCATGGACTTCGAGGCGTTTGGCAAGCGACGGGACAAGATCGTCCAGACCCAGCGCGGCGGCGTCGGCATGCTCTTCAAGAAGAACGGCGTTCGCCACGTCGAGGGCTTTGCGGCGTTCAAGGACAAGAACACGATCGAGGTGTCCGACAAGGACGGCAAGAAGGAGACCCTGCGCGGCAAGAACTTCCTGCTCGCGATGGGCTCCGGCGTCATCCATATCCCGATTCCCGGCCTCGAAGGCGGACGCGACCAGAACGTGTGGACCTCCGACGACGCGGTGACCGCGCCGTTCGTGCCGAAGTCGATGCTGATCGTGGGCGGCGGCGCCGTCGGCTGCGAGTTCAGCTACGTCTTCAACGGCCTCGGGACCGACCTGACCGTCGTCGAGATGATGCCGAACCTTATTCCCTTCGCGGATACCGATCTCGGAGTCGAACTCGGCAAGCTGCTCGGCCGGCAGGGCATCAAGGTCAAGACCGGAGCAAACTTGGAGAAGGTCCAGAAGACGAAGGACGGATGGAAGTGTTTCGTCGCCTCCGGCGGGAAGACCGAAGAGATCGACGTGCAGGTCGTGCTGCTCGGCGTCGGCCGCAAGGCGATGACCGACAACATGAACCTGGAGAAGATCGGCGTCAAAATGCACAAGCGGGGCGTCGAGGTCGACGACACGCTTCAGACCAGCGTCCCGAACATCTACGCGATCGGGGACGTGACCGGCCGCATCCAGCTTGCCCACGTTGCCTCGATGGAGGGCATCTTCGCGGTGACGAACATCGTGCGCGGCGAGAACCGGAAGATGGAATACAAAGCGGTTCCGAACTGTGTCTACACGATCCCGGAGGTGGCGACGGTCGGCCTCGCCGAAAGCGAGGCGAAGACGATGGGCTACGACGTCGTCGTCGGCAAGGCGAACTTCCGCCCCTTCGGCAAACCGATGGCGATCGGGGAACAGGATGGCTTCGTCAAGATCGTCGCGGACAGGAAATACGGCGAAATTCTCGGCGTCCACATGATCGGCCCGCACGTGACCGACATGATCGCAGCCGGCGTCGCGGCGATCCGCTTGGAAGCGACGCTCGATTGGATGACGGAAACGATCCACGCCCATCCGACGCTCAGCGAAGTCATGCTCGAAGCCTACGAGGACGCGACGGGACACGCGATCCATAAGCTTTAGGGCGCCGAACTTTCAACGCGGAGAAACGGAGGAACAGAGAATTGCTTCTGATTTGCCTGCATCTGCCTCAGGCAGCACTTGAAACAAAGGAAATATTCTCAGTTCCTCCGTTCCTCTGCGTTGAAGTACCTCGTTGAGTCTGAACGAAACATGGCTGCCATGGTAGCGTCGCTGAACTGCTCGTAGCTCACGACCTTGCCGCCGGCGAATCTCCAGACAAAGATCCATCTGGCGTTGGAGGACTAGCCGGTGGATTTGGCGCGGCTGGCGAACGTGCCAGTCGAGATCACCGTATCGTTCTGGGCGAAGAATTCGGCCGGCTCGAAGCCGAGGACGTCCACCGAATCGGCGATGGCCTTGAAAAGTCTTGGGGATGGCCGGTGAAGTCGCCGCCCCAGGGGACGATGGGATCAGGATTGGAGATCCACTTTGCGCCGGGGGCGAGCTGGTCGAAGATGAACGGAATGTCGCCGCGGCCGAAGGCGGCGTACATGCTCGGGACGGTATCGATGTTTTGCTGTTCGCTCATTTGAGGGAGTCTAGCAAGGCGTCTGCTGGCTTCATTTCGGGTTCAGAGGATATTCACGCGGCGTTCAGAAAGACGGCGTTCGGCGTTAAGTGGTCTGGCACCGCCGGTCAAGGCGGATTGCGCCCAATCGGTCGTCCTGGAACCGAGCCTGCGAGGTGGAGACCTACTTGTCATCGTCTCCCTGCTGGCCGTTGGGCCGTCCCTGGCGGGCTCCCTCTCCCGGTACATTACAGCTATGCGACTTCGCTTGCTCCTGCCGCTCCTTCTCGTCACGCTCGCGTGGGGGCAGGACTACAAGACGGATGCGCGGCTGCAGAAGCCGATCTCCGCGCGACTGACGATCGCCGCCTTCTCGACGATGGCCGAGACGCTGAGCAAGGCGACCGGCGTCCCGATTACGGTCGCGACGAATCTGAAGGACCGCAAGATCACCCTGATCTTCAAAGACCGGCCGGCGTCGGAAGCGATGGAGAAAATCGCGGAGACCTTCCGGGGGGATTGGAAAGCTTCGAGCGGAGGATATCTTTTCGAATTGCCGCGCGAGGAAGTCAGCCAGGAGATCGCGATGATCGGAGCGGAGGACGTCGCCATGCGCAACGTCCTCGATGCCGACATCGCCCGGATGGCCGCCGTCGCTCGCCTGGCGCCCGATCTCGTGCAAGAGCGGCAGCGCGAAGTCGCCTCCGAAATCAAGAAGATCGGCACGCCGAAAACCGAGGAGGACACGAAGCGGCTCGCCAAGCTCAACGAGGAGTTGACGATGCTCGCGATGAACAATTGGCGCGAGGTGGGCATCGCCCTCAAATCGGCCTCCCAGAACCAAATCGCCCGCCTGAAGGACGGCGAAACGATCTTTGCCAGCACCAAGGGCGGCGGGCTTTTGCCCTTTTCGGCGGACCCCTTAAGCGGCGTCCTCATTACGACGGAGATCAAGAATCCCGACGGGACCACGCGGTCGGAGGGACATCCCCCAACCGACGCCGTCGGGGCGATGCGCTACAACGAGACCGGCGGATGCTTCGAGGTGGCGGAGATAGCGCTCGGCTTCGGGCCCGGCGGGGCCGCATGCCTTCCCAAATCCTTGGACCTCCTGTACTCCCGCGAGGTCTATGAGGCGACGAAGGACAAGCCGCTACGCAAAGAGATGGTCGATTGGGCGAAAGCCGATGATCCCGCCGTGCTGAAGAAGCCGATCGTGCCGCCAGCGACGCGCCCGCCCTCCTCTCCCTACTTTTCCAAGTTGCTCTCGATGGCCGACCACCTTGCCTATCTTGCAGACAACGCCGGGATTCCGGTGGTGGCCGATGCCTTTCGGACGCCGGTTACCTACGACTCCTATCCGTTCGCGAAAGACGTCGACGGCTATTTCCAAGGGCTCTATCAGTCGCCGTTCCTTCAAGTCGGCATTGGTTATCGCCGAACGGAGGGAGGCTGGCTGATGTATCGTCACACGCGGTTCTGGCGGCAACAGGAGCGAGAGGTCCCAGAAGCTTGGCTCGCCCCGCTGGAGGCGAAGAGGCAATGGACTCTGGACGACTATGCCGGGCTCGCCGCCAGGCTGAATCCGAAGCAAGCCTACAATCTGAGAAAGCGGATGGTCCTCGTGCGATTCCCGAGGATGCCCCTCACCGAAGCCATGCCCGCGCTGCAGCTTTGGGCAAGCCTGACCGAGACCCAACGCGAAAAGGCTTATACGGGCGGCCTGATGCCCGGAGCGATGTCTGCGGACCAGCTCGCTCTCTACACATCCGGACTGCAGGAGCTTATGTGGAACGGCACCCTCAACGAAACGTTCCTTCCGCCTCTGATCAAAGGCGAGCTGCCCCCCGGCATGGCCTTCTTCATGCGCGACGCGAACAACGACGCGCCCGTCATCATTTCCGGCTACCAGGAAGTCCAGATACCGCCGAATCAATCCTTTAGCTGGAACTACGGTACGGAGAACTCGAAGGACCAGATCGACAGCCGGATATCCTTCCTCTTCGGCACCTCGCCCGAAAGGGCCGCCAGCTATAACTTCAGCCTCATTCCGCGCTCGAAGTAGCCCGGGCAGCCATCCGATCTGCGGTTCTCCCATTCTGTCAAATAGCGAACCGAGGTTGGGCACGCGGCCTTGCGAGCTTTTGTCGGGCGGGTCTCTGCGGATGCCGGTTGTCTTGCCCCGTCAAACCCGTCGGTCGCGGATTGGCTTACACTAAGAACCGTGCGATTCCTCTGGCTGTTGATTGCTTTCGCCTTTCCGACCCTTGCCCTCGGAAGCGATTACCGGACCGACCCCCGGCTCGCAAAGGCGATCTCGATCCATGTCAAGCTAGTCCCCCTCTCCGAGTGCATGAAGGCATTCTCCGACGCGACCGGGGTCGGCATCTACGTCGCGCCGAATATCGCCGAACGAAAGGTCACGGTCATCTTCAAGAACCGACGCGCCTCCGAGGCCATGGGGATGTTGGCGCAAACCCTGTTTTGCGACTGGACGAACGAGGTCGACGGCTTTCGCCTTGAGCTTCCGCATGAGACCGTCAACCAAGAGCTCGGTCTACTGAGCGCGGAGCAGGCCGTCCTCAAGGAACGGCTGGCCGCCTTTGTGGAAGGCGTCGAAAGCATCTCCGACCGGCCGAAGGACGAGCTGATCGAACAGCGGGAAGAGGCACGGGCGAAGCTGGCCTCGCTTCGCTTTTCGCACGATCACGTGGACCAGAAGAAAGTCCAGGAAGCTCAAAAGCAGTTCAACTTCCTGAACCAAGTGAACTGGTATGAGATGGGCTACGCGCTTCGGAATGGCCCTTCGGCTCAGGAGACGCTCGCGGCCGGGGGCACCGTCTTCGCAAGCACGGACCGAGGCAAGGCGTTGCCTTTGCCGATCTCGGCGGTTCCCGGCGGGCGAGTCCGGGTCGTAGAACCCGGCCCGGACGGTAAGCCGGTGATCGAAACGCGGACGCCGACGGGCGCCGTCGCCGCCATGCGCTGCAATCCGGTGACGGGGCGGTTCCAATTCCGGCTCTTCGCAACTGGAATCGGCACTGGCGGCAGCATTCGGCAAAGCCAGGAGGAATGGCTGCTCGATACCGGCGAGGCCGAGAACAAGCTCTGGAAGATGCCCCTCCGGAAGCGCCTTCGGGATTGGGGGCGTACCCTCGATGCCGCGCTATTGACCCGCAAGCTCGCGAAGGATCAGGCCGTTGCCTCCCCCGGCTACCTCGCCGAGGCTCTGACGATGGCCGATCATTTGGAGCACTTGGCGGAGGCCGCCGACATTCCCGTCATCTCGGATGCATTTCGCCAGCCGGTTTCCGGCGAGTCCTACTTCAATGCGGCCACGGTGGGCGACTATGTTCGCCAATTACGCGACAACGCGCTGCCCAGCGCCCGAGGCGCCGCCTTCCGCACCGAGAAGGGCTGGCTTCTATGCCGCCATGCCCGCTATTGGCGCATGCTCGATTCGGAAATCCCCGAGAAGTTGTTCGCGCCGATAGAGGCGAAGGTCGCGGCAAAGAAGCCCCTGACCCTCGACGATTACGCGACATTCGCCACAGCCTTGACGCCATGGCAAGCGATGGTCTTCTGCTATCGCCCATCCCTCACCCGATTTCCCCGCCTTCCTCTCATCCATGCGATGCCGGCGCTTCGCCTCTGGGGCAGTCTCGGTTCCGACCAGCGGAACCAAGCCTATGCGCAGGGCCTGCCCCTCGCCGCGATGGGACCGGCGCAGCAAGACCTGTATCGCACGGCTCTCAACGAATTGCTTTGGATCGGCAACGTGAACGAGACGTTTCTGCCGATCCTTATGGGAGACATGCGAGGGAGCGCGGATATCGGCCTTTTCTTCCAGGACGGCCAGAATGGAGCCCAGGCAATCATGAGCGGCGACACCGAATCGATGGCGTCGACGCCTCCGCCCATCCGCACAGCCCAAGACCTCGCCCTCTTCGCGCAAGAGTCCTACATCTTCGCCTTCGGAAACTCTGCCCAGAGCGGCGCGTCCTTTAGTTTCCAGATCATCCCGGAAGGGCAATAGCGAATGCGTATCACCGCCTTTCTGATCGGCCTTTGCCTCTTCGGCATGGGCTGCGGCCAGGAGAGCCCGTCGTACACGGAGCTCGTCCTTCACGGCGACGCGATTGCCGCGCAAATCCAAAAGGGGCTTGCCGGCACGAGGGCGGAATTCCATGCCGACCGAATCGGGCCGGATGGCCGCGCGCTTCCCGGCTGCTTCGTCCAGTTCGGGCCGTCGCTCGGCGACCGCCGGTTCGAGTTCTCGCTGCCCGACCGGGTCGTCGATCTCGGCTATGCGGGCAAGATCACGTACAAGATCGACAGCGTCAAGCTGCGCTCGGTGAAGGTCGGGACGTCGAACGGCGAGTTTGTGCTTTCGGCGGCTTTCTACAGCGATGGAGTCGCCCTCAAAGGCTCTCACAGCGTGCTCGGCGATGCGGCTGTGCCGGATATCGAGCTCGAAAACATGCTGCTAGTCGTAAAGCTGAGGCCGGTTGTCACGCCGAACAACGCGATCTCCTACGACGACCCGAAAGTCGAGTTCACGACCGACGTCGACAACACGTTCATCCCGCGCTTCACCCTGCTCGGGCACACCATCGACGTCGTCGATACTTTGACGAACTACCGCCAGGATCTTTGCCAGTCTATCCAGAGGCAGATTCAGCGGGCGCTCGACGATCCGGCCCGCAAGGCCGCGCTCTCCAAAAAGATCGAGGAGAGCATTGCCGGGCAGATCGCCGGGCCGAACAGCCCGATCCTAGGGCTGAAGTTTCAGGGCTCGAATCTCGTCGTCCGTTTGCGAAAATAGGTTCGGCAAAGGTCCCAATTCGAATCCGGGAATTGTTACAATTCCATCATGGAAAGCCGGTGGCAGATTTCCGGAACTCCGATTACCGCGGATGAAGCCGATAAGCTGGTTGAACTCGTCCTCCGGCAGCGCCTTTCCGGAAGCCAGCAGATTCCCGTCGATAATCGGACTCTTACCGTCGGCAGCATCGCTCAGGCGATTGGGGCTCGCGAAGAGGAAGTCGCCTCCCTCCTCGGCGACCTGAGATCGCGCAAGGGCTCCGCCAAACCTCGCCGGCCAATCCCGGTTTCGCGTTCCCTGGCGATTATCGCGGGGATCTACGGTTGCGTGGCCATGGGCCTGTATCTATGCAGGCATCATTCGAGCTCGGCGTACTACGGGAGCTACACCTACCCTGGACCGACTTATTACAGCGGGGGCTATAGCGTCACGCCGGTCTCCGACGCCACGAAAGGTCTGCGGTCCCATCTCCCCACGGGGTTCGGCTTCCGGTTCAGGGACTATTCCCACCCAGGCGGCCGGCTTCTCGGCCAGCAGGCGGATTGGGCCGCCGCCGAGAAGTATTACGTCGACTTCGTCGACAAGGTCAGCTCGTCCACGCCCGTTACCGTGAAACCGAACGTTCGTCCCGAGGAGATCGCTGGCGAACTTGCCACTGGCGACACTTTGGCCGATCAGGTGTCGAGCCCCGCCTACGGGGCGGATATGCCTTTGTCCGAGGGGCGTCTCATCCGCTGGGATCCCCTGGAAGTTACGGTCGACGGCCACACGATTAGCACGGTCGTGCCTTCCGCGAAGGTGGCGGACGAAACGCTCGAAAAGGCGGTTCGCGACAACGTGAAGCAGCGGATCGCGAAGGTGATGAAGCTGATGCGCATCCGCATGGACGTGGCCGAGCCGACCGAGCTTCGCTAAGCCGGCATCGACTTCGAGGAGCAAAGCGACCCTCGGCGTGCCGGCAGGGCGTCAAGGCTACCTAGTCAGGATCGCGGTCACGGGGTAATGGTCGGAGGGCCATGCTCCCCAAACCTGTCCCCGCTCGATCGAGGCCCTGAGCGCCTTCCAGTTGCCGTCGATCCAGATGTAGTCGATCTTCTCGGGATTGCCGTCCCGGCCGAAGTCGTGGTAGGTCGCGGCTTCGCCTTCCAGATGGAGGATCCGGTAGCTATCCCGAAATCCGGCGTCGCGCATCGCCTGGATACAGGGGTCGCGCTCGCCCGTGTTGAAGTCTCCGACCACAAGGACCGGGACGTCGCAGCGAATCCGGTCGAGAAGGATCGCGACGCTTCGCTCGCGGCTCGGCCCGGACTCGTTATCGAGATGCAGATTGTAGCAAGCAAAGCCCTGGGCAAACCGGACCCACGAGCAGACGCGCGGATGATAGCAATCGGAAAAGCGCGAGCCGGGCGTGTCCGGCTCGTCGGAGAACCAGAACGTGCCGCTGTCCTGGACGCCCAGGCGCGAGCCGTCGTAGAAGATCGCCGCATGCTCCCCTCGGTCGATGCCGTCGTCCCTGCCGACGCCGATCCGGCCATGGTCGGGAAGGACTTCGGCTATCTCCTCGATCTGGAAGGACAAGGCCTCTTGCAGGCCGAGCAGATCGGGGCGAAAGGAGCGGATGGCTTCGAGGGCGGCCCAGCGGCGGAGAGGCCAGGCGTGCGGCCCATCGTCCGCCGTGCCGTATCGCACGTTGAAGGTCATGACGCGAAGGGGTTCCACGGGTGATTAACGAGTCAGGCCATAGGGTATCCCGTTTGGGAATCGGGCCGCGATCTCCCTCCGGATCGCCTCTTCGCGGTTATCGGGATCGGGATGGGTGGAGAAGAACGCGGGTTCCCGGCCGCCACTGCCCGACCGCCTCAAGATTTCGACGACCTCGATCATCGAGCGGGGATCGAAACCCGCTTCCGACATCAGCCGAATGCCCACTTTGTCGGCTTCGAGCTCGTCCTCACGGCTGAATTTTGGCTCGACGAGCGAGTTCTCGGCCATCTGTTCTGTTCCGTCGTGAGCCAGGACGTGACCACATTCGTGGCCGAGAACGGCGGCAAGCTGCCCACTCGAGGTCAGCTTCGTCAGAAGGCCGCGGGTGACGAAGACTTGGCCGCCGGGCAAGGCGAAGGCGTCGACCGTTTGCTCATCGGCCAGGTCGTGAAACTGGAACTTATAGCCCGACTTTTTGGCGTCGGAGCGCGAGACGACGTCCTTGCCGATCTCGGCCACGTACTGCCTTGCCGCTTTATCGGGGTCTTCCCCGCCGAACCGGGCGACCATCCGGGAGGCAGCTTGGCGGCCGAGCGCGATCTCCTGATCCACACTCATGTCGAGGCGTTGCTTGCCGCCAGTCCCATGGTCGATCGAAGCGTAGCCGGCGAGCGCGCCGACCGCGATCACGATCGCGATGGCAACCTGCCAACCCAGCCGTCCCCGATCCTCGACGTACATTCCCGGTAGATAGTACGCCGCCGGAGGGCAAGTGTGCGCCGATCCGGAAGCCCCTTCCTCATGCCGGATGGTTTGTGCCGGGAGGAGGTAAGGGGTTGGGGATAGAGGTTCCGAGAACCTACAGTCGGGCCCCAACTGTGAGTTTCCGGAACCTCTATCCCCTTTATCCCCCTCCTCCTTGTATGGTTAGGGTGTTCTGGCACTGAGACCTGTTTCCTCCGATCCGCAAGTCGGCCTTCGCGGGAGAGATCTCATGTCCGGGGTGATCGCCGATCGGCTTTGAGCGGCATTGGGACCGC
>DASZYX010000019.1:0-115098 GCA_035545155.1 Fimbriimonadaceae bacterium | reverse complement strand
GAACCCGATGCCGCTTACGCCCAAAGGGAACACTTCGTCCTAGCCGCAGCTGAGGCTAGAGCGAACTACTGGCAGCAAAACCCGCAGACCGTCAGTTGAGAAAACAAGCCCAGTGTCTCAGATTGCCGCGGGCAATACACTAAACACTCAACACTCAACACTCAAGACTCAACCCTACTTCGGCGCGGCCGGAGCCGCTTGCCGCAGGGACACGACTCGGCGCACCCTCGGCTTTGCCGAGGCGTAGAGGTCGTACGGCTCCGCCGCCGTCACCTTCGCGGTGACGAAGGAGCCGAGCGGTGCTTCGCCGTCCACGAAGACGAGGCCGTCGATCTCCGGCGCGTCGCGGTGCGAGCGGCCAACCAGCCAGCCCTCCTGACGGTCCTCGACGAGCACCCGCATCTCCCGCCCGACCCAAGACTCGTTGATCGCGGTCGAGATGCCTTGTTGCAGGGTCATCAGGCGGTCGTAGCGCTGCCGCTTGACTCGGAACGGAACCTGGCCCTCCATGCCGTGAGCGGGCGTCCCCGGCTCCCGGCTGAAGAGGAACGCGCCGACCCGGTCGAGCCGCGCCGCCTTCGTGAAATCGAGCAGATAGTCGAACTCGGCGTCCGTCTCGCCGGGGAAGCCGACGATGAAGGTCGTGCGGATCGCCGCGTCTGGCATCGCCTTTCGGACCTTCTCGAAGAGCTTGAGGTAGCGCTCGCCGTCCCAGGGCCGCTTCATCCGCTTCAGCGCCTCCGGGTGGGCGTGCTGGAGCGGGATGTCGATGTACTTGGCGACCTTCTCGCACGTCGCCATCGTCTCGATGACTTCGTCGGTCAGGCGGTTCGGATAGAAGTACAGGATGCGGATCCACTCCAGCCCGTCGATCGCGTTCAACTCGCGGAGCAGCTTCGGCAGGGTGAATTCGCGGTACAGATCGTAGCCGTACTGGGTCACATCCTGGGCGATCAGGTTGATCTCCCTGCAGCCGGTTTTCGCGAGGTGGTTCGCCTCGGCGAGGACGCGCTCGATCGGCTTGGATTGATGCCCGCCGCGGAAGCTGGGGATCGTGCAGAAAGTACATTTGTGGTCGCAGCCCTCGCTCACCTTCAGATAGGCGCTCCAGGGCCGGCCGCTGCGGGCCCGGGTTTCGACGTTCGCCCAGCGGTGGTGGGGCGGCGCGACGTCGAGCACCTGCTCCCGCTTGCCGAGGGTCTGCTTGACGATCTCGTCGAAGCGCCCCATCTGCCCGACCCCAACATAGGAATCCGCTCCCGGCGCGAGCCGCATCAGCTCGGCCCCAAGCCTCTGAGCGAGGCACCCGGCCACGATCACTCTGCCGGTCTTCCCCGCCTCCTTCGCCTTCACGGCCTCGCGAATGGCCTCGATCGATTCCTTCTTCGCCGCCTCCAGGAAGCCGCAGGTGTTGATGATCGTGACATCGCTCGCCTCCCCCGACCCATCGACCCGATAGCCCGCGCCGGCCAGAACGCCGGCGATCTCCTCGGAGTCCACCTCGTTCTTGGCGCAGCCGAGGGTGACGATCTTGACCTTCTCCGGCATCACTTGGATTATGACGCTACGTCTACTCCAAGTCTTCCCCTACGCGGCGTCGGATAGGGAGAGGCTGCGGTCGATGGCGTTGAGGAGCTGGCGGACGTCGAGCGGCTTGGTCAGGTAGCCCTCTACCCCAATCGCTTCGGCCCTCTGCCGCTGCGCCTCGGTGGCGTCGGCGGTCAGAACGAAGACGGCGACCTCGCTCAAGTGGGAACGAGAGCGAATGTCCTCCAGGATCGTGACGCCCGAGATGTCCGGCAGGCAGAGGTCGAGTAGGATGACGTCCGGGCGCAACGTCTCCAGCTTGGCCAGCCCTTCCCGCCCGTTCGCGGCCGTATGCAGGATCAAATTGGGCCGCCGGCGAAGCGCCTCCCGGACGAAGCGCAGATTGGCTCGATTATCTTCGATGACGAGAACCGAGCCTTGCGCCGAGCTGACGGGAAGGATTCCGATCTCGATCGGTTCGTCGCTGCCTTCCGCGACGGCCTCGGCGAGCGGCAGGCGCAGCTCGAAGGTCGAGCCCTTGGGGGAGGATTGGGCCAGCTCGAGCGATCCTGCCATGCCTTCGGCGAGCGACTTCGACAACGCGAGGCCGAGCCCGGTTCCCTCGCCGGCGTAATGTTCCCCGCCGAGCCGCTCGAAGGCGACGAACAGGCCGGGCTGCAGCTCCTCCGGGATGCCGCGCCCGGTATCGGACACTTGCAGCACCATCCAGTCGCCCTCGGTTCGCCCGCTCACCGTGACCGTCCCGTCCGGCCGGTTGTACTTGATGGCATTGGAGACGAGGTTCAAGACGATCTGGAACATCCTCTGCCGGTCGGCGACGACATAAACGTCGTGAATCGCGCGGCTGTCGACGCGGACGGTGACGCCGTTCTCGGTGGCTAGCGGATCGGTCAGGCCGGCCACTTCGGAAGCGACGTCGAGAACTTCGACCGGTTCGCAAAGGAAGGTCGTGCGGCCGGATTCGATTCGCGCAATCTCCAGAATCTCGTTGATGAGCTTGAGCAGGTGCTTGCCGGCGCTGTGGATCATGTCCGCGTAGCCGACGGCCTGCTCCTCGTCCGCGCCCATCTGCAGAAGTTGGGAAAAGCCGAGGATGGCGTTCAGCGGCGTACGCAGCTCGTGGCTCATCTTCGAGAGGAACGAGCTCTTTGCCCGGTTGGCGCGCTCCGCCTCGAGCCGCGCCCGCTCGACCCGCTCCGAGGCCAGCCTCTCGGCCTGATTGTTGACGCGAGCGCCCAGCCACACGTTGAAGGCGAACATCGCGCCCATCGCCGTGATGAGAAGAGCCTGCTGAAATCCGCGGCCGTAGAGCCCCGCGCGCTCGCCATAGTCGGCCAGCCAACCGAGCACCGGCGGCACGAGGATCAACGAAACCATGAGGTGGCGGGCCAGCCGCGCCGCGAAGGTGTCCTCCATCAGCGGAACGGCGAAGCCTTCCTTGGGCGTCATCAGGAAGATCGCGACGCCGAAGGCAACGAACATTCCGGCAACGTTCAGCGCCATCGGGACGTTCTTGCCGGGAGCCTGTCCGGCGAGGACCTCGAACGCGTAGCAGTTCACGACGACCAGGCCGATCATCGTGGATACCGCGCCGAATAATTGGGCGAGCCACTGGCTGCGCCGGCCCATCAGCATGAAAGCGGCCGAGCCGGAGGCGACGAGGAGACAGGCCGCCGTCGAAAAAGCCATCCGGTTCGGCCGGATCTCTTCGTCGAGCTTCGATGCGAAAAGGAGGCCATCGAAAGAGCGGTCGAGGCCCAGCGAGGTCGCGAGCAAGCGGTTCACGGCGATCGTCGCCGCGGCGATCGCGAGAAACCATCCGACGACGAGCCATTTCCGGCGTTGCCGGAGGGAGGCGTACAGGCTCCCGCCCAGGCACATCAGCCCGACCGCCGTCATCGGGTTCATCGGCGTGAAGCCGGGGATCACCGCCTTCAAGGGCTCCCAGCCTACGGCCCATCCAAGCAGCGACGCGAGGGGAACGATCGCGAATAGCGCGATCAATCCGACCGTTATTTTCCTCAACGGCGGGGTTGAGCGACGCATCGGGCTTGGATTCACGATCATGCGGTCTTTGCCACTATTAGGTATCGGTTCGCCGACATCTCCATGCAGGGCTTGCACGAGGAACTTCAAAATACTTCCGGCTAAGCAAAAAGCCTTTACAGTGCCGTAATATTCGGGATGCAACACGAGGGCTTACGATCCATGGGAATCAAACATTTGCTTTTCGGCATCGCCGCCGCGCTCGCGGTGGCTGGACTGGCCGGATGTAGCGGCGGGGACAAGACCGCCTCCGAAACCACCGGTGGGACGACGGGTGGGAAGGCCGGCGGCGTCAAGATCGCCTTTATCGTCAAGAAGCCGGACGAACCGTGGTTCCAGCTCGAATGGAAGTTCGCCGACGAGGCCGCCAAGAAGGACGGATTCGAGCTCATGAAGATCGCCGCGACGGACGGCGACCAGGTCTTGCCGAAGATCGACACGGCCGCGGCCGACGGCGCCCAGGGCCTCGTCATCTGTACGCCCGACGTCAACCTCGGGCCGGCCATCGTCGAGAAGTGCAAGCAGCGCAACATCAAGCTCCTCACCGTCGACGACCAGCTCGTCGGCGCGGACAAGAAGTTTCTCGACGTGCCTCACGTCGGGATCAGCGCGCGCAAGATCGGCAACTCGGTCGGCGACGCGCTGATGGCGGAGATGAAGAAGCGAGGCTGGAAGCCGGAGGAGACCGGCATGCTCGTCGTCACCTTCGAAGAGCTGGACACGGCCCGCGAGCGGACGGACGGCGCGATCGAGTCGGCGGAGAAGGGCGGATTCCCGGCCGCCAACGTCTTCAAAGCCCCCGAGAAGGGCCAGGACATCTCCGACAGCCGGAACGCGGCCACGCCGATCCTCACCCAGCATTCCAACTTCAAGAACTGGCTGATTACGTCGATGAACGACGCGGGCGCGCTCGGGGCGGTCCGGGCGACGGAAGCCTTCAACATCACGCCGGATCACGTCATCGGCATCGGCATCAACGGCGACACCGGCGCGATCGAGGACCTGAAGAAGCCGAAGCCGACCGGCCTTTTCGGCTCGGTGCTCCTCCAGGCGAAGCGCCACGGCTTCGACACCGCCGACATGATGTACAAGTGGATCAAGGACGGCACGGAGCCGCCGAAGATCACCTACACGGACGGCATCCTCATCACGCGCGACAACTTCCAGCAGGTGCTGAAAGACCAGGGTCTGGCCCAGTAGCTCGTGAGGGGTAGCGGCAAGGCGAACTGGCTCGCGACGGCTTGGGACAAGGGCGGGATGCTCATCCTGCTCCTCGTCCTTTTCCTGTACGCAACCCTCGGTGTCCAGAACTTTCTGACCCAGACGAACCTGATCTACGCGCTCGGGCTCTCCGTCACGACGACCGGCATCGTCTCCTGCGGCATGCTCTTCTGCCTTGCCGCCGGGGATTTCGACCTGTCGGTCGGCTCGGTCGCCGCGTTCGCGGGCGTCTTCGTCGCGATCGTGTTGGAGAAGATGGGGGGCAGCCTGCTCGCCATCCCGGTCTGCTTGGGGGCGTGCGCCTGCATCGGCCTGCTGAACGGCTTCGTGATCGCGGTCTGCGGGGTGAACGCCCTCATCGCGACGCTTGCCACGATGCAGATCGTGCGCGGGCTCGGCTATCTGCTGCGGGACGGGAAGTCGGTGGCGACCACCGGCGACGCCTTCACCAAGCTCGGCACGGGAAGCTTCCTCGGCCTCCCGATTCCGATTTGGGTTTTCATCGCCTGCCTCGTCATCTTCGGCTTCCTGCTGCACACGACGGTCTTCGGCCGCTCGACCCTCGCCGTCGGCGGCAACCGGGAGGCCGCGCGCCTATCCGGCATTCCGACGAAGCGGATCAAGGTGACGATCTTCACCCTGCAAGCCCTCCTCGCCGGCCTCGCGGGAATCGTGAGCACGGCCCAGCAGCAGCTTGGCGATCCGAAAGGGATGGTCGGCCTCGAGTTGCGCGTCATCAGCGCGTGCGTCCTCGGCGGCGTCTCCCTGACCGGCGGCATCGGCTCGATCTATCACGTGATCGTCGGCGTGCTGATCATGGGCACGGTGCAAAACGTGATGGACCTGAAGAGCGTACCGACGTTCTACCAGTATCTGATCAGCGGCGCGATCCTCCTCGCCGCCGTACTCCTGGATCGCCTGAAGAGGCGGTAGCCTCCCTGTGGAGTGCGGCGACGCGGTCACTTGTTCTGGAGCGCCGCCAGGACTTCGTCGAGCTTCTCGTACGCGCTCTTCGTGCCGTACTTCATCCCTTCCAACTGCCCGTCTCTCGCTTCCCTGTTCGCGTGCGTGGTGAGGGAGACGAGCTTGGTGCCGTTCCCGTCCGCTTGGAATTCCACGGATTCCGTCCAGGAATATTGGTCGCGCGGCGGCTGGTCGAAACAGACCGTCCGGGCAAAACGCTCCGGTCGCGTCACTTCCAGGAATTTGCCCTTCAGCGGTATCGTTCCGCGCTCGCCCGCTTCGAAGACGAGCCGCCATTCGCCGCCAACCCGCAGATCGATTTCGCAGACGGTAAGGCTTCCCCCGCCCAGCCACAGGCGGACCTTCTCAGGATCGGTGAAGCAGTCCCAAACCAGCTCGCGCGGAGCGTCGAACCGCCGCGTTAGGAGGATTTCGTTGTCGGAGGGAAGGGTGATATCGAGGGTGCTTTCGCTAGTCATTCGGTTTATCCTTGGATTGTAAGTCTTGGAGCAGGGCGTCGAGTTGGAGGAAGCTTTCCTCCCAGAACTTTCGGAATTGCTGCATATAGTCGACGGCCTCCTTGAGCGGGGCCGCGTGAATCGCGCAAGGCCGCCATTGGGCCTCCCGGCTCCTCGTGATCAGGCCGGCGCCCTCCAGCACCTTGAGGTGCTTCGAGATTGCCGGAAGAGTCATCTCAAACGGCTCGGCGAGCACCTTCACCGACGCCTCGCCCAGGGCGAGGCGGGCCAGAATCGCCCGCCTCGTCGGATCGGCGAGGGCGGAAAAGGTCGCGCTGAGGTGGTCGGGTTGCATCAAACGGCGGCCGGTTGGCGTTCCAGCCACTCCTTGGCTTCCGCCGACTTGAACCATTCCCCCGCGACCTGCCGGGTCGCCGCGTTCAAGCGGTTCCAAACGTTGATGGCGGAGATCGCCAGGAGCAGCCCCGCAAGCTGCTTTTCGCCGTAGTGACGCGAAACCTCTTGCCAAAGGTCGTCGGGGACCGGGTCGGCGGAGTCGCTCAGCCGGGTCAACGCCTCGGTCAGAGCGAGCGCCGCGCGCTCGGCGTCGGTGAAGTAGGGCGCGTCCCGCCAGGCGGCAACCGTGAACAGCCGCTCGTCGGTCTCTCCGGCCTGTTTCATCATTCGCCCGTGCATGTCGAGGCAGACGCTGCAGCCGTTGATCTGGCTGGCCCGAAGCTCGACGAGCCCCAAAGTCGAGTCCGGCAAGCCGGACGTATGGGCGACCGCGCCAAGTGCCTGTAGCGCGTTCATCGCCTCCGGCAGGATCCTCACAGGGTGGGTCATTCGTGCTTGCATGGTTTCTCATTCCTTATTAACCACACGGTTAATTAACTGATCGGTATAATACACCGCCTGAGGAGGGGCCTGTCAAGGGGTTGAAAGCGAAATCTCAGAAATACGAACGGGCCCACCTGGCGTTCTCCCATCCGCCATGGCGCGCTACCCCTCTCCCCTCGGGGGGACAGGGTCTACGAGTGCGAGCAGGAGGCATGCGCCCCCTCACCTGCTCCCTTCGGGTCGCTTTCCTCTCCCCCGGAGGGGAGAGGAGTTTCACCTGAGCAACGACAAATGAAGCTTGACTCTCTACTCAGATGACGCCTGCAACGCCATGACGCGCTCCTTCGCGCAAGCGCGTCGCGATAATACCGGCCAGGGTGAGGGCGGACTCCGTGGAGTCTTTTGCGTCTCACCTCCTCCTTATGCAGGTTCTCCCACGTCTATAAGTCGCAATACCGGTGGGATTCGCTCTACGACGGGGCGTGGCGGGCGAAACGTGCAGCGAAGTTTAGTGATTCGGAAGGCGCAGAGGCTGTTCCTCGAGCTTGGGCTCGTGGCTGCCGGGCTTTCCGGTCTCGTTATCTGGCTCGTCCGCATGCCCACGGACATTGGCCCGCTGTGGATCGTCTTCCCCGCGCTCGCCCTCCTCGCGGAATTCATCCCGGTCGAAGTCTCTCGCCGCGGCCTCCGCATCACCTTCACGCTGCCCTACGTGGCGGGGATGGCCCTCGTCGCCGGTCCCATCGGCGCGCTTGCCACCGAGGTCGTGGTCACCACCCTGGCCGGCGCCCTCCGCTCCCGCCGCCGCCACGTCGAGCCTGCCTTCCTCGGCATCAACGCCGCCATCGCCGCCATCGGGACCAGCGGCGGTCTCCTCGCCCTCCACGGCGTCCGCCTCCTCACGTCCTCCGTCGAGGTCCAGGCCGTCGCCTTCACCACCGGCTACGCGGTCCTCAACTTCCTCCTCGTCGCCTACGTCGAATGGAGCACGTCCGGGCGCTCGCTCTCCGACAACGTCGCCCGGTCGCTCGAAGTCGGCGTCCGCAGCTTCCTGTTTTACGCCCTCCTCGTCACCGCCGTCGCCGTGCTCGTCCGGCAGGATATGGCCTGGTGCATCCCCCTCACCCTCGTCCCCGTCTGGGCGATCCGCACCGGCCTGAAGCAGAAGGCCGACCTCTACGACCACTATTACGAGACCATCACCGCGCTCACCCTCATGCTCCAGCGCGCCCACCCCTACACCCACGCCCACTTGGAGCGGGTCGCCCACACCGCCGAGGAAGTGGCCCGGAAGCTCGGCCTTTCCAGCGCGCGGGCCCGGCTCGTGCGCGAAGCCGCCGTGCTGCACGACGTCGGGAAGATCGCCGTCGACGAGACGATTCTCGACAAGCCGAGCTCGCTGAGCGTCGAAGAGCTCGATCATGTCCGCCGCCATGCCGAGTGGGGCGCGGAAATTCTGTCGCCGGTCCGCCAGTTCGCCTCGCTCGTGCCTTGGATCCTGCATCATCACGAGCGCCCCGACGGCCAGGGCTATCCGAACGGCCTGAGCCTCGAGAAGATCCCGATCGAGAGCCGCATCATCGCCGTCGTCGACGCCTTCGACGCGATGACCGACTCCCAGGACGGCAAGCCGGGCCGCTCCTATCGCGATCCGATGACCGTCGACGAGGCCATCGCGGAGCTGGAGCGGAACGCCGGAACCCAGTTCGATTCGGGCGTCGTCAAGGCCTTCCGCGAAGTGGTGAAGGGAGGCTGATGGACCCGGTTTCTCTGACCGTACTCCTCGCCGCGGCGGCCGCCACCCTGTGGCTCGTGCTGTACGTCAACGTGATCCTGCCCCGCCAGGTCGAGGAGCGCTTCTTCGACTCGATGCGGGCCTTCAGCCGCGCCGTCGAGCTGCGCTTTCCCGGCCAGGCCCATTTGGCGGAAGACGTCGAGAAGCTGGCGATCCCTCTCGGCAGGCGGCTCGGCTTCCCGAAAGACCGGATTCACCGGCTGCGAACCGCCGCCCGGCTCCAGGATATCGGCCTGTGCGCCCTGCCCTACGCCCTCATCAACCGGCGACCCTCCACCCAATGGACCGACGCCGAGCGGGCCACCTACGACCGCCATCCCGAGATCAGCGGCGCGATGCTGGACCTCGTCCCCTCCCTGCGCGACCTGACCGACATCGTCCGCTGCCACCACGCCCGGTTCGACGGGAGCGAAGGCTGCCCGGCCGGCGAGGATATCCCGGTCGAGGCCCGCGTGCTGAAGGTCTGCGTCGACTACGCCTGGACCTCGCGCCACATGGGCGAAGTCCTCGCCCGCGACCGGATTTTCGAAGGCCAGGGCACGGAATACTGCCCGCAAGTCGTTGATGCGTTACGGATGGTGATTCGGTGAGACAAGTAGCGCAGGCTTCCAGCCTGCCCGTTTGGCGGATGGCGTTCGGCGTTTGGCGCTCGGGCGTGGTGTTTAGTGTTTAGTGTTTAGATTCGGAGTTGCCCTCACCCTCTCACCCTCTCACCCTTTCATCTCCTCCCCATGCTAGCCGCCTTTAAGAAGCCCTCGACCCTCATCCCGCTGGGCCTCTTCCTGGCTTCCTTCCTGCTGCGCCTCATCGGGATCGGATGGGGGTTGCCGAACGATCTCCACAACCAGAGCTACCATCCCGACGAGACGATCAACTACGGCGTCTCCCAGGCGATCGACGTCTCGAAGGGCCAGCTCGTCCCCAATCCGCATTTCTACAACTACGGCACCGCCTACTTCGTCGCCGAGAACGTCGCCGGCAAAATCGTCGACGCCTATGGCGGGGGGCCGAGCGGGCAGAGCGCGAAAGACCTGTGGCAGTCCGTCGGGCGGACGATCCTCGCCGGGCGGGTCGTCAGCGCCCTCGCCGGGGCCGGGGCCGTCGTCGTCCTCTGGCTGATCCTCCGGCGGATCACGACCCAGTTCGGGGCCTTGTTCGGCTGCCTCCTCGTCGCCGTCGCCCCCGGCTTCGTCGTCCATTCCCGGTTCGAGTCGGTGGACGTCTTCGCGACCTTCTGGCTCGCCCTCAGCGCCCTCTTCGCCCTCCGCATCCTCGGAGCCCGGCCCGATTCCATGGCCGAGGCCGACCGGCGCGAGCCGAGCGACATGCGCGACGCCCTCCTCGCCGGGGCTTTCGCCGGGATCAGCACCGGCACCAAATACACCGGCGTGCTCGTGCTCCTCGTGCTCTGGATCGCCCTCGGCATGACCCGCCGGCCGAAGTGGTGGATCGCCGGCCTCGCCGGTTCGGCGATGGCCTTCGTCTGCTTCGTCGCCACGACTCCCGGCTTTCTCTTCGATTCCGCCAATTTCTGGACCGACTTCTCCAGCGAGATGCACCACGCCGCGACCGGCCACGGCATGGTCTTCATCGGCACATCCTCAGGCTTCCTCTATCACATCGTGAACCTGATCGTGGGCGTCGGCGGGCTGCTCAGCCTCGCCGGCTTCCTCGGCCTCGCCTACGCCGCCTTCCGCAAGCATCCCTGGGCGATCGCCCTCCTCGCCTTCGCCCTCGTCTACTACTTCGTCATCGGGCGGGCCGAGGTCAAATTCCTCCGCTACACCTTCCCTCTGCTCCTTCCCCTCGCCGCCGGCTTCGGCTACGCCATGGGTACCGCGCGGCGGCGGGGAGGATGGGGCCATCTCCTCGTCGCGGGAGGCTTCTTCGCCATCGCCGGAATCGACTTCGGAGGATTCGCCGGAGCGATCAAATACAGCCTCTTTATGAGCGGCGAGGACCCGCGCGACGAGGCCGCCAGGTACCTGATGGACGTGGCGAAGGATGGGACGGTCGGCTTCGTCAAGGCCCCGTGGTTCTGGAGCGCGCCGCTCATCCCCGACGCCGGGCTGAACCGGGGCCAGCTTCGCCAAATCTATCGGGAGATGGACCAGAGCGAGCATCCGAAGGTGGTGCAGTTCCGCCCGCCCGACGGCTCGATGCCCATCGACTGGGATCCGCGACTGGTCACCGAGACGAAGCCGGACTACATCGTCTTCAGCAGCTTCGAGGCGAACGACGAGGACCGGCTGAAGGACGCCTCCGGCCTCGACGCCGCGACCCAGGCCGACGTCGACCGGTATAAAGCCTTCATCCCCGAGCTGCAGAAGGCCTACATCTTGAAGAACGTGTTCGGCGGCCAAGTCCCGGAGATCCACGATCTCATGTATATTCGTCCCACGCTATGGGTGTGGAAGCGGAAAGACCCGCGCTAGACGACGCGACGGAGTGGTTTCTCGACCACCTGAAGGTGGAGCGCGGCGCTTCGCCTCACACCCTGCTCGCCTACTCGAACGACCTGGCCCAGGCGGCGGCCTTCTTTGCTGGGCTCGGCGTGGCGGATTGGGCCGACCTGACCCCCCAGCATCTGCTCCGCTACGAGACCTCCCTCGGGCCGCCGATCGCCCGGACCACCGCCCAGCGCCGCCTCTCCTCCCTCCGGTCGCTCCTCAAGTTCCTGAAGAAAAACAACGAGGGCCCCGCCGCCGACCTGCCCTCGACCGGCGGGTTCAAGAAGCCCAAGTCGCTGCCGAAATCCCTGACCCTCGCCCAGCTCGAAGCGATCCTGAACGCGGCCGAACTTTCGAAGCCCTCCGGCATGCGCGACCGCGTCGTGATGGAGCTGATCTACGGGGCCGGGCTGCGGGTCAGCGAGGCGGTTTCGGTCGAGCGTGAGGCCGTCGACTTGGACGGCGGCGCGATCCGCGTGACCGGGAAGCGAGGGAAGACCCGCTGGGTGCCCCTGCCCGCCCAGACCGTGCACTGGCTCCGGCTCTACCTGCAAGACGCCCGCCCGAAACTCGCGACGAAGCCGACGTCCCTCCTTATCGTCTCCGACCACGGCAAGGCGATGCGGCGGGAGCAGGTTTACGTGCGCCTGAACCGCCTCGCCCGCCTCGCCGGATTCGAAAAGCCGATCGGCCCCCACACCCTGCGCCACACCTACGCCGTCCACCTCCTGAAGGGCGGCGCAGACCTCCGCGCCGTGCAAGAGCTCCTCGGCCACGAGTCGATCGCCACAACCCAGGTCTACACCCAACTCGACCTCGACGAGGTGCGGCGCAGATACAAATCGGCGCACCCGCGGGGATAACGTTGTCATTCCGAGCCCGCCGGCCCCAGGCGGCCGAAAGTGTAGGAAGAAACGCATGGCGTCCGAGCCGGATGACAAGAGCGGGGCGTTTGTAGGTTTCCGGAACCTCCACCCCTTAATCCCCTCCTCCTCCGCCGCACAATCATCGGCGCAAAAGGAGGGGAATCCGGAAGCCCCTTCCTCTTGCCGGATGGTTTGTGCCGGGAGGAGGAAGGGGGTAGGGGGATGGAGGTTTCGGGAACTTATGGAGGTTGCCCAGCCAGGTCCGCACCTTGAACCTAAATCACAAGGTGTTTCTTAGGAGGGAGCGCGAGTCGAGGAACCCGATCGGAGTCGGCGCCTGCTTCCAAATCCGCCGGCAACCTAAACCTAAATCCTATTCCAGGATGAACACGAGCGGGTCGTCGACGTCGTCTTCCGGCGAGGGGACCCAGCCGTCCGGCTCGGTGGCTCCGTAGAGGGCGTGCCCGTGGCCGCCGCGATAGGCCCAGCCCTGATCGCCGTAGCTCCAGTGCCAGTACTCGCTCGGGTAGTTGGTGAGTCCGCCCGTCGAGAGGGCTTCGGCGAGGATGTCGCGGTGGCGGCGGGCCTCGTCGGAGAGCCCCTTGGCGGCAAAGATGAACGCGCGGTGGTCGCGAAAGGCGTAGGGCGACATGTGGTCGAGCGGCTCGTTATTCTCGTCGGCGAGGATGAGATCGACGGCGCCGCCCGTCGTGTGAGGCGGCGGCACGCGTCCGTCCATCGGGGCCGTGAACTGGCTGGCCAGCCGCTTCAGCCGCGTCTCGGTCCAGTCCGGATACTTCTCGCGAAAGCGCTTCATGCTCGACGCAAACATCCGGCGCTGGATGTACGGCGGCCGCCAGCCCTCGACGATCGCCAGCTTGTAGCCCTTCGGCAACGCGTCCGCCGCCCGCCACAGGAATTCGACGACGGACTTGCGGGCCAGCGTCTCGCGCCGGTAGTTGAATCGCGGCCGATCCTGGAAGATGCGAGGGTGGCCGAGCCAATTCACGAGAGGCTCTCCATTGTCGACGATCGGGATGCGTTTCAGATGCGAAACCGGTTCTTCTATGGAGAGCTTCCGGGGTTGGGCCATGGCAGACATTATCCTGTTCTACGATGTTCGTTCGAAGGGAGCGGCGGCCCGAGTCGGGCTCGTCATGCCGAATCACCCGCACACCCGTGCCGCCCTTCCATCGAACCATGTAGAATTCAGAATTGAGGCGGCGCGCGTACGCAATGAGCCATGATCCTTCTCAGTCCGCGGATTCCCATGGCGTCAGGTGGGCCTTACAACTCCTTGGCGGGCTCCGATGTTGCCTCGGCGAGGTTGTCGTCGAGAAGTTCGCCACCCGCAAGGCGGCCCTCCTCCTGATCCGTCTCGGGCTCGCGGGAAGCGTTTCCATCCAGCGCGACGAATTGGCAATCCTGCTCTGGCCGGACGAGCCGGCCGATGTCTCCCGCCCCCGTCTCCGCCAGGCCGTCATTTCCCTGAAGCGCAGCTTTTCCGAGGCCGAGCCCTTCCCGATCGACGCCCAGAAGAACGAGCTCCGCATCGAAGTCGGCGAGGTCGCCATCGACTATCACGAGTTCGAGGGGCTCGTGCGCGGCGGGCGCGACGAGGAGGCCGTCGCGATGTACCGGCCGCTGCTGCCCGGCTGGACCGACGCCTGGATCGCCCCTTATCGCAAGCGGGCGGAGGGGCTCTTCGTCCAAACCGTGCTCCGCCTTGCGGAAACGAGCCCCGCCGAGCGAGCCGTCCGGCTGTTGGCCGAGGCCTGCGCCGTGCATCCCCTGAACGAGGCCCTTCTCTCCGCCTACATGATCCGGCTGAACCGCTCCGGCGAGCAGGCGCGGTCGCTCCAGGCTTACGAGAGTTACGTCGCAATGCTGGACGCCCAAAAGGGGATTGGACCGGGCTCCGCCCTTCGGAAGCTGGCGGAGGAGGCGACGTCCGCCCGCGCGCAGGGCGAGTCGATCCCCATCCGCATCGAGGCCGCCGCTCTTCCGAACCCTCTGACCCGGCTCTTCGGACGGACGGCGGCGATCGAGCGCCTCGGCGCCTTCGTTCACGGCGGGCGGCGGCTCGTCACCCTCACCGGCATCGGCGGCATCGGCAAGACTCGGGTCGCCCTCGAATTTTGCGGCCGCTCGGCCGGCTTCGACCCCGTCGCATTCGTCCCCTTCGGCCAGGTTTCCGGCGACGCCTTCGTCTTCGAGGCGATTCACGCGGCTCTCGGCATTCCCGCCACTTTCCGGTCCGACTCCACGGCGACGCTCGCCAAGGCTCTTTCCCGCCGCAGGGCGCTCCTCGTCTTCGACGGCGTCGAGCATCTCTTGCCCGATCTCGCCAAGGCGGTTGCCGGCCTCCTCGCCGCTTGCCCGACCCTGACCATCCTCGCGACCTCCCGCGTGCCTCTCGGCATCGCGGGCGAGCAGGTCATGCCGGTCGGCCCGCTCGCCGACGATGCGGAGGCGGCCGAGATGTTTCTGGACCGCGCCTCCCTGCTGACGGGCGTGGCCCCTTCCGGCGCGGAAACCTTCGCCGCCGCCCAGCGAATCGCGAAGACCCTGGATGGAATCCCCCTCGCCATCGAGCTCGCGGCCGCCCAGACCGGGCTCTTTTCGCTTGCCCAGATCGAGGAGCGCCTGGCGGACCGGCTCTCCTTCCTGAAGGGCGGCCTGGACGTCGTCGAGCCGCGGCACGAGCGGCTCGACGAGGTCCTCGCCTGGAGCATCGAATCCCTCCCGCCCGAGACGCGCGCCGTCTTCGCGACGCTCTCCGTCTTCCACGGCACCTTCACCGTGGATTCGGCCTCGGCGGTGTACGGCAATTCCGTCGAGACGCATATCGAAATGCTGCGCCGGCGTGCTCTCGTCGTGGACGCGCCGTCGCACGGCCCGCGCCGTTTTCGGATGCTGCACACCGTCCGGGAGGCCGCATTCCGGCTGCTGGAGCCAAGCGCCGCCGCCGCTTACCGCAGGGAGCTTCGCAAGTTCCTGCTGGAATTCTGCAACGAGCAGGCGAAACGGTTCGACTCGGCCGAGACCTCCGGCCTCGCCCACCGCATCCTCGCCGAAGAGTTCGAGAACGTTCGGGATTGCATGGCGACGGCTCTCGACGAAGACCTCGAAATGGGCCTGGAGTTGGCGATCAAGCACGCCGTGATCGGCGCGGGGATGGGCAACATCGGCGACTGCCGGCATTGGCTCGAAGCCTATCTGCTCGGCCGGACCTGGCCGGCCAGCCGCCTCGCCGCGCGCGGCTTCTTCCAATTGGCGATCGCGGTCGGCTTTTTCGGCCTGGAAGAGCTGGAACTGGAATATCTGCGCCGGTGCGCTTCGGTCGCCGAAGAATGCGGCGCCACGGATTTGACCGCTCTGGCGGGGACGAACATGGCCCTCATCCTGCTCTGGTCGGACCGGCTCCGGATGGCGGTCGTCGAGGCGGAGCGGTGTCTCCTCCTTTGGCCGCCGGACTCCTACACGCGGACCTTGGTCGAGTCCGTGATGGTGCAGGTTCGCGGCCTGCTCGGCGAGCCGGATTGGGCGCGAAGCCGGATGGAGCAGATCCTTGCGGAGGCCCAGAAGACGGATTCGAACGCCTGGTTTCTCTCCGAGTCCTGCTTCGGCGTGGCCCGGCTCGCCCTCGACGCCGGCGACTACGACCACGCCCTGGAGGCGGCCCGGAACGGGCATGACGTGCTCGTCGCGGGCGGCTACGCGGCGATGGCTTCGAACGTGCTGAGCTTCATCGCCCACATCCTCGTCGCCGCCGGACGGGCCGAAGAGGCCTGGCCCCTCGTCCACGAGCTCGACGAGCTTGGCCGCGACCGGGGACTGCCCGCCGCTTCCGTCTATAGCGACTACCTGACCGGGCTCCTCACCGACGACGCGAAACGCCTGCTGGAAGCGGCCCGCGGCGCGGTCGCGATGACCCACTGGTCGCTCGCCGCCAAGGCCTTCCAGGCCCTGGCCGGAGTAACGCCCGACCGCCGCGACGCCTGCCGGTTCCTAGCCGGCGCTCGCGCTTTGCGGGAAGAGCACGGCGTCGATCTCTCGGTATCCGACACCCGCAACTGGGAATGCGCGACGATCGCAGCCGGCTACGCCGGCCAACCCCCACCCCCGCTCGACGACCTGCTGGAAGGCTAAAACATGGCGCCCCCGGCGGGACTCGAGTCCACGACCCCACTGCTTAGACGTTAGCGGGTCGGCCATATTCGACTAAACGCTCCTCCAAGGCTGGGCCGGCGCACGGCAGCGTCAATGAGGGGTGATGAAGGGGCTTGCTCCCACGACCCTGAGGACCTCGTAGGCCGTGAGGGCGCGATCGTAGAGCACGACGTTGTTCAGCAAGCCGCGATATCCCAATCCGGGTTCCGCATAGCCGAAGATCAGCGGCGCCCCCGTTTGCAGCACGTAGTTCGGAAGCGAATCGACGCCGATGGACTGCCCGTTCAGATAGAAAGCAACCGTCCCTCCGATATTGTCCGTCACCACCGTAAGCTGATTCCAACCCGTGGGCAACGTCACGGGCTGGGATTGAAGGAATATCCGCTCCTGGTTATTGTCGTTCACGTGCCACACGAAGCTGCTGTTCGGGCCGTAAACGGTATAGCCGTAGTCGATAAACCATTTGGGCCGGTAGCCCGATCCGTTGTCTTGCCCAAGAAAGACGAATCCGTTGTTTCCTAGCTGGATTCCGTTCGTATTGAACCAAAAGCCGACGGTCCAACCCGGATAGCTTCGGAGATTGTAAATCGGGCTGGCTGGGATCGTCACGAGGTCCGTCGAGAGATCGAAGGCCCGACCGCCTGGAGCCCCCATCACGTATTGGCCGCCAAAGCTCCCGTCGTTTCCGACCGGAGAGTAGTCCCGAGCCGATCCGTATCCCGGCCAGTATCCGATCAGGCCATCGAGTGGCAGGATGCTTTCCGGCTGGCCGAGTATCGGCTGTTGGGCGCGGACGAGGCAACTGGGAATCAGCAGGGCCAGCGCGAGCACAAATCGAGCGCCCCCACGGACGCCTTCACGGAATTGCCAATGCATTTTACGGTCTCCCGAGACGGACCGCATGGGGCTTCTAGATTGAAGCCGCCGCTAAATCGGATCAAGCCAACTGACCGGTAGTAATGTTAACTTCATCCTCGGTCCTCTTCAATTTGCATTATAGAGGGCTTCTGAAGAATTGGCGCCCCCGGCGGGACTCGAACCCACGACCCACTGCTTAGAAGGCAGTTGCTCTATCGAATCTGTACGGGCATGCGACAGCCGAGAGGTTGAGGCCGATTACGGATGCTCTTGGAAGACTCGTTAATCCGCATTAAGTGAGGCGACCTCCAAGTCATCTTCTCTACTTCTTTCCGGGTCCGGGTAGATCTTTGAGATGGCTGAGCGCGCTAAGGAATTCCGGATCGATCATCGCAATCAACTTGAGGGCAGCCCAAGCCACGGCCACGGAAATAGCAACGTCCTTGTGATCACCGACAGTAAGCCACTGAAGGCGCTCGGCCACCAGCACTCCGAATAACGGCCCCAACATTACCACCCCGGCCTTTGCAGCCGCAATCAACGAGGCGAGCCTAGACTCTCTCTTTAGCAATGGGCCAGCCGTCGGCAGATCACCGTCGAAGCCAAGGGTCACAGCGGCTGCGACTGCGATAATTTCCTTCATCAGGGCTCTTTCCCTATTCGAACTCGGTATCACGGATTCCAGAGACTTCCGGCGTAACCAGTTGGCGAAACCCGCGTGGCTATCGGCGAGTGCTGATGCTACAGGGTCGCTAACCACGATTGCTGGGCCCAGAGCGCCATAGGAAACCAGCACCGCCGCCTGCTCCAAGCTTGTTGCTGCCCAGGCTCCTTTGGCTTGCCCGTGCCCCAGGTCCCTAGCCCCAATTAGCAGATGGAAAACCACTGCCGAGCGACCTATGCTCCGCGCCTCTCTGTCGCGTTCAATGTATTCACCCAAACGGCTGCTCATGTCCAAACCTATGGACAACGCCAAGACTACAGCACCCAAATGTGCAGCGGCAACAAACGCGTGATCGATGTCTTTTGACGATAGTCGCAACAAGCCAGACCACCATCCAATCAAATAGCCAACAAGAAGAGCGATGCTAGCGAACATCAACTGGCGTTTTGCCCACTCGATTACCACGTTCCGGCGCTTTCGCCCCCAGCTATCCCAGAGGTTCCCAACCCACAGGAAACCTCCGCATAAAGCCACGTACGCACCGAGGCTAACGAACCAACCCAAGACTGTCCTTGGAAAACCCTCCAGAAATCCGAACACTGGCCACAAGGTTAGAAAAGATCCACCAACACCAATAGCGAGAATGATTATTATTCGGACTATTTCTTGCATGCACCCGCCAGCGGCACTCACCGCCTGTGCTATTGCAGCCTTGTCCTCTTCCTTGAGTGCAGCTAGGGCTTCATTTGAAACTTCCACCGCTACATCTCGACCGTCGCCAAGGCGAAGCGTAGCCGACATCTTCCCATCAATCCTTACGGTGCCCAGCTTTCGGGCCCTCAGTTTCTCTTTTCTGGCTTTCTCATAGACCTTCAACATTTCTTCGGTCTGAGACTCTAGTTCAGCTAAATCATACGGAAGCTCACCACATTGCGCCAGCACATCTCGCCACCAATGTTGGTTCTCCTCTCTTAGGCGCTTGAATATTAGCGACAGACCTTGTTCGGGCGTTCTACCAACAGTTATTTCCGATTCTCCGCCTTGTTCCACGGTATCCGCATTGTACGCGCATCAGTATTCCGCTTCGCGGGGAGGGGAAGGCGACTGATTCGCAGCCGTTCGGCAGAGTTCACCGCGTCCGTAAGGCCGCGCCGCCAAATGCGCAAGGAACTTAAAGACGACCTCCGGCATCCATGCCAACGGACAGTTTAGGATTGGCGCGGCGTCTGCGGTCAAAGGAGCAATGTGGTCGCCGTTGCCGCGCGTGCCGTCCATGGCGCGGGCCTGCGGGCTCGGACGCCATCCATGGCTTCAGGGAGGGAGAGCAAGGGCATTTATTGACTCGGACGGTTGCGGAAACCCACCGAGCCCGCCCTAGCCCTTGCTCACACTCCTCCCAGAGGCCTCCGCCCTTCGGCCCTTCGCTGCTCGCTATGGCCATCCATGGCCTACGCTCGCCAGGCAGGGGTGATGGCTCGCCCCCAAAGTGCGTAGCCCAACCTAGTTTTGTGCTTGGCGAGTAAGGATGCCGGACCTTGCGCCATCACATTTACCCTACAGTCGATTCGCCGATGCTGAGCGTCGAGTCGGTCCCGTGCGCTCCTAATCCCGTGGCATCGTTGTCTGCCACGTCGCCGACTACACCTCCGCTCCGAACGGAACGCCGCCCATATGGACCAACTTGCAACTTATGGGCTCAGATTTACGTGCGTAGAATTAGGTTGCTTTCATGACCAAAGAAACGTCTATTCTTCAGATTCCTGATCCCGAACGTCGCGGATTCTTGCTCGAGGAATATAAAGCCCTACGAGCGGAAATTGTTTCTCAGCAACAGCAACGGACTGCGATCCTTGGGTTCGCTCTTACCGGCATTGGGGTGGCAGGCTCATTGTCCGCGAGGTTACTGGAACCGCAAGGCCAAGCTCCCCAAGGTGTTACCTATGCCCCCTTCTATGCCGCGGCCCTTATCATGCTCGTTTTCGTCATCCTCATCATCGCTGCTATGATGACGGCCGGATTCTGCCAAGCCGTCGACAACATAGCAAATTATATTCGGCATTATGTCGAGGGCGAACTGGGCCTGTCGTGGGAGAACCGTTGGCATGAAGTTCGTCGCGCGCCGAAGAAGAAGAGATACAAGCGGCTTGGAATATCGAAGACTTACGCACTTGTGTACGGCTTGCTGCTTGTTTGCGCGTGCGGATTGGCCACCATGATAGTGGCCTCGGCGACCCCAAGTCAGAGGCTGCCGCTCGGATTCTGTTTCGGTGCATGCGCCCTCGTGACCGCGTTCTTCGTTCTTGACCTTTGGCTACGGCTTCGGCCGAGTTGGAAGGATGTGTGGGAGGTCTACGAAGCCGCAAAGATCAAGCCTGTAGGAAGCGCAACCGCCAACTCCAGCCCCGCTTCGCCACGACCCTGAGGCCGCGCCGACAAATGCCCAAGGAACTTTAAGGATGACTCCCCGCATTACATGCCTACGGACAGTTTAGGATTGCCGCGGGCCTGCGAGCTCGGATGCCATCCATGGCCTACGCTCGCCACGACTCAGATCTAGTGGTTCGCCAGGGGCAATGAAGCGGCCTCACCAAGAAATCCGGCCGTGATCGAAGCGACCATCCGGCAAAATGAAATCCGCGTGTGCCGCCAATATGTGGGCTCGTGCTCCGCTCGTCGTTTCGTACAAGAATCCGCCAAGCTCCGGGTGCAGGTACTTGTTATCGAACAGGAACACTGCGCCTCCGCTCATCCCGCCATGGTCAAGGTTCTCAGATAAGCCACTACTATCGGGGGCTCGTAGATGCACGCGGGCACCTTCCTGATCAACGACCAATATTCGTTCATCTGACACCGATGTCACCTCGCCGCCAATCTTGCGCAGCCGCGTCCGTAATCCGTTTGTATCCTTGAATCTCCGTTCCGTAGGGAATCCAAATGCCACCGCGAGCACCCCGGCCCGAGCTCGCACCGACGGTTTTATCCAGAACTGCTTGTTCCGCACCCGAAGCTCACAAGGACTCTCGCAGGCTAAAGTAACCAAGTCTAGCTGTCGGCCCCCATTGTCGATCAATGGCCAGTTGGTTATGTCCAGTGGCGGAAATGGCCCACCGTTGCCATACAGCAACCAGCGAGCGCCTTCTTCTTGATCGCGAAGCGCTTCCATGGCGGCCTCGTAAACATGTCGGCACGTGACCAAGAGGTGCCGTTCAGCGGTCCTGACCAACGCTGCGGTGCCGCTTGTGTGAGGCAACGGCGCGAAAGCCTTCGCCGAAACCGCAACTTGGGCAACGTGCTGAAAAAGGAAGTCCATTCGCTGGGACAGATACGCGTGGGCAAAGGCATTCAGCTCCGAGTTGGCCTCAAAGATTTCCATGCTCCAAATCAAGACGACCTGAAACGACATACAGCCCGCAAAGGTCTCCGCCCGAGGGTTTGGGCATAGAATAGACCTAGTAGAATGGAAAAGAAGCCGAAAGACCTGAATCAGACCGTACTCGACATCGTAGCGCGAGGTATAGGGCGAAGCACGTCTGAGAATGTCACACGCGCCAAGAGAGGCGCTGCCGCGCAGAATGGGTCCCTGAAGCCTGAACTGTGGCTAGAGTTCGACGAGAAAGCAGTTGCGGGTTGGGGAAAGCTAAGGCGGGGACATGCTTAGCCGGGAAGCGCTCCAAAGATTCCAGTACGTTGCCTTCTTTGTTGGCATCGGCGTCCCAATCTGGCTCAGTAGCGCGTTCGTGGATCTCAATGGCGTGGTCGAGGCATGGGCTAAGCCTGTCGGTCGCTGTGCGCTACTGGTAGGATTCCTGTTCGGCCTTACTTGTTGCGGATTCGGTGCGGCGAAGGGAATCACCTTTATCCTGCATAACTCGGTCGCACCGATGCTAAGGCAAGTGACGTTTGAGCCCGTGCGTCAAAATAGACCCATTCTTTTCGATTGCAGTCCAGGCTCTCAAGGTCCAAACTCAAGACTTGGGAAACCTTGTCGACGCATTCAGAGACTCTGGCGACATAATTCTAAGGTCCCTTTCCTTCGTTCGGACAACGGAGCGAAGTCGAGAGAGCCCCAAAGCCTTCCCAATCATGCCGGAATGCCGATTCCAAACGAAGAGAAAGCTATTTGAACCTACAAAGTGGCGCCCCCGGCGGGACTCGAACCCACGACCCACTGCTTAGAAGGCAGTTGCTCTATCCGCTGAGCTACGGAGGCGGCTGGTCAATTGTGGCACGGGTTTCCAACCCGTGTATTCGCGGCTTTTCAAGCCGTGTCGTCGGGCGCACGTTCGACGCCTCGCTTACGATGTCTTGCACGGCGGGTCTTCCTTCGTCGATCGAAATCGAGGGCATTCGCCCCAACCTTTACTCCAACTGCTTCCGCACTTCGAGCAAGCTTCTTCCGGATCGAACCGGAATCAAGACGCGCGTCGCCGGCTTCATAACTCGGTTCTCGAAAGCTTCGTTCGGTTCGGGGCGCTTGTCGAGGGCGCACCGGTAGACATGGCCGCCCTCCAAGAGGGGCCGGTTGAACCTGAACAGCAGCGACACAATCTGGTCGCGAATGAACCGCCCCGCCGGGGTCGGTTTGGTCGCGATGATGAGCTTCCCATAGCGCAGCCTCGTCATGTCGAATTCCCCGGGAGCCGGAGGATAAGACAGGTGAATGCCCACTCCCAAGGCCGCGATAATAGATTTGACAGTCTCGTCATCGAAGAGCTTATCGAGCCTGGCGCCCTTAATCTTTGTTATCGATGCACCCACCGGAAGCACCGCTTGGGTCAGTCGATCGCGCACCCGCCTCGCAGCCTGAACGGCCGGCCCATCCTGGATAAGGAGAATTTCCGTCTGCGACGGGTCTTTGACTACGCAGTCGGAGAGCCGGTGCGGCAGTGGCTTTAATGGCATCGAGTCGATTCTATCCACGTCCGAGAAAGCCCGTTTCGATTAGGGGCAAGCTCTCTCGGGTCTGGAGACCCAAGCCACGACAAAGCGCATCCCACCTGGACAAATGGCGCCTGCTCCAAAGAGCCAAGATGGCTCTTGCACACATCGCCCGGAAGGCGATGCCACGGCTTTCGTCACCGGCGCTTCTTCTTCGGCTTGGCCGGCCCCTGCCTTTTCGTCTTTGGTTCGAGAAGCTCGGCGATGGAATCGATGACCCATGGCAGGTAATCGGGCGTGGCCATCCATGCTTCCGCCATCGCATTCACGATAAAGGCCGCCTCGGATTCGTCGCCAAAGCTGTACGTGCCGGAGTCGTCGGGCATCTCCCCCACCAAGACGAACATCAGAACGTATGGGTTGGCTTCGAAAGCCTTTTCAGCCGCCAGCCTGGCGGGCCTCTCCGGGCCTTCCTTCCGGTATATGGCCAGCGCTTTGGCATACAGCCAAATGGAAGACGGGTCCTTGGGGTAGTCGGCACACAGGGCGTTGAACTCGTCGTCGCGGCCCTCCGCGAGGAGGCATCCCGCGAGATCGTACCGGACGCCCTGGTTGTCGTTGGGATTGAGGCGAAGCATCTCCTTGAAAATATCGATAGCTTCGGGCCGGCTTCCCGCTGCCCGAAGGGCATAGGCGAGCCCAGCCTGGCCTCGCATAAATGGCCGCGTCGGAAGCCAGCTCCAAAACGCCCCTTCGCTCTCGAAAACCTCAGGCGACAAGGACCGCCGGCCACCCTCGACGGCCAGCCGATAGAGGGAAATGGCTTCCTCTAGGGTTTCCGCTTCTTCCTCGGCGAGCAGCGAGTACGCGTCCGCGCAGTTGGGATCGACCTTCAGCGCCGATTTGGCCAGTTCGATCCGCTTTTTGCCGGTCGCCTCAAAGGCTTCGTACATGAGCTCCTGGGCCTTTTCCTGGGGCGTTTCAGGTTCCGCTACGATGTTATTGAGATCGATCGTCGAAAGAAATGCGTTCGCTTCCTCCGCCGATTCGAACGACTGCTTTTCCAGCAGCTTGCGGATCGCGGACAGCGACTTCTCCATCGCCCTTCTGTCTCTCGCGACCGCCGGCGCGTCGATATTCGGCCTGCTTGCCTTGGTCGCTGCTTGTCGGAGGTTGCTTCCCATAGACACTTTCCTGGCTCGGATATTAGGCCTGACGTTTTGGACGGCCTATCCGGCCCAAAGGTGGAAAACTCTTTACCGAGTCTCAATTTTGAGCCGAGGGCTTGCGGAGTGATCGGGTGCAACCGCCGATCGGCCACAGATGGACACCGATGGCATCCGGCGCTCAGACGATGTACTTCAACCCCGAGCCGGTGTTGAACAGCACGACGGTGTCGGAGGGCTTGAGGAAGCCTCGCTCCAAAAGCTTCTCGGCGGCCGCGAGCGTCGCTCCGCCCTCGGGCGCGGGGAAGACGCCGGTCGAAGAGGCCATTCGCTTCTGGCCCTCCACCATCTCCTCGTCGGAGACGGTCAGCGCCGTGCCACCGGACTGGCGGATGAGGTCGAGCATGATAAAGTCGCCGACCGCCTTCGGCACGCGGAGGCCGGAGGCGGCGGTGCGGGCGTTGGGGAATTCCTCGGCGAAGCGCTCGCCTTTCGCAAAAGCCGTCGCGATCGGGGCGCAGCCGGCGGCCTGGACGCTGATCATCTTCGGCCGCTTCGGCCCGATCCAGCCGAGGCGCTCCATCTCGTCGAAGGCCTTCCACATGCCGACGAGGCCGGTCCCGCCGCCGGTCGGGTAGATGACCGCGTTGGGCAGCTCCCAATCCATCTGCTCGGCAATCTCGTAGCCCATCGTCTTCTTCCCCTCCACGCGGTAGGGCTCCTTGAGGGTCGAGAGGTCGAAGACGGCGCCGCCGGAAGTCTCGACCAGCTCCTTCACCTTCAGCCCGCAATCGGTGATCAGGCCGTCCACCAGGTGGACCCGCGCCCCGTAGAATCGGCACTCCTCGACGAACGCCTTGGGGGTGTCGGCGGGGAGGTAGGCGACGGCCTCGATCCCGGCCGCAGCCGCGTACGCGGCCATCGCTCCCGCCGCATTGCCTGCGCTGGGAGCCGCAACCTGGGTGACGCCGAAGCGCCGGGCCATCGAGACGGCCGCCGCCATTCCGCGCGCCTTGAACGACCCGGTCGGATTCAGGCCCTCGTCTTTCACGTACCAGTTCGGCCCGAGGCGCGGGGCATGGAACAGGGGCGTCCATCCTTCGCCGAGGCAGACCGGCTCGCAAGCGGGCAGCATCTCGCGATAACGCCACATCGTCGCCTCCCGGTCCCGCAGAGCCTCGCGCGGGAAGGGCGCGAAATCGTAGTGGACCTGGAGCGGGCGGCCGCACTCGCAAAGGTTGGTCAGGCGATCCGCCGGATATTCCTTTCCGCAGAGCCAGCACGAGAGATGAGTGACCACGCGAGAGAGTCTACTGGCCTGCATCGACGTAGCATGGGCTCCCAGGGGGCTGCGTCATTGTGTTGCGCAGAACATTAGGGGACGTCATCCTGAGCGAGCGGCGAGTCTTGCGAGCCGCGCAGTCGAAGGATCTCCGCATCGAGCGCATCGTTTTTGCGGGGGCCTTCGACTTCAGAACTTCGCCAGAGGCTCGTTCTTACGCCCAGGATGACGCCGACAACACAATGACGCAGCCCCTTCCCAGCCCATGAAAAACGTGGACGGGGAGCCCAACGACCAAGTCCGGCAGAGACCATAACCTTGGGGCAGCTCCGCCTAACAAATAGATTTTAGGCTTCCGGGGATTCCTGGGGGAGAGGAAGGCGCCCCTTGGGCGTCAGGTGAGAGGGCAGCGGACTCCAGTTTTGGCGTCGATTCCCCCCTCACCCTGGTCGCTTAAGCTCCCTTTCCCTCTCCCCCGGAGGGGAGAAGGGCAAATCGAGATCGCGCCAAGTTCGCGCACTCCATGCCTGGCGTTGCCGCATTGAACAATCGCCTTGCATGTACGTCTCCATCACACAATGCTCGGTTGCTTGCTTTCCGTCGCGATGCTGATCCAGGGCCAAGCGGCTCCGCCGCCTCCCTCGTTCGCCCAGACCGTCCTCAAGGACTTCGACGCCTGGGATGCGGATCATGACGGCAAGCTGACTCAGGCCGAGATCGACAAGGCGGCCCTGAATGCCCAGTTCAAGGGCCAGGATGCGGCCGCGCTTGCCGCGCTTCACACCTGGCTTGCGGCGACGAAGGACCCGGTCCCCGATCTGACGAAGGACTGGTTCGCCGGCTACAAGCCGGTGCGGTTTCGTGTCGCGAAAGGCACGCCGGCCGCCGAGGCGAAACAGGAGCGGAAGGCGTATGCGGCCACGCCCGGCTCCCTGCAAAGCGCCTTCTCCGGCGGCCTGCGCCGCCTGAGGAAGCTCGGCGACGGGACTCTGTTCGATGCGGACGGCCCGACCCTCGCCGACATCCGGCAGGGCGGCCTCGGCGACTGTTACATGCTCGCCCCCCTCGGCGCGCTCGTCCACCGCAATCCCCAGGACGTGCGGAACATGATCCATCCGGATGGCAACGGCTACCGCGTCAAGTTCGCCGATGGCCAGGAGGTCCACGTCGGCCCGCTCACCGATACCGAGCTCGCGCTCGGCGGCGCGTCGACCAAGGCCGGCTATTGGATTCGGGTTGTGGAGAAAGCCTACGGCAGCCGCAAGCTCACCGAGGGCGAGGCGAAGATTGCCACCGACAGCATGCACGGCGGCAACAGCGGCATCGCCGGGCGCGCCTTTACCGGCCACAAGTTCTCCTCGATCCGCCTCGTGGGCGACTTCAAGAAGGAGATCGCGCCCGGCTCGATCGACGAGACGATGAAGCGTCTCCGCGCGGAAATTCCCAAGGCGGCCTCGGACAACCGGCTAATCGTCGCGGGAACCGCCAAGCGAGACATGCCGAAGAGCATCTCCCCCAACCATGCCTATGCCGTGTTCGGCTACGACGCGGCCACCGACCGCGTCCAGATTTGGAACCCTCACGGCAACGATTTCACGCCGAAAGGCGAGGAGGGCCCGGTCAACGGTTACAAGATCGAGGACGGCGTCTTCTCGATGCCGCTCGACATGTTCGTCCGCACCTTCAGCCGCATCCTCTTCGAGGAGAAGTAGGAGCCGACTTCCAACCCGAGCCAAAGGGCCCTGCGCGCTGGGTGTTCTCCGGCTTCCTTTGGCATACTAAAGGCTCGGACAGGGCTCATGAAATTCACCAGCGGAATCCTCTTTCTCGGTCTCGGATCGATCGCATTCACCGTCGCCATCGCCGCCGGCCCCGGAAAGCCCGGCCATGGCAACAAGAAGGCGCCGACCTTCGCCGCCGACGTCGCCCCGATCCTCTACGACAAATGCGCGGGCTGCCACCACGCCGGAGAAGTCGCCCCGTTCTCCCTGACCAGCTACGCCGAAGCGAAGCAAATGGCCCCGACGATCGCCGCCGCCGTCGGCCGCAAATACATGCCGCCCTGGCAGGCCGTTTCCCACGGCGAGTTCATGGACGAGCGAACGCTCACCCCCGGCCAGATCGAAACCCTCCAAGCCTGGGCTAAGGCGGGAGCGCCCGCCGGCAACCTGAAGAAAGCGCCGCCCGCTCCGAAGTTCACCCCCGGCTGGCTGATGGGGACGCCCGACTTCGTCGGCAGCCCGAGCAAGTCCTACGAGATCACCTCGGACGGGATCGACGACTATCGCTGCTTCGTCATCCCCACCAACTTCCCCGAGGCCCGCTACATCACCGGCGTCGAGGTGCGGCCCGGCAACCGCCGCGTCGTCCACCACGTCCTCATCTACGTCGACACGAGCGGCGCGGCGAAGAAGCGGGAGGGCAGGGACGGCAAGCCGGGCTACGAATCCTTCGGGGGCCCCGGATTTCCTCCCGCCGGATCGCTCGGCGGCTGGGCTCCCGGCCTCCAGCCTCAGATGCTCGGCGACACCGAGGGCTTCTACCTGCCCAAGGGGGCGGACATCGTCCTCCAGGTCCACTATCACAAGGACGGCAAGCCGGAAACCGACCTGACCAAGATCGGCCTGAAGTTCGCGAAGGGGCCTGTGGACAAGGCGGTCCGCTGGGAGTCGGTCGGCGAGGAGGTTTTCACCATCCCGCCCGGCCAGTCCGCCTATTCCGTCACGGCCTCGATGAAGCTCAAGAACCCGATCACCGTGCTCGACGTGATCCCCCACATGCACCTGCTCGGCCACGACATGACGGTGACCGCGACTCTGCCGGACGGGACGAAGAAGCAGCTTATCCAGGTCGAGAATTACGACTTCAACTGGCAGACCCGTTACACCTACCGCGAGCCCCTGCATCTCCCCGCCGGCACCGTGCTCGACCTCGTCGCCCACTACGACAACTCGACGAACAACCCGCACAACCCGAACAACCCGCCCAAACCGGTCTCCTTCGGCGAGCAGACGACCGACGAGATGTGCTACGCCTTCTTCAGCTACACCTACGACGCCGAGCATATCGCGAAGGGCGAAACGGTGAAGGACGGAGGCTTCGCAACGAGCGAGCGGGCTATCGACCACATCTTCGACAAGTTCGACGCCGACCATGACGGCTTTCTCGACACGTCCGAGCTCGCCACCGCGATCAAGTTCTTCCAGGGCTCGAAGCCCGGCGGCCAGAACCCGGAGCAGACGGCGAAGCTCGTCGTGGCAATGTACGGCAAGAGCCACAAAGGCAAGCTGACCCGGGACGAGTTCAAGCAAGTCGCCAAGGCAGCCTCCGGCTAGGTCAGATCCGGAGCCCCCTCTCCCGTGTGGTTCGTCACGGGAGAGGGGGTTGGGGGTGAGGGTCCGGGAACCTGCAATCGGGCCTCAACCGTGAGTTTCCGAAACCTACTACACTAAAGCTTCGGCGTGAAGATGGGCATGCCGAAGCCTGCCTGTGTCGAGACGAAGAGGGTTTGGGTTTTGCCGTTCCCGAGGGTGTAGTCCAGGCGCTCCTTCGGCCAGGTCTGGAGGGGGATGCCGTCGACTTCGCGCTCCGTCGTCTGCCCGGCGAGCGAGAACTTCAGCTTGGATAGATCCATTTCCTTGATCGCCGCCGTATCCGAGGGGAACCACTTGAGGGCGAGGCCGGCCAGGTCGTAGCCGGCGGAAAGCTTGCCGTCCACGTCCCAGCAAAACAGCATCGCGAAAGCCCCGCCACCCGTCTTCGGCATCTTGGCCGGCTTGGGCATCAGCATGATCCCGTAGGCGCGCCCGCTGTCGGAAAGGCGGAGCTGCAGCGGTTCAAGCGGGGCCGGCTCGCTCCACACCTGGACCTCCTTCGGGCCCTCGATCGGATCGTCGATCTTCGCCGAGAGGGTGAGCTGAGTGAAGGTCCGGCCGGATTGCACGTAATGCTGAGCGGTCAGCTTGTACTGGCCGTTGTCCGACTTCACATCCGTCTCGGACTCCAGTTTGGCGTCCGGGTAATCCGGCTGCTTTTTCGCGACCCGGTCCAGCCCCAGCGAGACGGCCGAGGTCACCGACAGCGTCCCGTCCTTTGCCGCCTTTAGGAAAATCGCGTAGCGGCGGCCAAGCTCGTCGGTCATCGTGAAGGTCTGGGCGGAGGCGCCGGAGATGGACGACTCGACGGCGCGCATGCTGCGATAGTTCAGTTGGGCTTCCGCCTCCGCCGCGGAGTGGAACTTGCCGAGCTTGACCAGATCGACCGCCTGCATCTCCTTGCCGTCATAGTTCAGGAAGCGCAGCGTCACATTGGTCGGCGTGAACTCGAACCAGGCGTACTGGCCGAGCGGAGTCTGGGTGACGTAGCGGGGGGGAGCCGCGATCCAGTGATCCGACGCGACAACGTCCTCGCTGCTCCGAACCTCCAGCACGCATTGTCCCGTGCTGCTGGGACTCTGCCAAACACGAACGGGCAGGGTTTCGGGCACGGGCTCGGACACATCGACGGGCACGTGCGAGATCGTCAGGAGATGCTGCAGCGGGTCGTCCTGCCCCTGGCCTTTGGCGAAGCGCTGCACCACGTTCACCACGCCTTGGTTCCGCGTCTGAACCGTCGTGACGAGAACCTCCGCTCCGTTCTTGAGGGCCAGCTTGAATTGTTCGCTCCCGCTCCCGCCGATCGAAGAGACTTCCGAATGGCTCGCGTCGAGCTGGGAAACCATTCCGAAGGAGCCCTTATCGCGAACGCCGGTGAGCAACGCCTCTCCGGACCAGGAGCCGATCACGTCGGCGTCGTTGCGCCGCGCCCAAAGGGTCGACCGCCCGCCCATCGGGCCTCCTGCCAGGTTAGTCGTATCCGCAATCACCCAGACGTCGCCCTTGAGGGAGACCCAAGTGTGGATCGGCCGCTCCGGAAGCGTGATCCGCCACAGCTCTCGCGACGTCTCGCCATACTTCTCGAAGAGCGTGTAGACAGTTCCCCCATCCAGCCGGATGCGAGCGCCAGGCTCATTCTTGTAAGGCTCGGTTTTCAGCGAGTAGCTGATCTGAGGGCTTCCCTGCGATGGGAAGGGGCCATGCCAACCGCCGGCCGCCGCGAGTAACAAGAGCGGGCTCATGTCCTTTAGAAGAGCGCAGGCGAGCAGGAGTTACGGCAAATTAAATGCGCCTGAATGAATGTGAGTGTTTAGTGTTTAGGGTTTAGCGTTGGGCGTTCGGCGTTGGGCGTTCGAAGGGCCGACACCCGATTCCGAACGCGAAACGCCGAACGCCGAAAGCCAAATCCTAAACAACCCAACACTCAACACTCAACACTCGCCACTCCCCAACGTGGGTACCTTGTGCGGATGGAGATTCGCGTTCTGCAGACCTCGGATAGCCCGGCTTTCTACGAGTTGCGGCTGCTCGGCCTCCAAGAGAGTCCGGATGCCTTCGGCTCGACCCACGAGGAAGCGTCGCAGACGCCGGCGGAAGAGTGGGCGCGACGTTGCGAGCCGACCGCCGACAAGTTCATCCTCGGCGCCTTCGACGATCGCCTCGTCGGGATCGTCGGCCTGATCCGGGAACAGCGCTCGAAGAGCCGCCACACGGCCTTCGTCTGGGGCATGAACGTCGCGCCGGAGGCGCGCGGACGCGGGATCGGGCGCAGCCTGATTCGCCGCCTGATCGAAATGGCGCGGGCGATGCCCGGCCTGGAGCAGGTTCACCTCGACGTGATCCCCGCCGCCGGCCCCGCCCGCGACCTCTATGTGTCGGAGGGCTTCGAAACGATCGCCCTCCAGCCGAAAGCCCTGAAAGTCGGAGAGAAGTATTTCGACTCGGAGCACATGGTGCTCTGGCTCGACTAAGCTCGCATTGACGCCACCCGTCCTCCAAGGGCTACAATAGATTTCTCCGCGTGGGGATTTAGCTCAGTTGGGAGAGCGCTTCCATGGCATGGAAGAGGTCACGGGTTCGAATCCCGTAATCTCCACCACTTTTGAACCTAAATTACATTCACCGTAAGTGGCCGCTGGGTTACCAGGCGAGCGGTTATCTCATTTCTTTGGGTTGGTGGTGTCTTCGGAAGGCTTGTCCCTTTTCTAATTTGGCACCCCGTATTACATCTCCGGGGTGGCTGGCACAGGCGGCGACGGCCGGCGATCGTGGCCAGGTCGAGACGTTGGGTTAGTAGGTGAAGATGCATGGGACGATCCTTCCGTGGAGTCGGGCGAGTATGAAAAGCCCGGAAAGCGTGCCGCTATTTTATGGCGCTGCATGCAAAGCGCCTCTAATGTCGCCAGCTTGGTAAGGTCCAGCGAGGACTCGCCCGAGGCAATCATCTAACCTTCTCCATGGACGTCGGCGAGTCAAGTTATGGAGACACAAGTCTACGATATCACAGCTTCGGCTTTTTCCCTCGTGGGCCGAAGGGGCCTAGCGAAACTTGGTGTTCTCTCGAATAATCGAGAGAACACCAAGTTAGAAGTTTCCCCGAGCGCTATGGAAAAGTTAGGGTAACCCGGCCAGCACCGGTCGTATCGATGTCGAAATGCCCCTTTGCGTGTTCCAAGTGGACAGCTTGGTAAAGGAACAGTGACACCACCTGGGAAGGCAGATCAGCCTCGTACACGTCCCTTCCGTTGGAGGTCCCCACAAGGGTCACGTCGGCTGCGTGGATCACGTACTCGGAATAGCTCTGCCAATGATTGTTCGAGTCGAGGAACTGGTCGACGGACCACCCTTTTGTGGTTGGCCCGAATGTCTTGTTGCCCGTCAACTTCGTGACATTGCTCGGATCACCTCCCAGAAACAGGTGGTTGACGTTCCATCTTGGAGCTCCATTGAAGTAAGTCTGATCTAGCTGGAACCAGCCTTCCCCGAACATCTCTTGCCACGCCCAGCAGTTCGTGGAGCTTTGGCCCGTATCGCGCGCATAATGCGACAAAGCGAGTTTGCCCTTGAACTGAAGTTCGTGCTTGACGTGTACGATGATGTCAGTTGTCGGCTTATGAAACCGAATCCAAATCACCTGATGGGTTATTGGATCGTAGACTTGATAGTCAGCTTTTTGAATCCACCTTACATGGAAATGAGCCCATCGGCTTGCACCGTTGCTTCCCCAGGCCTGACCAATTTGCGTTGCCTTAGTGGTCGTCCCAAACGCGCTTAGCTGATCGAGCGACCAAAGTTGATGCAAGGTGAAGGTGTATTGGTTTCCACCAGTTTTGGTCTCCGACCAAGCTCCCTGATCCTTGGCTGGCTGAACGCCCTGCGAAAAGAGGTCTTGCCCCGTGACCCAACCTGAAGGTTGCGTGCTGTCGAAGAAGAAGCTCAAGGTGCCGTTGCTTCGCCAATCCCCATTTCCTCCAAGTGCCATCGCGCCTAGGGAGGCCATTCCGATAATTCCTAAGACTCTGTTCTTGGTCATCTTAGATGCCGCCTCCCAGAGAAATGGAGTCAATCTGGATCACTTCGCCAGCGATCGTATCCGTCGAAGCCATTGTGACCGTGTTTGTGTCGATGCTGACGTAGCCCACATATGTGCCATCGGCCTGGAGAGTAAGCGTCACGCTCTTGGCTTCCCAAGATACGTCGGTCCAGCAGTCGTCGCTTAGCGGAATGCCGCCACCTCCGTCTGCTCCGTCGGCATGTTCCAAGACAAGTCCTGTGGTGGGATCGGTTACCGTAGAGGACGACGCCGTTCCCGAACTCTCCGCTGTCGCCGTCGTGACGGTCGTGGCATCGGTGGCGGATGTCGATCCATCGATCACTGGGTCTGCCGCGGCCGATGTAATGACTGCGTTTGGACCAAGAACGGTGGCCATGTGAACCAGGCTCACGGTGCAAGTGGTATTGCTCACCGTCTCGTCGGCATCAGGCGTATAAACTATTTTGTAGTTATAAGTAGCTTTCCCAGAATTCGCCTGGTAAAGGACTAGTCCAGTTGAAGATATATCTGATTGCGAGAGATCAGCTATCGAGCAAGTCGTCGATTCGATATCGTATGAAAACGTGCCGGCGTATGTCCCGCTTGCGCTGCCAAGAGCCGCAATTGCAACAATTAGATTCTTAATCACAGTAGCTCCTTCTTGAACGATTAGGCGTTCCGAGCCCGATTATCTTCTGCCGCTTCACATCTGTGGGCCGGGGACATCGAAACCAAGCATTTTTATGTGGTGTACTTGCCCCCGTGCATGTGAAACGTGGGGGACCTAGTGGGGTGACCCAACAAGCGTTTTTTTGTTTTCTTTCTTAACGAGTGCCCCTTTTCTGTTCTCAATCTCGTACCGAACATTTACTAGGCTATGAAGAGACTTCTGACTCCATTTCTGCTAGCGATTCTCGGAGCCCTGCTTGGCGGATGCGCAGGTTCGACCGCTTCTCAAGCTTTCGTTCTGAACGTTACGCTGTTGCCGGATTCCGGCCGCACGAAGGACGTCACTTTCGGCCCCAGCGCCAACTTCCAGGGCCCAAGTAACGGCACGCCTAATGCGAGTTCCCCCACCCAGGATGTCAGTCTTATCCCCCAGCAGGCAGCGACCGTGTACGTCACCGGTTGGGATGACATCGTGACCAACGGCACGGCTCATCCGATCTGGACCACGCCCGTACAATGCCCCGGTGGACACGACGTGACGACAACTATCGACATGAGCCATTTGCCCTAAAGGGCAATGTCTACGCAATGCGAATCCCGATCTTTCGGCGCTCGCCCGTTTCGCGGCTGATGTCGATGAGCTTCAAGTCCGGCTTTGCTTTGAACTCGCGGAGCCAGCCAGCGACGTACCCCTTCGCCTCCTCGAAGACGTTGCCCTGAACGCCGTTCGCGACGATCTCACCGCCGCTGGTCAGCTCTTGAATGCCGCGAGGACCTACGTAGAGCGGCGTCACGAGCTCTTCCGCTTCTTTATCGTTTCCGAAGGCTGTCCAACTCGCTAATGCTCGTCCGACCCTCAGCCCGAACCAGCGTGGGAAGCATCCATATAGCGAACGATCCCGCCCGGAAACTCTATTCGGAAGCGGTTCGGAGCCAGCCGGTAAGAATCCAAAAGTGCGGCGCTGCCCCGCTCCTGCGTCGCGTATGCCGCGCCCGAACTTGTATCCAGTGCCGTCGCGTTCCCCGATTCTCTCTTCCGTTAAGTAGTGCTGGAACAGGCCTGGATCGATCAGCACGAAGAACGTTTCAACGGCGTTCGGGGTTCGTCTGTAGTCGTTTTCGAGAATCCCGTACACCTGAGCTCGCAATCATTCCACCGAGATGACGCAGGTTTTACCGGGCAATGCCTGACCTACGGCTTGAACGCCTTCGCCTCCGCCGCGATCGCCTGCGCGTAGCGCCGGCTTGCGCCGGCGTTCGACCGGACGAGCTGGGACGCGGCTGCGCCCATTTGGGCGCGGAGGGTGGGATCGGCGAGGAGCTCCTTGAGCCGGGACGCGAGATCGGCGGGGGTCGCGCAGACCAGCGAGGCCCCGGCGTCGACCGAGGCGGCCGCGACCTCCCGGAAGTTCTGCATGTGCGGGCCGTGCAGCACCGGCTTGCCGTGAGCCAGAGGCTGCACGAGATTCTGGCCGCCCAGGTTATCGAAGCCGCCCCCGACGATTACGACGTCGGCGACGGAATAGACCTTGTCCAACTCGCCGTAGGTATCGAGCACGAGATAACGCGAGGGCTTGCCCTCCGAGCGCAGAGCGGCATCGCCGAAGCGGTGCTTCGCCTCGGAAACCAGGTCCGCGGCCCGCTCGACGTGCCGGGGTGCGTGGACGACCTGAAGAGACGGGGAGGCGGGTATTGGGGCGGCGCTATCCAGTCCGAGCAGCGACAGGGCATCGAAGACGAACTTCTCTTCCATTTCGCCCCTGGTCGAGCCGATCACGAGGGTTGGCAGATCCGGAGACAGGCCCAGCTTGGCCCGCCATTCGGCGGGATCGGCATCCAGGCCGGCGAGGGCCTGATCGAATTTGCAGTTGCCGAGCACTTCGACGCCGGAAGCGCCGAGGGCGCGAATCCGCTCCGCATCCTTCTCGCTCTGCATCAGACAGCGGTCCATGCGCGAAAGGAGCGCCTTATAGAAAAAGGCGACCCGGCGCGAGCGGCGGAAGGAGCGGTCGCTGATCCGGCCGTTGATGAGGAGGGTGCGAACGTCGAACACCTTCGCCGCCCAAAGGAAATTCATCCACAATTCGGTTTCCATCACCGCCGCGACCGAAGGCTGGACGTGCTGCATCGCGGCAAGCTCGAAGCGAGCGAGGTCGATCGGAAAGTAGAGGAGATGGTCGTACAGGCCGGCCGCCTTGTCTCGCGCCGTCTGGTGGCCGCTGCTCGTCGTGACGGAAAGAACGATTTCGTGGTCGGGAAGCTCGCCGCGCAGCTCGCGCAGGATCGGCATGCAGGCGACGACCTCCCCGACCGAGACGGCGTGGACCCAAATCCGCTTGCGGTCCTTGCGAGGAGCCAGATCGTAGTTGCCGAACCGCTCGCCCCAGTTCGGCGCCTCTTTGCGGGCGCGCGTGCGGAGCCACATCCAGGGCGCCCAAAGCGGCGAGAGGAGCGTAATGAGGAGGTTATAGAGGACGAACATGAGCCTCTACTGAGGCAGATAGGGGAAGGCGTCGCGCGAAATCTGGGGCACGTCGACCTTCCAGCTTCCATCGACCTTCACCATTTGCAGCTCTTTGTGGGCCGGGTAGGACATCGGGCTGCCGGGATTCTCGGTGACGTCGATGCGGACGATCGCCGTGCCGTCTTTGTTCTGCTGGAATCCGGTGATGTCCCATCCAAAGAGATAAGTGCGGCCGTATTTGATGCACTCTTCCCACTCTTTTCGAATCTCGTCCTTCGGCTTCCCGTTCACGCTCGAAAGCTCGGTCAGCTTGGCGACATCCCCTTTCGCGAGGGCAGACAAAAAGTCGGCCGCGACGGTGCGCGGCGATTGGCCGCTGAACAGAAAGAGGACTCCCACGAGCGCGATCGAAACCAGGCCGGCGAGCAGCACGATAGAAATTCGACCGAAGCGTTTAGAAGCAGGACGCATGCGAACCTATTAAACCTCAGTTGCGCGCACGGGGTTCCCGGTCAGGGTTCCAGCGACGAATGCAGCATCCCCTCCACCGTCGCCCGGCAATCCACGCGCCAATCGTTCGAGCTTTGCACGACGTGCCAGACCACGCCGACCCCGGCCCCGTTCGGCAGGCGATACTCGACCGCGGCGAGCACTTCCTTGTGGAGGCGCTTCAGGCTGACGATCTCGTAGCTCGCGTTGTTGACGACCATCTCGTTGACGAACCGGATCATGCTCTGGGTCGCGGGGGACGAGACGTTTTCCTTCGCGACGAGATCGATATCCCGCCAATCCTGGCGGGCGACGTCGATGTGGAAGCGCCGGATCACGCTTTGGGGGCCGAAGTCCTGGAAGACGTAAAACGTAAAGATCGTGACCAGCGCCAAAGCCGCCGCCGCAAGGTAGGAATAGATGGGCTTTGGCGGGATCATACGAGCCGACTTTACCAGCCACTGAACATGAGGGCAAGATAAACGTTATTCCGCCTATCGCATCGCGATCCGGGCCTTTTTGGCGATCCGCTTGGCAGCCTGCGATAAAAGGACCGATACTGGATACCGAGGAACAGAAATGAGCGATCTGATTAGCCGAAGAGACATGATGAAGCGGGGAGGCGTGATTGCCATCGGCCTCTGCGCCCCGAGATGGCTGTCCACCATCGCCCAAGCCGACATGCTTCGAGTCGCGCAGGGCGGAAAGCCTACCAGCGACACGATTCTGGTCGTCTGCCAGTTCAGCGGCGGAAACGATGGACTGAACATGTTCATCCCTTATGCGGACAGCCTCTATTACAAGTTCAGACCGACTTTGGGCATCGAAGATTCCAAGGTTCTGCATGTCAACGAGCACATGGGCTTCCACCCGGCCATGCAGCCGATCGTGGATCTCTATAAGTCGGGCAAGGTCGCGGTCGTCAACAACGTCGGCTATCCAAATCCGAATCGTTCCCACTTCGCGAGCATGGACATCTGGCAGTCGGCCAGCCCGGACCGGTCGCTCCACAATGGCTGGATCGGCCGATACCTGGACGATCAGATGGCCCACGGGCCCCTGAATCCGGTCATGGCCCTCGGCCTTTCCACCGAGAAGCCGCTCGCCCTTTCCGCGAAGAACGCGAGCATCCCCTGCTTCGCCTCTCTGACCGACGTGAAGAACCTCATCGGCGATCCTTCGGCCGAGCAGATGCTGCGGGACATCCAGGGCATGGACGCCCCCGCCGGCTCCCCGACCCGCGTCGTCCAGCAGGCCAGCCGGGCCGCCCTCGACGCGATGGATATTCTGAGCCGCCAGCTCGACACCTACACGCCCAAGCAGACGTATAACACCGCCGATCCGCGCGACGCGTTCGCCCGAGGTTTCAAGCAGATCGCTCAGCTTATCGCAACCTCGCCGAAGACGCGCGTCGTCTACTTCAGCGCCGGCGGCTTCGACACCCACGCCCGCCAAGCCACGACTCAGGAAACCCTGCTCGGCAACTTCGCCAAAGCGGTCGGCGCGTTCCAGGCGGAAATGGAGGCCATCGGCAAGGCGGACAAGGTCGTCGTCCTCACCTTCTCCGAGTTCGGCCGGCGCGTCGCGGAGAACGGCAGCCAAGGCACCGACCACGGCGCGGCCGCTCCGATGCTACTCATCGGCAAATCGGTGAAGGGCGGCATGTACGGCCCGATTCCGGACCTCGCGAACCTGCACAACGGCGACGTCGCCTTCACGACCGACTTCCGGCAGGTCTACGCGGCGACTCTGGACAAGTGGATGGGCGGCGACTCCGAAGTCGTCCTCGGCCAGAAGTTCGACCACGTCCCGGTCTTCGGCTAGTCGCCGAGGCGCGAGGATGCGAGGGACCCGACAGGGAGCGACGACTTCCGTCAGGTTCCTCGTTTTTTGTTTGCTGGATGCGGCTTGTCGTGGCTTGGGCTCGCGAACTTGGGCGACGTCATCCGGAGCCCGGAGCGCTGTAGCCGTCGCAACAGCGACGCTGGCGTGAAGCGCCCTTGTCATTAGGGAGTAGAGTGACGCGCTTCATTTGTCTCTTTCGGATGAGGGAAGCGCCAGTCGTGGCTTGGACCTCCAGGTCCGAGAAAGCCCGTTTCGACTTGGAGCAAGCTCTCTCGGGTCTGGAGACCCAAGCCACGACGAGCCGCACCGCAACCAGACAAATGAACGGTGCGAGGTAGAGATGCCTGCTTGTGCTCGGGCTCTGCGGCGGGTCGCGGTCCAAACCCTATACACGCGAGCGGCCGAAAAGAGGCAAGATAGACACAACGCGATGGCAACCAACAACCCACTCACCCCGGCTCAGGCCGACCTCATGAAGCAGTACGATCATCGGCCGCTCCGCGGGCAGAAGGCCCTCGTGACCGGTGCGAATTCCGGCATCGGCGAAAGCGTCGCCCGGCACCTCGCGGCGGCCGGCGCGGCGACGGTGATCAACTTCGTCGTCAATCCCGACGCGGCCCAGGCCATCGTCGACGACATCAAGGCGAACGGCGGGGAGGCGATGGCGATCGCGGGGGACGTCGCCAAGGAGGATCAGGTCCAGGCGATGTTCAAGCAGATGTTCGAGGCCTACGGTACCATCGACATCCTCTGCAACAACGCCGGGCTCCAGCGCGACGCGGCGTTCCAAGACATGACGCTCGACCAATGGAATTTCGTGATCGGGGTCAACCTGACCGGGCAATTCCTCTGCGCCCGGGAAGCCGTGCGCGAGTTCCTGCGCCGGGGCATGCGGCAGGAAGTTTCCAGCGCGCTCGGCAAGATCATTTGCATGAGCAGCGTCCACGAGGTCATTCCGTGGGGCGGACACGCCAACTACGCGGCCTCCAAAGGCGGCATTCTCATGCTGATGAAGAGCCTCGCCCAAGAGCTTGGGCCGAAGAAGATCCGCGTCAACAGCATCGGACCGGGCGCGATCAAGACGCCGATCAACCGCTCGGCCTGGGAGACGCCGGAAGCCGAGGCCAAACTGCTCACCCTCATCCCGTACGAGCGGGTCGGGGAGACGCCGGATATCGGCCGCGCGGCGGTCTGGCTCGCCTCCGACGAGTCCGACTACGTCCACGGCACGACTCTGTTCGTCGACGGCGGCATGACCTGCTACCCCGGCTTCGCCACCGGCGGATAGGTAAGCCCGGTAGTCCGGAACCGGAATTCCAACGCGGAGGAACGGAGTCTCTGTCTTACGAGGCTCCGATCTCTCCGTTCCTCAGTGTTGAACTCCGCACGCAATAGGCATTCCCGATCAGCCGGGGCGCTTTCGGAAGATTATTTCCGCCGGATCTTCGTGATCGCGATCGGGGGATCGAGGGATTGGTCCTTGGCCGCGCTGCGCTGGATCTGGCGGACGACGTCCATCCCCTTCACGACGCGGCCGAAGGCGGCGAAGCCCTGGCCGTCCGGGTTTCGCTTCCCGCCGAAATCGAGCTCGGGCTGATCGCCGATGCAGATGAAGAAGTCGGAGGTTGCGGTGTCAGGACCGTTGCGGGCCATCGAAATAACGCCGTTCTTGTGGTGGATACCGGTCTTGTTCGTTCGTTCCAGCTTGATCGGAGGAAAGTCCTTTTCGGCGAATCTCGGATTGACGCCGGCCTGGATCACCTCGATCTTGATCTTCTTGTCCGGCTGGTTCGCCATCGTGACGGTGCGATGAAAGCGCCCGCCGTCGTAGCGATGGAGGTCGACGTACCGCAGGAAATTCTTGGTCGTCTCCGGCGCATGGACGGGGTCCAGCTCGACCTCGATGTCCCCCTTCGTCGTGGAAATAACGACGGTGACGCCCTTATGATGCTGGGGCGCCGCCCACAGGAGCAGCGCGCTTACGAGGATCAGCAGCTTCATGGGGGAAGATTAGCATTTGAGGGCCGGGGCGCTCCCCTTCATCGAGATGCGCCGCGACGAATCACGAAGGGCGCGTGGCCTGGGCCTCGAAGGCTTCGTTGATGTTGTTCAGGTTTTTCACCACGATGTTGTGGATCACCTTCTTCACGAGCGGCCCCAGCGTCGGGACGTTGTATTCGTATTCGAGGCTCTGGTCGAACCGGGTGCCCCCGTTCTCCTCTTTGAAGGTCCAGGTCCCTTCCAGCTTGTCGTAGTCGCCGCTGATCTGGCGGAATTTGCTGCTGTGGGTCGCGTCGTCCCAGATTTCCTCTTGCCGCCAGCGGACCTTCAGCCCGAAAGTGGGAATAATTCCGACCCAGTCCGCGACGAACCGGCTCTCCTCTTCCTCGACCGGCGTGACGGACTTCACGTCCTTCATATATTCCGGATAGGCCTTGCTGTTTCGGGCGATGGAATAGACCTTCTCCAAAGGCGCGTTGATCCAAACGGTTGTTTCTACGGTCGGCATGGGGGTTCAATGGTGTGGTTGGACGACGTATTGTCCAGTATGGACGATGAACCCTATACGGTTCATCCAGGTCATGCGCCGGTCCTAGGATCCGTTTTGAAGACTGCCATTCTCTCTGACGTTCCGCCAAATCCAATTCCCACGGTAATGCGCGCCCTCGTTCTGGAGGAGCCCGGATGTCTGACGCTTCGAACCGTGAGAGTCCCCGAACCCGCCGCCGGCGAGGTGCTTTTGAAGGTGGAGGCCTCGACCACGTGCGGCACCGACCTGAAGGCTTACCTGCGCGGCCATCCCCAGATTCCGATGCCCGGCGTGCTCGGCCACGAATACAGCGGCACGGTCGCGGCGATCGGCCCCGGTGCGCCCCTTTCGATCGGAGACGCGGTCATGGGCGTCCATTCCGCACCCTGCCAGGAATGCCATTGGTGCCTGCGCGGCCAGGAAAACCTGTGCGAGAGCCTGATGGCGACGAAGGTGCTCGGCTCCTACGCGGAATATCTCCTGATCCCGGAGCGGATCGCCCGACTCAATCTTTTCCGCAAGCCGGCCGCGCTCTCATTCGAGATGGCCTCGCTCCTCGAACCGCTGTCCTGCGTGGCCCAGGCCGTCCGCATCCTTCAACCGAAGCCGGAGGATCGCGTCCTCATCATCGGCCCCGGCGCGATCGGGCTGATGTTCGTCGCCGCGCTGAACCAGCTCGGCATCCACGATATCACGATCGCCGGTCGTAATCGGGAGCGGCTGGACGTCGGAGAGACGCTCGGCGCGAAGCCGGTCCACCTCCACCAGGTCGATCAGAACGCCTATGACACCGTCATCGAATGCACCGGCACGATCGAGATTTGGGAGCAGAGCATCGAGCATGTCCGGCGGGGCGGCACCGTCGTGCTTTTCGGCGGCTGCGCCTCCGGCACGAGCGTCAGCTTCGATACCAAGCGGCTGCACTACGATCAGATCACGCTCCTCAGCCCCTTCCACTTCGGCACCGAGGCCGTCCGCACGGCCCGTCAGTGGCTCCTCAATCCGAAGATGAACCTGCAGCCGCTGATCTCCGGCACGCGCTCGCTCGAAGAGGGCGAGTCCACGTTCCAGGACCTGAAGGCCGGGCACGGGATCAAATACGTCTTCAAGCCATGAAGCTAGCCCGCTATGTCGGGGGAGGCGAGATCGCCATCGTCGACGAGCCCGCGCCCACCTGTCCGTCCGGCGGCCTGCTCGTGCGGACCCTCGCCTCCGGCCTCTGCTCGGGCGAGCTGATGGATTGGTACATGGAGAAGAAGGTCCCCCATGTGCTCGGCCACGAGGTCTGCGGCGTGATCCTCGAATCGGAGGACGCCCGGTTTCCGGCCGGAAGCCAGGTCTTCGCCCACCACCACGCCCCCTGCCTGGCTTGCGACTTCTGCAAGAAGGGCCTGTACGTCCACTGCGCCCAGTGGAAGCGGACCAAGCTCATTCCCGGCGGGATGGCGGAAATGTTCGCGGTAAGCGCGGAGAACCTGAACGACTCGTTCCTCGTGGACGATCTCCGGGCCATCGACGCCGCCCTCATCGAGCCGCTCGGCTGCGTGGTGAAATCGATTGGAAGGGGCGGGCTGACGCCTCTCCCCTCCGGGGGAGAGGCCGGTGAATCCGAGTTTTACGAGGATGAACCGGGTGAGGGGGCTTCCGCCGCCGTGATCGGCCTCGGCTCTCTCGGCCTGATGCACCTCCTCTTGCTTCCCGGTGCGGCGGGCTACGACCTGAACCCGGAGCGGATTCGCCACGCCCGGTCTCTCGGCCTCGACGCCCGTCCGCTCGACGGCCGGGAGAAGGCCGATACGATCTTCGTCTGTCCCGGCAGCAAGCCGGCTCTCGATCTCGCGATCGAATTGGCGAACCCGGGCGCCACGATCGTCCTTTTCGCCCCGCTCCCTCCGACCGGAGAAATTCCGGTCGATCTCAACCGGCTCTATTTCAACGACATTCGCCTCGTCACGACCTACTCGTGCGGCCCCGAAGATACGGGGATGGCGGCCGCGATTCTGAGGTCCGGGCGGATCAGGGCCGAGCAGGTCGTGAGCGATTTTATCGGCATCTCCGAGCTTCCCGAGGCGTATCAAAAAATGAAGCGCGGAGGAATTCTGAAGCCGATGGTGGTGTTCTAGCGTAATGTCTCGACGGCTGGAGCGCGGGCACTCAGCCCGCACAAGGTGCGCAGACGCTTGGTCTGCGAGGACGGCCGACCGATCGCAAGACGACACGATTTCGCTACTCAGGATTCCCTCATGACACTTCGACTATTCTAAAACGTCAATCGAAAACGGAAGTCTGAAAACCATGCTCTGCTCCGCCATCTTCTGCCTAGCGCTCCTCCAGGGGCCCGCGAACCCGCCCACCCAAGCCGGCGACCAGAAGCCGCCTTTGAGCAAGGCCGAGCAGCAGCACCAGAAAGATATCGAGAGCGATATCGAGATGGGCAAGCGCTTCGTCAAGGAAGTCGAGAAGACCGAGCATCCCACCGACAACAAGGAATATCAGGAGCGGGTCAACCGGATCGGGCAAGAGATCGCCAAAATCGCCCAGGTCACGCCGGTCGAGACGCTTTGGGGCGACAAGCGGCTTAACAGATTCAACTACACGTTCACGGTACTCAAAGGCGACGACGTCAACGCCTTCTCCCTCCCCGGCGGCTTCATCTACGTCTATGAGGGGCTCGTCAAGTATGCGCAGAGCGACGACGAGCTCGCGGCGGTGCTCGCCCACGAAATATCCCACTCCGAGGAGCGGCACATCGCCACCCTCGCCCACGAGCAATCCAAGGTCACGACGCCGGCATTGCTCGCCCTCCTCGCCGCGATCGCCAGCCGCAATCCCAACATGATCGAGGGCGCCCTGATGGTCGGTTCCAATATCGTCCAGTCCTTCACCAGCTCATGGTCGGTTCGGGCCGAGCAGGCGGCCGACCATGGCGGCTTTCAATACCTCGTCCACAGCAAGTACAACCCGACCGCGATGCTGACCTTCATGGAGCGTCTTGCTCTCGACGAACATAGCGATGCGGCGCGAAACATCGATTGGGGCATCTACCGAACCCACCCGCCGGGAAGCGAGCGGGCCCAGGCGATCCTGAAGGATATGCAGGCCTACGGCATCCCGGTGCAGCGCAGCCTCGTGACGACGCGGTTCCGGACCGACGTGCGGCCGGGCAAGGATGGCGTCGAGATTTGGTTCAACCGGCAGAGGCTGTACACCTTCGGGGGCGACGACGCCCTCAAGCGCGCCGACGACGCCGCCGCCAAGCTGAACAAGTTCTTCGACTCTGAGCCGAATCTCTACGACGTCACCTACGACGGGACGGATATCCTCGGCTCCCGCACGCCCCTCCTGTCGATCCTGCCTGCCGACGCCCAGGCGGAGAACATCAGCCGGGACGCCCTGGCGAATAAGACGGTCGAGGCCATCAAGGGAAGCCTCTACAACTACGCCTTCAGTATCTGGGGCAGCCGGTAGCTTAAGGCCGCGTTATTTTTGTCTGCCGCTCGACAGATGACGCCGGCGCGAGGTAACCGTTTCCCTCGCAGTCCGTCCCTTAGCTGGAGGATTCAACGATGGGACGCATTTTTGCATTGACGATGGCCGCCTTGACGTGCTGCGCCGCCGCTTTTTCGCCGGTTCAACAGGGCCAGATGGGACGGATCAACTCGGAGGACTCCCTGGCCGGGCTCGAACGGGCGCTGGGGACTTACCTCAATGGGGACGAGATCAAGAGCGTTCTCACCCCCAACGAATTCAACGAATGGCCGTTGACCCTCAAGGCGGGACAAGTCATCCTCGCCGAGGCCAGGAGCGACGCCTTCGACCCCGCCCTCGAGATCGTGGACGACAAGGGGAAGGTCCTCGCCTACAACGACGACCGCTATCCCGGCGACCAGCGCCCGCTTCTCATGTGGCGATGCGAGCAGGACGGCGCCTACGCCCTTCACGTGCGCTGCTTCCACGACAAATCGGGCGGGCAGTTCTTCATGCGCTTCCGAACATGGGACTCGGTCGCGGTCTCGACGGACGGGCTCGTCGAGAAGGAGGTTCCGAAGGATACGGAATTCCTCCTGAAGGTCCACATGAAGGCCGGCGAGATCGCCCAGCCGATTTCCGACGTGAGCGATAAGAAGTATTCGCCCTTCACCACGAGGGGCGTGATCGCGCCGGGCGGGCTTCCGGACGTCGATCTCGCCCGGGCCATCAATCCGGTCGTCAACGGCTTTATGGCGGCGGCGGAGGGCGACTATTACATTCTCGCCCAAGCCTACGGCGACAGGCCGAAGGCGCTCGTCCACGCCGGAGTCCGCGACATCGTCGCCGACGCCCTGACAAAGGAGGGCGCCGGCTATGTCGCCAAGGGCAAGACGAACCAGCCGATGCTATGGCACATGTCGGTCAAGGCGGGCGAGCTGATCGAGGTTTCGGCGCCCGAGCTCAACCTCAACCCGCGCTTCGTGCTCGCCGAGATTCCCGACATCTCGAACTACGTCCTCGACCCGAAGAAGCCGGAACAGAATCCCTTCTTCCCCCAGCCGAAGGAGAAGGCGCCCGCGAACAAGGGGCCGGTCTACGATATCCTGCCGGGGCGGGCCCGCGACAATCGCCTCTTCGTCTTCTTCGTCCGGCGCGACGCGAATATGTGGCTGGCGACGGACGGCCAAGGCAGGCCGGGGATCGAGTACACGCTCCACGTCCAGCCCGCGGCCGCCGACTACTCGACGACCGCGGCCAACTCTGGCAAGCTGCGGGTCGGGAACTACGACTACTGGTATTTCGATGCCCAAGCCGGCGACGTCATGACGTTCAAGTCCAACTGCCCGGATTTCGCCCAGCAGGTCGTCGTCCGCGCGCCCGATCTGGGCGTCGTCCGGAACGCGACCGCCGACACCGACCAGGAGGCGGAGACCTGGAACATGGTCGTTCAACAGCCGGGCCGGTACTTCATGACGGTCTCCTGCCTGGGGGACGGCGGCGGTGGGCCGTATTCGCTCAGCCGCACGGTCTACCATCCCAAGGAGTTCGGAAAGGGTTCCCCCGCGCAATCGGAGATCGCGCCGGGCCAGGTCCAGGTCTGGAAATTCACCGCCAAGCCCGGCCGGCCGCTCTACATGCATTGGAAATCGACCGGCAGCTACTCGGTCTCGGTCTTCGACGCCCAAGGCCGAGCCACGAGCTTCCAGCGCACTATGGTCGACCCCGGCAACTCGTTCGGCATCATCTCCGTGACGGAGCCGACGACCTATCTCATCGTCCTCACCGCCGAGGGGACAAAGGGGAGCTACTCGATCGAGCTCAGCGATCTGCCGGGATACGGGAAGGGATAGACAAGATAAGCGAGGAGCAACTTGTCGTGGCTTGGACGTGTGGAGCGCCTTTGATCGGCAAGCCCGGCGCGCTCCAAACCGACCTCTTTGAACCTTCGCGAATAGTGCAGGCTAGCGCGTTAGGTCTGCGTTTAACCTTCCGAAGGCGACGTCATCCTGAGCGAGCGGCGAGTCTTGCGAGTCGCGCAGTCGAAGGACCCCCGCATCGAGCGCGTCGTTTTATGCGGGGATCCTTCAACTTCAGAACTTCGCCGGAGGCTCGTTCTTTCGCTCAGGATGACGCCTGCAACACCCTGACGCAGCCATTAACTAAACAGTATTTCTGCTAGGCTGCCTTCTTCATCTTCGGGCCGGTCTTCGAGACGGCGGCGCCGAACCCGTCGAGGCGTGCGACGACCTGGTTGCTCGCCTCCTGAATCCCTTCGAAGCATTTCCGCGCCTGCTCGACGTTTCCGGCTTCCATGGCTTCCACGGCTTGGGCGGCGAGCTTGTGAACGGCGGCGTGCGGCTCTTCGAGAGCCACGAATTCCGGCATGTTCCCATACGCGGCGCGGCCCGCTCCCTCGTACCAGGTTCCAAGCGCGCACTTCTTGTGGGACGCCAACTCCGCTCGCGGAATAATCTGGCCGGTGCTGATCATCGCGTCGACACGCTTCACCCAGTTTCGGTGAGCCTGCTTCCAGATAGGCAGCTTCGCCGCGATATCGCCGTTATCGCCGGTACCATACGCGTTCACGACTTTGAGGAGATCGTCTGCGAGGCCGTTCAGGTCCTGGGAAAGCATGTCCTTTAGCCGCCTGATCGCGTCGCTATGTTCCTCGAGATTGTTTGTCACCTGCCGGGCCGTCCCCGCGATCTCGGTTGTTCCGGCGCTCATCTCCTCGGCCGCCGCGGCGGACTCTTGGCTGACCGAGGCGACGGAAGAGAGGGATTCGCTCAGGATCGCGACGCTCGATTCCATCGACTGCATCTGCGAGTTCGTGGTCTCGGCAGAGGATAGGACGCGGGTGACCGCCTCGAGAATCTGATCGAACGCTCCCCTTGCCTCCTCGGTGGTTTGCGCTCCCTGGCCGACCTGCCCCACCGCGTCTTCCATGGCCGCAACCGCCCGGTCGACGCCGGCTCGGACGTCGGTGATCAACTCGGATATCTGTTTCGCCGACGCGGCGGACCGTTTGGCGAGTTGCCCGACCTCGTCGGCAACAACGGCGAAGCCCCGGCCCTGCTCGCCCGCTCTGGCCGCTTCGATGGCGGCATTGAGCGCCAGCATGTTCGTTTGCGCGGCAATGGAGGCGATCGTCTGCACGATCTCGCCAATCTCGTTCTGGCGACTGCCGAGCTCGACCATCACGCCTCTGGCTTCGTCGACCTGGCTCTTGATGCTCTCCATCGTCGTGGCGGTCGTCGTCGCCTTCAGCACGCCTTCCTGGGCGAACGAATGGAGCTCGTTCGACGCCGATAGCTCCTTGGCGCTGTCGCCCTTGACTCGCGCGACGGCACGGATTAGCTGCTTGACGCTCGCGTCGGCGCCCACTGCTTCGGCCGCCAATTGCTGGCCACCGGTGGCAACCTGCTCCGACGCCTGGCGCATCTCCGCGATCGAGCCGCTTAGCCCCTGCATCGCGGTATCGACTCCCGCCGCCGCTCCGGCCGCCCGGCTCGCCTCGTCGCCGATCCTGCCCGCCGTCAAGGTGATGGCCCGGGCCTTTTCATCGACGGTCGATAAAGCTCGAGAGGCAAGGCCGACGAGGCTGAAATAGCCCACAAGGATGCCCGCGAACCCAAAGGCGGTCAATCCCCAAATCCAGAGATCGTCGCCCCGATGGTTGGTTCCCGATATCGCAAGATGGGCGATTGCACCGACTCCGACGAGGCAGGCGAGCGATACGCCCAGGCTGCCAATTGCTTTCCACTGTGGTCTTCTCAACATGCCGCACGCCTTCCTCGCGCATCGTACAAAGTCGCAGTCTCGATCGCGACTCAAGCGCAACGACCTGCTAATAATGTCGGGTTGAAACTTTAGTCTCCGCGATCAGAGAGTTGCGCTGGATGGCGCATTTTTTTGATGCACTCCGCCCATGGCGGCACGCCATGGCCCCGGCGAGGTGGGAAGGCGGATCCGATTGCCGGATCCGCCCATACGCCCAAGGCTGGCCCATTAGGCCGCTTTCTTCATCGTCGCGCCCGATCTGGAAATCGCGGCGCCGAATTTGTCGAGCCCCGCAACGACGAGCTCGCTCGACTTCTCGATTCCCTGGAGGCACTTCTTCGCCTGCTCGATATTTCCCGCTTCCATGGCGTCCACGGCCTGGGCGGCGAGCTTGTGAACGGCGGCGTGCGGCTCTTCGAGGGCCACGAATTCCGGCATGTTCCCGTACGCCGCGCGCCCCGCTCCCTCATACCAGGTTCCGAGGGCGCACTCCTTATGGGAAGCGAGCTCCGCTCGCGGAATGATCTGGCCGGTGCCGATCATGGCGTCGACGCGCTTCACCCAGTTGCGATGGGCCTGCTTCCAGGTGGGCAGCTTCGTCGCGATGTCCCCGCCTTCGCCGGTCGTGAACGAGTTCACGACCTTGAGAAGCTCGTCCGCGAGGCCGTTCAGGTCCTGAGACAGCATGTCTTTTAGCCGTTTGATGGCCTCGCTGTGCTCGTCGAGGATCTTTGTGACGTCCCTGACCGTCCCGGTGACCTCGACCGTGCCGGCGCTCATCTCCTCGGCTCCCGCCGCCGCCTCTTGGCTGACCGCGGCGACCGAGGACACCGACTCGCCGAGCATGGCGACGTTCGATTCCATCGACTGCATCTCCGAGTTCGTCGTCTCGGCCGAGGTCAGCACGCGCGTCACGGCTTCGAGAATCCGGTCGAACGCGTCTCTCGCTTCCTCGGTCGTTTCCGATCCGCGGCGAACTTGGCTCACCGCATCTTCCATCGCCGCGACGGCTCGATCGACGCCGGTACGCACGTCGGCGATGAGTTCCGCGATCTGCTGGGTCGCCTCCGTCGATCGCTCGGCGAGTTGGCGTACCTCGTCGGCGACCACGGCAAAGCCCCGGCCCTGCTCTCCCGCCCGAGCGGCTTCGATCGCCGCGTTGAGGGCCAGCAGGTTCGTTTGAGAGGAGATGGAGTCGATCGTTTGAACGATCTCGCCGATCTCGTCCTGTCGGCTCCCGAGATCGAGGATCACGCCCCTGGCTTCGTTCACCTGGTTTCGGATGCTTTCCATCGTCGTGGCCGTCGTCGTCGCCTTGAGCACGCCTTCCTGCGCGAAGGTGTGGAGCTCGTTCGAGGCGGAAAGCCCCTTGGCGCTGTCCCTCTTCACCCGCTCGACCGCTTGGATGAGCCGCTTGACGCTCGTATCCGTGTCGACGGCGTCGGACGCCAGTTGCTGGCCTCCCGCCGCAACTTGCTGCGACGCTTGGCTCATTTCCGAGATGGAGCTGCTCAGTCCCTTCATCGCGGTATCGACGCTAGAGGCGGCCCCGGACGCTCGGGTTGCCTCATCGCCGATCCGGCCGGCCGTCAACGTGATGCCCCGAGCCTTCTCGTCGACGGTCAAAAGAACCTTCTTGAAGCGCTCTTGAGCCTTGGCCAGGGCTTGCGCGCTCGCAAAGAGCGTCGCCTGCAATCTCTTCATCGGATTGGTTTCGCTTGCCAAATCGACTTCGATCGGCTCGACGGACGCCTTGACCGTCAAGTCCCCCTCGGAGAGCGCGGCAAGGGCTTTGACGAGGACGCCCATATCGGCCGTGGAAGCCTCCAGCGTTCCGTCTCCGCCTCCGCCATGCATGCCGCGCCGGGCGAGGCTCGAATAGCCAAGCGCGATGCCCGCGAATCCGATGGCCGCGAATCCCCAGGTCCAGAGATAGCCGCCATGCTGCTTGGCGCCCGCCAACGCGTTTTGCGCTATCAGAGTGATCGAAACGAGGCTGAGAAGGGAGATGCCAAGCCCTGCAAGGGCTCCCCAACGCGCTTTGCCTAACATGGCATTGACCCTCCCCTGACTACCAAGCCCCCCTGAATCGTCATTGCTTTCTCCATGGTGTTCCTCTTGCGCAAGTGCTTATCCGTTCATGTCGGGCTGCGATCATCCCGCATGCCACCGGTAGAATTGCGCAGAACGGCGCAATTTATGTGGCAGAGCAGTATATTTGCACTGATAACCAGTATCGGAAGTCCCTCCCCTTTCGCCTGCCCGGAAGTCGGCCGGCCCCGTCGTCCACAGGGTCCTTTTCTAACGGGAAGAAAGGGGGCTACCTACCTGAGACGTCTCGGGAGGCGTGGGTAACCTCGGAGAATGCTCTGCGCCGCCGCCCTCGCCTTTCTCCTCTTACCGGCCAAAAGCGGTGAGACGGGAGCCGAGATCGTTCGAAAGGCCGCCATCGCCTCGCGGGAGGGAGAGCGCGGCGCTTGGAGGTTGACCGGCACGGCGAAGATGCGCGGCTCCGCCGGATCTTTCAGGATCGACTTCGATAGCGACCTGCGATATCGGGTCGTCGAAAGCGGACCGATCCCCGAGACCGACGGCTTCGATGGCCGCGACTGCTGGACCCTCGGCCGCTCGGGCATTCCTCACCGGGTCATCGGCTTCGGCCGCGACTTCAGTCAACTGAACGTCTGGATCACCTCCGGCCAATGGGCCGATGCTCACTCCGGAATCGACGTAGCCGCGGACCGGTCCGCGAAGGGCAAGTTGGCGCTCACCGTCAGGTTTCGAGCCGGAGTTGTGACCGCCAGACTCACCCTCGACCCGAAAACCTATCTCCCCGACGCCTTGAGCGCGTGGTCGGGATCGGGCGGCGATACCTGGACTTTCTCGAAGTACAAGATGCTGGCGGGCAGGCGCTTCCCCACCCATATCGTGTACCGCTCCGGGGCGGAGGTCGACGTGTACGACATCGCCCGAGCCGAAAGGGTGGGCAAGCCGGTCGGCTACGCGATGCCGGCGACCATGCCCCGGCTGGCGCCTCCGAACGCGCCCGTCTCCGCCGACGTTCCGGTCAAGCGCGTCGGCCCGTATCTGTTCGTCCACCCGCTCCTCGACGGCCAGGACGTCGGCTGGTTCTTCCTCGATACCGGAGCCGACGCGATGTGCATCGCGCCGGAAACCGAGAAGAAGCTTCATCTGCGGGTCGTCGGCCACGAGACCACCGCCGGCGTGGTTGGGTTCAGCCAGACCGACGTTTGCCAGGCCGAAAGCCTGAAATTGGGACCGGTCGTCTTCACTAAACCGATCTTCACCGTGCTGCCGGTCCTGGAAAACCTGTCGAAGGCGTTCAAGCTGCCCATCGCCGGGATCTGCGGCTACGATTTCATCGCGAGGTCGGTCGTCGAGATCGACCCGTCCCTGCCGACCGTCAAGATTTCCCTCCCCGGCCGCGCTCCGCAAGTCGAAGGAGTGACCTGGACGCGGATCGGCTTCGCCTCGGAAACGCCCATGGCGCGATTCTCGTTCGCCCGATTCGGCGAGGCCGAGAAGCCGATTACCGGCGAGTTCGCCATCGACACCGGCTCCGGTTCTACCGTCGACTTCTTCACCCCGGCCGTCGAACGCTGGCGACTCGAAGACGGGCAGAAGCTCCAAGAGGCCCGGACCGGCGGCTCCGGCGGCACGGCCGCGAACAAGGTCGGCCAACTCGCCTGGTTCGAGATCGCCGGCCAGAGGATCGCCGATCCAACCGTCGGCTTCCAACACGTCCACGCCGGAGTCTTCGCCAACCCCTACGTCGCCGGCAACGTCGGCGGCGGCTTCCTATCCAAGTTCAAGCTGATCCTGGACTACCCGAACGAACGAATCGGCTTCGTGCCTATGCAAAAGAACGTCCCTTGACTCCTGAAATCGACGGGGCTATACGTGCTTTTGTGACGTACCGAGTGGTTTGCATTTAGAAAGTCATGTTGAAGGCGGGAGTCCGGAACGCAGCCAGGTGTGCATCCGAGAAGGGATTCGCGCCGTAGCGGAACGCTTGGGGATCTCCGTGGAGATGTCGCTTTCTTAGGTGGTCCAGTCGTGAGTCTGTTGGTCACAGACCCTGCTGCGCGTGCTCCCCGGCCCACGCAGGACGTCGACGTCAAGCAAATGTCCTCGATGAGTCGCTCCTTTGCTGCTTCGTCCATTAATGCCCTAGAAGCGATACAGAGTGAAGACACCACCATCGCTGTACAGCGACAACTGCTGGCCGTCCTCACTGATGCTCCAGCGGAACGGGTCGGACCAGTCGTTGCGTTGGGGGTTGCGAATCCAAAGCAAGGTGCCGCTGTGCTTCCAGAGAATTGGGGACGTGCTGTTGCCGTCGGTCATGCCGTCGAATTGACGGTTCCTTGATTGGGAATTGTCGATCGCTCCGGGAAGATCTGAAGCATCCCTGCTGGCCCCCTCAACATTCGTGGCTACGGTTCCTTGGCCACCTGACTTAAAGGTGAGTTCGATGTTGCCTTTCTTCCAGGTGCCAAGGAAGGGAGGCCAGAATCGCGGCATCAGCCACTGTGTGATGAGCAGGTAGACCATGAGAGCTCCGGCGCCACCGATAATCCAACCGCGATATTGCTGCAACCAGGGGCGGCGCATCGGATAAGAGGCGGGAAACATCGCCGGATTGGGTTGGGGATAGCCAGCCTGAGGGTAGCCAGGCGGGGGCTGTCCATAGGGTTGCTAAAAAGCCTGGGTCTGGTTGCTCGGGGGTTGGCCGGGCGGAGGAAAGTGGGTTGAAAAAATATGGCCGCAGGCTTGGCAAGTCTGGGCGCCGATAGGAGCTTGCCTCTGACATCGAGGGCACACTTTGAAATGTTGTGTTTGTTGCACCGAGCGCCTCCGGATGAAGTATACAACTGGAGTCGCTGGGCAAGGGACTGTCGTAACATAGAGGCGTGGCACGTTGCCTGCGAAGTGGGATGGAGAAGCCGGACGCAGTCCAATGGTGCGTTCATTGCGGTCACAACACGAATGCCCCTCGGTTCTCGGTACGATGGCTGGCGATCGGCGGTGTCTCGGCTGCCTTTTTCGTGGCAGTTGTGCTGCTGGGCGGGGCATCGGGTGAAATCTTGCAGGCTAGTGCGCCTCCACCTGAGGCAAAGGCGGCAGGCGATAGGGGCAGCCTACTAAGTGCTCGGCAGCAGGAGCCGCCAGCGACGATGCAAGCCCAGGGCCACGAAGGGCCTTTCGAAGTGTTCGCAAGTCGCATGCAGCGACCTTCCGTTAGGATTAGCAACGAATCAGACCTACCATTCACATTCGTGCTTCGGGCGGATAACGGCCGCGAGTACAGCATGGATGTGCCAGCAAACTCGGAGAATGTCATGCAAGTTGACGTCGGGCACTTCGGCGCCGAGGTGTTCAATCCGGATGGCTTAGTTGGCTCCGATTCCGGAGATGCGACGTTCAAGGAGTACCACGAATATCGAAGCGCGTTTGGAGTGGTAGCTGGAGGCGGTGGAGGCTTCCACATTGGAGACTGACGCTGGCGACCAGTGAGAGGACACCGGGCATGGTGATCGCCTTCAAGAGCTGTGCGGCGCGGAGCCCTGTTCGCTTGCGAGTGAGGTGGCGCCGCGAGATGCTTTTGGCGGTGACGCAACAGGTGAAGCTCGCACTCAGGCGGCCGGTGTGGACATGCTTCTATTGCTAAGCCGAAGCAGATACTTTGTTGTTTCCGTGATCCTAGGGGTCGGGTGAGCATGCGAGTCGGGAAGCATCCAGATGCTAGAAGAATGATCAGGTAGCGGATTTGCCCCGACCGTCTAGGACTGATTCTCTATCGGGCCAGTGATCGGCGCATAATGAAGGTCATGGGAACCGTGACGCTGAAGCGGAGGCTGACGGGCTTTGCCGTATGCCTGGTCGGCTCGTTCGCGTTGAACTTGGTGCTCCATCGCGGCCAGCCACTTCCGAGCGACTTCATTGCGAAATCGCTGATCGTCGGTTGCGGATTCTTCGTCCTCTGGTCCCTGTCCACGATGAAAGGGCTGAGGAGAGTAGCCTAGACCGGCGCTAGCGAGGCTTGCGACAACCCTCTCGTTTGCCACGCTTGGCGGGCTCTGGTGGGGTGTCTCACAGATAAAACGTCCCGCCCACCTGCTCCCTAGGGGTCGCTTTCCTCTCCCCCGGAGGGGCGAGGACGTGGGGAGGCTCTAGATCGTTAATGGGGGTGGTGGAGATGATGAGATTCGAACTCACGACCTCTGCAGTGCGATTGCAGCGCTCTCCCAGCTGAGCTACATCCCCATGGGCATTGGATTATACCGCCGGTTGGCGGACGCCATAATCAGGGCGGGCCCATGAATACTGCAACCGTTCGCGACATTGGCAGCACCCTTTCCACCGACCCGAGGGTCGAGCGGGCTTTTCCGAGGCTGGCTGAATCTCAGATCCTGGCGCTGGAGCCGTTTGGCAGGCGCGTGCGGATCGCGAAGGGGGAGGCGGTTTGGACGGCGGGCCGGGTCGATATGTGCATGTACGTCGTCGTCGAGGGCGAGATGGAGATCGTCGAGGGCCGGGGCGGGGCGCACATCGTGACCCATGGGCCGGGCACCTTCTCCGGCGATATCGACATCCTCAGCGGGCGAGCCGCCATCGTCAGCGCCGTCGCCAAGACCGATCTTGAGCTGCTCGAAGTGCCGGCCGATTGCGTGCGGTCGATCGTGGGCGAGCGGCCGGATATCGGCCAGATCATCTTGCAGGCCTTTCTCCTCCGGCGGGCGCTTCTTCTCGAGAGCCAGTCCACCGGGCCGGTCGTTATCGGCTCGCGCTACTGCCGCGACACGCTGCGCATCCGCGAATTCCTGGCGCGGAACCATTCCCCCTTCGTCTGGGAGGACCTGGAGGCCAATCCCTCCGTCAGCGCGATCCTGAGCGATCTCAATTTGGACGAGGAGGACGTGCCCGTGGTCGTGCTCCAGTCCGGCGAGGTTCTTCGAGCTCCGACGAACGCGGACCTGGCGGGGGCGCTCGGAATGGTGAGGCCGCTCGAAGACAAGATTTACGATCTCGTGATCGTCGGCGCCGGGCCGTCCGGGCTCGCGGCGGCGGTGTACGGCGCGAGCGAGGGCCTCAGCACGCTTCTCCTGGATTCCCTGGGGCCGGGCGGACAGGCCGGGGCGAGCAGCAAGATCGAGAACTACATGGGCTTCCCTCTCGGCATCACCGGCCAGGAGCTGGCGGACGGAGCCCTCCTCCAAGCGGAGAAGTTCGGAGCCCGCATCGTCGTCCCCGGCAAGGTCACCCACATCGGATGCCATGAGATCGGCGGGCACGAAGTCGAGATCGAGGGCGTCGGCAAGGTCGAATGCCGATGCGTCATCCTCGCCTCCGGAGCCCAGTATCGCAAGCTGGCCGTCGAGGGGATGGAGCGCTTCGAGGGGCAGGGCATCTATTACGCGGCGACCCACGTCGAGCGCGTCCTGTGCGGCGAGAGCAAGGTCGCGGTGGTCGGAGGCGGCAACTCGGCCGGCCAGGCGGCGATCTATATGGCGGAGAATGCGAGCGAGGTTCTGCTCATCCTGCGAAGCGGCGACCTCCGTAAAGACATGTCGGCCTATCTCGCCCGCCGGATCGAGGGAGCCGACAACATCCGGCTCCTCCTGAATTCGGAGATCACCGCGATGGACGGCGCCCAGATGCTGGAGCGGATCACGATCACCAACCGGGAGACCGGCGAGGAGCGCACCGACCGGGTTTCCGGCGTATTCGTGATGATCGGCGCGGTGCCGCAAACGGACTGGCTGCCCGACACCGTCGCCCGGGACGCCAAAGGCTTCATCCTGACCGGCCGCCAAGTAACCCCAGAGGTTGGCTGGAAGCCCAGCCGCCCGCCCTTCTACCTCGAAACCTCCTGCCCCGGCGTGTTCGCAGTCGGAGACGCCCGGTCCGGCTCGATCAAGCGCGTCGCCTCCGGGGTCGGCGAAGGCTCCATGGCAGTCGCCTTCGTCCACCAGTTTCTGGCTTCGTAGGGGCGGGGGGGGGATTCGGAGGATTGGAGGATTGGAGGATTTAGTGTTTAGTGTTTAGTGTTTAGTAGCGCAGGCTTCCAGCCTGCTTTTCCGGCGTTCGGCGTTCGGCGTTCGGCGTTCGGCGTTCGGATGAGAATCTAAACAACTAAACACTCAACACTCAATCCTAAATCCTCAATCCTAAATCCTCAATCCTAAATCCTAAATCCTAAATCCTCCACTCCTCCGCCCTCACGGGCGGTCCGGGTCGATGACTCGGCCTTCGGCTTCCAGGCGTTCCTTCTCGATCGGGTGCTCGCGGGCCATTTCTTCTTCGTCCATCGTTCCCGTCAGCCAGACCTTGCTCATCGGGAAGGCCTCCGGGTTGAAGTGCTCGTTGTACATGTGCCACGTGATGATCGCGAGGAAGGCGAGGGTGGCCTCCCAGCCGTGGGCGACGAGGGCGGCGGAGAGGGCGATCTCCGGGAGGCGGTTGCCCCAGTAGATCGGGAACCAGAGGATGAAGCCGGTGACGACCATCAGCGGCACGCCCCAGTATTCGGCCAGGTAGTCGAGCTTTTGCTTGAAGGCGAACTTGCCGTAGCGCGGCGGCTCTTCGGCGAGGCCGACGTGGTGCTTGCTCAGGTGGACGAAGTCCTTCACGTCCTGCCAGGTCGGCAGCATCGTCCAGGTCTTGAAGGAGAAGCCCTGCTTCGCCCAGCGGACCAGCAGATCGCCGGTGTGCCAGAGGAAGACGATAATCATGCCGACGGCGGCGATCCGGTGGGCCACGCGCGCGCCGCTCAGCCCTCCGAAGAACTGATACACGGCCTGGAGCCGGTCCGCCTTGTAGAAGTGGAGCGGGAAGCCGGTTGCGATCAAGGTCGTGAAGCAGATCACGAGCAGGCCGTGCTGCCAGCGCTGCACCGCGTTAAACCGGGGATAGAGCTTCTGCTTGCCGTGGTGGATGTTCGCCGGCCGCGACATGTGGAGAACGAAGCTGAGGAGGATGAATCCGGCCGCGCCCATCGCGGCGTAGGAGGCCTCCTGGATCCGGTCGAAGGTCGCCAGCGCGAGGCCGGCCACGATGCAGAGGAAGCTCAGCGCGATGACGATGCCGATCGGTCTGCCGCTCTTCGGGGGCGTCTTGCCGAAGACCTTCGTGCGGAGGTCGAGGGCGATGCCGAAGAGCATGAAGGTGATCACGCCGATGACGAGGCTCTTGAAGAAGAGGTCGATGCCGGCGAGAACCGGGCTCTGCTTCAGCTTCAGGCGCAAATGGTTCGCGCCGGACATGGCGAAATTGACGGTTGCGCCGGGATGGCATTCCGGCTTGGAGCAAAGCTTGTTGCCGTTCAGCCGGTTCGTAGCGGCGTTCGGATCGTTCGGCGGAAGGACGGTATGGTCGCCGTGGCAGTCCGTACAGATCGCCGTCTTCGTGTTGTGGAACTTGAGCAGGGCCTTGCCGTGGAAGCTGTCGTCGTAGGAGGAGACGGCATCGGTGTCCACGCCGTAACGCGACATCCGGTCCTTCTGGGAGTGGCAATTGCTGCACAGCTTGACCCGGTCCTCGCGCGTCCAGGTCTTGATCGGACGTCCGTCGTGAGGATCGTTATGGTCGTTGTGGCAGTTCACGCAAGTCGGGTGATCGCCAGGGACCTTGTCCGGCTTGGCGTGCGAACACTTCTTGTAGGCCGCGTCCTCATCGGTGTGGCAGTTGCCGCACTCGGCCTTCTCGCTCAGCATTTCCTTCGTATGCGGCGCGCCGGTGATATTCGCGTGGCAGTCCTGGCACTTCAAGTCCTTGTGAGGCGACTTGGCGAGGGCGGCGGTATCGACCGCGTGCTTGCCCTCGATCTCGGTCGAGTGGCAATCCAGACAGGCGGCCACGTCGTCGGGCTTGATGGGCGTCACGTCCGATTGACCGGGAGAGCCCCCTTGAGAGAGAGCGATTCCTCCGCCGATAACGGCGACGATAGCAAAAACCGCCAGGGAAACCGAGAGAAGCAGCCGCTTCATGAGGTGCCGTGTTCCTTTCTTAAGTAAAGAGGGGATCGGCTAGCTGCTAGCCGATCCCCGTGTGGTCGAATCGTTTTGAGAACTGCGAGAACCGACTAGCCAGGCAACTTGCCCGCTTTGAGCGCGTCTCCGTTCTTCATGCCATCCTTGTTCGAGTCAAGGCCGTCGACGCTGTGCATCACCGCTCCCGTGAGGTTCTTGGATCCCTTCAGAGCTGCCTTGAGGTCGAGCCCGTACGCGTTCAGCTTGCCACCCATTTTGCTCGTGTGACAAAGCATGCATTTGGCTTTCGCGGCCGGCGAGTTGTCCGGGAACTTATAGGTTTCCTGAGCAATCTTCCAGAAGCTGCCAAGCGCGAACGCGGCAACGGAAAATGCGAGAATGCCGCTGGTGGTAAGAAGTCGTTTCATTTGTTGCCTCCGGGACCCCATGCGGGCTCCCGTCCTATTGATAATGTTGACCAGGCAGATTATCGGAGCCTAGCCTGAATTCCATGTCATAAGAACTCACGACGCCAGATCGGGAGCGTCCATGGCAGAGCGGTGACCCTCTATTAGTGCGCGAAGGCCATCTTGCGCCGCAAGACGATGCGCAGAGCGATGAGGACGGCGATCGCGGCGAGCATCAGAACCACGGCGAGCGACTTCGCTTGGTCGAGATTCGATTCGAAGCCGAGGTAGATCGCGAGGGGGACGGTCTGAGTCACGCCGGGGAGGTTGCCGGCGAAGAGGATCGTCGCGCCGAACTCGCCGACGGAGCGCGCCCAGGCGAGGACCGCGCCGCCGATCAAGAACGGGAGGCTGATCGGCAGCAGAATCGACGCCGCGATCCGGGCCGGGCCGGCCCCGTCGATGCGGGCCGCTTCGATCGCCTCCGGATCGACCGCCTTGAGGCCGTTCGCCATCTCGCGCACGAAGAACGGGGTCGCGACGAAGGCCTGGGCCATCACGACGGCAGCCGGCGTGAAGGCGATCCGGATTCCGAGCGCGTCGAAGTGCGAGCCGAGCAGCCCCTGGCGGCCGAAGGCGAGGAGAAGCGCGATGCCGGCGACCGACGGCGGCATGATCGCGGGGAGGGTCACCAGAACCTCGATCGATCCTGCGATCCAGGCCGGGGCTCGATAGATGGTGAGGGCGAGTCCGGTTCCGAAGACGACGACGGCGGCGAGGCTCACCAGCGTCGTCTTCAGGCTCAGCATCAGCGCGTCCTGCGCGGCCGGATCATGCAGTTGCTTGGCGACCTCGCCGGGGCTCGTGCCGAGAAAGAGAGCCGCGATCGCCCCGACGATCAGCAAAAGAAGCGGCGCGCTCAGAAGGAGCGAGCCGCCGGTCGCGGTCCACGACCTTGCCGAATCTCTGTTCGCCGGTGCCAAGCCTGTTTCGACAAGTATGAACCTTAGCCTCGGCGGTTGCATGGGACGACGCCCATATCCTTTCGCCCGAGCCCACGGGGTAGAACGCGGACATGCATCTCTCGCCCGAGCTTCTCGCCACCCTCGAATCCAAGTACTCCGGCTATCTCGAAGGGGAACGGGTCGACCGGCTCTTCGCCGAGTTCGGCATCCGGTTCGCGGCCGGGCATTGGTGCGCGGGGGAGTTCTTCGACCGGTTCTGCACCTCCGGCTACAGCGGCCCCGGCTTCGATTCCTCGATCGAGGCTCAGATGCGGCGGGTGCGCCAAGCCGGGATCGACGGCATCGAATTCCATAACCAGGTCTTTCTGAATCCGGATTACAGCCGCAGCGAGAAGGCCATCGCTTCCGTCAAGGCCGAGCTGCTGAAGCATCGGCTCAGCCCGACCTGCATGAACATGATGACCTGGCATGAGCACAAGTGGAAGTACGGCGGGGTGACCCATCCCGACCCGAAAGTGCGGCGCGAGTGCATCGAGATCGTCCTGGAGGGCGTCGAACTGGCGGTCGAGATCGGCTGCTCCAGCGTCAATCTGTGGCCCGGCTCGGACGGCTGGGACTACCATTTCGAGGTCGATTACGGCCAACGCCTGAGCTGGTTCATCGACGCTTGCACGGAGATCGCGGCGCGCTGCGACAAACACGGCCTCCCCTTTGGCACCGAGAGCAAGCAGAAGGAGCCGCGCGAAGGAAACATGATCTGCAACACCGTCGCTAAGGCGGCTCTGGTCGCGAGCGAGGTGAACAAGAACCTCGGCAAGACGGTGATGGGGGTCGCCATCGACTACGGCCACGAGCAGATGGTCGGCAACACCCCCGCCGACTCGCTCTACATGCTGAAGCGCCTCGGCATCCCGATCGCCAATTTCCACATCAACGGAGCCAAATACAACTCGAACGACGAGGACCGGATCGCGGGGACGGACGACATCTGGCGGCTCATCGACTTCTGCTACGCGGCGATCGACACCGGCTACGACGGCTGGTTCGGCGAGGACCAGTTCACGTACCGGACCGAGCAGGTCGAATCCATGCGCCTCTCCCGCGAGTTCTTCGCGAACTGCATGAAGAAGGCCCTCATGATCTACGCCCGAAAGGCGGAACTCCAGGCCGCCCAGGCGACGGGCGACGCCGGCCGGACGATCCAGGTGGTTAAGCGGATAATTTATAACGGCTAGGCGCCGGCGGCCCAGCCGTACACTGTCAGGGGATGGCTACGAAAGGACGCAAGCTGCTTTTCACGCTCTCGGCGGCGGCCGCGGTCGTCCTCATGCTGTGGTTCTTCGCAAGCCGCGGACAAACCGAGTGGTCGTTTCTGGATCGCTACCAACCGGTTTCGGCCGTGGTCCGGCCGGACTTCAAGTTTCCGCCCTTCGAAAAGTCGACGGGACCCTGGCTCCGATTCGATTTTTCGAAAGCCAAAGCCGACCCGGCTGTCGTGTGGCGAAGCCTGCATCCCACCAACGCCTATATTCTTGTAGTGGGCGGTACCTTCTACTCCTTCGAGTCCGATGCGGGAGGGGTCAGGCGGCTTTGGGTCATGGAGAACACGGACATCGGCGAATTCCACCTCTGGACCGAGCTGCGGCAGCCGTCCCTGCTGGACCGCCTCGTCCGGTTCTTCAAGGCCTGAGTCGGGACGCTCGGCAGCCTGTCATGCTTCATTTGCCGCCATTCCTTCCTTAGATGCGGCAAGAATTTGATTGCCCTCAAAAGCTGAGGAGGGGCAGATAAAAACCTGGCCGGGAGCAACCTCCCGTGCCAGGTTTCTTCAGCAGCGCTTGGGCTTACTTGCCGGTGGCGCCCGTCGTGCCGGTGGCTCCGGTGGTACCGGTCTCTCCCGTAGTGCCCGTCGCTCCAGTGGTTCCGGTAGCGCCGGTGGTTCCCGTGGCGCCGGTGGTGCCGCTCGGGGGAACCGGGGCGTTCTTCGGACTCGCGCTCTTGCCGCCCGTCGTGGCCGGCGGATTGGCGTTTTCGCCCTCCTCAGGCTTGCTGCAGCCGACCATAAATGCCGAGATAGTGAGACCCGCGATCAGCAGGCCGATAAACTTTTTCATCTTCGTAACAACCTCCTAAGTTGTCGAAATTCGGAGACCTCTTGAAATCTTCGAACCCGCATGGCACTGTACCATCGCATTTCGCCCAGGCCAAGGAGGGTCCCAACTTATTCAGACCCTGAGGGCATCTCGTTCTCCGGCATGCTCACGTCGGAGAGCCGCCATTTCGTCGTCGGGAAGATTAGCCAGTCCATCGCCGATTCCTTCTTGAAATACAGTTGGACATCCTTGAAGCTGAAGGACTGCTGGCCTCCACCGAAGAAAGTCCCGGTCACCTTGACGCTCGACGTGATCTGAGCCGAGTCGCCGCTGACCACCGGATCGGTGTCGTCGACGACGATGTCGGGGTGGCTTTCTTTGATGAGCTTCGCGACCTGGCCGAAGCCCGGCTGCTCGCCATTTACCTTGAAGTGCTCGCTCAGGAGGTCGATGACGCTGCCCGAGCGCCCCTCCTTGCTCGCCTTGATCGCCTCGGCCAGGGCCTGCCGGATCTGAGTCTTGTCGTCGGGACGGTTCGCGATGCCGTAGATGTAGCGTCCCCCGACCGCGAGGACGGCCAGAAGAAGGAGGACCAGTGGCAAACGTCGCATGCCTCTACGACGGTACAGCCTTCTGTCGCCGTTTGCAAGTAGGCCCTTTGGAGATGGATCGAAAAGAATGAATATCCGGCCCGAATCCCTGCTCTATGTTGTTTGAGAACCAACGATGCGCCTGGAGTGGATGGAGGATCGAAGGCTGGTGAAGCGGGCCGCTGCCGGAGACGGCGAGGCGGCAAACCGTTTAGTGTCGCAGCACTACACCGACGTCGTCCGATTCCTCCTCCACTTGACAGGCCACATCAACGAGGCCGAGGAGCTTGCCCAGGAGACGTTCGTCAAGGCCTGGCAGCGGCTCGCCACCTTCGAGGGCAGGGCCTCCCTCCGCACGTGGCTGCATCGGATCGCCTATCGGGAGTTCGCGCTGCGGCGCAATATCCCGGACTTCGTCGAGATGCCCGAGGACCACATGGACGAGCGCCAGTGCTTCGTCGGCCCGCTCGTCGAGGCGATGGCGATGGAGCGCGCCATCGCCGCCCTCCCCGATTCGCTTCGAATCACGTTCCTGATTTGCCAAGTGCAGGAGATGAGCGTAAAGGAAGCGGCCGAGATTCTCGGCGTGCCGGCCGGCACCGTGCTCTCCCGGCTCTTCACCGCCCGCGAGCGCCTGCGAAGGCAGCTCGCGATGCGCGATATCGTCTCTGCCGCCGAGCAGACGGAGCATCGCTTTCGAGAAATAGAAGGACCTCAGCAAAATGCCATGTCGTAAGTCGTTGCAAAGGATCGGATCCCCGGGATTTGCCCACCTGCTTCTGTGTGGGGAGTGCCGCCGCCACCTGATGGCGGATCGGGAGATCGCGGCCGCCGCTAGGCGAATGCGGATCAGCCCGGTCCCGGCTGCCGACGCGGGCTTGCCGGATGCGATGCGGGCGGGCTCGACGCTGCCGGCGTCGCGGAAAGCCTCGCCCTGGCGATGGGCCGTCGCCGGTCTGGCCGCTTGCGCAGTCCTCGCGGCCGTCGCCCCGTACCTTCTAGGTTCCGGGCCGGTTCGCCGCGGTCCCAACGTGGCGATGACCGCGCAAAGCGGCACGATCGAGCCCTTGGCGCCCCATGGGCCGGGCCTCCATCGGCAATCTCCTGCGGCCGGCCCAAGGAACGGGCCGGGCGAGCGGGGCCACCTTCACGCTCCGGTCGCGCGGAAAGACGAGCCTGCCGTCCCCGACCGGGACTTCCTCAATCCGGGCCGCATGGGAACCGCGATCGCCTTCGAGACGGGGAACCGGCCGGGGAAGCTCTCCCTGCCGCCGATGCGGGACGACTTCGCCGTTCCCGCGCAGATGCTGATGGCCTGGGACATGACGCCCGACGATTACGCCTCCCTCAGCGCCGACATGAAGAAGCTCTACGAGCAGGAGCGTCAGGTCACCGACTCCCGGCTCTACAAGGCGGTCACCCTCTCGCTGAAGCACGCCTCGTTCGACGAGGTGTGCCAGGCTCTGAGCCGGCAGACCGGAGTCGAGATGATGGCCGGGCCGAACGTCGCGGACGACAACGCCACGATCCTCGTCTCCTCCCGCCCGGCGCGCGAGGTCATGCGCGAGATCAGCCGGGTGTTCGGCGTGGTTTGGGAGCGTTCGGGAGAGGACGGCGCTTATTCGTACGTGCTCAAACAGGATACGGCGGCTCAGATCGCCGAGCAGAAGATCCGCAACGAGGACGTATCCCAGTCGATCCAGGCCCTCGACCGCAAGATGCGGTCGGTCAGCGAGCAAGCCGATCCCCAGATCGCGGCGGCTCGGGACGTCTTCGAGAATCTTTCCCTCGAAGAGCTGGATACGATCCGGTCGGGGGAAACGCTCTCTCTGTGGTCCAGGGACATCCCCACCCGCGGCATCCTCGGCAAGACGGCGCTTCTCGATGCCAGGCTCGCCGACGAGGTGCTGGGCGCGATGGGAGGCATCCGGCCGGTTTTGGATGGCTTCCTTCCCAGCCCGAGCGCGAGCGGGCGGAACGTGATCCCGTATACGCAGCTCAAGGACCCGCAGGCGTATCTCTATCTGACGATCCAGACCACGGAGTTCGGCGGCGCGCACCTTCGCGTCCTCGTCGGGGCGAGCGGCGTGACGCCGAACGGGCAGCGAGCCGGCGCCGGCATGCCCAAGGACATCGGCTCCGTGCCGGGGCCCGGCGAGGCCCCCTTGCACAACGCGATCGACAACGCCTCCGTCAAGGATGCGGCGGACATGCGCGCCTCCTTCGTCTTCGATCCCAAGCCGACGACGCCGGTCGACGAGCAGGGCCACGACCCCGACGGGCAGCCCGAAGGCACGATTACGGAGAGGATCGGCAGCTACCGGACGCGGGACGATATGCAGCCGCCGCGCCCCTTCATGACGACCGACGATTTCTGGGAGGCCGTGCACGAGAAGACGCGCAAGGACGTCGTCGCCGACTCCTTCAGCCGCCTGATCCCCCTGCGGACGTATCGCGGCTCGCTCTTCGATACGCTCAGCAAATGGGCCGACGGGGCGCACGTCCATTGGCGGCAGGACGAGGGCTTCCTCACCGGCCGCAGCGCGACTTATCAGTGGCAGCGCTTGAACGAGGTGCCCAAGCGCACGCTGACGAAGTGGCAAGAGGAGCGAAAGGCCAAGGGATATCTGTCGTTGCGGAGCGTCCTCGCGATGGCGCAGCTCACGGACCGGCAGCTCGACGCGCTGGAAGTCGGGCGGACCATCGTCAACCAGTGGCGCCTGCCCGAGTGGGGAATCCCGTCTCGCCCCTACTGGCAGGTCCAGCCGCAGATGGTGCGGCAAATCTGCCGCTTCCTCGCCAACCTGCCGGACGACCAGCTCGTCCTGTTCGAACAAGGCACGTTTCCGGGCAATCGCATGCCCCCGGCTACGCTGGAGTATCTGAACGTCATCGGCGCCGGACTTGGACCGAGCTTCCCCGCGGGAACCCTCCTCGGCGTGGACTACGTTCCCCCCGGCAAATACTACTGGTGCCCGGTGTTCAAGGAAGGCGAGGAGCCCGTCCGGACCGACCTGATCGTCGGAGACACCCGGGAACAGGTGCTCGCCGAAGTCCACCGCCGCTTCCCGGATCACAAGGGCGACGAGACGGCTTACAGCGACGGCTTCCTCGGCCTACTCGTCCGCCGCCCGGATTCGGCCCAAGACGTCGGCGACCAGCGCTTCTGGGTTTCGCCTCGGCAAGCGGGAGGTTCCTCGAAGTAGGGGCGCGTGCGGTACCCTCAACCGATGACCGTTCGGGAGCTGCGCGAGAAGTATCTCCGCTTTTTCGAATCGAAGGGCCACCGGCAATATCCCTCCGGCTCTTTGATTCCGTACGACGTGACCGGCCGGCTCGACGAGAGCCTGCTGTTCAACGGCGCCGGAATGGTCCAGTTCAAGCCATATTTCCGGGGCGTCGCCCAGCCCCCGAACCGGCGTCTGACCACGGCCCAGAAGTGCGTGCGGACCGGCGATATCGAGTCGGTCGGCGATCTCACCCATCTCACCTTCTTCGAGATGCTCGGTAACTTCAGCTTCGGCGACTACTTCAAGAAGGAGGCGGTCGCCCTCTCGTGGGAGTTCATCACTTCCCCCGAATGGCTGAATCTCGATCCGCGCCGGGTCAGCTTTACCGTCTTTGAGGAGGACGACGAGGCGTACGGCTACTGGGCCGAGCATGTCGCGCTGGCCGGGATCGATCCCGAGACCCGGATCTTCCGCCTCGGCGAGGACACCAACTACTGGCCGGCGGGAGCCTTTTCGAGCGGCCCTCCCGGACCGTGCGGCCCGAACTCGGAGATGTTCTACTGGACGCAGGGCGAGCCGCCCTCCGGCCCGTACTCGCGCGGGGACTGGCTTCGCGACGAGGCGGCGAGCCGCTGGCTCGAGTTCTGGAACGACGTCTTCATCCAGTTCGAGTGGCAGGGCGAACTGCGCAACCCCGACCGGCCCGCGGAGGGCTTCGTCAAGACCGGCATGCCGCCCCTGCCCTTCCAGTCCATCGACACCGGCATGGGCCTGGAGCGCACGGCGACCGTCCTCGGCGGCCTGAAGTCGCTCTACGATACCGACGTCTTCCAGCCGATCCTGCGGAAAATCGAGGAAGTGGGATCCCCCTCCTCGGTTTCCTCGCGGCGCGAGTCGGCTGGAGACGCCTTGCTCGGATCGCGGGAAACTGAGGAGGGGGGTAGGGGGGTGGAGGAAGTTGCCTACCGCTACGGCTCCGACCCGGAGAAAGACGTCGCGACGCGCATCATCGCCGACCACATCCGCACCGCCGTCTTCTGCATCGCGGACGGCGTCCTTCCCGGCAACACGGGACGCGGCTACGTCCTGCGCCGCCTCATCCGCCGCGCCGTCCTCAAGGGCCAGCGAGCCCTCGGTATCGAGCAGCCCTTTTTCCACCGCGTCTTCGAAGGCGTGCTGGAATCGATGGGCGACCACTACCGCGAGTTGCACGACCGGCGCGAGGTCATCGCCGAGACGCTGCGGAACGAGGAGGCCCTGTTCCGCCGCACCCTCACGTCCGGCTCGGACGTTCTCCAGCGCGAGCTCTCCCTGCTTCAGAAAAGCGGAGCGAACGAACTGCCGGGAGACATCGCCTTCCGCCTCTACGACACCTACGGCTTCCCCCTCGAAGTCACGAAAGAGCTATGCGAGGAAGCCGGGATCGCGGTCGACGAGATGGGCTACGAGCAGGCGCTGATCGAGGCCCAGGAGCGCAGCCGAGCCGGGTCGGAGCGGGAATCCGTCTACGGCGGCGTGCAGGGCGCCGGCCTCGACGCGACCGCGACCCTTTTTCGAGGCTACGACGACACTCGAACGGTCTCCGTGGTTGTCGGCGCGGTGGTCGTTCCGGAACCTCCATCCCCAACCCCTTCCTCCTCCGGCACAAACCATCCGCAAGAGGAAGGGGCTCGGACGCACCTAGCGATCGCCCTCGATCAGACTCCCTTCTATGCCGAGTCCGGCGGCCAAACCTCCGACACCGGCACGATCGAAGGAGCCGGCTTCGCCGGCCGCGTGCTCGATGTCATCAAGCAGCACGGCGTCTTCGTCCATGAGGTCGAGCCGGTCCGGCTCCCCGTGGTGCTGGAAGGCCAGAGCCCGGAGGAAGCGCGGCAGATCGTGCAGCAAAGCCTGCAAGGCCTCGAGGTCGAGGCGCAGATCGACGTCAACCGGCGCATGCGAATCCGGCGCAACCATACGGCCACCCACCTCCTCCACGCGGCTCTGCGCCAGGTTCTCGGCAAGCACGTGACCCAGGCCGGCTCCTACGTCGGGCCGGACCATCTCCGCTTCGACTTCACCCACGGCAAACCCATGACGGCCGAGGAGGTCGCGCGCGTCGAGTTCATCGTCAACGAGGAGGCCCTGAAGAACACACCGGTGACGACCTATGTGGACCTACCGATCGAGGAGGCGCGGGCGCGGGGCGCGATGGCTCTCTTCGGCGAGAAGTACGGCGACCGGGTCCGAATGGTGGAGATCGGCGACTTCAGCCGCGAGCTTTGCGGCGGCACCCACCTCCGCGCGACCGGCGAGGTGGGCCTCTTCAAGATCACGAGCGAATCGAGCGCGGCCAGCGGCGTCCGACGCATCGAAGCGGTGACCGGCGAAGGCGCGTACGCGTGGGTCCTGGAGCAGACGGGCGCTTATTACGAAGCGGCCGCCCGCCTCAAGAGCGCGCCCAAAGACGTGCTCGCCGCCATCGATCGCCTCCACGAGCAGGTCCGCGAGGAGAGGCGCAAGCGCGAAAAGGCGGAAACCGCCCTCGCGCGCGGCGAATCCGGCGGCGGCAACGAGACCCAGGAGATCAAGGGCGTCTTCCTCTGGACTCGCAAATTCGAGAACGTCGATCAGAAGATCGCGGCCGCCGCGGTCGACGACGCGGTCGCCCAAAACAAGGACATCGTCGCCCTCGGCGCGATCGCCGGCGACCGGGTCCAGCTCATTTGCAAGGTCGGCACGGAGGCGGCGGCGAAGGGCGCCCACGCGGGAAACCTGATCAAGCAGGTCGCCCCGATCGTGGGCGGAGGCGGAGGCGGCCGCGCCGAGTTCGCGACGGCCGGCGGCAAGGACGCGTCGAAGGTCGACGAAGCCCTGGCTGCCGCCGCCGGCTTCTTGGCGGAAATGCTATAGGCTCTTCCGCGGTTAAAGCCTTGCATCGATCGGGCTACAGGACCCCGTTTTATTGGGCCTGGCGTCTCGGGGGCGGCGGGCCTTCGCCTTGGTTTTGATTCTTCCGGGCTTCCTCCATGGCCGCCTTGAATTCCTTGGCGAGGGCCTCCGGGAGCTTGTCCCATGTGCAGGGCTTGACCTTGGGATCGGGGATGACCTCGGTAAAGCCGGTTTCGACGCTTTGCTTGTCCGGCTCGCAAAGAATCGTCAGCTTCAATGTCTGGCGCTTCGCAGGCTCGTAAAGCGGTTCGTGATTGAGCGCGCGGATCCGCAGGTCATGATCCGTTCCCATCTGGCGCACGGAACCGATCTCGGCGGCGAAGTTCGTCCATCCGATCAGCACGTCTTCGTGCGAGAGCTCCGCGGTGACGGAAAGGGAGCCGGCGTCGAGCGTGCTCCAAACGGCCGGATCGGACTTCTCCACTTCGAGCCGGCTCCTGGCCTGAAGGAGCACGTCGTAGAGTTGGCGGCGCGCCTCCAGGCTGAGCTGGGAAACGAGGAAAGGCTGGCCTGAGCGAATCAAGTTCCAGTCGCTGCGGTCGAGGTGGGTGTAGAGCCGCGCGTTGTACGGATAGTCGCCGATATAAGCGTCGTCGACGACGATGCCGGCCATCACGAGCATCATCGCGTCGGTCCATGTATTGCTCGCGCAGAACCGCTGGTTGTTCACGTAGTCGCTGATCGCCTGGGCATTCGCCACGCCTTCCACGCTTTTCTCCCCGATGAACTTCGCAAGGACGGACCGCTTCACCTGGGAGGACGTGTTCGGCGTCCGCTCGTACAAGGGAAGCTCGCCGATCACGGCGCCGTCCGCCATCGTCAGCCGAACCACCCTCATAAACGGCTCGAGGATGGCCCGAACCGAATTTCCGCCCTGACCACTCATGCCGAGGACGAAAAGGCTGACGTCGGGCAACGCGATCGCCATATCGGGCGTGATCGCGGCCGCGAGCTTGGGAAGGACGTGGTCGGCGATGGTGGCGATCGGATCGCGCTTGTCGATGTGGTTCCAGTCGATCCCCATCGCCGCCGGCCCGGCGGCCATCTTCTGAATGTCCTGCTGCTCCGCCGGGGTCAGCGCCTTCTTGCCGAGGTCGCCTTTAAGGGCCGTCTCGACGTCGGCCGGAAGGCCGGCGAATTGGAGGTCCCCTTCCGCGCTGAACGCGCCGGTGTTCACGCCCGGCAGGTACAGCCGGCACTCGAAAATTCCTCGTCCCATTCGGCGGATCGCGACGTACCACGGGCCCTGCTCGGCCAAGGTCTTCGCAAAATCCTTCGGGAAGGGCCGAAAGAACTGGCCCGACGGGTTGCCGAAGCGGATCATCTCGCCGGGCGCCAACCGGTAGACGTCATGGATATTCATCGCGCCATCGAGCTTCCTGCCCTTCGTCGCGGCCTTGAAGAGGCGCTCGAACTCCGGATAGTCGGCCTCCGGATCGATCTTGTCGAGGGTCAGCCGGTACCGCTCGCCATCCTTGACCCATCTCGCCCGAAAGGCGTCGGCGACAAGCTGCTTGACCCGCTCCGGGTCGCCGGTCTTCGTTGACACGAAGACGGGAAAATCGCTCAAGTCGCCATCCACGGTGTATGCCACCCCGGTCGCGGCGCGAAGCTTGTCGCATAGCTCGGTCAGGCCATAGGAACCGGTCGGAATCTGGGCGGCTGAAAGGACGAGGAAAGCGGCAAGCACAAGCCTCATGACGTGCCGCATTGTTGCGTTGGTTCTTGGGGAGCGAGGGGATGATGGGCTGAGGAGCTGGGTATTCCCCTCCTCTTGCGCCGATGATCGTGCGGCGGAGGGGACTAAGGGGTGGAGGTTCCGGAAACTCCCGATTGAGAACCGGTTGTTGGTTCCCGGGCCCTCACCTCCATCACCTCCATCACCCCATCACCTCCATCACCTCCATCACCCCTCTCATCCCCATCACCCCCATCACCCCTCATCCCCCAGCCCCGTCAGCAAGTTCCCGTCAATGGAATTCGCCACACTCGTCCCGCCCGCTCTAACCGCATCATTCAGGTTACAGGAGGCCATCAGCCCACCGTGAGATCAAAGCTGCCGGCGATGCCCGAGGGCTGCAAAACCCGGCCATGAGCGAGGATTACAGAACTTATTTACGCCCGAACGCGCTCCCCAGCGTCTGGTGCCCCGGATGCGGGAACGGCGTCGTCGTCAAGGCGCTGATCGAGGCCGTCAACGATCTCGGCTGGAAAAAGGACGACGTGGTCGTCGTCGGCGGGATCGGCTGCTCCGGGCGGACGCCCTTCATCCTCGATTTCAATACGATGCACACGCTGCACGGCCGGGCCCTCGCCTTCGCCACCGGCATCAAGATGTCCAAGCCTCGGATGAAGGTCATCGTCGTCATGGGCGACGGCGACTCCTCCGCGATCGGCGGCAACCATTTCATCCACGCCTGCCGCCGGAATATCGACCTCAAGGCGATCGTCTTCAACAACGGCATCTATGGCCAGACCGGCGGCCAGGTCGCCCCGACGACTCCGACCGGCAAGCGAAGCACGACGACCCTCATGGGCAGCATCGAGCCCAACTTCGATCTCGCCAAGCTGGCGATGGGCGCCGGGGCCGGATTCGTGGCCCGCTCCACCAGCTACGACTTCAACGAGCTGAAGGGATTTATCAAGAAATCGCTCCAGCACAAGGGCTTTTCCCTGGTCGAGGTGATGACCGCCTGCCCAACCTACTTCGGGCGGCTCAACGACCTGCGCGAGCCCTACGACATGCTGATGTATCTCCGCGACACCACCGAGCCGATGAACATGGACGTCGACCGGCTCATTCGGGAATCGCACAACCTCCTCCCCACCGGCATCTTCCGAGACGAGAGCCGGGAGGAATACACCGAACTTTATGCGGGCCTCAAGAAGCGGGCGCTCGAAAAGGCAGGGAAGAAATGAGCAAACCCATTCAAATCCGATTGACCGGCGCGGGCGGCCAGGGCCTCATCACGGCGGGCGTCATCCTCGCCGAAGCCGCCGTCCTCGACGGGCGATTCGTCGTCCAGACCCAGAGCTACGGCCCGGAAGCCCGCCTGGGCAGCAGCAAGGCCGAGGTGATCATCTCCGACGATCCGATCGCCAACCCGCAGGTCAAAACGCCCGACGTCCTGATTTGCCTTAGCGAAGAGTCCGTCGCCAAGTACGGCGGCGAATGCCACAGCGAAACCCTCGTCGTGCTCGATTCGACGAACATCGAGAAAGCCAAGCCGCCCCGGGGGCAAGTCCTCCGCCTCCCGATCACCCAAGCCGCCATCGATGCCGGCGGGAAGATGGTCGCCAACGTCGTCGCGCTCGGAATCGTGAACACCCTCGCCCAGGTCGTCCAGTCGGAGAGTCTGCGCGCGGCGATCCTCCACCGAGTGCCTGAGAAGTATCGAGACCTGAATATCCGCGCCCTGGATGCCGCCGAAGCCCTGGTATCCGAGGCCCTCGCCGCCGCAACGTAAGTGTTTGAACCCAAGGAATGATGAAGTGAGCCACGTCCACGATCTGACCAATCCCCCCGATCTCACCACCGAGCGCCGAACCGGACCCGTCCGAGTTCGGCGTCCGATCTATTTGGACCTCTTGCCGCCCTGCAATAACGCGTGCCCGGCCGGCGAGAACGTCCAGGAATGGCTTGCTCTGGCCCAGGCCGGAAAGCTCCGCGAGGCGTGGGAAGTCATCCTCCAGGCGAATCCGATGCCGGCCGTGCACGGCCGCGTCTGCTACCACCCCTGCGAGACGAGCTGCAACCGGGACAAGCTGGACGGCGCGGTGAGCATTCACGCCGTCGAGCGATTCCTCGGCGACCTCGCCCTCGAGGAAGGCTGGACGCCGAAGATCGAGGCCGAGCCGAGTGGGAAGAAGATTCTCATCATCGGCGCCGGCCCGAGCGGGCTGTCCTGCGCGCATCATTTGGCTCTCATGGGCCATACCGTCGAGATTCACGAGGCCGGCCCCCTGCCCGGCGGCATGATGCACTTCGGCATTCCCGCCTATCGCCTTCCCCGCAACGTCCTGGAAGGGGAAATCGCCCGGATCGAGCGGCTCGGCGTCAAAATCGTCCTCAACCACAAGGTCGAAGATGTGCAGAAGGAGAAGGAAGAGGGCGGATTCGACGCCGTATTCGTCGCCATCGGCGCGCATCTCGGCAAGAAGACGGAGATTCCCGCTCGCGACGCGGGCAAGATCCTCGACGCGGTCAGCTTCCTGAAAGACGTGGAGATGGGCGGCGCGCCGAAGCTCGGCCGCCGGGTCGCCATCTACGGCGGCGGCAACACGGCGATGGACGCGGCCCGCGTGGCGCGGCGTCTCGGCGTCGAACCCCTCATCATCTACCGGCGCGACCGGGACCACATGCCCGCCCACCCCTTCGAGGCCGACGAGGCCGTCGAGGAAGGCGTGAAGATCCATTGGCTCCGCACGATCAAGTCGATCGAGCAGACCAAGTTCCAGGTCGAGGTCATGCGGATCGACGAGAACGGGCGGCCGCAACCGACCGGCGAGATCGAGGAGATCGAGGCCGACGACCTGATTCTCGCCCTCGGCCAGGACACCGATACCGGCTTCCTGAAGAACGTTCCCGGCATCGAATTCAAGGACGACGGCACCGTCGTCGTCTCGCCCCAGATGATGACCGGCGCGGACGGCATCTTCGCGGGAGGCGACATGGTCCCCTCCGAGCGGACCGTCACCATCGCGGTCGGCCACGGCAAGAAGGCGGCACGCAACATCGACGCCTGGCTGCGCGGAGACACCTACGCGAAGCCGCCGAAGAAGCCGATCGCCGAGTACGAAAAGCTCCACCTCTGGTTCTACACCGAGGCAATGAAACGCCCGCAGGGCCACCTCGAAATGGAGAAGCGGCGAACCACCTTCGGCGAGGTCATGAAGGGCCTCTCCGTCGAGGAGGCGACCTACGAGGCGAAGCGCTGCCTCTCCTGCGGCAACTGCTTCGAGTGCGACGGCTGCTACGGAGCCTGTCCGGAGGACGCGATCATCAAGCTCGGCGAAGGCAAGCGATACGACTACAACTACGACCTCTGCACCGGCTGCGGCATGTGCTACGAGCAATGCCCCTGCCACGCCATCGAGCTTCGGCCCGAGGAGGAGTTCGCGAAGTGAGCCACCTGGAAGTCAAAGAACCGGCCAAGGCGAAAGCGGCCAAGCCCGCCGTCCCAGCCGTTGCGACCATCGACGGCAACGAAGCGGCCGCCTACGTGGCCTATCGCGTGAACGAAGTCTGCGCCATCTATCCGATCACGCCCTCTTCGGCGATGGCGGAGTTCGCCGATCAATGGGCGAGCGAAGGCAAGCCGAACATCTGGGGCGAGATTCCCGACGTCGTGGAGATGCAGAGCGAAGGCGGCGCCGCCGGCGCGGTCCACGGCTCGCTGCAGGCGGGCTCGCTCACCACGACCTTCACCGCGTCCCAAGGGCTCATGCTGATGATCCCCAACATGTACAAGATCGCGGGCGAGCTGACCTCCTGCGTCTTCCACGTCGCCGCGCGAGCCCTCGCGACGCAGAGCCTGTCGATCTTCGGCGATCACCAGGACGTGATGGCGGTCCTCCCGACCGGCTTCGCCCTCCTCGCCTCTTCCTCCGTCCAGGAAGCCCACGACTTCGCCCTCATCGCCCAGGCCGCAACCCTCGAATCCCGCATTCCCTTCGTCCACTTCTTCGACGGGTTCCGCACCTCCCATGAGGTCAACAAGATCGCGCTGCTGAACGACGAGCAGATTCGCGCGATGATCGACGAGGACCTCGTCATCGCTCATCGCCGCCGGGGCCTGAACCCCGATAACCCGTTCATGCGGGGCACCGCGATGAACCCGGACGTCTATTTCCAGGCTCGCGAGACCGTCAACCCGTTCTATCAGCGCTGCCCGGCCATCGTGCAGAAGGCGATGGACCGCTTCGCGGAAATCGCCGGCCGCAGCTACCGGCTGTTCGACTATTACGGGCATCCCGAGGCCGAGCGGGTGATCGTCCTCATGGGCTCCGGCGCGGAGACCGCGCGGGAGACGGTCGAGGCCCTGGCCGACGAGAAGACCGGCGTCCTCCAGGTTCATCTCTTCCGGCCCTGGTCGGCCGCCGATTTCCTCGGCGCGCTGCCCAAGTCGGTTCGCGCCGTCGCCGTCCTCGACCGAACGAAGGAGCCGGGCTCTTCCGGCGAGCCGCTGTATCGCGACGTCGTCACCACCTATGCGGAAGCTCTCGCCTCCGGCGAGATCGCGGCGATGCCGAAAGTGATCGGCGGGCGCTATGGCCTCGCCTCCAAGGAGTTCGATCCCGCGATGGTCAAGGGCATCTTCGACGAGCTTGCCAAGCCGAGCCCGAAGAACCACTTCACCATCGGGATCGAGGACGACGTCTCCCATACGAACCTGACCTACGATCCTGGCTTCCTTACCGAGCCGGACGACGTCCACCGAGCCCTCTTTTACGGCCTTGGCGCGGACGGCACCGTCGGCGCGAACAAGAACACGATCAAGATCATCGGCGAGGACCCGCGCTTCCACGCCCAGGGCTACTTCGTGTACGACTCGAAGAAGTCAGGCTCGCAGACGGTGTCCCACGTCCGGTTCGGCCACCGCCCGATCCGCTCGGCCTACCTCATCAAAGACGCCCACTTCATCGGCTGCCACCAGTTCAACTTCGTGACGAAGGTCGATGTGCTGGGCCGGGCCCGGCCCGGCGCGACCTTCCTCCTCAACAGCCCCTACGGGCCGGAGGACGTCTGGGCGAAGCTGCCCCTGAACGTGCAGGAACAGATCATCGCCAAGAAGCTGCGCTTCTACGTGATCGACGCCCGCGGCGTGGCCCGCGACACCGGCATGGGCGCGCATACGAACACGATCATGCAGACCTGCTTCTTCGCGATCTCCGGCGTCCTGCCGAAGGATCAGGCGATCGAGAAGATCAAGCAGTCCGTGAAGAAGACCTACGGACGCAAGGGCGAACAGGTCGTCAAGAAGAATTTCGACGCCATCGATCAGACGATCGCCCGGCTCTACGAAGTCGAGGTTCCCGCGAAGGCGGAAAGCGCGGTCGAGATTCCGTTGACCGTCGCCGCCGAAGCCCCCGAGTTCGTCCAGACGGTGACGGCCGAAATCATGGCGGGCCGAGGCGACCTGCTTCCGGTCAGCGCCCTTCCCGTCGACGGCACCTATCCCACCGGCACCGCGAAATGGGAGAAGCGCAATATCGCCGATCTCGTGCCGGAATGGGAGCCCGATCTTTGCATCCAGTGCGGCAACTGCAGCTTCGTCTGCCCACATGCGACGCTCCGCGCCAAGCTGTACGATCAAAAGCTGATCGAACAGGCGCCGACGAGCTTCAAGTCGGCCCCGATCGACGCGCGCGGCTTCCCCGATACCCTCTACACCCTCCAGCTTTACGCCGAGGACTGCACCGGATGCGGCCTCTGCGTGCAGGCCTGCCCGGTCTCGGACAAGCTGACCGGCAAGCGCGCGATCAACATGGCGGCCAAGGACCCGATCGTCGAGACCAACCGTTCCGACACCGCCTTCTTCGAATCGCTGCCCGTCAACGACCGCTCGTACGTCGACTTTTCGACGGTGCGCGGCACCCAGTTCCTGGAGCCGCTTTTCGAGTTCTCCGGCGCTTGCGCGGGGTGCGGCGAGACGCCGTATCTGAAGCTCCTGACCCAGCTCTTCGGCGATCGGATGATCGTCGCGAACGCGACCGGCTGCTCCTCGATCTACGGCGGCAACCTGCCGACCACGCCGTGGACGGTCAACCGCGAAGGCCGCGGCCCGGCCTGGAACAACTCGCTCTTCGAGGACAACGCGGAATTCGGTCTTGGCATGCGCCTCGCCTCCGATCGCCACATGGCGGAAGCCCACCGGCTCCTGCTCCGGCTGAAGCCGGAGATCGGCGAGGAGCTTGTCGACGAGCTGATCCATGCTCCGCAAATCCTCGAATCGGAGATTCGCGAGCAGCGCGTCCGGGTCGACGACCTGAAATCCCGGATTTGGGAGATCCTCTCCGCGAACCGGAACGCCCACGCGACGGCCTATCAGCAGCTCATTTCCGTGGCCGACCATCTCGTCCGGCGAAGCGTTTGGATCGTCGGCGGCGACGGCTGGGCCTACGACATCGGCAGCGGCGGGCTCGACCACGTCCTTGCCAGCGGCCGTAACGTGAACATCCTCGTTATGGACACCGAGGTCTACTCGAATACCGGTGGCCAGGCCTCGAAGGCGACCCCGCTCGCCGCCGTGGCGAAGTTCGCGAACGCGGGCAAGCACGTCGGCAAGAAGGATTTGGCCCTCCAGGCGATCTCCTACGGCAACGTGTACGTCGCCCGGATCGCGATGGGCGCGAACCCGCAACAGACCCTCCTCGCCCTCCGCGAGGCCGAAGCCTACAAGGGCACGTCCCTGATCCTCGCCTACAGCCACTGCATCGCCCACGGCATCGACATGGAGCAGGGCCTCAACCAGCAGTTCCGAGCCGTCCATTCCGGCTACTGGCCGCTGCTGCGCTACAACCCGGGCGTCGTCGCCTCCGGCGAAAACCCCTTCGTCCTCGACTCGCCGAGGCCGACCCTGCGGCTCACCGACTACACCGACCAGGAGCTTCGCTACCGCATGCTGCGGCAAACGAACCCCTCGGAAGTCGATGAGCTGATGGTCCGAGCGCAGAAGGCGGTCGAGGTGCGGTGGAAGCTGTATGAGGAGATGTCGACGGTCTGAATTCGGGCGTTGGGCGTTAGGCGTTGGGCGTTCGGCGCGGCGCGACGCCGTCCCGGACGATCTTCAACGCGGAGAATCGGAGGAACGGAGTCTTCCTTAACCCCTCTCCGATCCTCCGTTCCTCCGTGTTGGATCTGCCACGTTTCGCGTCAGTGAAATTCGCTTCATCCGTCAAGGCTTCCCAAGGCGCATGATCAACCTGGAGCCTTACGCATGAGCACAAACACCGATATCCTGGAGCGGGAGGGGCATGCGCACCGCCCGAGCGGGCCCGAAGTCGACTCTTTCTATCACCTGGCCGGGGAAGAACTCGACCATAAGTTTTGCCGTGGACTGGGCTGCTTCGCCGCCCAGCGGCTCGATCCGGAGCGGTGGCGCAAGGCGATCGCCCAGTGGCCGCCGGTCTATTGCCTCGGCAAGTGCTATGCGGCGCCCTCCTCGGCGGACGTGGACGTCGAGCCGGTCATCGAGATTCGCTGCAAAGAGCCGATCGTCCTGGCCGGGGTTCCCGGCGGCGAGGTTCGGGCCCTGCGCGACTACGGCGGCTACCGAGCCCTGGAGCGGGCGCGCAAGATGACGCCCTCCGACCTCGTCGCCGAGGTCGAAACCTCCCAGCTTCGCGGACGCGGCGGCGCGGCCTTCCCGGCCGGACGCAAGTGGCGCTCCGTGCTCGATCAGGCCTCGCCGGTCAAGTACGTCGTCGCGAACGCGGACGAGGGCGACCATGGCTCCTACATCGACCGCTTCATCATGGAGAACGCGCCCCACCGGCTGATCGAGGCCCTCGCCATCTCCGGGCACGCGGTCGGCGCGGCCAAGGGCTTCATCTATCTCCGCAAGGAGTATCCGGTCGCGAAAGCGAACCTGGAAACCGCCATGGAAGAGGCGCGCGAGGCGGGATTGATCGGCGACGGCACATTCGACGTCGAGCTTGTGATCGGTCAGGGCAGCTACGTCTGCGGCGAGGAGACCTCGCTGCTGAACTCGATCGAGCATCGCCGCCCGGAGGTCCGGGCGAGGCCGCCCTACCCCTTCCAGGCCGGGCTCTGGCAGAAGCCGACCCTCGTCAACAACGTCGAGACCCTAGCGAGCATCCCCTGGATCGTCCTGAACGGCGGGGCCGCCTACGCCGCGCACGGCTTCTCGACGAGCCGAGGCACGAAGGCGATTTCTTTCGCCTCCCTCTTTAACCGCCCCGGACTTTACGAGATCGAATTCGGTATCCCGCTCCGGGAAATCCTGGAGGACATCGGCGGCGGACTGAAGACCGGCGACTTCAAGGCCGTCATCGTCGGCGGGCCGCTTGCTGGGGCGATCCATCCCCGCGAATTCGACACTCCCTTCGGCATCGAAGAGCTTGCGGCGGTTGGAGCGGCCGTCGGCCACGGCGGCATCGTCGCCTTCGACCAGAACACGCGGATGATCGATCTGCTCGCCCACATCTTCACCTTCGGCGCCCTCGAATCCTGCGGCAAATGCACGCCCTGCCGGGTCGGCAGCCGCCGCGCCGAGGTCTATTTCTGGAGGATGGCGCGCGGCGACAAGCTGAAGCCGGACGAACGGGAGGAATTGCGCGCGATCCTCCTCGCCCTGCGCAAGACCAGCCTTTGCGGCCACGGAAGCGGCCTCGGCGAGGTCGCCCAAAGCATCCTTTCCAAATACCCGCAGGAGGTTCCCCTGTGCCTCGCGTAACGATCAACGGCCAAGAGCACGACCTGCCGGAGGGCATCACTCTTCTCGAAGCCCTCCGCTCGCTGAAGATCGAGGTGCCGACGCTCTGCCACGACGACCGGCTGAAGCCGTTTGGCGGCTGCCGCCTCTGCATGGTGGAGGTCGAAGGCTCCGCCAGACTCGTTTCCGCCTGTACGACGCCGGTTTCCGAGGGGCTGCGCGTCCAGACCCATTCTCCGATGGTCGAGGCCGAGCGGCGCACGAATCTGAAGCTCCTCGCCCAGAGCTATCCCGCCGCCGAGGCGCTCGACGAGCGCATCCAGTTCCACCGCTATCTGATCCAGTACGGGATCAAGCCGGGAGGGATCGCGGGACTCGAATTCAAAGACGACTCCCACCCCTACCTCAAGGTGGACATGGACAAGTGCGTCTACTGCTACCGCTGCGTGCGGATTTGCGACGAATTGCAGGGCCAGTTCGTGTGGCGCGTTTGGAACCGAGGCGAGAAGTCGCGCGTCCTGCCGAGCTCGCGGGAATCGGACGGGCAGGTGCGCCGCCTGCTCGATTCGGATTGCGTCAGTTGCGGGGCCTGCGCCGATACCTGCCCCTCTGGCGCGATCGTCGACCGGCTCCAGGCCGAGCACGGCGTGCCGACCCAATGGACTCGCACGACCTGCCCCTATTGCGGCACCGGCTGCGAAATGGAGCTCGGCACGATCGGCGATCAGGTCGTCGTGGCGCGTCCTTACGCCGAGGCCGCCGTCAACAAGGGCCATCTCTGCGTGAAGGGGCGGTATGCCCACGCCTTCGTCCACGCCAAGGACCGGGTCACCAAGCCGATGGTCCGCGAGACGGGCGGCGATTGGAAGGAAGTCTCCTGGGACGAGGCCTACGATTACATCGCCAAGAAGCTTGGCGGGATTCTCGCCGAAAGCGGGCCGCAGAGCGTCGGCGTGCTCGGCTCGGCGCGGGCGACGAACGAGGAGAACTACCTCGCCCAGAAGTTCTGCCGCGTCGTCGTCGGCGGCAACAACGTCGATTGCTGCGCGCGGGTTTGCCACGGCCCGACCGCGGCCGCGCTCAAGCAGAGCTTCGGCACCGGCGCCGCGACCAACTCCTTCAACGATATCGAGATCGCCGGCGGCTTCCTGATCTGCGGGTGCAATCCGACCGAGAACCACCCGATCGTCGGAGCCCGGATCAAGCAGAGCGTGCTCGCCGGCGCGAGCCTCGTCGTCATCGATCCGAGGAAGACGGAGCTGGCCCGCTACGCGGACGTCCATCTCCAGATCCAGCCGGGGACGAACGTGCCGACCCTCAACGCGATCGCCCACGTCATCATCGCCGAGGGCTTGGTCGACAGGGCCTTCGTCGAGGCGCGGACGGATGCTTACGACGAGCTTGTCGAGACGGTCGCCGAGTGGACGCCGGAAAGGGCCGGCGAGATCGCGGGCGTCGATCCCGTGGACATCCGCCGAGCCGCCCGCGTCTACGCCCGCTCCGGCTCCGCGATGATCTTCCACGGCCTCGGCACGACCGAGCACCGCCAGGGCACCGAGGGCGTGCGCGGCCTCGCCAACCTCGCCCTCCTGACCGGCAACGTCGGCAAGCCGGGCTCCGGGGAGAATCCGCTGCGCGGCCAGAACAACGTCCAGGGCTCGGCCCACATGGGCTGCGAGCCGTCGAACCTCGCCGGCTATACGCCGATCGCCCAGTCCGCCGACTTCGTCGAGCAGGTCTGGGGGCGGCCGGTCCCGCGCGAAAAGGGCCTGAACTGGATGGAGATGCTCGACGCCGCCGGGACGGGCTCGCTCCGGGCTCTGTGGGCGATCGGCTACGACGTCTATTTCTCCAACCCGAACGCCGAACGGACGCGGGAGAGCCTCCGCAAGCTCGACCTCGTCATCGTGCAGGACCTGTTCCTCAACGAGACGGCCAAAGAGTTCGGGCACGTCTTCCTCCCCGCGAGCTCCAGCTACGAGAAGGACGGCACGTTCATGAATTCGGAGCGGCGCGTGCAGCGGATTCGCCAGGCGATCCCGCCGGTCGGCGATTCCAAGCCGGATTGGCGGATCATCTGCGAGCTGGCGGCCCGGATGGGCTTCGCGAAAGACTTCGCCTTCGATTCGCCGAAGGAGATTTGGAACGAGGTCCGCAAGGTCTGGAAAGCCGGCGCGGGAATCTCCTACGAGCGGATCGAGAGCGTCGGCCTCCAATGGCCCTGCACGAGCGAGGAGGACCCCGGCACGACCATTCTCCACCGCGAGAAATTCCCGCTCGGCCCGAGGGCGCCCTTCGCCCTCCTCGAATACCGCCCGACGCCGGAGACGACGGACAAGGAATTTCCCTTCCTGCTCAACACCGGCCGCACCCTGTTCCAATTCAACGCGGGCACGATGACCGGCCGGACCGGCAACTCCCTCCTCCGCCCGACGGACACCCTCGACATCTCCCCCGCCGACGCTTCGCGCCTCGGGATCGAGGACGGGCAGATGGTGACGATGACGAGCCGCTACGGCGCGGCCACCCTCCCCGCGCGCGTCGACGACCGGATCCGCAAGGGCGAGCTCTTCACGACCTTCCACGACCCGCGCGTCTTCGCGAACCGGGTCACGAGCCCCCACCGCGACGAAGCCACCCAAGCCGCGGAGTACAAGGTAACGGCGGTCAGGCTGGAGAAAGCCAGGTAGGCCACGGCCATTCGTCGCGCAGCGACCTTCGGAGAACCTGAAGCAAAGCTTCAGCCTTATTTCCGCGCCCAGAGCGGCGCGATCCCAACCTATAGCAAAGCCCAGGCTGCGTTACGTAATCCCTTCGGGATAGATGCGACGTAACCTTTACGGTTGCGGGGCCCGAAGGGCCCTTTCGCCCTTCGGGCGCGCCGGGGTAAACCCGGCGACTACAGCCTTCGGCTTCCTCGATTCGGAGTTTGGAATCGAGATAGATGCGACGCCGAAGGATTTTCGCAGGGAGATAGATCCCACCCCGAAGGGGATTATGCCAGAGCGCGGCGTGATCGAAAGGTTGGCAGGGGCTGAAGCAAAGCTTCAGCACTCCGAAGGTCGCTTCGCGACGGTTCCTCTTCATGTGGCCCGATGCAACTCTCGTGTAAGTTAGTAAGTGAATGGCCAATCGCCTCGCGCGCGAATCTTCGCCCTACCTGCGCCAGCATCGAGATAACCCGGTGGACTGGTTCCCGTGGGACGGGGAGGCTTTCGCCCTTGCCCGGGCGGAGGACAAGCCGGTCTTCCTGAGCATCGGCTATTCGAGCTGCCATTGGTGCCACGTCATGGCCCACGAGTCGTTCGAGGACGAAGGCGTGGCCGCGATCCTGAACGAAAGCTTCGTCAGCGTCAAGGTCGACCGGGAGGAACGGCCCGACGTGGACGAGGCTTACATGACGGCGGTGCAGCTCGCCACCGGGCGCGGCGGCTGGCCGATGACGGTGTTCCTCACGCCGGACAAGAAGCCCTTTTTCGCCGGAACCTACTTCCCTCGCGACGACCGCGCCGGCCACCCAGGGTTCCTCACCATTTGCCGGCAGATCGCCTCGCTCTGGCAGACGAAGCGCGACGAAATCGAAGAGAACGCGGCCGAGTTCGCGCTCGGACTCACCGAAGCCATGAACCGCCGGGCGCCGGCCACCTCGGCCTCGTTCGACGAGGCCTTCGTCGCCGAAGCGATTCGAGCCCTCGCCGCCGATTTCGACCGGACGCACGGCGGATTTGGCGGGGCGCCTAAATTCCCGCCCCATACTTCGATCGACTTCCTGCTCGAATACGCGATCCGGCCTGAAACAGCCGACGAGCTGCGGCAACTCGCTCTCGGGATGGCTTTCTCGACCTTGGAGCATATGGCCCTCGGCGGCATCCACGACCACGTCGGCGGCGGCTTCCACCGCTACTCCACCGATGCGGAATGGCGGCTGCCCCACTTCGAAAAGATGCTCTACGACAACGCCCTCATGCTCGGCAACTACGGGCTGGCGGCAACCATCCAAAGAGAGATCGATCCCCGATGGCCGGCGTTCTTCGCCCAGGTCGCGGACAGGATCGAGCGATGGCTCAAGACCGAGATGGCTTCTCCCCTAGGCTGCTTCTATTCGGCGTTGGACGCCGACAGCGAGGGCGTCGAAGGCAAGTATTACGTCTGGACGACCGAGGAGGTGCGGGCGGCGTTCAGCGAACATGCGCCGCGGTTCATCGAGGCCTACGGCCTGCGAGACGAGGGCAATTTTCGCGACGAGGCGACGGGCCGGCTGACCGGAGAAAACGTCCTTCTGCTTCAATCCAAAGACCGCACGTTATGGACTTCGCTGGACCATCTCCTCAAGTGGCGGCAAACTCGGGTTCGCCCAGGGCTGGACGAAAAAGTCGTGGTGGCCTGGAATGGGCTGGCGATCCGAAACCTTGCCGATGCGGATACCGCACGGGAAGCTGCGGACACGATTCTCGCCGCCGAAGAGGCCTTCGGCGGGCTGCCGCATCAGATCGTCGACGGCGTGCCCTCCGGCAGGGGCTACCTCGACGACTATGCGGCTTTCGCCGACGCCCTCTTCGCCCTCGGCGACGAGTACCGCGCGGAGGCCGAGCGGCTTACCGGGAAGATGATCGAGCTCTTCTGGGACGACGAGCAGGGCGGATTTTTCGGCGCATCGGCCTCTCACGAGGAGCTGTTCGGGCGATCCAAGCCGGTCTTCGACTCTCCGACGCCGAGCGGAAACGCGCTCGCCCTGCGCTGCCTCGTCGCCGCCGGCGACGCCGAGCGAGCCGCCCGGCTCGTCCGGGCCTTCCTCGGCTGGATGGAACGAGCGCCCCAGGCGACGGAAGCCCTCTACGCGGCGGCTCTCCCCTTGCTGGGCGCTCTGCCGTCCGAATCCGGGGGCAACGGGGAAATCACGGTGCGGCTGGCGGAGGAGTCGTTGCCGATGGACGCGGACGGAAGCTGGCGAGGCGAAATCCTCATCTCGATTCCGCCCGGCTTCCACATCAACGGCAACGATCCGCCGGAAGACTGGCTGATCCCGACCACCCTTTCCTTCGAGGGAGCGGCAGCCGAGATCGACTATCCGGATTCCTGGGATGGAGACGTTCGCATTCCGTTTCGTCTGACCCTGCCGGCCCGGGCGAATCCGGGCGCATTTACGGCGCACGTCCGGTTCCAGGCCTGCACGGAGACGGAGTGCCTGAGGCCGAGAGAAGAGGTCGTCGAAGGCCGGCTCGGCGCATAAGGACCAAGCTGCCGTTCCAAGCATCGTAACATAGTTACGGTTGGCCGAGACGCGTCCATCAATGAAATGGAGCGGTAACCGGATCGTAGCAACCGACTAGGAAATACCAGGCGATGACTCGGGAAGTCTCTCTTCGATTACAGGTTGAGAAGGAGTTCGTTATCGCCGAGCTTGTCGAGGGATATGGGCAAAGCCTCGCCTCGGTACCGGTGTCCGAGGGATCGCTGCGCGAGATCGCCGGCCGTTGGAAATCCTGGAAACAATCCGCCGAGGCGAGCGAGGATCAGCTTTTCCGAATCGGCGACGCCCTTACCGAATGCGTCATGACCGAATCCCTGCGAGCCGCCTTGCAGGAGATCGCCAAATCCGTCCATCCCCCCGGACTTCTGAGAATTGGCCTGGATTGCGGGGAGACGTTCGCCGCCGAGCTTCCCTGGGAACTGCTCAAAGCCTCCCGGGCCGCCCCGTCGGATCCGCTGGACGGTTACCTCGTCTTGCAGCCGCAAGTTTCTGTTTTCCGTCGCGCCGTTCGGCCGGCCCCAAGGCATCATGCGCCGGTTGGCGAATTGCGCGTCCTCGGAATCGTCGCCGATCCGGGGACGGCGAGATTTCCGCGACTCGCATGGCTCCAGGCCGAGGTGCGGGCGATCCTCGCGGCTCAGCGATTTCGGCAGGAGCGAGTTAAGCTCAAGTGGATTCACGACGCGGTGCCGGCCGTCGTCGAAAGAACCTTGCGCGAGTTCCGCCCCAACGTGGTTCACTTCGCCGGGCACGGAGAGTCGAGGCCGTCCGGAGGCGTCCTCATCCTTCAGGGGGCCGAGGCGCGATCGGAGAGCCCGGTCCACGCTTCCCAATTCTCCGAATGGCTCGCCCATGCCGGCGTCGATCTGATCGTCCTGTCGGCCTGCAATACGGGCGGCTCGCTCCGCGGCTTCGCCGAGGAAATCCTCGCGCAGGGAGCCGGCGCCGTCGTGGCGATGCAGGCGCCGGCCGAGGATGCGTGGCAGCCGCAATTCTCACGCTCCTTTTACGGTGCTCTCTTCGATTCGGCGACGATCGAGCGCGCCCTCTCCGAAGCCCGCCACAGCCTGGCGGGGGCGAGGGGGGCCTGGTGCGTGCCCGTCCTCTTTGGCTCCCGTCCCGACGTCTCCCTGCTCGAACCTCTGGAGGCGAGCGAAGAGGAAAACCGCCTCGGCAATCTGCCGGAACCGGCCGAATGCCTCGTGGGCCGGCGGCAAGAGCTTGCCCGGATCGCCAAGCTGCTGGAGCGCGAAACCATCGTGACCTTGGCGGGACCGGGCGGCGTCGGCAAGTCGCGCCTTGCTCTCGAAGCCGGAGACGTGCTCTCGCGGGACTTTCCGGACGGAGTCTGGTTTGTGGCATGCGATTCCGTTCGGCGGCCGGACGACCTTTTCGCCGCAATCGCGAGCCAGATGGGCCTCACGGCCGAATCGGAGTACGTCGGCCAAGCGGTTATGGGCGCATTGAAAGACAAGAGGCTGCTCCTGATCCTCGACGCCTTGGAGGGCTTTGCCGCGGCCGGGCACTCGCACGCGGTCGCCCAACTCGTCGCCGCTACCTCGGCGCGGTGCCTGGCGACGAGCCGCCGGGCTCTGGCCGTCGAAGGCGAAGGGCTCATCAAAGTCGAGCCGTTGGATGTTTCCGCCGAAGTCGCGGCCGGCTCCGCGAACGCGCTCTTTCTCCAATCGGCCCGCTTTCGCCTGCCTGCCGATCCGGAGTCGCGGAGGATCGTGTCGGAAATCTGCGCCCTCTTGGAAGGCATGCCTCTTGCTCTGAAGATCGCCGCCAGCCGCCTTCGAGTTGTCGGTTTGGCGGAGCTTTTGCGGCTCCTGCAGGAAAACCGGCTCCGCCTATTGGATGGCGCGGAGGGAGGGATCAGCCAGGCGATGGAGCGCTCTCTGGGCCTCTTGCCCGAAGCGGAGCGATTCTTCCTCTGGGAGCTATCGGTATTCGAGGGCGGATTCACGTCGGAGGACGTGACGGCCGTGTACGCGTACGACCGGTTCGACGTGGTGGACCGGCTGGGCAAGCTCGCCGACCATTCCCTCATTCAATCGACGCAGACGGCCGGCAAGCGGAGATCGAAGCTGCTCGACGTCGTCCGGGAACACATTCAGGTCACGATGGAGGATCCCGCGCTCGACTGGGAACGCCTGGAAGCCCGGCGGCGTCACGCCAACCGCTTCTGCGAGCTTGCACGGCGGAGCGCCGACATGCTGAAGTCGGGAGACTGGCGGGGAGGCAACGCGGTGATCTGGGCCGACCTCGCCAACTTCCGGGCGGCGCTCTCCTTTTCCGTCGAGCATCGGAGGCACATCGAGACCGTGGCTCTCGTCGACGCCTTGGCGCGAAGCCTCATGGAAGCCGGCCTCTGGAGCGACTTCGAAGACTTCGCGGCCAAGGGCTACGCCGCGGCCGAGCAGACGGGCGACGTCGCCATGCGCGCGCGGCTCCTCGGGCTCCACGGAGCCATGGCCGCTCGCCGAGGCGACGAGGCGGAATGCCGGCGCATGTGGCGGGAACGGGTCGAGCTCTGCGACGCGACAGGCGACCAAGCCGGCGCCGCCGACGCCCTGATCGATCTGGCGATCCAGTCGTATCAAGACCGGGACGTCCCAACCTGCGTCAGCTTGCTGGACGAGGCAAGCGTCCGGCAAGGGGATGCGTCGCCCCATGAGTTCCAAGCGACCTTGGCGGCCATGCGGGCGATTTGCGCTTTCGGCCAGAACGAGTCGGCTTCGGCGTTGGCCTATGCCCGCCTGGCGATGGACCACGCCCGCCAGTCCACCGATCAGGACTCGATGCTTTTTGTCTGGACGAATGCGGCACGGGTCATGAAGGATTGCGGCGAGACAAGCGAGGCGTTGGATGTACTGGCCGACGCGATCCGTTTCGCGGTCAGAGGCAACCGCAGGATTCACGTGGCCGTCGCCCTGACCCACCTTGCCGCGATCCTGGAATCTCTGGGGCAAATAGGCCTTGCCGAACTCTGCCTGTCCTCCAGTTGCTCGATATACGCGCGACTGCGATCAAAGCGACTGGCCAAGGCGGAGGAACGCCTCTCCTCGTTCCTAGAGCGAAACGCCGGCCATACTGCGGTTGCAAGTTATTCATCCTCACCGGAGCCACCTACAGCGACGCAAATCGAACAAATCCTGGCCCGCATCCCCCGATAGATTTCGTGCCTCCGCAGCGTTCCGTATTCCGCGCGGACTTGCGACGGGGATTCTCGATCGAGAGCGCGCGAGGAGTCCATACAATGCCGACAACCACAGGTCTCACGGGACAAGCAAACCCGCAGACCACGACTATTCTTTTCTGCGAAAATATCGCGAAGGACGACTTCATCTGGGTCGCCAAAACCGATGCCGACGGGCTGAAGGAGTTTCTCTTCAAGCCGACTACCTGGGTGCATTCGCTAAAGGATTGCCCCGGCTGGTTGACCATCGAAGGCGAACCCAAGCCAAGTGTTGCGTCGCTGACCACGCCCTTCCACATCTGCGTCGACCATCCAAGCAAAGCCAGTGCGGGGACGGGAGGCGTGGTCATCGAAGGGATTAGCGGAACCGGCTTTGTCCGGGTGAAACCGGGTGGAAACGCCGCCCGGAACCTGATCGAGTCGCTTTCCTCCGTTCGAGCGGTCGTCGCGACCATGGTCGCGGATTCGACCAAATCGACGGTTTCGAGAGTCCAGATGGCTCGGACGGTGCTATTCGATACCTTCTGGGATCAGTTTCGGACGTCGGGACCGAACGGGACAAGACAGATCGATGTCTTCGTCGACGAAAGCGACGGCATATTCTATGGCCATCTCCCGATATGGTCGGACAGCGACGCAACCAACTGGGATAAGCCAACCTTGTTGGCTACGTTCTTGGCCACGGCGTTCACCGATCCGGAAGGCTACGTGGCAATGCTCAACCAATGCGAGATCGGCGTGACGATATTGCAGCCGAACGGAAGCTACATGGTCAAGCGTCCCCGAACGCTAGCGGCAGACGATCCCCCTATGTTCGCCTTGCCGGACGGCGAGATCATCTATAACTACATGAGCGACGGAACCTCCGACTGCGAGGCTTGCGACATCGTCGACGGGACCTACGGCCCGTCGACTTGCACGATCACGACCTCGACGTTGAAGGACTACGTCCCTTCGCCGACGCCGCACAGCCCGGCGTCGCTCGACCTGAGGAATCTGATTTCTTAGGCGATGGGACAGGGCGGCCCTGGATCAAGGCCGCCCGTCTCATTGGCAATTACCGAAATATTCGGAAATTGGCCGCCAGAGCGAATAGAATGGTATGGCTCTAGAGGGGGACGCCGAATTTCAGCCTTCAAGAGCCATCCTCATTCGATGGAAGTCGGTGGGATCGAGGTTCTAAGATGCTAACCACAGGTAACCATTCGGGTGTCGTCGACTGCTCGGTTCTGGAGGTCGTGTACTGCGAGAGGCTCGCGGCTGACGACTTTATTTGGACGGTGCGAGTACCCGTCTCTGAATTCGCCAATTTCCTGTTCAGGCCCGCCAATTGGGTGGCCTCTCTCGGCCAATGTGACCAGTGGCGGTCGCACGATCAGGCGAGGATGCCGGCCCCAACCCTTGCCCAGCCACTTCAAATCTCCATCAGACGTCCCGTCAATCCCCTGCTGAGCGCCGACAAAGTCCTCATCCACGGAATAAGCGGCACCGGGTACGTCGACGTCAGCCCTGGAGCCGCCTCCGCGTTCTTCCTCATCGGCATTGCCATTCCCGAACTGAGGCCGTTCCTCGAGGAGCGGTTCACCAGGTCACGGCTGTACGCCTCCTACGACGCCTTTTGGGGAAAGTTCCTAAGCACGAGGAAGCGAAGCCTGCATATCTTTGCCGACGACGACGAAGGAACGTTCAACGGCCATCTCTCCATTTGGGACCAGAACGATGCCGCGACTTGGGACAAGCCCACCCTCTTGTCCACGTTCCTGCTCACGGCCTTCAACGATCCCGACGGCTATCAAAATATGCTGGACAATTGCGCGCTCACGATCGACGAAGTGCAGGGAGGCAATCTTCAAATAGGTCGGCCGCCGACAAGTCAACAAGATTTGCCTAGGTTCTTCGAGTTGTCGGACGATACGCTCGTCTTTCACTACACGAGCGATGGCTCGACGAATGCCGAGGCCTGCGACATTGTCGATGGATCCTTCGTCGATCCGTTCGGCACCGTCCTGAACTCGACGGTCAAGGATTACGCGCCGTAAGGGGTCCCGGGCCTGGGGCGGGGGTTTCCTTACAATGGAGGCTGATGCCGATCCCACCGCAGGACTACACGCTGACCACGACGCTCCGCCTCCTCCCGCCTTACGACGTCAAGGCGATGAACGACGAGTTTCAGGACGCGACGCTGCTGTCGGTCAAGGATGGCGTCGCCACCTTCCGGATCACTTACCACCTGTTCCATAAGCAGGTCGTCACCGCCGATCCGAACTGGCGGAAGGACGACGCGAAGATGGCCGAATATCTGCGCCCCAGGCCGGCCGCGAATTGGGACCCGGAGCTGCGGAAGCGGATTATCGCGGACCTGAAAGCGGACGGCATCGATCCCGACAACCTCGACGATAAGACGCTCGTCGAGAAGGTTTCGCGGTGGGCGATGCGGCGGGCCAAAAGCAACGATCAGTTCGGCCTATGGATGGTGGAGTTCGATAGCGGCAAGCCCGAGGTCCCGGACCGTCTGCGCGGCGCCTTCGAGCGTAACGAGCCCAAGGGCCTGACCGACGCCCAGCTCTTCGACCGCGAGCTTTTCGGCAAGGGCATGTACCTGAACAAGACGCATGGCGCCTGCACGTCCTCCTCGACCTACCTCGCCACGATCCTGCGCGCGCTCGGCATCCCGACCCGCATCGTCGTCACCGTTCCGGCCGCGGACGGCAACGATCGCGCGCAGGTGCGGATGATCGCCAAGGCGATCCGCCACAAGCAGACGCGGCTGGCGGTCGTCGAGGGGGTTTCCGGCCAAGGCTTCAGCAACCACCTGTTCAACGAGGTCTACGTCGGCAAGAAGTGGGTGCGGTTGAATTACGACGTCCTTGGCCAAGGGATCGTCGATCATTACTACGACGGCCTGATGACCCACATCTACACGGCGAAGGACGTCAGCGAGATTCCCTTCGCCACGACCTGGGGGCCGCGGTACGGTATGAGAGAAGGTCCGAAGCTAAGCTCGTCGAATCCCTATCAGCTTTTGTCGGCCGAGGATCACGTCCCCGATCCCGCCCATTTCGACAATCCTCCCGCCGCCGAGCTGACTTCCGCGACCATCGCCGGCATCCTCGTTCCCGGCGATCCCCGTCTCCCGAGCTGGCTGACCTGGTCGGAAGGCCTCGACGCGCTTGTGGAGATCAAGGAGTGGATTCCCACCGACAACTTCTTGCAGCTTCGCGCCTTCGCCGCATCGGCGGCAAGCAAGTTCGTCCTTCGCGCCGAAGGCCATCCGGACGTCGGCTTGGAGCTTGTCGGCGGAGGGATGGACGACGAGAAGGGCACGTTTCAGGCGTTCGCGGCTCGCTTCGTCGGCAAGCCGGAGCCGGGCGTGGCGTACCGGGTCGTCGTCGACAACGCCGGGCAGGCCCACACCTGGGTCGTGCCGCCGGATCTCACGTTTCGGCTACCGGGTTAACGCACGAAGTCTTCGACCGTGCGGTAGAAGCCTGTGATCAGCGGGGTATCGAACAGCGTGTACTTGCGCCCTTCGGTGCACCTCAGGGCGTTGACGAGCTCCGAGAAGCGCGTCAGGTCGTCCATCTCGTACGACACCACGAACTCCTGATCCTGGATTCCGAAGGAGTAGAGCAGCAGTTGCTTGATGTCGAAATACTGCTTGCCCATCTTGATATGCTCGTTCATCATTCCCTGGCGCGCGTCCATGCTCATCAGGTACCACTCCTTCGTCTTCGAGAAGGGGTAGACGACGAGGTAGGGTGCGCGTGGATCATTGATCGGGTCCATATCCTGCTCGCTCTTGCCGCGCGAGTATTGCGATACCCTTGTGAAGCCCCACAGCGTTTGGACCGGCCGCACGTAGCGTCGCCAGCCTTCGGTCCCCGCTCCATAGGCCGTGAAAGCCGTCAGCGCCTGCTCCTTCGTATCGATCTCCCAAGCGGACCAAGCGAGAAAATCGGTGTCCGACCGAGCTGGGAAGATCGAGTAGAAGTGAGTCACCCGTGCCAGCTCCTGAGCCTCCTGGGCGATCTTTTGCCGAATCGAATGACGCTCCTTTTCGGATGAGCTCCAAAAGGCGTCGGTATACGAATAGGTTGCGTAGAGATTCAGTAGTCGTTCTGCCATGGTCGTTACTCCGGAAATACAGGATTGGGGGAGAGGAGGATTGAAGGATTATAGGATTAAGGATTGGAGGATTGGGATGGAATGCCCGATACCCTAATGCCTCAATACCCCTAATCCTTCAATCCTTCAATCCTCCAATCCTCTAATCCTCCAATCCTCTAATCCTCCCCTCCCCTCATCCACTTCGCCGCGTCCTTCGCGTGGTAGGTGATGATCAGATTCGCGCCGGCTCGCTTGAACGCCGTCATCGTCTCCAGGACGATTCGCGGTTCGTCGAGCCAGCCTCGTTCGGCGGCCGCTTTCACCATCGAGTACTCGCCGCTCACGTTGTAGGCCGCGATTGGGAGGTCGGCGGTTTCTCGGGCCATGCGGATGATGTCGAGATAGGCGAGGCCGGGCTTCACCATCAGGATGTCCGCGCCCTCCTCCACGTCTTCGAGCAGCTCCAGGCGAGCGTGGCGGGCGTTGGCGGCGTCGTGCTGATAGCTGGACCGGTCGCCGTGCGACGGCGCCGAGTCGGCGGCGTCGCGGAACGGGCCGTAGAAGCCGGAGGCGAACTTGGCCGAGTAGGCCATGATCGCCGTATTGCCGAAGCCGTTGCGGTCCAGCCCCTCGCGCAAGGCGCGAACCTGGTGGTCCATCATGCTGCTCGGCCCGACCACGTCGGCCCCGGCCCGCGCATGGCTGACCGCCATCTCCGCCAGGAGCGGCAGCGTCTCGTCGTTGAGGACTTCCGAGCCCCACTCCTCGGTTTCGCGGTTCGTCGCGCCTGGGGTTACGAGGGCTCGTCCGGAAACTGAGGAGGGGGGTTGGGGGGTGGAGGTTCCGCCCAAAATCCCGCAGTGTCCGTGCGGCGTGTACGCGCAGACGCAGACGTCGGTCATCACCACCATCTCCGGGCAGGAGTCCTTGGCCGCGCGAATCGCGTTCTGCACGACGCCGTTCGGGTTATAGGCCTCGGTCGCCCGCTCGTCCTTCTTCGAAGGCAAGCCAAAGATCAGCAGCGCGCCGATGCCAAGCTCGTACGCCTCGCAGGCCAGATTCCCGACCGCGCCGATCGGTAGCCGGAACTGTCCGGGCATCGAATCGATCGGCTCGGGCGAACGGATTCCCTCGCGGACGAAGATGGGATAGATCAGGTCCTTCGGGCGCACGCTCGTCTCGCGGACAAGCTCCCGAAGTTGCGGGGTGCGGCGCAGCCGCCGCAGGCGATCAGGCATGGATGGGCTCCTTTTGGGCATGCTCGACGAGGGCCTTGACCAGGCCCGGAACGGTGTATTCCTCGGCCTCGACAGCCACAGTGTAGCCGAGCTCGCGGACGGTCCCCGCCGTGATCGGGCCGATGCAGGCCAGCGCCGACTCGGCCATCCAGGCCGCGCGCCCGTTCTCGCGCAGGATTTCGAGGGTTCCCCGCGCCGCCGAAGAGCTGGTCAAGGTGATGTAGTTCGGCGCGACGTCGGGCAGGCTGACCGGCCCTTCACCCCGCACGATCCGGTAAGCCGCGACCTCGTCAACCCGGGCTCCGCCCTGGCGGAGCAGGTCGGCCAGGTCCCGGCGCGCAATATCGGCGCGAGCGAGAAGGAAATTCATGCCGTGCACCTTGCCGAGCCCGGCCGCGATGGCCTCGGAAACGTATTGCTCGGGGATCAGGTCCGGCTTGCGGACGAATCGTTCCAAGGCCTCTGCGGTAGCGGGGCCGATCGCGGCGAGCCGCTTGTGGCGCAGGTTTTCGACGGGAATGCCGAGCTCGCCCATCCGCATCGCGACCGCCTTGACCCCGTTGACGCTCGTCAGCACGACCCAGTCGTAGACGTCGAGGTTCTTCAGAGCGGCGTCGAGAGGATTGGTCGATTCCGGCGGCAGAATCTCGATGACCGGCATCGTGAAGACGGCCGCCCCCAGGCCCTCCAATTCGGCGACCAGGCCCTCGGCTTGCGCCTTCGGCCGGGTCACGAGGACGGACCTTCCGGCGAGCGGCTTCACTGCCCGCTCCCGGCGGCGACGGGCGCTCGGACGAACAGGCTCAGGGCGCCCTGCTCGCGAAGCTCTTCGAAGAGCGTTCGAGCCGCCTCCGACGGCTCATCGGCGGTTGCCGTTCCGCGCAGCACTTTCGAGCCATCCGGCGAGGCGACAAGCCCGGAAAGATGAACGGCGCCGTGATGCTCGGTCGCGAAAGCCGCCACCGGTACCGAGCAGCCTCCGCCAAAACAACCGAGGAACTGGCGCTCGGCCAGCGCGCACGTCCGGGTCGTAGGATGCTCCAGGACGCCGACCATCGAGCGGGCGAATTCGTCGGCCTCCCGCGTTTCGAGGACCAAGACGGCCTGCCCCGGCGCGGGGAGCATCTCGTCGAACTCCAGCGGCGTCACCGTGAGATCGGGATGATCCTGTCGCCACGAGGCTAGCAAGCCCAGCCGCCTCAAGCCGGCGACGGCGAGAATGATCGCGTCGTACTGGCCTTCGGAAAGCTTACGTAGCCTCGTGTCGATGTTCCCGACGAGGGGCGAGAACGTCAGGTCTGGGCGAGCCGCCGCGATTTGCGACGTGCGGCGCACGCTCCCCGTCCCGACGTGGGCTCCCATCGGAAGCGCGGATAGAGAGGAAACCTTGCCGATCAGGGTATCGCGCGGGTCTTCCCGCTCCAGATAGGCGGCGAGATCCAAACCGGGCACCGGGTCGGTCGGCAAATCCTTGAGGCAGTGGAGGGCGAAGTCGACGCGATCTTCGAGGAGCGCGTGCTGAATCTCCCGGACGAAGGAGCCGAGAACGTCGCGATTTCCCTTGTCGCCGCTCGTCGTGATCGGCACGATCTCGACGCTCAGGCCATTGTGCCGCTGCTCCAGCGTCGCCTTGACGTTGTTGGCTTGAGCCAGAGCGAGCTTGCTTCCGCGCGTTCCGAGGCGAAGCTTAGCTGGCGAGGGACTCATCGGTAGACTCCTCGAGTCGGAAAAGCTTGGAGACGATCTCGCGATGCTCGGCCGCGGTCAGCTCATGCTTCAGGCCCTGAATCGGCGCTTGCAGCAGGCCCTTGACGATTCGATTGCTCAGGTCCTCGACGACCTTCCGCTCCTTGGCGGTCAGCTCGGGCAGCCTCTCCAGGGCCCAATCCATATTCAAACGGCGGATCGCTTCGGCCGAATTGACGAGCGCCTTGATCGTCGGGGCCGCCGACCGTACGGTCAGGTCGGAGCGGAGCCGGACAATTTCCTCGTCGAGAAGGTCGAGCGCCACCGGCACGGCCTGCGCGCGGCGGCCCAGATTCTCGGAGCACGCCGTGCTGAGCGTATCGATGTCGAGGACTTCGACGTCGGCCCGCGTCTCGTGAACATGGACGTTCGAGGGGACGCCGAGGTCGATGAGGAACTGCGCGTGAGGCCGCTTCGCGCCGACCCGGGAAAGTAGGGCGTCGTCGATCAGCGGTTGCTTCGACGTGACGGCGGTGATGACGACGTCGGCGTCCACCATCTCGGATTCGAGCTCTTCGAGGGTTCCGACCGTGCCGCCGTAAAGCTGGGCGAGCCGCTCCGCCTTCTCCGCCGTGCGGTTGAGGATCTTCAGGCGGCCGATGTTCAAGGGCAACAGGTCCTTGCAGACGCGCTCGCCGATCTGGCCGGCGCCGACGAGAACGACGTTCCGCCCTTCGAGCGAACCGAGATTGGCTTGAGCCTGGATCACGGCGAGGGTCGCGGTCGAGGTGACGCCCCGGCAAAGGTCGGTTTCGGTGCGAACCCGCTTGTTGACCTCCATCGCCCGCTGGAGGAGCAGATTGAGGCCCGGCCCGCAAGAGCCGAAGTCCTCGGCCGTCTTCCAGGCATTCTTGACCTGGGCGACGATCTCGGTCTCGCCGAGTACGGCGGAATCGAGCCCGCTGACGACGCGGAATAGATGGCAAGCCGCGCAGAGGCTCTTCTTGAAATAGATATGGGGCCGAATCTCGTCGAGATCGGTCTTCGCGGCGGCGGCGAAGAGCCGGACGACGAGCTCGTGGTCCGGACCGGCGAAGTAAAGCTCGGTGCGGTTGCAGGTCGAAAGGACGATCGCCTCGTTGATGCCGTGATCGCGGAGGAGTTGGAGAAGCTGGGTCGCGCTGCCGCCACCAAAGCTGGCCCGGCCGCGAAGGTCGAGCGACGCCGTGCGATAGCTAAGGCCGATCACGCCGAACGGGCAATGGCTGGTCGCCATCTCCCCGTTCATCTCCCGGTGGAGCGAGCATTCGGTCCTAGCGCATCGATCGAGTGATTGCGGGAAACCGCCGGTCGTCTGCCGAAGTTCCACCGTTTTAGTTGGGCTTGCGGTGTTCACTCTTACCTGAAAAGTATGTTGCCTGTCGGAGTGCCATGGTTTGCCTGTTCTAACGATTGAAGCACAGGCATGACGTTTGCACCGTCAGATTTGCAAACATCGGCGAACGGCGATTGGCTTGCGAGGAGGTTGAAGTCCTCGCTGTGAGCCATGGATGAAGATTAGCCATTCAACCTAGGCCGAGGCAGTAGGGTTTTCCCTGTCATTGGTTTTTGGGACAGTGGAATCGGATTTGGAGTCCAAGCCTCCTCTGTCGCAGGGGAAGGCGTTTGGCGCTTGGCGTTCGGGTCTCTGCGTGCCCTCCCGATGGTCGCGCCTTGAACGGCCACGTCCGAGAAAGGCCATGATCGAGAGCAAGTGGAATGAAGAACGCAACCCTTTCAGGGTTGGGGAATCGGCGGTCGCGCTCCGAAACCCCCTTCGGGGTGTTATAGCCGGAGCCGGGTTCTGTTTGGACCGCGACTCGGAGCTACGCCGCTTGCGCGGCTTGGCCGGCCTTGAACGGATCGAAGACCCGGATCATGTTCTGGTAGAAGGCGCTCGTCGCGACGACGACCTTCGACTCCGCCACGAGAACATAGATGGTCGGCTCTTTCACGTCGCAGATCGCCATCGCCGCGCCGCTCTTCGGATCGAGGACGAGGAGCCGGGCGTGTTCGCCGTCGCCCACCGTCGCCAGGAGCGCATGCTGGTCCTTCTGGAAGACGCCGCAGAACGAGGAGACCTTGTCTCCCGGCAGTACCGACGATCCGGCGACTTCGAGTTTCTTCAGGTTCACGGTCACGAGCTTCCGGTTCTCGGAATCGACGAGATATAGGCGCTCGCCGATGTGAACCGGATGGCTCGCCCCGTTGGCGAAGCCGAGGGAGAGCTGCTTCTGGAGCTTGCCGTCGGAGCCGTACAGCCGGACGGTGTCCTTGCCGCCGGAGCGGACGAGGGCGACGAGGCCGCTCTTCTGGACGGACAGAGAGAGAAGCTCGATGTCCTTGTCGGCAGGCGCGAATTCGCTCGCCTCGCCGAGCTCGACGCGGAGGATGCGCCCGCTCTTGGCCGCGACGAAAAGCTGCTCGCCATTCGCCGCCAGCGCGCGATAGTCGTCCGCATTCATCGGGAGCTCGACCGGCGTACCGAACTGGCGGCCCTGCGTATTGCGGTAGTCGAGCGAGAGCTTGCCCATCGAGGTGGCGAGCCCAACCCAATGGGTGTCGGTGCAAATCTGATCGACGTAGATTCCGCTGAAGCGGGCCACGACGCGCCAAGCGGAAAGGCTGACGACCTCGACCTGATCCTCTTCGACGCAGAACGCATGCCCGTCGATCGCCGCCAGCCGCCACGGATCGGCCGGAAGCGGCTCTTGAAGGGCAGCCGTCGACGTCGTCTTGCCGGGCCACGCGCCGCACAGATTCGGGCCATGGCCGTAGACGACCTTCTTGTTGAGGTACAGAGCGGGGCCGACCGGGAACTCGGTCGAAGCGGTAATGGTCGGGGTGAGCGCGATCAGCGTTCGATCCGAAGCGACGACGTTGACCGGGCACGGGACCGGAGAGCTCCAGCGGCGCGATTGCGAGCCGCCCTCCATCGTCCAGCCTCCCAGCGGCGCTGCCTCTTCCTCGCCGGCCGGCTCGATTTGCGTCACCGCTTGAGCGACGGGTTCGGCGATTTCGGCGATCTCGGCGATTTCGGGGATCTCGATGACGAGAGGCTCGGGTTCCGTCTCTTCGAGGACCGCGACCGGGGCGGGCGCTTGCTGGGACAGGGTTTCCACCTTGGCGGAGAGCCGCTCTTCCAGAGCCGCTCGGTTGGCGTCTCCTTCGGCTCGCCACTGGAGCAGGGCCGAGGTCAGCGTCTCGATGACCCGCGATTCGTTGAGAAGCCGCTCGTCGAAGGAGCGATAGGCCTGCTCCGTCTCCGTCTTCCAGGTTTCGAGGTCGGTCGAGAGGGTCTGGAGGGCTTCCTGCAATCCACTGTCCGGGCTTGACGGCGCGGCGCGGCTTGCAAGGTCGTTCTTGAGCGCGGCAATCGCTTCTCCGAGGGCCGGATCGGCTTGCGAGCCGCCGAGGGAATCCAGCTTCAGGGTGAGGCTTTCCTGGGCCTTGCCGAGGGCTTCCAGCTTCTGCGACAGCGTTTGGAAATTCAGTCCGGCGATGGCCTCGGCCAGCTTCGCCTGCTCGGCGGCGAGGGATGCGACGGCCGCGTCGTCGGCCTTCGCCGGTTCGCGGCTCAGGTTCGCGACCGATTGGGAGAGGGCGTCGAGCGCGCCGGAAACCTTGGCCTGATCGGCGGTCAGGGATTGCAGCTCCAGCCGCAGACCGGCGATGACCGGCAGCAGCTCAGAGCCCTCGGCGGCCTTTCCGTCCGAATCGGCCACACGGCTCTGAAGCGAGAGCAGCAATTCCTCGCGCTGATCGGTTCGCGCGCCGATCTCCCCGATCCGGGCCTCGAGCGCGCTCCGCAGCTCCTCGAGCCGCGATGCGAGCGCCTGGAGCGATTCGGCGTTCCGCCTCTGCTGGGCGGCCACCTCGCCGAACTCCTTACCGGAAGAGGGAGAATCGAGCTTCGCGGCGAGCTCGCCGGCCGCCGCCGCGATCGCCGCCTTGGATTCTTCGGCGGCGTGGGCGAGCCGTTGGAGCTCTTGGTCGTAATTCTTGGGTTCGGGCAGCTTGTCCAGCCGCTCGGCAAGCCCGGCCAGCGCCGGCTCGTAGTCCTTCGGCTCGGGCAGGCTCGCGATCTTGTCGGTCAAATCGCGCAGGGTCTCGTCGTAATCCTTCGGCTGGGGCAGGGCGGCAAGCTGCTCGCTCAGTTCGGCGAAGGCGGCTTCGTAATCTTTCGGCGCGGGGAGGCCGGCGACTTGCTTGGAAATCGCTTCGAGAGCGGCGTCGTAGCTCTTCGGCTGGGGCAGCTCGGCAATCCGCTTCGCGAGATCGGCGAACGCGGCGTCGTAATCCTTGGCCTTCGGGAAGGCAGCGGCGAGGCCGGAGAGCTGTTTGGAAAGCTCGGCGGCCAGCTTGGCATGCTGCTCTTCGCCGGTTCGCTCCACGGCGGCGAGCCGGTTTTGAAGCTCCATCGCCTGCTTGCCGAGATGAGAGAGCGATTCCTCGGCCCGCGCGACTTGATCTTTGCCGAGCTGGTTCAGCGCCGCTCGCAGGTCTTCGAGGGTCTGCCGGGTTTCGCCGAGCGTGACGTCGTGAGCCTCGGCGCGGGTGAGCACGTCCTTGTGCCCCCGGCCGAGAGAGCCGAGCGATTCGGAGTTGCGCGCCGTCATGCCTTGCAGCGATTCGAGCTGGGTTTCGAGGCGCTTGAGGCGGGAGTCGAAATTGTCGATCTGGGCGCGGAAGGAGCGCAGCATCGGCGGCTTCTTGACCAGCTCGCGCTGGTTCTCATCCACGAGTTCCAGCCGCCGGACGATGTCCTTCAGCGATTCGTCGATGGACTTGCGCCGATTCGGCAGGCTCGGCTCGCGATGGCCTTTCTTCGGGCGTAAAGCGAAGGCGGCGGCGCCGACGAGGAACACGAGCGCCCCGATCGTGGAGAGCCCGGCCGTCGAGTTGAGAAAGCCCTTGGCCCGATCCTTCAGATTGGGCGCCGCGGCGGGGGGAACGACGTCCATCGTCGCGGTGAGGCTCTTCGCCGGCGACTGGCCGGAGCCGACGAGCACCTTGCCGGCAAAGCCCTCATGCGTCCCGTCGACGGCCGACGATCCGACCCCGGTATCGAGCGAAATCTTCTGCACGCCGGACACGCCCTTGGAGGCGACGACGGAGACGATCCGGTCCCCATTGTCGAACCGGAATCCGTAGACGCGAAGCGTTTTCGCCTTCGCGAGCTGATCGGCGGTCGCATCGACCGACAACCGGTAGTCGGCGGCGATCGCACCGCAGGTCATCGAGATCAGTGCTAGAGCAAGAGCTATACGTGACAAGAAATCTTCCGCCTTCGGGCCAGCGCCCAGTGTGCTAGCTTCTTTGTGCCAGATTCCGCACGAAATTGGGCTTAGAAGATTGCCAGGGCGCGGCTATTCGGGAGGGGCTGAACTAGCCTAGAAAGGCAGGGTCGCCGAGCCGACTTCGAACGTTTGACGACGCGCTTGCGGGTGCGAGCCTGCGAGGTGGAAGGGACCTCCTTGTCATGCGCGCGTTGACTCGATAATCTGATTGAACAATCAGATTATCGCTATGAATAGCGTTAAAGTCGCCATATATCTGATTAAACGATCATAAGATTGTGCAGAAGGCCGGCGCATGAGCCATCATTGACTCATATATGATCAAACAGTCAGAAACGCAGGAGGTATTGGTGCGGCTTGGCGAACGGATCGCGTCCGTGCGCCGCGCGTTGGGACTCAGCCAAACCCAGCTCGCGGAATTGGCCGGCACTTCTTATCGGCCGATCTATCTCATCGAGTCGGGCAAATCGATTCACGCGGAGACTTTGGCGAAACTCTGCGTCGCGCTTGGCCTTCGTATCTCCCTGGAACCGGCGGGGATGCAGCCCGATGTTTGATCCCAAGCGAGTCGCCGTCCTCGACGTGCTGCGCGACCGGGAAAAGGTCGGCGAGTTGACCCGGACCGACCGGGGTGCCATCTTCCGCTACACCGACGAGTTCCTTGGTTCAGACCGACCGCCGGCGGCCCTCCATCTTCCCAAGCGGCCGGCAGGGGTCGAGGCAGGCGGGACCGCGAATCTCCCTCCCTTCTTCGCCGGCCTCTTGCCGGAAGGCGTCATGCAGGAGGCGGTGGCCCGCTCGACCCGGCTGAGCCGCGACGATTACTTCAGCCTGTTGGCGGTTACCGGATACGACGCCGTCGGCGACGTGACGATCCGGGTTCCCGGCGAAGAGGCCCCGCGCGGGCCGAGGAACGCAGGCGAAGTCAAGGATCGGATCGAGCGGATCCTGAAAGGGAACCGGGTCGAGATCGCCTATACGGTAAGCGGCATCCAGCCCAAGCTTTCGATCGGCCAGGCCGTCGCTTCCATGCGCGGGTCGATCGCGATCGTCAAGATCGAACCGCCGCAATACCCCGGACTTCTCGCGAACGAGGCGTATTTCATGAAGCTCGCCTCGAAGTCGGGAATCCCCGTCCCGCGGGTCCGCCTGGAAGAGGGAGCGCTGATCGTCGAGCGATTCGACCGGATCAAGCGCAGGGACCAGCCGCCGCAGCAGGTCCACGTCGAAGACGCGCTGCAAATCATGGACAAGTATCCGAGCGCGAAATACAGTCTCGATTATCTCGAGATCATGGATGCCGCTCACCGGCTGGGCGTCGCCAAGTCGGTTCTTCTCGACCTCCTGCGCCTCTACGCCTACAGCTTTGCGATCGGAAACGGCGACCTGCACGCAAAGAACGTGAGCTTCCAGTACCGTTCCCGAATGTGGCGGCTTACGCCTGCCTATGACCTCGTCTGCACGATTCCTTACTTCGAAGCCGACGCCTTCGGCCGGAACATGGTCCTGCCTCTCGACGAGCAATATGGCGACTTCACGGCTCGGGACTTCACCTTGGCCGGGGAACGCTACGCCCTGCCCGCCAAGGCGGTCGCCTCGATGTTGGCCAAGGTCGGCCAAGGCGTGCTTGACCACCTCGACTCGGCTTGCCCGGTGGCGGAAAACATCCAGGCGGAAATTCGGGCTCGCGGGGCTAGGCTTCTTCCTTGAATTGGGCGTCGTACACGACTACAGGTTCCCGGAACCTCCATCCCCACCCGTTCGACTCCGCTCCGCTTCGCTCAGAGCCCAAACCAAGGCAGAAGCCCGCGTAGGATCAACTCGTGGCCGGCCCGGTTCGGATGGTTGGACTGGGCCATGAGGCTCGCCAAATCGGTCCCCGCCTTCCGCGCATCCAAGAACGCCGCGAGCGAGTCCGCCAGCCCGACGTGATACTGCGCCGCGAGCTCCCGTATTTGCGCGGCGTGCTTCTGTAGCAGATCTTCCGAGCCAGGCGTTTGATCCCAGGAGGGCGTCATGAGGATCACCTTCGCCCCACCCTTCGTCGCCATCTCGATCATCTTCACCCAGGCCGCTCGCGATCGCTCAAGGCCCAGCCCGCGGTCGTTGAGGGCATAGTCGATCGTCACGACGTCGGGATGCAGGCTCATCACGTCCCGCTCGAACCGGGCCGCCCCGGCCTCCGATGCCTCGCCCCCGATCGCCGTGACGATCACGTTCACCACCGCATGCGAATACTTCGCACTGATCGCCTGGTGAAGCAGGAACGGATAGGCGTCGAACGGCCGCACCTCCGGCGTCCGAGCGTAGCCCGCCGGCACGCTGTGGCCGTGGCACACGATCGTCACGGTCCGGTTATTCGGCCACTCCGCTTCCAGCAACTGCACGATCGGCCGCCGGAACTCCACCGGATCGGCGATTTGCCCGCCAGGCCCTTGGGCCGCGAAAAGTACGATGGGAAGAAGCAGCATTTCTCTACTCTAGCGGATGAGAGCAAGAGCGCCTGGAGGCAGCGCTAAACCCAATATTGTTTTTAGTTCATCCCCTAGCTAGCAAGAAGCTTAGGTCTGCGTCGACCTTCCGAAGGCGCCGCCATCCTGAGTGGCATGTCAAGCTTCATTTGTCTTATCTTCAGATGGGGAAAGCGCTCGTCGTGGCTTGGACGTCCACGTCCGAGAAAGCCCGTTTCGACTTGGAGCAAGCTCTCTCGGGTCTGGAGACCCAAGCCACGACAAGCGCATCCCAACTGGGCAAATGAAGCTCGACGTGCTACTGAGCGAGCCGCGCAGTCGAAGGATCCCCGCATCAGCGCGTCGTTTATGCGGAGATCCTTTCGACTTCAGAACTTCGCCGGAGGCTCGTTCTTTCGCTCAGGACGACGCAGCAATTAAACTAAACGGTATTTGCGCTAAACCGCCTCTTCCCTGAACTGGGCGTTGTAGAGCGCCGCGTAGACGCCTTCCTTCGCGAGCAGCTCGTCGTGAGTGCCGTGCTCCACGATCCGGCCCTCCTGCAAAACCAGGATCAGATTCGCGGCGAGGATCGTCGAGAGGCGGTGGGCGATCGCGAAGGTCGTGCGGCCGACCATCAGCGTCGAGAGCGCGGTCTGGATGGCCCGCTCCGACTGGGTGTCGAGGGCCGAGGTGGCCTCGTCCAGAATCAGGATGCGCGGATTCTTCAGGATCGCGCGGGCGATGGCGACGCGCTGCTTCTCCCCGCCCGACAGCTTGTAGCCCCGCTCGCCGACGACGGTGTCGTACCCGTCGGGCAGGCTTGCGATGTGGTCGTGGATCGCGGCGGCCTGGGCGGCGGCGATCAGCTCCTCGTCGGTCGCGTCGGGCTTGCCGTAGCGCAGGTTCTGCCGCACGGTGTCGTGGACGAGGTACGTCTCCTGGGTGACGACGCCGATCAGGTTTGCCAGCGCCTCCTGCTTGATCGTGCGTACGTCGTGCCCGTCGACCTTGACGCTTCCCGCCGTCACGTCGTAGAGCCGGGGGATCAGGTAGGTGAGGGTCGTCTTCCCCGCGCCCGAGTGCCCGACGAGGGCGACCAACTCGCCCGGCTCCGCCTTGAAGGTGATATCGGCAAGAGTCGGGTGCTCCTCGCTGTACTGGAAGGCGACATGGTCGAAGGCCACCTCGCCCCGAACCTGGCCCGGCGGAAGCTCGATCGCGTCCGGCTGATCGACGATGTCCTGCTTCATGTCGAGGTACTCGAAGATGCGGTCGAAAAGGGCGAGCGCGCTCGTGATCTCGACCTGCGAGTTCATCAGGTTCGTCAGCGGGAAGAAGAGGCGCGACTGAAGGGCGGTGAAGGCGACGATGGTACCGAGGCTGAGATGGGTGTCGCCGCGCTCGATAATCATGTAGCCGGCCAGCCAGTAGACCAGCACCGGCGTCACCGAGAAGGTGAGGAAGATGAGGTTGAAGAAGATCCTCATGATCATCGCCATCTGAATCTGCGACTTCGTGAGGTCCTCGTTCTCCTGCTTGAAGTGGGCGAGGGCCATGCCGCGCCGCCCGCTCGTCTTCGTCAGCAGCACCCCGGAGACGGAAAGGGTCTCGCCCATCGTGGCGTTCAGGGCGGCGAGCTGGGTCTGGACGGTCGTCCGGATATCCCGCGCCCGGTTGCCGACGCGCGAGCCGAGGAGGGCGAAGACCGGGAGGATGCCGACGGAGAGAATGGTCAGCCGCCAGTCCATGTAGATCATCGCGACGAGAGTCGAGAGGACGGTGGTGATGTTGGAGAGGATGTTGGCGGCCGTATCGCTGACCACCGACTGGACGCCGCCGACGTCGCTGACCAGCCGGCTCTGGATTTCGCCGGTGCGCGTATTGGTGAAGAAGCGCAGCGACATGCCCTGCAGATGGTCGTAGAGGCGGTTGCGCAGGTCGCGCATGATCCGCTGCCCGACCATCGTGCTCAGGTAGGCGTAACCGAGAGAGAGGCCGGTCGCCCCGATCGTCGCGGCGAGCGTATAGATCGAGTAGTCGGCGACGACCGCCATGCTGTGCCGGATGAGCCCCTGGTTGACGATGATCTGGAGGAAGAACGGGCTGAGCAGCCCGAGCCCGGCCGCCGCCAGCACGGCGAGGGCGGTGAGGATCACCTCGCGCTTGTAGGGCAGGAACGTCGCGGCGATCCGGCCGATCGTCTCCTTCTTGATCGGCCGCTTTCCCGCCATCCCCCCACCCATCATCATGCCCATGGGTAAGAGTATGAAGGAGCGGGGAGATGATGGCTGAGGGCTGATGGCTGAGGGGCTGAAAATCCACCGGTCACCGGTTACGGGTCACCTCGCCCCCAATCACCCCTCAATCATCAGCCATCAATCATCAGCCATCAAATCATCAATCATCATCCCCCCCGCCCTCACCCCTGCAATTCTGTTGGGAATGTGGCGAAAGGTAGCGGCCTACAGGTTCCGCATCATGCCGGACATGGAACAAAAGTCTTGCTCATGCCGCTTAAACGCTGGATTCTTGCCGTCGAGCCCGAAGAGCACTTTCGGGAAATCGTTTGGGAAGAAACCGCCTATTGCCGCGCGTCCGGGATCGAAGTCGTCTTCGTCTCCCAAGCTCCCGAAATGCTGAGGGAGATCACCGGGCATGGGACGCTGCCGGAAATCCTCATCGTCGAATGGCTTGCCGCCGGCCCGCAGATGCGGACGGCTTTCGAGGACCTGAAGAAGTGCGGGCTCCTTGCCCGGCTCTACGCGGTCGCCGTCACCGGCGACAACCCGCGCCGCGCCCTCTGCGAGGCCCAGGCGCTCGGCGTCGCCCGGTTCATCTGCAAGCGCCCGGACGAGATCGCCTACCGCAACAAGATCGGCGAGGCGATCCGAGAGAAGATTCCAACCGCGATGCCGACGCCGGCCTCCATCTTTGCCTAGCGCGAATCCTTCGCGTAAGCACGTGGCTCCGCCTTCTAGGCGGAGTGTGACAGAGCCATCTTGGCTCTGTGATCCCGGCGTCTTGTCGTGGCTCGGGTCTCCAGACCCGAGAGAGCTTGCCCCAAGTCGAAACGGGCCTTCTCGGACGTGCAAGCCACGACGAGCGCATCGCTCTGGCGGGAATCCTTCGATTTCAGAGCTTCGCCGGAGGCTCGTCCTTTCGCTCAGGAAGACGTCTGCAATACCATGACGCGAACTACTTGTGATCGGTGGGCGCCATACCGCCTCCCCAGATCGCTGAGGCCCTCTGGAGAAACGATCGCATGGCGTCGCCTCGGGCCACCCGAAGGGATCACGGAACGAAAGCCCTGCGAAAATCCTTCGGCGTCGGGACATCTCGATTCCAAACTCCGAATCGAGGAAGCCGAAGGCTGTAGTCGCCGGGTTCATCCCGGCGCGCCCGAAGGGCGAAAGGGCCCTTCGGGCCCGCAACCGTAAAGGTTGCGACGCATCTATCCCGAAGGGATTACGTAACGCAGCCCAGGGTGCGAAGCGACCCTGGGTAGCGCGCCCTCCGATTCCAACCCCGAAGCGGGTTGCGTATCCGGTCGTGCCGGGCGGAATGAAGAACGCAACCCCTTCAGGGTTGGGGAATTGGTGGGCAACCGACCCAGGGTTTGCTTCGCACCCTGGGCTGCGTTACGTCATCCCTTCTGAATGGGAGACTCGGAATTCGACTCATTTGAAGGCGCGGCGCCCCGCCTCGCTTCGTGGCAGGCTAGGCTTGCCTGAGGGCTTCGTCGATGTTGTCGATGAGATCGATGAGGACGAAGGGCTTGGTGAGATAGGCAAATGCGCCCATCGAGAGCAACCGCTGCCGCTGCTTTTCCGTCGCGTCCGCGCTGACGACGATGATCGGCGCCGTCTTCGGCTCGTCCAGCTTCCGAATCTCGGCGAAGACCTCCGCGCCATCCATGTCGGGCAGGTGAAGATCGAGGAGGATCAAATCCGGATGGTGCTCGCGGGCCAGCTCGAGGCCCATGCGGCCCTGCATGGCGACGATCAGCTTCAGGTCGGGGCGATTTCGCAGCAGCGCCTCAACCAGCGTCACGTTCGTAAGGTTGTCCTCCACGTACAGGATCGTCTTGTCGCCCAAGATCGGGCGGCTTGGACGAGGACAATCCCCTACCGGATCGTCGGATGGGATTTCCGGCGGCGTTCCGAGCGGGAATTCGACCCAGAAGACCGAGCCTTGGCCATCGGGGTTGGGAGCATATCCCACCGAGCCGTTCATCGACTGGGCGAGGCGCGACGAAAGGGCGAGGCCGAGGCCGGTACCCTCGATCGAGCGCGCCGCGGCGTCGAGCCGGTCGAAGGGAACGAAGAGCCGGTCGACCCGGTCGGGAGGGATGCCGACTCCGTCGTCGGCGACCTCGAAGCGCCCCAGTTCCCCCGATACGACGCAGCGTACGCGGACGTGGCCCTTCGCTGCGTTGTATTTGATCGCGTTGGAAAGCAGATTCAGCAAGATTTGCCGCAATCGCTGCCGGTCCGCCATCACATAGACGCCTTCACAGTCCTGCGGAACCTCGTGGATCAGGTCGACGTCGGCCTCCTTGGCGGAAACCTGCACGAGCTCGAAACACGTCGAAATCGCTTCGCCCACGGAGATCGGCTCGACGGAGAGGGACATTTCGCCCGACTCGATCCGGCCGATATCGAGCACGTCGTCGATCAGTCCGAGGAGATGCCGGCCCGCGCGGACGATACGCTTGAGCTGGTCCTCGATGTTGGGATTGAGACCCTGCATCAAGGCAAGCTGGGCGAAGCCGAGGATCGAGTTCATCGGCGTGCGAAGCTCGTGGCTGACCCGCGACAGAAACTCGCTCTTCGCCTGGTTCGCCTCTTGCGCTTCCGCCCTCGCGATTTCGGCCTCCGCCCAGGCCTCTTCGGTCTCCCGGTGCATCCGCTTCAGCTCGGTGACCTCGGTCCCAATGCCGCCCAACCCGTAGACGACGCCGTCGGCATCGCGCACGGGGAAACGGCTGACGACGAACGCACGCGGTTGGCCCTCGTCTTCGTATTCGACGAGCGCCTCAACCGACTTGCCGGTCCGAAGGGCTTCTTGACCGAGCTGGATCGTACGACCGGTCACGTCCTGGACGGCAAGATCGACCTCCAGGCTGCCGATCGTCTCCTCGCGGGTTCGCTTGATCGCCTTGAGGAAAGGATCGTTGGCGAGGATATAGCGGCCTTCCAGGTCGCGCACGGAGATGGCCTGGGGCGAGTTCTGGATAATGTCTTCGAGCTTTTGCTCGGCGGCGAGGGTCTCGCGCCGGGCCACTTTCAATTGCTCCGCTTCGCGGGTCAGCAAGAGCACGCCGGTAAAGCCGATCGCCAGGCTGAACATCGTGCCCACGACCATCGTCCAGAAGCTCCACTCCGCGAACCCCGCGGCCGAGGTTTGGTCCGAAAGCATACGGCCCCGCTCGCTCGTTATGAATGACCGAAGCATGCCGAACGTCTGCTCGCGAGCGGCTCGAGCTTCCGACGAGTTGGGATGGTCGGGTTCGATTCCCGGGTTTTGGAGCACCAGGTCGGTCCACCGATCGTTCGTCGCCACCAAGCCTTCGATGGACTCGACCAAACGGTCTTGATCGGTCCGGTCGCCAAGGTCTCGGCGAAACCGCCGCAACCCGTCGTCGATCGCGGACCGGTCGGTGCGCAGGCGGACGAGCAGACTTGGGTCGGGCCGCTGCTGCAAGGCCCCGCTCACGACCTCGACGTCCGTGATGATCCGCGACACATCGTTGGCGTCGCGGATGAGGTTCTGGGTCGCGGCTCCCCGGCCGGCGCTGTCCCGGTTTTTCCGGTTCGACCAAAGGGCAAGCGCGTCGACGGTGGCGATCAGGAGGATCGCCAGCATGAACAACAACGTTGTTTTCCGCACCCCCACCTTCAGCATTTTAACAAAGACTACCTACGAACCGCATGGGGACTTCGTACAGGGGCACGGCTTTGCAAGCCCTGGTATTCAGGGGTTTAGGGAAGAGCCCCTAAAACGCCGAACGCCCGCGCGGGGGAGCGGGCTCGGTCTACGGCAAGGGGATGTTCGTCGACTCCAGGGAGAAGGTGCCGTTGAAGGAGCCGTCGCTGACCACGTACGTCCCGGACGCGTAGGCGAAACCGGCGATCGCCGGCTCGTAGTACTCGGTCAGGTCGTAGAGCGTGTTGCCCTGGTAGGAGCTCTGGTAGCTCGTCGTCCAGGTATCGAGGGTTCCGACCGGAGTGAGGACGGTGGTCGAGCCGGAAACCGCGAGCGACTCCGAGGCCGTCGTCATGTCGGTGTAGGTCGTCGTGCCGGAAGCGGTCGTCGTCGAGGTCCAGGCGCCGGGGAAGGCGAAGTCGGTCGTTTGGACGGTCAAGGTCGGGTTGGACTCGCGGGTCACGCTGACCTGGGTGATCGAGCCATCCGCCTCCTGATCGTAGACGTAGGTGTCCACATAGGTATTCGTCACGCCGGCCGAGGTGATGGAAAAGGTGTGAGTCTCGGTGAAGAGATTGTTCGTCCGGTCGGTGACCTTGATCGTCAGCGTTCCCGACACCAGGCCCTGCTTGCCCCCGTTCGGGGTGAAGAAGCCGACGAGATGGTAGGTCTTCGTCCAGCCCTGGCGGACTTGAGCCATCGTCGGAACAAGGGCGCCGACTCCGCCGCCCGAGCTACCGCCGCATCCAACGAGCGCACATCCGAGTGCCAGCAAAATAAGAGCTTTCCTCATGCCTTTCCCATCCCTGAAGCCGATCCCGGCCCGGAATACCTACGCAGGATATTCTCGCACAAATCAAACGCCTGGAGCCCGCCGGGGGTTTTCCGGTTTTCGTTTTTCGCCTTGGCTCAGCGGGCGGGGCTGTCCTTTGGTGGCGCAGTCGTAATCAAGGGATAGACGCCGTGGATACCGGAGCCGGAACTTGAAGCAGAGCCCGCGACCTGAGTCTGAAGCTGGCCGAGCTTGTGCGCCAGGTTCGATCCCTCCGGCACGAGAGCCAAGCCTTCGTGAATCGTATTGCCCGCCTCGGTGTAGCGCGAAGCGTCGACGAGAGTGCGGCTCTCCGCGAGATAAATTTCTGCGACGCGCTGCTCATAAGCCCGCACGACGCCGGCATCGGCGCTGGAAGCGTCGGCAGCCTGGTTCCACCATCTCGCCGACTCGTCGTAGGCGGCAAGCCGGTCGTTGAGCGATCCCCGGTTCGCAAGCGTTGCGTAAAGCTCGCCCAGGTCGGCCATGGCGCGCGCGTCGGCTCCGTCGAGTTGGTTCGCCTTCCGATAGGCCTGCTCGGCCTGGTCCATGTCGTTGCGGTGAAAGAGGGACTCGCCGATGTCCGTATAAAGCCGGGCCAACCGGATATTCTGTTCGTGGCGGTGAGTCGCGCCCTGAATTTCGGAAATGCGAATCTCGACCTGTTTCGCGATCTCTTCGAGCCTCAGGTCGCTCTGATAGATCCCGTTGATTTCGGCGACGGTCTCCTGATCTTGACTCTCGGCTCGGGCTCGGGAAATGGCAGGCGCGACGACGGCGGTCGCAAAGACCGCCAAGCCGATGCCGGTGACGGCAACCAGCGCCCAACGCCTGATGCCCCGCCCTACCATGCTCCCATTGTATGCCTTTTTCGAAAACTTACTGTCAAGAGGTATGAAACTATATCGCAAAACCTAATTGATGGGAACTACGGGAGGCGAACCGCGGCTCGTCAGGTTTCGCATAATTCCTCAAATGAGATGGAGCGTTCCCGTTCGCGGCAGCGAAGCGCCGGTCCTCGCCGACGACGAAGGCCCGGAGACCCTTGCGATCCTGGCCCACGGAGCCGGCAGCTCGATGGAGCAGAAAACGATGGAATGGCTGGCGGGCATCGTCCGCCAATCCGGAGCCCGCGTCGTCCGCTTCAACTTCCTTTATCGAGCCGAAGGGCGCGGCATGCCCGACCGCATGCCCGTCCTGATGGAAACCTACGCGGCGGTGCTCGCCTCGGCGAGGGAGCGCCTTTCCCCATCGCGAGTGATCATCGGCGGGCATTCGATGGGCGGGCGGGTTGCGTCGATGCTGGAAGCCGAAGGCCGCCACGCAGACGGCCTCCTGCTCTTCGGCTACCCGCTTCATCCAGCCGGCCAGCCGGAAAAGCTGCGCGACGCCCACTTGCCGGCCATCCAAACCCCCACCCTCCAGTTCAACGGAACCGAGGACGCCCTCTGCACGCGCGAACTCATGGAAGCCGTTTCCCTGCCCGCCTCCTGGACGCTTCACTGGATCGAAGGCGCCGACCACAGTTACGCGGTGAAGAAGCAATCCGGCCGCACCCGCGCGGAAGTCGCGCAGGAGATTCGAGAGGCGCTCGCCGCGTGGATGACGCCTCCAAACGAGTCGTCAAACCCCTGAAGCCGCCGCGTCATCGTGTGTTGCGCGGAACTTCAGGCGACGTCATCTGAGCCCGCCGCCCAGGCGGCCGAAAGTGAGGAAGAAACGCATGGCGTCCGAGCCGGATGACAAGAGCGGGGCGTTTGTAGGTTTCCGGAACCTCCACCCCTTAATCCGGAAGCCCCTTCCTCTTGCCGGATGGTTTGTGCCGGGAGGAGGAAGGGGGTAGGGGGATGGAGGTTCCGGGAACTTATGGAGGTTGCCCAGCCCAGGTCCGCACCTGAAACCTAAATCACAACGTGTTTCTCAGGAGTAGCATGTCAAGCTTCATTTGTCGTTGCTCGGGTGAAACTCCTCTCCTCTCCGGGGGAGAGGAAAGCGACCCGAAGGGAGCAGGTGAGTTCTTTCACGTCTTCAACACAGCCCCTTCAGACCCGAGAGAGCTTGCCCCAAAGTCGAAACGGGCTGTCTCGGACGTAGACGTCCAAGCCCCCAATGACGATCTACCGAGGCTCACGCGGCTCGGCGCAACGCGCCGACCGCGGCCGGCTTTCGGTAGAAGAACGGGCGGATCGCCTCGTAGCCGATCCGGCCGGGCGCGGGGATGCGCTCGGTGCCGCCGACGAACAGGATTCCGCCCGGCTTCAGCGCGCGGAAGAAGCCTTCGTAGATCCGGTCCTTCGCGTCGTCGTTGAAGTAGATCAGCACGTTCCGGCAAAGGATCAGGTCGTACTCGTTAGGCGGATACGGGTCGGCGAGCAGATCGTGGCGCGTAAAGGTCACGTTGCGGCGCAGGGAAAGCTTCGGCATGTAGGTCAGATCGTCGGGCGAGCTGAAGAACTTGTTCCGGCGATCGACGCTCACTCCCGCCAACTCCGCCATCGTAAAGGTGGGAGAGCCCGCCTTGGCGATCATCGTCAGGTCGATGTCCGTCCCCTTGATCCGGAAAGGCTTGTCGCCCATCCTTTCGGTGAGGATCATCGCGAGGGTGTAGGCTTCCGAGCCGTTCGAGCAGCCCGCGCTCCAGGCGGCAAAGCTGTCCTGGGGCAGCAAGGGAAGGATGTGCTCGGAGAGCTCGTTGAAGAGGCTGATGTTCCGGAAGAACTCCGTCACATTGATCGTCATCAGATCGAGGAATTGGCTGAGCGCTTCCTGGTCTTTTTCGAGAAGAGTGACGTAAGCGACGAACGAGGGGCAATTGAGCTGTTTGGCCACCGAGGCGATTCGGCGGCTCATCTGTTCCGGCTTATAGTCGGAAAGTCGGATACGAAAACGAAGTTCGACGCGCTGGCAGAGGAATTTGTAATCGCTTTCCCCGAACGGGGCGCCGCCAATACTGAGTGTTGTTAGGTCCATTTATGCCGCAACTTGGGTTCGGTAGAGCTCTTCGAGTGCTTTCGAAGGGTCGACGACGAGGGCGACTCGCCCGTCGCCGAGAATAGAAGCGCCGGAGATTCCCGGCAGGTCCTTGAGTAGGGAACCGAGAGGCTTGATGACAACCTCCATCTCTCCCTGAAGAGCGTCGACGGACAGGGCGGCCTCGCCCTCGCCGTGGCGCACCACAACCGCGTAAGAGTTCTCTTTGATCCGAGCCGGGTCGACGGCCGTCTGATTTCCGTCGAGAACCTCGGAGAAGCAAGCCAGAGGCAGGGTCTTGCCTCGGAGCATCAGCGCGGCTTGACCGCCCGCGCTGCACTGAACGAGATCGCCGTTGGCATGCACGAGGCTCACCATCTCGGTCACCGACGTCAGAGGAATGGCGTACGTGCTTCCCTCGGCCGAGACCAGCACGGCCCGCACGATCGCCAGCGTCAACGGGAGATAGATGAGGAACCGGCTTCCCACGCCGACCTTGCTCTCGATCATGATGCGCCCGCCCACGCGCTCGATGTTCGAGCGCACGATATCCATGCCGACGCCTCGGCCGGAAATCTCGGAAAGCTCCTTCGCCGTCGAGAAACCGGGGGCGAAAATGAGCTGGATGGCGTCGCGGTCGGAAAGCGCGTCCGCGACCGATTCGGAGATGACGCCCTTCCTGACGGCGGCCGCGCGCATCGTGGCCGGATCGATGCCCTTGCCGTCGTCCTCGATCTCGATGACGATCTGGCTGCGCTCCTGACGAGCGGAAAGGAGCACGCGTCCGCGCCCCGTCTTGCCGGCGGCCTTACGGTCGGCGGGCGGCTCGATGCCATGGTCCACCGCGTTTCGCAACAGATGGATCAGCGGATCGCCGAGGATTTCCAGCACGGAGCGATCCAGCTCCGTTTCGCCTCCCGTCACTTCGAAGTCGATGTCCTTGCCCGTCTTTTGAGCGAGGTCGCGCACCATCCTTGGCATGCGCTGGAAGACGCCATTGATCGGCAGCATCCGCGACTTCATCACTTCTTCCTGAAGTTCCGAAGTCACCGTGCCGAACCGGTTGATGCCCTCGAGGAGGGCGCTCATCTGCTCATCCTCGGGATAGCGGGCTTGGAGGGTCGTCGTGAGGGTGACGAGCTGGGTACGGTCGGTGACGAGCTCGCCGACCAGATTCAGCAGTTTGTCGAGGCGGCCGACGTCGACGCGGACGGTCGACGAAGTCGTCGCCGCCGGCGCGCCGGTGGCGCCGCCGGCAGGCGCGGTCGCGGGTGGAGCGGCCGGAGCCTTCGCTTCGGGAGAAGGTTCTTTAACCGTCGTCGGGGCGGTGGCCGGGCCCGCGGTCTCCGTCGGAGCTGGTGTGGCGCTCCGATCGGGCGCCGCGGGCTCGGCCTGCGCCCGGGTGTCGGTAATCTCGACCGAGGAGACTTCGAGAAGCCGGCTCGCGGCTTCGGAGAGCTCCTCGCCGGTTCGATCCGTTTCGAGAGTGACTTCGAAATGGCTCTCGAACTTCTCCTCTTCGATATCTTCCTGAGAGGGGACGGTCGCCGTGATTTCTCCCAGGCTGCGAAGCGCGCCGAGGATCAAGATCGCCCGGACGCCCTTCATTTGGCAGGTGTCGGAAATGCCGATGCGGAACTTCACGGCGCCGGCAGGCGGCGCTTCGACATCCGCGGGCTCCGAAGCCACAGGCTCCGGAACCGCGGCGGGTTCGACGCTCTCGGGCTGCGACGCGACGGGCGCCTTGTCTTCGGCGACCGGGTCGGCCTGTGCCTCGGCAGGCTGCGAGCCATCGTGAAATTGGTCGAGCCCCGACGCGAGCTGCTTCAGTCGCGCCGTGTCGATCTCCCCTTCGTTGCCGCTGGCGGCCACGGCTGCGACCAGCCCTTGCAGCATATCGAGGCATTCCAACAAAAAGTCGATGACGTGGCTCGTCAGGTCGAGCTGATGACTCCGAAGCGAGTCCAGCACGTTCTCCATTTGATGGGTCAGATCGCCGATGGCGGTGAAGCCCATCGCCTTGCTCGAGCCCTTGAGGGTATGAGCCGCGCGGAAGAGGATCTGGAGGACGCCGTCCGGATCGGGCGTGCGTTCGAGGTCGATCGCGTGCGTCTCGAAGAGCTCCAACTGCTCGAGCGCCTCGTCGAGGAACACCCCCAGGTATTGAGACATATCAGGATTAGTCATACTTAGCTCGCCCTCGTCGCCGAAGATTCGGTAACCGCCTCTACGATCGCCATCGCAACATGGCCAAGGGGGACCGTGAAATCGACGGCCCGCATTTCGATCGCGGCCTTCGGCATTCCAAACACGACGCAGGTGCTTTCGCTCTCCGCGATGGTCGTTCCACCCGCCAGGTGGATCGCCCGCAGCCCGGCCGCCCCGTCGGAGCCCATTCCGGTCAAGAGGACGCCGACCATACGGTGTCCAAACGTCCGGACCAAAGAAGCCAGGGTCACGTCCACGGAGGGCTTCACGCCGTGGACCGGAGGGCCGTCGTTAAAATAGGCCTTCCCCTGGCTGTCGAATTCCAAATGATGCCCGCCCGGCGCCACGAGAACCTGGCCTGGCGTGAGCCGGTCGCCTTCTTCCGCCTCCTTGACCTCCAGCCCGGACGCCACATTGAGGCGCTCGGCCAGCGTCTTCGTGAAGGTCGGCGGCATGTGCTGCACGATGACGATCGGCACCTTGAGGTTTGCCGGCAGGGCCGGGATCACGGCCTGAAGTGCTCGCGGCCCTCCCGTCGAAGAACCGATCACGATCACCGACTTCCGCGAGCTTCCCCCGATCAGGGGCTGCACCTTCGGCGCGGCGATCGGAGCCACATGCTTCGAACGCACCGCTGCCCGCACCTTCGCGATCAGCTCGGTCGCCACGTCGGCGATGTCCAGCGAGATCGAGCCGGACGGTTTGGCGACGAAATCGACGGCGCCGAGCTCCAGGCACTTCATCGTCGTCGCCGCCCCCGACTGGGTGACGGAGCTCAGCATCACGACGGGAATCTTGAAGCGGGTCGTGATCTCGCGCAGAGCGGTGACGCCGTCCATCTCCGGCATCTCGACGTCGAGCGTGATCACATCGGGTCGCAGCTTCTCGGCCTTCAGCAGGGCGTCGCGCCCATCGTGCGCTTGTCCCACGACTGAGATCCCACCTGCTCCCGTGAGGATCTGGGTGACCATTTTCCGCATGAACGCGGAGTCGTCCACCACCAAGACTGAGATAGATTCTGGCATTGTCGTTTAGGCGGCCAATCGTGCCAATTCGGCTTCGCTGAGGCTGCTGGTCAAAAGCTTGTAGACGTCGAGGAGGAGGATCAGTCTCTGGTCCTTGTCCGAGCCGACCTGTCCGATCCCGGTGATGCAGTCGGCGGCGATCGAGGACAGTAGAGCCGAAGGAGGCTCGATCTTCGAATCCGGGAGCCGCAACACCTCGGAGACCGCGTCCACGATCAGGCCGGCCGTAATGTCGTTGATGTTCACGATCACGATCCGCGTCTTGGCGTGGTCTTCGGCCGGCAGGCCGAAGCGGACCCGAAGGTCCAGGATCGGAACGATCTGGCCGCGAAGATTCATCACGCCCTTCACGAAATCCGGAGTCTGAGGAACGCTCGTGATGCTCTGAGGCATGAGCACCGTGTGGATCGAAGCG
>DASZYX010000018.1:0-123909 GCA_035545155.1 Fimbriimonadaceae bacterium | reverse complement strand
CGTCGCCGTCTGGACCCTGCTGCCGGTGCCCATCGTCATGTTCGGCGTCTACAAGTTCCGCCGCCGCATGATGCGGGTCTGGAGCCGCTACCACCACTCCAACTCGCGGCTGAGCAGCGCCCTCAGCGGCGTCCTTCAGGGAACCCGCGTCGTCAAGGCGTTCCACGGCGAGGAGCGGGAGAAGAACCGCTTCGGCCGCAGGATCAAGGACCTCGCCGGGATCGGCTACGAGGCCGAATCGAGCTGGTCGACCTTCTTCCCGATGGTCGTGTTCACGATGTGGACGGGCACGTTCGTCATCTGGCTCGTCGGCGGCAACGGCGTCCTGGCCGGCAACATGAGCATCGGCCAGTTCACGGCCATGCTCGCCTACTCGGCGATGATGCAGCAGCCGATGATGATGCTCCAGCGCATCGTCGACTGGACCTCGCGCTCCCTGACCGCCGCCGAGCGCGTCTTCGAGGTCGTCGATACGCCGCTCGACATCGTCGACGCCCCGAATGCCGTTCCCATGCCCGCCGTCAAGGGCGGGGTCACCTTCCGGGACGTCCACTTCAGCTACGACAAGACGCGCGAGGTGCTGCACGGCATCGACCTCGACGTCAAGCCGGGCGAGATGATCGGGATCGTCGGCCACTCCGGCGCCGGCAAGTCCACCCTCATCAACCTGCTCCTGCGCTTCTACGACCCGACCCAAGGCCGTATCGAGCTGGACGGCGTCGATCTTCGCAACATCCAAATCGACGATTTCCGCAAGCAGGTCGGCGTCGTGCTCCAGGAGAGCTACCTCTTCCCCGGCTCGATCAAGGACAACATCGCCTACGGCCGGCCGGATTGCTCGCTGAAGGAGATCATGGAAGCGGCGAAGGCGGCAAACGCCCACCACTTCATCGTCAACTTCCCGGATGGCTACGATACCTACGTCGGCGAGCGCGGGCAGCGCCTTTCCGGCGGCGAGCGCCAACGCATCGCGATCGCTCGCGCCATCCTCCACAATCCGAAGGTGCTGATCCTCGACGAGGCCACCGCGAGCGTGGATACCGAAACCGAACGAATGATTCAGGAAGCCCTGGAGCACCTCGTCGACGGCCGGACCACCTTCGCCATCGCCCATCGGCTTTCAACCCTGCGCGAGGCCAACCGCCTCGTCGTGATCGAGGACGGCAAGGTCGTCGAGATGGGCACTCACGACGAACTGATGGCGAACCCCGACGGCGTCTTCCGCAAGCTCGTCGAGATGCAGACGCAGATCAACAAGCTGTCGGAGAACTACTTCACGGAAGGCGAGCGAGAGTCGGCCTAGCAGGGAGCGCCCATCTCGATTCATCCTCTCCCCCGAGAGGGTTCCGGAAGCTCCAATTTGTGTTGTTAATGACCGCCGCCACGCCGGGTGCGGCGCGCCTTTCGAATCCGTTTCGGCTTGGGTTTCTCCTCGTTGGTGGGAGGCGTCTCCGCTGTTGGCGCGGACCCGGCCCGAAGCTGTAGGCGCAAAGTCGATTCCAGGGTGTCGCCTTTCAAGATCGTCTTGCCCTGGCCATAGTTGGTGATCCACTCCTGCCAGCCGACGTTGGTGCCGCCGTACCAGTCGCTCACGTGTACGGTGATCCGGTCGGTCTCCACGATCGCGCGAAGAGCCTGGGAGCCGTCGCTTTGGATGCCGACGCCGGCGCCGTTGGCATAGGCGATCGCGCCGGAGCGGATATGCCGCTTCGTGCTGCGGAAGTCGTTCGAACCCATCGGCGAGTTGTCCTGCGCGAAGGGCCAGGTCGGCGGAACGGCGTTCGGGTGGTCGTAGACGGCGAAAGCGACGCCACGCGGGCGGCCGATGTCGTCGTCGGGCATGTTGTTCCACTCCGCGATCCGATCCCAGGAAAGCTGGTCGCACCCCTTCGGCACCGAGAAGCGCAGGCCCGCTTCGCGGACCATGATCCGGTCGCCCGTGTAGACGAACTTGGAATGCACGGTGACGGAGCCGCCCGGCGTGATCGTCATCTCGTAGCTTCCCTCGAAGTCCGGGTAGCGACCGGTTTCCGCGACCTTCACGTTCCGGCCTTCGTGCGTCACCGTCATCGAGGTTAGCCGCCAGGCGAGCCCGTCCGGGAAGTCGTGGGTTGGAGTGCTGGTGAGCAAGATGTGCAGCTCGGGGAACCCGAGGAGCAGCGGCTGGCTGTTGCGGACGCATTCGCGCAGCTCGCCCGTGTTCTTGTCGAAAGCAAGTTCGAAGTTCCCGCCGATGACATGGGTGCTGTCTCCCGCGAGGATGCTCTCGTCGCGGATGACGAGCGGCGGCCCGTCCGGTTCCTTCGGAGCGGCTGACGGCTTCTCGGGGAAGGCGAACTTGTCAACGATCTGCCCGAAGCCATCGACGACGGTCAGCACGAGGGGGCCGGCGGAGGAGCTCGCGGGGATTGTGATTTCGCCGGTTGAGCGCGGCCCGATGCTCGGATGCAGCTTGCCGGTCGTGCTCCCGATCTCGTATTTGACCGTGCCGTCGGCCAGATTCGTGAAGTCGTATTCGTTGGTCACCTTGATGCGGGTCGGCTCTCCCGGCGTGTAGAAGCCCTCTTTGATCTTCACCGGGGATTGGAGGTGCTTGGTAATCCAGAACTCCGGCTTCTGCCGCCGCCAGCCGTCGACCACGCCCCACGGCGCGTCGCCGGTGAGGCCCCGCCCCGGCATCAAGTAGGTCCCTTCGATGAAGTGGCTCTGCGTCGCTTCCCGCCCATATTCGAGGCCCCGGTTCGGAACGCAGAAGATGTCGTCCGACCATGCCCAGATCTGGGAGCCCTGGGTCGTCTTGCTGTCCATCATCGCCTTCCAGATGCCTTTGAGCGGCTCCGCGTAGTAGTCGCGAATGCCGGGATCGACCCACATCTCGGCGACGTCGTTGAAAATCCCTTGATAGATGCACCAGGCCTCGTCGAAGAGGAGCGGCTTGCCGATCGTCTCGTTTGCCTGGATGCGGCCGATCGAGATCGGATTGTGGAGGGTCGCGATCTCCAGCCAGGCGCTCGTCGCGGCGCTGGTCGGGCGGCTGGGATCGATGCTGCGCACCCACCCGTGGCTTCGCTCGAAGTCGTAGCCGAAGTCGCTTTCGTTGCAGAGCGACCACATGAAGACGCTCGGATGGTTGCGGTCGCGGGCGATCATCTCGGCGGTGAGCTGGATGATCTGGGGCGCGTTCCGCAGATCGTCGGCGACTCCGACCCAGCAGAAGTCGGCTTCGTCCTCGACGTACAGGCCCATCTCATCGGCAGCTTGGATCAGCTCCGGCATCGGCGGATAGTGGCTCGTGCGGAGGGCGTTCAGGTTCGCCTGCTTGATCATCTTCACGTCGGTCCGCTCGATCTCGGGGGTCACCGCGCGCCCCATCGTCGGGTATTGGTCGTGATGGCAGGTTCCGCGAATCTTGACCGGCTTGCCGTCTACGAGGAGGGTCGAGCCCTCGATCGTCGTCTCCCGCAATCCGATCTTCTGGCGGAGCGTCTGGACCGTCCGCGAGCCCTGTTTCAACTCGACGCGGAGCGTGTAGAGATAGGGATTTTCCGCGTTCCAGGGATGTGGGTTCGGCACGCTCAGCTTGAAAGACTCGTCGCCTCGGGAAAGCGTCTCCAGGCTGACTGCGGGCAGGCTCGTCCGCGCGACGGCCTTGCCGTCTCGCCCCTCCAGGCTGACATCGGCGGAGATCGAGGCGCTGCGACCGGAGCAGTTGACGATGCCCAGCTTGCCGGAAACCGTGGCCGAGCCGGCGAAGCTGGCGCTCTCCTCCAAGGCTTCGACGTGGGTCTCCGGCACGTGGAAGAGAGTCACTTTTCGCATGATTCCGGCGAGGCCGAAATCCGCGTACTGGCTCATCTTGTCCAGGTTGTCGCTCGTGTTCGTGTGCTCGACGACTCGCAAGGCGAGCACGTTCTCGCCGCCGGGGTTCGCCGCGTCGGTAACGTCCATCTCGAATGGGGTGAAGCCGCCTTCGTGGTGGGCGAGGTGCTTTCCGTTCACCCACACGTCGGCCCCGCTGTAGACGCCGTCGAAGCGGAGCATCAGGCGGCCGCTCCCGGACGGCGCGCGGAAGCGCAGGCGATAGCCGCCGACCCCGTCGAGGGACTTGAAGCCTTCCATTTCCCAATGTGCGGGTACCTTGATCGGCGACCAGCCCTTGTCGTCGAAATCGGCCTGCTCGAAGCCGCGCGGGGGATCGGCCTTGAATTTCCAGCCGCTATCCAACTCCTCGATCTTGAGGTTGAGGTCTTGCGGCGTGATGGCCCGCTGGAACTTGGCGGAATCGAAATGGTAAGGTTCGATCCCATCCGCGACAGCGGTTACGCGCCCGGTCAGCCCGACCGGCATCTGGGCCGAGAAGAGGCCGTGGGCGTCGGTCACCGCATAGGCCGTCCAATTTCCTTTCGCGGTCTGGCAATCCAGACGGACGCCCTTGGACGCGATCGGCAGGGTGCCGAAGCCGTCGCAGATCATGCCGACGAAGTTGCCGCGCAAATCGGAGGCGAGAGAGATCACGGGCGGATGGGCCTTCGCGGATTCGTACACCTCCACTTCGGTGAAGCTCGGACCGTTCGTGATGTTGGCAATCCGCACCTTGGTCGTCATCACGGCCGGCTGGAGCGTGCAGAGAACGGCGACGGGAAGCTTGACGCCCGGCTGGCCGAAGTGCTGGACGGTCTTCCAATCGTCTGCATTCTCGTCCCACACCTGCACGTCCCACTCGAAGGTATAGCGCTGGTATTGCCGCACGAGCACCTCGCCGACCTGCACCGGATGATCCCAGTCCAACTCGTACCAGACGCCGCTGTTGTGGCCGGGAATCCCCGACCACCGCGTCCCCTCGTTCCCATCGTTGGCAAGCTCCGGCGGGAGACTTTCCTGAGATTCCGAGGCCGCGGCGTGGGCTTGCCGGGCGATGTTTTGCTGCCCCACGGCAAGGACGGATAGGCCTAGCAAGAGCGCGAAGATAACCAGTAATCGAGACCGCACAACGACAAGAATAGCGGAAACGGAGAATGTGCGATGTTTCTGCGGGTTCTTCGGGCTCACCGGAACGTGAACCAGACGCAGCCTTTCGCCGGAACCTTTACCTTCAGCACCAGCCGCTGCTTGTCGTCCAGCTTTACGCGCGAGGCCTTCCCGTCGTTCTCCGCCATCTCGCACGAGCCCTGTAGCCCCGAGTAATACAGCGGGAACACGATTTCCTGCTCCAGATCCGTGTCGCCGGGGTTGTAGACCACGGCCATCGCCTTCGTCGGGAGGGCCGGGTTCACGTGAAGGACGGCGTCCAGGTTCACTCCGTCCGCCCGGCGCACATGGATCACGTCGGATTCGAGAATATCCCGGTGAGCCTTGAACCAATCGACCCACTTCTTCACGACGGCGCGAGTCTCCGGCGCGTCGTAAAGGCGCGGGCCTCGGTAGCAGGCCTGAGCCCCATAGCCGAAGTTGTTGGCGAGATGGAGCCCGTAGTCCTGCAAATGCTCCTTCAGCGGCTCGATCGTCGCGGCCGCTCCCCCGCCCTGATATTCGACGAGCGGGACCATCATCCAGCCCATGCTCGGCGTCTTCTCCCAGGTCCCGTCGTACAGGTTTTGGCGGGCATGGATGTGCTGCTGCGCGCGGGGCAGCGACCAGTTCGATTCCCGGTAGCCCATCCCTGTCTTGTTCGAGCCACTCAGGAAATACACGTCGGGGACGTTCAGGAAGACGCCCCGCTCGCGGCACCACTTGTAGAAATCGGCGATCTCTTGGAACTGCTTCCACTGGGAGTCGCCGAGGTCGCGATGGCCGGGATGGGTGGTCGAGGCGCAGGTGTCGCCGGGATAGCTGCCGTCGTGCTCCAGCAGGTTGAAGCCGGTCTCCGAGATGAACTTCCGGAGCTTGGCGAAGTACTCGATGCCCCATTGGCTGCCGAGGCATGGCGACGCGCCGAAAATCGGCTTTGGATTGACGACGTCGTTTGCCTTGTCGATGCTCCGGCTGGCGAGAAGCGAATAGCCGCCGAGCTCCAGCCCCTTCGAGTTCGCGTACTCCCGGAACTCCTTGAATTTGGCGATGTTGTCGGGCGACACGTTCTCCATGTCGAGCCCGCTCCAGAACGAGATGACGATCATTTCGAACCCGCAATCGGCGGCCTGGTCGATGGCCCGGTGCACGGTGGCCGGGTCGGTCGAAGTCAGGTGCAGCATGATCGGGTTTTCCTGGGTCCAGGGAGCGATCGTGCGATACATCTTGCGGACGGCGAGGCCTTGCCGCTCCCGGTCGTAGGAGTCGTGGAACAGCTCGTAGGCTCGGAAGCTGCTCAAGCTCGCCCCCGGCTTGAGATCGATTTCCGGTCCGAGGGGCGGGTGGACGACCAGCTTGCACGGCGTCTTCAGCTCATAGTTGACCTGGGTTTTGTAGTCTGGCTCAGGCTCCCAATAGACGCCCTTCGTCGAGCCGCCGAAGCTGTAATCGGTGAACACGGAGACGAGCGGCTTTCGCCAGCTTTCGGCGGGATCGACGGTCGATTCCGCCTCGACCAGAGACAGGATTTCCGATTCGAACCTGTCGATCCGGCATACCTTGTCGCTCGTGTTCCGCATCGTGATCCACTTCGCCATCAGCGGGATGCCGTCGTAGATCTCGTAATGCACGTCGACCGCGAGGCCGCCTTCCGGTTCGAAGTGAAGAACCAGGCCAACGCCTTTCGGCGGATAAGGAACGTTAGGGGCGTGGCGGACGCGCTTCCAGGTCACCGGCGCCTCGGGCTCGACGATCTCGTAGGTGGCCTTTCCATGGCCTCTCATCTCGTCGAGCCATTCGGGCGTGAGATACGCGAGGTCGGGTTGGCCGGCGAGTCCGCCGATTTCCCGCTCCGTCCCATCGACGGTGACGGTCGCTTCCGGCCGGACGGCCCGGAGGAGACTCTCGTCGGCCATCAGGTTATCGAGCCCGACCGTCGCACCTTGGCCCACGCGGAATGTTCGCGAGATGAGGCCGTTGGAGAGCACGAGGCCATCCTTTGCCTGATAAACGGCTGCCTTGTACGGACGGGAATCGAGGAGCCAGTCTCCGAGGACGGGCCGGGGCGAGTATAGGGGAAGCTGAGCCATGGCGAGCGCGGCGAGGAGACTCACGAAGGGAGTATGCCCCAGGCCGCTCGATGCGGAGTCGGGAGAGGTGAGCCGTTTTCTACGGCGACTCACCTCCTGGTCGATACCGGTTTACTCCGCCTTCTTCGGACCCATCCGCTCCAGCTTGACCTCCTGCTTCTTCATCATTTCCTGGAGGCCGGCCATCGGATCGTTCGGATCGTTGCTCGCGGGCTGCTGAGACTTGGGCTCGTCGAAGGTCAAGTGCTTCTTGTCCTTGTCGACCCATACCGTGGTCATCTTCGCGAGTTGGTCGTAGAGGCCATCGTAGAAGAGCGCGCGCTGGATGGCGATCTGTCCGCCGCCCTCCTCGTCCTTCTTGTACTCGGCGCGGTAGTCCTCGAAGGACTTGCCCTTCATGGTCTCGTAGGTCATGTTGGCGCTGTCGCCCGCCGCGGCCTTCCAGTGGCCGGTGCTCTTCCATTCGCCGTTATTGCCGCCGCACTCGAAAGTGCCGTCGGACTTGAAATCGTAGTACCGGCCGGTATTGGAGCCGTCGCCATCGACGACCGCCCATTTGTCGGCGACGAACGCCTGAAAAGTAGTCTTACCGGAGGATCCCATAGCGGGAGCATCGTCCCCCATCGGAGCCATTTCCGGCGCTTTCGGCTTGCATCCGGCGGCCAACAGGCACAGTCCGGCAACGATGATGAGGACTCTAGCTTTCAACACGCTCAGAAGTGTAGCGAAAGCTTCTCGGCTCGTGAAGCAACGATGTATTAACTTGCGTTGAGTCTGTTAAAAAACGATAGGATGCCCTCCCCTATCGAAGGGTTCCCCCGATGTTGCGTTAGGTCTTAACGCGGACTTCATAGAGCTTTTGGTGGCCCCCGTAACCCCCTAGTATCGCAACTTTTGTGATTTGAGTTTGCGGCGTAGGGTCGGATGCCCAGATGACCGGCTTGCCGTCCACGAGCAGCCATAGATCGCCGCCGTGGCGGCTGAACTGGATCGTGTGACGGCCCGGCGTCATCTTGACCTCCTCGTCGCCGGCTTCCTTGCCGTTGATGCGCATGCGGGTCACCGTGTTGCCATAGCCGCCGACGAAGCCGATGTAGCCGGTACCGGCGTTGACTTTCTGGTTCGCGGCGAAGGCTCCGACGATGGCGTCGCTATCCGCTTCGATAACTGCCGCTAGGTCGAAATCGTCCGTCTTCGGGAGATCGACGTACACGGAGCCTTCCGGTTCGCCTCCCGTGTACGCGAGAGCCTCGCCTTGCTTCACCCAGGTTCCGGAAAGCTTCAGCTTCGGATCGCCCGGCCGATAGACGTCCACGCCCGGACCCGGCTCGATTTCCGCCGGCGCGTTAGGCGGCATCGGCGTCTTTCCGTGCGGTTCCAGCATCCGCGCATAGAAGACATGGTACGGCTCGCCCATCGAGAAGCCGCGTCCCTGATCGTCCCAGACGTTGATCTCCGAGCCGATCTCGTGGCCGCCACCCGTCCAATACCAGAGCCCATTGGCGCGGTTGGGGAAGCTGAATTCGAAGGTCGTCGTGTCCCCTTTCTTGCTCGCCTTCCACTTCAAGCCGGGCGCTTTGAAGGGCGTGATATTTACGTCGACGACGCCGACGTCCGGGCCGGCCTCGATTCCCTCGCTCGCCCCGAGATTGACGATCTGGAACGACGTGACGCCGACGCCGGAATAGACGCCTTGCCCCTCGCCGTCGAAGATGGCGTCGACGTGCTTCCACGGCCCCTTGAGGGTGAAAACGCCGTAATAGCCGGCCTCGTCGTGAGCCTGGCGGAAAGTCATATCGGTCCCGCCCGGCCCGGTGACGTGCCCGGCGAGAGGGATGCCGCTCCATTCGCTGGCCGAGCCGTCGACGACCGCATGCATCGGATAGATGAAGGGCTCGAAGGGATAGAGCGGATACGGGCTGCCCTTGTCCGGCCTCTTCGGATCGGGGATCGGGCTTTGGAAGCCGGTCTTGATCCAGGTCGGTTGGAGCGGGGCGGGAACCCAGGTGCTTTCCAGGGCCTTCTCCATGTCGGTTACCTGGCCGTCGGTCGAGAGCTTGCCCGGATTGCTGCCGAAGCGCTTCTCGTCGAGAGGCAGACGCGGATCATTGTCCGGCACGCCGTCTCCGTCGCCGTCCTTCACCGTCTCCGTGTAGCCGAAGTAGAAGCGGAGCCATTGGGCGTCGGTGAGCTGCCGGTCCCAGTACGCCATGCCGTCCCAATGCTCGCCGTGAGGGCCGCTGCTCGTCCAGTCCCTCGCGTCGGCGCCGGTTCGGCTGCGAGGCGCGTAGTGGTTGAAGACGACGCGCTCGTCTTCTCGGTCGGAGAGGGAGTACTGGCCGTGGGATTCGAGATCGTGGTGGAACTCGTGGGTGGCGAGCCAGGCCGTGTCGCCGCCGCCGAGAAACTGCGACCGGCCGGGGATGCCCTGCGGAAACTGCTCGACGCCGTACGTGCCGCCGCCGCTGTTGTAGAACTCCCACCGCTTCGCGTTCGGATTCCAGCGCCGCACGAAGGCCTGCTCGATCTGCCCGCTGTACGGCTTCGCCTCGATGACGGGGTCTTGATTCGTCTTCGCGATATCGGTCGTGTCGAGGATCGTGAAATCGCCGCCGCCGGGATCGGCGTAATCCTTGCCCGGATAGCTGCGGCACATCGGCAAGCCCTTATAGAGGCCGGTCGCGGTATCCGGCTCGACGCCCCAGCGCTGCCAACGGTCGTCGACGAAGAACTGATAGTCGACCCAAAGCCGCATCCCGCTGTTGATCCAGAAGAATCGGCTGGAAATCGCGTACTCCTCCTCGATCTTCTTGATCTCGTCGGGCGTGAGGGGCGGCGGCTCCGGCGCGGGATTGAGGCGCTCGCCGTAAGCCGAGAGCACGTTGATCACGTTCGGCATCAAGAGCACCTTTACCGGCAGGTGAATGATCGTCTTCTGCCCGCGCGGGGCTTCGGTGCTGACGGCGAACTCGCGGTCGTAGCCATCGCTCGCTCCGAAATTCTTCTCGGTCGCGGTCGGAACAAGCCCGGGATCGTAGACGCGGTAATAGTAGCGCTTGCCGGCCTGGAGCCCGGTCACGGTCAAGACGTGCCAGGTGGTCGGGGCATCTTTGCTCTCCTCCGTTTCCCACTTAACCGGCGTCTTGCGGCCGAAGGCGATCATTGGCAGATCGTCCTGCCGGTATTCCAGCCGCGTCATGCAGGGCTTGCTCGTGAAGTACTGGATCGTGAAGCTGTCGCGGGTGATCTCGCGGATCGGCCGCATCGCGTCTTCGAGCGGGGCCACGTCGGATTGGTGAAGCTTGGCGGAAGGTTCGATTTGAAGCAAAGAGGCGACGGCGAGAGCAGCCAGCATAGAGCGATATTACGCCTAACCGCGACCGATAGATCGAACCGATTTCGACGAACGCTGTCCAAGAATGCGTGAGTGTCGTCGCAAAGACCTTTTTCTGCCCCGATCTCGTCTCCCAGGCCGACGAGACGAGCATCCTCGAAGCCTTGCAAGACCTGCCCGGCATCGAGTCGGTCGAGGCCGACCGGGTGGCGCATACGGTCTTCGTATCGATCGCGAATAGCAACGGGATGCAAGCGGTCGAAGAGGCCCTGAGGGACGCCGGCTTTCCACCGGAGGAGTAATCACGGCTCTTATGAGGCCGCTGCTGGCGGCCTCGGTAAGCCTTACCAACCGCCGAAGAATAAGCTGACGAAGACTTCGGGCCAAGACCGGATGGATATTTCCCGAGGCGTTTTTGCGGATGTCCTCCTCGCCGAGAGCGTTCACCTTCAAGCGCGTCCCAAACCGCCAAATAATCCTCCGCCGAAGTGACTACAATCGTAGTAAACTCGTGCCGTCCGAGCCGTCAGAGGGTTGTTCGGAACGAAGAGGTAATCATGAAGACCACGCGCCAAGTCTTGTTCGCGCTGCTTTCGTCGATCGCTCTGATGCTCGCGGCCTCGGCGCGAGCCCAGTCCCCGATCGAAAATCCCGGCTTTGAGAAGGGTTCGCCTGGCCAGCCGCCTCCCGGCTGGTTCGTCCCCCAACCCTCGATCGATGCCGGCTACTACGTCCAAATCTCGACGGACAACCCGAAGGAGGGCAAGCAGTGCGCCCTCGTCGGGATCAACGGCCAGCCCGGCCAAGGGTTCGGCAACCTGATGCAGACCTTCGACGCCCGGCCCTACCGCGGGAAGAAGATGCGTTTCCGCGCCGCCGTGCGGTTCGAATCCGGCGCCGGATTCGGCCAGACCCAGCTCTGGATGCGGGTCGACCGTCAGAATGGCGGCCAGGGCTTCTTCAACAACATGGGAGATCGGCCGATACGCTCCGGCGACTGGGCCTTCTACGACATCGTCGGCGCGATCGATGCCGATGCGGACACGATCAACGTGGGCATCATGCTGGTCGGCTCCGGAAAGGCTTGGATCGATGCGACCAGCTTTCAAGAAAGCGACGCGCCCGACGTTCCCCTTTCCAAGCCGACGCCGCTCACCGAGCGCGGCCTCGACAATCTCGTTGCCTATACGAAGCTCCTCGGCTACGTCCGCCACTTCCATCCGAGCAACGCGGTCGAGAAGGCGGATTGGGATGCGTTCGCCATTGCCGGCGTCGCCGCCGTCGAAGGCGCGAAGGACCCGGCCGATCTGGCTCAGAAGCTCGAGAGCTTCTTCCGCCCGCTTGCCCCGAGTGTGCGCGTCTACGTGACGAACCGCCCGCCGACGATCAAGCCGCTCGTCGTGCCGCCGGATTCGGACGGCCCGCAGGTTGTGATGTGGGACAACATCGGCTTTGGCGGCGGGATCACGCCCGCGAATCAGAACGTCTATCGCAGCAAGCGCGTTTTCAAGGACTGCCCCGGAGGCGTCATCCCCGACGGCTTCCCCGACCCGCGCAAGCCCTTCACCGCCGACCTCGGCGGCGGCGTCTCGTGCAGCGTTCCCCTCGCCCTCTTCGCGACGAACGGCTCGGCCCTGCCGCACACCGTCGATCCCAAGACCATCGAGCTCCCACCGCAGAATCAGACCGGCGATGACCGGACGACGCGCCTGGCCGATGTGGCGCTCGCTTGGAACGTCTACGAGCATTTCTATCCCTATTTCGATGTCGTGAAGACCGACTGGCCGGCGGTTCTGCGCCAATCCCTGAGCGAAGCCGCGACCGATCCCGACCAGCGGGCCTTTCTCGACACGCTTCGCCGCCTCGTCGCCTCCGCCCACGACGGACACGGTTTCGTCGCCCACGTTTCGGATGCCAACTTCGCCCAGCCTCCGTTCCTCGCGGATTGGATCGAGGGCAAGCTCGTCGTGACAGAAGTGGCGGCGGGAGTCACCAAGCCTCTGCCCGGCGACGAGATCGTCAAGATCGACGGCAAGACGGTCAGCGAGCTATGGAAGGCGACGGAGCCGCTGATCTCCGGCGCGACCGAGCAATGGCGGCGGTATCGGGGCAAGTCGGTCCTGCTCGCCGGGCCGGACGGCTCGTCGGTTTCGATCGACTTCTCCCGCAGCAACGGGGACACCTATAACGCGACCCTGAAGCGGGCTCTGGATCAGAAGATCGAGGAAAAGCGCCCCAAGCCGATCGAAGAGATCAAGCCGGGGGTCTGGTACGTCGACCTCGACGGCCCGCGCGCGAAGATGGAGGAATATCAGGCGATGATCCCCACCCTCGCCAAAGCGAAGGGGATCGTCTTCGACATGCGCGGCTATCCGAACGACGTCGCCTCGGACGTCCTCCATCGCATCTCCGACAAGCCGGTGACCTCCGCCTTCTGGAATATCCCGCACGTGACCAAGCCGGACCATCAGGACATGCAGTTCATCCAGAGCCGCTGGCCACTCGCCGGCCCGCTCGAGCCTCGTTTTACGGGGAAGATCGCCTTCATGACCGACGCCCGCGCGATCAGCTATGCGGAAAGCGTGATGGGGATGGTCGAAGCCTACAAGCTCGGCGAGATCGTCGGAGAGACCACGGCCGGGACGAACGGCAACATCAACCCCTTCCGCCTGCCGGGCGGCTATACGATTATCTTCACCGGGATGAAGGTCGTGAAGCATGACGGGACGCCACACCACGGCGTGGGCATCCATCCGACGGCGCCGGTCGAGCGGACGATCGCCGGCGTCGCCGCCGGTAAGGACGAAGTGCTGGAGAAGGCGATCCAAGTCGTCGGAGGCTAACTGGGAGCGCCGGCGACCCGCCGGCCTTCCCCCGTACGCCCCGGCCCGGATTATTTATGGAGAAGCACAGCCTTTCGCTACGCTTAAGAGTCATCGCCAGAACCGCGATGCCACGGTCGTTCCCAGTTAGGGAAACAGAATTTGAAGCTCGCGAAGGCCCGCGAATTCCTTCCCCAGGCCGTCGCGCAGGAAGTCGGACTGGTACGGCGTGCCGAACGCGCCTTCGTCGGCCGGCCGCATTCCGCCCTTCAAAGACCGGGCGGAGGCCTCGAGGGCATAGAGAGGCCCATGCGGCAAGGGCGGGAGGAACTTCGAGGCCTTCTCGTAGGCTCGCCAGACCGCCGCGTAATCGCCGAACTCGGCTACCGCATCTAGCCCCCGGCGATCGAGGGGAGTGAGGCGGATGACCGCGAGGGCCGCTTCCCGGATCTGAGCTTTGGTCGCATCGCTGTCGCGCCACTCCTCGAGGATGCCGTGCCAGGCGCGAAGATAGCGGGGAGCGATGGAGACCGCCTTCTCTAGGCATTTGAGGGCCTCGTGGCTCTCGGAAACCTCACCGTAAGCCATCAGCAGTCCGGGGTCGGAGGGATGCTGTTCCTTCAGCCGGGCGAAGACCTTCAAGATCGTCTTCCGGCCAGATAGGGTCTGGTAATCGGACCAACCGGCGCCGCGCACCGGCCCCTCCGTCGTCAGGACGAACTCCGCTGCCCTCTCGTATTCCGTCTGAGCTTCGGGGTCTCGGCCCAGGTCGCTGAGCAGGCCCGCGAGGCGGAGTCTCGCTTGGGCGTCTTCCGGACTCTCGCGAAGCGCGTTTTCATAGTCGGTCAAGGCCAACGAACGGAGTCCAGCGTTCTCGTCCTCCTCGCCCTTCTGCTCCAAGCCGGCGCCCCGATAGACCTTCCGGCACGTTTCGGCTTCCGCCTGACGCCCTTGCGCATCCAAAATATCCGCAAGGACCTTGTAAGCCATCTGCCGGCTCGTCGAGGCGGCCGCTGCATCCATGGGATCGAGGGCGATCCCGGCGCGGACGTCTTTCTCGGCTTCCTGGGGTTTGCCCGCCTTCATTTCGAGGTCGCCCCGCCAGATCAAGGGACGAGCTTCGAATGGGTCTTCGCGGACGAACTGGTCGTAGAAGGCGAGCGCGGCCGATCCTTCGGTCCGGTTGAGGAGGTCGTACGGCGCATCGTCATCCGGATGAGAGGGGATGAGGGCGTGGAGAATTCGGATCGCCGTCTCTTTCTCGCCGGTCTGGCCGAGCGCCCACGCCGCATAGAACCCCAGGGGCTCTCCTCTTTTGGCTTCGCTGCCGTAATAGTAGTCACGCGTATTGCCGGCCGGGCGTTGGGAGAGAATGTCGATCAGATCGGCCGAGCCCCACTTCGGATACTCGCGCAAAAGCGTCACGATCTCCCCGGGCTGGTTCGCCTCGTAATATAGCTTGGCGAGCTGAGCGCCGGGGCCCGGATAAGCATTGAGAAGACGCCCTTGGCCCTCCGCCCCGATGTTGACGTTGTGGGTGTCGCCCATCGAGCTCAGGGACGCTTGTTGCGCCGCTTCGATCCGGCCGATGCGGTCGTAGGCCTCGAAAAGGTCGATTTGGCTGCCCCCAACGCCCAGAGAGCGGGACGCCTTCGCGACGAAGTCCACGGCCTCCGCGTTCCGGGTGGCGACGGCGATGGCCAAAAGCTGGCGGGCCGCTCCGAGTCCCCCCTCCTGGGAACCTGGCGACGGCAACCCGATGGCCGTCTCGTAATCGGCGATCGCTTGATCGACGCGCCCGGCTTCCGCCTCCAACGAGGCCTTGAGCGTCAGCAGGTCGGCGCGAGCGGCTCCGGCGGCGAAGGCAGGAGAGTCGAGCCAGGTCGCGACGCGCTGGGCGGCCTCGTCCGACCGGCCAACGGAGCGCGCCGCGCTCACATACAGCGGAACAAGAGTCGGAATCAGCTTCCGGTCGAGCAGATTCGAAGCCAGCGCGTAGACGGCCTGTTGCTGACCGGGGTCGATAGACCAATACTGCTGAGGCGACTGTCCGGACGTCAGCACCCGCAACGCATCGTCGAGTTTGCCCGCCTTCGCCAAGCCCAGAGCATAGGTCAACTGGGCAGTCCCGGACGACTCCAGCGACTTCTCGCCAAAGCGGGAAACCATGGCGGAGACGAAGGCGTCGTCGTCCAGCCCGCGAACCATATCCCACCGAGGGAACTTCAATTTGGGCAAGTCGGCGAGCACGATCTTCCTCGCCAAAGCCTGGGTCTCCTCTCCCTGAAAACTGTAGCTGGAAGTCTTCTGGCTTTCCAGCATCGCGCGCATCAGCGGCTCCGCCTTTTCCCGCCCAAATATCCGCACCATGTCGGGGCAGCCGGGCCAATCGAATCCTCCCGCCTTTGCCTTCCGAAGACAGATTCCGGCGACCAGGTCCAGATTGCCGCTGCGCAAGGCGATCGGGAGCTCGCTAGATGCCAATTCGCCGAACGGGTCCCACGGACGATCCGATTCGGGCAATTTGCTCAGGGCGATTCGCTTGTTTTCCAGGAACTTCAGGACCGCCGCATCGTTGCCGAGCAAGTCGTCCATGAGGGCGAGCATCGGGGCCGTGCGCGCCGCCGGCAGCTTGGCGAGGCCTTGGCGGATGGCGGGCCACGAATCCGGTCCGGGCAGCGCCTTCATTACTTCGTTCCAGGACTGGTCCGAAGGGGAATTGGCGCTACGCTCGAGCTCCCTCTCTTCCCACTGACGGACCAGGCCGACCCAAGCGGTGGCCGCCGCACTCGGAGATAGCCCCGGCAGCTTGGCACGAAGGGACGCCGATTCGGCCGTGAAGAACTGAAGCGGAGTCGAACCCTTCTTCGCAATGGGAATCTTCATCTCACGCAGGACCTCGTCGGCTCCCAGCAAGCGCTGGGGCGAACTCTGAGATTGCGCGACGGCCGCCAGCAGAAGGGATGCGATGATCATTCGAAGGGGTCTCCCGAGTTGTGATAAAGACCGACGATGGTTCCGATGTCTCCTGAGTTGTGGAAGAGATCCCCCACGAAGCGGTTCGCTTTTCTCAGCGGATCGAAGCTGGGTAACCGGATGGGGCGCCACGGCGACACCGCGGCGTGGAGAGGAAAGAGCGGCCCTTCGTCCTGGAGGGGAAATCGATCGAGGCGGGCGCTCAGGTCCTTGTACAACGCGGCAACGTTCGAAACTCCATCGAAATCGGCTCGCATCCACGCTAAAGGAGCAATCCGCATCTCCCCGAAGGCGAATCGCTGGACCTGAGCCGGGGTTGCCAAGCCATAGCATGTGAGGGCGCTGAGGCGGCCCCACGCCAAGTAGTCGTTCGGATCGATCGCGACGGCCTTCTCAAAGTCGGCGACGGCCTCCTTCGACCGGTCTGCATCCTGATTGGCCGATCCCCTCGCGAAGTAGGCCATGGCGCTCCCCGGATGACTCCGGACGAGGGCGTCGAATGCGCCGAGTAGTCGCTCGACCGGTTCGAAGCCGAGAATTCCTGGGGGCAGGTCGCAATTTTCGCCCAGGGAAGCCGGCAGGTTCCGGATGGCGAGAAGACGGTGCGCATGGGCCTCGGCGTGCCGGCACTGCTTGTCCAGGCACGCTCCAAACTGGGCTTGCATCACGGCATCATCCGGCCATAGCGCCGCCGCCTTGCCGAGAACTGCCGTCGCTTGCGAGAAGAGCCCGGCCTCCATCAAGTCCTGCCCTTGGGAAGCCAGCCCGATCGCGACGACTCGGCTGCCGCAAAGGCGGGCGCCCTTCCGGTCGCCTTTATTGGCCAGGATTTCGCCCCACAGGGAGTAAAGCTTCTGACGGTACGTGAAGCTGCCGACTGGGTTCATGGCGAGGGCTTGGCGGATGCTCGCCTCGGCTTCCCCGATTCTGCCCAGCTTCAGCATGAGAGCGGCCTTCCAGAGCACGGGAGTCCCGCTCAGGGAATGGGCCACCTTTAGCTCCTCGTAAACCGGCAGGGCCGAGGCGCCGTCGAGCCCATTGAGCAATTCGAGAGATTTGGCGGAATTCGGGTGATGCAGCAGATCGTTCCGCAGCACGCGAACGGCCAATCCGCGCTGCCCCGTCTTCGCAAGCGCCCAGGCCGCGTAGAAGCCCGTGGAAGGATCCTCGCTCCGCTCGTCCTCGTTATAGCCGAACGGATTGTCGGAATCGATCGAGGCGAGGTCGTTCGCAGGCCAGGACGGAAACTCCCGCAGCAACGTGAGGATGTCGCGCGGGCGGTTGGTCAAATAGTAGATCTGGCATAGCGCCGTGGCCACCATCGCCTGATAACCAGGATTGTCCGACGCCTCGCGCAGATCTTCGACTGCGAATCGCTGCAGTTCGGCATAGCGCTTCTGCCTCAGCAGCATGCTGGAGAGGTAACTGTCCGAATAGCCTTCGCGTCCGCTCAGGGAATGGGCGATGCCGAGCCGGGTCAATTCGGGATCGCCCGAGGCGAGGCCCATGCGAAGAAGGCCGTAGGCGGGATCGACGCCGTCGTTAGAACGGCCCTTGGCCGCCTCCGCGGCCCGGCAATCGGCGGCGACGCCCCGAAGGTCGCCAACTCTCGCATGCAGGTCAACGAGGTCCGAAAGGAGCCTTAGCTTGGTCTGACGAGGCGTCGCGGCCGAATTTGCCTCAGCCCTTAGCCGGTGGATCGCCTCGGGAATGTGGCCACAGGCGATGGCCGCGCTGAGATAGAGGTCCCGCATGTCGCGGTTTGGCAGCCTCTTCTGAAGGGCGAGCACCGTTTGGTCCAGGTTTTTCGGCACGTCGCCCCAGTCTTCGGGATCGACTCGCAGGCCGTTGGAAGCGATGTCGTAGACTTTGGCCGCCTGGTCCGCCTTCCCCGCCAAAAGCATCCCGCGTACGTAGACCTGAGCCGCGCTCACCGCATTCGCTTCCGGATCGCGCATCGCACTCAAACCGTAGTGGTCGATGAGCCGCTGAACATACGGCAGATCGTCGGCCACTTGAGCAAGTGTCCACACCGGTTTTGGGAACTCCTTCAGATGGGCGAGGACCACTTGCTGGGCGAGCCGCCGGTTGGGCCGGCTTCGTACGAACGCCTCTGCTTTATTCTGTTTCAGGCCCTCGAGGACGACTTGCCGGGCGTCCCCTGCCGGAAGCAGGTCGGTCAGGCAGGGCAACTCAGAGGAGTTCATTCCATATAGCCCCAGGCACTTCAGGATTCCGTCCTTCCCGGTCAGCCGGCCAAGGCGGCGCAGGGCCGCTACGCGGATCGAGCCTGTCCAAATGAAGTAGCCAACCAATCCCTCTGGCTTCGGTTGCTCCCGGTCAAACTCGTCGCAGAGCCGGAGGACCGCTTCGTCGTCCCCGGTTAATCGCGCGCAAAGCATCTGAAGGGCGGTCCGGTCGACGGAAGGCGGCCGTTGGTCGACGAGCGCTCGGATTTCCGGCCACGTCTCCGGGGGTGGGAGATCGAGACAGGCTGTGTAGAGGGTTCCGATCGGGACCGGCGGCGAGCCGCCCAACATGCCCATGATGCTCCGGCGCGGAATGGCGACGGCCTCGTCGACTAGCGCGAGCCACAGCGCCGCCGTCTCCTTGGCGGACATCTTCGCGCTCCTCACGGGAAAGGCGCGCAGGTCGACGGCGAACGCCGCCTCGGCGCGCTCGATCTTCGCCTCCGGATCGCTGCCTTCGATCCGCTCGATCGCCGACCGCGCGTCGACGAGCTTCTGGCCGGAGCCGGCGGCGACTAGCAGGACGGAGAAGAGGGCGGCAGCAGCCGCTCTCAAAATACTGTTCGATGGCAAACCAAACCCCCTCCGAACCTTCGACGGGCACGAGGAGGCTTTCGTTACATTAACTGGGAGCGCCGGCGACCCGCCGGCTCTTCCCAATTCTAAGAGCGCACGACCTTCAAAATCGCCGTCGGCGTCGCGACATAGATGTTGCCGTCCGGCGAAACGGCCACGTCGGTCGGCCCGCCGAGGCCGGTGAGCAGCACGGACTCGCCGACCACGTGGCCGGGAGGGTCGTCCTCGATCGTCAGGCGGCGCAAAGCGCCCTCGACGTAAGTCGTCATCAGCATGTCTCCCTGAAGCTCGGGAAAGACCGAGCCGCTGTAGAAGCAGATGCCGGTCGGGGCGATGATGGAGGAGTAGCGGCGGATTGGCTGAATGTAGTTCGGGTCGCTGTCGCCGCAAGGCTGGCCGGGGCGCCAGCCGTAGTTGCCACCGGGGACGAGGCGGTTGATCTCGTCGTCGCATGTCGGTCCATTCTCCGAAACATACGGCGTCCCCGTGCCCGGATACATGGCGAGGCCGAAGCAGTTGCGGTGGCCGAGGGTGAAAATCGCGTTGTTCGAAAATGGATTGTCGGCGGGAATCGAGCCGTCCGGGTTGAAGCGCAACACTTTGCCCGCGTAGTTCGTCGTGGTCTGAGAATTCGAAGGATCGCCGTTCTCCCCGACCGTCGCATAGAGCTTCCCATCCGCGCCGAAGGCGAGCCGCCCCGAGTTGTGGATCGTCCCACGCGGCAGGTTGTCGACGAGAACGGTAAACCCGGTACCGACGTTGGCGGTGTCGGTGAACCGGGCGATCCGCTGGGCGGCGACAGAGTCCTCGCTGTAGAAGACGTAGACGTAGTGGTTCGAGACATAGTCGGGATCGAAGGCGAGCCCGAGCAGCCCTTGCTCGCCGTCCGTTCCGACCGGCACAGTCGCGAACGGCTGAGGCAAAAGCTCGCCGTCCTGGACGATGCGGATATTGCCCGTGTTCTTCTCCGTGTAGAACATCCGTCCATCCGGGGCGAACCGGATTGCGGTCGGGAAGTCTGCGCCACCGACGACGACCTGGAACCCGTACCCGCTCCCCGAGCCAGCGCTTCCCCCGCAACCGAGGAGGAGCGTCAGGGCAAGAAAGGCGGCAATCCAGCGCATGCTTTATTGTGCGGCAAGAGATAGCGCGCTAAGTCGCCCCGCGCTTGTCGGACACGAATGCATCGCCGGGGTAAAACCGCGAAGTTATGACAGATCGAGTCCCCGTTCGAATCCTGACAAGCGGGGCGCGGATTCCGGCGATCGGGCTGGGGACCTTCGGCTCGGACCGGTACACGGCGGCGGAGGTCGGCCGGGCCGTCGCAGGGGCCGCGGAGGCCGGATACCGCCATTTCGACTGTGCCGCCGTCTACGGCAATGAGAAGGAAGTCGGCGCGGCCTTGGCTTCGACCGGAATTCCGCGAGAAGAGCTCTGGATCACGAGCAAGGCCTGGAACGACCGGCATGACGACGTCGCCGGGGCTTGCGAGGACTCCCTTCGCGATCTGGGCCTCGACTACCTCGACCTCTATCTCGTCCATTGGCCCTTCCCGAACCATCATGGCCCCGGCGTGGACGTCGATTCCCGCGATCCCCACGCTCAACCGTACCGACACGAGGTCTATATGCGGACCTGGGCGCAGATGGAGGCGCTGGTCGCGCGAGGCCTCGTTCGACATATCGGGACGTCCAACATGACCGTTCCCAAGCTGGAGCTTCTCCTCCGCGACGCGACGATCCGCCCGGCCGCGAATGAGATGGAGCTTCATCCGCACTTTCAGCAGCCGGGGCTCTTCGATTTCTGCGCCAAGCACGGCATCCAGCCGATCGGCTATTGCCCGCTGGGCTCCCCGAGCCGTCCGGAGCGGGACCGAACGCCGGAAGACAGTGTCGATCTGGAGGATCCGGTCGTCCGCCTCGTGGCCTCGCGGCACGGCATTAGCCCCGCCGCCGTCTGCGTGAAATGGCAGATTCAGCGCGGCTCGATCCCGATCCCCTTCTCCGTCAAGCCAGCACAATATGAGGCCCTGCTCGAAGCGGCGGCCGGCGAGCCGCTGACGCCGAAGGAGATGAACGCCCTCGCCGGCATCGACCGGAATTGCCGCCTGATCAAAGGACAGGTCTTCCTGTGGCCGGGCGCGCGGGACTGGACGGACCTGTGGGACCCGGATGGCCTCATCCATAATTCCTGAAATGCTGAGAGGCGAGAAAGTCAACCTACGCACGGTGCGCAGCCGGGACCTCGAAACCTACCTCGAGCTCTCCTCCGAGATCGGCACGCGAGGCGAATACTATCCGCTGCAACTGCCGACCGAGACGAGCCTGCGCGCCCGGTTCGAGAAAGACGGCTTCTGGGGCGAGGACACCGGCCTCCTCCTGATCGTCGACCGCCAGAGCGACCGCATCCTCGGCATGATCGTCTACTTCAAGCCGGTCCACTACTACGACGGCTTCGAGATCGGCTATATCCTCTTCAACCCGACCGACCGGGGCAAGGGCTACATGACCGAGGCGCTCCGGCTCTTCTGCCGGTATCTCTTCGACCTGAAGCCGATCCACCGGCTGCAAGTCCAAGTTCAGCGCGAGAACGCCGGTTCGCGGAAGGTGGCCGAAAAATGCGGCTTCCAGTTCGAGGGAACGTCGAGGAGCGCCTTCGTGAGCCACGGGCAGCCGGTCGATATCGACGTGTTCTCGCTGCTCCGCGGCGAGCTTCGCTAGTATCCCGAGCCATCGAATTGTTTCATGAGTTCTGCGCCACGCGTTCCGGAATCCAACACGGAGCCTAATAGCAGCCCGACAAGTTCGCGTACTCCATGCCTTGCTCCGCGTAGCGCCTGTAGCCGTCGCAACGGCGACGCGGGACCCTTCTCTCCCCCGGAGGAGAGAGAAGGGTCCTGAGGTTCTCTTTGCCAGGCCCCACTTCTGATATCAGTTCCGATTCAGGAAGCGGAAAGGCGCTTATTTGATTTCGGCCAACTCTTCCTTCATCCGGATCAGCCAATCCATGTTTTCCGGATCAACGCCGTTCAGGGCCGCGAGGTAGATCGAGACGAAGTCGCCGAAAAAGGCGAGGCCGAGCATCTTCGCGAGCAGGGAATCCCCCTCCGCGACGACGTGATGAAACTCCGCGACCGAGCCGGCCAAGCGCTCGGTGATCGCGGAGCGGGCCTTCATCTTCGCGGTTTCCGAGCCGTCTTCGAGGATGACGGCGACCCATTTCGCCACCCCCTGCTCGCCCGCCTTCACCCATCCCAGCACCTCGTTGTGGTTCAGTTCGGGGAATACGTTGGGAAAGGCGTGGTTCTTGGAGTTCTCGTTGATCTGGCCTTTCCAGCGGGTCGCGACGACGCCCTGCCACGAGCCGAGGCCATAGATCACGGCCAGATTGCCATGGAGAGCTTGGGCAAGCTCCTTCGGCCGTTGGGAGTCCGAACCTTCGACCGTCCATTCGGCCGCTTTCCGTTCGAGGAGGGTGAAGGTTCCCTCGTAATCCTGCTCGGCGATCAGTTTTAGGCGCTGGGCGGCGACGAGGACGGGAATCAGCATGTAGCCCATCGCCGTGCGGGGAGGCTGCCCTCCCGGAATCAGGATGAGGGCGTTGCCGTCGGCCCGCGCCAGCTCGGCCAGCTTGCCCCCGCTCGTCACGCAAATGATCCGCGCGCCCGCTTTCTTGGCGTCGGCGTAAGCGCTCAGGGTCTCCTCCGTGTTACCGGAATAGCTGGTGGCGAAGACGAGATCGCCGAGCCCGACAAAGTGAGGCAGATGGTAATCGCGGTTGACGAGAAACGGGCTGACGCCGGACTGTTCGAAGATCGCGCGGGCGAAGTCGCCCCCCGCCGCCGATCCGCCGATTCCGGCGAGCACGACGAGAGAGGGCCGGGCCTCGAGACTGGGAAGCTCCGCGGCTTGGGCGATCTCATACGCCTTGCGGCACTGGGCGGGGAATTCCTCGGTCAGCCGGAGCATTCCCTTCGGATCGAGGCGGGTGACGAAGGCGCGGTCGTCGAGGCGGGAAGACATCGCCTACAGCTTACCGGTCGCGCTAAAATCGAAGAGAAGCCGTGTACGTTCCGAACTACATCCCCGCCCCCCTCGAGGTGCCGCACAACGTCACCCAGGAGCGGTATAGGGTGCGCCTCGGCTTCATCCGGCGAGTCGCCCTGCTTCACCTGCTGAGTCTGCTCATCGTCGGCGGACTGTCGATGCTGAACTTGATCTCGGTGCCTGTCGAGGCGAGCGTGCTTGAGTTGGCCTTGGTCCTCGTGGCCCTGCTGATCGTGCGCATTCTCATGCGCGGGACGAAGGGCGACCTCCTGTTTTCCCTCGCCCTCTCCCCGGTTCTTCTCCTTTCCGTCGCGATCCTCGTGCGGATTCTCAATCAAACGGGATGGCCGGTATGGGGAATCGGCGTCGGCGCGGGATGCGCGACGCTTTACACGCTCTGCTGCGGGCGAGACTTTAGCTTCGTCGGCCAATTTTGCCTTAGCCTGATCGCCTCCTCCGTCGCCCTTGCCATTGTGGCGATCAAGCTCGGGATGTCCACCCAGGACGCGGCGTTCCTCCTCGGCGCGAACGCGGCCTATCTCTTCTATCTCGTTTACGATTCGGCTTCCCTTCTGGCGAGGCGAAGGCTCGGGGAAGAGCTCGGGGCGGTGATCGATCTCTACCGCGATGTGTTCAACTTTTTCGGCTATTTCGTGCGCGTTGCCCGCCATTGGCGCAAGCACCGGATCTGGGCCAGACCCTGATTCACGTGGTTTGAAAGGTAGCGGAGTCGTTTTCAAAACCACATCCGCAGCAGGCCAGGGAACGATATGCCCGGCGGGGCCGTTGCTAGTCGGTAGACTTCGCCCGCATGATCCCCATCCGTGACAACCGAATCAGCAAGACGGTCCCGGTCGTCACGTGGACCATCATCGCCCTCAATATCCTCATCTACCTATGGGATCGCCATGGGCATCTGACTGGGCCCAGCATCACCTTTGCCGACCTCGCGATGCGTCCGCAAGACGTGGTCATGGCGGTCAAGGGGCAGGAACCGATGTTCGCCATCGCGACCGTGCTCACGTCCATGTTCATGCATGGGAGCCTTATCCATATCGTCGGCAACATGCTCTTCCTGCTCGTCTTCGGGCCGGCGATCGAGGCGGCGATGGGCTCTCCGCGCTACGCACTGTACTACCTCTTCTGGGGCGTGATCGCGGCGGGAACGCACATCTTCGTCGATCCTCATTCGCAAATACCGGTCCTGGGCGCATCGGGCGCGATCGGAGGCGTGTTGGGGGCATACTTCCTCCTGTTCCCCGGCAACAAGATCGAGATCTTCGTGCCGATGCTCGCGTTCCTGACCTTCGAGGCGCCGGCTTGGGTGTTGCTCGGGCTGTGGTTTATCTACCAGCTCGCGGTGCCTCAGCAGGGCGTCGCGAATTGGGCGCACATCGGCGGGTTCCTTGCAGGAATGCTGACCGTCCTGGTTATGGGCGGTCGCGCCGCGGTTCTCAAGGGCCGCGAACACGAATTCGAATATGACTTCTAACGCTGCTTACGCGCCGGAGGCGCACTCGACCCTTTGAAGAAGCCCAGCATTCCGAACTGGCTGCCTTTCGCCATCCTCGCCACCGCGTTGCTCTCCCTCGTCTCGATCTTCTTCCGCTACCGGATGGAGCAGCACAACCGGGCCGTCAGCATCGCCGTCGAATACGAGAACGTCGAGTCCTTCGCAGGGGCGCAGGGCAAGACCGTCGAGGAAGGACTTCAAGCTCTCAAGAAGCAGGGGCTCGGATCGGTCGTCCTCTCCGAAGAGTACGTCGCCGATCTCGTGAACGAGGGTCGGGTCCAGATTCAAGACGACACTCTGATCGCCACCAATCCGATCGACCAGACCCGGCTGATGCGGGCCTTCGCGGCGCGCTTCCCCGGCCGGCCGATCCAGTTCGTCGATCAGGATGGCCATGCGACTCGCGGCGCCACGCGCCTTCCGATCTCCGGCATCAGCGCGGAGACCCTGCGGGCAACCCCGGTCGGCCTTAACCCGGAGGAAGCGGAGACGATCAAGAAAGCCGGGCTCGGCATCGTCGCCCGCATGGCGAACCCTCCGGGAGTCAGCGCGGAGTACGTCCGCAGTACCCTCATTTGGGCGCACGAGCTTGGGGCAAGCGTCTTTCTCCCGATGGGCGACCAGGTGCTTGGGCGGCGCGACGCTCTGAAGACCCTCACGAATGAATTGGGCAAACTCGGCATGGCCTATGCGAGCCCGGAGTTCTCCAAGCTCGGCGGAGATGAAAACGTCCTTCGCGCGGCTCCAGCCCAGGTCGTCCGCCTGCATTCCGCCCAGGCGGCTGAATTGGACAAGCTGCCCCTGGATCAGGCCATCGAACGCTACTCGCTCGCGGCGCGGGAGCGAGGCATGCGGATTCTCCTGGTCCGCCCCATCTCCTTCGCCTCGCCGGCCCCGCTTGGCTCGCTGGACGGCTTCGTCAAGGCGATCAACGACGATTGCCGACGGCAGGGACTCGACATGGGGGCGGCCCGGCCGTTCAAGGATCCCGGCGTTCCCACGATCCTCTTCCTCCTGATCGGCCTCAGCATCGTGCCGACCGCCTACTTCGTCGGAACCGTCTTCGTAAAGGACCGGCGCTGGCAGCTCGGCGGCTTGGCCCTGGCTTCTTTGATCGGGCTTTCCGCGATCAGCAACCACGGCCGCCCCTACGCCGCGCTTCTCGCCGCCATCGTCTTCCCGATCGCCGCGTTCGTTCTCCTCGACGCGCGGAAGCGGCACAACGTCATCCTGGACTTCGTGCTGGTCTCGCTGACCAGCCTCGTCGGGGGACTCGCCATCGCTGGGCTCCTGAACACGCTGCCTTACTTCGTCCGGGCCCAACAGTTCGAAGGCGTGAAGCTGGCCGTCTTCCTGCCGATCTTCGTGATCGCGCTGTATTTCCTGATGCGCGGGGCCGATCTTAAGGAGCTGTTAAAGAACCCGATGACCTGGGGAGCCGCTCTTCTCGCCCTCGTCGTCCTTGCCGGGCTCGCGTTCATGTCCACTCGGACGGGAAACGACAACCCAGCCGGGGTCAGCGACTTCGAGCTTCGTCTGCGCTTTCTCCTCGATCAAATCCTCTTCGTCCGGCCCCGAACGAAGGAATTCATGGTCGGGCATCCCCTCCTGATCATCGGGATTACCCTGCTCATCGCCCACAAGAAGAAGCCGAGCCCTCAGCTTGCCTTTTGGTGCGCGCTCGCCCTCGCGGGAGGAGCCATCGGACAGACCGACATCGTGAACACGATGTGCCATATCCACACGCCGGTGGCGCTAAGCCTCATGCGTATTGGCGTTGGGATGGTCGCGGGCTGTATTATTGGTCTGGCGGTATGCGCTGTCGGCCGACGATGGCTCGCCGTGGGAGAAACATAACAAATTGGCCCATCTGCTCTTGTCGGGCTACTTCGGTAGCGGCAACATCGGCGACGACGCGATCATGCTGGGCTTCGTCCAGGGCCTCGGGAACACGTCCCACAGCATCGAGGTTTTGAGCGGGGCGCCGGAAGAAACCTACCGTCTTTACGGTCTGAGGTCGACCCACCGCCGGGAGATGGACAAGGTCAAGGAAGCCATTTCTCGTTGCGACGCCCTCATCTTTCCCGGCGGCAGCATTTTTCAGGACGTCACCAGCTTCAAGAGCGTGCTCTACTACTCGCAGCTCGTGAAGATGGCGAAGGGCCAAAAGAAGAAGGTTCTTCTGCTTGGGCAGGGCGTCGGCCCGCTCAAGGGCTTTATCGGCAAATCTTCGGCGGCTTCGGCCTTCAATATGGCCGACGCGATCGCCGTGCGCGATCCCCAGTCGGTCGCGACCCTGAAGAGCCTCGGCGTCAAGGTTCAGCCGCGCGTGACCGCCGACTCGGCCTTCCTCCTTCCTCCGCCGCCAGAAAACGACAACCAACAAGGCTTCAACGTTGGAAATATGAAGTCGGTGGGCCTCTCGGTTCGCCCGCACGGCAAGAGCAAGGACGTCATCCAGCTTTTTGGCGAGTTCACGCGTCTGCTGTACCAGAACAATTACATGCCGGTGCTGATCGAGATGGACCGAAACGACGACGGCCCGCTGATCCAGGAGATCGCCAAATCTCAGGGCGGCAAGATCCCCGACCTCCGCAAGCTCCAGACTCCCATGCAGCTTCAGCAGCGTCTGAGGCGGATGGACGCGCTGATCGGAATGCGCCTCCATGCCGGCATCCTCGCCGCAACCGTCGGCATTCCTCCCCTGATGGTCAGCTACGACCCGAAGGTCGCCGCCTTTGCGAAGCTCCTAGAGATCGGCACCGCTCCGTCCATCGAAGGCCTGACAGCCCAGAGGCTGTACGACATGTTCGTGCAGCACATGAAGGACCGCGAAAGGAACGAGAAGCTGCTCGAACGCAAAATCGCCGAGCTCCGGAAAGCGGCCCAGCTCAATATCGAGCTTCTGGAGTCGACGCTGAGGGGCGTCACGACATAAGGGCATCCCCAACCCCTTCCTCCTCCCGGCACAAACATCCGGCAGGAGGAAGGGGCTTTCCTTACAACCCGATCCGCGCGTTGACCGCGTCCCAGTCGATCGTCTGCATGTAGGCGTCGATGTACTTGGCGCGGGCGGTTTGGAAGTCCAGGTAGTAGGCGTGCTCGTAGACGTCCATCGCGAGGATCAGGATGTTGCCCCACTGCGGGAACGTGTCTTGGCCGTCGCCGATGAAGTTGAAGACTCGCTTCTCCTCCCGGTCGTAGCCGAGATAAGCCCAGCCGCGGCCGCCGATGCCGGTCGCCTTCCAGTCCGCCGCCCAAGCCTCGAAGGAACCGTATGCCTCGTCGATCAGGCGAGCGACCTCGCCGGTGGCGGGGCCGCCCTGGCCGCCGATCGTTTCGAAGTAGACGTTGTGGTTCTTGTAGCCGCCGAGCGCGAAGGCATAGTTGGCCTTGAGCGCGCGCACCTGGCTGTAAATCTGGTTCGCCTTGGCGGGATCGGTGTCGAGGTCGGCAAGGGCCTTGCGGATTTCGTTGGTCTTGTTGGCGTAGCCCTGCCAGAGCTTCAGATGCTCCTCATGAGTCTTGGCGCCGATGCCGACCCGGGGCGTATTCTCGATGGCCTTGGCAATGTCCCCGGCGTCCGGGACGCGTACTAGCTTGGCTTCCATTTAGATTCTCCTCCTTACAATTCAAAAGGCGCCGCAAGGCGGCACCGCTTACTACGGAAGACTACCTGGAAGATTTTCCGGCCTGGAGGCACTCGCTGGTGACATGCGGGAGCCACATCCTTACTCCGCGCTGGGTCCAGGGAACGGAGGGCTCTCGCTACCCGTTGAAAGAGGGACGGGAGCTTATGCGACCAAGCGAGAGGGCGGAGTGCCGCCGAATCGCTATGGGTAGACTCCCCCCGTTCGCGCCCGGCATGTACCCAATCCTCTTCCGAATCGGCAGTTTCCCCATCCACACGTATGGCGTGTTGATGATCGTCGCCTTCCTTGCGGCGCTATGGATCGCCCGCAAGCGGGCCCCCCGATTCGGGATCAGCCCGAACAAGCTGTCCGATATGGCCTTCTTGGCCCTGATCGGCGGCGTTCTCGGTGCGCGCATCCTGTATCTGATGCAAGACCCGCCGAAGGATTGGCATGGCTATCTCACGCTCCAATTCGCGGGCCTGACCAGCTTTGGCGGCTACATTGGAGGCGCGCTCGTCGTGCTGTGGTGGGCGAGGAAGTCGAAAACGCCCTTGCGGTCGCTGCTCGACGTGCTCGGACCGCCTCTCCTCGTCGGCCAGGCGATCGGCCGCGTCGGCTGCCTGCTGAACGGATGCTGCTACGGACACGTATGCGACGTCCATTTCTTCCTCGGAGTCCACATCCCGGACAACAATTTTCTGCACTATCCGGCCCAGCTTTACGACACGATTCTGACGATGACCGCGTTCGGGGCCGTCCTGCTTACCGAAAAGCGCCGGCACTTGCGCCTCGGTCAAGCCTTTGCCCTCTCGCTGTCTCTCCTCGGCCTCGGCCGGGTCATCGACGAGTTTTGGCGGGCCGGGACGGACGCCCAGGTGAACGCCGGCTACGCCTCCTCGACCTATTGGGGCAACCTTCCGTTCACGCAGGCTCAGGTGGCGGCGGCGGGCATGATTCTTCTTGGCATCGTGCTCTACATCGTCTACGCGCGGCGGCCGGAGCCCGCGCCTCCGGCGGAACCTCAGAACGCGCTGGAGCCGCCGGAGGCCATCACCGCGTGAGCCTCGCGTCGCTCCTGGGCTCCTTCTGCGAGCGGCCCGTGCTCGTGGTCGGCGACCTCATGCTGGACGAGTACATCCTTGGCCGGGCCACCCGCATCAGCCCGGAAGCGCCGGTCATGGTCATCCGCCAGCAGTCGACGATGTCGATGCCGGGAGGGGCGGCAAACGTCGCCAAAAACATCATCGCGCTCGGAGGCTCGGCGACGATTCTCGGCATCGTGGGGAACGATCCCGCCGCCGACACTCTCAAGCGGGCTCTCGCCGAGCAGCATATCGATCACGCCTCGCTCGTCCACGATCCAGCCCGGCCGACGACCCGCAAGACCCGCGTCCTCGCCGACCATGCCCATCAAGTTTTGCGGATCGACCACGAGGAGGAGACGCCTCTGAGCGAGGCGGCCGAGGCAGACTTGCTCCGGCAGGCGCTCGCCCTCGTCGATGCTCATGAGGCCGTGATCCTGAGCGACTATCTGAAGGGGGCTCTGACCCCGAACGTTTCCGCCCGGATCATCGAGCGAGCCCAACAGCGCGGAATCCCGACCGTCGTCAATCCGAAACCGCGAAGCGTCGGGCAATATGTCGGTGCAACCGTGCTGAGCCTCAACCGCGCCGAAGCCGGGCAGGCTTTGGAGCGCTGGCATGGCCTGAGCGACGACGACGCGCCCGCCGCCGCCGCCGCCCTCAAGGATCGACTCGGGGTCGGCAACATGCTGATCACCCTGGGGGAATCCGGTCTCGTCGCTTCCGGCGCGGAGACCTACAGGGTTCCGGCGCCCCGCGTCGAGGTGTACGACACGGCCGGCGCGGGAGATACGATCGTCGCGACCGTCGCCCTCGGAGCCGCCGCGAAGGGCGATTTTCGCCAGACCCTCGAACTGGCGACCAAAGCGGCCGCAGCCGTGGTCAGGAAGGTCGGCGTCGCCACGCCGACCCACGAAGACTTGGAAGAAATCGGCCGGGAACCTTAACCCTTGCCGCGATGCTTCTTTTGCTTCTTACCGGTCTTCGGTTTGGCCGGCACCGCAGGCTTTGCCGCGCGAGCCGGGACGCCTACGGTCACACTGGGAGCCGGCATCATGGCGGGAGCACCTGGGACGGAACTCGCGACTCCGGTCGACGGAGTTGCCGGTATGGCGGTCGGGTGCCCGGTTTGCGCGACCCCCGGCGACGGAACCGCCGTTTGACCGACCTGCACGGTTGGGACAGCTGCGCTGCCCGTCGAGACATAACCGTTGCCTCCGCCTCCTTCCACGGTCGGAACTGAGGCGGGACCGGCCTGTCCGGTTGGAGTCGGAGCGCTTCCGGTCGAGCGGTAAGGATCCCTGACTCCAGGGCTGGGAGGAGTCGGCCGGCCATGGAAGGGGTCGGGGCCTCGCTTGCCTCCACCGAGTCCGTTGGGCGCTAGCCTGGGCAAGTTGCTGCCGCCGAAGGGGTTCCGCGACTGGCCGGGCGCAAGCCTCGGGTGCGCGTCGCCGCCTAACGGATTGGACGCTTTGGCCGGTGCGAGCCGAGGCAAGCTGCCGCCTCCAAGGGGCCTTTGAGGCGGAACTGCCACCATTGGGGCCGGAGCTGGCGGCGCGGTGTCCGGAGTAATAGGCGCGAGACGACCGCGTGTTACGAGCTTGACGCCTCGGCCCGGACCGCGGTATGTCGCAACAACCTTCCCGCTCCTGATCTGAGCCCATATCCAGTAGCCAACGCCGTGGACGTAGACCTTCTTCTTCGTCGCCTGGTCGATCCGCCACCAGACGGGGGCGGCCTTCGATCCCTCGAGATGCCAGTCGTCGGTCACCGCTCCGGTTGCCGGATCGAAGCGAATCCACCCGGACGCGGAGGGAGCCTTTCCCGGCGCTTTCCAGAGCATCGCCGAGCGCTCCTTCACCGGAAGATTGGTCGTTTGCCGTTGCGGGGCCAACACTGCCGGCGGCTCTTGGGCTCGGGCCACGAGGCAGTATCCGGGAAAGAGCGCGACGATCGCCGCGAACGCGGCCGCGCGCAGGGCGAGCGGCGGCTTCTCGGAAAACCGGTTCATCGCATCCAGCCGCTCCCGGAGCGAACGAACCGTGCCGGTCACCGCGACGACGCCGGGCATGCCGCGCAGAGTGTCCACCGCGACCGTCGCACGCAGCAGCATCTCGCCGTACAGCTTCAGGCTCGTTCCCGTCATCCGTACCGCGCGCTCATCCGCCGCCGTCTCCTGGGCTGCCCGCGACCGGCCGGCCGACAGCCAGACGAGCGGATGGAAGAAGAAAACACTCTTGACGCCGGTCGCGAGAAGGTTCCAAGCGAGATCGCTGTTGGCGAGATGGGCGACCTCATGGGCGAGCATCAGCCGGATATCGACGGAGACGTCCGATCCCCCCTTGACCAGCCCGGCCGGCAACAGAATCGCCGGGCGCAAACTCCAGGCTAGCAGCGCGGTCTTGGTCTCCGCCGATTCCATTAAGCGCGGAGTCCTTCGAACTCCGGCGCTGAGGCATAGCTCATTGAGCTTTTGGAGCAGCCACGTATCTTCGACGGGTCGAGCACAGCGAACCATTCGAGCCGTCTTGCCGATTCCATACAGAGCGTAAGCGCCGACCGTCGCGGTTCCCACAAGCCAGAGCAGATTCCAAGGAATCTCCCGCTTGGGCGTGGCGGCGAGGACGATCGGCGGCTGGATCACGCCGGTATCGGCCGGCTCGTAGGAGACCGTGTCGGACATGGTCGCCTCGGGCGCGGGGGCCGGCTCCGCAGGCAGGACCCGCAACGGGATATTGCCGATCCCGACGAAGCCGAGGGCGAACTTCAGGAAGACGAGCCTCCACAGCCAAACCTTCGCCACCGGCGGCATCGTGGGCATCGCCAGTACGATCAACCAGACCATGGCGGCTAGAATGCCGCCCTGGATCGACGCCGAAATCAATGTCTCACCGTTCATTTGCCTTCTCCCAGCTTCTCGACGAGCCGTTTTAGCTCGGCCAGCTCTTCTTCGCCCACATCGACGCGGTTGGTCAGATACGCCACGAGCGGCGATACCGATCCCCCCAGCACTCCCTCGACGAAATCCTGCACAAGCCCTTCCATCACCCTGGACTTGCTCGCCACCGGCGAATAGCGATAGATGCCGTCCGCCTTCGCGCGGGCCAAGAAGCCCTTTGCGCGGAGGCGCTCCATGACGGTCATCACCGTGTTGCGGCTCTGGCCCTTGGTTTCGGCGATATGCTCCGCAACCTCGTTAACGGTCGCGCCCTGCCGGTCTGCGATAAAGCGAAGGATTTCGCTTTCCGCCTGCCCAATTCCTGGTTTCCTACTCATCCATCCTCACGACAATTGTAGTTTTCACATATCCTATCACAGAAACTACAAATGTAGTTCCAGTTTTTTGAATTTTGTCGGACGAGGAGGAAAGAAGGCGGGGTTATATTCACCGACCCGATCTCGCGACCTCGGTCGTATAAACTCCTAAGAGAAGCTCGAAATTCGTGCGATTGCGGGCGTAGGACAGGTGGATGTCGAATCCCAACAAGATTCTGGCTTTGAGGCGGGGCACATTCGCCCTCGCGGCGATCGCTGCGATCCTCTCGGCGGGCGCGTATGTGCAGACCGTAATCCGGTTCGACCCCTTTGCGAGCCTGAAGAAGACCGGCAAGCAGGTCGATCCCGGCCTAGGAGCCCGGATGGAAAAGGTTCACATCGAGAGCTACGACAAGACGAAGCTCGTCACCCAGGCGAACATGGACCGGATGGACGTGCGGCAGGATCGGCAGCATTACGACCTGTTCGGCGTCCACAACGGCTTCTTCTACAGCGACAAGGGCGATCCGCTCCAGTTCGATTCGCCCCAGGCCGAATGGAACGTTCCTTCTCACGAGATGAACGCTCCCCAGGGCGCCCACGTGAAGGATAAGAACGTCGATCTCCAGGCGTCCCAATTCGAATTCCGCTCCGATAAAGGCCAGATTACGATCCCCGGCGCGGTAACCGGCAAGATGTACGGCGGCAAAGTCCAGGCGCGATCGGTGCAGTACAACGTCAACGACGGCATCATCAAAAGCGGCCCGATCCGATGGGAAGGCAAGATTCCCCAGACCGTGCAGGAAGGAGACCAGACCGAGCCGCGAATCTGGAACATCGAAGGAGACAGTTTCGACAGCCGCGGCGACGTTCAGACTTATACGAACGGCGTCGGCTTCGACGGCGACATCTACGTCCTCGCCGACACGATCGAGCACAACCGGAAAACCGACCTCGTGACCGCCACCGGCCACGTCCGCTACTTCTCGTCCAAGGCAGACATTATCTGCGACAAGGCGGTCATCGAGCGCAAGATCAAGAAGGCGGTCCTAACCGGCAACGTTCAGATGCTGCTCAAGGAGAAAGAGAAGCAGGCCACCGTTTCCAAGGATGATGTGATCCCGCCTTACCGTCCGGTCGTTCCTGAAGAGATCGCGAAGGAGCGGCCGAAGGCCGACACCTCGGGCCAGACTCCCGAGCAGAAGAAGCTGGACGACGAGATTCGCTCCGGCAAGAACATCCGCGACTTCCCGACGATCTGCTACGCCGACCAGATCGAGTATTGGTACGGGAAGAACGAGCGCCATGCGGTGATTACCGGCAATCCCCAGGCGCGGCAAGAGTTGCATGATGGCGGCTGGCGTCAGGTCTGGACGCACATCGCCTATTACGACGGCGAAAAGGAAACCCTCAAGATGGTTTCCTCCGAGGGGACAAGGGATACCCGCATGCTGAACTCGATCGGAGACGACTTCGTCGCCGACTGGGTGGTCTTCTCGACGAAGGACGGCGACGACGACAACTATCACGGCGAGCACGTCAAGGGCCGGCTGATGGATTACTCGGACGAGATCCCGCGCGAGAAGAAGACTTCCCAACCCTCGCCCGCCAAACCCACGAACCCGGACAAGACCGGGGGAGACAAAACGGGTACGGGCACGACCGGGGGCGGAACCGGCGGCAAATCCCAATCGGGCGGCTAGGCCTTCCGATTCGGCGCTACGCCATGTCTTCGCGGTCTATCGCGCCAGGCGGAAGCCCTGGTTGCTGAACGATGCCCGCCGGTCGACCGAGCCGATATCGGCGGAATTGAAGAAGCAGCAAGCGTTCTTGCTGCACCACCAGGACCCGCCGCGCGCGTGGACGGTACGCGACGACTTGTCGCTCGGCAAATGCCCCGAGCAGAACTCGAAGACGTTGCCGTAGATGTCGTACAGCCCGTACGGGTTGGGCAGAAAGCTGCCGACCGGCGACGTGTACATGTAGCCGTCGGAGGTGTCCGGCTTCAGGTGGTTGCGCCCGTGCCAGACGTTCGCGTACTTGCCGATCTGGCTGACGTCACTCCCGAAGAAGTAGTCCGTCTTGGCCCCGGCCCGGCTTGCGACCTCCCATTCGTCGAGGGTCGGGAGGCGCAGTTTCGCCCATTTGCAGTAGGCCATGGCGTCGTTGTAACTAATCGACGTGACGGGATGCCGCTCCTTGCCATCGATCCCGCCCCGGCTTTTGCCGTTCGGATAGCGCCAATAGGCGGTCGGGTCCTTGATCCAGCGAAATTCGGGCAGTCCCGGCTCGAAGACCATCGCGTCGTGGAACCGCTCCGCGTCGGTCACGTAGCCGGTCGCCTTGACGAAGACTTCGAATTGGGCGTTGGTCGTCTCCGTCTTCGCGATCTCGAAGGCCTTCAGCCGCACGGTTCGAGGCGGGTTGTCGAGCCGTCCCTCCTTTCCCACCGCATATTTCCCCGCCGGAATCTTTGCGAAGCCGTCGAGCGGCCCGCCTCCGGAAAGAAGCGCGAGGGCGAGCAGGACCATGCTATTTCTTGCTCTTCGAGAAGGCGGTCGCCAGGTCGAGAATCGGGCGCTCGTGGGCCGCGTCGGCGGCAACGAAGGCTTTGTAGCTTGTCCCTTCGTCGGCGTAGAGCTTGGCGTATAGCCCCGAGGCGAGGAACGGCTTGTACTTTGCGTCCTTCATGAGGAGCATCAGCATGGTGAGGATGTCGTGATCCTTCCGGTCGCGGCGGTACACGGCGATCACGTCGGGAATCAGCTCGTTCGCGTCGAGAAGCTCGATAGCCTGCTTCAGGTTCGCGCCGACGCGATGCCGGGTCCGGATCGTGGAACGGAGGAGGGCGATCACCTTGGCCCGGTTCTTGGTGAGGAAGTCCCGCTGGCGGTCGCTCCAGGTTTGCTCTTCGCCGAGCCCATCGGGCGTGAAGGCAAAAATCTTCTTCTGCTCGTCCATGATCGGCGGCATGACGTCGCAGTTCTGGGCGAAATCCTCGGCGTGGATCATGGTGAAGGTGAACTTCTCCTCGAAGCTGAGGGAGTTGAAACGCTTGTTCGTCAGCCTCTGGTTCTCCTCCGAATCCGGCTTGATCTTGGCGATGATCGCCTTGACCTTGGCGAGGCCGAAGGTCGGCTCGGTCATCTCGATCCGGTACTCGTGATACTTGCGACTGGCCGAGCTCGGCTTGGGCCAACGATCTTGGGCAACGGCGGAAACGGCGGCGGACAGAGCGATGAGCCAGAGAAGTTTCTTCAAACGAGCACCTCGACGATCAGTTTATAACGACGCGCCGAACCGTGCTTGCGGGACGGAAGGACCTGGGTCTACTTCGTCTTCGCGGGCTTGAAGATCAGGGCCGCGGAGTTGATGCAGTAGCGCTGGCCGGTGGGCTTCGGGCCGTCGTCGAAGACGTGGCCGAGGTGGCCGCCGCACCGGGAGCAGAGCACTTCCGTGCGATCCTCCTCGATCAGGCTGCGGTCATCCACATAGTCGATGGCGCCCTTGCGGATCGGAGCCCAGAAGCTCGGCCAACCGGTGCCGGAGTCGAATTTCGTCTTCGAGGAGAACAACTCTTGGCCGCAGGCCGCGCAGACGTAGATGCCCGCCGCGTGGTTGTTCCAATACTTGCCGGTAAAGGCCCGCTCTGTGCCCTTCTGGCGGAGGATGTCGTATTGCTCGGGGGTGAGAATCTTCTTCCATTCCGCGTCGGTCTTGATGACCGCGTCCTTGGCGGACGGCTTGTGCTGAGAAACTTGGGCCGAGGCCGCACCGCACGCAACGAGAACGGCAAGGGCCGCCGCGGCCAATATTCCCATAAATGCGAGTTTCATGTATTAAAGAATAAACCGGCTTATCGGGAAGTTCCGCGATTTGGTACCGTCCGTGGAACCATGCCGCGACTTCTCGTTCTCGCGTTGGAAAATTGGCTCGGTGCGGCGCGATTGCCCAGGGCCTTGAAGTGCGCGGGATTTGAAATAAGCCTCCTCTGTTATCCGAACACGCTGATCTCGCTGACCAAATATGCCGACGACCGAGACGTCTGCTTGCCGAACGATCCCGCCGAGATCGTCCTGAAGCGGATGCTCGCCCTCCTCGATGCCCATCCGGCCCGGATGATCGTTCCCGCCGACGACCGGGCCCTCCGCTATCTTTGCCATCTCCTCGAAGTCGCGCCGATCGCCCGCTTTCCCAAGGCGCTCGTCGATCTCGTCCGGGCCTCTCTGCCCGATCCGGCCGCGTTCAAGTACGGGGTCGACAAGGAAGCCGCGACTGAGCTTATGACCGGCCTTGGGTTCCGAGCTCCGCGTCGGTCGATGATCTGGTCGATGCACGAATTGAAATCCTTTATCGAGGAAGTTGGCTTCCCCGTCGTGGTCAAGCCCTTGGAAGGCACGGCCGGGCAGGGGGTACAGATTCTCCGCGACGCCGCCGGCCTCGCCGCCGCCACGATCACCGAGAACGAGCGATGGATGGCCCAGCAATATATCCGCGGCAAGGCGGCAGGCGCGGCCTCGGTCGCCTTGGACGGCAAATGTCTGGCCACTCTCGCCTTCGAGAAGACGATCACCTATCCGGGCGAAACCGGGCCGACGAGTGTGGCGACCCGGCTCGACACCGAAGAGATTCATCGCGGCTCGGCGGCCTTCGCCGAGGCGACGAACTACAACGGCTTCTATTCGCCCGGCTTCGTCATCGAGGAGGCGACCGGCCTGCCCTACTTTCTCGAAGTCAATTCGCGGGCAATCCCGATTGTGCCGCCCTCGGGCAAGATGGGGCTCGACCTCTGCGGGGCCCTCTACGCGGGCGTCGTGGGAGCCCCGCCGCCGACCCAGGACCTGAGCGCGCCGAGAGTCATGGCCTTTTATCCGCAGGAGCTTCACCGCGATCCCAATTCGCCCTACCGCGACCTGATCCTCGACGAGCCGTTCGACGACCCGCTCATCCACAAAGCGATGGAGAAGGGAATCGAGGTGCTGGCGGCGGGTAGGGTCTAGGGCGTAGGTGTCTCACAAACAGTGCTTGCGTTCCTCTCTGCCCTTCGGAGGAGAGGGTCTGTGAACCGTCGCGTAGCGAAGGCGAACAGGGGCGAGATGGTTCTCCGGGCAGGGAGAGGGCTTTAGGTCGATATGGCCGCCATCCATCCGATTCGGATCCTTGTTCTCGCGCTGGAGAATTACCTGAGCGCGGCGCGCCTGCCGAAGGCTCTCGCCGACGGCGGGTTCGAGGTCGCGGCGATCTGCTATCCCGACGCGCTGATCTCCCTCACGCGCTACGTGGACCGGAAGGAGGTCCTGCCACGCGACGCCGACGCCGCCGAAGTCGCGAGGCGGATGATCGCGATCATCGATTCTTGGGAGCCGCGGCTGGTCATCCCGGCCGACAATCGCGCGCTGCGATTCCTGCACCACATTGTGGAGGTCGAGCGGAGCGGCGTCTTGCCGCCCGCGCTCATCCGGCTCGTCAAAGAGTCTCTTCCCGATCCGGCCGCCTTCGCGGTGGCGACCGATAAGCGGGTTGCGGCGGCGCTGATGCACCGCCTCGGCTTCGACGTGCCCGAATGGCGTCCCATCGCCTCGATCCGCGAAGCCGAAGCCTTCGCCGAGGAAATCGGCTTTCCCGTGATCCTAAAGCCGGAGGGCGGGCAGGCCGGCGAGGGCGTGGCGATCTGCGGGAACGCGGAGGATTTGCGCGCAGCCCGACTGGAAGGCGAGGGCGGCTGGTTCGTCCAGCGCTTCATCGTGGGACGGCCCGCCGAAGCCAGCGGCATCGCCTGGCAAGGCAAGCTACTCGGCGCGATCCTCTACGAGCGGATCGAGGTGAACCCGCCGGAAACCGGCATGACCTGCGTCGCCCGCGTCATCGAGAACGCCACCATGACGGCCGGACTGGCGGCGATGGCGAAGGCAACGCGACATAACGGCATCCTCTCCCTCGGTTGGATGCTCGAGGCGGAGACGGGCAGCGCTTTCTTTTTGGAGGCGAACGCCCGCTCCGTGCCCATCGTCGGGCCGAGTGGCAAGCTCGGCCTCAATCTGTGCGAATGCCTCCGCGCCCGCCTCGCCGGCGCGCCCCAGCCGGTTCCCGACCCAGCTGCGCCGCGCCTCATCGCGCTGTATCCGCAGGAACTTCACCGCGACCCGAATTCACCCTACCGGGAGCACCTCCTCGACGAACCGGTCGACGACCCGCTCGTGCATCAGGCGATGCAACGGGGCATCGAGATGCTGGCTCGGCGCGGATAGTTTGTTTCTCCGCTTCTCCGCGTTGAAGCCTTGAAATCGGGCGAGCGCACTCGCCATAATGTCTCACGTCTATGAAGTTCATGCTCCTCATTGCTTAGCGCGCGGCTAAGCAAGCCTCACCCGATCCGTCCGCGCGTTCGTCGCGCCCGACCATCGCTAAGGAGCATCCCTTGTCCCCCCTTCGTATTCCCGCATTTCGTGACCTCTGGCTGGCTCAGGCCATCTCGCAGCTCGGCGATTCCTTCTACTTCGTAATCTTCGCCTTCATGGCGCTGAAGATCACCGGGTCGCCCGCGATGGTCGGCTTCATCAGCGCCCTCGAGACGCTGCCCTACATGCTGCTCAGCGCCTACGGAGGCGTGGTGGCGGACCGGATCGACCGGCGCAAGATCATGCTTTACTCGGACCAGATCAGCGCCTTGTTGCTGGCCGGGTTCGCCGTCTGCGTCTATCTCTGGCAGGGCAAGCCGCCGGTGGCGCTGCTGATGTTGACGGCTGCGACTCTGTCGATCACCCGGATCTTCTTCACCCCGGCTCGCAGCGCGGCGATTCCCGCCTTGGTGCCCGAGTCGTCTCTGATGAAGGCGAACTCGATCTCCTCGGCGACCCAGAACTTCATGCCGCTGATCTCCCTGAGCCTGTCGGCCGGCGTTCTTGCGATCCTGTACAAGATCTCGCCGACCTGGTTCTTCCTAAGCGCTGTTCTGCTGAACATGCTGTCCTTCGTCGGCTCGGCGATCTACGTGGCGAAGCTGCCCGCGATCGTGCCCGACCGCGAGGCGGTCCACGAAGTCCATCCGCTTCAAGACCTGCGGGATGGCGTCGCCTACATGCGCGGCCGGCATGAGCTATGGGTGATGCTCGGGCTCCAGCTTCTCCTGAACCTGATGATTTCGCCGTTCTTCGTGGTCTATCTGGCGGCGAACAAGGCATGGTTCCACGATCAGCCGCAGAATCTGGCCTGGCTGGAGTTTTCGTTCTTCCTCGGCCTCGTCTCGGGAAGCGCGCTCGTCGGGCGGCTGACGATCACGAAGCCGGGTCTCGGATACATCTTGAGCGTGATCGGCGTCGGCGTGGCGGTGGCGTTGATGGGTTTCACGCCCAACTTCTGGCTGTTCGTCTGCTGGAACGTCGTCGCCGGCCTCTCGATTCCGTTCGGGAGCATCCCCGTCAGCACGTACATGCAGATCACGGTTCCCGATGCCTTCCGAGGACGAGTCAATAGCGCCTGGTCGATGGCTTCGGTCGGGATTCAGCCGGTCGGACTGTCGCTGGGCGGCCTGCTCGTGCAGTACGCCGGCCTCGTCGGCGGCTTTCTGACGATGGGACTCGGCATGATCGGTGCGGGCGCGCTCGGCCTCCTCGACCGGAAATTCCGACGGATGGAGATGCCGGAAGAGGCCAGGCCGGCGGCGCCGGACGAGGTTGGGGAGGCAGCCGTCGAGGCGTGTTGATTAGATCGGCGCACCACCCAACCCCCAATACCCCGATACCTTAACACCCGCCACACCCTCCCCGTCAATACTGCCGAAGCTGCTGAGGGTCGTCCGACTCCAGTTCGCGCTCGGCTTGGCGAATCGCAGAGAGGTCGGAGAGCACTTGGTCAAGGCTGCTCGTCTGTAGAGCTTCCTCGGCCGGGATTTGGCGCGCCGCGATTTCCATCTCGCTGGCCAGGCGCTGGAGCTTGACCGCGATGTCGTACACCGGCCACAGCTCGGTGGGGAGCTTGCGCCGGTCGACGATCTCGCCCGGCTTGTCGGCTTCGAGCATCGTGCTGAGCCGGGCGAGGGCGTCGCCGATCTGGCCTTCGGCGACGTCCTGCGCCAAATCCTTCCAGGCCGAGCCGCGACTGTGACCGGGGCCGGCGAAATTGGCACAGTGCCGCATCGCGTCGTCCATCGCTTCGTTCGCGGCGAAGATCGCCTGCTCGCGGACGCTGCGCATGTGCGTCTGATCCCAGCCGGGCTTATCCACGGCCGCCAAAATCCTTGCCCGGTGGTAGGCGCACCCTTCGAGCAGCCTCGCCGCGAAGGGGTTGACCTGGTGGGCATAGACGGCCCTACTCATGAATTTGGCCGTCTCGAAGGCGTGCATGACGCGCTCCTCGTCGGCGTTGCGCGGCTGCTGGAGTCCCCAACTAATGCGCACGGCGGAGCTGATCATCGCCACGAGCGCCAGAGGCACGAAGAGGATGAGAATCCACGGCGGCAGATCCTCCGCCAGGAAAACCGAGAACGCGCCGATCCCAATGAGCCCCAGCGGGATGACCAGACCCCACGGCCAATCTCGATTCGAGAAGGGGTGGCGCGACCGCTCGCGCAAATATGCCTTCAAATAAATCAGATCGCGGGAACGATTGGGCGGCATCGGCTTCAACTAGAGTTTACGCGGCGAATCGGAGAGGCGTTGGGCCGCGGACTAGAAGTGCCAGAGATGCTCATCGTCGGGCGGCGCCGCCGGCGGCTTCGGGGCGGGTAGTCCCCACCGGCGGAATCGGCAGAGCTCAGCACGCTCCGCCTTGTTCTCGGCCATCGTCCTCAAGCCGAAATCGATCAAGTTGGCAAAGCCGATGATGACGAAAATTCCGGCAAGAAACAGGACGGCCGTGTCGATCGTGTTCATGTCCACAGGCTCACCCTCTCAACCATTAGACAACATCTGAGTGCCGAGGTGTGCGCTTTTCGTCGAGAAACTTCTTACGATGATCGTATTCCATGTTCCTTGGCGACGAGAGCCGCTTCCGTGCGGTCGTTCACGTGGAGCTTGCGGAGGATGCTCCCGACGTGGGTTTTCACCGTCTTTTCGCTGAGGCACAGCTTGTCGGCGATGGCCGAATTCTTCATGCCGCTCGCCAGCAATTCGAGCACCTCGACCTCGCGCCGGCTCAACTCGGCGAATAGCTCCCGGTTCTTTGCCGCAACCTGGTTCAGACGGTTGAATTCGCCGAGAACCTTCGAAACGAGGATCGGGCTCAATACGCCTTCGCCACTCTTCGCGGCGATGACCGCCTTTCGGATTTCTTCGAGGCCGGCATCCTTGAGGAGGTAGCCGAGGGCTCCCGCTTTGATCGCGGCGAACACCTTTTCGTCGTCGCCGAACTTGGTCAGGATGACGACCTGGATTTCCGGCAGCTTCTCCCGGATGCGGCGCGTCGCTTCGATGCCGGTGAGCCGGGGCATCTCGATATCCATGAGGATGACGTCGGGCTTGAGGATGTGGGCCTCGGCGACGGCCTGCTCCCCGTTCGAAACCGTCGAGACGAGGGCCATCTCCGGATCGAGCTGCAGCAGCTCGCCGAGCGTGTTGCGGAGCAGCGAATCGTCTTCCGCCAACATCACGCGAATCTTAGACATGAGATTTCATTCTCCTTCCGAGCGGAATCGTAGCCTCCACCCGCGTTCCCTGCGAATCGTTCGGTCGTACCGAAATCGAGCCGCCCACGCTTTTCGCGCGCTCGGCCATGCTTTCGAGCCCGACGTGGCCGTTGGCGGCCTCGCCTTCCGCCATGCCGCAGCCGTCGTCGGCAACCGCGATCACCGCTTCGTGGTCCCGAAAGCAGACATACACGTCTACGGTCTTCGCCTTGGCGTGCTTGACGATGTTGGTCAGGCTCTCCTGGGCGATGCGAAAGAGGACGTTCTCCTGCTCGGCATCGATATTTGTCGGGCGGCCTTCGGAGGCGAAGTTCAGTTCCAATCCAAACCGCTCGCAGAAGTTATGCGCGTATTGGCGAAGCGCGGGCAGGAAGCCCTCGCCCATCGCGGGAGTGCGAAGGCGCTGCACGAGGAAGCGAAGCTCGTCGGCGGCCTGGCGCAAGGTTCCGCGCGCCTCGCCCGCCACCTCCCCGGCCCGGTTAGGGTCCTTCGTCGCAAGGCGCTGGATCAGCTCGATCTGGGAGGCGGCGGCGATGAGCTGCGCCTGCACGCCGTCATGCATTTCGAGAGCGAGGCGGTTCCGGTCGGCCGCGACCTGGGCTCGTCCCCGAAATTCGGAGGCGCGCCGCGCCAAGAACGTGAACAGGGAAGACATCACGAGCAGGAAGAGGAAGCGAAAGGCAATGTTGTACGGCTTCTCCCACCCGATCAGATCTACTGAGGCGAGGATGCTCCCAATCACCGACAGTACGCCGATCGCCGCAGCGTAGACGACGTTCAACGTGCCGGCGGCTTCCGCGATCGGGAGGAAGTACATGATCGTGATATTTCCGAGCGGGTCCTTGTCGCCGATGTAGAGCATGAAGGTGACGAGGGCGACGTCGATCGGCGGATAGACGAGCTGCCACTTCAGCCAGCGCGGATTCTTGAACGCGAGGAATGTGCGAACGCCGAAGTAGGCAAGGACGGCGAGGGTGAACCACCGCATGCTCGCCATGTTTCCCGGCTCGAGCTGACGCGCGACTTTCGGATTGTTGAGCCAGAGGAACGCGAACGGAGACAGCGCCCAGATATGCGCGAGAAAAATCAGGTGCCAGGTTCGTTCCCAAGAGCGCATCTGCGCTCAGTTTACGACGCTCCGTCCTGAGGGGAAGTCCGGGTTATCTGGGACCCAGTCGCTCCACGCGGGCCTGCGGCAACAGCTCCAGCACCTTCGGCTTTCGGGCGATCTCGCTGCCGTCGGTCGTCGCGGTCGCGGCGCCGCACGCCAGACCCCAGCGCAGCGCTTCCTCGACCGGCTTGCCCTCTTCGAGCGCCCACAGAAATCCGCCGATCAGGGAGTCGCCGCTGCCGATCGTGCTGCGGACCTCGACCTGGGGTGTGTAGCCGCGAAAATAGCCTTGATCGCACGTCATCACGGCGCCGTCCCGGCCGAGGCTGACGATCACGATGCAGGTTCGGGGAAGACGCGCGTTAAGCTCGATCGCTCCCTCCAGGGCCTGCTCGGGAGTCTCGATACTCCGATTCAGGAGACGGCCGCACTCCTTCGCGTTCGGCTTGAGAAAGACCGGTCCGGCCTCGATGCCGAGCTTCAGCGGCTCGCCATCCGTATCGAGGGCGACGCGAACGCGATGCTCGTTTGCGAGCCGGATGAATTGAGCGAAGATGTCGGCGGGGACGCCGGGAGGGAGCGAGCCCCCGAGCGTCATCCACCGAACCTCGCCGATATGGCCGCGAACCTTGGCGAAAAGATTCTCCAGCTCTTCGTGGCGGATATGCGGGCCGGGCTCGTTGAAGGTGGTCGGCGGGCCGAGCGACAAGTCCTCGACGCTAAAATTGATGCGCGTGTCTTCCGCGACCTCGACGAAGTCGTGGGAGACGCCTTGGCGGCCGAGGACGCCCCTCACATAGTCGCCTGGCCCGCCTCCGAGGAAGCCGGTTGCTACCGTGTGCGCGCCGAGTTCGGCGACGACGCGCGAGAGATTGATGCCCTTGCCGCCCGCGTCCCGCTCCGTCCGCTTGACCCGGTTCGTGTCGCCGACTCGCAATTGGTCGACGAAGAGCGCGTGGTCAACGCTCGGATTGAGCGTGACGCTGAGGATCATTTCGCCATGACCTCGGCTAGCAGCAAACGCTCCGGATCGACGATCCGCTCCGTGCTGAGGACGTAGCCGAGTGGGTGCGAAACGAGGTTGTTGCCGTCCACGCCAACCATCTCGCCCCGAAATCCGCTGATGAGGCGATTTGTGGCGAAGGCGCCGAGGCGAAGCGCGAGGACGCGGTCGAAAGCGGTCGGCGATCCTCCTCGCTGCATGTGTCCGAGCGTGAGGGTCCGCGCGTCGAATCCGGTGTTCCTCTGAATGAAGTCCTTGATGTCGCCGGCCCGGGCCGCGCCCTCCGCGACGACGATGATCGAGCTGAGCTTCCCTTTTTCGGCGGAGGACTTCATATCGGCGCATACTTCGGCCAACGAATACGGGACCTCCGGAATCAAGATGGCTTCGGCTCCCCCGGCCAGACCCGCTTCGACCGCGATAAAGCCGTTGCGCCGCCCCATGACCTCGATAACGAACACGCGGTCGTGAGAATAGGCCGTGTCCCGAACCTTGTCGATCGCTTCGACGGCGGTGTTCACGGCGGTATCGAAACCGATCGAGAAGTCGGTGCCGCTGATGTCGTTGTCGATCGAGCCCGGCACGCCCATCACCGGGAATTCGAATTCCTCATGGAGCTTCAGCGCTCCGGTCAGCGAGCCGTCGCCGCCGATCACGACGATCCCTTCGATGCCATGCCTTTCGAGGGTTTCGATGGCTTTGACCCTGCCCTCGTGAGTCATGAACTCCTGGCTTCGCGCCGTTCGGAGAATGGTGCCGCCACGAGAGATGATCCCGCCGACCGAATGGGAGTGGAGCTCGAAGGCCTCGTCCTTGATGATGCCTTCGTAGCCTTGCAAGAATCCGGTAACGGCGACGCCCCTTCCGAGGGCCGTGCGGGTGACGGCTCGGATCGCGGCGTTCATGCCGGGCGAGTCTCCTCCGCTGGTGATGACAGCGATTCGGTTCATCGGCTTTCTCGATTGTAGCTTCCGGGGCAGGTCCCGGTAACCTAACGTGCATGCGAAAGCCGGAATTCGAACAATTCCGCCAGGCCACCCTGCGCCAGGCCAAGGCGCTGCCCCAACAGCAGCGCGAGCCGTACCGCACCGGCATCGTCCGGCTGCTCGAAGACACGGACCTGTTTCTCGTTCAAAAGGCGCGCAAAGACGGCCACGACGACGCCCTCCTCGAAATCCACGGCTCCTGGATCGGCACCGAGTTCAGCCCGGAAGCCGTGATGCAGGCGCTCCGCGACCTCTGGCCGGGCAAGATGTTTGCCTCCGGCGAGGTAAAGCACTGGATCGAGGCCGAGGCCGAGATCGTCACCCTCGAATTCGCATGGAATTCCGGCGCCGGTCAGTTTCTCACAGGACGGATCAAGATCGTGGCTTCTTAGGCCGCGACGGCTAAACCCTCAACATTAGGTTTTAAGTGTTAAGTGTTGAGTGTGAAGTATTGAGGATGGCTACTGGATGCCTAACGCCCAACCCTCAACCCTAAACACTAAACACTCACCCCTCGTACTCCGCCCAAAGTCGCTCGAACTCGGCGACGAGCTTCTCCATTGCCGCGAATCCGCCCTGCCAGAAGGCCTCCGCGTGCAGATCGACACCGACCGTCTTCATCAGGTCGGTCGGGGACTTGGAGCCGCCCATCCTTAGCAGCGAGATGTACTTGTCGGCAAAGCCAGGCCCTTCCGCCTTCGCCATCTGATACAGCGACAGGACGAGCAGCTCGCCGAACGAGTAGGCATACACGTAAAACGGCGCGAAGATGAAGTGGCCGACGTAGCTCCACCAGAGCCGGTGCTGATCGCCCAGCTTGACGGAGTTGCCGAACATCGCCTGCATCTCCTCCTGCCAGATTTCCCCGAAGCGCTCAGGCGTCAGCTCGCCTTCGGCGCGCCGCTCCTGGTGCATGCGCTTCTCGAAGGCGAACATCGCGGCTTGGCGGAAGACCGTCGCAAAGACGCCCTCGATCTTGTCCGCGTACAGGGCGAGCCGGTCCTTGAGCGAGGCCTCCCGGACGAGACTCTCGAAGACGAGCATTTCCCCGAACGTCGAAGCCAGCTCGGCGAGGGGCAAGGTGCCGTGGAAGTTGAAGTAGGTTTGCCCCCGGCTGAGGGAGGCGTGGACACCGTGGCCGAGCTCATGGGCCAGCGTCATCACGTCGTCTTGCTTATTGAGGTAGGTCTGGAAGACGACGGGATGGGTGTCGGGCGTGTTGTAGCTGCAGAACGCGCCTCCCTGCTTGCCTTTCCGAGGCTCGGCGTCGATCCAATTCTCGTCGAAGAATTCTCGGGCCCGCGCCTCCATCTCGCCGGAAAAGGAGCCGAAGGCGTCGAGCACGATCTTCTTCGCCGACTCCCAATCCACCTTCTCCTCGCTCTCGAAGAGCGGTGCATACCGGTCGATGTGAGTCAGCTCGGGCAGACCGAGGATTTCCCGCTTTACGTTGTAGAAGCGCTCGACGAGGCCGTAATTCTTGCGGCAAAGGCGCATGACGAGATCGACCGTGTCTTTATCAAGCTCGTTGCTGAGGTGGCGGCTCTGCTCGGGATACTCGAAGCCGCGCATCTTATCCTCGACCGCCTTGTCCTGGACGAGGTTATTGAACGTGAAGACGAGGACCCGCTGAAGTTGGGTCAAGCCTTCCGAGAGCGAGTCGGCGGCGGCTTGGCGCAGGGCTCGGTCCGGTTCGCGGAGGAGGGTCAGAACCTCTTGCTCGGTCAGCTCCTCCACCTCGCCGCCATCCGGCCGCCTCAGCTTGAAGACATGATTGGCGGTCAGCTCCTCGAAGAGGCGCACCCAAGCGCGCGATCCCGTGTTCGCGGTCTGTTCGAGGACGATCTCCTCTTTCTCGCCAAGGCGATACGGGCTGTAGGCGCGGGCTTGGCGGATGTAATGCGTGTAGTTGGCGAGGGCCGGGTCGCCGACGATCTTTTCGACGACCTCTTCCGGCGCTGCCTGCAACTCCAGCTCGAAGAACATGAGGATGACGCTCAGCTCGCTGCTCTTCTCCATCTGCTTCTGCATGAACGCGCCGACCTGCGGCGAGGCCGCATCGCAGGCGAAGAGAAGCTGCGCATAAGCGGCCGGCTTTGCCGCCTGGGTCGCGATGCTCTCGATTTCCTTCAGCGCAGCCGCGAGGGTCTGCGCGGTCAGACCGGCGCTTTCGATCTTCCCCCGGTAGGTCTTGTCGAACTCGGCGGCACGACGCATGCATGTGTCCCATGTCTCTTCGATCCGGGGATCGTCCATGCTCGAAAAGAGGGCGGAAAGGTCCCAGCGGACTTGGGGTGCGTCGAGTTCGGCGGTTGGGGGCATAGCCCATTATGTCTCCCTCTCGAAGGGTCGAGAGGGAGAGGAACCTCAGTGGCCAGGGTGAGGGGAAATCGGCGCCAAAACTGGGAGTCGGTTGCCCCTCACCTCTGTTCTCCTTCGCTACGCGACGGTTCACAGACCCTCTCCCCCCGAGGAGAGAGGAAATTATCCGAAGCTTCAATCTATTTGTTAATGACCGGTCGACCGCCTGCGCGCAGCCGACCAAAGTGCGCGGTCCGTGTTTAAGGCGCTACGAACGAGTCGATCAGGCTCAGCGTCTTGCCTGTGTTATCGTTCGTCTGGCCGAGCACCACATAGTAGTAGGTGTGGCCGGACGTCAGAGCCGGGCCGCCGTAAGCGAGCTGGGTGCTTGTCGTGTTGGCGTTCCAGATCGACGTGATGCCGACGGAAGGAATCCGGTCGAAGACGTAGACCTGATAGTTCTGAGCGCCGGAAGCGGCCTCCCAGTGGAACGTCAGCGGGCCGGTCGTAACCGAGTCGAGGAAGAGATCGCCGAGCGTGGTGACCACGACTTCGTTGCTGAAGCCGCTCTCGCTGTTGTTCGTATCGCCGGCGTTCGTGTTGAACGCGGTGATCGCGTATGAGTAGGTCTGGTTCTCCTGGAAGCTCGCGTCCATGTCCTCGTAGAGGGTGGCGAGCGGATCGCGGTAGAAATCGATGCCTTGCAAGCTGTTGACGCCCACGTTCCCCGGCGCGCGATAGATTTCGAAGCCGATCAGGGAAGGATCGCTCATAGCATCCCATTCCAGGTCGATTTCCACGAAGTTGCCGTTCGAAGTATCCCGCGTTTGGCGATGGCTGGATCGGCGCGGATCGATCATATTCTTGACGGCTTCGAGGGCCGCCTGCTGGCCCTGCACGCGAGTCGTCGAGACGTGCGGCGTCGTCCAGGACTGGCCGAAGAGGTTGGTCGGCGCAGGCAGGAGCGGATCGGTCGCGTTCTTTAGGGTGAACAGCAGGTTCTGAGTCTGGCCGGCAGGGATCGTGACCGTATCCGGATCGGAGTCGTAGCCGACCGCGCTCGCCACGACCGTATAGCTTTGGCCGCCGAGAAGAGTGGGCATCGAGAAGTTGCCGCTTGAATCGGTCAGGACGTAAGAGCTGCTGAAAACGGTGACGGTACCGCCTCCGTTCGTCGCCGCGGCGAAGACGTGGGCGTTCTGCACGAGGTCGCCGTTCCGGTCGGTGACCGTGCCCGTGAGCGTTGCGAGCTGGTTCGACGGCGCGACCGTGACATTCACGCTCTTCGAGGTCTCGCCGTTGAAGATCTGGACCGTGTTCTCGCCGAAGTAGTTGACGCCGTCCTGGTTGACGGAGGCCTTGATGATCCGAACGTCGCCGCTCGCGTCCACCAGCCGGTAGGAGCCGGCCGAGTTGGAGTAGGTCTGGGGACCTCCGTCGACGTAAACCCGGGCGTTACGCACAGGATTTCCGTTGACGTCTTCGATGAATCCGGTGATGGTGCCGACTGTGCTGCTGCCGCCACCGCCGCACCCAGCGATGAGCAGACCGATTAACATTGGGAGGAAGACTTTGTTTGGCTTCACGTTCGTGGTACGCGCCTCGCCGCCGCCCGTTACGGATTCGACGGCTATTTCATGGTGGTTTCATTTTAGCTGCAGTCGGCGGACAGCCGCTCTCTGTGAAGATTCCAGCAAATCAAGCCAACTTTCATCGCGTTCCCGTACGTCCAGGAGTATCAACCGTTGTACGCTAGGACGACGCTTGGGACCGCGTAACGAATCGGGCCCAGAGGAGTCTAAAAAATCGGATTCGCACCGATATGCACAATATGAGGCGCGCCTTCTCTGCTCTGGTTCTGCTCTTCGCGACCGTCCTTGCCTTCGGCCAGGACGCGGCCGACGTCGGATCGAACTCGGCTTCTCAAGCCGCGGCGGATTTGCTACGCGAATATGCGGGCGCGGATGGCGCTTTTATCGCCGCCGGTCTCATCAACAAGACCTTCGACAAAGATAATCTCGCCAGCCTCATCCAATACCCGACCGACGAAGTCGTCGTGGTAAATCTGACCGGTTCCGAGGTCAGGCAAGCGCTGGAGCGCTCCGTTTCGCTGTATCCTCTTCCTAATCCGAGCTTTCTTCAGCTTTCCGGCATCGAAGCGACGTTTAGCAAGGGCGCATCTATCGGCCAGCGAATCGTCAATGTCACCGTGGGCGGGGTAAAGCTGGACGATAAGCGAACTTACGCGATCGCCATGCCGGCTTCTCTGGCTCAGGGCGGATCAGGTTATTTCAAGATATGGGACAGCTCCAAGATTGCCAAGACCTTCAAAAACGTAACCGTGGCCAGCGTGCTCAAAGGCAAACACGCCGCCGATACCTCGCCGCGCTGGTCGGTTGTGGGTTAGCGGCCGTCGCCTGCGGCCAAGCGAAATCGGTCCAATTCGACGGCGATAAGGCCTGGACCCATCTCGTCAAGCAATGCGATTTCGGCCCGCGCGTGCCCAACACCGAGGCGCACGACAAGTGCCAGACCTACATCCTCGACGAGATGAAGAAGTGGTGCCCGGACGCCCACGCCCAGAACTTCGAATACAACTGGAAGTACGGCCACAAGCTGCTGAAGATGGCCAACCTGATCGGTACCCAGAACTGGAAGGACGCGAAGGTTCGCGTCGTCCTCCTGACTCACTGGGATTCCCGGCCCGAGGCGGACCAGGACCCCAATCCGGCAAACCGCAACACTCCGATCATCGGCGCGAACGACGGCGCTTCCGGCGTCGCCGTCCTCCTGGAGCTGATGCGCTCGGTCAAGGACAGGCTGCCCAAGGATATCGGCGTGATGTATTTCATGACCGACGGCGAGGACGTCGGCCCGGATTCCAGCGACATGTATCTGGGCGTCAAGCGGTGGGTGCGCGATATTGCCACACCCAAACCCGACTACGGAATCCTGCTCGACATGATCGGGGACCGGGATTTGCGCGTCCCCATGGAGCCGAACAGCCTCCAGGCCGCGCCGGGGATCATGCGCGCCTTTTATAAGCACGCGGAGGACGTCGGCCTCAAGTCGACTTTCCCGGCCGAAGAAGGACCCGCGATCGAAGACGACCACCTCGTCCTCATTGACGCCAAGATCCCGACCATCGACCTCATCGACTTCGATTTCGCGCCATGGCACACGCTCGGCGATCTGCCATCCACCTGCTCGGCCGAGTCCCTGAAGAAGATTGGAACCGCCATGGAGACATGGCTGATGAAGGACCCGCCCTTCATCCCGTCGAAGTAGCGCATGGTTCGGATCGTCGAGGTCGGCCCCCGCGACGGACTGCAGAACGAACGGATTCCGATTCCGACGGACATGAAGCTGCGCTTCATCCGCGACCTCGTCGACGCCGGGCTGCGGGAGATCGAGGTCAGCAGCTTCGTCTCGCCCAAATGGGTGCCTCAGCTTAGCGACGCCGCCGAACTGTTCGCGGCCCTCGGCGAGCGTGAGGCGACCTTCTCCGCGCTCGTTCCGAACATGAAGGGCGTCGAGCGGGCCATCGCGAGCGGCGTCAAGCATATCGCCCTCTTCACCGCCGCCAGCGACGCCTTCACCCAAAAGAACATCAACATGAGCGTCGACGAGTCGCTGGCCGCCTTCGCCGAGGTCGCAGAGCACTTCCGCGCCCATATGCCCGACGGCACCGTGCGCGGGTATATCAGCACCGCGTTCGAATGCCCCTATTCCGGGCGGGTCGAGCCTTCCGCCGTCGGACGCGTGGCCAAAATCCTCAACGAGGATATCGAGGTCGACGAGATCAGCCTCGGCGATACGATCGGGGTCGCCGTGCCGAAAGAGGTCAAGGTCCTCCACGAGCACGTCGCCATGTACGTGCCTCAGTCCAAGATCGCCTGGCACTTCCACGACACCCGCGGAACCGCAATCGCGAACGTGGCGAAGGCGCTGGAACTCGACTACCGGACTTTTGATTCGAGCGCCGGCGGCCTCGGCGGCTGCCCCTACGCCCCCGGCGCGGGCGGCAATCTGGCGACCGAAGACCTCGTCTACTTCCTCCAAAGGAACGGGATCGAAACCGGGGTCGATCTCGCCAAGCTGGCGAAGGCTACTTTGCCGGTGTTCGAGGCGCTGAAGCGGGCGCCCTTTGCTCGGGCTCAGCTTGCGGCTTTGGCCGGGTAGCGGCGAAGACGAGGAAGCCGACGGCGAGCAGGGCGAGGACGGCCGTCGCCAGCTTCTCGTCCTTCTTCAGATCGAACTCCCTCCAGTTCACGATCAGGACGGCGAGGCCGATGGGCACGAGAGCCGGAAGCTGCCCCAGCGAAAAGCCTGCGACCTCGTAGCGGCCGAGGAGAAGGACGATCAACAGATAGGCGATCAGCGCGGGCAGAACCGCGTACAGGGTTTGCCGCGTCCGCATCCTGAACCGGAACAGGGCGATGAAAAACATCGCGAGGAAGACGAGATCGGCCATCCCCACGTAAGCCCCTGCCCGGGCGACGCCGTGGGTTGGAGCCGCGCTGACGACCGGGATTTGCGCGGCGACCTTCGTAAAGACCGGCTGGGCGACCTTCAGGAGCTTCTGCGTGAATCCCCACGGCGTCAGCACGAGGAAGAAATCGTAGGCGGCAAGAAAGATCGCGATCGGGAGGAGGATGTTCTTCTCCTTGATCAGGGTCGCGAGCAGAGCGCCGAGCCCCGCGCACCAGCAGCCGAGCGCGGCTTGGGCGATCGCCGTCAGAATGCCCGCCACCGGCCCTGGCATCGGGACGCTCTCGCCGAGCAGGATGATGCCGATCTGGACGGCGATGCCGCCGCCCACGAAGATCGCCGCCGTCTTCCAGGTCCAATTCGCGTTGCCGGCGAAGAAAAGCGCGACGATCGGCACCGCTAAAAAGAGAACGGCGAGAGACAGATTGATCGGAGGCAGCCAGGCGAGAGGAAACGAGACGTAACCGAGCAACACTCGGATCGCGGCAAGGATGCCGAGGCCGAGAAAGAAGAGCGGAATCCCGCCGGGCAGCGAGGGATCGGGCCGGGGCGAGGCGGCCGGCTCCTCGGCGGGCACGTCTTCCGTCAAAACAGCCTGCCCGCGATCGAAAGGCCGAGATCGACGGACTTCCGGTCGATTACCTCGCGATAGACGCCGACAACCCGCTCGCACATCTCCGGCGTACCGTTCATCCGGACCGACCGCGCCGCCTGGTCGGAGAGTCGCGCGTAGAGGTCGTCGTCGTGGAGGGTATCGAGAACCGTCGCGGCGAAGCCTCGCGGCTCGTTCTTCACGATAAAGCCGTTCACGCCGTCTTCGATGCTCGCGCTCGCCCCGCCGCCCCCCACGCAAACCGCCGGCAACCCGTACGTCATCGCCTCTTGCACGACCAAGCCCTGCGTCTCCGTCATCGAGCTAAAGACGAAGATATCGGCGGCGGTGTAGTAGCGGGCAACCTCTTCGTGAGAAACGAAGCCGACGAAGCGCACGCGGTCCCCGATCCGGTGCTTGCGGGCGAGAGCCTGGCATTCGGCGCGGTACGGTCCGTCTCCGACCACCCACAGCCGGAGATGGGCATCCTGGGCGAAGGCGATGGCCGCCATCTCGAAAAGCATCTCCATATTCTTCTCGATGGCGAGCCGTCCGACCCACAGCATGATCCGCTGCTCGGGGGGGATGCCGAAGGACTGGCGGACCTCGCTCCGGTCGTGGAACTTGCGCGGCGCGGCGCCGGTCGGCACGACGGTCACCGGCTTGCGGACCGAATGCCGGCGCAGCCAGCGCACGGCCGCTTCGCTCGGCGTGATCACATGATCGACCGAGTTGTAATAGAAATTCGTGTGCTTGGCGATCTTGAAGCGCACGTACCGCCTCGGAATGAACGGGATGTAGTGCGCGTACCGGTCGTAGAGGGTGTGGTAAGTCGAGACGATCGGGATCTCGTGCGACTCCGCCCAGCGCAGGCCGACGAAGCCGAGGACGCCGATCGTGTGGGTGTGGATCACGTCGAAATCGTGCCGCCGGAACTTCCGGAGCATGCGGAGGAAGGGAGGATAGGCGATTGGGAAGCCCTTCGTCCACGGCGTTTCGAGAGCCCGCAGGCGGTAGGTGTTCGGATCCGGCTCGGTGTGCTTGGGATAGCGAGGCGCGAAGACATGCACCGAATGCCCCTGGTTTCGCAATTCGGTTACAAGAGCATTGACGCTGACGCTGACGCCGTTAAGCACGGGCAGAACGCTGTCGGAGAAGATTGCGACGCGCAATCCCTCGCCCATCGTTAGCCCTCGGGGAACCGTCCGTGGATTTCGACGAACCGAACGATGTCGCTCAGCCGGAATCGCCGCTGCCCGCCGGTCGTGCGGTGATGGGCCAGCCAGTTCCGGTTCGTGTAGCGGCGTACGGTTGCCGGACAGACGCCGAGCAGCCTCGATGTTTCTTCCAGAGAAAGCTCGGGATCGAGCAGGCGCCGGATCAACTCTTGCCGGTTCTCCTTGAACTCGCCGCGATAGTAGCGGGAGGTCACGGAATCGTCGTAGAAACTGCACAGAAACTCGATGTTCTTGGGAAGCGCTTCCCACACGGTTTGCAGAGCCGGGTCGATCTGCGGCTCCTGAACGGTCTGTTTGGCTCGCCGTGGTCGGGGCGCGCTCATGACGGTCTTTCGGAACTTGCCGCCCTTGGCTTCGGCGACCTGCTCCTCGGCAGGCTTCTCAAGTAGCCCCGTTCCGGTTTTCCCATTGCCGCCGGGCCTATGCAGGTATTCCCCCATGCTGGGGATATCGACATCGAGATCGTTCTTGCCGCCGCTCTTTCCGCGGGCCTCGGAACTATCCAGAAAGGCGCTCTCGATGTAGGCCAGAGGATCGAAATCTTTCTTGGGTTTCAAAACGGGTCCCTCAACTCCTTTGGGGCATTGTACTTAGATTTACCGCCTAATCCTACACGGATGTGCCGCGATTTATTCGCAGATAAGCATTGAGTCCCCAAAGCTGAGGAATCGATAGCCCGCCGCCACCGCGTGCGCGTAGGCCGCCATCACCCTTTCCCGTCCGACGAGGGCGGAAATCATGAGAAGCATCGTAGTGCGAGGTAAATGGAAGTTCGTGAACATCCCGTCGACAACCTGGAACCGATAGCCCGGCGTGATGAATAGGCGGGTATCCCGGCTTCCGGCCTCCACCTGGCGCGGGCCGGTCGCGAAGGTTTCGAGGGTCCGCACCGCGGTGGTGCCGACGGCAATGATCCTACCCTTGGTTTCGGCGACGGCCTGCCGCGTCGATTCCGGCAGATGGCAGGTTTCCCCATGGATCGCGTGTTCAAGCGGATCTTCCGCGGTAATCGGACGGAACGTATCGAGCCCGACGTCGAGGGTCACGCGGGCGATCCGGACCCCCTTCGCTTCCAGCGCGGCGAGGATTTCCCGGGTGAAGTGAAGGCCGGCGGTCGGCGCGGCCGCGCTTCCGGCGTTTTGCGAGTAGACGGTCTGATACCGCTCGGGATCGTCGATCGCCCGCTTCACGTAGGGCGGAAGGGGAATGAGGCCGGTTTCCGCCAGCTTCGCCTTGAGATCTGGATCGGCGCCGAACCGGACCCGTCGCCGCCCTTCCGGAAGGACTTCGAGGACCTCGGCCCCGAGGCCGCTCTGGAACCCGATGCGCGCGCCCGCCTGGAGCCGCTTGCCCGGCTTGGCGAGGGCTTCGTACTCGCCAGGGGCGACCTCCTTGAGGAGCAGCAATTCGACTTTCCCGCCTGACGGCTTTTCGCCGAACAGGCGCAGCGCCGTCACACGCGTGTCGTTGAGCACGAGCAAATCGCCCGGCCGCAGAATCTCGACCACGTCCCGGAACGCTCGATCCTCGATCTCGCCGGTTTCTTTGTGAAGCCAAAGCAGCTTCGAAGCCGCCCGATCCGCCAAGGGAGCCTGGGCGATCGCGACCTCCGGCAGGTGGTAGTCGAGGTCTTCGAGTCTCATCGGAAGTAGCATCGGCGCCCTGCCGATGAAAGCCGACAGGAGGCTACCGGGACATCTGGCACGATACCGCAGCCCAAAGTTCGGTTTACGCCAGCTCGGCTACAGGCGAGGGATGGCCGGTCTTTTCCCGGCGCTCCAGGGCGGCTGCGACCAGACCCCGGAAGAGCGGATGCGGGCGGTTCGGCCTCGACTTGAACTCGGGGTGGGCTTGGGTGGCGATGAAGAAGGGATGGGAGGGAATCTCGACCATCTCGACGAGCCGATAGTCTGGGGAGACGCCGCAGATCGCCATGCCGTTCGCCTGAAGCTGCTCGCGGAAATCGTTGTTGACTTCGTAGCGGTGGCGGTGGCGCTCCTCGATCCGCAGATGGCCGTAGAGCCGCGCCGCGAGCGAGCCGTTCACGACGTTGCACGGATAGGTCCCGAGCCGCATCGTCGCGCCCTTGTCCAGGACGTGCTTCTGCTCCGGCAGCAAATGGATGACCGGATAGGGCGGGTTCTCCTGCATTTCCTCCGAATTCGCCCCTTCGAGCCCGCAGACGTTCCTCGAGAATTCGATGACCGCCATTTGGAGGCCGAGGCAGATGCCGAGGAAGGGCAGGCCCTTCTCGCGGGCGTACTGGATCGCCCGGATCTTGCCCTCGATGCCGCGATTGCCGAAGCCCGGCGCGACCACGAGCCCGTCGCAACCCGCCATCATGTCTTCCGGCGCGACTCCGTTTTCGAGGGCGTCGCTTTCGATCCAGCGGACGTCGACGTGGCAATCGCTCGGGATGCCGGCGTGGATGAGGGCCTCGTTGATCGACTTGTAGGCGTCGCCGTTGCTCGTGTACTTGCCGACGGCGGCGATCGTGCAGCGGTGGTTCGGCTCCTTGAGGGTCTGGACGATCTCGCGCCATTGCTCCAGGTTGCCGGGGCGCTTGTCGAGGCCGAGCCGGTTCGTCACCCAGTCGCCGAGGCCACAGTCCTCGTAGGTCAGCGGCACCTCGTAGATCGTCTCGACCGTCATCGACTCGATGACGGCTTGGGGCGGCACGCCGCAGAAGAGGGAAATCTTGTCCTTTACTTCGGTGGGAAGGGGAATGTCGGTCCGGCAGACGAGGACGTCGGGCGCGATGCCGATCTCGCGAAGCTGCATGACGCTGTGCTGCGTCGGTTTCGTCTTCACTTCGCCCCACGGCCCGACCGTCGGGACGAGGGTGACATGGACGTACATCGTGTTTTCCTGGCCCATGTCCGTGCGCATCTGGCGGATGGCCTCCAGGAAGGGGAGGGATTCGATGTCGCCGACCGTACCGCCGATTTCCGCGATCACGACGTCGGCCTCTTGCTCGCGGGCGAGGCGGACGATCCGGTCCTTGATCGCATTCGTGACGTGCGGGATGACCTGCACCGTCGCCCCGAGATAGTCGCCCCGCCGTTCGGCCGCGATGACCTGAGAGTAAATCTTGCCGGTCGTGATCGAGCTGCCCGCCGAGCAGTTGACATCCATGAAGCGCTCGTAGTGGCCGAGGTCGAGGTCGGTCTCGGCGCCGTCCTCGGTGACGAAGACCTCGCCGTGCTGGTACGGATTCATCGTGCCGGCGTCGACGTTGATGTAAGGATCGAGCTTCATCGGAGCGACGGTGAAGCCTCGATTTCGGAGCAACCGGCCAAGAGAAGCGGTGGTGATACCCTTGCCGATGGAAGAAACCACGCCGCCCGTCACAAAGATGTACTTGGTCATCTCGCTCCTTAACAACCCTCTAGCACAAGACTATCGGGCATGCGCAAACGCACCTGCCTAATGATGTCCTTGGGGGGTTTCTGGAAGTATACAGGAAACACCGGTGCGTAGATCGTGATTCGTATGCGACGCACGCCACAAGTGGTTGCCGACCCGATCGTCAATCCGCAAACTTCTCTGCGAGAGCGTCCGGATCGAGAAGGGCGCCCTCGCTCTCGGCGGTCGGCGAGACGAGAACCATCACCTGAGCCTCCTTGAGGCCGGGCAGAATCTCCCGCACCCAGTCGTCCGTGGTGACCGCTACGAGCTCGATCTCGTCCAACTCCGTCGCCTCGCACCATTCTTGGCCGAACTCCGGATGGGGAAAGGTGACGACGAACGGCTCGTCGTCGTCCGTCGCGAGGACGATCAGCTCTTCGTCCGCCCCGAGGGACCAAACCTGGCCCGTCTCCGCGCACTTCTCCACGAAGTAGGCCAGCCGCGCCTCGACCGGCAAGGCGATTACGCGGCGAAGCTCCTCGCCGGTTAGCTCGTAGCCGAATTGGCTATCGTCCTCATCCATCGGGCGAGCGTACCTAACCCGGCTTAACGCCCGACCATCTTCAGATACTTATAAAAGCCCGCCCAGACCTCGTCTTGCGTCGGATAGATTTGGTTTTCTGGCAGGACGAATCCGTATTGGCCGGTGTCCCGCAGCTCGATGCCGAACGCCGGCACATGGTACGCGTCGTACACGTAGTCGTTTGAAATGCCGGAGGCGACGTAGAGAATCCGTGAGCACTGACCCTCTTGATAGGTTGCCCCGAAGCCATCCATCTGCGTCTGGATCGCCTGGCCGTAGGTGTCGAGCAACGAGGAATCGGCCGGGGCGGTGGTCGTGTAGCCCCACGGCGCCAGGATCATCTGAGCGTAACTGTGGTAGTCAATGAAGCCGCCGACGCGGGGCAGGCTTTGCAGCAGCGATCGCACGGCCTGGGTTTCCGGCTCGCTAAAGGCCGTGGTTCCTCGGTAGATATCCGAGTTCGTCTGGCTGCTGCTGCCGTTGTTCCCGCCCCAGCCCTTGCTGAAATTTCGGTTCAGATCGACGCCGTAGGTTCCGTCGCCGTTCGGCCGCCGGTTCTTTCGCCAGTAGCGGTTGTCGGTCCAGGTGAAGCGGTAGCCGTCCGGGTTGACCATCGGAATGATCCATACGGCCTGGTTGATCAGTTGCGGGGTCGGCTGAGGCTGGGTGAGCAGATCGACCGACTTCCGGGCGATGTGCATGATGCAGGAGCCGGTGATCCATTCGCGGGCGTGGATCAGTCCCTCGACCACGATGTTGTTTACGGGATGGACGCTCATGCCGACGGGCCGTCCGATCCGGTACGCCCATATCGTCTCGCCGTTGAAGCTCGCGCCGATCGCGTAGCGCGTTACGTAGTTGGGATACTGGGTTCGATAGCCTTCGAGGAAAGCCAGAATCTGATCCGCGTCGAAGTAGTGATAGCGGTAGTCGTCCGCGGGAGCCGGCTGCGAATGGTGCCGTACACCCCAGTTGCTGGGGTCCTCCATCGCCGAGACGAACTGGAACGTATAGCCGTCCGCCGCGAGCTTCGCCTGCTCGCCGGGAGCAAGGATCACGTCGTCCGTCCCCAGGCCGGGGACGCAATCCATCAGGTCATAGCCGGAATCTTCGAGACGTTGCAGCGTCGCCGCATTGGGCACGTCGACCCGAACCCGCGTCCAGCCCTCCTGAACCCCGGAGGTCAACGCCAAAAACAACAAGGGAGCAAAAAACATCCATTCCTCCGCAACGGTAAGACTTTAACATGCGGGGGACGCGGGCTTCCTTTTGGGAGTCCGGCGAGTTGGCGCCGCTTTGTCCTGCGCAACCTGTCGCGCCGCTTCGGTCATGTCGGCAGGTACACTCCCCTCCGTCCCGGATTGAGATAGACCCATGGCAGCGGCCGCCGATACTCAGAACGTCACCATCCAAATCAACGACGTAGAAATTCAGGTCCCTAAAGGGGAGCTCATCGTCGAATCGGTCAAGCGTCTGGGCTTGGAAATCCCGATTTTCTGCTACCACCCGCGGATGAAGCCGGTCGGCATGTGCCGCATGTGCCTCGTAGAGGTTGGCTTCAAGGGGCCGGACGGCAGCATCCGCAAGATGCCGAAGCCCCAAGCGGCATGCACCCTCCCCGCGAGCGAAGGGATGGCCGTCTATACCGACACCCAGATGGTTCACACCGACCGCAAGGGCGTCCTCGAATTCCTGCTCGTCAACCACCCCCTCGATTGCCCGATCTGCGACCGAGGCGGCGAATGCCCGCTCCAGAACAACACCCTCTTCTATGGGCCTTCGACCTCCCGGTTCGTCGAGCTGAAGCGCCACCTGCCGAAGGCCTTTCATCTCTCGAAGTACGTGACCCTCGACCTCGAGCGGTGCATCCAGTGCGGGCGCTGCGTGCGCTTCACGGAGGAGATTTCCGGCGACGCCCAGCTCGCGTTCCGCTTCCGGGGCGCGTCGATGCAGCCTTCGACCTACGAGATGACCGACTTCACCTCGAAGTTCTCCGGCAACGTCATCGAGATTTGCCCGGTCGGCGCGCTGACGAACGCCACCTACCGCTTCCGAGCCCGGCCGTGGGACTTGGAGACCCGGCCCGCCATCTGCACCGTCTGCTCCAACGGCTGCAACGTCTGGTTCGACTACCGCGTCAACCGGATGGTCCGCATCAACGGCCGCACCAACGAGGCCGTGAACGAAGAATGGACTTGCGACCGGGGCAAGTTCGGCCACGAGTTCTATAACGGCGAAAAGCGGCTTACCAAGCCCCTCGTCCGGCGCGGAGACGTCCTCGTCGAAGCGAGCTGGCCGGAAGCCTACGACGAGATAGCCCGAGCCTTTGTGCGGGACGAGTCGGCTTTGCTCGGCGGAGCCGAAAACTCGAACGAAGACCTCTTTATGGCAAAGCGAGTCTTCAAGCACCAGTTCGCGAGCGATCACGTCGACCACCGGTTCCAAACCCACCTGCCCGTCTTCGCCAATCTCGATCTCAAACAAAAGCCGATCGCTTCCTACGAATCCGCCGCGACGATCCTGATCTTCGGGACTTCGCTCGCCGACGAGGAGCCGATCCTCTTCCTCCGCATCCGCAAGGCGTGGGCGAAGCATGGCGCGAAGGTGATCGTGGTGAGCGACAAGCCGACCGACGCCGACGCCTTCGCGAGCGTCGTGCTGCGGTACAAGCCCGAAGCGGAGCTCGAAGCCGCCCAGGCCCTCGCCGGCAAGGGCGACGCGGGATTCCCCGCCGACCAGCTTGCCGCCTGCCGCGCCGCCCTCGCCGATGGCAAAGCCGCGATCGTGGCGACCCAGTCGATCTACAACGCCGCGAAGGGGCCGGACGTCGTCGCCGCTCTCGCCAAGCTCGGCGAGCTGAGCGTTTACGGCTTGCTCGCCAATGATCAGGGCGCGCAGGATCTCGGCTTCTACTCCGAGGCGGGTACCCACGAAATTCTTCGCCGTTGCGAAAGCGGCCAGATCCAGGCGCTTTGGCTGATGGGAGCCGATCCCTTCGCCGTCCATCCGGAGCCCGATCTCGTTCGCCGGGCCATCGAGAACGTCTCGTTCCTCGTCGTCCAGGCCCATACGGAGAACGAGGCCTTTCACTACGCGAGCATCGTCCTGCCGATGTGCGCCCCCGCGGAGATGGAGGGAACGTACACGAACCTGGAGCGGCGCGTCCAGCGTATGAACCAGGTCCTCCCGGTCAAGGGCGAGGCGAAGCCGGCCTGGCGCGTCTTCAGCGAATTGGCGCTCCGCATGAGCGGCGAGCGGCCTTTCTTCAATCCGGGCGAGATCATGGGCGAGATCGCGAAGGAAATTCCCGCCTTCTCCGCCATCGACTACGACGCTCTCGGCGGCTCGGAAGGCGTCATCCTGGAGCCGGCCAAGACGGCGGCGACGGTCTAGTCTACGGGCTAAGCGCCTCCAGCAACTCGTGCCGGACCGAACGGAAGACGGCCGGATCGAGCTCGTATGACGTGAAGCCGTGCACGAGGCGGTTGGCCAGGTCCTCGGCATGCTTCGGGTCCTTTTCCTTCAACATCGAGAGCAGTTCGTAGTCGGCGATGCCGTCCCGCATCGACTCCCAGCGGATCGAGTCCAGCACCGCGCCGTCCTTGCCCGGATAGACGATGAAACAGTCTCCGGCGGGGAGGAAGGAGCCGCCTGGCTGGTCGTAGGTCGTCTTCTTGAAGGGATCGCCCACCATCGACCAACGGTTCCAGCCCCAGTGCAGGTAGCCGGTCGCGCCGTATTTGAAGTTCAGCCAATGGAGCAGACGGGTCTCGACGAGCGGCAATTCCATGAAGCGGTTGGCATACTCGCCCTGCGGATAGACGCAGGTGTAGAACCAGACCTCCTCGCCCTTCGCCTGCCGGTCGCGGTAGAAGTCGTAGGAGTCCGCCCAATAGTTGAACTGGGGCACCCACAAGTCCATCGATCCGGCCAGCTTCGCGGTGTGGGTCGCCTCCATCACCTTTAGCTCCGGCGCATACTTGCGCACGAGATCGCGCATGGCGACGTATGAGCCGACGTTCGCCTGGATCGGCTCGTCGGCCAGGTGCTGGCTGTAGATGTCCAGCCAATGGTGGTCCTTCAGATCCTTGACCAGGGCCGGGAGGAATTTGGCGTAGAAGGCATCGGCCTCCGGGCCGGCAGGATCGACGTTTCGCGCTGCCGTCTTTCCGTCCTTGAGCTCGAGAATCGTCATCTCGAACTGGGCGGACCAGACGCCGCCGATCCGCCCGCCGAAGTGGCCGCCCTCGATCCGGCCGATGACGCCCGCTTTCTTGAAGGTCTCGACGAATCGGTTGAAGACGCTGAAATCGAAGCTCCCGTCCGGCTTGAGCTGCGCATAGGAGAGGGGGCTGACGATCGCCATGTTCTGCCGGTGCTCGGCCATGTTCTTCCCATAGACCTCCAGCTCCTTCCAGAACTTGGGATCGTGGCCGAAGGGGTCGCCGGGCGGGTTGGCGTACCAGTTCGTCACCCAAAGGCGGCTCCTCCCGACCGTCGCCGAAAAGACGCGCGCGGAGAGGGCCTGCCAGCCGTTGATCCCGGAGCCCGTGAATCGGAAGGTGGCCGAATACGTTCCCGGCCGCGCGTTCTTCGAGACCGGCAGATCGATCCAATAGGCTTGGGTATCGCCGGTTTTCAGGCTCGTCGGAAGATCGGTCAGCAGCGGGTCGGGATAGAGGCCCGGCACCGTGCCGATCCGCTCCTTCGGCGCCTCGGGAATCGAGCGGTCCACCGGTACGTAGCCGATGGCCCGGATACGCGGCTTCCCGAGGCCCTTGATGCCGTCGACGTCGACTTTGATCCCTTCGAGCGGCCGGTCCGTATGGACGACGACCTGCCATGTCAACACCTCGCCCCGCGCCGCTTCCGCAACGTACGGAACCGGTTGGGGCGCCGTGCCGGGAAAGACCTTGATCAGCGGATCGACCAGGGCCAAAGAGAAACCGAGCGCGGCCTGAAGAAGCATGTCCGAAGCCTACCGCGCACCGCGTAGTGCTCGCCTTGTACCGAAGGTATGGAGGCTCAGCGACGGGTCCGGTGATTCCAGTTGGAACGGTCCTTGTCGTCACCGTTGCCGCCGGCATCGTTCTGGCGAGGCAAAATGATCCCCGACGATGGAATGGAAATTTCTGGGGGGCAGAAGCCTGTCCGCGGCCGCGACCTCGGAATCCTACGTCCGGCGTCTCCCTTATGTGGTTCTATAAAGACATGGCACTACGAGAGCAGATTGCGTCGGACGACCTTCGGCACATCACGGATATCCGGCACGACCTCCATGCTCACCCGGAGCTGGGCTACGAGGAGACGCGGACCAGCGGCGTGGTTCAACGCGAGCTGTCGGCAGCCGGCGTCCAGTTCGCGCCCGGCCTCGCCGGAGGGACGGGCGTGCTCGCCTACCTGCCCGCGACCTCGCATCCCGAAACCGCGCCGACCGTCGCCCTCCGCGCGGATATGGACGCGTTGCCGATCGAGGAGAACACCGGCAAGCTCTACGCCTCGACCGTGCCCGGCAAGATGCACGCTTGCGGCCACGATGGCCATACCTCGATTCTCATCGGCGCGGCCCGGCAGCTTGCCCGCACGGCCGAGCGCCCCAACAATGTGCTTCTCGTTTTCCAGCCTGCCGAAGAGGGCGGGGCCGGGGGCAAGCGGATGTGCGAGGATGGCGTCCTCGCCGGCAAGGTGCTCGGCAAGCCAGTCGATATGATCTTCGGCCTTCACGGCTTTCCCCACATGAAGGTCGGACAGATGGGCACGAAAACCGGGCCGCTGCTCGCCGCCGCCGATTGGTTCACCATCGAAGTGCGCGGGAAGGGCGGCCACGCGGCGATGCCCCACATGGGGATCGATCCGATCGTGGTCGCGAGCCACATCGTCACCGCGCTTCAGACCATCGCCTCGCGCAACGTTTCGCCGCTCGAATCCATCGTCGTCACCATCGGCGTCGTCAAGGCCGGCACCGCCCACAACGTCATTCCGGATACGGCGACGATGATCGGGACTCTTCGCACGCTCACTCCCGAAACCCGCGACCTTGGGGAGCGGCGGATCGGCGAGATCGTGCGCGGCATCGCGGCCTCCTTCGGCGCATCCGCCGAGATCGACTTCCATCGCGGCTACCCGGTAACCCACAACGACCCGAAGGCTACCGCCCACCTGCGTTCGGTCCTCGGCGGGATGGGCCTATGGGAGGGCGAGGTCCCGCCGGTGATGGGTGGGGAGGACTTCAGCTTCTACGGCGAGCACGTCCCGGCTTGCTTCTACTGGCTCGGACTGATGAACGACGACCAGGAAACCTACCCGAACCTCCACGCGCCGGAGTTCGATTTCAACGACCGGGCTCTGCCGGTCGGGATCGAAGCGATGTGCGCCCTCGCGCTTTCGCCGCTCGGGTAGCTCCCTGTCATTCCGAGCGAGGGGAGACGCCAGCGGTCGCCGCTTCCTCGGGCTTGCCCCGTATTACGGACCTGGTCTTCGGGTCACGGTAAGGCGAGCTTGGCCGATCGCATCGCCTCCGTCCTCGAACCGCAGGTTGACGATGGAGGCGTCCAGTTTGACCAAACAGCAATCGCCCGCATCGAGCCAAAGCGAGCCGGACGCCCGGACGGGCTGCTCGGCCTGCGTTTCGGCGTAGGTAAAGGAGACGTGGATCGTGTCGGTGGCGGCCTTCTCCAGCGTATATTCGATCCGAGCCGGGCTGATGCCCTTCTTCGCGTCCCCGGCGACCACTTTGCTCCACTTCCCGCCGGCCTTGACCGGCTTGGCGGGCGCGGTGAATTCGGTGAGGTCGCCCAGCGTCTTCGCCAAGGGATCGGTTTCGTCGTCTTCCTCCTTTTGACCGCTCGGCAGGCGTTCTCCACGCGCGTTGAAGCGGTCGATCTGAGGTTTATCTCCGGAGGCGTCCGGAACGGCCTGGCTCTTTCCGTCGACGGTGAGCTTCTGGGCGCGGTACTGGCTCGAAACGGTGTAGTCGCCGTTCGGCTCTACCTTCGGAATCGAGATGGCAAGCTCGGTCTGGTAGAGCGTTTTCGAGCCATCGACCGCCATGTCCAGCGTGAGGTCGTACCGAAAAGACTGCCCCGCCTTCGGCTTCCAGACCAGGTCGTAAGCGGCCGGTCCTTGGCCCGCGAGGCAGAGCCAGAGAAGGAGGGCGAGCCTCATCTCAACCGATGCGGTTCACCTCGACCCTGGCGTCGAGGGGCTTGTTCGCGCCGGGGAAGGGCGCGTTCGAGAAGCTCCCCTGCGATTTCACGATCGTGCCGTCCTTCGCGCTCACCCAGAAGGTTTCCTCGACCGCGGCCGGCGTGTCGCCCGCCGTCTCCTTGATCGAGCCGCGAATGCGATAGCAATCGTAATCGCCGATCTTTTCCTTCGCTTCGAGCTTGAACGTGCCCTTCGCATCGACGGAGCCCCGGTCGTCCTTCTTGATCGTCACGTCCCAGGAATCGCCCAGCTTGATCGGCGTGGAGGGAAACTGGAGGGCCTGGAGGTTGGCCATACGGTAGATGTTCGGATCGGCCCGGTCCGTGACGACGCTGACGACTTCGCCGCTTGCCTTGCAGGTGATCGTCGCCACGTCGGCCGCGCCGGCGGCTCCGCCGGGGATGTCTTTGCCATTGAAGCTCACCGCATTGTCGGTGGTCGTCGATTCCATCGTGTATTGGCCGTCGTCTGCCACTTTCGTGATCTTCTCGGTGATGACGCCGGTGAACACGGCGGCGCCGCCTTCGACCTGGGCCTCCGCCTTCATTCGATATTTCTCGACGTCGCCCACCTTCGCGATCCGCTTCAGGACGATGGCATCCTGAGCGGCGAGGACGGTGAGCGAGAGCGCCGCGACCGCCGCCAATCCGATAAACCTAAAGCCGTTCCGCATGGTTTTGATTACTCCAGAGTTCTACAACGAATACCCGTTTCTCATGAAGGACGTTTGCTTTCGGGTTGGGATTCTAGGGCTTCGGTCGCGGTCATCGAGGTCGGAGGTAAGAGCTCGAAGCAGGGAATGCCCTCCCAAAGCTCGCGGTCGAAGCCGCCTTCCCGAACCTCGAACCGCCCAATCTTGTGGCCGGACCCGACAAGCCTGCCCTCTAGAATCCGCTGGCAGGCGGCAAGCAGAAACCGCTCGGCAACCATTTCCGAGCCGGGGCTGAGAGACTTGATTTCCAGCTCCTGGAGGGCGAACTTCTGGAGGCCGCGTGTATAGGCGTGCACTCCCGAAGTCGTGCCGCGAAGATGGATGGCGACATGCTCGCGGGCATCGACGAGAGGATTGAGCCGGGGACGGGCGAACACCTGTTCGGGCAGCAGGTAGCGCTGGCTGATCGGATCGGCGACGGCGCCTTCCGTCAGGGCGGCCATCCGGTAGACGCTCGCCAGAAGAAAGTCCAAGGCCGGATAGACGTTCGGGTCGTGCGACTCGAAATGAAGCTGGAGGATCGTCCAGGTCGCCCGGATCCGGTCGGTCAGCTCGTCGGACAGCCCCAGCGAGGCCGAGTTGCGGGCCACCGTCTCGGGATCGAAGCCGGCTTCCTCCTTGCTGATGACGAGCATCCTGAGGACGGTCTTCCGGTCCTTCGAGGCCAAGCCGTAAGCGCCGCGAGCCATCGGATATCTTAACGATTCCTTGGACGCGTCGGGGGCGAGCGGAACCCCGAATCCCGTGACCGCGCCGCCGTCACCGGTCGGATTGGCGACTTCCGCGATGGCGGGAAGGGTCGCGCGCGCGGACAGGACGGACAGGTAGAAGCTGCCGCTGATCCCGAAGCCAGGACCTTTCGGTCTGCTGAATCGAAGCATTTACCGCCTGATCTTAGCTCTTTGGGCGGTCTCCTGTGTCTGGGTCGTCGTCGGGATGCTTTCCAGCGAACTCGTGAGCAGTCGCTTCCAAAGCGTCGGGACCACGCCGAGCGGCCAGGCTCCTATGCTGCGAACCAGAGAAACCCGGAATGGATTCGCATTCTTGCCGGCGGTGGTCTCCCAGGACGGCGAATCCCCAGGGTCGTATTCGATCAGCTCCAGCGGGTCCATCGCATCGAGGGCGGCGGCATGGGCCGGCTTCAGCCGCATGTGGTTCGGCAACATAATCTTCGATTTCGCCTTGGCGAACCGCTGGCCGAGCCGCTTGGCCCAGGCGTCGATCTCCGTTCCATCGTAGAAGGCGAGATAAAGGGTCACCATCAAGTAGGAGAAAAGCGGGATATTCATGCTGTACTCGATGTACGCATGAAGCCCGAGGCCGCCAAGCAGGAACCACTTCCGCAAGGGGCGATAGAAGACGAGCGTGCCCAGCCCAAGCTCGATCACGAGCGTCATGAACGTCGTGAAGTAGACGAAGGGCAGTTGGTTGACGAATCCCGGCACCGGGAAGCGGTCGAACTCGTGAAGGCGGGCCGGATACCAGGTCGCCGTCATGTCCCGCCAATGGCTGCCGAAGCCGTATTTGTGCCAGAAGGTCGTGAAATAGATAAGGGCGACGTTGTAGGCGAGGACGCGCTGGACCCAAACCGACAGGCGCACCGGTCCCGGCTTGATCCGCCCTTTCCACAGGCCGATCACCCGGTCCAAGGAGCAGGCGGCTCCCGACGGCGCAAGGGCGATGTAAAGCGAGCTGACGCGGATGACGCTGTCTCCGCCGTGGAGAATGAGGCCGTTGCGGTGGTGAAGGGTGACGATGCCGACCGCCATCATGATCGAGGTGACCCGCGTCCAGAGGCCGAAGGCGCAAAGGAGGGTTGCCGCCATCAGGATCAGATAGAACGCGAGGGTGACGGTATCGTTGGTCACGCCTGAAAGAAGATTGATGCGCGGGATCTGGTCGCCGATGATGGGCAGGGTGAAGTGGAATGGCAATCCCAGGAAGTTGCCGGCAAGCTGCGGATTCGGCATATAGGTCTTGCCGATATGCTCGGGAACGAAACCCTTTTCCGAAAACCAGGCGCCGAAATCCGTAAGGATCATGCACAGGTTTACGAAGATGAGCGACGACATGATGATGCGGAAGAGCCCCATCGTCGTCGGCGAATTCCAGCCGAACCAATAGTTGTCGAGGCTCTTGAGCCACCCTCGGAAAGCGCTTGGTTTCCTCTTCGCCAACTACTGCCCCTTGTCCTTACGCAATTGGGCCTGGTTTACGAAGTACGTGTAGTAGAGTTCGTCGGAGTAAGTGTTGTTGACCGGCTCCCCGGGCGGATTGATGACCATTTCGTGACGGTGCAGTTCGACCTTGACCGGAGGGTTCTTGGGATCGTCGAAGTTCATCAAGGCGACCCGCTGGCCGAAGACCGGCCAGAGATAGCGGAAATCCGGGCTTCCGGCCCGCTCGAAGAACTTGCGCCAGCGCTCCTTCATGAACTTCTCGGGGAGGGGCAGACTATAGATCCGCGGGTACTTGTAGAGCTTTTTCGTGCCGTCCTCGTAGTAGACCATCGCATCGCAATACTGGTCGACGCTGGCCGGATTGGGGGCGAACATGTCCCAGTACTGCCAGAAGCCGGTCGTCAGCAGATAGAACTGGAGGGGCGAATCCTTGACATAAACCTGGTTGGCGATCAGGAATTTGTTTCGGACATATTCCGCGGAGCTTGTCAGGAAGGCGCTCGGGCTGCTCGTGTTGACCTTCAGGGGGACGCGGGGCGGATTGCCGACGTATTGGCTCGGCGGTGGCGGCAGCGCCCAAGACGTGATCGCCACAACATGCATGGCGACGAAAGCCTTTATCCACGGCGAAACGTTTCGCTTCTGTTCTTCCTGGCTAGATTCGTTCTCCGGCATCGCTCGACAGGTTCGACTCTCGTGAGTATAAGACGCTCACGAGAGAGAAAGACGTACAACTTTCCACTGACAGCGTTTTTATGGGACTAGCTCTCGATTTCGGCGAGGACAGGCTCCAGCTCTTCGTTCGGGCCGATCGCTTCCCGGATTTGCCGGGCGAGGGATTTCGCCTCGTCGGCATGTCCGGCGCGCTTGGCGGCCAGAGCGAGGTTGATGTGAATCCCTAGAGCGCCGGGCATATTCATCGCGGCGAAGCGCATGATGTGGTAAGCCTCGTCGTTCTTGTTCTGGGCGCCGAGGGCGGTCACGAGCTCGCCGTAGCCCGGCTCGCAGCCGGGGAAGAGCTCCAGCAGCTTCTTCGCAGCTTGCTCGGCTTCCTCGGCTTCGCCAAGCCGGTTGTGGGCCGCGCTCAGCAGCGCCCACAGCTTCCAGTAGTCGGCCAGCCAGCTCCGCAGCGGTTTCAGCTCGCGGACGGCGGCGGCGAAGTCCTGCTCGTTCATCTTCTTCTCGGCCTGCTCGACCGACTCGACGCGCTTCGGCTGCTCCAGCTCGATCAGCCACGCCAGCGTCTGCGCGCGGGTGTTGGGATCGGGATTCGCCTGGAGGACGTCGCGAAGGATCTTCGGAATTTCGAAATCGCGGCCCGCCTTCTTGAGCGTGTTCGCGTACTCGAGGAGAAGCTGGACGTCGGCGGGAGCCACGTCGAGGCAGTCTTCGTAGAAGTCCATCGCCCGGTCCACGTCGCCTTTCTCGGACAGATACGGCGCATAGAACCGCTTGATGACGGTGTTGTCCTCGATGGTTTCGAGGGCGGTTTCGAAGGCGCGTTCGCCCTCCTCGGTCTTGCCGGCCTGGATGAGGGACACCGCCAACTTTCCGGCGGCTGGGCCGTTCTGAGGATCGTTGGCGACGATATCCTTCCAGATCGGCGGCACTTCGTGCTGGCGGCCGGTCTGGTGAAGAACCATCGCGAGGTAGTCAGCGGAGGGCTTGTCGGGGCCTTCCAATTCGAGCGCCTTGCGGAGATTTCGCTCCGCGTTCACCGGCATGCCGCCCGCGAGCTGGGCGAGGCCGAGCTTGGTCCAAAGAGCCGATTCTTCCGGCTTGAGGTTGGCCGCCTTCTCGTAGTAGTCGGCGGCTTTGCTATGATCGTTCACCGCACCATGGACTTCGCCGAGCCCGAACCAGGCGCGATACTCGTCCGGCACGATGTGGCTCAGCTTCAGGAGCGTGTCGCGCAGCATCTCGAAGCTGCCGAGCCGGTAATGGGCGCACGCCCGGCACAGCTCGACGCAGACCTCGTACGGCGCGACGAAATCGGGATCGGTCTGCACCGCTTTGACGAGAGAGTCGAGCGCGCCCTGCGGAGAGAATTCCCGCACGACCCGCCCTTCCGCCTGCTGGATATAGGTGAAGGCGTCGTAGCCGAGAAGGAAATCGATGAAGGCGTCCGGATCGTCGGTTCCGAACTCCATCGAGTCCCCGGACAGGCTTTCCGGCAGCTCGATGTTCGCTTCCTCCGCAAGCCGCTTGACGACCTTGTGGAGAATTTGGAAAATCTCGGCCTTCGTGAACTTGTATTCGTCGAGCTTGGAAGCCTCACCCGAGCCGATGTGATGGAAGCGCAGGCTCAGGTCGAAGTTGTCGTCCTGCTGTTTCAGCACGCCGTCCATGACGACCTCCACCCCGGCTTGCTGGGCGAGATCGTTCACCTGCTCGTCCTGGAGCATGCTGTCGCCCAGGTTCACGAAGCCCATTCGCGTGCCATCCTCGCCCTCCTGCTGGGCCAGGTAGCTGACGTTATTGACCTCGGTTTCGGTAGCCGCCCGAATCTGATCACCGGCAAACGCGGCGAATTGCCTGCCAAGCGCAGGCGGCGTGCCCTCGTGGGCGCTAAAAGGAAGGACGGCGATTCTCATGAGAGGGAGAGTTTACCGGCACGGAGAGGGGGACGTGAGGCGCGCTTTGGGACGTCTTCATCCTTCGCTTCGCCCAAGGACAACGAACGATTCAACTCCGCGGAATAGCCGTCGCGACAGCGACGCATTTCCAACGCGGAGAATCGGAGGAACGGAGTCTTCTCAACTTCTCGGATTCTCCGTTTCTCCGCGTTGAACCCAAAAGGCCGAATAACAGCGCGAGCAAGTTCGCGCACTCCACATTTCGCTCATTGGGAACGCAGCGTCTCGACGAGCAGCCGCGCCGTCTCCGTGATCGCGTCGTCGCCGCCGAGAACGCGGTCGATCTCGTCGAAATCGCGTAGCTGCGCCTCCCGCTCAGGGCTGTCGGCGAGGAGGGGCTGGAGGCAGGCGAGGATGTCGGCGGTCGAAATGTCGAGCCCGACCAGCTCCGGCACGGACTCGCGATCGAGCACGATGTTGGGCAGGGAGATGAACTTCGGCATTTTGAATCCGATCAGCTTCGCCTCCCGCGCCATCGCCTTCGTCACCCGGTAGACGACGACGTGGGCGCAGCGCATGAGCGCTGCTTCGAGCGTCGCGGTGCCGGAGCAGACGAGCGCGGCGCGGGCCCGGCCGAGGACGCCGTACACGTCGCCCTGGGTGAACAGGTCGTCCCGCCCCGGCGCCAGACGGTTCCAGAGAGCCCGGACTTCGCCTAGATCGAGATTCGGAGAAATTGCGAACTCGAAGCGTTCCGTCAAGCTGCGAGCGACCTCCGCGAACATCGGCAGGTTCCGATCCAGCTCGTGGGTCCGGCTGCCCGGGAGCATCGCGACCGTCGAGCCGCCGGTCCGGGCCGCGCCCGCCTCCCGGATGAGCTGCTTCAGCGGATGGCCGAAAAAGTACGCGTCCACGCCGATGCCCTTCAGAATCTCCGCCGACCAGGGGAACGGCGTCACCACGAGGTCGGCCACGTCCGGCAGATCCCGGCCCTGGCGGTCGCGCCGCCACGAGCTGGGCGGCATAAAATAGAGGACCTTCCAGCCGCGCCGCTTCGCATACCGGCACAGGCGGATATTGAAGAACCCGAAATCAATGGCGACGAAGAGGCCGGGCGTGCCCGTGGCCAGCCGCCTTTTCCCCAGAATCCAACCCCGAAAGGCTCGCGGTAGGACCCGAAGCGATTGGACGATGCTGATCGCGCCCCATTTGGAGGAATCCGCGACGAGGCTGCCGATCGCGCCCGCCAGCCGCTTTCCCCCGATCCCCTCGAAACCCAGCTCCGTATTAGTTTTTCGTAGGGCCTCGACGAGGGCCGCCGCATACGCATCTCCGGAGGCTTCCCCGGCCGAGAGAAAGATGCGCATGCGAGAAGTTTAGCCAGTGTTAGGATAAAGCGAATGAATTCGGAAACCTTCGGCCCGAGTTCGCGGCGAGTTTGGAACTTCGCCCTGCCGGCCATCGCGATCTTTCTGATGTTTGGGCTGACGATCGCGATGCCGCTGTGGGATCCGGTCTACGGGAACGAGAAGGTCGCCGTATTCGTCGGTTGCCTGGCTTTGTTTGGCTCCCTGAGCGTGGGATCGGGGCTCTTTTTGCTAGCGGCGCGAACCATTGTGGAAGTCGACGATGAGGGCCTGACCAAGCGGATCGGAGGCAAGGCCGAGCGGGTGCGCTGGGCCGACCTCGTATCGCTTCGCTCCGGCAACACCGACGGCACCGATTGGCGGCTCGGCTGCCGGGACGGGCGCACGATGAAGCTCACCCTCTACTTCATCGACGATCGGGAGCGCCTCAAGTCGGTCCTGCACGACAAGCGCAGCGCCCTCCCGCTACCCTCCGTCGACTCCTTTGCCATCGCCGGACGATGGTTACTGGGTCCCCTCATGGCCGCCGTATGCGTCGCTCTCGCTTGGCTGGGCTACTACGCCTTCACGCCCGACTCGACCTTCTTCCGGCGTGAATTCGACCGCAAGGAAGCTGGAGTTGTGGCCTTTATCGGTGTGCCCCTTCTCGCCTGGGCGACTCTCGTCCTCTTCACCCGGCGATACCGGATCGAAGGCGACCACCTCGTCAAGAGGAGCATCTTCGGGAAGAAGTCGATTCCCCTGCGCATCGTCAGCGAAATCCGCTTGGCCAGTTGGGGAGGCGGTTATCGGAGTTCGCCGACGGAAAGCATGAAGCTGACTTATGACGGAAAGCGGGAGGTCGTCAATTCCAGTTACGCAAACTACGCCATTCTGCGCGATCGCGTAGTAGCCCTCGCGCCACAGGCGAAGATCGAAGACGTCCGAACCATGCGCGTCTGATAAGCTTGTCCAAGGGGTCCCTCTCCCCTCCAGGGGAGAGGGTCTGTGAACCGTCGCGTAGCGAAGGAGAACAGAGGTGAGAGGGCTTCCACGCATCGGTTTACTTATGAGGCGCAACGTTAGGGCACGTTCCATGAAGCTCGAGCTTCTTATTCTCGCCCTTGCCGCGCTTGCCCTCTCGGGCTGCAAGCCGGCGTATCCGCCGGGGACGATCGTGCTCCACATCGGCAATTGGGGCGGGGCGAAGGAGGGGAACGACTACGACCGGAAGGTCGAGAAGATCTACCGCGACTTCGAGAAGGAGAACCCCGGCATCGTTCTCCAGGAGGAGAGCGCCCCCGAATCGTATGTGGCGAAGATCAGCCTCGCTTATCTCGCCAAGGCTGAGCCGGATATCGTGATGCTGGACGCCTCCAGTTCGGCTCTCTTCATCGACAGCGGCATCGTCACCGACCTGACTCCCCTCATCGAAAGCGACCCCACCTTCCACCTGAGCGACTACTATCCGAACGTCGTGGATATCGACCGTCGGGGCAAGGCCCTCTACGCGATCCCCCAGGACTTCACGCCGATGGTCGTTTACTACAACAAGAAGCTGTTCGACAAGGCGGGCGTGCCCTATCCGAAGCCGGATTGGAATTTTGAGCAGTTCCGGGAGGTCGCCCGCAAGCTGACGATCAAGGGCGACCACCCCGGCGATCCGCCGAAGCAGTACGGTTTCGCCTTCGCCAACTGGGTGCCCGGCTGGGTGATGTGGATTTGGAACAATGGCGGCGATAATATTTCCCCGGACGGCACGAAGGCGCTCGGCTACCTCGACGGGCCTAAGTCGGTTGAGGCCGTGACGTTCCTCGCCGATATGGTGCGGGAGGGCCTGGCTCCGTCGATCAGCCAAACCGCCGCCCTCGGCGTCGATCCGTTTGCGAACGGCCAGGCCGCGATGGCGATCTCCGGCCACTGGTCCCTCGTCGGCTACAAAGCGGCCCCGAAAGGGCCGGACGGGAAGCCGGCGATTACCTGGGACGACCTCGGCGTCGTCGCCTTGCCCCACAACGTGCCGGAGTCGCAGACCGTGATGTACGAATCCGGCTACGCGATCGGGGCTCATTGCAAGCACCGCGACGCGGCCTGGAAATTCATTCGCTACATGACCAGCCACGCGGTCCAGTCGATCTACCAGTCGAGCGGCATCGCGGTTTGCGGGCGGAAAGACGTCGCCGAGGAGCGCGCCCAGAGCTCACCCCTGGAAGCCGCCTTCATCCCCATCATCCCCAGCGCCCGCGCCCCCTACGGCGCTCGCGTCCAAGGCTACGATTTCGTCGAGGATCAGATGCAGAAGGCGATGGACAGCATCATCCAACCCCCCGGCGTGGACCCGAAGGAAGCGCTGACGAAGGCGGCAAAAGCCATCGAGCGGGAGTGGGAGAAGCGGTGAGCCAGTGTGGCTTGTGGTTTGCGGCTTGTGGCTTGAGCCCGGCTCCCATCCCGTCGCGCAGCGACCTTCGAAGTGCTGAAGCGAAGCTTCAGCCTAGCGTTCCGGCAACGAGAAACGCTCGGCGGGCAAAGCGAACGCCCATACCGAGAAAGGCTGAAGCTTCGCTTCAGCACTCCGAAGGTCGCTGCGCGACATCTCGTGTTCTTCTGCGATATGAACTCGTTTGTCCTATTGGCGTGGGCCCTCGGGCGCCGGGGAGGGAGTCCGCGGGAAGCCTGAGAAAGCCCGTTCGACTTGAGCAAGCCTTCTCGGGTCTGGAAGCCCAAGCCACCAAAAGCCACAAACCACAAACCACATGCAAGGCGGTCGTTCGATGAAGCGTCGCTCCAGACTCCATTGGCTCTTCATCGGCCCGGCGGTTCTGCATCTGCTCGTGTTTGCCCTGATCCCGATGGGATATGCGTTCTACATCAGCCTCTTCAAAGAGCACATGATCTACGGGACGCCGAAGTTCGTCGGAGCCGCCAACTACTCCTACACGTTCACCGATCCCCCGTTCTGGAACGCGATGTGGAACTCGGCGCGGTACGCGCTGATGAGCGTGCCGATCGGGATGGCGGTGGGGCTGGGCGTCGCCTTGCTCGTCAACCAGAAGCTGCGCGGCGTGACGATCTTCCGCACCCTCTATTACATCCCCTCCATCGCCTCCGGGATCGCGCTGGCGATGCTTTGGATTTACGTCTATCTGCCCCAGACCGGCATGGTCAACACGGTCCTCGGCTGGCTTCATATCACGACGACGACCGACTTTCTCAACAACATCACCTGGGCGATGTGGGCGCTCGTCGTGATGGCCGCATTCGTCGGCATCGGGCCAAAGATGATCCTCTTCCTCGCCGGACTGATCAATATCCCCCAGGAGCTTTACGAGGCGGCCTCGATCGACGGCGCGACGCGCACGCGCACGTTCTGGCGGATCACCCTGCCCATGCTCGCCCCGACCACGTTCTTCGTCATGGTCACCTCGACCATTGGCGCGATGCAGGTCTTCACGCCGGTCTATCTGATGACGAAAGGCGGGCCGCAGGATTCGACCGACGTGGTCGGCTACCACATCTATCGCGAGGCGTGGGTCCAGTTCAACACCGGCCTTGCCGCCGCCCAGAGCTTCATCCTCCTCGCCGCCATCGCGGTCATTTCGGTCGGGCAGTTCCAGCTTCAGCGCAACCAGCTTCGGGGGTATTCGGCGTCGTGAAGCAGCCGGAATACCTTGCCCGCCTCCGGGATGCCTGTTTGATGCTGCTTGCCGCGGGCCTGATCGGCTGGCTGCCGATCTTCTTGCAGCTCGGGCGGTTCAGCGGGTGGCTGATCGGTATTCCGATGGCGGTCGCGAGCCTGGTCGCGATCTCCGGCATCGCCGCCCTCACCGAGCTTCCCATCCTCGGCAAGATCGTGCGCGTTGTGCTCAGCTATGCGGCGATGCTCGCCCTCGCCGTCGTGCTCATCGGCCCGATGGTCTGGATGCTCCTCATCTCCCTGCACCAGCCGAAGTCGCCGATCCCGCCCCTCGACAAGACGTGGCCGCAAGTCGTCCAGGTCGAGGTGAAAGACCCGGCCGGCAATACGGTCATGGTCCGCGATGCGAAAGGCGAGATGGTCCCGAAGACCGAGTCGCGCCAGTTCTTCTGGGAGAACTACGACACCGTGCTGAATAGCCCGACCTTGCCGGTTCGCACCTTCTTCTTCAACACGGTCGTCGTCACCTTCACCGTCGTCGTTCTCCAGCTTCTGATCACGTCGCTCTGCGCTTACGGGCTCAGCCGGATGCAATTCCGGGGGCGTGAGACCCTGTTCTATCTCTTCCTCGGCTCGATGATGTTCGCGGGGCCGGTGACGCAGATTCCCGTCTTCCTCATGCTCAAGTCGTTCGGCTGGCTGGATACCTATTGGGCGCTGATCGTGCCCGGCATCTCCTCCGCCTTCTCCGTCTTTCTCCTGCGCCAGTTTTTCCTCCAAATCCCGGTCGAGCTCGACGAAGCCGCGCGGCTGGACGGGGCGAGCGACTGGACGATCTATTCGCGCGTGGTCCTCCCGCTGAGCAAGGCCGCGCTGGCGACGGCGGGGGCCTTCACCTTCTTCGGAGTCTGGACCGACTTCTTCGGGCCGTTGATTTACACCGACTCGACCAACATGCGTACGCTCGAAGTCGGTCTCTCCGTGTTCAAGAACTCCTACGGGGGCAGCAATTGGCCGCTCCAGATGACGGCCGCCCTGATCGTGATGACCCCACTCCTGTTCGTCTTCCTCTTCGTCCAGCGCTATTTCACGAAAGGAATCATGCTCGGATCGATCAAGTGAGGCCCCCTCGTCGCGAAGTGACGAGAGAGCGTGCCGATGCGCCTTCGTCATCCCGAGGACCGAGGGATCTCGTGCGCCTCGTCCTTACAGGGTTGGCGGAACGATAAAAACGACAATTCAGACCTTTTCCAGTTTCGCGAACTTTTGGGCGAGCTTCTTCACCCCGATGACGCCCGGGAAGGCCACCGTGACCTCCGTGTCGTCGCGGACCGGGTTGCAGGAGACGACGACGCCCATCCCGAACTTCGCGTGCCGGACGCGGTCGCCGATTTCGAACGGGGGACGCCACTCCGGCTTCTTCGGCCCCGCCGACGAGACGATCGGCCGCGCCTCGGTCACCGCGTAGGTTCCGGTGCGCTGCTGGTGGACCTGGCGGATCGGCTGCTGGGCGTAGCCGGAGTAGGAGATCGTGTCGAGCAGCTCCGGCGGGATGTCTTCGAGGAACCGCGAGGGCATGTTGAAGCTCGGCTGGCCGTAGAGAGCCCGGCGGTGGGCGTGGACCAAATGCAATTCCTCCCGCGCCCGCGTCATGCCGACGTAGCACAGCCGCCGTTCCTCTTCGAGTTCCGTATCGGAGGTGAGCGAGCGGGAATGGGGAAAGACGCCCTCTTCCAGTCCGACCAGATAGACGACCGGGAATTCGAGCCCTTTCGCGGAGTGCAGGGTCATGAGGGTCACCGCCTGGCCGCCCTCGTCGAAGCTGTCGACATCCGAGACGAGGGAGACGCTTTCGAGGAATCCGCCGAGGGTCGGGGCTTCGGAAGTGGCGTCGTACTCGGCGGTGACGTTGAGAAGCTCCTGCAAGTTCTCCAACCGCCCGAGAGCTTCTTCCGAGTTCTCCGCCTTCAGCATATCGACATAGCCGGAGGTCGAGAGGAGGGAGCGGAGGACCGGGCTGACGGGAGCGACGTCCCCTTCCTCCGCAGCATGTCCGGAATCCCCCTCCTCGGTTTCCTCGCGGCGCGGGCCGGGGAGAGACGCCTGGCCCGGATCGCGGGAAACTGAGGAGGGGGGTAGGGGGGTGGAGGACCGGCCTGCCCCCAAGGGCCCTAGCGGCTCCGGCGGCGTCTCCATGATCCCGCCGATCCCGGCGATCTCCCGCGCCTGCTGGATGGCGGAAACGAAGGCTCGGATCCCGCTCGCGGTCTTCTTCTGCATCGAGCCGAGAAGCTCCGCGTCGCATAGCGCATTCCAGAGATTCAGGCTGCGCGAGGCCGCCCACTGCTCGATCGCCGCCATCGCCGTGTTACCGACGCCCCGGCTCGGCACGTTGATGATCCGCCGCACGCTGGCGTCGTCCCGCGGGTTCAGAGTCAGGCGCAGGTAGGAAAGCATGTCCTTGATCTCCTTGCGCTCATAGAACCGCTGGCCGCCGACGAGGATGTGCGGAATCCGCAGGGTCAGGAAGGCCTCTTCCAAGACGCGGCTCTGTGCGTTCGTCCGGTAAAGGACGGCGAAATCGCCATAACCCCGCCGGCCGGCCCTCCGCTCCTTCAGAATCGAGTCGGCGACGAGCATCCCTTCGTCGTGCTCGGTCCCGGCCTGGGTCAGGGTGATCGGCTCGCCCTGCGGATTCTCCGTCCACAGCTCCTTGGCGGCCCGGCCCCGGTTCTTCTTGATGACCTCGTTCGCGGCGGCGAGGATCGTCTTCGTCGAGCGGTAGTTCCGCTCCAGCTTGATGATCTTGGCGTCAGGATGATCGGAGCTGAAGCGCAGGATCAGCGACACGTCCGCCCCCCGCCAGGCATAGATCGACTGATCGTCGTCGCCCACGACGACGACGTTGCGGTGCTTCGCCGAGATCATGTGGACCATCAGGTACTGCGAGTAGTTGACGTCCTGATACTCGTCGACGAGCACGTGCAGGAAGCGCTCCTGATACTTCTCGCGAACGTCCGCGCGCTGCTCGAAGAGGCGGACGGCATAGTAGAGGATGTCGTCGAAATCGAGAGCGTTCGCTTTCCGAAGCAGCGCATTGTACGACTTGTAAATGTCCGCCGCGATCCGCTCGAAGAAGCCGGTCGCCTTCTCCGCGTACTGCTCGGGCGAGAGCATCTTCTCCTTCGCCGAGCTGATCTCGCTGAGAACGGCCCGCGGCTGGATGCTTTTATCGTCGATATTTTTCTGCTTGAAAATCTCCCGTATCAGCGAGACCTGATCGGAGTCGTCATAGATGACGAAATTGCGGTCCAGACCGATCGCCTGCCCGTCGATGCGGAGAATGCGGGCGCAGATCGAATGGAACGTCCCGATCCACATATTCCGCGCCGCCTCGCCGACCAGTCCCTCTACCCGCTCCCGCATCTCCCGCGCCGCCTTGTTCGTGAAGGTGACGGCGAGGATTCGCGAAGGATGCACACCGGTCTGGATCAGCCGTGCGATCCGGTATGTGATGACCCGCGTCTTGCCGGACCCCGCGCCCGCGAAGATCAGCAGCGGTCCACCCGGCCACTCGACCGCCTCCCGCTGCTCGGGGTTTAGCGAATGGAGATCGAGGGGAGCGGTCATGGAGAACTAGATTGTAGCCGCCTGACTTGGGATGTGGTCTGTGGATTGTGGTTTGAGTCACGCCAAAACTCCGGGTGATTTCCCGACCCCTCACCCCCAACCCTCATCACCCTTTCACTCCCCCAAACACCCCCTGTTACATCGCGGAGGAAAGGAGCGTCATAATGAACGTTGGACAAATGGCTCCCCGTCTTCAACGAGGACCGTTTCGGAGACTCTGAATGAAGAGATTGCTCGCTGCTATTGTTGGTATTTGCATCGTAGGCACGGTTTTGGCCCAAGGCTCCTTCACCATCGTTCGCCCTGCAGACGGCTCGAAGGTGCGAGAAAAGGTTCGCGTTCTGATTCCGAAGAACAGCCTCGAACCCGGCTCCTACGTCGGTGTGTTCCTGAACGGCAAGTTCATCGAAGCCGTCGTTCCTCCGGTCGAGGGCAACTACCGCGTTTACACGCTGGATACCAAGGCGCGTGGCATCCCGGACGGCGAGCAGAAGCTCGAACTCGTCAAGTACGAGGGCGGCGACGCTCCCAAGATCGCCGACCGGTCGTCGGTTACCGTCACCGTCGGCAACCAAATGAACATCAGCCTCCCGGCCGGGGGAGCCAAGCTCCGATACGGCTTTAAGCCGGGCGAGCAGATGATTTACAGCATCGAGGAAGTCGCGACGCTGACAACCCTTTCCGGCTCCGGCAATAGTGAGGCCGGACACCCGGCCCAGGCGCCCGAGCGAGACGTCACCCACCGCGTTCTCTACGCCGTCGATAACATCTATCCGAACGGCGACGCGCTGCTCCGGATGCAGTTCCTCCCCGACAAGGGCAAGGATTACTCGGTCATCGACGTCGTCGGTGCGACGGAGCCCAAGCAGTTCTTCGACTATCAGATGCAGCCGACCTACATGCGGGTCGATGGCACGGCCCGGCCGATCTTCGGTGCGGTTCCCGAATACTTCGGCTTCTCCGAAGGCGGCAACCCCGAGAGCAAGGTCGAGGTCGTTTATGGCTCTTGGCCCCTTCCCGAGCTTCCCAGTAAGGCCGTCGCTCCTGGCTCTGTCTGGCAGCCCGCGTTCCTTCTCCCGGCGATCTTCGAGGAAGGCTCCGACATGGGCAATATCGACAAGGTCGCTCAGGCCTTCCAGGCTCGCGGCGAGTTCGTCGATACCGAGTGGGAGCTCGGCCATCCCTGCGCCAAGATTCGCAACTCGGTTGCGGCAGGTACGCGCAGCTTCGACGGCGAGCAGCTCAACCGGGCCGGCAAGGCTTTCGGCGACGACAAGGTCGCCCTCGACGAGACGATCTACTTCGCTCTCGACACTCACAAGATCATCAAGATGATCCGCTCGATCACGATCGACCACAAGGTCACGGTAGAGGTCGGCGCGGGCGCCGGCGGCGGTACCGGCGGATCCTTGGGCCGGGGTCAGGTCGGCGCGGGCTCCATGGGCATGCCCGGTGGCGGCGGCGGTAAGGAGAACTCGGTACCGTTCCGTCAGCAGGGCTTTATGAAGGGCGGACGCGGCGGCGCAGCCGGCGCCGGCCAGGGAGGCCAGCGCGCGGGCGGCGGCGGTGGAGGCACCACGCGAACCCAGTACATCCGCCAGCACTTCGAGCAAATCTACACTCTGGAGAAGTAATCTGACCGCGGACTCATGGCCGCGCTCTTCAAAAATCCAGGCCCGCGGAACTCTTCGGACGATCCCGAAGAGTTCCGTGCTACGTTAGTCGAGCACCTGGAAGAGCTCCGCACGCGGATTATCCGGATTGTCTGGATGCTGATCTTCGGCTGGGTCGCCGGCTGGTATCTCTTCCAACCGTGGGCGTCGAAGGAGATCGACGGCATGATCGCGCGGAGCGTCTGGCCCATCTTGGACGCCAAGCATATTCACCACGAGATTGTCTGGCACACCGCGACGGAAGCCTTCATGTTCAAGCTGAAGTTCACCTTCATGCTTGGTTTCATCGCCGTCTTCCCGCTCACGCTCCTGCAGGTCTGGGGTTTCGTTTCTCCTGCCCTGAAGCCGAACGAGAAGCGGCCGTTCAAGGTCCTGGTCCCGTGCAGCGTCCTCTTGTTCCTGCTCGGCGCAGGCTTCGCTTGGTGGGTGACGCCAAACGCCCTCCAATGGTTTACGAGCTATATCGAGGACTTTCCCGGCACGGCACTGTTCCAGGAAGCGGGCACGTTGACTTTCTTCGTCTTGAAGATGCTGCTCGCCTTCGGCCTCGCGTTCCAGCTACCCATCATCGTTTATGCCCTCGGCGCGATCGGGCTGCTGCAATCGGGCACGCTACTGAAGTATTGGCGTCAATCCACCGTCGTCATCTTCATCATCAGCGCGGTCCTCACACCCAGCAACGACGCCTTCACGATGCTGATGATGGCGCTGCCGATGTGCGTTCTGTTCATGATCAGCGTCTACCTGGTCAGGTTCACTCAGCGCAAGAAGAAGAGACGCGAGGAAGACGAGAAGCGCGAGGATGACGCCGAGGATTGATCCCCTCCTGGATCCGTTTCTGCATAACGAGATCCTCGCCTCCCAGATCGCGCACGTCGAGACGTTAGAGCCGCGCGAGGCCCAGCTCGCTTCGCCCGGCATGCCCATCCATCCCCAGCTAAGGGAGCGGATGGAGAAGCTGGGGCTGGAAAAGCTTTACACCCACCAGGCCCACGCCTATGACGCCGCGATGCGCGGCAAAGACGTCGTCGTCGTGACCGGCACGAACTCGGGCAAGACTCTCTGCTACAACCTGCCCGCCATGCAATGGAGCCTCACCGAGCCGGCGGCTCGGATGATGTACCTCTTCCCGACCAAGGCCCTCGCCCAGGACCAGATGGGCAAGCTGGAGGAGCTGGCGCCCGGCCCGCAGGTCCGCATCGGAACCTACGACGGCGATACGCCGAAGGCGCAGCGGAGCTCGATCCGGCAGCTCGCCCACATCATCCTGACCAATCCGGACATGCTCCACGTCGGCATCCTGCCCGGTCACGAGAATTGGACGAAGTTCCTGAAGTCGCTCCGCCTCATCGTGATCGACGAGATGCATGTCTATCGCGGCGTCTTCGGCTCCCACGTCGGCAACGTCCTGCGCCGGCTCTTGCGTTTATGCGAATGGCACCGATCACGGCCGCAAATCATCGCATGCAGCGCGACCATCGGCAATCCGGACGAGCTGTTCCGCCAGCTCACCGGCCGCGAGCCGCTTCTGATCGACGAGGACGGCTCGCCGAAGGCGCGGCGCACCTTTATCTTCTGGAATCCGCCGATGATCGAGGAAGGCACGCGGATCAGCGCCAACATCGTCACGTCGGAGCTTCTCGCGACCTTCGCGGAAAACGGGCTGCGGGCACTGGCATTCAACCGGGCCAGGGTCAGCGCCGAACTGGTGCTCCGCTACACCCGCCAGCGGCTGAAAAACGAGGGCCAGGTCGATCCCGCCAAAATCGAGAGCTACCGCGCGGGCTACACGCCGAAGGAGCGCCGCCAGATCGAGAAGGCCCTGTTCAAGGGCGACCTCCTCGGCCTTTCCGCGACCAATGCGATGGAGCTTGGCGTGGACGTCGGCGGGCTCGACGCAGTGATCATGAACGGCTATCCGGGCACGATCTCCAGCTTCTTCCAACAAGCCGGCCGGGCTGGGCGCGGTACCCGCGACGGCATGGCGATTCTCGTCGCTCACGACGATCCTCTGGAGCAGTTCCTCATCCGCAAGCCGGAGATGCTCCTACAGGGCGTTAACGAGTCGGTCGCCGCCAACCCGCAAAATCCGCAAATCCTCTCCCAGCAGCTTCTTTGCGCGGCCTACGAGCGCCCGCTCGCGATGTCGGAGCTGGAGCAGTTCGGGGCGAAGGCCCTGGACGTCGCCGAATCCCTCGACCGCAGCGGCGAGCTGGCCTTCCGGGCCGGCCGCTTCTTCTATCCCTCCCACGAGTCGCCTGCCTTCAAAGTGGATATCCGAGGCGGAGGCGGCGAGCAGATCGAGCTCGTCGTCGATGGCGAGACCCTCGGCTCGATGGAGCGATGGCGAGCCATGCAATCGGCCCACGAGGGCGCGGTCTACCTCCACCGGGGCCAGAGCTACATGGTCGAATCCCTGGACCTGGACGCTCGCCGGGCGGAGCTGACCGCCAAGGAGACTCCCTTCTACACTCGGGCGATCGTGCAATCGGTGATCGAGCAGAACGTCGCAGTCGATTCCAAGGCGATCGGCAAATATGAAATCTCCCTGGCCGGGGTCAGCGTCACCAGCTCGGTCATTGGTTTCCGACGCATCTCCCTCGACGGCGACCGCGTATTCTCCGTGGAGCCGCTCGACCTGCCTGCCTCGACCTACGACACGGTCGCCGTGCGCCTGAACCTGCCGAAGCTCGGGATGGAGGAGGATTTCGCCGTCCATCAGGAGGCGATCCACGGCCTCGAGCACGCCCTGATGGCGGTTGCCCCGCTGATCGCCGGCTGCGACCGAAGCGATCTCGGCAGCTCCTGGTACACAGTCTCCCCCGACACCCTCGCCCCGGCTCTTTTCGTCTTCGACCAGACGCCGGGCGGGGTCGGCCTGTGCGAGCGGCTTTACGCCAATTTCGGCCCCTGGATCATGGCCGCCTACCAGCTTGTTTCGAGCTGCGAATGCGCGGAAGGCTGTCCGGCCTGCCTGCTGAGCGCGCGCTGCGAGGCGAACAACGAAAACCTCTCGAAGAGGGGATCGCTCGATCACCTCACCGCTTTGTCGCCATGATGCCGGAACCCGGCTGTGTATGATTATGGGAATGATTCCCTTCCTCTTGCCGCTGGCGCTCGCCCAAGGCCCCGGCGGCTTCGCCCTGAGCGACGGCGACCGCGTCCTCTTCTACGGCGACAGCATCACCGACAATCAGTACTACCCGCAGTTCGTCGAGAACTACGTCGTCACCCGCTTCCCGAATCTGCACGTCACCTTCATGAACTATGGTTGGTCGGGAGACAAGGTGGGCGGCGGGGGTGGAGGGGATATCGAGAAGCGCTTGAGCCGGGACGTCTTCCCCTTCCACCCGACCGTAGTGACGATCATGCTCGGCATGAACGACGGGGGCTACCGAGCCTGGGACGATAATCTCGCGACCACCTACGAGACGGGCTATCAGCACATTCTCGATGCCCTCAAGGCTCACGGCCGGCCTCGTATCACGCTCATCAAGCCCTCGCCGTACGACGATATCACCGCGCCCTCGACCGGCTACAACCAGGTATTGATCCGCTACGGCGACTGGCTCGGCGGCCTAGCTCCGAAAGTGGGCGCAAGCGTCACCGATTTCAATGCGCCGATGGACGACATGCTGACGAAAGCGAAAGAAATCGATCCTGAAGCCGCGCGAAAGCTGATCCCGGATCGCATCCATCCGAGCGCGCCCGCTCACGTCGTGATGGCGGACGCGCTGCTGAAGACCTGGAACGCGCCGTCCATGGTTAGCGCAACCCAGATCGACGCCTCCGGTGCGGTTTCGACGACGGACAACGCGACGGTGCGCGATCTGAAAACAAAGGGAGGCGTGCTCTCCTGGCGCGAGCTCGAAGGGGCTTTGCCCGTGTACCTCGACAAGAGCTCGCCGATGCTCGCCCTCGTGCTGAGGTGCTCGACGGTCTTCGAGGACCTCGATCAGGAGCCGCTGAAGGTGACGAACCTCGCCGCCGGGACGTACAAGTTGTCGATCGACGACGAGGAGATGGGCCGCTTCACCGCGGAGCAGCTTTCCGCCGGCGTCAATTTGGCCGATCTGAACACGCCGATGATGAAGCAGGCCGCCGCCGTCGGCGTCTGGACGGCCCGCCGCCAATACCTGCGGCAGACGATGTGGCGAGCCATCGTCGTCCCCACCGACGGCTGGGGCCTGAGCCAGCGCGACCAAGCGGTCCGGTCTCTGGAGCGCCTCGAGAGCGACGTCGTCGATCACCAGCACCAGGCGGCCAAGCCGGTTTGGCACACCTTCAAGGTGGAGAAGGCCGAACCGCGAGTCTCGGGAAAAGGCCGAGTTAAAGGCTTCTAGTCGCCGAGCTTACGAAAACATCCACAAAGGGTTCAGACAGGTCGCGGAGTGCGAAATCCACGGATCCCGGCTGACGCCGGGTGCTCAGGGGCTGGAAGCCCCTGAAACACATCGCCTGGAAGGCGATGCCACGCGCTTCGCGAACGATTCCGGCTATGTCCGCCCGGCGACGGACGGGACGTAGCGAACCTCGCCTTCGTTCAGGAAGCACGCCTTGTCGAAGAGCCTCAGGTCGAGAGGGTTCGGCAGCCGGACGTCGTCTATATCCGGGCATGGCTTCGCCGCCGGATCGTAGGACCGATCGATCTGGGAGATGAAGACGAGGATGACGCCCCGCTCCTGCGCGAATGCCTTGAGCGCCTGCATCTGCTCCCTCAGCTCGGGGGTTTCGCGCCTTTGGTCGAGGAGCTGCAAGTAGTCGACGACCGCCAGTGTGCCCGGAGCGCAGGCGGACAGCCGCCTCACGATATGCTCGGCGCATATTTGATCCGAGCAGTCGAGCTCAAACAGGCCGCCGAACGTCGCCGGATCGACGCCGAGAGCCCGGAACCGCTCCCGGCATTCCCTCTCCGCGTATTCGAGCGTGAAGAATACGCCCTGCCGGCCCGCCTTCATCGCCTCGACCGCCAGATTCAAGCCGAGCAGCGTCTTGCCTTGGCCGGGCCGAGCGCCCACGAGGACGAGATTGCCTGGACGCAGCCGGGAGAACAGCCGTTCGGCGCCCGATTCGGCGGCATGCCGGGCGGCGAGCAAGCCCCACCGGGCGAAACCCTCCCGAGCGGCGATACGATCGAGAGCCAGGCAAAGGGGAATGCCCTCTTGGCGGGACAGGACCCTCGCCTCGCGTTTCAGGCGATAGATCGGTGCAGATAGCTTCATTCGAGTGAACCTCCTATTCCTTGAGCAGCGATCGCAACCCCTCCTTATGCTTCCTGCTCGAACAGTCGGCTCGACGAACGAAACTTGCCCCGCATGAACGATACTTTCCCGGTGGAGGGGGGAGGCGTGGGCCGCACCATCGCTATTATATGGCAAGCGCTTGCTGCGATGGACCGAAGACCGCCCCGATCAGAAGTTTTTCATGATCCTCAAAAGCCAGGGGCGTATCCTGGAAATCATGATGCTTCTTCATCTCGCCGCCTTAGTCGTCGGGGCTCCGAGCACGCCCAATTACCAGGTCGTGAGCAACTTCCCGATCGGCGGGGAAGGCGGCTGGGATTGTATCGAGGTCGATAGCGGCTCGCACCGGCTGTTTATCTCCCGCGGCTCCCATGTGATGGTGCTGGACGTGAACAGCGGCAAGCTGGTGGGCGATATCCCGAACACGAACGGCGTCCACGACATCGCCCTCGTTCCAAAGCTGAACAAGGGCTACATCAGCGATGGGCGGGACAATGCGCTCACCGTCTTCGATATGAAGACTTTGAAGGAAATCAAGCGTATCCCGGTCGGCAACCGGCCGGACGTGATGGCCTATGATCCCTCGACGAACCGCGTTTTTTCGTTCAACGGAGGCAGCCAGGACACGACGGTCGTCGATCCCGGCAAGGACGAGGTCGTCGGCACGATCAAGCTGGACGGCAAGCCGGAGTTCGGCCGCCCGGACGGGCACGGGAATCTCTTCGTAAACCTCGAAGACAAGAGCGCGATCGACAAAGTCGATATCAAGGCCCTCAAGGTCACGGGAACCTGGCCGCTGTCGCCGGGTGAAGGCCCGACCGGCCTCGCCATCGATCCGAAGCGCGGGCTTCTCTTTTCCGCTTGCGATAACGAGATGATGGCGGTTAGCGATATCGCCTCCGGCAAGGTCGTCCATACGCCCAAAATTGGCAACGGCCCGGATGGGGCTGCGTTCGATCCCGGCTCCAATCTCGTTTTCAGTCCAAACGGCCGCGACGGCACCCTCACCGTGATCGGCCCCGACTTCTCCGTCTTGCAGACTGTGAAGACCCAGCAAGGCGCGCGCACCATGGCGCTCGATCCGAAAACCCACCGCATCTATCTCATCGCCGCGAAATATGAGGCGGCGGTGGCAGGCCAGAGGCCAAGGATGGTGCCCGGCTCGGCAACAATCGTCGTCGTCGCTCCGGTAAAAGGCTAGGTATGGCGGAAAATCAGGGCTCTCACGGCGCGATGGCAGGAAAGGTCGCGCTGGTCACGGTTGCTTTCTGGATTATCAAGATCATCGCGACGACGCTGGGTGAGACGGGCGGGGACGCTCTCTCGATGCCGCCGATCAACCTCGGCTACAGCGTCGCCACCGCGATTTTCCTCGGCTTTTTCATTGTCACCGTCACCGCGCAGGTGGCGGCCAAGCGGTATCATCCGGCCCTCTTTTGGTCGGTCATCGTAGCCACGACGACGCTCGGCACGACCGTCTCCGACAAGCTGACGCGAGAGGTTTTCGGCCACCACGGCGAGGAGGCCTACGGCCCGACGGCCCTGGCCCTGTTCCTAGCCCTGATGGCCGTTCTCGTGCTTTGGCACGTGATGACCGGCTCGATTTCGGTCAGCCGGATCACGACGAAGAAGTCCGAAACCTTCTACTGGATCGCCATCCTCGTCTCCAACACGCTCGGAACCGCGCTGGGCGACTGGCTGGCCGACACCAACGACTTCGGATTCGAGAAGGGCGCCCTCGTCTGCGGCAGCGCCATCGCGATCGTCGGCGGTCTTTATCTTTTCACTAAGATTTCTCGTCCGATCCTCTTCTGGGCAGCCTTCATCCTGACCCGTCCGCTCGGGGCCACCCTCGGGGACATCATCACGAAGCCGAATTCCCAGGGAGGCCTGAACCTGAGCCGGCCCGGTGCGTCGCTGGTCATCCTCGCCGCGATGATTCCGCTCATCGCGCTCTGGTCCCGCCGCGCGGAGTCTCCTCAGGACTTCGAGGTATGACCCGGCTGCTCCTCTTCTTGTCCCTCCTCCTTCCTGTCGTGGTGGGAGCGCAGGGTGGCCCGCCGCTGCTGACCGACGATCCGGGAACCGTGGAGACGGGCAAATGGGAGATCAACATCGCCTGGATCACGCGTGCCCTCCCGGGGAGACGAGAAAACGAAATTCCGCACTTTGACGCGAATCGAGGCATCAGCGACCGCGCCCATTTCAAAGTCGAGATTCCGTGGGTTTTCGCCAGCGAGGACGGTTCGACCCTCGACGGCGACGGCGGGGGCTCGATCGGGGTCAAATGGCGCTTCCTCGAAGGCAAGGGCTCGCGTCCGGCGGTCTCCACCTATCCGCAGCTTGGCTTCAGCCTCGCTACGAGATCGGTGCGGCTCGGGCTGTCAGAGGGAGGCACCAGCTTGCTCCTTCCGGTCCAGGTGGAGTGGGACTTCCGGTCGTTCAGCCTCAACCCGGATTTCGGCATCCTCTTCCAGCAGGGAACCGGCATCGGTTGGCTCGCCGGCTTCGCGATCGGGCGGCATTTCCCTGGGACCGATCTGCTTGCCGAGCTTCATGGCGAAGGGCTCTGGTCGACCGGCGAGGCGAACTGGGTCGCCCAGCTCGGGTTGCGGCGCGACCTCTGCGAGCAGGCGACGCTCCTTTTCGCCTTCGGCCGTACGATTATGGAGACGCGGTCGGATCGCCTATCCTGGACCTCTTACCTCGGCGTCCAGCTCCACTACTGACCTCGATCCCCGCCATAATCCTCGCTTTTGCGCGTCTCATACCACCGAGGTGATTCGCTCCGAATCCCGCTGCCAAGAATCAAGGCAGGACCCCCTTGGCGGTTCCGCGTGGAAGGCGCGCCGTTTCGTGCCCACGTTTCGTGCCATTGTTGCCGCTGGCTACCGTCGCTTCAGCGCTTGGTTTGAACGGAAGTCGAGCTTGCCACCGAGTGGCCGTACGCTTCGAGGGAGCAAATACGCGGGCCGACGGCGGTGATGTTGGTCGCCGCCGAGCGCATGAACTCGGCTCGGAAAAACTGGTACTGATGTGCCGCGATTTTCTTCTCGAGCGTGCACCGACCGACTCGCGAGGGAGTGTTCTCCTGCCAAAGGACTTCCCAATCGTCTCCGGTCGACCGCCTTCCGTAAATCCAGAACCGCGCGAGATTTCGCCAATCGTTCCCCGGCGTATCGTCCTGCCAAGAAAACACCAGCCGGTTGATGACGACGGGCTGCTTGGTGTTCCACTCGACGAAATCGGGAGTACTCGGACCGCCCGAGTCGTCCTGGAAAACGACATGTCCCTGCTCGTGCGGCATGCTGCCGAACGTTCCGCCAAACATGTCGCGCGCGTCGTACGTCCCTCGGCCCGGAGCGTCGTCGAACGGGCTGTGATTCGTGACCTCGATGTACGGGCAAAACCAAACGTCGATGTCCGGCGCGGCCGTTTGCCCAGAATAGCCGAGGGCCGCAAGCAATGCGAATTGCACCATAATGTTATGCTCCGAGGGGATGTTACCACTCGACTCCATCCCGAGCAGCGTGGTGGCTCTATTGGGCTAGATCAGGCCCTTTCCTTCGAGGCGGGCTCGGATTCGGGCCTCGACCCGGCTGCCGGCTTCGTTCCAACTTGCTCCCATTCCGCCACGGAAGGGGTTTTTCGCGTGGAGCAGCCGATAGTTGACCAGCTCGTGCTGGGGCTTCCAGCGCCGCTTGTAAGGCTCATCCCCGCGCAGGAAGTCGAAGTGGCCGAGCCCGTCGTCGATCGCGCGCCGGATCGTCGCCGCGACGAGGAGGGTCCCCGGCGAGATCGAGCCGTGGGCCGGATCGAACCCGGCCTGATAGTAGTAGCAGGTCGGGCCGAAGCGCATCGCGTAGATGGCTCCGATCGGCTGGGAATCCAGGCGGAGGATACTGAGCCAAAGCCAACCCTCCCGAATCGCGAGGCGGCCCCATTCGTGGTGGAAGCGCTGGGCTCGCGCCATGAAGGCCCCCGGCAGGCCGCGCTTGCGCCACCGCCGCTTATGCTGCTCGAAGAGGATGTCGAGGCCTTGCCCGATTTGCTCCTCGCCCACCGGCTCGACCGTGGCCCGGCCCTCGTTGAAGAGGCTTTTCTCCAGCCGCCGCACGTCGTATCGGAGGCTTTTGCTCAGAGTCGACAGGTAAGCCTCATACGTCTCGGGAAGATCGAGGAGCAGGCACGTGGCCTGCTCGATCCGGGCTCGCGCCGGCGAATTGGAAGCAAGCGGCTGATTGCAGCGAATTTGATGCAAGTCGAAAAGGTCGATCTTCGCCATTTCCCGAAGGTGTTGCGACACCGCGCCGGCAACGGCCTCCTCGTATCCGGCCCGCGCCAGCGGGTGGAGATAATCGCTCGACCCCGAGCCCATCGCTCGCAAAGCTCGCCACGCTCCGACCGTCCGGGTGAACGGCATCAGGCCGACGAGGTCGTCGCCTTCTCGAATGGCGAGAAGGTGCGGGCGCTTCCGGCCCCGATAGTGCTTCAGCCACGTGCTCTGCCACTCCCAGGTCTGGAAGGGGGTTGCGGTGGGAGCGCTTGTCGCCAGCTCCTGCCACTCGGCCCGGATCTCCTCCATGCAGCCCGGTCCGCCGAGCACGGTCGACCTCAGCATCACATCAGTATAGACGCCGCCTTTCCGGTGGGGGCGCGCCCGTGGGGCAATTGGTTCCTACCCTTTCCTGCGTTTGAGGGCGGCCTCGATGATCGGCACGGCCGGGCCGGGCACAAGCTCGCGATACTCTCCGCCGAGAGTCGCCACTTCTTTCACGATGCTGCTGCTGAGATAGCTGTAGTCCCACCGCGTCATCAGGAAGACCGTCTCCACATCGCTGCGAAGGCGGCGGTTCACCATTGCCATCTGAAACTCGTACTCGAAGTCGGCGGTGGCCCGCAAGCCTCGGACGATGGCTTGGGCGCCGACCTGCCGCGCGTAATCCACGAGCAGACCGGAAAAGCTGTCGACGCGAACGCCGGCCAGATGGCTGACCGAGGCGCGGATGGCCTCGATGCGTTCCTCCGTCGAGAGCAGCGGCCCTTTCGACGAGTTATGTCCGACGGCGACGATGATCTCGTCGAACAACATCGCGGCCCGTTCGACCACGTCGAGGTGGCCAAGGGTCGGGGGATCGAACGAACCGGGATAAACGGCGAGCTTCATACCGAGTCGATTGTAGATGAAACGCCGCTGGAACGGTCGACGCCCGGGTGAAGCCCAAGAGCTATGTTTATTGGCGAGTTATTCGAGCCGACGGACGAGGCTTTCGGCGTGCGTCTGATTACTGTGTCGCCGGCGTGCCAAGTGGAAATCGAGCAGCTTGCCGCCGTCGAATACAAGGGCGACTTGGAGGTGCCGCCCCAGCACGAGGGCTTGCGCCATCCGGCCATTCGCACACTCGACATCCATGCCGACCACAATCCGAAGCTGACAAGCTGCCACTGCCGATCCGATTAGGCGAGTTGTTTGGCCGAAGCCTCGCTGTTGCGACGGCTACGGGCGCTTCGCGCCTCAATCTTGGTTGCGCTAGTCCATCGCGAACAGCGCCGGATGCCCGCCGGTATGCCAAAAGAGAACGCGCCCGCCGATGTCGCCCGCTTCCGCGAGGGCGAGGAGGCCGGCGAAGGCCTTGCCGGAATAGATCGGATCGAGAAAGATACCCTCGGATCGCGCCATCAGGTGAATGGCTTGCCTGCCGGCTTCGCTCGGGATGCCGTAACCGGGACCCACGAACCGGAGGTCGAGCCGCCAATCCGCGCGGCGCATCGGGCGGCTTTGCCCGGTGAGGGCTTCCAGCTTCTCGTACAGCGCCTGAAAGTCGTCGGCGAGGTCGGGCTCCGGGTCGCAGGCGATGCCGAGCACGTTCGTTTGGGTGCCATGGAAGGCGTAGGCGAGGCCGGTATGGGTGCTGCCGCTTGAGCTGGCGAAGACGATCCAATCGAATTCCTTGGTGTAGGTCGCGGTGTTCTCCGATTCGGCGCCCTCGGTCGAGAAGCCGGCGGCGGCCTGATCCATCAGCTCCTTCCCCGCCTGGGAGAAGGCGTACGCGCCGAGGGCGGAAGAGCCGCCGACCGGCACTTCATAGACCTTGCGGCCGGCCTTGCGAAGCTCGTCGGCGAGGCTCGCGGCGGCGGCGTAAAGCTCGTCCCAGGTCCCGTCCGGATAGACGCGCAGATCGACGCCGAGCAACTCGTCGAGCAGGGCGTTGCCTCCGGTCGAGCGCAGGCCGGGAACCTTGGGCTTTTCCGCCGGGCTCAGGTAGGGGAGGCTCATCGTCGCTGCCGCGCAGGAAAGCCCGTACCGAGCGCAGGCCGCGCCAAGCTGGCGGACGAAGTTCGATTGGATCGAGCCGCAGGTGACGACCGTATCCGCGCCCTGCTGGAGGGCGTCCGCGATCAAGTATTCGAGCTTCCGCCCTTTGTTGCCGCCCATCGCGAACCCGGTCAGGTCGTCTCGCTTGATCCAAAGATCGAGACCGAGCCGTTCCGAGAGCTTCGGCAGCCGGTGCAGCGGGGTTGGCGCGAGAATCAGGGGAACTCTTGGGAACATAGTGTTTAGCCGGGAGGCCAGGTCATCTGGCGTCCCCCGAGAAGGTGGGCGTGAAGGTGGTCGATCGTTTGGCCCCCTTCTTGGCCCTGATTGATGACGAGCCGGTACCCGCCGGTCAGCCCCTCCTGCTCGGCGATCTTCTTTGCCGCGTTAAGGAGGTACAGATGGTCGCCGCTGTCGGGCACGGTGGCAAGGCCGGGAATCTCCGTCCGAGTCACGATGACGATGTGGGTCGGGGCTTGGGGCGCGATGTCTCGGAAGGCGACGACATGCTCGTCCTCATAGACGATGGCCGCCGGGATCTCCCGGTTGATGATCTTCGTGAACAGCGTCGCCATGTCCTATTGTGGCCCGTCCGTCGCTTCCATCTCCAAGCGCGCCCATACGTCTCGCCGCTACAATAGAGGCATGACGGTCAAGCTGATGCTGACCTGCCTCTGCGATGCCTTTTATGGCGAAGTCGGCATCGCCACCGTGCGGGTCTTGGAACATGCCGGCTGCACCGTTCAGTTTCCCAAAAGCCAGACCTGCTGCGGCCAGCCGCCCTATAACGCGGGCGACTGGGAGGCGTCCCGCAAGGTCGCCGAGCATTGGCGGGAAGTCTTCGGCGACGGGGAAACCCCGATCGTCACCCCCTCCAGTTCGTGCGCAGCGATGGTCCGGGAGGGCTATGCCCTGTTGTTCGGCGAGCACCGCAATGATCCGGTCTACGAACTCAGCGAATTCCTCGTCAAGCATCTCGGGATCGACAAATGGCCGCTTGCCCGCTCGGCGGGAACGCTGCTCCAGCAGAAGATCGCCTACCATCGCTCTTGCCACGGACGAGGGATCGGGCTGACCAACGAGCAAGAGGTCCTGTTGCGGGCCGTGCCCGGCGTCGAATTCCACGCCATCGAGCAGTCCGAGCAGTGCTGCGGCTTCGGTGGCGCGTTTTGCGTCGGCCATCCTGCCGTGAGCGCGGGAATCGGCACGGAGAAGCTGCAACACGTTGCCGAAACCGGCGCGTCGATCCTCGTCGGGGGAGACATGGGCTGCCTCATGCACTTACGCGGGCTGATCGAAAAGCAGCGCCTGGGAATCGAAACCCGCCACTTCGCCGAAATCCTCGCCGACGCGATCCCGGCGCCGGTGCCGGCATGAAGATTCCTCCGGTCGAAGAATTCGCCCGGCAGCTTGCCCCCGACACGACCGCGAGCGTGCGGAAGGCCACCGCGAACCTGACGGTTGCGCGTACCCGCGCCCTCGGCGTTGCCTTCGAGGACGCGAACGCGGCGAGGATGCGCGCGGCTGCGATCAAAAACTACGTCCTCGACAACCTGAAGAGCCTGCTGCTCCAGCTCGAAGCGGCCTGCCAGAAGAACGGCGTGCAGGTCTATTGGGCGCAAGACGCGGAGGCAGCCCGGCGGATCGCCCTCGATATCTGCAAGAAGAAAGCGCCGAACGGAGGCCTGATCGTCAAGGCCAAGTCGATGGTCACCGAGGAAATCCATCTGAATGGATTCCTGGAGGAGCACGGCTACAAGCCGGTCGAAACCGACCTGGGCGAATACATCGTGCAGCTCGACCATGACACGCCGAGCCATATCGTCACCCCGATCATCCACAAGAACCGCCTTCAGGTTGCGGCGACGTTCGAGAAGGAGGGCCTCGGCCCCCGCACCGACGATCCGACCGTTCTCGCCATGCAGGCACGGGAGCGGCTCCGCTCCTATTTCAGGCAAGCCAAGATCGGCATCAGCGGTGTCAACTTCGCGATCGCGGAAACCGGGCGGCTCGTTCTCATCGAGAACGAAGGCAACAGCCGCTTTTCCACCACCGCGCCCGAAACCCATATCGCCTTTATGGGCATCGAAAAGATACTCCCGCGCGAGGCCGATCTGCCCCTCTTTCTCCGCCTTCTGGCCGGCTCCGCCACCGGGCAGCAGCTTACGAGCTACGTCCATCTGATTTCGGGGCCGCGAAAGGAGGAGCGGGACGGCCCGACCGAGGTTCACCTGATCCTGCTCGATAACGGCCGGTCCGGCGTGGCGAGCGGCAAGTACCGGGAGATTCTGCGCTGCATCCGGTGCGGGGCCTGCCTCAACGTCTGCCCTGTGTACCGCCAGGCCAGCGGCCATGCCTACGGGCACGTCTACAGCGGCCCAGTCGGGGCCGTCCTCACCCCCGCGATGGAAGGCGTCCAGAAGGCGGGATGGATGGCGAAGGCATCGTCGCTATGCGGCGCGTGCGAGGAAGTTTGCCCGGTGCGGATTCCGATTCCCCGCATGTTGCTTCAAATCCGGGATGAAGCCGTATCGAGCGGGGCGATCCAAGAGGCCGCGCCGTGGGGCCTCTACGCGAAGGGCGCGAGCCACGGCTGGCAATGGCGCGCCGGGCTCAAGCTGCTGCCGATGGCGAGCCGCTTCCCCCATCCGCTCAAAGATGCCTGGATGGAATCGCGGGCTCTGCCGAGGCGGGTTGGGCGCGACTTCAGGAGTTGGTGGAATGACCGGCCGTGACGCGATCCTGGCGGCGCTGCCCGATCCAGAGGGCACGACGCCGCCCATTCCTTTCGACCGCGAGCGGAAGCCCGCGAACGATCCCTGGCTGGAGTTCGAGGAGGTTCTCGTCACCTTGGGAGGGAAGATGCTCCCCGACGGCGCTTTGCCCCTGCTTGTAAACCGGCCGGGAGACGTCTGGTTCGACGACGACGCGCTTCCTTTTCTTCCCGAAGGCATCGCGCGAGCGGCCACGCCTTGGGACGCGGAGGTCGGCGTCTGCCTCGCCGACCTCGCGATCTCCGAGACGGGAAGCCTTCTCATCGCGGCGACCTCGGGGCGATACCGGCTGACGAGCCTGGCTCCGCCCGTCAACGTCGTCCTCGTCCGGGAGGCCGCGATCGTGGCGAGCCCGGAGGAGGCCTTCGCCCGCGTCTCCGCGGCGTCGTCGGTGATCGTGACCGGCACGAGCCGAACGGCGGATATTGAGGGCGTCCTCGTCCGGGGCATCCACGGCCCGCGAGAATTGTACGTCGTCCGGGTCCGGTAGCGGCATCCGGCAAAACGACGGCATCGCGGTAATCGTTCCACAATGGTGGGAGAGATGAAAGCGATGGCTCTGGCGATGCTCGCCGCTTGTGCGGCTCTTTGCGGCGCGGTGCAGCAGGATTGGCCGAAGATCGTCGAGAACAAGGTTCTCTATGCCGATCACGATTTCCGAGGCAAGAAGGCGCCCGCCTTCTTCGTCGGCAAGTGGATCAACGTCCCCGAGGTCGACCGGCGCGGCAAGATCGTGCTGATCGAGTTCTTCGCGACTGGATCGGACCAGTGCGAGAAGATGGTCCCCGTGCTGAACGACTTCGTCAAAAAGTTCAAGGACAAGCTGATCGTCATGGCGATCACCGACGAAAGCGCCGACGCGGCCCAGAAGTTCGTCAAGACCTCCCAGGCGGAGTTCTGCGTCGGGATCGACCCCAAGCATCATATGATGTCGGAGATCGGCGTCAAGGGCATTCCGTACGCGATCCTCGTCTCGCCCGACGATATCGTGCGCTGGCAGGGCTTTACGCTCGACGCCGACGACACGCTGAACGAGAAGATCGTCCAGCAGGTGATCGACGCCTCGGCGGCGAAGCCGATCAAGCGGTAGGGCCGTCGAGCTCGGCCAAGCGCCGCGCGAGGAAGCGCTGCTCCGGCTCCTGGCGGGTGAGTTCGAGAGCGCGGCGATAAGCCTTGCGAGCCTCATCGACCCGGCCGAGGCGACGGCAAAGCTCGGCGCGGGCCGAGTAGGAGAGGTGATATTCGGTGAGCTCACCTCGCTCATGGATGGCATCGATCAGGGCGATGCCCGCGGCTGGGCCATCCTTCATCGCCACCGCCACCGCGCGGTTCAACTCGACGATCGCCGATGGCTCGATCCGCAGCAGAACGTCGTACAGCCCGACGATTTGGCTCCAGTCGGTTTCCGCCGGCGTCCGGGCTCCCGCATGCACGGCCGCGATCGCCGCTTGAAGCGTGTAAGGGCCGAAGCGGCGCGAGGCCAATGAGCGCTCGATCAGCGCCGCTCCTTCTTCGATGAAGGCTCGGTTCCAGAGCGAGCGGTCTTGGTCTTCGAGAAGAACGAGATCGCCCGATTCCGAAGTCCGGGCCGCGCGCCGGGACTCCTGGATCAGCATCAAAGCGAGCAGCCCGCCGACCTCGGGATCGGGCAAGAGGCCGAGCAGCAGGCGGCCCAACCGAATGGCCTCGCCGGAAAGGTCGGCGCGGGTGACGAAGGCGCCGGAGGAGGCGGAATAGCCTTCGTTGAAGACGAGATAGATCACCTGGAGCACGCCGTCCAGCCGCTCCGGCAACTCCTCCGCGGAAGGGACCTCGTAAGGGATATGGGCGTCGCGGATCTTCGCCTTCGCCCGAACGATCCGCTGGGCGACGGTCGGCGGGCTGGTCAAATAGGCACGGGCGATCTCCTCCGTCGTGAGCCCGCAGACCTCGCGAAGGGTGAGGGCGACGCGAGCCTCCGCGGCCAGGGCCGGGTGGCAGCAGGTGAAGATCAGGCGAAGGTCGTCGTCCTTGACGCTATTGACTTCCTCGAACGAGCGATCCGACTCGATCTGCTCGGCGAGGGTGGCCAGGGAAGCGTCGAAGCGGACTCGCCGGCGAAGGCTGTCGATCGCCTTGAACCGGCCGGCCGAGACGAGCCAGGCGCGCGGATTCTTCGGGATGCCCTCCTTCGGCCACTGGTCGAGCGCCGCCGCGAGGGCGTCGTGAAGCGCGTCCTCCGCCAACTCGAAGTCGCCGAGCAGGCGAATGAGAGTGGCCAGCACGCGCCGCCCCTCGGTCCGATAGACTTCGTCGATCGCCTCCCGAATAGCTGCGCCCTTCTCGTCCAATTCCGCCATAGAAACCGGTTCTATTTTGGACGCTCGAAGCCGGAGGCCGTGGCCGCCGATGGCATAAAAGGCCAAGCTCGGAAATCGGGAAGCCGAAGGCTGTAGACGCCGGGTTTATCCCGGCGCGCCCGAAGGGCGAAAGCGGCGCTTCGCGCCGGCGGCAGTTTCCGGCTCCGCTACGCCGCGATGTCTCGCGGCGATCTCAACCACCGCCCGAAAGCCTGCCAGCGGGATTGAAGGAGCTTCGCGTCGACGCGGAAGGGAGTTTCTTCGATCGCGTCGAGCTCGCGATGCGGAACGGGGACGCCGTAATAAAAGCGGGCTTCCCCGACCGGCACCGTCGGCTCGATGATCTGTCCATCGCGATTCAGGCACCAGGCATGAGCGCACACGGCGATGACGTTCGGCGTCTCGCGGAGAAATTTTCCGTAAACGCCTTCGAAAAAGTGAAGTTCGCCGGGACGCCTCTGGGCGAGGATTCGGGCGTTGCGATAGCACTGCCCCTGCTCCATCAGCGGAGGTTGCTCCGCCTCGAAGCGGTCGAAGCAACGCGCGTGAATCGACCATCGGGTTTGGAGGAGGCGGGCTGCGACGTCGCCGATTGCCGGCGCATAAAGGATGTAGCGTTGGCCGTTGGCCGTCACGGTCGGCCCCCAGATCGGATGACGACCGCCATCCGGGCCGCCGGCTGCTATGCCGGCCGCGATCAAACACCCCTTATCGATTTCGTCGCCACTCGCCAAATTGCCAAGCCTCCCCGGCCATGTCAATTCCACGTGACCCTTCGAGGCAACCCGGCAACAGTTCCTGATTCCCCAGGCTCAAGCGAAGCGGAATTCGTACTTTGGCCGGCTCCTTTCCCAGGTTCGCGGCAAACCGATGACTTATGCGAGGGAAACATCCGAAGGCGATGTGGAAAGTGCGACCGGGATCGACCGTGTCGCGTGACCCTGGACAAGTTTCGCGGCGCGTATGGGCTTGTGACCGGTGCTTGTTGCTCGGAGGAAAAATGCGCGTAAAGATTGTCGCATGGATTGCGTCCATCTCATTGTCCTGTCTTGGCGCTCTGGCCCAAGAGGTTCCCGATTCCCTGTCCGATCTGGCGGTGCAGGCGCCGGGCGTCGCGAGGAGCGCGATGCGGCTGGGCCACTCCGATCCCAATCGGGTTCTCCACGTGTCAGTCAGCTTGCCTCTCGCCGACGAAGCCGGGCTTCAGAGCTACGTCGACTCGATCAGCGATCCGAAGGGCCCGAACTACCGAAAATTCCTCACGCCCGAGGACGTCGGCGTGCAGTTCGGCCTTCCTCAGAACAAGGTCGACGCCGTCAAGAATTACTTGATCGCGAACGGATTCGGCATCCGCCTCGTCGGCAAGAACCGGATGAGCATCCTGGCCGACTGTACCGTCGCCCAGGCCGAGGCCGCGTTCCATACCACGATCAGCGATTTCCAGACGTCCGATCCGAAGGCGCCGGGCAACCACAGCTTCTACTGCTTTACTTCGCCCCTGCGGGTTCCCTCCTCGATCGCGCCGAGCATTCTGGACGTCGCCGGCCTCGAGAGCTTCACGAAGCCGAAGGCCCGCTCTACCCTCAGCCCGACCCAGACGCGCCATCTCTATAGCCTCGCCACGATGTACGGCGCAGGCAATCACGGCGAGGGGCGGACGATCGCGATTTCGAACTGGGACGGCTATCGCCTGACCAACGTGCCGCTCTATTACTCGCAGTACGGCCTGCCAACCCCGCCGGGAGGCGTCGGCAGCAACATCACCGTCGTCACGATCAGCGGCGGCGCAGGCGGCGGTACCGCCCAGGGCGAGGGTGATCTGGATATCCAGATGATCCTCGGCATGGCCCCGCTCTGCAACTTCCGAATCTACGACGGCGGCAACAGCGACCTGATCGGCGTTCTCACCCGGGAGGCGAACGACAACCTGGCCGACGTCATCAGCGAGAGCTGGGGATGGAGTCTCGGCTCGACGACGGCGACGGCCGCCCACAACTTGCACCTCTCCATGAACGCCCAAGGCATCACCTACATGGCGGCTAGCGGCGATTCGGGAACCAGTATCGAGCCCTATTCCTATCCGGACTACGATCCGGAAGTCCTCCTCGTCGGTGGCACCTCTGCGACCGTGGACGGGAGCGGCAACCGGACCGCCGAGGTCGGCTGGAACAGTGGCGGCGGCGGTTGGAGCAACAACACGGCGACGTTCAACGTCCTCCCCAGTTGGCAGCACGGAACCGGCGTGCCGTCCAATATCAACCATCGCCTCGTCCCCGATCTGGCGTTCCATGCCTCCGGAACCCAGACGAGCGGAGCCGGCGCTTACTACTTCTATAACAACGGCGCTCTGACCGGCGGCTACCTCGGCACCAGCTTCGCCTGCCCGGTCTTCGCCGGCATGCTCGGCACGACCGAGCAGAAGATCATCGGCTTGGGCGGTCTCGCCGCCGATGGATTGGGCCACCAGCGCTTCGGCCGAATCCAGGATCTCCTCTATTCGCAGAACATGCGATCCGACATTTGGCTCGATATCACGTCGGGCGCGAACGGGACCCTTCCGAACGGCAGCACCTCGACGGCAGGCGCGGGTTGGGACTTCGTCACCGGCCTCGGCGTGATGAATATGGATGCCTTCGCCGCTTCCCAAGCCGGAAGCAACGGAGACTTCACGGTCAACGCCACGCCCTCGAGTCAAAACGTCGGGCGCGGGTATGGCACGAGCTTCACCGTCAGCACAGCCGCTCTCAACAACTTCTCGGGAACGGTTGGCTTTACCGTCACCGGCCTGCCGACCGGAGCGACCGCGACCTTTACGCCCTCTTCCCTTGCCGCCGGCGGCAGCACAACTCTCGGCATCTCGACGGCAAGCAATACGACGACCGGGACCTTCACACTGACGATCAAGGCGACGAGCGGGAACCTCGTCCATACGACGACGGTGACGCTCACTGTCAGCGTGCCCAACTTCACGATCGCGGCCGCGCCCTCCGGTCAAACGGTGCAGCAAGGCTCCTCCGCCACCTATACGGTCACGACAACGGCCGTCAACAGCTTCTCGGGAGCCATCGCGCTCTCGGTGACTGGCCTGCCCACCGGTGCGGCCGCGACCTTCAATCCCACGTCGATCAATAGCTCCGGCAGCTCTACCCTTACCGTCACGACGACGAGCGGGACGACGCCCGCCGGGGCCTATACGCTGACCATCAAGGGCATCAGCGGCCAACTCAACCACACGACGACGGTGACCCTCACCGTGAACGTGCCCGACTTCTCGATCGCCGTCAGCCCGTCGAGCCAATCGGTGATTCGGCCCGCTGCGGCGACCTATACCGTCACGACGACCGCGCTGAATTCCTTCTCGGGAAGTATTGCGCTGACCGTCACCGGCCTCCCGACCGGCACGACCGCGACCTTCAATCCGACTTCGATTACGGGTTCGGGAACGTCGACTCTCACCGTCACGCCAGGCGCGAACACCCCGGCTGGGACCTATACGCTGACCGTCAAGGGAACGAGCGGCTCCCTCAGCCATACGTCGACCGCGACCTTCGTCGTCACGATCCCCGACTTCACGATCTCCGCGACGCCTTCGACCCAGAACGTCATCCAGGGCAACAGCGTCAACTACACGGTCACCACGACCGCGCAGAACACCTTCTCGGGAACGGTGGCCCTGACCGCGACCGGCCTGCCGACCGGCGCGACCGCGACCTTCAGCCCCACGTCGATCTCCGGCGCCGGAACTTCGACCCTGACGATCTCGACGGGGCCGACGACTCCCGGCGGCACCTACACGATCACGATCAAAGGCACGAGCAGCCCTCTGAGCCATACGACGACGGTGAAAGTGGTCGTCAGCGTGCCCGACTTCACGATCGCCGCGGCCCCGGCCTCCCAAACCGTGATCCAGGGTAACAGCGCGACCTATACGGTCACGACGACCTCGGTCAATACGTTCGCCGGAACCGTCGCCCTCACAGCGACCGGCCTCCCGACCGGTGCAACGGCGACCTTCAACCCGACCTCGATCTCGGGAGCGGGAAGCTCGACGCTCACCGTCACGACCGCCTCGAACACGCCGGGCGGCACCTTCACGATCACGATCAAGGGGACGAGCGGCAACTTGATCCACACGACCTCCGTGAAGCTGGTTGTCAACGTGCCGAACTTCACGATTGCCGCCTCGCCGGCTTCCCAAACTGTGATCCAGGGCAACGGCGCAAACTACACGGTCACGACGACCTCGACTTACGGCTTCGCCGGCACGATCAATCTGAGCGCCTCCGGCCTGCCGGCCGGCGTGGCGGCGAGCTTCAGCCCAACCTCGGTTACGGGCGCGGGGACTTCGACCTTGACGTTGACGACTGGGCCGACGACGCCCGGCGGGACCTTTACGGTCACCGTCATCGGAACGAGCGGCTCGCTCACCCATTCGACGACGATCAAGCTCGTCGTGAACGTACCGAACTTCACGATCGCGGCGGCCCCGGCCTCCCAGACGGTGATCCAGGGCAACAGTACGACCTATACAGTCACCACGACCTCGACTTACACGTTCGCGGGCGTCGTCGGCCTGAGCGTTTCCGGTTTGCCGGCGGGGGCGGGCGCGAGCTTCAGCCCGGCGACGATCACCGGAGCGGGCAGCTCTACCCTGACGGTGACGACGAGTTCGTCGACGCCGGGCGGAACCTACACGATCACGATCACCGGGACCAGCGGCTCGCTCGTCCATTCGACGACGGTGCGGATGACGGTCAACGTGCCGAACTTCACGCTCGTCGCGACTCCGTCCACTCAATCGGTCGTGCAGGGATCGGGCACGCGTTTCACGATCTCGACGACCGCCATCAACTCGTTCTCCGGCGTCGTCAACCTGAGCGTCACCGGCCTCCCGACCGGCGTCGTCGGCAACTTTACGCCGGCGACGATCACCGGCGCGGGAAGCTCCTTCTTCGACATCTCGACCGACGTCTCGACTCCCTACACGACCTACACGCTCACGATCACGGGAACGTGCGGCAGCATCGCACATTCCACGACGGTGAAGCTGGTCGTGATCTCCATAATCCCGCCCGACTTCTCGCTAAGCATGAGCGCATCGAACCTCGTCGTGAACCGAGGGAACAGCACGAGTTGCCAGGTCTTCGCGACGCCGACCTACGGCTTCTCGGGATCGGTCACGGCGACGGTGACGGGCCAGCCAAGAGGAATGAGCGCGACGTGCAGTCCCTCGACCTTCAAAGGCAGCACAACCCTGATCGTCGCGGCGTCGAGCTCGACGGCGCCGGGAACCTACACGTTGACCATCACCGGCAAGTACGGGACGACGATCGTCCATACGGCGACGGTGACGGTCACGGTCCAGTGAGTCGGCTTCCATTTAATCCTCTCCCCCGGAGGGGAGAGGGAAAGGGAGCCTAACCCACAAGATTCGCGAAAGGTTCAAAATGGCCACAGATTGCGAAATTCGGACTCCCGGCTGATGCTGGGCGCTCAGGGGCTGCTCACCAGACCCCCCCCTGAAACACATCGCCTGGAAGGCGATGCCACGCGCGTTCGCGAATAATACAGGCTAAGCGACCCGGGAGAGGGGGCAATCGACGCCAAAAACAGGAGTCCGTTGCCCCTCGCCTGGCGCCCAAATGGCGCCTCCCTCTCCCCTGAAGGGGAGAGGGAATTTCCCGCTATCGGACGGTCAGAGAAACCGTCGCGGTATGCGACAGACTCCCGCTGACGCCCTTGAGGACGATGGAATACGTCCCTCGGGTCGTCGTGCGGGTAGTCCGGACGGTGACGGTGGAGGTTCCACTCCCGGTGATGGAGGTCGGGCTGAACGTAACCGTCGAGGGCGCGCCGGTTTGGCTCAGCGTCACCGTCCCCGTGAAGCCATTGACGGCCGTCACGGTAATCGTATAGGTCGTGCTGCCGCCTCGCGTAACCGTGCGGCTGCTCGGCGAGGCGGTGAAGGTGAAGTCGGCCGGATTCGTCGAGTTGACGACGAGAGTCACGGTGGTCGTATGGACCAGGGTTCCACTCGTTCCGGTGATCGTGAGGGTGTAGGTTCCGGTCGGCGTCGAACCGGCCGTCGTGACAGCCAGGGTCGAGCTTCCGCCTGCCGTGACCGAAGAGGGCGTGAAGGTCGCGCCCGCTCCGCTCGGGAGACCGGAGATGGTCAGCGAGACCGAGCCGCCGAACCCGTTAAGAGCCGACGTGTTGACCGTGTAACTCGTCCCCGATCCCTGGACGACCGTCTGCGACGACGGGGTCGCGCTGATCGTGAAGTCGGGCGTGCTGCTCGCCTGGGTGCTGACAAAGGCGTTCATATTCATGACGCCAAGGCCTGTGACGAAGTCCCAGCCGGGGCCGGCCGTCGAGGAACTGCCGTTCGGCAGGGTCCCGTTCGCGCCAGAAGTCAGGTCCAGCCAGACGTCGGAACGCATGTTCTGCGCATACAAAAGATCCTGGATGCGCCCGAAGCGATGGTGGCCCGATCCGTCGGCGGGGAGGCCGCCGAGGCTGATGATATTCTGCTCGGCGACTCCGAGCATGCCGGCGAAGACCGGACTGGCGAAGCTCGTGCCGATATAGCCGCCGGTCAGCGAGCCGTTGTAATAGAAGTAGTAGGCGCCGGCCGTGCTCGTCTGGGTTCCCGAAGCGTGGAAGGCGACGTCGGGCACGAGGCGGTGGTTGATCGTCGTCGGCACGCCGGTCGCGTGCTGCCAGCTCGGAAGGACGTTGAAGGTCGCGGTGTTTGTGCTCCAGCCGCCGCCGCCGCTGTTCCAGCCGACTTCGGAGGTCCGGTTGCCGTTTGAATCGACCGCTGCCGAGGAGCCGCCTACCATCAGAACCTCGGGATCGTAATCCGGATAGGAATACGGCTCGAGGGTCGTGCCGGAGTCGCCGCTGGCCGCCATGTAGGTGATGCCTTCGGCGCTCATCGAGAGGTGGAGATTGTGGGCCGAGGTCGCCGTCGAGGCGCTCAGGCTCCAGCCGTAGCTCTCACTGATCACGTCGGAGGCGTTATCGTTGGCTTCTTGAGTCAGAACGCCGATCAGGTTCGAACCACCGCCGTCGTAGATTCTGAAATTGCAGAGCGGGGCCATGCCGAGAGCCATCTGGATGTCGAGGTCTCCCTCGCCCTGTGGGGTGCCGCTTCCCGCGCCGCCGCTGATCGCGATAACCGTGATGTTGCTCCCAACCCCACCGCTCGGCGTCGGCAGTCCGTACTGCGAGTAGTACAAAGGCACATTTGTCAGCCGGAAACCGTCGAAATTGGAAATGGCGATGTTCCGCCCCTCGCCGTGCATGCCGCCGTTATAGATCGGCGCCAGATTGTAGAGCGTCCGCGTCTGGGTCGGAGTAAGGGTCGAAAGGGGATGGGGCTTGGTGAAGCTCTCCAGTCCCGTGACGTCGAGCACGTACGGCGCGATCGAGATCGGAACCTGGAGCGGCGTCGAGAACGAGAAGTAGGAGGCGTGACCCGGCACAGTGGGCGAAAGAGCCTGATAGTCGTCGATCGTCGTGTGGAACGCGGCTTCGGCTTGGGCGACCGTGCAATCCGCGAGGATGCTCATCCGGTTCTTGCCGACCAGACGGATCTGGAACCCTTGGGCGGCGAGGTAATCGCGAACGCTATCGACCACGCTGAGCGGCAGGCCGAAGTCCGCGCCGACCTCTTCCGGAGTAAGGAACTTCCGGTAATTCGGGTTCTTCGGATCGCTGACCGAGTCCACGAAGCTTTCGAGCCCCGCCTGGTTTGCGACCGGAAGGCTGAGCGAGATATGGAGCGTACGGTTCGGGTCCGTGTGTCCGAGGCGTACGGACTGTCGAACGACACTGGGCGCTTGGATATCCAGGTTTGCCGTCTGACCGGCGATCCCCTGGGCCCAAGCACTTTGAACGAGAAGCAAGCTTGCAAATCCGGCGGCGAGCCCGCCGAAAACCATCTTAGAGCGCATGTTTCCTCCCCGGAGAAGCCCGTTCTTTTACGGTACTTCTTCCGGCTGAAAGGCACTATACAACAGTTCTATCGCACCGCGACAACAATTTATCGCCCGCAACGAGGATTTTTTGCGGACCTTATTGATTCAGGCTTGCATTAGCAGCATGGATTCTCGATACGCGAAGAACGCGATAGCGTTCCGCTTCGAAATGGCGTCTTGAGCGCGACGAAGGATCCGATTTGCAGCGAGATGGCCGCGGCCCGGAATTTCTCTCGAAGTTGGGCCGCCCGCGCCGAGTTGGCTTGGTTCCTGCAATACACTGATCCTTATGCCACCCGCTGAGAGGAGCCTGCGCGGCACATTCGGGGTGGGCGATGAGTTCTTACGCCCTGGAAACAACAGCATCGGCTTCCTGCGGCTGGTTCTCGCCTCCCTCGTCGTCCTCTCGCATGCCTTCGTTTTGAGCGGGCTCACGCCGCCTGGGCACATGTATGCCAAGCTCGCGGTTTCCGGCTTCTTCTTCCTGAGCGGCATGCTTATTACTCAGAGCTACCTGCACTCCAAGTCGCTGATCGACTACCTCTGGAGGCGGACGCTTCGCATCTTCCCCGGCTTCTGGGGGTGCCTTTTCTTCGCGGCCTTTATCGTCACGCCGCTCGCGATGTGGCTTCAGCACAAGCCGTTCCCCGTCCACGACGCCGTCGGATACGTCGGCCATGGCTTGCCGATGGTTGGCGGTCACATTTCGGTCGGAGACGTCTTCGCCGCGAACCCGGTTGGAAACGTCATGAATGGGTCGCTCTGGACCCTGCCCCTGGAGTATTTCTGCTACCTGATGGTCGGCTTCATCGGCATCGTCGGCCTGCTCCGGTTTCGCTGGCCGGTGCTCGTCTTGGCCGCCGTTCTCTACCTCTGGCACGTCTTCCCCCAGACCCGGCTGCCGGCCATTCCCCACGCGCCGAACGGTCTGACCGCCGACAATGTGCTCGAACCCTATTTGATGTTCGCGGTCGGCGCATCCGCCCATCTATGGCGCAAGCGGATCAGCTTCCCGAACTGGCTCGGCATCGTTGCCCTCGCCATCGTCCTCGGCATCATCTTCTATGAATCGCCCGCCGACCTGTTCCAGACCTTCAGCCGGGCCGTCCGCGTCTTCGCGCTCCCGATCGCCCTCGTCTGGCTGGCGACGGTGCTGCCCCTCCGGCACTTCGATAAGAATCGCGATCTCTCCTACGGGACCTACATCTACGCGTATCCGATCCAGCAGACCATCGTGGTCGCCGGGCTGACCAGTGGCTGGCTCGTTTTCCTATCCTCCTATCCCTTGACCCTGCTGATGGCCTTTATCAGTTGGCATCTCGTCGAGGGTCCGGCAATGCGGCTAAAGAAGGTCTTCGCGAAGAGAGCGCCGACGCCCTCCGGGCACGTCGCGCAAGAGGTTTAGGGGAGGGGGTTGGGTGTTAGGGTATTGAGGTGTTGGGGTATTGGGTGTTGGTTATTTCCCAGACCTCCATCACTGAGCCGTCGTCGTTGTTCCTGGTTTCGATCTTTCGGAATCCCGCCTTTCGAAGCACTCCTTGGGAAACGGCGTGGTCTACGTAGACGGTGGCGATCATGCGATCGAGCCGGTGCTTGGAACGGCCGAATTCTACGGCTCCCTTAACCAGCTCGGTCGCAATGCCCTGACCCCACCAATCTCGGCGCACGGCATACTTCACCTCGGGTTCGGCTTGGTCGCCGGGATGGACGATCCCGACGCAGGCGATGAGCTTGCCGGTTTCCGCCTGCGTGGCCGCCATCATGCCGTAGCCTCGCTTTTCGAAGTTCCGGTCTGTGACGTCGACCCAATGGCTGCATATTTCGATGGTAAGCGGCCTTCCGTCGCCGACGAAGCGCATGGCCTCGACGTCTCCGTAGATCTCGGCCATCGCTTCGGCATCGGAATGCGTCAATCGTCGAACCGTGGTTCGCGGCGTGCGGAACAGCTCCATAGGCGAAAGGTTACCGCTCGTTGCTTAGGGTTCCGTTTCGGGCCTCGGCCGACGAACTTTTGGTACGATCCTCCCGGCGCATACGCGTCACGCAACCGACCGGCCGTATTCGGCGTCCTGATTGTCAGTCAAGCCTCATGGATACACCAACGACGCGACGAACCACGAACGGCCCGCGCCCGATCCATCCGGCGATCCGCAAGGTGTGGCTGTTTTCGAACGTGATGACCTTCGGCAGCCTCGCCATCGTCACCTCGCTAATGGAGTTCGGCTTCCTGAAGGCGGTGGAGGCGTCTTGGCGGTTTCCGATCTTTATGCCGGTGCTGTGGATCGGGATCGGGGCTTGGTCGGCGAGCTTCGTCAAGCGGCAGTGGCAGGCGTGGCGCTACGAGGTCACCGACCACGAGGTCATCCTCTCCTGGGGGGTCTGGTATCAGGTCAAGCGATTCGTGCCGAGAGATCGCATCCAGCACGTGGATATTACGTCCGGGCCGATCGCCCGGAAATTCGGCCTCGCCCACGTCCATCTCTATGTCGCAGGCGCACACGGCGCGGTCGGTGGCATTCCCGGCCTGACCCCGAGCGAGGCGGAAGACCTGAGAGCGATGCTCGTGGAGACGCAGGCAGAGCATGTTTGACAAGCCGCATCGCCTGCATCCGGCCTCGATCATCATCAACTTCGGCCACTACTTCGTCGCGACCCTCAAGAGCTTGGGCGTTCCCTTGGCGGCGGCGATCTTCTCGGGCCGCCACTCCAGTTCCGACTATGTCCTGCTCATCATCGCGCTTGGCGTCGCTGTGACCACGGGCATTTCGTTGGTTGGTCCGGTCCTGCATTTCTTCTCAACCACCTTCTACATCGAGGGCGAGGCGCTCGTGATTTCGAGCGGGTTCGTCTGGCGCAAGCGGCGCACGATTCCCCTTTCGCGAATCCAGAACGTCAATATCGAGCGGACAATCTGGCATCGCCTCCTGGGAGCCGCGGCCGTGAAGGTCGAGACGGCGGCCGGACATAAGGGCGAAGGCGACCTTGCCGCGCTCTCCGAGGAAAACGCGGCCAAGCTCCAGAGCGTGCTGCTGCATCGCGCCGCGCCGGTTCCGGCCGCTCCGGCGGCGGAAGCCCCACTCTATCAGCTCTCGCTGCGCCAGGTCCTCCTTGCCGGAGCCTTGGAGAACCGGGTGATGTATATCGTGGGAAGCATCGCCGCCGTGTTTCAGACGGAAGGCTCCAGCAAGCTCGTGACCGCGGTCACCCGATACCTGCAGCAATTGGGAACGGCGGCTTCCATCGTCGTAAGCACCCTGACGGTCTTCGCCCTGATCCTCGTCGGCTGGCTGCTTTCGATCGTGATTTCGGCGACGCGGTTTTACGGCTTCCGGATCGAGAAACATCCGCGAGGGCTGCTCCTTCTCCACGGCCTGATCACTCAATTCAAAACGATCGTGCCGATCGGGCGCGTTCAGGACGTTCGGATCGTCGAGCCGCTCTTCTTTCGCCTGTTCGGCTACTGCGAAGTCTACGCCGATACGGCGGGCTCGTTCGACCGAAAGGATGCGGCCGGCGCGAACAAGGTTTGCCCGATCCTGCCGGAAAGCGAAGTCAGCCTGGTCGGCAGGCTTCTTCTGCCCGAATTCGCGTACGAGTCGCTTTCCTGGCAACAGGTGAGCCCCAAGACGGTCGGGCGCCATGCCTGGCGCTACTTCGTTCTCTTCGCAATTTTGCTCGGATGGCCGCTCGGCCATTGGCTCGGCTGGCATGCGCTTTGGGCGATTGTGCCGATCGCGCCCTGGTGCTGGCTGCTGGGAGTCGTCTATTACCGCTACGTCGGCTATTCGTTCACGAACGATATCCTGGCTTCCCGGAGTGGCGTCTTCCGGCGGCACGCCGTTCTGATCCCTTTCGACCGCATCCAGCACTATTCGGTCAACTCATCCCTGGTCCAACGATGGCTCGGTCTGACGACGGTGACCGCAATCAGCGCGGCGAGCGGCGGCCATCCCATCCACGTCGTCGACATGCCTGCGCGGGACGCGGAGGTTCTACGCGAAGTGATCGGCGCCTCGATCCACAGCCATCTCGGTTCGCGGCGCGGCGGACTTTGAGAGGCGTGGTACGGGCGTCCTGCCCGTGAAAGCCTTACGGGCCTCCGTCTATCTTCGCAGGGGCAGCGATTCGTTCGGTTTTTCATCGCAAGGTGCCGATGCTACGGTATCGGGGCTCGATTTCGGCGATGAGTCGAAATGAAACTGCATCGTCTCCGCTTCCTCAAAACGTATAATAGTCAGCCGGGCTTGGCCGGTCGCGGCCGGAATGATCGATGGGTTCTCTTACGCGGGTGAAGTGGATCGGCCTCCTGGTGGCCGTTTTGATGCTGTTTACGGCGAGATCGGGCTCGGCCCAGCAGCAGCCGGCGCTAGGCGTGCCGTTGCCCATGCTGCCGGCTCCCCGAGCTACGGACCGGATCCTCGTCGTTTCGCCGCATCCGGACGATGAGACGATCGGCGCGGGAGGCTATCTGGACCAGGCCGCCCAAGCCGGCGCCACCATCCGGATCGTGGTCGCGACGGACGGGGCGAAACGCGGCCGCTCCTCAACCCGTTACCGCGAAACCCTGAGCGCCCTGAGCAAATTGGGAGTCCCGGCCAAGGATGTCATATTCCTCGGCTACCCGGACGGACGGCTCAGCCAGCAAAAGACGTTTCAGGCTCGCCTGGAGAGCATCAGTGCGGACTTCCATCCCAACATCGTCATCGCCACCCACCCCAACGACACCCACCCGGACCATGCCGCCGTCGGGAGGGCCGTCGATTTACTCGGGCAGCATTCGAACCATACGGTGACCGCCTACTTCTTCGTCGTCCACTATCCGCACTATCCCCAGCCCGACGCCTACCGCCCGGATGAGGACGAAGTGCCCGCGCCCCACTTGCCCGACTCAGTCTCGCATTGGGAAGGCCTGCCCCTGCCGGATCAGATCGTCCAGGCGAAACGGGACGCCGTGCTGGAATACCACACGCAAATTCTGCGCCGGAATCCTCTGCGGCGGGGCCTGCTGATCTCGTTCATCCGCAAGAGCGAGATTTTCGCCGTCCGCTCCTACTGAACGTCGTATCGAATCGGGAAGGGATTCCGGTGGAAGCCGTGCTGATGCCAGTACGGATAAGGCATCGGGGTTTGACTCGCCTGGTCCAGCTTTGCCACTTGCTCTTCGGTCAGATTCCAGCCGACGGCGCCGATATTCTGTCTGAGCTGCTCCTCGTTCCGCGCGCCGAGGATGACCGTCGCCACCGTCGGCCGCTGGAGCAGCCAGTTGATCGCGATCTGCGGCGCCGTCTTGCCGGTTTCCGCGGCAATCTCGTCGAGTGCGTCGACGACTTTGTACAGGTATTCGTCCGGCACCTGCGGCCCCATCTCGCGAACCGCGTCGTTGCGGAGGCGGCTATCTTCGGGAAGCGGCTGTCCGCGCCGGATTTTGCCGGTCAGTCGTCCCCAGCCGAGCGGGCTCCAGATCATCGCGCCAACCTTCTGATCGAGGCCGAGCGGCATCAGCTCCAACTCGTAGTCCCGTCCGACGAGCGAGTAGTAGACCTGATGGGAGGCGTACCGGGCCAGGTTCAGGCGATCGGAAGTCGCGAGCGACTTCATCAGGTGCCAGCCCGAGAAGTTCGAAGCCCCGACGTAGCGGACCTTGCCGGCCCGGACCAGGTCGTCGAGCGTGTTGAGGGTCTCTTCGACGGGAGTGAGGGCGTCGAATGCGTGCATCTGATAGAGATCGATGTGATCGGTACCGAGGCGGCGGAGGCTGTCCTCGACGGACCTGATGAGATGGAAGCGGGACGAGCCCACGTCGTTCGGGTCCTTGCTCATCGTGAACGTCGCTTTCGTCGCCAGCAAGACTTTGTCCCGTTTGCCCTTGATCGCCCGGCCAAGGGCCTCTTCACTCGCGCCTCGCGAGTACACGTCGGCCGAGTCGAACAGGGTGACGCCGGCATCGATGGCGATGTCCACCATCCGGGTGAGGCTCGAGTACATCTCCTCGTCCTTCTGGAACGCAGCCGTGCCCACGCTCAAAACCGGAACCTTGAAGCCCGAACCCCCAAGCAGCCTATATTCCATCGATTGATCTCCGTCCTCGCCGCAAGCCGCGCTCTCTTCGAGCGGCCCGCACGCAACTAGAAGATACGGAATTCGCAGGGAGGGATTTCAAGTTCGCTCAGGCAGACATCGGATCGCAAGGACTCCAGACTTGACGTCAGGCTGCGCTACAATGATTCCGATGGCGCGATCCGTCGGCTGGTTCATTTTCAAGTGGCTTATCGTTCCTGCCGCCTTGGCCGCTGTCGGCTATTACATCGTCGGCCCGCGAATCGGAGCCATCAAGCCGGCGCCCCCAACGAATCAGCAGACTCCGCCGCCGCAGACCTCGACGACCCACGACTCGACGACGGCGAGCAACCAAACCTCCTACCCGAGCCCCGACGTCACCGTGACTCGAGGCGCCGCCAATTCGGTCACGCCGACGACGTCCCATCGACGCCATCGGCGTCACACCGAGAAGCCCAAGCCTGAGGCTCCGACAGATACCACGCCGCCCGACACCTCGAACAAGACCGACGAAGGCGGGAGCGGGGGAGCCGCGACCGGCGGCGGAGAGGGGACGACCGGCGGCGACACCGGCAACAACCCATAGCATCCGGGAACCGGAAACTGCTACGGTTTAGGCATGTGGGCGAGGTTCTCCCTTTCGATCGCCGCCACCGCGATATCCATGGCCGCACTTGCATCTCTCACTCCCAGTCACCTTCGCTGTGAATATCTGACCAATCCGCTCGGGATCAACGAGACGGTTCCGCGATTGAGCTGGATCGTCGCCTCGCCCGAGAAGAACCAGCGCCAAACCGGTTATCGAATTCTCGTGGCGACTTCGGCCGAGAACCTGAAGAAAGGCGTTGGCGATCTGTGGGATAGCGGCGACGTCGCCTCCGACGACACCGTCGACATCGAATACAAGGGCAAGCCCCTCGCCGCCGGCCAACGCGCCTGGTGGACGGTCGAGGTCAAGGATCGGGACGGCAAGACCTCCAAGTGGGCCAATGCGGCCTTCTGGGAAAAGGGACTCGACGCCAGCGACTGGAAAGCAAAGTGGATCGGACGCAAGGACCCGGACCGACTGGCCCTCGACACCGAGGGGGCGAAGTGGATTTGGTATCCGGAGGGGAATCCCGCCGTCGAGGCTCCAGCCGGTGACCGCCATTTCCGCTACCGGTTCGGCGCGGCGACGAAGCCGGTCCACTCTCGCCTGGCCATCGCCGTAGACGACAGCTTCGTCCTCTGGGTGAACGGCCACGCCGTTGCTTCGGGGAGCGGCTGGCGGGCCTACACGGAATACGATCTCACGAACGATCTTCGCGCAGGCGACAACGTCATCGACATCATCGGGCATAACGGCGCCGGCCGGGCCGGAATGCTCGCCGTGGGCTCACTCCAGATCGGCGATACCGTCATCAACTTCCACACCGACAAGGCTTGGGAAACGTCGATAGACGGCCAGAATTGGCAACCGTCGATGGAGGTCGCCGACCTCGAAAGCAACGTGTTCCACGCGCCCCAGTCGGTTCACGGCGCGGATACCGCGCTCTATCTGACCGGTGGCGTGACGCTCGCCCCGCATCAAGTCGTGCGGGCGCGCGCCTATGTAAGCGCGAAGGGGCTTTATCATTTCTTCGTCGACGGGCACCGGGTCGGGGCCGATATCTTTACCCCCGGCTGGACCGACTATCGCAAGCGCATCCAGTACCAGACTTACGACGTCACCGATCTCCTCAAGAACGGGACGACCCATAGCTTGAGCCTGGTCGTCGGAGATGGCTGGTACTGTGGCCACGTCGGCCTCGCCGGGCGCGAGAATTACGGACCCAAGCCGATGGGGCTTTGCCAGGTTGAGGTCGAATACGACGATGGCTCGCGCGGAACCTATTGCACCGATGACTCTTGGCGAGTCGGCCAGGGTCCGATCCTGACGAACGATCTGCTGATGGGCGAGAACTACGATGCCAGGCGTCCCACATTCGGGATGCTCGAACCCGTCGACGTCCAAGCACTGGATGCGGCGCCGCTCGTCGGCCAGCATTCCCCGACGGTCCAAAAGCTCCAGGAGCTGAAGCCGATCAAGATGACCGAGCCGACGCCCGGCCATTACGTCTTCGATCTTGGCCAGAACATGGTCGGTTGGGCTCGGCTGAAGGTTCGCGGCCCGAGCGGCGATACGATCACGCTCCGCTTCGCGGAGATGCTGAATCCGGATGGCACGATTTACACCACGAACCTGCGCAGCGCGAAATGCACCGACACCTACATCTGCGCCGGCGGGAACGAGACCTACGAGCCGAGCTTCACCTTCCACGGCTTCCGCTACGTCGAGCTGACCGGCTATCCCGGCAAGCCGGGCATGGACGCGGTAACCGGAATCGTCGTCGGTTCGAACAACCCTAAGACCGGTTCCTTCGAGTGCTCGAACCCGATGGTGAACCAGCTTCAGCACAACATTTTCTGGGGCCAGCGCGGCAATTATCTGGAGGTTCCCACGGACTGCCCGCAGCGCGACGAGCGCCTCGGCTGGATGGGCGACGCCCAGATCTTCGCCCGCACCGCGACCTTCAACAACGACATCGCCGCTTTCATGACGAAGTGGACGCAGGACGTGGAGGATGCCCAATCGCCGGAAGGCGGCTTCTCCGACGTCTCGCCGCGTATCGGCGACCTCTCCGACGGCGCGCCGGCCTGGGGCGATGCGGGCGTGATCGTGCCGTGGACGATGTACCTCGCCTACGGCGACACGCGGCTCCTCGAAAGGCGCTACGACGCGATGAAGGCCTGGATCGACTATATCGATTCCGTCAATCCCGATCACATTTGGATCAAGCGCTCCAACAACAACTTCGGCGACTGGCTGAACGTCCACGACGACACACCGCGCGACGTCATCGCCACCGCCTACTTCGCCCACAGCACCGACCTCTTCGCGAGGATCGCCCGCGTCCTCGGCCGGGACGAGGATGCCGCGAAGTACGAGGCCCTGCGCGATGAAATCCGGAAGGCCTTCGTCGAGCACTTCGTCGATGCCGACGTGAAGATCAAGGGCGACACCCAGACCTGCTACGTGCTCGCGCTCTGGTTCGATCTCCTGCCCGACGATATGCGGCCCGCTGCCGCGAAGCGCCTGCGCGATCACATCATGATCGACCGCCAGGGCCACCTTTCGACCGGCTTCGTCGGCGTCGGCTATCTCTGCCCGACCCTTAGCTCGCTCGGCATGAACGACGTGGCCTACACGCTGCTCAACCAGGACACCTATCCGAGCTGGGGCTACTCGATCAAGCACGGTGCGACCACGATCTGGGAGCGCTGGGATGGCTGGACGGAGGAGCACGGCTTCCAGGACCCCGGCATGAACTCCTTCAACCACTACTCGCTCGGCTCCGTCGGCGAGTGGATGGCCTCCCACGTCGCAGGGATCGACCTCGATCCGAAGCAGCCGGGCTACAAGCACATCCTCATCCACCCCGAACCCGGCGGCGGGATGACCTGGGCGAAGGGCTCCTACGACTCGATCCGCGGCACGATCGCCTCGTCCTGGAAGATCGCGGACGGGAAAATCGCGATGGAGATCACGATTCCGGCGAACACGACCGCGACCGTCACCGTCCCGACCGGCGACCCCGCCGGCGTGAGCGTCGACGGAAAGAAAATGAGTTCGGCCAGCTTCGAACTCGGCTCCGGCCACTACACGATCACGGCAACCGTCAAATGACCATGCGCATCGCTATCGGCTCCGACCACGCAGGATTCGACCTCAAGACCGAGATCATCGAGGTCGTCAAGGCTCTCGGCCACGAGGTCGAGGATGTGGGTGCTTACGACAAGCAGCCCTCCGACTATCCCGACTTCGCGGCCAAAGTCGGCCACGCGGTGATCGAGGGCCGCGCCGACCGGGGCATCATGATCTGCGGCAGCGGAATCGGCGCCTCGGTCGCCGCGAACAAGATCAAGGGCGTGCGGGCGGGGAACGTCACCGATACCTATTCCGCCCACCAGGGCGTCGAGCACGACCAGATGAACGTCTTGGTCCTCGGCTCGCGCGTCGTCGGCGTCGCCCTCGCAACCGAGCTCGTGAAGGCCTACCTTCCCGCCCGGTTCACCGGCGAGGAGCGTCACGTGCGGCGCCTGGCGAAGGTGGCGGCTCTGGAAGAGCAGCTTTGATCCTGGCCTTGGCGATAGCTTTCGCTTGCCCTGTCGCGCAGCGACCCTCGGAGTGCGGAAGCGCAGCTTCCGCCCGAGCCGAGATCACAATCGAGCAAGAAAAGCTGAAGCTTCGCTTCCACACTCCGAAGGTGGCTCCGCGACGGACGGAACGTAGTGGCTTGGGCTCCCAGGCCCTAGAAAGCCCGCTTCCAAATGGCTGGGCCATGTCTTCCGACGTCCTTCCGAGGGAGCGAGACACGAGGAACCTGACTCGAGCCGACGCCTGCCTAGCAACGAGTATCTCAAGTGTCAGGTCCCTCGTCTTCGCTCGGGAGGACAGAAATATGCCTTGGCAGATCGGGCCGTTTACTCGACCATCCGAGTTCAATCCCCTCATCCGGCCTCGGCCGGAGTCCGTCTTCGATTGTCCGCTGACCGGCGGGCCCGTCTATTGGGAAGCTCTCCACACGTTCAATCCGGCTGCTGCGGTTTACCGGGGCAAGGTCTATCTGCTCTACCGGGCCGAGGATGCCTCCGGCGAGATGCAGATCGGAGGGCACACGTCCCGGCTCGGGCTGGCGACCTCCTCCGACGGCTTGCGCTTCAAGCGCGAGCCGGCTCCGGTCCTCTTTCCGGCCAAGGACGGCCAAAAGGGGCGCGAATGGCCGGGGGGATGCGAGGACCCGCGCCTTGTCGAGGCTCCTGACGGCCGCTTCATCCTCACCTACACCCAGTACAACCGGCAAGCGGTACGGCTGGCGGTTGCGGAGAGTCGCGACCTCCGCCATTGGGTCAAGCATGGCCCGGCATTCGCGGGAACGGCCTTCGGCGAGCTGAATTGCAAGTCCGGCTGCATCGTGAGCAAGGTCGAGGAGGGCCGGCTTCTCGCCGCGAAGATCGACGGCCGCTACTGGATGTACTGGGGCGAAGGGAGCGTCCGGGTGGCGACCTCCCCGGACCTCTTCCATTGGAGCCCGGTCGTGGGGAAGGATGGCGAGCCCGTGTCGATGCTATCTCCGCGCCAGGGCCATTTCGACAGCGACCTCGCCGAAGGCGGCGCCGCGGCCGTCCTGACGCATGACGGCATCGTGGTTTTCTATAACGGGAAGAACGCGACCGACTCCCGGCGCGATCCTGCCCTGCCTGCGGGCATCTATTGCGGCGGTCAGGCTCTTTTCGACGCCGGCGATCCGGCTCGCCTGCTCTCCCGCCCCGAGGAGCCGTTCTTCAAGCCCGAGATGCCATGGGAGAAGACCGGCCAGTACAAGGACGGCACGACGTTTATCGAGGGCCTCGTTCGGTTTCGCGACCGGTGGTACCTCTATTACGGCTGCGCGGATTCCTTCGTAGGCGTGGCCATTTCCGGCCAGTAAGGGGCTGGGGCAGGCTGGCCAGCGGTACTTGGCTTACCGGAATCGACGCTGGAGCTTCTCCAACTCTTCGGTGCCCGGGCAAAGCCTTTCGAAAGGCTGGTTGTAGACCGGTTCGTCGATCGCCTCGCACTGCTCCATCATCTCCGCCTGATCCGGCGAGACGTAGAGCAAGCCCGTCGCCACCTCGCCGCGATCCTTGTGCTTGCGGATGTGGGCGTAGGCGCGGTCGCGGTCGGTGGGGTCATAGTCTTCCTCCACCTTGCACAGGCGCATGACCGAGCCGTCGTGCATCCTGACGTCGCGCACGGAGCCAGCCGGGTAGTCGGCGGTGATCTCCTCCCGTTCCGGGATAAAGTCGGACTGCACGACTTCGATCTGGTGCTCGCGGGTGTAGGCGTAGCTCTTCGTCGAGCCCTCGTGGTCGTTGAAGGTGACGCAGGGCGAAATGACGTCGATGAAGGCGAAACCCTTGTGGGTCAGGCCAGCCTCGATGAGGGGCACGAGTTGGGCCTTATCGCCTGAGAAGCTACGGGCCACGAAGGTCGCGCCGAGCGAAAGCGCGAGGAGCACGGAATCGATGGCCTGGAGCGTGTTCGCCTCGCCCTTCTTGCTGATCGAGCCCGGGTCGGCGGAGGCGGAGAATTGGCCTTTCGTCAGGCCATAGACGCCGTTGTTCTCCAAGATGTAGAGCAGATTCACATTGCGGCGGATCGCATGGCAAAGCTGGCCGAGGCCGATGGAAAGGGAATCGCCGTCGCCGGAGACGCCGATCAGAATCAGGTCTCGGTTTGCGGCCCCCGCGCCCGTGGCGATGGAGGGCATGCGTCCATGCACGGAGTTGAAGCCGTGGGCTTCGCGAAGGAAGTAAGCCGGCGTCTTCGAGGAACAGCCGATGCCGGAGAGCTTGGCGACCTTGTAGGGCTGGATGTCCAGCTCCCAGAAGGCGTGAATGATCGCGGCGGTGATGGAATCGTGCCCGCAGCCCGCGCAGAGTGTGGAGATGGCGCCTTCGTAGTCGCGACGAGTCAGCCCGATCGCGTTCTTCTTAAGGGAGGGATGATGAACCTTTGGCTTTGCGAGATAGCTCATGCCAACACCTTTTCCTTCACGCCGCGCACCCCGGCCACGACGTGGTGGGCGCTCATCGGGAAGCCTGCGTAGTAGAGGATCGATTCCAGCTTCGTCCCCGGTGCGGCGACGTCGAGCATCAGGAGGCTGCGAAGCTGCGCATCCCGGTTTTGCTCGACGACATAAAGCTTTTCGTGGGATTCGATGAATTCCTTTACCTCGTCGCCAAATGGGAAGCCGCGCACCCGCATATAGTCGAGCGGGATTCCCTCCTTCGCGAGCATGTCGCCGGCCTCGACGCACGCCGCATGGCAGCCGCCGACCGTGATCAGGCCGGCCTTCGCGCCTGGACGTCGCTGAACGATCGGCGCCGGGACGGCCTTGCGAGCGCTCTCGGTCTTCCGGGCGATTCGGTCCATCACTTCCTGATATTCGTCCGCGTCTTCGGTATAGCCGCCACGCGCGTTATGCCCGGAGCCTCGGGTGAAGTAAGCGCCCCGCGGATGGACGCCGGGAAGGGTTCGGTAGGGGATGCCGTCGCCGTCCACGTCCATGTAGCGGAAGAAGCTTCTCCCCGCCTCCAGCTCCTCGGCGGTCAGCACCTTCCCCCGGTCCGGCCGGTAGCCGTCGTCCCAGGAGAGCTTGGGGATCATCCAGTCGTTCATACCAATATCGAGATCGGTGAGAACCATGACCGGCGTCTGGAAGCGCTCGGCGAGATCGAACGCCTTGGGCGCGAATTCGAAGGCTTCTCTCGGATCGGACGGATAGAGGCAGATATGCTTCGTGTCGCCGTGTGAGGCATAGGCGCAGAGCATGAGGTCGCACTGCTGGGTGCGGGTCGGCATGCCGGTCGAAGGGCCCGTGCGCTGGACGTCGAAGAGCACGGCCGGGACCTCGGCGTAGTAGGCGAGGCCGATAAACTCGCTCATCAGCGAAATGCCCGGCCCAGCCGTCGAGGTAAAGCTGCGCGCGCCGGCCCAGGATGCCCCGATCACCATGCCGATCGCGGCAAGCTCGTCCTCGGCTTGGAGGATGACGTAGCGGTTCTTCCCGGTCTCCGCATCGTGGCGGTAGCGCTGGCAGAAGCTTTTGAAGGCATCCATCAGCGAGGTCGAGGGGGTGATCGGATACCAGGCCGCAACCGTCGCGCCTGCGTACAGGCAGCCGAGGGCGCTCGACGTGTTGCCGTCGATCAGGATGCAATCCTTCGTCTCGTCCATCCGCTCCAGCCGGATCGGGAGGGGGCAATCGAAGTTGTCCTTGACGTATTTGAAGCCAAGATCGATGGCTCGGTCGTTTGAATCGAGGAGGGCCGGCTTCTTCGAGAATTTCTCTTTGGTCAGCGCGCGGATGACCTCGGTATCCATGCCGAGCAGGGCCGCGAGCGCGCCGGAGTAGGCGATGTTCTTCATGAGGATGCGCTCGCGCACCCCTTTGAACGCGCCCGCGCAGAGCTCCGCGAAGGGGACTCCGATATAGGTGACGTCGTCCCGAAGCAGCCTCTCGTCGAGCGGCCATGTGGAGTCGTACAGCAGCCATCCGCCCGAACGAACCTCGTGCACGTCCTTCTCGTAGGTCGCCGCGTTCATGGCGACCACGAGATCGAAGACCGGCGTGCGCGCCGTGTAACCGTCCTTGCTGACTCGAATCTCGTACCAGGTCGGCAGGCCCTGGATATTCGAGGGGAACAGGTTTTTCCCGGTGACGGGAATGCCCATCCGAAAGATGGTCTGCATGATCAGGCTGTTGGCGCTGGCGGAGCCGGTGCCGTTTGCCGTTGCGATCTTAAAGGCGAAATCGTTGACTTGGCTGGTCATGAGTTAACTGCCTGCCTGAGGACGGTTTGGGGAACCGGCATTCCGGCATAGGGAAGGTGCAGAACGAACTTGCGCATATCCCAGGCGTACGTCGGGCAGCGCTCGGCGCAGAGCCCACAATGCAGGCAGATGTTTTCGTCCTTGACCATCACGCGGCCGGTCTGTTTGAGCGGCCCCGATACAAACATCTCTTGGCTCGGATTCAATATTGGCGCCGTCAGCTCCGCCTTGATCTCCTCCTCGTCGCCGTTTTTCGCGATCGTGAGGCAGTCCACCGGGCAGATGTCGATGCAGGCGTCGCATTCGATGCAGAGCGAATCCGTGAACGAGGTCTGCACGTCGCAGTTCAGACAGCGCTGAACCTCCCTCTCCGTCTGCTCCTCGTTGAAGCCGGACTCCACCTCGATCGTCATCTTCGAAAACCGAAGCGGCATCTCGACGTGGATCATCTTTTGCCGCATGACCGGGCTGTAGTCGTTGCTGTACGCCCACTCGTGCAGGCCCATCTTCGTGTTTGCGAGGGTCGAGCCTCTTGGCGGGCGCACGTCCACGGCCTCGCCCATGCAGTATTGATGGATGGAGATCGCCGCTTGGTGGCCGTGCTCGACCGCCCAGATGATATTCGCCGGGCCGAAGGCTGCGTCGCCGCCGAAGAAGACGCCGGGGCGCGTGCTCATGAAGGTCGTCTTATCGACCGCCGGCATGTCCCACTTGTCGAATTCGAGGCCAATGTCACGCTCGATCCAGGGGAACGCGTTCTCCTGGCCGATGGCGAGGATCACGGTGTCGCAGGGGATGATCGTGCGGCCCGCGGGCTCCTGGACGAGCTTGCCGTCCACCTCCGAGGAGGTGAATTGATCGAACTCCATGCCGGTCAGCTTGCCATTCTCGATCACGAAGCGAACCGGGGAATGGTTTTCGAGAATCTCGACCTGCTCTTCTTCCGCGTCTTCGAGCTCCCAGGGCGAGGCCTTGAAATACTTGCGAGTCTTGCGGGCGATGACTTTGACGTTGGTCGCGCCGAGGCGTTTGGCGGAGCGGCAGCAATCCATCGCGGTGTTGCCGACGCCGATGATGAGCACGCGGTCGCCGACCGTCGTGACGTGCTCGAAGTGGATCGAGGCCAGCCAGTCGATGCCGATGAAGATCTGGTCGGTATCGTGGCGGCCGGGAATCTCCAGCTCTTTTCCCTTCGGCGCGCCGCTGCCGACGAAGACGGCGTCGTACTCGTTCGAGTCGAGCAGCGCCTTCAGGCTCGTGACCGGCGTATCGTAGCGGACGTCGACGCCCATATCCACGATGTAGCCGATCTCCTCGTCGAGCACGTGCTCGGGGAGGCGGAATGCGGGGATGTTGATCCGCATCAGCCCGCCGGGGCGAGGTCCGGCTTCGAAGATCGTGACCTCGTAGCCGATCGGCATCAGGTCGTTCGCAACCGTGAGCGACGCGGGGCCGGCCCCGATGAGGGCCACCTTCTTGCCGTTTTTCTTCTCCGGCGCGATCGGCAGGCGGTCGCGGATATCGCTCTTCTGGTCGGCGGCGACGCGCTTCAGTCGGCATATCGCGACGGCCTTGCCATCGACCCGCGTGCGTCGGCATGCCGGCTCGCAGGGGCGGTCGCAAGTCCGGCCGAGAATGCCGGGGAAGACGTTCGATACGCGGTTGACGAGATAAGCGTCGTCGAAGCGGCCTTGCGCAATAAGCCGGATGTACTCCGGCACATTCGTGTGAGCCGGACAAGCCCACTGACAGTCAACGACTTTGTGGAAATAGTCGGGATCGCCAACATCCGTCGGCCTCATTTGCCGCAATTATAGCCTGAGCGGACTCGAATCAGTTGCGATTACAAGAATTCAAAGCAATACAGGCGAGGGACGGATAGCTTGGACGCTCAAAAAATCCGCAACGAACCTCTCCAACTCCGCCCAGTCGGTGTACTCGTAGTCGCGCGAAGTATCGATATCTCCGGCATGCTCGCCTCCGGTGCGCTTGACGATCGATCTCAAGACCATCCGCATCAGCCAGGGGTATTTCGTGTATTTCATCGCTCCCGCGACGGGGAGGCAGACGGTTGGCCGCCAGCCCGTCTCGCTCATGAATTCCTCGATGCACTTCTCCGCGTCGGCCCGCCCTTGCCGGGAGGCGGCGGAGGCGCTGACGGAAAGGAAGAGGGATGGCGCGGATTCGAGATCGGAGAGGTGGTCGCGGACGAATCGCACCATCGCTGGCAGGTGCTTTCCGTAATTCACCGCGGACGCCAGGATATAGGCGCCATAACCCACGATCGGCCGGAGGATCGAGATGGAGGCGTCGACCAGGTCCGCCGAATGACCCTCCCCGCGCAAAATAGCCTCGAGGCGTTCCGCGATTTTTCGCGTCTGCCCGTGCCGGGATGCGTAGACGATGAGAATCCGAGCCATCCACGGTTAGCCTACGCGGCTGGCGGTACGCGGCGAAAGCTCGCCTTTCGCGTCCGCTTATTCCCGTCCATCCTTTGCCGGGCATGCGTATCGGCCGTTTTCGAAGCAACGCCGCGCGGTTGCCCCAAGGAGGCCGTCGCCGAACGCGTAGAATCAAGGGAGCATGGCCGAGGTTGACGTCACTATCATTGGCGGAGGGCCCGTCGGCCTTTTCGCCGCGTTCTATGCCGGCTTGCGCGGCATGTCCACCCGCATTATCGACTCCCTTCCCGACCTGGGCGGCCAGCTCACCGCGCTCTATCCGGAAAAGTACGTCTACGACATGCCGGGCTTTCCCAAGATTCTTGCCAAGGAGCTGGCGAAGCAGCTTGCCGAGCAGGGCCTCCAATTCGGCGCGGAAACCGTCCTCGACGACACGGCGATGGAGCTTGTTAAGACGGAGGCCGGCTACGTGATCCGAACGGCCCGAGGGCTCGACCTGCCAACGAAGACCATCATCATTTCCGCGGGGGCCGGGGCGTTCACTCCGACCCGGATCGGCGTGGAACGGGAGGCCGAATTCGAGGGCAAGGGCATTTCCTACGGCGTCAAAGACAAGTCGGCCCTGGCCGGGAAACGGCTCCTGATCGTCGGCGGCGGGGACAGCGCCTTCGACTGGTGCCTCGATCTCGAGCCGGTGGCCAAGGAGATCACCCTGATCCATCGTCGCGACCAGTTCCGGGCTCATGAAGATTCCGTCGAGAAGGTTCGCAACAGCCGGGTCGCGATGAAGCTGTGGTGCACGGTAAAGGAGCTTCACGGCAACGACGCCCTGGAAGCCATCACGATCGAGAATTCCCAGACCAAGGAACAGGAACGTCTGGAGGCCGACGCGGTGATCGTGAACGTCGGGTTCAAATCCTCGCTCGGCCCGATCAAGAATTGGGGCCTGGAGATTGAGCGGAACCAGATCGTCGTAAACGAGCGGTACGAGACGAACCTGCCGGGGATTTTCGCGGCCGGGGACGTCTGCTCCTTCAGCGGCAAGCTCAAATTGATCGCGACCGGCGTCGGCGAAGCGACGATGGCGGTCTGCCACGCCAAGATGTTCATCGATCCGTCCGCCAAGCTCTTCCCCGGCCACAGCTCGGAGATGGAACTGCCGGCCCACGCGTAAGCCCGCGGGGGCGGGCCAGGATTGGAGGGCTGGAGGATTACAGGATTGCCCTTATCTCCCCTCCCCTTGCGCCGATGATTGTGCGGCGGAGGAGGAGGGGCCAGGGGGGTAGAGGTTCCGGAAACTTGTAGTTGGGGCCCGATTGTAGGTTCCCGGAACCTCCATCCCCAACCCCTTCCTCCTCCCGGCACGAACCATCCGGCAAGAGGAAGGGGCTTTCTCTCCCCCCCTCCTCTTGCGCCGATGATTGTGCGGCGGAGGAGGAGGGGGATAAAGGGGGTAGAGGTTCCGGAAGCTCATGGGAGCGAGAACCCAAGCAGAATGACCGGTGACCGGTGGGCTTCAATCATTATCCCCTCACCCGCCAAAGGCAACGATTCTGCGTCTTCGAACCGTCATTGAGACGA
>DASZYX010000017.1:0-3172 GCA_035545155.1 Fimbriimonadaceae bacterium | reverse complement strand
GTAAGGATTGGCGGTCCCAATGCCGCTCAAAGCCGATCGGCGATCACCCCGGACATGAGATCTCTCCCGCGAAGGCCGACTTGCGGATCGGAGGAAACAGGTCTCAGTGCCAGAACACCCTAACCATACAAGGAGGAGGGGATTAAGGGGTGGAGGTTCCGGAAACCTACAAACGCCCCGCTCTTGTCATCCGGCTCGGACGCCATGCGTTTCTTCCTACACTTTCGACCACCACGGGGCCGGCGGGCTCGGGATGACAGGCATCGGGTCCGAACTACTCGAAGGCCTGGCGGTGCTCGAACTTGTGCGGCTGGAACTTCGGAACCGCAAGCGGCTCGAGGACTTCGCATGGGCAATCCCATTTGACCTCCATCGGCGGGCGCTCGCCGGTCGTGTAGAGGCATTTCAGGAAAGCCCAGTCGGCCCAGAAGAAGCGGGAAATCCACTCTTGAAGCTCGCCGTGCCCGATCTCGTGGAGCAGCGAGATGCCGATACGAGAGGCGTTCTGCTCGTAGGTGCAGATCGAGGCGAGCTTCTCGTGGGAGGCATGGATCGGCTGCTCGTGGCCGAGGCGGCGGAGCATGGCGCTGTTGTTCCACTGGGCGGTGTGGCCGAAAAGGTGGAGGAGAACGTAAAGCTCGGTTTCGGGATCGTTCTTCGAGTCCAGCACGATCTCGGCGCCGTCGAGATCGCCGGTGACGCCCTCCGGCAGGTCGCGCCAAATGACGCGCAGGCCATATTTGGACTCGATGCAGGCGACGGCGTCGGCGACGACTTTCTTGAATTGAAACTCAGGTTTCATCGATTTCCACCCATTGTACAAGCCGGCTCGTCGGGGCTGCAGCCCGTCGCGCTGGGGTAAACAACCGAGGGACTTGGGACTCGCTTGGGGATGACGGCGAGTCAATCTATCGTATTGAGAACCAGATGACCAACCGAAACCTTCTCCGAGCGTCGCTCTTCGTTTCGATCCTGCTTGCCGCCTTCGCCTCCGCCCAGGAAGTTCCTCAGAACATCAAGGATGCCTTGAAGAAGGCGGACGACGCAATCGCGAAGATCGTCGCCATACCCGACGGCGAGCGCACGTTCGACAACACGGTCGGCGCGTTCGACGATCTGAGCGCGCAGCTCGATACCGACACCAACCTCTTCCTCTTCATGCAGAACGTCTCGCCCGACGCCAACGTCCGGGCTCAGGCGCGAGCCGCCGAAGAGCTGGTCGGGAACTGGGCGATCGAGGTCGGCCAGCGCGAGGACCTGTATAAGGCGATGAAAGCCTACGCCGACACCCATCCGGTCCTCGAAGGCGAGCAGAAGCGGCTGCTCGAATTCACGATGCGCGACTACCACCTGGCCGGCATGGACCTGCCGAAGGATCAGCGCGACAAGCTCGCCGACATCGAGAAGCAGACGAACAAGCTCGAAATCGACTTCGAGCAGAACATCGCCGACGACGAGACGGTCGTCCCGCTCACCGCCGACGAGTTGAAGGGCGTCCCGAAGGACATCCTCGACCATCAGATCCACTCGAACGGGATTATCCTCCTCCATCCCGACGAATCGACTTACGGCCGGGTGATGGACCACTGCCTGAATCCCGTAACGCGCCACAAGGTCTGGCTCGCCTTCCGGAGGCGAGGCGGGATGAAGAACGTCCATGTCCTGGAGCAGCTCATCAAGCTGCGCGACGACGCCGCCCACCTCCTCGGATTCAAGAACAGCGTGGATATGGTGCTCGTGACCCGTATGGCGAAGAACTCGGAAAACGTCGCCAAATTCTATGCCGAGCTCGAGCCGCTGGTCCGCAAGAAGGCCGAGCAGGACAAGATCGAATTCGACAAGGCGAAGCAGGCCTTTACCCACGATCCCAAGGCGACGATCGATCCCTGGGACTACGGCTTCTACTACGACCAGCTCTTGAAGAAGAAATATGCGGTGGACGAGGAGAAGGTCGCAGAATACTTCCCGGCCCAGCGGGTCATCCAAGGCTTCTTCGACATCACCTCCCGGCTCTATGGGATCGAATACAAAGACGTCACCGCCGATGCGGCGAAACTCGGACTTCCGATCTGGCATCCCGACGTGAAGCTGTGGGCCGTGTCCGACAAGAAGACCGGCCAGCTCCTCGGACGCATCTACACCGACCTCTATCCCCGGCCCGGCAAGTACACGCACGCCGCTTGCTGGAGTCTGGAGGAGCGGAAGGTCTGGCCGGACGGCACCGTGCAGGTCCCGCTCGCCGCGCTCGTGACGAACCTGACGAAGCCGGTCGGCGACAAGCCGGCGCTGCTCCAGCACGACGACGTCATCACCTTTTTCCACGAGTTCGGGCACGGCCTCCACAACCTGCTCACCCAGACGAAATACGCGCGCTTCTCCGGTACGTCGGTCGAACGCGACTTCGTCGAAGCGCCGTCGCAGATGATGGAGAACTGGGTTTGGGAGCCGCAGGTTCTCAACCTCTTCGCCCGGCATTACAAGACCGGCAAGCCGATCCCGGCCTCGCTCCTCGCCGGCATGCGCGCGGCCCGAACCCTCGGCAGCGGCATCGACACGGAAGGACAGCTTTATCTCGGCGAGATGGATCAGGCGTATCACACCGCGCCGGGCGGCAAGGTCGATACGACGAAGGTCGCGCAGGAAATCTACGCAAAGACGACGATCTACAAGTCGCAGCCCGGCAACCTCTTCCAAGCCGCGTTTGGGCACTTGGTGGGCTACAACGGGGCCTACTACGGCTATCTCTGGTCCCTCGTCTACGCGCAGGACATGTTCCAGCGGTTCAAGCAGCTCGGGCTTCTCAGCCCCTCGACCGGGGCTTACTACCGGTCGAAGGTGCTCGCGAAGGGCGGCTCGGAGGACGCGATGGACATGCTGAAGGACTACCTCGGCCGGGCTCCGAAGACGGATGCCTTCTACGAGCACCTGGGTCTGAAGAAGAAGTAGGCGTCTGGGTAGGACGTCGGGCTTCGTTTGTCTGGTTGCGAGCAGGAGGCATGCGCCCCCTCACCTGCTCCCTTCGGGTCGCTTTCCTCTCCCCCGGATGTCCGATGACATGACATCCTTGACACCTATGACAAGACATCCTTGACGGATGCCTTTTCGAGAGCTGAGCAAGATGGATGCGCGCAGGCGGCTGGCGAGTTTGGTTTTGGAATCGGGTTGGACGGTG
>DASZYX010000016.1:0-62037 GCA_035545155.1 Fimbriimonadaceae bacterium | reverse complement strand
GGCGGTTGGCGGAGGGCGGTTGGCGGTTGGCGGTGGGCGGTTGGCGGTTGGCGGTTGGCGGTTGGCGGTTGGCGGTTGGCGGTTGGCGGTTGGCGATTGGCGGTTGGCGGTTGGCGGTTCCCCCGCCCTTTTACGCCTATTTTTCCGAGGCTACTTGACAAAGGTAATGTGTTCGCCTAACATTAACCTTACCGTTCGCAGGGGCTTATCATGCTCCCGGTTCGAGGGACTGTTCGATGCGCCGACTAACACAACTATTCCTTGTCACTTGCCTCTTCGCCGCAGCGCTGCCTGGGTATGCGCAGAAGCAGAAGCCGACTTACATCCCGGTCGACGTCGGAATGTTCGGCTTGGCGAACTCCGGTTCGATCACGGTGGACGGCGGGATCGCGCCCCCGGTCACGGTCGCCAACCTCGATTTTTACGACACCGAGTTCGCGATGCAGGACTTGAAGATCGATGCGGCCGCCTCGCTCGGCCTCAACTCGATCGCGTTGAACCTGAGCGGGAGCGCGGATTATACGACGGTCGTGGCCGATTACGCGCGGTTTCGTACCGTTCCCGTCAAGATCACGATCCAAGGCGACTCGAACGCTATCGGCGCGGTAGCCCACGTGGGAGTGTGCTGTCGGCTGCAGTTCATCACGACGGATGCCGCCATTACGCTCGGGCTGCAGCAAGCCAAGCTCGGCGTATCGGTTTCCTTCTCTTATCTGTCGGAGAGCTTGCGCTTGGGCGCGTACGGCTTCCAGGGATTCACGCCGTTCTCGCTTTCGACGGACAGCAACGGCGTCATCAATACGGGAGACCTTAAGAAGTCGCTCGTGACCGCGTTCAACGCTCTCATGGCGCAGAACGGATCCTATAAGCCGAAGCTGATCGGCATCGAGTTGGCAGGAGCGGACGGCAATCGACTCGATCAAGCGTTGCGAGATAACAAAAAGATCGAGATCGCGTTGCCGTGATCGCCGTATTCGTCGCCGCCTTGGTCGGGTTTGGAGGCATGGCCTCCGAGGGGCCGGCGGAGCAAGTCTTTCCGGTTATTCGCAACGTCTTCGGCGAGCAGCCCGCGTTGCCCATTGCGGGGGAGCGCGAGACGTTGCGATTCGCCCAGCCCTATCCGGGCCCGGGCGAACCTCTGCTGAATCTCCTTGCCTCGCGATTGCCTCGGGCCGAATTCACCGGCGGGGGTGGGGCTTCCGATGCCTTGGGAATCCTCGGGGCCGAGAACCGATTTCGCCTGCTCTTGGACCCCGCTCAGGCAACGGACGTCGAAGAATTGTCCGCAGAGAGCACGCGGCTCAGGTTCGACGTTACCGGCCGCATCGTGTTCATCGATATTCCGATCGTGAGCGTGGGACGACGGCGAGGCGTCTTCGGCTTCTATCGCGGGTATTGGAAACGCTATGGTCCGTTGGACATCTTCTACGGCCAGGGCATTCGAGTTCGTTTCCAGATTGACGGCTTTCGATTTTTCGATTGGGACGTCCTGTCTCATTACTCGGCCCGCACCGACATCGAGCATGTCGATACGATCCACTATCGCAGCCAAGACATCGTGGTCGAGTGCTTCGGCCTCGATCGCCCCTTCGATCGGCTGTCTCCGATCAGCGGGACTCGCGAGTCCACCGTTCTTTCCCAGCTCCAACAATCCTTCCAGACGTATGCCGCCGAACATTGCTACGGCGAGGTGACCCGAGTCGAGCCCATCTTGATTCGATTGGACAAGGAGACGGCGCTCATCTATGCCCGGAGTCCCCAGTCCCCTTATCAGCCGTCCCGCATCGAATCCCTTCGAAACGCTCGCCCGGACATCAACCTGCCGCCGCCTAAGGAAGAAAGTGCTTTGCCTCGATGACCGCTCGCAGACGGCCGGACAGCTCACGGAATTCGTCGGGATCGTATTTGATTTCGCTTGTGTAGAACTGGGCGAGGGTGGTGATGCCTCGTTCCTCGGCAAGCTGCTTTAGCTCGGGGATAGCCATGTAGCGCTCCCAGCCCTTGATTTCACGGTCCTTGTAGATCGCGTCGATCTCTTTTTCGTCGGGCTTGCGATAGGTTTCCTCGTGGACGAGAGCTTCGATGGGGAGGCGGTCGCGCTTGGGCGGATCCTCGTCTGGGTAGCCGACGACGATGGTGGTGACGGGGAGGCAGGTGTCGGGAAGCTCGAGGAAATCGGCGATCTCGCCCATCGAGAAGAGGGTTGTGCCCATGTAGCAGATACCGAGGCCATGGCTCTGGAAGCCGAGGACGACGTTCTGGGCGACGATCATCGCGTCGAAGGCGGCGACGTGATAGCCGATCAGATTGTCGAAGTTGTCGCGAGCGCCTCGGAGACGGAGCCATTCTCGGGTTCGGAACCAGTCGGCGCAAAAGGTGACGACGAGCGGCGCTTCGAGCACCATCGGCTGCTCGTAGTGGAGCTCGTATAAGCGGGCTTTGCGCTCCGGGTCGGTCGTCAGAATCGTCGTGACGCTGTTTAGGTTGCCGGAAGAAGAGGCGCCGGCGACCGCCTCCGCGCAGACTTCGCGCACGAGGTTCGGATCGATCGGATCGGGCTTGAACCTGCGGATCGAGCGATGGCCTTTGAGGAGGGCGGAGAGTTCGATGACGTGAGCTTACTCGCCCTTATTGCGGCAATCCCTGGGCGGATTGCCGTAGCGTACGCGGATGAGGGTCAATCCTTTGGCGGGAAGTACCACCGGCCAATGCATGCCCTCTCTCTTCTCGCCGAGCAGGTCCGGCATGGTGTCCGGATCGCGACGGCCGGCGCCGATCTCTAGAAGGGCTCCGGAAATCCGGCGCATCATGCCGCGCAGGAAGGCGGTGCCGCCGATTTCGATCCAGATTTCGTCGTGGACGGACTTGACGTCGACGCGGCGGAGGGTGCGGACGGTGTTGTCGATGTGCGGCTGGAGTTCCTCGGTGAAGGCGCGGAAGTCGTGGCGGCCTTCGAGGAGCTTACCGGCGGCTTGCATCATTTCGAGGTCGAGGGGGCGTCCGTGATCGTAGGCATAGCGGCTCTCGAAGGGATCGCGTCCGCCGATCCGGATACGGTAGCGGTACCAGCGGTCCTCCGCGCAGAAACGGCTGTGGAAGTCTGGGCCGACTCGGGATGCGCTGAGCACCGAGACGTCGGCGGGCAGGATGCGGTTGACGACGCGGGGCCAGTCGTGGACCGGGATGGGAACTTCCGTGTCAAAGTGGCACACCTGGCCTTTTGCATGAGCGCCGCTGTCGGTGCGGCTCGCACCGATGACTTCGACCTGCTCCCCGGAAACACGATGGATGGCCTGGGTGAGGACGTCTTGGACGGTTCGGTGACCTGGGCTAATCGCCCAGCCCCGGAAATCGGTGCCGTCGTAGGCGACGATGAACTTGAGTCTCATTGCTCGATTGCTGGGCTGCTCGATCGCTTGATTCCGGAAGATTCAATCCAGCAATCTAGCAATCAAGCAAGCGAGCAATCCACGTCAGTCGACCAGTTCGAGAACGGCCTGGGGAGCCGCATCGCCTCGGCGGGGGCCGATCTTGGTCAGACGGGTGTAACCGCCGTTGCGCTCCTTATAGCGAGGGCCGACGTTATCGAAGAGGTGCTTGACGAGATCTTCGCCGTTCAGCAGGCTCATGTCGGCGAGAATCTGCGTCTTCTCCATCTCAGTCTTACCAAGGAGAGCCTTCTTAGGGCGAGGGCTGGAGGACGAGTGGCCGACGAGCACCTTGCGAGCCTGGCGGCGCGCGTCGAGCGTGTCGTTCTTGGCGAGCGTGATCAGCTTTTCGACGAGGCGCTGGAGCTCTTTGGCGCGACCCAGAGTCGTGCGAACGTAGCCGTGCCGCACGAACTGCCGCTGAAGGTTGGTCAGCAAGGCGCGGCGCTGGTCGCTCGGCAGTCCCAGTTTTCTTCGATCTACAAGGTGTCTCATTGCTTTCTCGTTGGCGGTTTGCCGTTAGCGGTTTGCGGTCCGCCAACTGCCAACCGCCTACTGCCAACGCTCTTTGATTTAGAAATCGTCGTCGTCGTCGTCGAAGGCATCGATGGCTCGGTAGCCACCCTTCGGCGGCTTGAGCTCGAGGCCGTGCTCTTGGAGCTTGTCGCGCACTTCGAGCAGCGACTTCTTGCCGAAGCCGCGGATGCTGGTGAGGTCGCTCTCCGTCGCGAGCGCGAGGGCGCGGAGCGTCAGGAGGCCGGCGCGGCGAAGGCAGTTGAACGTTCGCTGGGAGAAATCCAGCTCCTCGATCCGCAGATCGGGGATGTTGAGGATTTCCGGCGACATCTCGTCGGCCTCGAGAGAGTCGTCGGTGAAACCGGCGGCGCCGAGGTCGAAGAACATTCGGAAATACTTGTCGAGGATGTGGGCGGACTGGCTGAGCGCGTCGTTCGGTTTGACGGCGCCGTTCGTCCAGATGTCGAGCACCAGCCGTTCGTAGTCGGTGCGCATGCCGACGCGGGTCGCTTCGACGGTGTAGTTCACTTTCTTGACGGGCGTGTACTGGCTGCCGGTGGGAATGACGCCGATGATGCCCTTGTAGCGCTCCTGCTTCTCGGGCAGGACGTAGCCGGTTCCCCAACCGACGTACAGCTCCATGTTCAGGGATGCCTTGTCGTCGCTGATCGTGGCGATATAGACCTCGGGATTGACGATCGTCACACCCTCGGGGCAGACGATATCGGAGCCGGTCACACGGCCGGGGCCCTGCACATCGAGGCGCAGCACCTTGTCTTCCTGGGGAATTCCCTCCTCGGTGTCGATCTGGATCGCGAGCTCCTTGAGGTTGAGGAGGAGTTCGGTCGTGTCTTCCTTCAGGCCCGGGATCGGGGCGAACTCATGGAACACCTTATCGATCCGGACGGCGGCGACAGCCGCGCCTTGGATCGAGCTAAGCAGGACGCGGCGAAGGGCGTTGCCGATCGTCTGCCCATATCCGCGCTCGAGGGGTTCGAGCACGAACTTCCCGTATTCGATATTGAGATCTAGCGTTGAGATGTGCGGCATTTTGTTGGTGGTAAGCGGTTCGCGGTTTGCGGTTAGCGGTGACAGCTTACTGCCAACCGCTAACTGCCAATCATTCTTAAACTCGTCGTCGCTTCGGCGGGCGGCAACCGTTGTGGGGCACGGGCGTCACGTCGCTGATGCTCGTCACTTCGAGGCCAGAGGCCTGGAGCGAGCGGATAGCGGTCTCGCGGCCAGAGCCGGGTCCGCGGACGAGAACGTCGACGCGCCGGAGACCATGCTCCTGGGCGATGCGGCTTGCCTTCTCGGCGGCGACCTGGGCGGCGAACGGCGTTCCCTTGCGGCTCCCCTTGAAGTTCACGTTGCCGGAACTCGACCAGCTTAACGTGTTGCCGGTCGGATCGGTGATCGTGATGATCGTGTTATTGAACGACGCGTGGATATGCGCGACGCCAACCGGCACGTTCTTCCTTTCCTTCTGCTTGCCCTTCTGTACTTGCTTTCTTGCCATGATTCTGTTTGGTTGGCAGTTGGCGGTCGGCTGTTTGCGGCCTTCCGCACTTCTGGTTCTTCGTTCTTAATTCAATTTCGGCTCGTCACGGGAGGCCCTGCTAACCGCAGACAGCCAACCGCTAACGCCTTACTTCTTCGCCTTCTTCTTCCCGGCGACCGTCTTCGGCTTACCTTTCCGGGTTCGGGCGTTGTGACGCGTGTTCTGGCCCCGGGTCGGCAGGCCTCGGCGATGGCGCAACCCGCGGTAGGAACCGATCTCGATCAATCGCCGGATATTGCCCTGGACCTCGCGGCGCAGGTCTCCTTCGACCTGGTAGTCGCGATCGAGAATCTCGCGGAGGCGGCCGATTTCGGCTTCGCTCAGATCGCGGACTTTCTTGCGCGGATCCACACCGGCCTTGTCGCACAGTTCCACGACGTTGTGCTTGCCGATGCCATAGATGAGCGGGAGGGCGTATTGAGCCGTCTTATCCCGCGGAAGGTCGATACCTGCGATACGTGCCATTTTAAAGTGTTTAGCGTTTAGGTGTTCAGTGTTGAAAATGGTGTGAGAGGTGGCTAGTCCGGCTTAACACCAAACACCCAACACTCCACACCCTTGAATTCATCCCTGCCGCTGCTTGTGCTTCGGGTTTTGGCAGATCACGCGCACGACTCCTTCGCGCTTGATGATCTTGCACTTGTCGCAAATCTTCTTCACACTGGCCCTAACTTTCATGGAAACCGTCCAGCCCCTTAGGCATGCCGACAGGCATGCGCTGAAGTGGCGCAAGAGTGGATTATACCTCTAGAGATTCGGTCTCGCCACCTTTCTGGCCGGACAAACGTCTTTTACTTCCCTATTCCTTGTTTGTCATGGGCGATTGGTGGCTCATGAGGAGAATCGATTCGACCTGTTCGTAGATCGATTGCCGCCACGGCTCTTCGGAAGTCGGATTGAAGTGATGGTAGCCCACGTGCTGAACGCGCAACGCGATCCGTTCGGCGGCCCGCTCTCGGGAGACCGAGGTCGAGTAGGGGAAATCGGCTCCCGCATTGAACGCTACCTCGGATTCGGGAAAGGTGCGCTCGATGTCCCCGCTATAGCGCGCCCGGACCTCGAGGAGCCGCTCGTCGCTGGCGTGGGCCAGGATCGATAGGAACGCGTTATCGGTGAAGACATACATTGGCGATTCCACAATACCATCCGGCAGAGATAGATAGGATAACAGGAACGGGTGCGTCACCGCTTGGAACATCGCCTGCAATCCTCAGCGTTCTCAGTGTCTCAGTGGTAACAGCCTCGCGGGGCTTGGGATTTTTAACCACTGAGGCACTGAGGGCACTGAGGGGATGATAGTTATGGCCGGCTCAGCTTCTCCCAAAGGTATCGCATGATGGTCGTGAAGACGTGGGGACGGGAAGTGTCCTTGCCGATGCTGTGGTCGTCCCGGGGATAGTACATGACGTCGACGTACCGGTCGTTGTCGATGAAGCGCTGGACGAGGCGGGCGTCGTCTTGGAAGAGCACGTTATCGTCGAGCATTCCGTGGATCATGAGAAGATTGTCCTTGAGGCCGCTCGCGTAGGTGATCGGGGAGGTCTTTTCAAAAATCTTGTCCTTGTCGTCCTTGACCAGCCCGAGGCGGCGGCGGGTGTACCACTCGTTGTAACTCTTCCAGTCGGAAACGGCGGCCACGGCCACGCCCGTGTCGAAGACGCCGGGCTTGGTGAGGAGGGTCATGAGGGTCAGATAGCCTCCGTAGCTCCAACCCCAAATCCCGATCCGATCTTTCCGCACGTAAGGCAGCCCGGCGAGATAGTCGTGAGCGCACACCGCTTCGTCGGCATCGATCAAACCCATCTTGTTTGCGTAGCCGCTGTTGAATTCGCCGCCGTAACCCCATGAGGCTCGGAAGTCGACGAGAAGGACGACCATATCGAGCTGCATCGCGGCGTAATTTTCGAGAAAGCCTCCCCACTGCTCCTTGGCCGAGTTGGCGTAGATGTTCGAAATGAAAGCGGGATGCTTCTTCTTGAGATCCAGGCCCGGCTTCGTGACGAGCAGCGCATGAATCGTCGCGCCGTCCTTCGCCTTGAAGGTGACCTCCCGGAAGTCGGCCCACTTGATCTTGGCGAAGTCGGGCATCTGGCTGGTGGTAAGACGCTTCGTCTCGGGCTCGACGGCGTAAAGCTCGGGATTGATCTTCCGATTGCTCGCCAACGTCGCGATCTTCGTTCCGTCCCAGCTCACGAGCGGCGAGGCCGTGTCGTCGAACTGGTTGGGGATCGAGTTGCCATCCGGCATGACCACGTGCTGCGTGATCTTGCCGTCGGGCTCGACGATGGTGATTTCCGTGCTCAGGGGCGTACGGGAAAGGGTCGTCAGGATGAGGCGATCGCTGTCCTTCGGACGCATCAAGGAGGCGACATCGTAGTTCTCGGCGAACACCTTGGATAGGTTCTTCCCATCCGGGTCGATTCGCAGGATAGAACGGAAGCCGAATTTGCCGTCGAGGATGTCCGTTCCGAAGAGGATGTGCTTCAAGTCCCGGCTCCAAACGAGGGGGCGGAAGTCGGGAATGTAGTTTTTCGGAGCCTTCTCGTGATAGGCATCGACCTTCTTGAGCCCGTCCGTGCTCACGACCGAGATCGTGAACTCCTGAAAATCGTCTTTGATCCATCCGATCGCAAGCGACTTGCTATCCGGCGACCACTCGATATCTTTGATCCAAAGGTAGCGGGGGAGGCCTTCGACGAACTTCACGACTCCGCCGTCGGCGGGAACAACCCCGATCTGGTTGTCGACGGAAAGGTCGCCGTTCCAATCGCGCTGGATGTTGACGACGGTCGCCCGGTCCTTGCTGAAGTCCATCATCACGTGATGGCCGTCCTTGCTGGAGTCGCTCCATGTGATCGCGATGTTCTTGCAGTCTGGCGACCATTCGTAGCCGACGACGGACGTGTTCGGCTTGGATAGGAATGTCAACTGCTTGACCCGGCCGGTTTTGCGATCGATCCGGAACAGGTTCTGCCCCTGGAGAAAGCCGATGTAATTTCCGTCGGGAGAGTACTGGGCGCCTGCGATTCCTTCGTTGGCGTCGAACAGGGGCTGCAGGTTGCCGCCGTTGGGGGTCATCGTCCATACCCGGCCTTTGTAAGAGAACATTACTTCCCGGCTATCGGGAGACCACTGAAAACCTCCCGCGCCACCGTCGTAGAGTGCCTGCTCCTTCTTCGTCTGCTCGTCCCGGGCATCGTCCTGGCGAGGGAGATCGGTGATGGAGTTGGACTGGACGATCATGTGGGGAACGCCGTTCGGGTAGTCCATCTCCCAGATATCGAGCTTGCGCTCGCCGGTCTTGTTCCAGCCGAAAACGATCTTCGAGCCGTCGGGAGACATCGCGGGGCCGGCTGGGGAGCGGCCGTTGATCAAGGGGAATTTATAAAAGCTCTCGAACGGGATGCCGTCCATCGTCGGCAACTCGGTCATATCGAGGCGGGCGGGGGCGGTGAGGACGAGAAGAGGTAGGAAGGCTGCTAGCAAGGGTTCTCCTTCGAGGCCGTGTTTCAGCCTTCGGGTTTACCCGAAGCGCTTTCAGCGTCGACAAGTCGGGGCTGAACAAAGCGCGAACAAGGACGCGTCGCATGTTGGTCGAGCCGGCCTTCCTCGCCGTCTCTCATGCCCCGTTCTCCCGCACGATCGCATCTTGGGACACCTCGCGCCACGGGGCGTGGCGGGGTATGAAATGCGTTTCAGCCCCGACAAGTCGGGGCTGTTGAAAGCGCGAACAAGTTCGCGCCCGCCAAACCGGTTATTTACTTGTAGCGGTAGACGATACGGCCCATCGTGAGGTCGTATGGCGAGAGCTCGACGCGGACGCGGTCGCCTGGGAGAATCCGGATGTAGTTCATCCTCATCTTGCCGCTCACATGGGCGAGAATCTCCAAGTCCCCTTCGTCAAGCTTGACGCGAAAACGCGCGTTCGGGAGGTTTTCGAGGACCACGCCCTCGACTTCGACGCCTTTTTCTTTATCGCTTTGCTGCTTGTACTGGGGCCTTCTTCTTCCCATAGATCTCCTTCGCCGATGTGGCTACCGTTCTATTATGACGCCCCGGGGCCGAGATTGGGGGCGGGGCGAACCTCCCACCCCCTGCCCCCTCCCTCATTTTCCGTTCAGCGTTGTCGTAGCTCCCATAGCGACGAACCGCGAAAACGAGGGATGGGAGAATACTCCTTATTTTCCGTTCAGCGTTGTCGCAACTCCCATAGCGACGAACCGCGAAAACGAGGGATGGGGAGGAGCCTACTCCTGCGTTAGGATTTCGGGGCCTTCGCGGGTGATCGCAACGGTGTGCTCGAAGTGGGCGGAGAGCTTGCCGTCGGCGGTTACGAGGGTCCACTTGTCGGGCAGGGTTTCGACTTCATATTTGCCCTGGTTGACCATCGGCTCGATGCAGATCGTGGTGCCCTCTCGGAGGACTTCGCCTTTGCCGGCCTTGCCGAAATTCGGGACAGCGGAGGGCTCTTCGTGGAGCTTGCGGCCGATGCCGTGGCCGACCAAGTCGCGGACGACGGAGTAGCCGTTGGACTCGACGTACTTCTGCACGGCGGCGGAGATGTCGCCGATGCGGTTGCCGACCTTCGCCTTGTTGATCCCCTGGTAGAGCGCCTCGCGGGAGACGTTGAGGAGGCGCTGGGCTTCGGGGGAGATTTGGCCGACCGGATAGGTCCAGGCCCCGTCCGCGTGCCAGGCGTCCTTGATGACTCCGAAGTCGAGGCCGATGATGTCGCCTTCCTTCAGCGGGATGTCGCTCGGGATGCCGTGAACGACGACCTCGTTGACGGAGATGCAGGTCGCGGCGGGATAGTCCCGGTAGCCGAGAAAGCTGGGAATGCCGCCCTCTTCCAAGATCAGGCTGTGGGCGAGGTCGTTCAGCTCGCGGGGCGTGACGCCGGGGGCGATCTTCGCGGACACCAGCCTCAGGGTGCGGGCCACGATGCGGCCCGATTCCCGCATCTTCGCTATTTCGGCTTTGCTCTTGAGGTAGGTCATCCGATTGGTTTTTACTCGCCGTCGACGATCATCCGATACACCGCTTCGGCATCGGAGCCTCCGTCCACGACTTGGAGCATATCATGCTCCCGGTAGTAGTCGATGACCGGCTTGGTCTGCTCGTGAAAGACTCGCAGCCGCTCGCGGATGGTTGCCGGCTGATCGTCGGTGCGGACGAAGAGGGGACCGTTGCACTTATCGCAAAGGCCCTCCCGCTTCGGGGGCTTGTTGATCGCGTGATAGATTTCGCCGCACTTCGTGCAGCCCAGCCGGCCGCTCAGGCGGCTGACCACGAGATCGTCGGACGCGGCGATCGACACGACTTTGTCGAGGTGCATCCCCATCTCGTGGAGCATCTCGTCGAGGGCGACCGCCTGACGGACGGTTCGCGGGAAGCCGTCGAGGGCGAAGCCACTTTTGCGGACTTCGTCGGAGCGGATGCGCTTCGCCATCATTTCAATGGTGACGCCGTTGGGAACGAGTTCCCCGTGCTTGATGTAGCTTTGGGCGAGCCGTCCGAGATCGGTTTCCGCCTCGATTTCGGCGCGGAAAATGGTTCCGGAGGAGAGTGGCTTCAGACCGAGGCGGGACTCGAGCAGGGCCGCCTGCGTTCCCTTCCCCACTCCCGGCGGGCCAATCAGGATGAGGCGACAACCCCGGTCGCACTTCACTATTCTCCCTCCCTTGGGAGATTCTACGAGTTCTTCAGGCACTGATTCCTCTCACCGGCCTCGGGCGCCATCGCCCTTACTGGCCGTACTTCTTCATGAGCAAGTTGGCCTCGATCTGGCGCAACGTCTCGAGGGCCACGCTCACCACGATGAGGAGCGAGGTGCCGCCGAGGTAGCTGACGTAGGTGTAGTCGATGCCGACGATCGCGGGGGCCAGGTATTGGACGAGGGCGACGACGGCGAGGAAGAAGGAGCCGACGAACGTGATACGCGAAATGACGCCATCGAGGAAGTCCTTCGTCTGCTTTCCGGGCCGCACGCCGGGAATGAACGATCCGCCCCGCTTGAGGTTCGTCGCGATGTCTTCGACGTTGTACTGGATGGCCGTGTAGAAATACGTGAAGAAGAAGATCATCAGCGTATAGCTGAGGACGCCGACCGGATTGACGGGCAACTGGATGGGTCCCCACGTCTGCCGGCTCGACGGGCTGATCCAGTTTTGGAAGTTCTGCAGGAACGCGCCGACCGTCGAGGTCGGTCCCACCGCCATCGCGATCTGCTGCGGAATGAACAGCAGCGAGGAGGCGAAGATGATCGGGATGACGCCGACCATGTTCACGGAAAGCGGAAGGTAGCTGGTTTGGCCGCCTTGGACCTTTGTGCCGACCATGCGTCGCATGTGCTGAATCGGGATACGGCGCTGAGCGACCGTGAAGTACACGATCACCCAGGTCGTCGCGATGAGAATCAACAGCATGAGCACCGGACGCCACCAGTCGACGGCGCCGTCCTCGATGCCCTTCCGCATCCGGTCGAACTGGAACGGCATCGACAGGATGATGCCGGCGAAAATCATGAGGGAGACGCCGTTGCCGATGCCCTTTTCGCTGATCTGCTCGCCTAGCCAAAGCACAAACATGGCTCCAGCCGTCCAGATGACGACGACCGAGAGCGTCATGATCAGAGTGCTCGCGGTCGCCGACGCGCCGAGAGACTTTTCGATCAGCGCGAAGAGGCCGGCGCCCTGGAAGACGCAAAGGAACAGCGTCAGCAGGCGCGTTCGCTTGTTCTGAACCTGGCGCGCATATTCGCCGCCTTCCTGCAAGTCCTTCTTCCACTGCGGAAAGGCCGTGGTCAGGATTTGCATGATGATCTGAGCCGTAATGTACGGGCCCAGGCTCAGGGCGAAGACGGAAACGCGGCGAAGCGCGCCTCCGCCGAACATGTTGATGAGGCCAAGTCCTGTGTTGCCCTCGATGAGCTTCGCGACTTGGTCCGTGGAGACACCGGGAACCGGGACCGGCACGTGAACGCCGAAGATGAAGACGGCGAACATCGCAAGGACGAAGAGGATTCGCGCCTTGAGATCCGGGTCGGCCCAGGCAGCCCGGAAGGTTTCCATCAAGCCCAAGCTCAGAGCTTTATCGCCCTTACCGCCACCCGGTCCAACAGGTCCGCCACCAAACATAGATTTACACCGGACGTGTCACGCCTTTAGAGGGTGACCGCCTCGCCTCCTTTGCTCGAAATCGCCTCGACCGCGCTCTTGCTGAACTTGTGAACGCGAACGGTGAGCTTCTTCGTCAGCTCGCCGAATCCGAGGACCTTTACTCCATCCTTGTTGCCGGGGATGATGCCGGTCTTCACCAGCGCCTCCACGGTGACCTCGTCGCCGCTCTTAAACAGCTTCTCGAGGTCGTCCAGGTTGACGATGTCGTATTCCTTATGGTTTACGTTCTTGAAACCCTTCTTGACAGGCAGACGCCGCTGGATCGGCGACTGGCCGCCCTCGAAGTTCGGGTGAATTTGCCGACGCGCCTTCTGGCCCTTGGTGCCTCGGGTCGCGGTTTTGCCCATGCCGCTGCCGATGCCGCGGCCGACGCGTCGCTTCGGACGCGTTCCGCCGGAGCCCGGCTCGAAATTGTGTAGACCCATTTACGCCTTCTCCTCTTCCGTCTTCTTTGCCTTTGCGGGAGCTTTCTTCGGCTTCGCTTCGGCCGCTTCGGGTTCCGCCGCCTTCGGGGCAGCCGCCTTCTTCGGCTTGGGAGCCTCCGCCTTCACGGGCGCCGCGGCCTTCGCCGGCTTCGCCTTCGCGGGCGCTTCGCCCTCGACGACTTCGAAGGTCACGAGGTGCTGGACGTGATGGATCATCCCGCGAATGCTGGAATTGTCCGGCTGTTCCACAACCTGGTGCACCTTGCGCAGCCCCAGCGCGGCGACCGTCTTGCGATTGCGCGACGTGTTGCCGATCGGGCTCTTGACGAGCTTAATACGCAGCATCCGCTTCCTCCTTTCGAGCCTTCGCGAGCCACGGAATCAGATCTTCCACAGGCAGGCCGCGAGAGTCGGCGAGCTTTTCCGGTTCGGAGAGCTCCTTGAAGGCGTTGATCGTCGCGTAGGCCATGTTGATCGCGTTGCGGGAGCCGAGGCTCTTCGCGATGACGTCGTGGACGCCGGCCGCTTCGAGGCAGGCGCGGACCGCGCCGCCGGCCTTGACGCCGGTACCGGCCGCCGCAGGCTTCAGAATGATCTGCGCCGTGCCCGACTTCGCCACGATGGCGTGGGGGATCGTGGAGCCGATCATCGGCACCGTAAACATGTTCTTACGGGCGGCTTCCTCGGCCTTGCGGATGGCATCGGGGATGCCACGCGCCTTGCCGAGGCCGACGCCGACCTGGCCCTTGTTATCGCCGACGACGACGAGGATGGACCAGGAGGCGGTTTTGCCTCCCTTGTGGGTTTTGAACACCTTGTTCGTGCGCACGACGCGGACGTCGAGCTGCGGTCCCTCGGTATTGCGGCTTTCTCGCTTGCCGCTCAAGCGGTTCATCATTCTCATCGCTTAAAACTCCAACCCGGCTTCCCGCGCGCCCTCGGCGAGGGCGGCGACGCGGCCGTGGTATCTGAAGCCGCCACGATCGAAGACGACGGCCTTGACGCCCTTCTCCTTCGCCCGCTGAGCCAGCTTCGTGCCGACGGTTTTCGCGCCGTCGGCGTTGCCCTTGGTATCCAGGCCCTTCTCCTGGCTGCTCGCGGCGGCCAGGGTGGTCCCGGTGCTGTCGTCGATAATCTGCGCCGAAATGTGCTTCAGGCTTCGAAACACGGCGAGCCGCGGCCGGTCCGGAGTTCCGGCGACCTTCTTGCGAAGGCGCTCGTGCCGCGCGATTCTGAGATCTCCTCGTGATTTAGGCACTTGTCATTAACTCCTTACTTCTTCGCGGCCGCTCTCTTACCGGCCTTAAGCTTGATGACCTCGCCGCGATAGCGGATACCCTTGCCCTTGTACGGCTCGGGCTTGCGCACCTTGCGGACGTCCGCGGCGACCTGGCCGACGGCTTGCTTGTCGATTCCGCTGACGGTCACCGTCTGCGTACGGGTCTTCTCGTCCGCCTTGACGTCGAACGTGATGCCGGCGGGCGCCTCGACCCGAACCGGGTGCGAGTAGCCCATGCTAAGAAGGAGGTTCCTTCCTTCGAGCTGGACGCGGTAGCCGACGCCGATGACTTCGAGGATCTTGGAGTGGCCCTTGGTGACGCCGTCGATCATATTCGCGACGAGCGTTCGGGCAAGGCCGTGCTGGCTCCGCGCCTCGCGCAGGTTGTTCGCGCGGTCGATGGAGAGCTTGCCGTCCTCCTGGGTCACCGTGAGCAGGCGGGAGATCGGCTGCTGCAGCTCTCCCTTCGGACCCTTGACGGAGACGAGGTTCGTCCGCTCGTCGACGGTGACGGTCACGCCGGACGGGACCGTGATGGATTGCTTGCCAATTCGCGACATCTTAATACACCTCGCAAATGACTTCGCCGCCGACCTTGCGCCTTCGCGCTTCGCGGTCCGTCATCAGGCCGGAGCTCGTGGAGACGATGCGCGTGGCAAGGCCGCTACGAACCGGGCGCAGCTCGTCCGCGCCTTTGTAAACACGAAGGCCGGGCTTGCTGACGCGAGCGATGTGGTTGATCAGGGGCTTACGCTTCGCGTCGTAGCGAAGGTGGACCTTGATCGTGGGATATTTGCTTTCCGTGGTGATCTCGTGGCCTTTGATATAGCCTTCGGCCTCGAGGATCTTCACGATTTCGACTTTGATTTTGCTGTGCGGAACGTCGACGGTCATCAGGTGGGCGCGGGCGCCGTTACGGATGCGCGTCAGAAGGTCCGCGATAGGATCGCTGTGCATGGTGTTTGAACCTCCCGAGCCTTACCAGCTCGCCTTCTTCACGCCCGGCAATTCGCCTTTATGCGCCTTTTCGCGAAGACAAATCCGGCAGATGCCGAAGAAACGGAAATATCCGTGTTGGCGGCCGCAAAGCGAGCAGCGGTTGTATCCGCGCGCCTTGAACTTCGGCTTCGCCTGCTGTTTGTTAATAAGAGCTTGTTTTGCCATTCATCTCCTGCCGTTATCGAACCGGTTCAGAGCCGCCTTGGCGTGTGCGGCCTGCCTGGTTCGTGGCTTTGTTGTTTTGGGCTGCGCCCGGATGCGGAATGATACCCGACGCACCGCTGGATGTCAAACGAGACGCACTAGGGCGAGCCAGGTGGATCGAAACGACTGTGCGTATAAGGATTGACCCGATGTCCGTCGGGACTGGGGGCTTCGGGTGGGCGCAGGGTTGGGAAATTGAATTTCAGGCAAATCATGCGTTCATCTACCCAGCAAGTGAAACCGGTCGCCCATTGAGCCTCTCTGGGTTCATATGGCCATATCTGTTCAAGAGAGTTGCTGGTGACGGTGCATACGCGCAGAGTGTGACCACTTGGCAGGGACGCCCGCAGAAGAATGTGACCGGACAGCGGATTCGCGATCGCGGGTACCGCCAGGTGGCTTTGCACCCAGTCAACTAGATCCGACCTGAATTGGTCGTCAGACGCGGCTTGGAACTCGCCGGGCAGCAGATCGACTAACAGATAAGCCTGCGGATCGAGATCCGACCACCAAAATCGTCGGCGACCCGCAGTCCAAGCAAGACACATGAATTCATGCTCGAAGTCAGGAGGCTTTCGAAAGCCGACATAGGCCCTCTGGGGTGTCCGCAGCGGCCTTAGATCGGATGGTAAGAGGCGATCAAGTGCGGAATCGCTCCTGGCCAAAATCGCGGACGGAATGGAGGCGGCCGGAATCCGCGATCCTGTTTGCTCGCCAAAGGGCAGCAGCAAGTAATGGAATGACCTCGAAGCTGAGAGCGCTGAGACCGTCTCGCTTGCGATCGGCGCCGGGCCGTCCAACTGAGGCCGAGTGACAAGGACGAAGGGAATGAAAGCAAGTAGTGGGAGCATTTTAACCTCCGGGCAATGGAACGGGGTTCGGATCGGCGATGCGATCAAACGTCCGGCCCGGTCTCACTAAGAAATGGTACGGCATGTCGGGTCTCCTTCTATTTGAAGGTTTTCGCCCTGTCGTCGGGCGAACCGCCGTCGTCTTTCAGGTTGTGGCCGATGCTGTAGAGGGTGAAACCGCTGCCGGTTCTTCGATAGCGGAGCGGCTTGCCGTCCATGGGGTCGATCGAGATTTCCCCCAGATTCGGGAGGGTTGACGGGTACGGGCCCTTGGCCTGCATCAATTTGATCGCGGTGGCGAGGATGTGCCGGTCGGCCATCTGAAGGCCGGCCGCGAGCGCGGCATCGGGCAATAGGTCGTCCCTTGCGATCATGGCGATCAGGTCGTGGTCGGGAGAATGATCTTTCGCAGCTTCATCGTCTTGCTTGGCCACAAGCCGCGCGAGGGCGTCATGCTGGGCTCTCGGATCGGTCCCGGCCGCGACGGTCGCTTCGAGCCCTCGACGCAGACCGGAAACGGCGGCAAGTTTGAGGCGGACCTTCTGCTCGTCGGTCAATTTGGCGCCCTGTCCCTTTTGATTCGGATCGGTCACCGCACGCACGTCGCCCGTCGTTTGACATCGGTTCATATTGGAAAGCCCTACGAAAGCCTCGGCTCGCAAAGCCGGTGTTATGGCGGCGATTGGGCCGAAGCCGTCGAGGGTCTTCTGAGCCTTCTTGAGCAGGGCGGGCTTGTGAACGGACAGGTTCAGCACGTGGACGAATTCCTCCGCGACGTAGCGGTCGAGTGAAATCTGGACGAGATAACAGATCAGGAGGGGGGTTTCACCGATATGCCTCGACATCGCCTCCGTGGCGGACAAGACGTCGTAAGCCTCGTCGACATAGCCCTGGTCGGCCGCAACGTGGGCGCTCATGATCATCAAGCGAGCGGCGACCCTGGCGTCGGCCAACTCGGGAAACTTGAACTCCCCTTCGAAATCGTAATCGAAGTCGCAAGACTTGCGGCGACTTGCCGCAATCAGGCTGTTGATGTCGCGGCGAGATTCGGAAACGGCGGCGCGGATGTCCTTCATCGCTTCCGCATCCGCCGTACCCTTTAGCGCTTCATTGATTTCGGTGAGCAGGTTTGGATGATCGTGGACTGTCGGCCGGATCGCCTGGAAGGCGGACTCGTAGCCAGGAGCAGCGTTCTGGTCGTCCGGGACGGACCGCTCGAGGTCGGCGGCGGATAGGGCCATGCCATCCTTCTTTGCGGCGTCCATCTCTGCCGCAAGGAGAGCTTCGGGACTCGATCCTCGCCGAGCCAAGAAGAACCCGACACCGCCCCCGACCACGACGACAGCTATGAGAGAAATCCAAAGCCCGCGACTCATCTTGGGACAAGTATGCGCCCCAAGCAGGACTCTAGGCTATGGAGGTATTATCACCGCTTGTGGGAGGCCTGCCGGCCGTTCGCACCACCGGAGGAAAATTGAGACAGAACATCAAGAAGCGGCCTCATTCGCCGCGCTTCGACGCGCTTTTGAAGGGTGTCGATCCAGACCAGCCGCTCGAAGTGACGGCGGCGATCGCCAAGGTCAAAGAGACCGCCAACGCCAAGTTCGTGGAGAGCGTCGACATGGCCGTCCACCTCGGCATCGACCCGCGTAAGGGCGATCAGAACGTTCGCGGCATCACTACCCTGCCCCACGGCACCGGAAAGGTGCGGAAAGTTGCGGTCCTCGCCAAGGGAGACCTCGCGGCGGCGGCGGAGAAGGCCGGCGCCGACGTGGTCGGAGCGGACGAGCTGATCGCCAAAATCCAGGGCGGATTCCGCGATTTCGACGTGCTTCTCGCGACGGAGGAAATGGCTCCGCAGATCGGTAAGGTCGGCCGTATCCTCGGCCCCCGCACCCCGAACAAGCGCAACGGCACGATCACGAACAACATCGGCCCGGCCGTTCAGGAGATCAAGGGTGCGACCCGTCTCGAATACCGCGCGGAGAAGGGCGGCATCGTCCACCTCCTGATCGGCAAGGTCAACTTCACCGACGATCAGCTTTTGGAGAATTTCAAGGCGGCCCTCAACGCGGTTATCAAGGCGAAACCGGCCGGCGCGAAGGGCAAGTACGTCGAGACGATTACCTTGAGCTCGACGATGGGCCCTGGCATCCCCGTCGACACCAATCTGGCGACCAAGCTCGCCGGCTAGAAGAGATACGGTCAAGAGCCCGGTCTCGCTGTGCGAGGCCGGGCTTTTTAGCGCCTTCGGGGAGCCTTAATTCTTGTAGGGAACGAATACCGTATCGTTCGAGATGCCGCCGCCTGCCGAGGATACGATCTGGTGGCCCGCGTCAGGTCGATATCGACCGGTTCGCCGATCCCGAAGATTTGCGGCTTGGAGCTTTCTATGACCGACACTTCGTCGCTCTCGGCGACCGTGACGTTCTTCGGTTCCCACTTCGCCGAACGATCGAACATTCGATCTCCCCGTATATGGCCTCGCCTACGCGGGCGGCAATGGGTTATAAGCGGACTTGCTCCCTTACGTGCCGGCAAAATCGATGGCCTCGACCTTGTCTTCGTCGTCGATGAAAACGTAGATGGCGAACGGGGTCTTCCTCTTGTCGCCTCGGTTCGGCTCATATAGCAGGACAAGCTTATGGACCGGCCGCTCCGGCACCGGCTGATAGTTCTTCTCGCGCCATGGGTAATCGATCCCCTTCGCTTTGGCCTCGGCGGGAGAGACGCGGAACTGGGGCTGGCCGAGGGTGGCGATGACTTCGGATTCCGGCTTGCCGACAAGGGAGCGAAATTGGCCCGTTGCCTCCATCACGGGCGCGATGAGGAAATTCCAGGCGAGGAAGATCGGCAGACCGAGAAAGAGGATCAGGAGGCCGGAGATGGCGAGCAGGCGCTTATTCTTCATCGATGATCCGCCGGATGTCGCCCCACGCGCTTTGGAGGTCGGAGATGAGCGGCGTCTGCGCGCGGGCGATCTGGATAAGGTCGAAATCGATCTGAGTTAGGAGGATGTATTCCTCGTTGACCGGCCCCTGCGCGATCAGTTTGCCGAAGGGATCGGCGACCATGCTGCCGCCGACGAAGCCCTTCCCTCCCTCGAAGCCGCAAAGCTGGCAGTTGAGGCAGAAGACGCCATGCTCCTCTGCGATCGCCTTCATGAGCCGGGCGTAGCGGTCGAGGTTTTCGACGTGTTCGGAGGCGAAGCCTCGGCCGGGGGAGGCGGCGGGGACGATGATCATCTGAGCGCCGCGGGTCGCACAGAGAGTGGGGAGGATGGAATGCCAGACGTCCTCGCAGATGAGGATCGCGAGCTTGCCGAACCGGGTGTCGAAGACGGCGATATCTCGACCGCGCGAGACGAAGCGCTCCTCGTCGAAGAGGCCGTAGGTGGGCAGGAAGAACTTGCGGTAGGTCTTGACGAGCCTCGGTTTGGGTCCGAATTCCATGAAAGCCGCGCCGTTGTACAGGTTCCCCTCGTGCTGCTCGATGAAGCCGACGACGGCGTCTACGGGCCGGTTGGTGGGTTTTATTCGGCGTGCCAACTCGGCGCAGAGCTCGTCGCCGGTGAGCGAGGATTCGAGGGCTCCGCCCTCGACGAAGTAGCCGGTCGTGGAGGCCTCGGGGAGGATGACCAAATCCGCCCCCTCGCCCGCCGCCTGCATGATGCATTCGGCGATCTTATCGAGATTGGCCTGAACCTCCGCCTTTTGCGGAGCGATCTGGGCGCAGGCCACGGTGAACGGCATGCTTGGTAGGATACCGGCCTGTTTGGGGATGTGGTTTGTGGCTTGTGGTTTGTGGGTTGAGGGTTGCTTTTCAACGCGGAGGAGCGGAGGAACCGAGAACTTGGTATTGGGCGAGATTGGATCCGTCGCTTCGCTCCTAAGCGAAGTTTCTGCCCGGCCCGCGTTTCCTCAGAACAAGGGAGGCTGAAGCTGCGCTTCAGCAGTCCGAAGGTCGCTTCGCGACGGACTTCCGCTCCGCTCAGTTTCCTTCCTTTCCTCCGTTCGTTTGCGTAAATAAGAAGCGGCGTTTGCAGGGCGTGACCTCCCACCCCCTGCCCCCTCCCTCATTTTCCGTTCAATGTTTTCGTAGCCTTGTGAGCAACGAACCGCGAAAACGAGGGAGGGGGTTGCCATCCGTTCAACGTTTCGTAGCCTTGTTGGCGACGAACCGCGAAAACGAGAGGAGGGGGTTCAGATCGTTATTCGCCGACGTCTCGAACGACGAAGCCGGGTGGGGTCGCTTTGCCGAGGCCGATGACGCCGGCGACTCGCTTGGCGAGCGTGTCGGGTTTCGCAGAGCCGTGGACGACTACGCAGAGCTGCGACTTCGCGCGGGTGAACGCGACGTAGAGGAGGCGATGCTCTTCCTCGGTTTCCCGTTCGTTGCGCTGGGCGGCGAGCCAGTTGTGATAGATCGAGGGGTGCTTGCCGAACTTGGTGATGGCGATGCGGCGGCGGGGGTCCACCTCGATCTCTTTCGTTCGCCGGCCGATCGGCTTGTGCATCTGAGGGACAATCACGACCGGCCATTCCAGACCCTTCGCTTTGTGGATAGTCATGATCGTAATCATCTCCGCCTTCTCGTCCTCGGCAGGCGCATCGCCTTCGCGGTGCTTCAGGCGCTGGATTTCGCGGATCCGCTCGGCGTATTCGAGGGGGCCCATCTCCGGCTCCTCGGCGGCGAGGCGGAGGAGCTTTCGGACGTTGGCGAGGAGTTGGGGGGCGTTGCGGCGTTTGGCGAGGGCCGGCAGGTAGTCGGAGACCGCGAAGAGCTCGGAGAGGACTTCCCAGGCGGAAAGGCGGTCGGCGAAGCCGCGCAGGGGGGTGAACCATTCCAGAAAGCGGCGCAGCTTCGGCCGATCCTCCTCGACCGGGGATTCGAAGGTATCCAAGGCTTCGACGATCGGACGCTTCTGGCTGAGGAGGGCGATGGCGTCGAGGGAAAGGCCGACCACGGGCGAGCGGAGCATCGCAAGCATGGCGAAGTCATCGAAGGGATCGCCCAGCGAGCGGAGCGTATTAGCCAGGTCGCGGATTTCCAGCCGGGCATAGAACCGCTCCGCGCCGCCCGCGATGCGACAGGGAATCTCCAGTGAGCGGAGGGCGCTTTGCATCTCCTGGGCAAACATCGAATCGCGGACAAGAACGGCGACTTCGCTCAGCCTGGGCTTGTGCTCTTCGAGCATCTGCCGGATGAGGAGGGCCGCGTCGTAGGTGTTCCGCTCCTGCTGACGCCAAAGCTCGATGCCGGTATAAACCGGCAACTCGATGACGTTCAGATCGAGGGGCGACGGGGGCGGGGTCATCGGCACATAGGCTTCTCCCCAGAGGCGGCCGAAGACGAGGTCGACGAAGCGCAGGATGCCGGCTTCCGAGCGCATATTCACGGACAGTCGCTTCGATTCGTCGGTGATCCGATCTTTGAAGAGGGTGGGATCGGCGAGGCGGAAACCGTAGATCGACTGCTGGGCGTCCCCGACCAGCATTTCCTGATCGATCGCCATTGCTTCGAGGAGCCGGTGTTGGATCGGATTCACGTCCTGCGCTTCGTCGACCATGACGACGCGGTATTGACGCCGCACGCGGCTCCGGGTCGCCTCGGATGCGCCGAGGAGGCGCAGGGCCTGGGATTCGAGGGCCGTAAAGTCGAGCCGCTGCCTCCGGAAAAGCTCGCGCTCCATGCTCAGCCAGGCCGAGGCACAGATTTGGAATAGCCCGGCCGTCTGTTCGATCGCCTCGTCGTCGGCCTCGGGGTCCGGCTTGGCGGCCACCCAACGGGGCGGCTTTTCGCCCCACTCCTTGTAAGCGGCCTGCAGGCGCTCGGCTAGCAAGCCCGACTTGTGTTTGCGCAGGTATTCGGAGACAGGCAGGGGCAACGTCTCGGCCATCTTCGCCTCGACCATTTCCCGGAGGGCCTTTGGGCGGCAGTAGCCACGCTCCAATTCGTCCAGGTCAAGGCCGGAACCGCGAAGATTGGAGAGGATCGCGCGGACGGCCTCCTCCAGCTTCGCATACGGCGATTGCCCGTTTCCGAACGATCGCTGCCCGGCGAGGAAGGCGATGAGTCGCTCCGCCTCGGGCGCATCGTCCATAGGCGAGGAGAGGGTCTCGCGGACGGCGCGTTCGAGGATTTCCCCGGCCTCGCCGTCGGCGGCGATTTCGAATCGAGGGTCGAGGCCGGCCTCCAGGGCATTCTCGCGCAGTAGGCGCTCGCAGAAAGAGTGGATCGTCTGGATCGGGCCGGTTTCCGCGATTTGGGCTTCGCGCAGCATCCCCTTCTCGCGGAGGCTGGCGACGATCCGCTTCTTCATCTCGGCTGCGGCCTTCTTCGTGAAGGTGATGGTCAGGATTTCGTCGGGTTCGAGCCCATCGTCGACGTGCTTCAGGTAGCGCTGAACGAGGACGGCCGTCTTCCCGGCGCCGGCGGCGGCCGTCACGATCATCGACCGATCCGGGGCGGCGATGACATCGAGCTGTTCCTCGGTGGGGTCAAAGATCGTCCGCAAAGGGCGAATCCTCCTCACCGAATTCCAGCGAGCTGCGGCAGAGCTCGCCGTAGTCGCAGACCGCGCAATGGTCGCCGCGAATAGCCCGCACGTCCACCCCGTGGATGCGCGCGACGGCTTCGCGGGCCAGCTTCTTCACGTCCTCGAAGAAGGTCCTGACGCCGTGGGAGTCCTCGCCGTCGCCGAGGTCGACGACCCGGAGGCCGTCTTGGACGCAGGCGGGAAGGTTCACGCCTGGCCGACGAGGGAGGAGCATGAGGAGGCGCTCGCCCGCCATGGTCTCAACCTCGACGGCGGCAGCGCCATTTCGATTCCACGCTGCGAGGAGGTGGAGACCGAAGTAGAGCTTGTCGTGCTCGGGGAGTTCGTTGGCGGGGCCGTAGCCCTTGGCCGGGGCCGAGGTCTCGACGAGATGGACGACGGAGTAGGGACCGCGGCGCGAGGTGGCGGCGACGCCGCCGCTGAGCTTGGCGATCTTCGGCAGGTCTTCGAGAAGCCCCTGTTCGCCAAATCGAACTTCGGAACGCAAATCTTCTCTCGGCCAGAGCTTGCGCGCCGCGAATTCGCGCTCGATCCATTCGCGGATCAGCCTGCGTCCTCCGGACCGGAGAAGCGCGATCTCCCACTCGGGCGCGTCCGAGTAGATCTCGTCCAACTGGGCTTCAAGGGCAACGCCGAGGGCATCCTGGGCGGCGTCGGGCGTCTTCTGATCGATCAGGCCACCTTTTTGGGGCAGGCCGACGAGTGAGTACCAGCGGGCGCGAAGCCGCTCCGGCCGGACTTTCAGGGTTCGGCGGGCAAAGAAGCTGAACGGGCATTGCAGGGCCTCCCTCAGCTCGCGAGGGCCGAGGCCCTGGGCGGGGTTGCGCTCGAACGCGCTGGCGGTGAAGGGATTCGAGAAGGCGAGAGGCAAACTCTCCGCGCGATCGGGCGATGCGAGGGCTTCGGCAATTTCGCGATCGGAACCGGAGAGGCATTCGGACGGATCCGGCGTCAGCCGTTGACGCGGGCGGGTGACTTTCGTTATTTGGCCGAGGGCTCTTTCGACTTCGTCGAGGTAGAAGGCGGGAACGTTGTCCCGCTCCTCGTCGGTTTCGGGATAACTGAAGACGATCTCCTCGGAGGCACTCGCGCACACCATGTAGAAGGTATCGCGCTCTGCCTCCGCCTTGTCTCTCGACAACGGCAGCGTTCGGTCTCCCGACATGGCCTCCCGGTCGAAATCGGACAGGATCGGGTCTTCGGAGCGCCTTCGGGGAAAGACGCCTTCGAGCATCCCAAGCACGAAGAGGCAGCGCAACTCGGGCAGGGCCTCGGCCTGGGCGGTCACGAGGACGCCTTGCTCGCCGGCAGGGACGCTGACGTCAGCCTCGGCCCATACCTCTTCCGCACATCGGGCGAATTCTGCGAGAGTGAGGCTTCGCGGTTGGCGCACGCGGCGGACGGAGGCGATCCGGTTGAGGGATTGCTGGAGTACGTACCCGGCTCGCTTGTCCCGCTCGTGGCCACCTGCGCCGCCTTCTTGGAGTGGGAGAAGCGTCATGAGGTCGCGCAGCCTGCCGATCCATACTTCGAGGGGAGCCGGGCTCGCCATCGCCTCATCCCGCCAGTCGAGGAGCTTTTCCAGCCAGCCGAACTTGTCGCTATGCTCGACCTGCCATTCGCGCAGGCGATTCCATTGCTCGCCTCGGGCGGAGTGGGCGGTTTTGAGGCCGGCCTGGAGGGTTTCGCGGGCCTCGAAGTCGAGGCCGACGTAGGTCGTTCGCGCCATCGGGAGCAGGGAGCGCACGTCTTTGGAGGCGCAGAAGAGAAGCGCGGTTTGGGTCAGGCGGGCGAAGCTGTTCGTGAGCAACGGGGCTCGACGCCACATCCGAACGGGAACGCCCAGGCGCTTCGACGCGGATTCGATCAACGGGGCATAGGAGACGGAGTCGCGCACATAGAGCGCCATTCGCTCGTAAGGCATTCCGGCGCGATGCCGTTCGAGGCAACCGCGGAGAGCCCATTCGGCTTCGGCGAGGGGATCGGCGGCGCTGACGACGGCGCACTTTATGTCGGGCGCCTCGGCGGAAGTCTCGGCGAAGAGGTGCTGGAGAAGCTCGTTGGCGGTCCCGATTTCCTCGCATGCGCCGCTTGCCCCCTCGGCCCTGTTCTCCTTCGCTACCCTCGGGTTCACAGACCGCCTTCCCTCCGGAACTTGGGTGTCGCTTGCCCCCTCACCCCTGTTCTCCTTCGCTACGCTCAGGTTCACAGACCCTCTCCCCCGGAGGGGAGAGGGGGTGGCGAGCGATTCCGCGGTGAGCCGCGCGCCGTGGAAGAGGCCTGCGCCGGTCGCGTGGCGGTAGACGACAACATCGATTCGGGCGCCGTGCGCGGCTGCCCACTGGAGGAGGTGGATGGCTTGGGGGTTGTAATCGGCCCCGGCGATCACGAGGACCCGGCCGAGGTCGGCGCCTTTTTCCGGTTGTCCGTCGAGGCAGATGCGGTAGTGGTCGCGGCTCAGATTCCGGCCCAGGGTCTTGAGGGTTTCGGAGGCCTTGGTCTCGACTTCGGCGAGGGAGCGAACTTTGGCGGCGAGGGCGGTCGGCAGGACCGGGGCCATGGCCTCGTAGGCTTCGGGATCGAGACCGAATTCGCTGAGCTCGTGGAGGGTCGCGGCGAGGGCTTTGTGGAGGCCGGAACGGTGAGCCGTTCGGGCAAAGGGCGAATCGCTCGGCAACTCTTCGCAAGCCGCGCCGACGGCAGCGACGACGTGCCCTTCGTGGGCGACGGGAAACGGCAGCTCACCGCAGAGGGTCGCGAAGCGGCGGACGAGCCCGCCGAACGGGATCGCTTCGCAGCCCGACCCCTCGGGGGCGAGGCCGGCGAGCGTCTTGATCGCAGAATCGGAGAGGGCCGTGATCAGCCCTTCCTTTTTGCAGAACTCGCGAACGATCGGACCGAGGTTCGCAGGGCCAGGGATCGTGCTCAGAACGCGGATTCGACCTTGGGCCATACGTTGACTACAGTGTACGGCGTGGGAGGGGGAGAGGCGTTTGGCGTTTGGCGTTTGGCGTTTGGCGTTTGGCGTTGAGTGTTTAGTGTTTAGGTTTGGGCGGTTGGAAGCCTGCGCTACTAGAGGCTGTACAATGTCCCCCAATGGCCGGACGCGTGTGGGGGATGGGGCAGAAGTGGATGGGGAACCTGATTCCTATCCTTTGCATGCTTCCGTTTGGGCTTGTGGGGACTCTTTTGATGGTCAAGGCCCATGAGGTTACGGCCGTGGGAGTCGTCCTCTGCGTGCTCGCTCTCGTCGTGGGTTGGCTGGCGGTCAACCAGTTCGGCTTTTTCGGCAATGCCAAGCTTCGGCGCGAAATTCAGCGCAAAGTTCTTGCGAAGGCCGGCAAAGACGCTTCGGGGGGAACGTTTGTCGGCTTTGCGCGGCCCTCGTACATCGGCCTTCTCGATGCCCACGAAGACCTCGGCTTTCTCTTTGTGGGCGCGGAGAGCCTGGAATACCTGGGCGAGCAGCATCAGGTGTCGGTCGCGAAGGCGGACGTCAAGGGCGTCCGATTCCGGGCGAACGTTCACTCCTTACTCGGGCTCGGCCGGTGGGTCAGCATCGAGGCGATCCACAAGGGGAAGCCGGTGCGCTTGCTCGTCGAGCCGAGGGAGGAAGCGACGCTCCTTGGGAACCGCAAGCGGGGGACGAGGTTGCGGAAGGAGATCGAGGAGTGGCGGAGGTCTTGAGGGCGTGAGGGCGTGACCGGTAACCGGTAACCGGATGACCGGTAAGCGGATGACCGGTAAGCGGTGACCACTAACCGGATGACCGGAAGATTCCGCGGCGGTTCGGTCACTGGTTACCGGTCACCGGTCATGCCCTCACGCCCTCAAGCCCTTGCTGCCCGCAAAACAACCCGGCCCCGGGCTAATGCCCGAGGCCGTGTTGCGATGTTTACCCGTCGAGAGACGGAGCTCTTGGCTTATTGCAGGAGCTTGAGAACCGCCTGCGGAGCCGAGTTCGCCTGAGACAGAACCGACATACCGGCCTGCTGGAGAATCTGGAGCTTCGTGTAGTTCGTCATTTCCGACGCGACGTCGACGTCTTCGATAGAAGACACCGTGGCCGTCATGTTCTGCTCGGCCGTGCCCAGGGACGTGATGTTCGCCTGGAGAACGTTCGTCTGGAAGTTACCCATGTCGCCACGGGCCTTGGAGACCTGGTCGATCGCCTTGTCGATGACCTTCAGCGCGTCGCTCGCGCCGGTAGCCGTCGTCAGGTCGAGGTTGTTCATCGTCAGACCCGTCACCGCGCCGGTGCCGAGCTGGCTGGCGGCGAAGTTGCCGAGGCTGAGGCTGGTCGTCTGACCGGAGTTCGCACCGATCTGGAACTGGGACGTACCCACGACGACTTCGCCGACGGTCGCGTTCTGAACCGTCGCGGAGTTACCGGCGGCGGTCACCGAGAAGGTGTTGCCATCGGCGTCGCTGAAGGTGAGACCGTCGTTGCCGTTGCGGCTGGCCGTGAAGAGCGTCGAAACGCCGTTCACCTTAACGGTGGCATTGCCATCGGTGCCCGCAACGTGGGTGAAGCCCGCGCCGCCGCTGGCGATGGCGCCGGTCGAGTCGGCCAGGTTGATCTGGGCGTTCGAACCGTAGCCAACCGAGCTCATGTGGATGACGCCCGAACCGTCGGTCGTCGCAGTGATGCCGGTCTGGGTAGAGACGGCATTGATCTTGTCGCGTACGTCGGTGACGGTGTCGGTGCCGATCGTGTTGATCGTGACGCCGTTCAGGGTGAACGAACCGGGGTTCGCCACCGTCGCGGTGTCGTCCGCGCCATAGTCGACGCTGTCGAGGGTCGCTTGAGTCGAAGCGGCGTTCACAGTCACGGTAACCGCGCTGTTCGCCGTAACGGCCTGGCCGCCGAGGGTGCCGCCGATGTTGAGCTGCGAGAGCTTCGTACCGTCGGTGACGCTCGAGGAGACGCCGGAGCTACCGTCGAGAAGTCGCTTCGTTCCATACTGCGTCGTGTTGGCGATGCGAGTGATGGAGCTGACGATGGAACTCAACTGAGCCTGGTTCGCTTGGATCTGCGAAGAAGTCAGCGTACCGTTGTTGCCGGCCGCGACCGCAAGACCGCGAGCGCTATTGAGGAGGTTGCTCACCTCGTTAAGGGCGCCCTCAGCCGTCTTCACATAGTTGATCGCGTCTTGGCTGTTCTTCATCGCCTGGGTCACACCAGTGATCTGGGCTTTGAAGTTGTTCGCACTAATGAGGCCGGCGGGATCGTCCGCAGCCGAGTTAATGCGCAAACCGGTCGACAGTCGAGTAATCGATTGGCTCAACTGATCGCCGGTGTTCGACACGTTCTGCAACGCGGTCATTGCAGTCAGGTTCGTGTTGATTCGAAATGACATTCAATCCTCCGTGATTCTGCCCACCCGAAGTTTCACAACCAATTCGAGCCACACCACCCGAGAGCTCATCCTGAGCTCCGTTTCGGTTTAGGCGCCGCGTGCGACACCTGCTCTTCGGGATACTCGGATTCTCTTATGAACCCGGTACGCTTGCTATGTTCCTCGTCACCCCACCGTTCTCCCTGGTATTTCATCCAGTATCTGAAAAATGACCCTCAACCAATTTGCGGCCGAAAAGCGACTGGCGATCTTCGACGATCTCCGGAATAACCGGGAGCCTAGAGACGGGAGCTTCGACGCGGCGGTCCTGAAAGAAGCGAAAACAAAGGAGGCGCCGCAGATGGGGACCACCCGGTACGAGCCGGATGCGGTGCATTTCGAGTTCATCTACCCCGATCCGACGGCGACGGCGATCATCCTCGTCGTGACGCTCGCGCCGCCGGAGCGGATTGTCTTTTTGCCCGTACCTTCGTGGGTTGTGGAGAATATCTGGCAGGGAGACATCTCCGGTACCTATCATTTCGAGAGCGACGCGCGCCGGCTGATGCGCGAGCTTCAAGCCGAACTCGAACCGGCCGAGAACCTCAAGTGGTTCGGTCCCCAGCCGGCAAAACGGCGCGAATAGGGGCTTTAAGGAATCACGTTCCAAGCCGCCTGATCGATGTAGCAGTTGGAGACGTCGGTCAGGAAGTTCGGGCCGCGGTCGAAGGTGACGCGGGCCCGCATCGTGCCGGTTCCCCCTTGAACGAAGCGAGTCAGATCGCCGCTCGCGGCGAGATTGACCCAGGAATCCGAAGTCGTCGTCGCAGCGTTTTTCAGCGTCTCGTAGCTGCTCGTCTGCCAATTGTAGAAGGCGATGTGGATCGGCAGGTTGACGAGATCGCCGTGGGAGACGAGATTGAAGTACACCGCCTTCGGGTTGAAGGAGGGCGAGGTCGCCTGAACGGTCAGAACCGTAGGGCTGAGGCTCGCCGATCCGTGGGCCTTCGTGGTCAGATAGCCGCCGTCGACGGCGGCAAGGCTATTCACCGAGCCGGCATACGGAGCGCCCGCAATGGAAAAGGAGGAGGGCGCGACGACGACGGGCGAGGGGATCTGGAGGAAATAGATGTCCTCTTCGTTGTTGAACGTCGCCGTATAGGCGATATTCGCCCCGACCGAATTGCTGACGACGCCGATGTAGTCGCCCATCTTATTCTGGTCCGGGTAGCCGATCGACTGATTCCAGGATTGGGATACTCGGATATTCGTCGAGAAATGCTGGCCGCCATCGAGCGAATAGGCGTAATAGAGCGCGGAAGTGTTGTGGCTCGGATCGTCGCGCGTATCGTTCCAGACGACGTCGAGACGCCCGGTCGGGCCGACGGCGAGGGTCCCGAACCAGTGGTAGTTGCCCGCGTTAAGAGGATCGTCGTTCACGCGGACGGGCGTGCTCCACGAGACGTTGCCATCCACACTCCGCGCGAGCATCACATCGCCGGGATTGTTTGAATCCACCGCGACCGAGCAGAGGGCGTACACCGGCTGGGGCGACGCCGCCGAGGAATGATCGACCGCGACCCACATCTGGCCCGTGAGGCCGCCGGGATTCACGAAGCTTCCGGAGTCGATGCTGCCGCCGAGATTGATCACCGTATTGAGACCGAAGCTTGGCGTCGTCGACGCGTTCTTCGCGTTCGTCGAGCGGCAGACGACGAATCCGTTCCGGCCCCATCCGCCAAGGTAGAGGGTGCCCGCATTATCGACGTCGAGCGTTCCCCAAACCGGCGACTGAGGGATATTGACCGGCGTCATCCAGGTCGAGCCGCCGTCGGTCGAGCGCGTGAATTGCCGCCCGTTGTAATTATTGCCGGCCGTGCTCCAGGACTGATAAAGGTTGCCTCGGCCCACGCTGTTGCTGTTATCGACCGTGAACCATTGCTTGTCGCCGCCATCTGCCGGAGCGATCTGGCCCCACGACCCGCCGCCGTCCAGCGAGCCGTACATCGTGTCGTAAAAAGTCTCCAGCAAGCTGAGGTAGAAGAACTTGCCGTCGTAGCGGGAGACGAGGACGGGATCGCTTCGGAAGACGCCGCTTTCGAGGACGCCGGGGAAATGCCAGGTCAGGCCGCCGTCGGCCGAGTATCCGTAGCCGCCCTGCCGGAAGTTGGAGGTAACGCTGTCGAACTGTCGCCACCCGACGGCGATCCGGTTCGGATTCGTCGGATCGACGCATAAGGATGGCTCGTTAGCGGCATCGCCGACGATATTCTGCTCCTGATCGTCGACGTTGACCTGGTAGCTCACGAAATTGCCCCACGGACCGATGAACCGCATCGAGGAGCTCCTCGGGTGGAACAGGGCGGGCAGGTCGACGTCATCGTTCTCTTCGAGAATCGGAACATGCCGCATGGACTTGCCGCCTTGAAAGGCCAACGACAAAAAAGAACAACCAATTACGATAAGACTCATTCAGCATCCCCAGCGCCAACGCGCGCTCTCCCCTCGCTATTGTAATGGGCTTACGGAGAAATGGGGCGGCGAACGATACCGGGTTTGCCGGGCGAAGTCGAAATCGATGCAAAAAACCTGGAACATTTTCCGGGCTGGCCCAGTCAATTCAGCGCAAGGGGAGATAGAAACGATCCCTCCCCAATATCTCTGCTCTTATAACTTGGCTCGGCTTCTCGCCGGGCCGTTTTTTTTTCGCTAGCCTGCATGGTTCGCGAAAGGTTCAAACTTAGTGGCCGACGATGTCGTTGTGGGTCGAGGCGATCGCCCGGAATGAGACGAATACATGCGAACTAGCAGACGCGCTTCGGATCGGGATCGACGAAGAGGGTCGCCTCGCGCAGCATATCTTGCATGAGCCGCTGACGCATAGCGGAGGTGACGTCGAGGAAGGTCCACAGCCGCCCGATGACGACTCCGCGCTCGTCCCGCTCTGGGCCGCTGCGCCGGCGAAGCGTCATCGCGGGATTTCGGAGTGCAGCTCGTCGGCCCGCTCGGACTCGGGGTCCTCGTAGAGCTTCTGGAGGTTCGCTTCGCATTCGTCGCAGGCTATCCGTTCTCGAACGCTTCGAGGCCGATGAACGAGGCTTCGAGCAACTCCATCGTGTGGAGGACGCGGATACGCTTGCCATGCTCCTCGGCGGCTTGGGCGATCCAGGCGTGGCAGCCAGGATTTCCCATGGCGACGATGCTGGCTCCGGTCGCCTCGATATTCGCCCACTTGCGCTCCAGCAACTCGCGGGCCATTTTGGGCTGGGTGAGGTTGTAGATTCCGGCGCTTCCGCAACACATGTCCGATTCCTGGAGGTCGGCCAGGGTCAGGCTGGGGATGGCCTTGAGCAGTTCGCGCGGCTGGGCGCGGACGCCTTGTCCATGGGCGAGGTGACAGGCGTCGTGGTAGGTGGCGGTTTTCTTTAGGCCCTTGCTCTGTCTCAGCTCGTCAATCAGGCCGTTGGCGAGGAGGATTTCGCATGCGTCGAAGACGCGCGAGGCGAAAGCCCCCTCCTCGTTTTCCTCGTGGCGCGGGACGGATGGAGCCTCGCGCTCGGAGCGCGAGAAAGCCCCCTCCTCGTTTTCCTCGTGGCGCGGGACGGATGGAGCCTCGCGCTCGGAGCGCGGGAAAATGAGGAGGGGGTTGGGGGTGGAGTGAGTCAGCTCGCTATAGCCTTTCATCGTGCTGCCGCATCCGGCGGAGTCGACGATGACCGGCAGGTCGCCCTTTAGGTCTTCCATGAGCTTGACGGCGCGGTCCCGAGCCTCCTGCATGTATCCGGCGTGGAGGTGGAGCGAGCCGCAACAGCCTTGCGGGACCTCTCGGACCGCGTAGCCGACGCGCCGCAGCAGGCGACGGGTCGCCTCGTGGACGCGGGGGAAGAGCACTCGCATCACGCACCCTTCGAGCAGATAGACCTCGCCCCTCACTTTTGGCAAGGCAGCCTCGTCAAGCGGCGGGAGAGTGTTGGCGGGCTGGGCTGTCGGGCGATTCGCTTCCGGCGGTTCACCGCTAAGCAGCTTGGAAAGAATGGACGGAATGCGACGGCCGGGGAGCAGGGCGCCAAGTTTGAGCTGAACTCGGATTCGCCCAGGATCGGTGAGCGAGGCGAGGAGGACCTTCTTTGTTCGATGGGTCTGTGTGGATTCCAACCGGTCGCGGGCGATTTCGAAGATTTGGCCATACTCGACGCCGCTCGGGCAGGCGGTCTGGCAGGCGAGGCAGCCCAGGCAGCGCATGAGATGAGGGCGAATCTCCTCCCAGTCCAGCTTGCCCTCGTCGGCGCTGCGGACGAGGTAGATGCGCCCGCGCGGGGATTCGGTCTCCTCCCCGGTTATCACGAACGTTGGGCAGGATTCGAGGCAGAATCCACATCGGATGCAGTGGGCGGTCAGTTCGTCGAGCGGCTTCATCGGCTTCCCATGGCCCCCTTCAGAATATTCCCATCTCTCCCGGATTGAGCTTGTGGGTCGGATCGAATATCTCTTTCGCTCGCTTCATGAGGCGGATTTGGGTTTGGTCGGTGAATTCCAAATTGCGCTTCCCGGCTAGCGTCCGCAGCAGCCAGTCGCCTTCATAGCGTCGCAGCTCCCCATCTTTCTCCAGGCTGAACCACAGCGTCCCCGTCTCATGATCTCCGATGTAGGGGCGGCCCAGATTGCTTGCGGCCTCGGCATAGTCGGACCGGGCGACCCGCTGGACGGCCCTTCTTATCCTCTTGAGCTCAGCCATCGGCTCGGCCATCTGAACGCAGGGGAACGTCCTCAAGGTGACTTCGACGACGATGCCGAGCGTTCCCCGGCTTCCCACGAACAGCTTTTGCACATCGTAGCCGGCGACGCTCTTCACGGCATGGCTTCCGCAGGTCGCAAGCGTGCCGTCGGCCAAGACGACCTTCATCCCAAGAATCCAATCGCGCCAATTGCCATACCGGCCTTCTAGGAGGTGCGGGAGATTCATGGCGATCGAGCCTCCCAGAGAGCCCCGAGCGAGACTTTCCGGACCGCACGGGCCTAACGGAAGGCATTGGTTCCGTTCCCGGAGCATGCGCTGCATTTCGAATATCCGCGTTCCGGCAAGGGCGGTGACCACCTGATCCTGCCAACTGTAATCGACGATCCCGCGGAGACGGCGCAGTCCAACGGCTGACGCATCTATGTCGGAGACGGGTTCCTCGGGGACGGAGCTACGGACGCTCCATAGTGTCTTGGTGCCGCGGCCAAGGATGAAGAGCTTTTCCGCCGAACGGACGATCTCCTGGACCCCTTCGATCGAGCAGGGCGCATTCCGCCATTTCGGACTCTCTGACGCCGCATCCATATCCTTTCCTACCAGGCCACGCCTCGCCAGCGCGCCTTATGCTCGACGCACGACTTTTGATTGGGCAACACCTTGCAGGGATTGCAGAGGCTTCCATCGTTGAAGATCCGCTTCGCCATCGCCTGCAGCTCCAGGTCGGCAGGTGAGAACATAAGCTTCATCAGATCGATCTTCTCAACGCCGATTCCATGCTCGCCGGTGACCGAACCGCCCAGTTCGATGCAGCGGCGGATGATCTCCTCGCCCGCCTCGACGACGGCTTCGACCTGCTTGGGATCGCGATCATCGAAGTAGAAGCATGGGTGCAGGTTTCCGTCGCCGGCGTGGAAGATATTGGCGATGCCGAGGCGGTGTTTCTCCGCGACCGCGTAGACGAACTCCAGCATCTCCGGCAGCTTCGAGCGAGGGATGACGCCGTCGTGAGTGACGATGGAGGGAGCGAGGCGGCCCATCGCGCCAATTCCCTTCTTCCGGACCATCCACATCTTGGCGCGCTCCGCCTCGTCTTTGGCCACCTTCGTCTCAAGGGCGTGATGACGCGCACAGACCTCCTTGACGATGTCCATATCGGATTCCACTGCTGCGGCAGCCGCGCCATCACATTCGACGAGGAGCATGGCCTGGGTTCCCTCTGGGTGCTCCAGGCCGAAGGCGAGCTTGAGGGCTTTCAGGATATTCGCGTCCATCATCTCCAGAGCCGCGGGAACGGTCCCGGAAGCGATAATGTCGGCGACGGTTTCGGTTGCGTCGCGGATAGTCGGGAAGGCGATGAGAGCCGTAGAGACGGCCTTGGGCAGCGGGGTCAGCTTCACCCAGGCCTCGGTGACAATGCCGAGGGTCCCTTCTCCGCCGACGATCAAGCCGAGGAAATCGAAGCCGGGCCGGCCTCCCTCGATCTCCAGGACTTCGCCGGTCGGATCGACCATCTTGACGCCGAGGATGTGCTGGACGGTGACGCCGTACTTGAGGGTGTGCGGCCCGCCCGAGTTCTCGGCGATGTTGCCGCCGAGGGTCGAGACGGTTTGGGACGAGGGATCGGGGGCGAAGTGGAGACCGTGCTCGGCGACGGCGTCGGAAATGCGCTTGTTGGCGATGCCGGCTTGGGCGAGAAGGCGGCGGTTCTCGACGTCGATTTCCAAGATGCGCGTCATGCGCTTGGTCGAAATGACGATGCCTCCCAAGGCGGGCAGCGCGCCGCCGGAGAGGCCGGTCCCCGCGCCGCGCGCGGTGAACGGCGTCTCGTTGGCGACACACCATTTGACGATGGCGGCGACCTCCCCGGTCGAGGCGGGCATCACGACGCAGGTCGGCTTGGAGCGATCGACGGTGTAGGCGTCGCAGTCGTAGGCGCGACGGGCCGAAGGCCCGGCAAGGACGTGCTCCTCGCCGACGATCGCCTCCATCGCGCGTATGATCTGAACCTCGTCCATGCGGAGATTATCGCTCCCTCGGCGCTGAACGCGCACCTCTGCTCCACGACCTAGCCTTAAGAAGCGTCCGCCTTTACTGGAAATCATAGGCGGCTCTGCGCGCGGACCTATCCAATCCCTGTCGTTCCGTGGGCGTCCGGAGTTCCTGGCCGGGACCAAAGGAGCGGATGATAGGTTCCGGTCGTTGAAAGGCCATAGCCGCTAATGAACGTGCGAACCCCATTGGTCCAAGCTCCGGTCGCCGATGAAGTGCTGAATCCGGGAGGATTCAAGTCGACCCAGCTGTTCGCCGTTCCGGTCCAGTATCCGGCGTGGTACACGACGCCGACTAATGTGCGCCCAGCCTGGAGATTTCCGACGACGCCATATGCTTCGGAGTCGGTAGACCCTCCGGGATTGAGATCGACCCAGGTTCCGGAAGACCCTGCCCACAGTGCCGCATGCTTCGAATTCACGCCCAAGTTTCCCACCAACGTCCAGCCGACCTGGTGCGAGCCCGAGACGGCCGTCGCCTGCGAATAGGTCGACCCCGCCGGATTCAAATCGACCCAACTTGCGACCGTACCCGTCCAATAGCCGGCATGATAGCCCTGCCCGCCATCATATGCGTATCCGACTATAACGTTGCCGGAGACACCGAGAGCGGCCGAGCTGAAGTTGCTGAGGATATTGAGATCGACCCAACTCGCTGCCCAGCCCGACCAATAGCCGGCGTGATAGCCGTTGAAGCCAAACTTGGCGCTCCCGACCTGGGTCGCGCCAGATACCCCCGCAGCGGTCGAGTCGGTCGCTCCGGGGGGATTGAGATCGACCCAGCTTGCCGCTGTCTCTGTCCAATAGCCTGCATGAGCGTGGAAGACGCCTTGTACCCGGAATGTAGCCGAACCCACCTCGGTGATGCCCGAAGCCCCAACCGCGATCGACGTGGAAGCCCCGGTCGGGTTCAAATCGACCCAAGTCGAGGAAACACCGTGCCACAACCCCGCATCACCCCCACCACCAAGGGCACTCACATACGACTGGCCCACTTGCGTATTCCCAGATCCTCCGTACGCATAGGACGCCGAGCCATTCTGGCCGGAGCCAGGATAGAGGTCAGTCAGCGTCCAAGACGCTAAGCTGGCAGCAACTATAGTAAGACTCAGGATCATGGATTGAGTATCCCTCGCTACAGCCCAATAGCCAAAAACTTGATTTTATTGGCCCGGCGGCTTGCCATGGTTTGTCGCGATCTTGTGCCCAGGCTCGGGGCGTGCCTTGAACGTCGTCGGGTTGCCCGAGGGTCGTAGACGAAATACTGCGTGTAGCCGCCCGATCTGGCGCTGGCTTATCGCACGAGTCGTTGCCGGAGATCTGATTATTGCTGGTCGCACGGGCGCGGCCTGATCCGTCGAAAGTTGTGATGTCAGGGGCTAACTGCCTCCACGGCAAAGCCGTGTAGGCAATTCAAAGCCTCCTATGCTGCCAACAATATATCCATAGCTACGTAGCTCCGCGGGTCAAGGCAAGGCGCTCCCAGAATGAGGCGGCCTGGAGCAACTGCTCGTGCATATGCAATGTATATGGCTGTGAGGTCGCCCACCGCAAGAAGAGAGCAACAGCCTCGCACTGCGGTCGAGAGAGATGGAGCGTCCTCAGATCTGCGATTTCTTTGGACGGCGTTAGCATAATAAGAAAGAGTTCTTGCTGAACCAGGTGATCGGAGCCCATCAGCCCCCCCCGTAGCGACATATCGCTCGGCGACATGAGGAAAGAACTGCTCGAAGGTGCCCTCTGGGGCTGCCAAAAGGTATGCCCCGCCCATATCCTCGATCGAATTGGCCCAGGCCGGAAGCTGAAGTGGGTAGCAGCCAGAGAAAGCGGAGCGGAGCTCCCGAACCACATCTTCCGACTGCACGTCTTTCATCTTCGACTTACCCAAGCGCCGGAATCAGCGCCGCACCGGCTCCCCCCGTGCCTATTATGATTGCCCCCCTTCCAACGACGCTTCACACCCAAGGATTGTGGGACCGCCCAAACTCCCTTCAAGCACGCCTCAGTATTGGCACTCCGATGGCCAGCTTGCCACGTAAAAAACATACCGCACGTCTTCCTGGAGCACTTGACAGGTTTCCTCTATTTCATTTTCTGCGACCTGAACTTCGGCTTGGATCTGCACGCGTTCCTGGGTGAGCAGTCCGCGAAACAAGTGGTAGACGACAGCCACATCCTGACCAAATTGCTGTTGCAGCTTGATTACAAGCCGGGCAAATTCGTTTCGAAGGTCGTTCCTTGGCCCCTTTCCGTTCTTCCCCACCACGTTGGCAGAGCCGAAGCCTACTTCGACAAGGACGCATCCCGAATTTTTCCAACGTCCAACCGCCGCTTGCCCCAACGGCATAGCCGAGGCATCAACGGTTCTGAAAGGCAGCGCAATCTTCTCCCTTACTCGGTCCTGACTTACTCCTCGAACAGCCAGCGCCATGAATAAAGACATTTGTATAGCATCCTACTCCGGAGGGAACCAAAGGCGCGGATAGGCATAGCAGGCAATCACCAGCGCCGGTTAGTTCTAAAAGTGATTCGCAGGAATAAAACCTAGCCTGCCACACTTCTCCATATTAGTATCTTATCCCACGTCGCCGGTTAGTGCGATCGGAGCAGAATCTATTCAATTGGCTTTAGAGCCGTATCCATAATTTGGATGAAACGGGGTTCAATCCTAAAACCTCGCCCGACGTATCGTTCATATATTGCCGGCAGTTCCCTAACTCCAATCATTCTTTGCGCCATATCAGGAACCGCAAGGATCACCTCTTTTCGTTCTTGCAGCGTGTAATCCGGATATGGTGGCCTAAGCTCGCTCTTATTCCATGCTACGAGATTGGGTAAGGACCAGTCCAACTCTTTTCGAACGGCAATGTAAGATCTTGGTATTTTGTTGCCGTGCGGAGAGTCTCCATCATAGAGAGGGAGCGTTAGGAGCATACTTACTCCCAACCCCCTCGCGTTCTCGCATGCAAATCTAAACATGGCTAGGGATGGCTCAATCTTCCTTGGATACCATGCTTGACGCCTTGTGGCTTTGCCACGCCAACTTGGCCATCGCCAAACATCTTCAAAGGACAAATACCTCGGAGATGGCTCGGCAAGGCGTGCCCACTTTGCGATGGCATCGGCATCGAATCCCAGTCGTACGATTTCTTCCTTCAACTGCTTAATTTGGTCACTCTTCTATGACTGGAGGAACTGGCGGATCGACGGGTATGACGGCCCCTGGAGGGGCATTCTCGCCGTAGGTGGGCCAACCTCGCAAGCCCCTTCATCCCATCCACCCTCTTCAAGCGCTTTCCTTTCTCTATTGGTAAAAGTCTCTCGCCAAGAACCACCATGTCTAGATGAACCGTCAGCTCTGATTCCTGGGCCTCCAGGTTGCGTTCCTTTTGGATCTCTGGTATGCCGTTTTGGCCAGTTCTATTATCCCAATAGATTTTTAACTCGTCACCATATTTCTTCATCCAGTCATGACGACTTAATGTGCCAGCGATATAATTGCAGTGATTCCTTGCTGCGGCGTCCTCGGGCCGCGTTTTGGCGGAGTCCCTCTCCAATCTGCGAATTCGTCAGTACTTCACTTGCGATCGCATTTCCCTGAGAAGTGGCAGTGGTCGCAGCATCGGTTTCTCCTGCTGGAGCCAAAATGCCTTCCTCGATCAGTTCTGCGGTCATCTCAACGGCCTGAGGATTGCCATCCAAAGATGTCAAGCCATGACCACTCGGATCGATTCCTCCAATCGGCCCGCTCCCGCAGTACCCGTAGACGTTGATCCCGCCGGCGTAGCCGATCGGGTCGCGGGTGATCCAGCGGCCTCCGGCTGGGTCGAAGTAGCGGTGCTGGCATAGGTACAGGCCGGTCTCACGGTCCAGGTAGTAGCCGGATTGGCCGTTGTAGCCGAACTGGTCGGTCGGGGTGCCCGTGGTGGTCTCGACGCCATAGGCGTCGTAGTACGAGCTCGTGATGATGTTCTGAGACGCATCCAGACGCTGGGCGACGCTGCCTTGGGGATCGAACGTGTACTCCGTCCAAGTGGGGAAAGCGACCTTGCGCCTGGCGACCAGGCCGTCGGGGGCGAAGACGTTGTAGGCGATCAGGGTGCCGCTGGAGTTGAGCTCGCAGACCGGCTCGCCGCCGTCGTACAGGTAGTAGGTGGTCGTGCCCGAGGCGGTCTTGGAGGCTCTGAGGCCGTCCGCTCTATAGGTCGCCGACCAGCTTGCTCCGATCCCCGTCAGATGGTTCTCGGGATCGAAGGTGAGGGTCGTTCCCTTGTAGGTCGTCGGGCTGCCGTTGCCGTCGTAGGCGAAGCCGGTTCCGGTCTGCTGGTTGTCCGAATTGAACGATTGGGTCGTACCCTTGAACGTCGTCGGGTTGCCCGAAGAGTCGTAGGCGAAGTTCTGGGTGTAGCTCCCCGATCTCGCACTGGATTCTTGGGTCAGGCGGTTGAGGGAGTCGTACGAGCCCGTCGTCGCTCCGCCCTGGCCGCTTCAGCGATTTGACCACGCCGGTATTACCTCTTGCTCAATGTAGTCAAGGCGTCCAGATAGTTGCTCTGCCGTCTCTAGAGTTTGCGGCGCAGGTCGAATCGTGCCTCGGAAGCAGACGGGAATAAGATCATCGACAGGCTTGCCTGCTCTTACCGCTTCAACCCATTCGCGCATGAAACGTACATATACCTTCAACGCCCCCAAGCCCGTTTTGAATCGCGCCTCGATAAATGCCGGGGGCACGTCACCAGCGACCACCCACACAAATTGCGTAGAACCAGAGGAAGCAGTTACTTCAAAGAGAAAAACGCCTAGATGAGCAAATCCTGCGAAAAGCCAACCCTGGAGGATATGGGGGAAAAGGTCTTGTAGCTGCTCAAGAAAGTGGCGGGCTTCCAATGCCAGGCCCCAAACCTCATTACAGTCGTTAACACCTGCCTGGACAATCCCCTCGATCGGAATGAAGTCGTCCGTAATTAGTGTCCTATCCATAACAGCTAGTGTAGTGTCTCATAAATAGGTGGACCGCTGCGGGCACCCACAGCGTCTCTATACTATGGACGTGACTCTCGCGGACTCTGACAGAGCGACGCTCGTCTCCTGGACCAGGAAAGGAAGCGGCGAATTACGCAAGGCTCGGCGCGCTACGGTCGTTCTGGCGCTCGCCGACGGACTCTCGCTCGAAGCGGCGGCCAATAAGGCAGGGATGCATCGGCATTCTGCCGCTCTCTGGAGAGACCGGTTTGTGCAGCACGGGGTGAAGGGGCTGGAGAAAGATTTGGCGCGTCCGGGTCGGCCCAAGACGCTCACGAAGAGCAAAGAGAGCGACGTCTTGACGCTGACGAGGCTCACAACTCCCGAGAACGCGACGCACTGGAGCGTGAGGACGATGGCGCAGGTGAGCGGTCTTAGCCCCGCCACGGTGCAGCGCATCTGGGCGGCGCACGGCATCAAGCCTCACCTCATTCGCACCTTCAAGCTAAGCAAAGACCCTCACTTTGAAGACAAGCTTGTCGACGTTGTGGGGGCTATACCTGGACCCGCCCGAGAAGGCGCTCGTTCTTTGCGTCGACGAGAAGTCGCAGATCCAAGCCCTGGATCGAACGCAAAAGGGCCTACCCATGAAAAAGGGGCGCTGCGGAACGATGACCCACGACTACAAAAGGCACGGAACGACAACGCTCTTTGCCGCTCTTAACGTGCTCGACGGCAGCGTGATCGGAAGTTGCAAGGAGCGGCACCGGCATCAGGAGTTCCTTTCATTCCTCAAACAGATCGACCGCAAAACGCCTGGTGGACTGGATCTACACCTCCGTGCTCGACAACTACGCCACGCACCAGCATCCGGTTGTGAGAGCCTGGTTGGATGAGCATCCCAAGTTCCAACTGCACTTCGTCCCAACCTCGTGTTCCTGGCTCAACCTGGTCGAGCGCTTCTTCGCGCTGATCACGACCAAGCGCATCCGAAGAGGCAGCTTCTCGAGCGTACGAGAACTCGAAGACGAGATCCGAGCCTTCCTCAGACAGCACAACGCCGACCCGAAACCCTTCACCTGGACTGCATCCGCCGAAGCAATCATCGAGAAGGTTGCCCGATGTCGATAAATTTCAGAGACACTACACTAGCTTCCAGAACTCGTCGAGCTCGATTAAACGCGGGCCAGTCTTCATTTAGGCGATTATGGCCCGAATGCGTCTGAGCCGACGACCCATGGCCCCCGTCTTGTTTGCCGACAAAACCAAGCCGAACCAAACAACCTGTGTTCACTCGACAGTCTTGATTCGAACTTTGGCTCCGTCAGGCAAGTCCCGGATTTGTACAGCCAAGTCCCCTCGTAATCGCATTGCTTTTGCGGCCTCCAGCAAATATAGATTGTCAACGGCATACTCGCCTCCCAGAACGAAGAACACCTTAGGGATCAACCTTGACCCAACTGGCAGGCGCCCGTGGAGCCTTTGCCATTCTTGCGCGATAGGGTAACCAGTTTCGACATTATATTCACGCAACATCAAGCCAGCCCAGTCTTCGACTGTAGCCGTTAGCAAGGTTTTTTCCCCGGTCTCAGGATTGAAGCGATAAACACCCCGTTCGCCAATCCCAAATTGCTCTCCGAAAATATCCTCCGCGAAGAAGAAGAGCGCATCATCCAGACCATCGTAGTTCTTCCGCCACAAGTCACTTGAATTCCATTCTGCTAGGCTTGGCTCAGCCAAAGCGGGGGACGAGGAGAATACATGCAAGGCGGATTCGAAGGCATAAAACCCATCCCGAACGGCCAGCAAGTCGCCTAGATCCAGAGGCAATGACGTCAGGTCCCGCGGACTTCTTCCGTTTGCCTTGCCTGTCTGCTGGCTTCCAATCCCGGCCAGCATCTGGATATTATCGCTCATGGAAGTATTTTGATCTTTACACGGGTTCCGTCAGGCCATTTCCTAATCTGATTTCCTATCGAGGCCCCGGAACCCCTGTTGTCAGAGGAAGGGATCTTGCGAACTGATGATCCGCTTCCGCCTTCCTTTGACCACGCAGGCGGATATTCATCGCGATCTAGCCCTTTTGACGGATCGGTTCCCTTTAGGGCCTCTCTTCTGCGACCTGCAGCACCTGAGCGATCAATCGTTAATTCGTCTGGGCTACCGTTTGCCGTAGCATCTTCAATATGCTCAGCAGACTCAGGGTATTTTCCTCGACTCAGAGTGACCTCTTCAATGGTGGGCGCTGTAGAACTCTCCTCTATGGCGGTGGTGGTAGAGACCTCCAGTTCACACTCATTGGCACCGGGTATCATCGCGCCCAAGATTTCTAGAGCACCAAGCGCCTTAATGCCCCCCAGTTGAGCCCGATGGCGATTGAAATCATCGGGTGACTCGTCGGTTGTAGGCGCCTCAGCCACCTCACTGCTCAACAGCCCAACGAGAAGGACGGCTCCTACGATCAGAAGTGGTACAATCTCACCCGTTGGGTCGGCAGCCATAACCGGTCCGCTTCCGCAGTACCCATACACATTGATTCCGCCGTCGTAGTCGATCGGGTCGCGGGTGATCCAGCGGCCTCCGGCTGGGTCGAAATAGCGGTTCTGGCACAGGTACAGGCCGGTCTCCCGGTCCAGGTAGTAGCCGGACTGGCCGTTGTAGCCGAACTGGTCGGTTGGGGTGCCCGTCGTGGTCTCGACGCCATAGGCGTCGTAGTACGAGCTCGTGATGATGTTCTGGGAAGCGTCCAGACGCTGGGCGACGCTGCCTTGGGGATCGAACGTGTACTCCGTCCAGGTCGGAACCGCGACCTTGCGCCTGGCGACCAGGCCGTCGGGGGCGAAGACGTTATAGGCGATCAGGGTGCCGGAGGAGTTGAGCTCGCAGACCGGCTCGCCGCCGTCGTACAGGTAGTAGGTCGTCGCACCCGAGGCGGTCTTGGAGGCCCTGAGGCCGTCGGCTCTATAGGTCGCCGACCAGCTTGCTCCGATCCCCGTCAGACGGTTTTCCGGATCGAAGGTGAGGGTCGTTCCCTTATAGGTCGTCGGGCTGCCGTTGCCGTCGTAGGCGAAGCCGGTTCCGGTCTGCTGGTTGTCCGAGTTGAACGACTGGGTCGTACCCTTGAACGTCGTCGGATTCCCCGAGGAGTCGTAGGCGAAGTTCTGGGTGTAGCCGCCCGATCTGGCGCTGGCTTCCTGCTGAAGCTGGTTCAGCGTCGTGTAGGACCAAGTGGTCGCTCCGCCTTGGGAGGTCGCGGCAGGGACGCTGGCGGTGAGACCGGTCGTCTCGAAGATGCCGTCGTAGCCGAAGCTGTTGTAATGAGAGAGCGTCGTCCCGCCCGAGGTCTTGTTGAGCAGATCGGTCAGAGCTCCGACCGCGTTGTAGGTGTAGTCCGTCTCCGCCCCGTCGGGCAGGGTGCGCGTTTGCTGCCAGCCGTTGTCGTAGTAGCTCGCGTAGCTCGTTCCGACCGGGGAACTCATGGACGAGTAGCGGCCGTCGGCGTCGTAGTAGTAGGTCCACGTCCCGGCCGGGTTCACCATCGTGTTCCGAGCGCCGTCCGGATAGAACGTGTAGGTGAAACTCTTCGCCGACATCCCGGTGTAGGTGCGGCTCGACGTCAGGACGTTGTTGAGATCGTCGTAGGAGCTGACGGCGGCGCTGCCGGTGGCGTCCGTCAGGCTCGTCATCCGGTCGTACGAGTCGTAGCCCAAGCTCACGTTGTTGCTCGTCGCGCCGGGATAGGAGACCGCGCTGAGAAGGCCGTCCGTATCACCGTAGGTGTAGTCGGTTTCCTGGCCGTTGCCGTCGAATCGCGTCAGCAGATTGTTGACGGCGTCGTAGCTCGTGTATTTGACCCGGTCGGTGTAGGTGCCCGTCGCGCCGGGGTAATCGACCTGGGTGAGCCGCCCGGAGGTGTCGTAGGTGTAGGTCGTCGCGTTGCTGGCGCCGTCGCTGAGCGTATGCGTGCGGTAAAGCGGATCGTAGGTCAGGGAGACGGCCTCGCCTGCGCCGGAGCGGGAGAGAAGCTCGCCTTCGGCTCCGTAGGTGAAGCTCACCGTTCGGACGGTCGAGTTCGACTCGTCCTTCCAATCCACCTGGCTCGTCGGGCCGCCGACGTACAGATAGCTGGGCACCTCGGTGGCGTTGCCGGCCGGCGAGATACCCCCTCGTCATATTCTTAGGTTGGTATCAGCAGGCGCCGACCAAGAAACCAGCAATAATGCGGACTTACACAATCTTCGGTTTTTCTGATATGATGCTGTTCGTATCGTTTTGGCAGAAAGTTGATGATTTTAAAGTCCTACAGTCTCACTTTGTGGCGTGTTTTGATTGCATGCCTAACAATGTCCTTGTTTGCCGTGCTTGCCGCTGGCCGAGGTGGGCAAGGTGGTATAGGCACAACCGGAACGTCAACAGGCGGGACAAGTGGGGGTTCTGGCTCTGGAGGATGGACGGTCTCCTATCACAGCACTGCGATCTGGACGTCGGATGGAGCGCGCGGACATGCCTCCGGACCTTATCCATCCCCGTTCAATTCCTATTCCGTAGGGACAGGTGGAGGGACACCCCCTTGGAGTGGCCCAGGATCGTGTTCGCTGAGTGGACCGATCGTCGCGCATCTCACATGGAATGGCTCAGGACCGCCTCCAGCGGGCGTGATTCTCGAGGAGCATTCGGAGGCTCAATGGACGGGAGATGACGGCTTCTGCGATAGTGGTCTAACAAGCCAAATCACCTACGGAGACGAAGATGGCGAGGATTGCTTTGGCACGCGCTACACGATGATTAACGTGGAAGGCCGCACGGACTTCGATGCCGCGACCTGCTCTCCCTACGCCGATGCGACAATCGAAGACGGGTCGACAGTGCTCCTTGGGGGTTGCCACGTCGCGTATACGGCGATTCCGTATAGCGTCTCGATGACCCTCGCCGGCGTTCTCGATCCGGCAAAAGACAAGAGACTCTTGATCGGTGAACCACTAAAGGTGGTCATTTCCCTTGGTGGATTTTCTCCCACGGGAGTTACATATGATTGGACTGTTTCCGGGGGCACGCCATTCAAAAGCTACACGATCACCAGACCAACCGATCATCCCGAGAACGGAACCGGCCAGGTTGCGCCATGGGTGAACGGCCTTGGTTCCGACACCATCACTCCGATTTTTTCATTTCCTGATAAGGTAGCGGTCAGTTGCAAAGTAACTTTGCCTTCGGCAGACGCTCTAACCGTCAGCGACAACGGCATCAGGGCTGAGGCGCCAATCTATCGCCACACGCTCAAGCCGATCGGTTATTTTCAACTCCTGCCGAATGCAACAGCACCAACGGACTTTAGGTTATTTGGAGCAGTTTATCCAGGCAGACAGCCCTGGGGGGTCTTTTACAATTTTTGGATCACGACTCCTCAAGAGTATCGAACTGCGTGGGGAGACACGGGCACGTTCAGTTGCGCACAATTGATAACCGATCGTAGCAAAGTCAACGGAGCTTACGTTCAACCATTGCGTGATAAGTGCTTAGATGGAAGCTATCCCTATCCCGGCATGAGTTGGTATCCAGCCGTTTCGCAGCCCTCGAATTCAACTTTCGTCGTCTTCGGCGATCGCCCCGGCTTCGGCGGCATCGACGATCCTGCTGTGACCGATCTCCTGTACGATGCTGACCTTGAACTCTACATCATGTATATTCCCCCCTGGAACGGGGTTGGTGCAACCGACGTGGCAATCCGAAGAGCCCCTTGGTCGGCCAACGGAACCGCGCATAGAGGAACCGCGTGGACTTGTACTCCAGGCTCCTCAAGTTGGGGGGCTAAAGAAGACGCCTTTCCAAAGCAGCCCGAATGGCTGCATGTAATAAATCCTCACTAAAAACTAGTCTATAATAATATTGATAGGGTTCCGAAAGATGATTTTTGCGCCTTTAATTGCGATAGCCATCCTTGCTTCTGGGCAAGCCTCTTCCAAGCTTGGTCACTGGCCAGAAGCGATGGCGGTCCGCGCCAAGGCAAGATTAGCGTCAATGCATCAGCCCAAGCAAGTGTCCGCGAACAAAGTTGCGGCTCATCCGAAGGCGGCGAAATCCAAGACGGCCAGCGGCGCATCTAGGTCTAACCCAAAGCCTCAAGCGCGCGGATCTGTCAAGACGACGACTCAGCAAAAGGCAGCTTCCGGGCAAACCAAACACAAACTCAAGGCTAACTCGGCGGATCCATATTTGCCGACGCCTGAAGAGATGGCCGCAGAACAAGTTTTCTTTGCCAACTGGAGTGCGGCTATATCGACGGGTCAAGCTGCTATTGACGCTGGCACCCCCTCAGTCGCAGTGCCCCCGCTTCAGGCTTGGCTTCAGAATAACCCACCTGATAACAGCACTGTTTCTCTGCTTGCCGACGCCTACTTCCGGTTGAACGATCCAAATGATGCTTACAATTTGCTTGGCCCACTGATAACGACGAGCAGCGATCCAGATATTTTACTTCGGGCGTCCTTGGCCGCTGCCGATGCGGGGGAAGTCTACATCGGGCAACGGGAATACTGCATTCAATGGATTCTCGGTTCCTCCGGGCAACTCACTGACGACGCAAATACGTTGCCGCAAGGCAATACTCCGGCCGCGTTGCGGGTTTTGAGTTGCATCGCCCTTGCTTCGCAATCTGATTGGAGCCAGAGCAACCCGACATATTACAGCCAACAAGCACTCACTCTTGACCCTGGCAATCCGGTTGCCGCCGAACGACTCGGCACGATCTACATGGGGCAAAGCAGATATTCCGAAGCAATCGCTGCATTTCAATCCGGCTTGGCGAGAGCGGAAGGCGGTTTGCTTACCAGCATGAAGGCTAGCATTTCAACATGCCAGTGGCTTCAATCTCACGGCGGCTAGAAGGCCTTTCTTTCAACATCTGTCATCGCCTTTGGCGGGCTTCCGGAAGGGGACCAACCTAAAATTCGCCTCTTCGGATGCGAGAGTCCTTATGGAGAATCAGAACTCCAAGCATGAAAGAAAACCGGGCTGATTATGAAATGGGGCAGCGCCTAAGAACTGAGCCACCGTCCGCCAAGTCCAATCCTCACCCCAACCGCTCTCCAGTGACGAACCACACAGGAGAGATGGCTTATGCGATATCCGCTGAGGTAGGAACCCCTGACGTGGAATCTATGACCGGGCTGGATTAACCCGAGCCGCTATAATTCCAACGTGCTCGAGGTGACCGGTCTTGGAAAGCGGTATGGCGACCGGTGGCTGTTTCGAAACCTCAATTTCCATCTGAAGCAGGGCGACGCTCTCATCGTACTGGGGCGGAACGGGGTTGGGAAGTCGACGCTTTTGAAGGCGATCGCCGGGCTGCTGGTGCCGAGCGAGGGATCGGTCAAGGCGCATGTGCCGGACACGCGGACCGGGCTTTCCCTTTCGGCGCTCGAAATGTCGCTGTATCCTTCCCTAACCCTGCGCGAGCATCTGCGGCTGGCCGGCGAATTGCGCGGGTGTCCTTCCCGAGACGACGAGCTTTTGGAGCGGGTTGGACTCGCCCATGCGGCGAACCTGGCCGCATCGAAGATTTCGACAGGTATGAAGGGACGGCTGAAGCTGGCACTCGCGATCCAGCCCGACCCTTCGATTCTGATCCTCGACGAGCCGGGGGCGGCGATGGACGAGGCCGGAAAGGAGCTTGTCCAAAGGATCTGTACGGAGCAGAAGGAGCGCGGCGTGCTCGTCCTCGCCACGAACGACCTACGGGAAAAGGCGCTTGGTACCCTCGAATTGGAGTTGGTGAATTGAGCTGGTCCCCAGAGGTCGAAGCCATCTTCCGGAAGGAGATTCAGAGCGAGCTACGCAGCAAGAGCGGCCTGCTCACCTCGGGGCTTTTCGGCATCGTCTCCGTCGTCGCGATCGCCTTCGCGACCTTGAGCGTAAAGATCACGCCGACCATGGCTGCCGGACTCTTTTGGATCACCCTCCTCTTTTCGAGCATGATCTCGCTACCCAGAGCCTTTACGGTAGAAGAAGAGCTTGGGACCGGAGACCTCCTTCGGCTAATGGCCCGACCCCACGCCGTTTTTTGGGGAAAGGTCCTGTTCAACCTGGTTTTGCTCGTGGTGACGGCGCTCTTACTCAGCACGCTTTTCGTCTTGTTGACCCAAATCCATATCGTCGATCCCATTCTCTTTGCCCTGGGTCTTCTTGGGGGCGTCCTCTCGTTGGCCGGCGGCGTGACGCTGAGTGGCGCACTTGTCGCGCAGGCAGCGAACCGCGCGGCTCTCGCCGCGGCGGTGGCCTTGCCTCTCTTGGTACCGCTTACGGCGGTTGGAGTTGCCACCTTACGGGTAGCCTTTGGGGATACCGGCGGAACATCGGGTTATCTCGATGCCTTGGGGCTCGTTTGCTATGGAGTCATTTCGGTGGCAATCGGCCCGTATCTCTATGCGGTGGTGTGGAAAAGTTGAAGTCAGTCGGACAGTATGCTCTCGGTCTTCTCCTTTGCATCGGCACGGTGGTAACGATGCTCGTGCCCAATGCCGAGCAATTCCAGAATCATGAATTGGTGCGGATCATCTTCTGGCACCTGCCCTGCGCGCTTACGTGCACGCTCTTTCTTTGCGCGGCGCCCTACTTCGCGTTCAAGTATCTGCAGACGCAAAAGTCGACTTGGGACCTGCGGGCGTCTGCCGCGATGGAGATGGGCCTCCTCACCGGTTTGCTCACGCTTGCGACGGGAATTATCTTCTCGGACGTTCAGTGGGGCGCGCCGTGGAACTGGGACCCTCGACAGACCTCATTCCTCCTCGTTATGCTCATCCTCGGCGCTTACTTTGCACTTCGGACCGGCATTTCCGATGCGGAGAAACGAGCGTCCCATAGCGCGGCCTACGCCCTTGCGAGCGTCCTCCCGGTGATGTTCCTGATCTTCGTCTTCCCCCGGATTCTGTTCTCGCTCCATCCAGCCACGACGTTGGTATCGAGCAATGGCATGGACCCGACCTACCGATCCGTATTTCTGAGCATGTTCGCCTTGGTGCTTATCTGCTGCATCTGGATTTACAAGATGCGCGTTCGATGTGGCCTCCTCGAGGAGGCTCTGGAGAATTCAAATGCAAAACTGGATGATCGCAACGGTACCGCCCCTACTGGTGTGGTGCGGCCTGTTTCTATACCTACAGAGCGTTGACAAGCGAATCAAGGCTGTGGAAGAACGCCTGAACCAGCGCTAGCGTAGCGTCTCACGAATAACTGTCGCGCAGGCGGCCCCCTCACCTGCTCCCTGGGGTCGCTTTCCTCTCCTCCGGAGGGGGGAGGACGTCGGGCGACCGTGAGAACCTACACTTAGAATCAAAGCTCGCCAAGAGCTTCGAGATCGCCGAGGTCCTTGTGGCGCCCGGCGTCGCGTTTGCTTTTAATAAAGTCTTCCCTTGAAATGAAGAACACGGTAACACCGTCGAGGTCGGCTTGTAGCCGCCTGTCCCAAACTTCTTCGAACGGGATGCGGGCCGCAAAATTGAGGATATCAATTCGATTCGGAGGAACGCCGAGCCGCACCATTCTGTTCTGCTCGGACATAAATGCCTCTCTGCCCCCCTCCGGAAACGGAGTGCCAAACTCGTCGAGCGTTTTCGCTAGTCGCTCAACGTTTGCGGGTGATCGACCTATCCATACGTCAATGTCTTCCGTATTTCGCGTGTAGCCGTGCAGAGCGAGAGCATGTGCGCCGATCACGACATATTCCGTCCCGTTAGAATTCAACAATCTCAAGAATTCTTTCGAATCGTCGTTCATGGCAGTGATTCCATCGCTCGACCAAGTCAAGCATCTCGTTCAAACGATCTTGGGGCTTCATGGCGAGAAGCCGATCGCGCTCCTGGAGATCAGCCGCCTTTGGGTCCATGAAGAACTGAATCGTTCTTTTGGATCGAGTTGAACTCACCCCTATATTTTACCTTTCGAGTGTTCGCGTAGACTTAGCCAAGCGATGGAGTCCTTCGGGCCGGTTGCCCCTTACTATGATGAACTGATGCGGCCGGTGCCGTATCGGATGTGGGTCAGCTACTACCTGCTCCTCCTCGCCCATCAGCAATACAAGCCGAAGACGATCCTGGACGTCTGCTGCGGGACGGGAACGATGTGCGAGCTGCTGACCGACGAGGGCTTCGCGCTGAGCGGCTTCGACATCTCGCCGGGCATGATCCAGGTTGCGCGGGAAAAGGCGGCGAGGAAAGAGCTCGACATCCGCTACGAAGTCTTCGACGCGGCGGAGGTCGACATGGGGGAAACCTACGACGCGGCCTTCTCCTTCTTCGACAGCCTCAACAACATCCTCGATCCCGACCGGCTACAAATGGCGTTCGACCGGATCTTCGAGCATCTCAATCCGGGCGGCTCCTTTATCTTCGATCTCAACTCGGCCTATGCCTTCGAGCAGAAGATGTTCGATCAGGCGAACATGCGCGCCAACGCGAAGCTGAAATACAAGTGGGTCGGGGACTACGATCCGAAGTCGCGGATCATCACGGTCGATATGCGATTCTGGCGGGGCGGCGAGGAGTTCACGGAGGTTCACACCCAGCGGGCCTACTCAGAGGAGGAGATCCGGTCGATGCTGGCCCAATCGGGATTCGAGGAGGTGCGGTCGTTCACGAGCTACACCCTCAATCCGCCACGCTACACGAGCGACCGCTTGCACTTCGCGGCGATGAAGCCGTGATTCGAATGCGGTTTGCGGGTTCATAGAATGAGCAACGCGGCAGGCCGCGCAGGACAAAGCGGCGCCGGGTCGCCGAACTCCATAGGGCCCGATCTCTTCGATATCGCAACATCCCGGAGCGAAATCGTGGTAGAAACGCGCAGAAATGATTCTCGCGCCACTTGCCTTCGCCATCGCCCTCCAAGGCCCCAAGGTCGATTTTGCCAACGCCTGGTCGAGGATTCGTAGCGCGATCGAGACGCGCTACTACGCCCGGACCCAGCAGCACGACCGAATGGAGTCGCTGCTGAACAGATACGAGTCCGACGCGAAAGCGGCGACGAATCAGGCGGACTTCGAGAAGAGCGTCAACCAGATGATCGCCGATTTCGGGGATTCCCACTTCGGCTTCTTTACGAAGAGCGACCAAGGCTTCTACATGATGGAATCCCTGGTGAAGCGCGAAGGCGGCACGGAGATGCCGAACATCGGGGCCTGGTTCCGGCCGGAAGGCAACGGATACGCCATCCAGATGCTGCTCAACGGCGGGACCGCGGAGAAGGCAGGCCTGCGGAAAGGAGACATCGTCACGCGGATCGACGGAGATCCCTTTTCTCCGGTCGATTCCCTTGCGCGATTCGTCGGGAAGGCCGCGAAGATCGACTACGTCCGCAACCATGTGCCAATGAGCGCCGACGTCGAGGTGGGTGAAGCGACCGGCCACGATTTCTTCCTGAACGGGACCCGCGCAAGCATCAAGACGATCGATTTCCAGGGCAAGAAATACGGCTACATCCATTTGTGGACGATGTCCGACGAGGAGGAGAAATCGACGCTCGCGAACGCAGTCTATGGGAAGCTGAAGAACACGGCTGGGTTCATCCTCGATATTCGCGACGGCTTCGGCGGACGCCCCGAGGGCTTCGGCGATCCCTTCTTCCGGCCCGACGTCCACCTCTCGTGGGAAGCTCAGGGATTCACGAACGACGAACTATTCGGCTATGGCCGCCCGCTCGTCGTCCTGATCGATAAAGGCTCTCGCAGCGCGAAGGAGGTCTTCGCTTATATCATGAAGACCAGCAAGCGGGCGACGCTCGTCGGAGAGAAGACGGGCGGCAACGTCCTGGGCACCTCTCCCAGCCCGGTTGGCGATTGGGGTTATCTCGAAATTCCGATGGTGGACGTGAAGGCGAACGGCGTTCGGCTGGAGAAGGTCGGCGTCGCGCCGGATATCGCGGTTCCGCAAGAATTTGATGCGAACGGACACGATCTTTACATCGAAGAAGCCCTGAAGGTGCTCTCGAAGAAATAGCTGGAGGAAGAGAAAATGAGCGAATCGATTGCGGAGCGAACGAAGCTCCCCAATGTTTTCGAATGGCAAGCGGACTGCCTGATGGACGCGGCAAAGAACGTCGCCTATTGGGTCGGAACGACCCCTGAAGATCGGCTAAGCTGGCGCCCGAAAGCGGAGGGCGAGGACTCGAAGACCCGATGCGTCTACGACCAGATTCACGAGTGCGCGCAGATCAACCGCCGCTTCACCAACCTGCTCAACGGCGTCGAGAACGGGCCGTGGGTTCCGAACCACAGCTACACGAGCAGCGAGGAAGCTCAGGCCGATCTCAAGACGAGCACGGAGCAGGTCGCGGCGGTCATTCGCACGCTCGACGACGAAGCCCTGACCCGGGAATATCAGGGGATGCGAGGCACGTTGTCCGGCAAGACGATCATTTCGCTCCTGCTTGCGAACATGTACTACCATGGGGGCCAGATCAACCAGATCCAGCTTCTGCTCGGGGACGACGAATTTCGCTATCCGGAAGACTGAGAGGCGTCCCGCCGGGATCACCGTAAAGTCGCGAAGCGACCTTCGCGACAGGCATCACAGACTGTGGGGAGGGAAGGTCACAGAATCAGCTCTAAGACTATCTCCTCGACGCTCTTCTGATCGGTCACCATGAACTTGACGTCGCCGTATCCCTCTCGCAGTAGCTTCGCGGTTTGTTCCTGGCCGGGTCCGGGCTGGAGGTGGTATCCGCGCTCCGTGCGGCTGACGCCGACCAGCAGCGGCTGCACGAGGGCGCGGACGCCGGTGTTGTACTCGCTCTCGATCGTCAGGCTTCGCTGCCCGCGCGTAGCGACGAGCTCGGGAACGGGGCCTGCGTAGACCGGCTGAGAATCCTTGAGGGCAATCAGGTAATCGAACTGGCTTGCCATGTCCGCGAGGTTGGTCGCCACGATGCAGACCGCTCCGTCATTGCAGCGGTCGCGGATGAGGCGCAACGCGCCGGCGCGCGACCATGGATCGAGCCGGTCGAGGCTTTCGTCGAAGATCAGCAGCTCAGCCTGACTCATCAGGGGCTCGACCAGTTCGCATGCGGCGACGAGGCCGGCCGGCAGCTCACCGATCGGGCGTTGGCGCGCATCCCACAGACCGAGCTGAGAAAGAACCTCGGTGGCGAGCACGGCGCGATTTTCGCCCCGCCGATGGCTCAGATCCTGAGGCCGGAGCTTCCGGTTGCACGGCTCGGGCATCGCGACTTGCTGCGGCCGTTGGATTTCCCCGCGATCCGGGGTTTCTTGGCCGGCGAGGAATCGCACGAGCCGGGTCTTTCCCGAGCCGGAAGGACCGACGATGCACAAGGTTTGACCGGATTCGACGCGCAAAGAAATCGCTGGGCCGGTATGAAGGAGGGCGACGTCTCGCAGAACGAGAGCCATTATGCGAAGACCATCAACTCCTTCGGCGACTGGGTCAGGACTTCGATGCCCTCGTCGGTGACGACCACGTCGTCCTCGATCCGCACCCCGCCGAAACCGGGGACGTAGGCGCCCGGCTCGACCGTCCAAACCTGCCCTCGCGCGAGGACGGTTTCGCTCGTCGAATTCATCCGGCCGGCGTCGTGTACGACCTTGCCGAGCCCATGGCCTAGGCCGTGCCCGAAGTATTGGGCGTAATCGCCCATCGCTTCCCGCGATATCCGGTCGATTTCGCTCGCCTTCATTCCCGGCGCCATCGCTTTGAGAGCTTCGGCCTGGGAATTCAAGACGGCGCTGTACATCTCGCGATGCCGATCGCTCGCCTCGCCGATGACGACGGTGCGCGTGATGTCGCTGCAGTAGCCATCCAGCTTCGCACCGAAATCGAGGGTGAGGAAGTCGCCTTTTTCCAGCTTCTTCTCGCTCGCTCTACCATGGGGCCGGGCGCTGCGCTCGCCGCTGACGACGATCGGCTCGAAGGCGAGATCGGCCCCGTTCCGGCGGAAAAAGAATTCGATATCGAGGCCGATGTCGAACTCGCTCACTCCCACCTGGAGCATGCGCTTTACATGATCGAAGCAGGCGTCGGCCAGCTTGCAAGACTCCCGAATTTTCTCGATCTCGTCCGTGGTCTTGACGACGCGAAGATCGGGGAAGAGATTCTCGACCGGGATCAGATTGATTCCATCGAACTTCTCGGCAAGCTTCCGATGGGAGGAGTAGGTCACCGCGTCGGCTTCGAAGCCGACTTCCTTCAGCCCCATGTCCGCGGCCTGCTGGGCGAGGAACGTATTGCCGTCGACCCCCGAGCTATAGACTTCGACGCGGATACCGGGCACCTGCTCTTTTGCCTGGAGGGTGTAGCGGCTGTCGGTGACGAACCGCTGGTCGGCCGACGTGAGGAGCAGAAAGCCGTTGGAGCCGGTGAAGCCGGTCGCCCACTGCACGTTTTCGATCTCGCTAACTAGCATTGCCGGAAGGCCCTTCGCCTTCATAGCATCGCGCAGTTTGTCGATGTTACTCATCTAGATGACCTCTCTTTCCACATTCAAGATCGCTTGAAGCGCGATCACGTATCCGTAGCCGCCGAAGCCGACGATCTGCCCGAGGGTGACCGGCGCGATGACCGAATGGCGGCGAAACTCCTCGCGCGCGTGGACGTTGCTCAGGTGCACCTCGACGACGGGCAGCCGCACGCTCACCAGGGCGTCGCGGAGGGCGATCGAATAATGGGTCAGCCCGCCGGGGTTGATGACGATCGCGTCGGCCCATTTTCGGTGCTCCTGGATCGTATCGATCAAGGTTCCCTCGGAGTTCGACTGGAGAATCCGGACTTCGACGCCGAGCCGGTCGGCGGCGGCTTTGATGTCGGCGTCGATGTCTTCGAGCGGCTTCTTGCCGTACACGTCGGGCTCGCGGAACCCGGTCAGATTAAGGTTCGGCCCATGCAGAATAAGCACGCGCATCGCCTGGGTCGCATTCATACGTTGGAACCCTCCTGGGGCTTCTCGTCCTCCGGCATGAGGTGCGGAATGCCATCCACGACCGGGAATTGATGTCCGGCCTTGACGCAGACGAGCGTATCGCCTTCCTCGCGGAGCGCGGGCCGGTCCGGACATATCGGACACGCGAGGATGGCGAGAAAGTCCGGATCGATCATGGCTTCCGCTCCGTCGCGACTTGCTGATAAATCTCCATCGTCTTTCGTGCGGTGGCCTCCCAACTGAACTCGGCGCCCCGCGCGCTCCCCCGGCGTCTGAGGTCGTCAAGCTTACTCGAATCGGCCATGATCTCCCGGATACGTGCGGCCCAATCCGCCGAGTTCCAGCTATCCACGACGACGGCTGCGTCTCCCGCCACCTCGGGCAAGGATCCGCCCGAGCTGCACATCACCGGGCAACCGCAGGCGAAGGCTTCGAGGACGGGCAGGCCGAATCCTTCGTGCCGGCTTGGGGCCAGATAGAGAGAGGCCTCCCGGTAGAGCGCGCTCAGGGTCTCCGCATCCACATATCCGGTGGCGACGGCGTGGCTCGGGAAATCCCCTTCTCCCCAGCCGGGTTTGCCGGTCACAACGATGCGATAGCCGGACAACTTTGCGGCCTCGATCGCCAAGCTCATATTCTTCCTCGGCCACCGAGTTCCGACGGTCAGGAGGAACGGGCCGTCGAGGCCGAACTTCGCGCGGGCGTCGACGGTCGAGGCCGGGTTGATGTGGATCGGGCAGGCGAGCGGGGTCACGGCGACCTTGCCGCGAGCCGACGGGATGAATTTCTCGATTTCGCCGCGGGACGTTTCAGAAACCGTTATCACCCGACGAGCTCGCTTCGCGGAAGCGGGCACGAAGCGGCGCAGGAGGAATAGATCGCGCGGCCTGAACCATTCCGGCCCGATGAAGAAGGAGACGTCGTGGATCGTCGTGATACCGATTCGTCCGGCGAGCGGGCTCAGATTGTATTGCGTATGGAGGACGGAAGCGCCCCGCTTGCGGGCGGCGAGAGGGAAAGCGACGAGGCTCCACCAGCGGGAATTCCGCGCCGGGAGCTCGATCCATTCAAAATTATCGCAACAGGGAATCGCCGATGGCGGTTCGGCGTTGGAGAATAGGAGGAATCTCGCAACATGCTTTATTTGCGAGAGGCCATAAAGCAGGCCGGACCAATAGGAACTGTCGCCGGTCGATTCTCCGGCCGCCAGCCGGGCGTCGATCGCAATAATAAGATCGCTCACTCTGGTACAAATCCTGCAGACATAAGAATAGAACCGATTGTCGCGGAATCCGCACATAAAAACGAACATGAAAAAACGAAAGGCGCCTATTTTGCTTGTATCGCTCCTCGTCGTTCTTATCGGCGGAGCGGTCGTCTTTGGCATGTCCTCGGGCGCGGGCGACGCGCCGAAGCAGCCAAGCGATTCATCCGACCAGATTACGAAGGAGCACGATGCCCCGTCGGCGACCGAGGTTCAAGCCCAAATTGCCAAGAACGCCCCTTCGAAAGAGTCCCCGATGAAGACGCCGCCAAAGCTTCTCGAGAAAGAGAACGAGATGAAGGGGCCGACGATCAGCGTTCCGACCCAAGACGTTCATTATCAGAAGCCGACCCCCAACGGCCCCACGACGAGCAGCCAGTGGTACTACCACTGAGTTGTCGCCTCGAGTAGATCGACGCTTCCTGGTTGGACATAGAACCGCAGATGAACGCAGATGTTCACAGATAGAGATTCGGCGTTAACCAGGCTCCTCACGTTCGGGGTTTGGGAACGACGACGAGGCGGCCCGATGGCGTGGTGAGGCGTTCGAATTCGGAAGAGTAGGCTTGGTCCAGCTCGGCGGATTCGAGTAGCGCCGCAATGGGCTTGGTCGCCGTAACCTTCCCCCCGTAGACGAGCACGCCCCGATCGGCCATGGCCGCCGCGACCGGCAGATCGTGAACCGCGACGAGGACCGCCTTCCCCGCTGCCGCCAAGTTCCTCAGCAGCGATGCCGCGCCGACCTGATATTGCGGGTCGAGATGAGAAGTCGGCTCGTCCAGAAAGAGGATCGGGGTTTCTTGGGCGATCGCGCGGGCGATCAGGACCCGCTGACGTTCCCCTCCGCTTAGCTCGGTCGCCGGCCTTGCCCGCAGGTCGAGGCAACCGGCCTGCCGCATGGCATCCTCGGCGGCGCGACGGTCCTCTTCGGTATCGAAGAAGCCATTGGAAACGGGCAGCCGGCCCATCGACACGACCTCCTCGACGGAAAAGCCAAACTGCCAGACCTCATCTTGGGGCACGAAGCCGATCCTCCGCGCGATTTCGCGTGGGGAGAGCGATTGAAGATCGTCGCCTCCGACCTTGACCTTCCCGCTCAGGATCGGAAGGAGGCCGGAAAGGGTGCGGAGCAGCGTGCTCTTGCCGCCTCCATTCGGGCCGAGCAGGGCGACGACTTCGCCGGGCTCGATCCGGAGATCGACGCCGCTCAGAACCGGCGCGGCACCGTAGCCGACGCTCAGGCCGGAGCAGGCGAGCGCCGCACTCATTGGATGTCCTCGAGCAGGCCGCTGCTGAATACGCGGAAGAGAGCCGCGTATTCGCCGCCGGCGTCCATCAATTCCTTGTGCGAGCCGTATTCGACCACTTCGCCCCGACGCAAATAGAGAATCTTGTCGGCTCGGGCGGCCGTCGTCAGGCGGTGGGCGATGAAGATCGTCGTTCGGGTCTGCATGACCTCTTCGAGAGCGGCGGTCACGGCTTTCTCGCTGGTTGCATCGAGGGCGGAAGTGGCCTCGTCCAGGAGGAGCATCGTCGGCTTGCGAACGAGCGCGCGGGCGATGGCCACGCGCTGGCGCTCGCCTCCGCTCAGGCCCATGCCAAGTTCGCCGATGTTCGCGTCGTACTTCCCTTCGAACCGGTTCACGAACTCCTCGGCGTGGGCCATCTTGCCGGCCTCGACCACTTCCTCCATGGTCGCGTCGGGCGCGCCCATGCGGATATTTTCCGCAATGGTCCCGGCGAAGAGGAACGTGCTCTGAGGCACGACGCCGATCTGGCTGCGCAGCCATTCGACCTTGAGCTCCTTCAGATCGACGCCGTCGAAGGTGATACGACCAGAGGTCGGGTCGTAGAAGCGCAGAACGAGATCGGCGACCGTGCTCTTGCCCGCGCCGCTCGGCCCGACCAGCGCGAGCGAGGTACCCGGCTCGATGACGAAGCTGACGTCGCACAAGGCGGCAGTGCCGTCCGGATAGCTGAAGGTGACGTGCTCGAAGGCGATCCGGCCCTTGGGTTGCTCGACCGCCCTCGTTCCCGGATATTCGAAGTGCTCGTCGGGGACGTCGAGGATTTCCGAGTAGATGCGCTCGGAAGCGGCCTCAACCTGGCTATAGGTGTTCTGTACGTTGCCGAGGCTGCGGAATCCCTGATTGATCAGATCGAGCGCGTAGACGAGGGCGGCGATGTCGGCGACCTGCAAGCTGCCTCCGTAGGCAAGCCAGCCGCAAATGTACATGACCGTCGCGAGCGCGCCTGCCCCGATCAGCTCCACGAGCGGCCGGAGGGTCGCCAGCCGGCGCACCGCCGTCATCTGGCTATCGAAGCTCCGCTCGACGAGGCCACCGTAGTTCTTCAGCACCGTCGTCTCCGCGTTAAACGCCTTGACGACCCGCGTACCCAACAGCGACTCCTGGGAGAGGGCGTTGAGGTGGGAAAGGTCGATCTGAACCTGGGACTGGGCCTTCTTCATCTTCCGCGCGTTGCGCTGGATGACGACGAGCAGGACGGGCAGAAAGAGCAGCGTCACGAGGCCAAGCTGCCACTGAAGGACGAAGACGTACACGAAGGAGCCGAGCGCGCGAATCGGCGCGTCGATCGAATCGCGGATCACCATGACCGCGTTCTGGTAGACGTTGACGTCGTTCGTCAGAACGCTCTGGATCGCGCCCGCTCGTTTCTCGTTGAAGTAGCTGACGGGCAGGCGTTGGAGCTTGGCGAACATCTGCATCCGCAGATCGTTCGCGAGCCGGTTGGACGCGTAGCTCAGGTAGTAGGCCTGCCCACGTGTGAACCAGTATTTGAGGCCGTATAGGGAGACGACGGCGATGCAGATGAGGCCAAGGAACGAGAGAGCATCCTGAGGATTTCGCGCGTGGTGCATCGCGTGGTCCCGCGCCTGGTCCATGATCTCGTTGAGGCGGTCCGGCGTCACGCCGAGCCGCTTGGCGGCGGGCTCGAACTCGCTTTTTCGGAGACGATCTTCTCGGCCCTGCTCGATACCGACGAAGACCTGGTTGACCTCGACCGGGCTCTTGTGGACCGCGCGGGCGATTTCCTGAAGCTCGTCTTTCGTCACGATCATCTGTTCGCCGATATGGCCGGCGTCGTTGATCGCCTGAAGGCTCCATTTGATGAGCGGGATCGTCGTCGTCGTGAGGAGCGCGGTGACGACGACGCAGATCAGGCCGGCGACGATCGGCTTGCGCTGACGCCGAAGCTCGGCGGACAGGCGGGAATCGAATCGCCGAAAGACCTTAACCTTGTTCAGCCAGCTTGGGGTGTTTCGGCTCATCGTCCTCGCTTCATCGGCCCGCTTCGGGCGGCGAACCTAGAAGTCTGCATGGCCGGGAGTTCGGTGGAATGGGATCACATCGCGAATGTTCTTCATCCCGGTCACATACATCATCAGGCGCTCGAAACCGAGCCCGAAGCCGGAATGGGGCGCGGAGCCGAACCGCCGCAAGTCGAGGTACCACCAATACGGCTCCAAGGGGAGGCCGGATTCAAGGATACGCCTTTCGAGCACGTCGTATCGCTCCTCGCGCTGGGAGCCGCCGATGATCTCGCCGATCCGCGGGGCGAGGACATCCATCGCTCGGACCGTCTTGCCGTCGTCGTTCGATCGCATGTAGAAGGCCTTGATCTCCTTCGGATAATCGGTGAGGATGACCGGGCGGCCGACCTTCGTTTCGGTCAGCCAGCGCTCGTGCTCGCTCTGGAGGTCGGCGCCCCAGAAAACGGGAAACTCCCATTTTTCTCCGCTCTCCTCAAGAAGCTTGACCGCTTCGGTGTAGGTCATCCGCTCGAAGCCGCTTTCGACGACGTGGTGGAGGGTTTTCAGCAATTCCGGCTCGATCCGCTGGTTGAAGAACTCGAGGTCCGGACCGCAGTTTTCGAGCAGGTAGCCGATGACCTCTTTTAGGAACTCCTCGGCGAGGTTCATGTCGCCTTCGAGGTCGCAAAAGGCCATCTCCGGCTCGACCATCCAGAACTCGGCGAGGTGGCGGCTCGTGCTGCTGTTCTCGGCGCGGAAAGTCGGGCCGAACGTGTACACGTTGGTCATGCCGAGAGCCAGGGATTCGGCTTCGAGTTGCCCGCTGACGGTGAGATAGGCGGGCTTGCCGAAGAAGTCGGCGGCCGGATCGTCGTTCGTCAGCCGCCACCGCGTTCCGGAGCTCCCCTCCTCGGTTTCCTCGCGGCGTTCCCCTTGTCCGACCGCCCCGCTCGGAGCGCGGGAAACTGAGGAGGGGGGTTGGGGGGTGGAGTGCTCCTGCGTCTGGAGCAGCGTGCTGACGGCGAACATCGCCCCCGCGCCTTCGCAGTCGCTCGCCGTGACGATCGGCGTGTTGATGTAGTGAAAGCCCCGGCTCACGAAGAAGCGATGGATCGCCCAAGCCGCCTGGTTCCGGACTCGGAAGACCGCGCCGAACGTGTTGCCGCGCGCCCGCAAATGGGCGATCTCCCGCAAGAATTCCCACGAGGCCCCTTTCTTCTGCATCGGATAGGTGGCGGGGTCGGCAGGGCCGAAGACCTCGCAGCCGGTCGCGGAAAGCTCGACGGCCTGGCCGGCGGCGGGAGACTCCACAATCTCGCCGTCGAAGCGAACGCATGCCCCCGTCGTGATCTGCTTGAGGGTTTCGTCGCCGAGGACGCCTTCGTTGACGACGACCTGCAGGTCCTTGAAGCAGGAGCCGTCGCTAAGCTGGACGAAGGAGATTCCCTTGCTATCTCGCCGGGTCTTCACCCAGCCATAGGCGGACGCCTTCGTCCCCGGCGCAAGGCTGAACAGGTCTTTGACATACGTTCGCCGGTAATCCATTTAGGGATGGATTCTACCGTGGGAAGGAAATCCGGCTTATGCTATCGGAATGCGGTGGCGGAAGTGGCGCTGGTGGCTGGGGTTTGGCCTTCTGTCGCTCCTCGCCCTGGGTATCGGGCTGGCGACGCGCGAGGGTGATACGCTCGATTATCTTCACCGACGCCTTCATGTCGTCAGAGACAAGACGAGGCGAATGTTCGGAAAGCCGACCCGTGTGCTTGATTTCAGCGACCCGGCATCGATTGTCATCGCGAACCTGGACGCAACGGGCGACCCAACCCCATCCGACTGCGACCTTAGCATGTGCTGGTCGGCAGAATTTTATTTGGCAGATGGAAGGCGGGCAAGTATCGAAGCCGCGGACATGACCCTACCCGTCGCATTGCGAGGAAAGTCGACGCTACGGCCCGCCAAATGCACCCTGTACGTATGGGGCAAACCTAAGCCTTGGCTCGAAAGAACCTGGGAGCGGATCAAGCGCCTGGTCGGCCGTTAGCCCACATCATCGGCGCAAGAGGGAGGGGGAGAGAAAGCCCCTTCCTCTTGCCGGATGGTTCGTGCCGGGAGGAGGCAAGGGGTTGGGGATGGAGGTTCCGGGAACCTACAATCGGGTCCCAACTACGAGTTTCCGGAACCTCTACCCCCTTTATCCCCCTCCTCCTCCGCCGCACAATCATCGCCGCAAGAGGAGGGGGAGAGAAAGCCCCTTCCTCCAGCCGGATGGTTCGTGCCGGGAGGAAGGGGTTGGGGATGGAGGTTCCGGGAACCTACAATCGGGTCCCAACTACGAGTTTCCGGAACCTCTACCCCCTTTATCCCCCTCCTCCTTGTATGGTTAGGGTGTTCTGGCACTGAGACCTGTTTCCTCCGATCCGCAAGTCGGCCTTCGCGGGAGAGATCTCATGTCCGGGGTGATCGCCGATCGGCTTTGAGCGGCATTGGGACCGC
>DASZYX010000015.1:0-97531 GCA_035545155.1 Fimbriimonadaceae bacterium | reverse complement strand
GGCCCCGTGGCGCCGGATGACAAGAGCGGGGCGTTTGTAGGTTTCCGGAACCTCCACCCCTTAATCCCCTCCTCCTCCGCCGCACAATCATCGGCGCAAGAGGAGGGGAATCCGGAAGCCCCTTCCTCTTGCCGGATGGTTTGTGCCGGGAGGAGGAAGGGGGTAGGGGGATGGAGGTTCCGGGAACTTATGGAGGTTGCCCAGCCCAGGTCCGCACCTTGAACCTAAATCACAAGGTGTTTCTTGAGAGAGCTGAGCAAGATGGATGCGCTCGTCGTGGCTTGGGTCTCCAGACCCGAGAGAGCCAGCCCCGAATCGAAACGGGCTTTCTCGGACGTGGACGCCCAAGCCACGACAAGCGCATCCCAATCGGACAAATGAAGCTCGACGTGCTACTGAGGCGGGTCGCAGTCGGCATGGAAAGACGGGCCGGAACCGCTGGATCTCGCAAACGACAGACAGGGGAACCGGCGACGGTCACGTGCTCGACCGGGCCCCGATGAGTTGCCGGCGCCTCTCGTGAGGGTGAACGCATCGGCCGAGCCTTCGCAACCGATCTTCCCCAAGCGGTTCCGTGTTGATTCCGGCAGGGTCATTGCCGACCGGTTTTCCCTCAGACGGGTCAACCGGCGCCATATAATGAATGTATGAAGGGCGATTGGAGAATGCGGTTGCTTGGCGTGCAAGGCCTCTGGCTGCTCGCGTTCCTCCTGAGCATGCTCGCGGTCTACGAAACCCGCCCCCACTATGCCCCCACGCCCTCCTACGAAACAGCCCACGGCCGCTGGGAAACCGTCATGTACATCGTGGCCGGCAGCTTCGTGGCCATGAGCTTGGCGATCACGGCCTGGTTCAAGAACCGCTATCGACACGACGGTCCGCCGAAGGTTTGAGCGTTAGCGGTGAGCTGGACTTGAACCGTTCGCCCCGCACTGCATGCCCCGAAGCCGTTGCGGAGCGCAGCGGAGTCGGTTCGCGAAGTAAAAAGCTGCGGCGATGCGGGGAATCGATCTCGATCCAGCCTAACGACGGGTTGGCTATTCGCGGACCGGTATCTTATACTCCTGCAGTGAACGCCGTGGAGGAGACGAAGCGCCTGTACAGATGGGTAACGACCAACCCTCTCGGGGCGATCGCGGGCTCCTTCGTCGGCTTAATGTTGCTCTTGCTCATAGGCAGCCTTGCGAACCATGCCCTGCCGGCGAGAGCATGGCTCCGAGCAACCGAGGCGTTCCTTGGTGTCTCCTTCTGTTTGGGCGCCGTCGTTTTTGTTCGACGATCTCGGTGGTTTGCATCGATCAAGCCACCGTGGCTTTCATGGAACGGGTTTTGGGGATTGGCGTTGCAGGTCCTTCTTGCCCTCATGTTCGTCTATGCCGCCATCGGAGATTGGCTGGGGTTCTTACATCCTTTGCCGGGGGCGACGCCGTGGCCGGTCGCCCTGCCGTTAGCCTTGATGGCAGTAGCTGCTGCGGCCGGGATCTACCGCAATCACTGGTGGGCATACTTTCTCGAGATAGCCGTCCTTTGGATCGTTATCGTCGCGGTCATGATGGATCCGTCTCCGCCAACGCCACACCGGCACAATGCACTCGAGATACCTTTCCTGCGAGAAATGCAAGCCGTCGTCGAATGGTTGGGCTTCCTGGTCTTCAATTGGAAGATGATCCGGCAGGGGGTCGTGCGTTACAACGAGCGAAACATCAATACGCAGGTTCCCGCGACAGAACCGTAAAGGACGAACCCACCTCCTGGCGTCCGTCGCCATGGACGATGGCCGCTCCGACAACTGTGATGAGCCCTTGCGACTCATCGAGGAAAAGTAGCTCGCTTCGCCTCATGCCATTTTCGATGCCTCGGGACGCCGGCGTTGCTCGTCTTCGGGAGTCGCAATCCACGTCCCGAGGCTACCTGTAGCTTGCTGACAGTCGCCTCCGGCGAACTCCGGACATCGCTACGGCCGGGAAATCAAATCTGTTCTTCTTGGATCAGTGACCTGGTCTTTCAAGCAAAGGCGGCACCGGATAGCCTCGGGACGTGGACTGTGGCGGGCGAAGGCGGGCACCCTCTGCGTCCCGAGGCACGCAAAGACCTATTTGCCCGTAATGGAATCCGCGTGCATCTGCTTGAGCCTTGAGCAGGAGGAAGCTTTCCAAAAAGCCCGAAGTTGGGACCATCTTGGGGAGGGGCCTTGGGCTCCAGTGGGTGGCTTCAGGTCGTTGCGTCCGGCGAGAGAGCAGAGCTTGTCGAGGACGTAGACGTAGAACGGCGTCGGGCCGGTTTGCGTTGCGTCGTCCAGCATCCGGATGAGCTTCCGGAAGGCGGCTTCGGATTGCGGCATCGCCGCGCGCGAAAGGAGGAACTCCTTGGCCAGGTAGTTGGGCGTCTCGTCGGCCGCACCGATCATTTCGTCGGTCAAGCCGAGGGACTCGTCGATCGGAACCGACTGAAGGGCGCTCCATTCGCTTGCGTCGTAGAAGCCGGGCCTCTCGCGGAGCAGATCGACGAAGGCATGAACAAACGGTTTTTGCCCCTGCGCCTCGCCAAGGTGTGCAGCCAGGGCGTAGAGGCGCATCTTGATGTAACCATCCTTGTCCGCCGCACCCGTCACGGCGATTTTCGCAACGACATCGCGGAGCCAGGTTTCCTTTTGCATGCCGTCGATGCGATCCACCGCGCCCATCGTTCCGGCAAGGAAGAACGCCGTCGTGTCCCTTACCTCGTCCGAACTGCCTTCCGTTAGCGACCCCGCGAGAGTCTTTGAGATCGTCGTCGCGTAATCGCGGCCGGCCACGAGCCGCCGCGCCGCCGTCCGGCACTGCCAGAACGCGCTCGCTTCGTCTGCGGAAAGCGGGATCACGCTCGTCGGGTCAAGAGACTCCGCCGCCGGCCAGGGCGAGACCTTCAGGCGATCTCCGTGCGGCCGAAAACCGGTCACCAGCCAAACGGAACCCGGCGCAGGACCAGCCGTCGCCGATGCCGCAACATTGGACGTGCGCGGCGCCCTGCTTTGAACGAGCAACGTGGCATGACCCGCCGGAAGCGACCCCGCCGAGTCCAAAACCTCGACGTCCCGCGACTGGAAATATCCCTTCTCGGCTCGGCCGTGCGAGAAAACCTGGCGCATCTGCGGCTCGGTAATGGAAACGACGCGCACGATCGCCACGAAATCGGTTTTGTTCAGCGGATTGTGGCTGAGCGGATCGCGAGGATCGAGAACTTGCGGAGCCGTCTGAAAGACGGCAACGGCGCAGGCGATGGTGAGGATCATTTGCATAAGCTCCAAAGGTCAAAAGCCGGTCAAGTTGCGAAGAATCTGGTCGGTCCAATATTTCAGTGTGTAATTGGCGACATGAACGCCGCTGGCCTCGGGATAGACGCGCGTGTCCCTCGTGCCCGCCCATAGCTCCTGAACGATGCTAAGGACCGGGTCGTTGGGATGGTCGACTGACGTCCACGCCGTCTCGGCACTGATGGCAAGGGTATCCGGGAACAGATGCCAAACGCCGTTGTCATCCATGCGTCCAAAAGCGCCTCCAGGTCCAGTCGTCCACCAAGTGTTAATGTCATTCACCGTATCCCACGACGGCGGGCTCGTCGGATATCTTTCTTGAACCCAACAACCGGGCATCGGCGTGTTCAAGTGATCGTAGAGATATAGCTGGTCTTCGTAGTCAACACCCCACAGCGGCGGGCCGGTTGTAACGATCGGAGACGGCCTGACGACCGAAGTGGTATCGGGCCGGTGCGATGTGAAGTGATAGTAGTCGGGCGCCGTAGTCGCTGAACCGGGTGGAGGCGTTGATTCGCTGTCATCGTCTGCCTGCCCCGAACAAGGATCGTCGGGATCGGGATTTGTGAAGTTGAACGTGCATTTCACGTGGATCGAGCCGAAGCCGCTTTGTTGGGTGGCGCTAATGTCTACTTGGGAAGTTGACGGCGGGGGCGTGCCAAAGGTGAAGGTCCCGTTGCCTTCGATGCTCCAAGAATAAGTCGTACCGTCGGGCTGCGGGCCAGCTTGCATCGAGCCGAGTTGCGGAATCTGCGTATAGTCGTCGGGGGCAGACCCGTTGAAGACGTAGCCGAGATATTGGATGTACTTGGCGGAGTAACTCCCGCCATCCGCAGGCGGCGTTAGGCTGCCCGTGCTGCCCAGTATAACTCCAGGTGTCAACGGACCGCCAATCGCAAAGCAGGCTTTCGAGTAAGGACCGACATCGAACGGCAGGGCGCCAGGGACGTTGGCGACGATCTTCAGCGTGCAAGCGGCCGCGTAGCGCCCCGTCGCGGTTGCGTACCCGGTCGGCGAGGCGTCATGCTGGTGACCGCGATAGTCGAGCCCGGTCCAAGTGTAACCATAACCTTGCGCGTGAGTCGGGTCGTCCGCGTCACTCCAGATGTGGTAATTCGGATCGCTAAAGCTGATCGAGCAGCCATAGGAAGCTTCCTGATGGTCCGTGACGAACGACAGGCCCTTGACACGTGGGCTAACGGTCACCGTGGCGGGCGGAGGAGGTGGAGGTCCGATCACCTGACCTATTGCATGAGCCGACAAACAGCACCATAGCAGAGCCAAACTGCAAATCTTCAGCATCCGAATTAACATGATATCAAACCCCACATTCCGAGCCCAAGCAGTGCCCAAAATAACGATTCCCGAAACCAGATCTTTGCGACCCTGAATATGAGTTGGGTCTTTCGTCAGCAGTCCGGCCGCCAGCGGCCCTACATATGCTTCAGGACGAGGTCCGCTCGCGCCAGGTTCGAATGATCTCGACCAAATCAGCGCCTGTCCGCTCGGCGATGTCGTTGAGCTCGATGAGATTGGGACTCTGGATTGCGTTCTCGATCTTCCAGATGAAAGCCTGACGGCGGCCGAGGCGACGGGCGAGTTCGCTTTGCGACAGGCCAGCATGTTCGCGTACCTCTTCAAGAAGCTTGGCGAGGACGGCATATTCGGGGCGCTGCGAAACCTTGATCGGCAAGAACTAGAGCATGCGGAAATCATATACTCCATTTTAGAGTAGATTTGGAGCAGAGGATAACTAAACGCCAAGATTTGGCAAATAAAATTTCCTCCACGCGCTCATATGCTATACTGAACCAAATGGTTCAGTATAGTCAACGCCACTTCGACGCCTCGTTCGGTGCGCTCTCGGACGCCACCCGACGCGGCGTTCTGGAGCAGCTCGGGCGCGCGGACGCTTCGATCACCGCCCTTGCCGAGAGGTTCCACATGACCCTCACGGGCATGAAAAAGCATGTGGGCGTCCTGGAGCGAGCGGGGCTCGTCAGCACCGAGAAGGTTGGGCGCGTTCGAACCTGCAAGCTTGGGCGGCGCGGACTGGAAGAAGAGGCGGCATGGATCGAAAGCTATCGTCGGCTCTGGGCCGCGCGTTTCGACGAGTTGGACATGGTCGTCGAGGAACTGAAACAGAAGGAGAATGCAAATGGAAGCAAGTAAAGAGAATAAGACCAGCGTAGAGCGGACATCGGACCGCGAACTTGTCGTCACACGCACCATCGACGCGCCCGCGCGCCTCGTGTTCGAGGCGTGGACCAAGGCAGACCTGTTCCGCAGGTGGTGGGTACCCAAATCGTATGGGCTGAACCTGGTTTCCTGCGAAATGGATGTTCGCGTCGGGGGGCAGTATCGTTTGGCGTTTCTCCACGAGGGCTCGACGATGGAGTTCTTCGGCACCTACCTCGAAGTGACGACGCCCTCGCGCCTCGTTTGGACCAACGAGGAGGGCGACGGCGGCAATACCGTCACCACGGTGACCTTCGAGGAAACCGACGGCAAGACGCGATTGGTGGTGCACGATCTCTATCCCTCGAAGGAAGCGGTCGACACCGGATCGACGGGCGCAATGCCCGAGGTCCTCGACCAGCTCGAAGAGCTCCTCGCCGGCCTGGGATCAGGTACGGAGGCAAAGTGACGCAGCCAATCCATCAAACAAACGGCGGCTGAACCAGCCGGATCAGTCCTTGACGAGCTTCCAGTCCTTCGATGCCTCGGGACGCCGGCGTTGCCGGGGGTCGGAGCCGGCAGTTCATAGGTCTTGGGTTCTGACTCGGCGGCCCTAAGGCGGGGACGAGCGTCAGGAGAGTGACTCCGCCTCTCCATCCCCAACCCCTTCCCCGTCACCCGGCGAGGACGATCCGTCGGGAGGCTACGTGGGTTTGGGCGGCGGCGTCGATCCGGGCCTGATACTGGGCCGGGGTGGATTGGCCGAGGAGGACGTCGCCGGCGGCTTGGGCGGTGTTGAGGGCGAACCAGACGCCTTCCCCCGAGAGGGGGTCGGGGGAGAAGGCGGCGTTGCCGACCGCGATCCAGCCCTCCCCGACGGCCTGCGAGTAGCAGCGGATGGAGGCGGGCATACCCCAGCGCGCGCTGAGGGGCCCCTCGACCAGGCCCGCCATCATCCTCGTCTCGGCAAGGGCCTCGTCGAGGCGGACCTCCTTCCCCGAGCAGAGCCCGAGGAACAGGCCGCCGGACGGGACGGGCATACCGTACCACCAGCCATGTTCCGCGCGCTCGATCCGGAGTCGAGGCGTCGCCGAGGATGCGCACCGAGCGAAGAAAGCCGTCTGCCGGTGGACGATTTCCTCTTCGCGGCCAAGCGCGGGCTTGGGCGCGCCGCCGGTTGCGAGAACGATCCAGTCCGCGACGAGACCGTCCTCGACGATCCACCGGCGGTCTCGCCGGCAGACCGAGCGGATGCGGGCGTCGACCAGGGTGACGCCGCAGGAGCGGGCGAACTCCCGCAACGCGGCATCCAACTCGGCTCGCTCGACGGCGAGAGCCGGGCCATAGGGATCGAAGATCGAATCCCGAACGGCCGGCTCGGTCCCTCCCCAAAGGGACATCGTTTCGAAAACCTCGACGCCGGCCGGCATCGCGACCTCGCGCATCATCCAACGGGCGCGGCCGGAGAGCAACTCCACAGTGCTCCGGCGAGCGCCCGCTCGATGGCACAACGCGACGCGAGCGCCGGCCTGGGCCAGCCGGGCCGCGCAGAACGAGCCGGCAGGCCCGCCCCCGATGACGGCGACGTCGTAGCGGTCAGGGGACATTGGCCGCTCGCTCCGTCTCGAACATCACGTCGCCCTTGCGGATGACGAAGCCGAACTTCACCCAATTGGGGACCATCTCGTCGAATTGCGGCTCCTCGCCGCCGCCTCCCGCCCAGGGTTTCGCGGCGCCGCCGCTGGTGGAGCGGACCCAGGAAACCATGCTCTTGGCGCCGGTCGCGTCCGCCTCGGTCGCGTAGACGTGGTGAGGCCGAGGCACCGGCCACCAACCCCAGTCGGTGTCGACTCCGGTGTCGTCCCGCTTGTGGTCTTCTAGCCGGCATTGGAGGAAGTCCGCGGGCCAGGGCAGGGCCATCTGGCGTGAAAAGTGGCCGGCCTCGACTCCGCCCGAGTCTCCCGCGTACTGGGTCGGCGCGCCTTCCTTGATCCGGAACGGCTCCAGATACAAGGCGGGATGGCGGATTTGCCAACTGCATTCGATGCCCGGGAAGAACGCGCCGCCGACGCAGCTTTCCATCGCGGCCCGGTCCAAGCCGTCCGGCGTGATGCTCACGGCCGGAAGAGCCGGCGGCGAAGTCGTCGTCGACGTGAACTTGTTCTGCGACCAGCGCTCCAGCATCGCATGCTGGGTCGGAGTCAAGACCAGGCGGCGGCGATTGCCGACCTTCCACTTATTGTATGGATCGTCGCCGAGGAGCTTCGGCATCTCCGTGCTCGGCATGCCGTCTCCGGCGACGCCCGGCTTGTGAAGCTGGTTGAAGACCAATTGGCGCAGCGATTGGTTCGCCGGAGCGGGGTCGGCGAAGAGCTTGTAGAACGAGGCGACGCCTCCGTGGCCGAGAGTGCCGTGCACGCTTTTGGCGGGGCGGTAGAGATAGACCACGTCCAACGCGGCCTGCAAGATCGGCCAGATGTCGGTTTCGAAGACCGGCGTGTACTTGGAGAGCGTCACGGTTCCCCAAGCCTTCCCCTTGATCTCCGCGTTGATGTCGGCGAGCGGCTTCAGAACGCCGTCGTATTTCGCGTCGTTCGTGGGCAGCGTCATCTCCCGCGCGGCGAGATCGAAGAGGGTATCCCAGAGCGAAACCACGTTCCGGCTGTGAGGGGCGAAGCAAGGCGGACCGCAGAGAACCCACGCCCCGACGGCGGGAATCGGATTCTTGATTCCCTTGATCTTGATCATCGCGTTCACCGGGCCGTCCGACACGTCGTCGAACCAGCCGTCGTTGTTCGCGTAATTGTCGATGGGATTGGCGCCGGGGACCGACGAGACCTTGCCAAGCCCGCCGAGCACGATCAGGCGGCCCTCCGCGTCCGTTCTCAGCTCGCCGAGATAGTCGATGTCAGGGCTAGGCGGCTTGAGCGGCCAGGTCTGCGACTTGATCGCTCCCTTCTTGAATTCGACGCCGGACTTGCTCTTGCCGCTGATTTTCATCATGCCGGGGTCGAGCCAGAGGGCCTTGGGATTCGTAACAGACTTATTCCGCCGCTCCGGAGCGGCTCCGGACGGGCCATAGACCGGATCGCCGCGGAGGCCGTCGAACGTGAAGAACGCCGCCTTCTTGTTGGCGAGGTGGCACGTCCAGACGATCCACTCGACGTTGCTCGAGCTGAGGTTGATCTCCGCGACCGGAGCGTACTTGCCCTTGCCATTGTCGTCGTATTGCCAGATCCGGAAGCGGGCGCCCTGCCTCTTGATGAGGCCGGAAGAATCCTTGAAGTTGGGGACCTTGCTTCCGATATCGGACACGCCTTCCGACGGCCGGCCGGGCGTCTCCGGGCCGATGAAGAAGTCCGTCGGGGAGTTGCCCACCCGGGCAACTCCGATCGACGGGTGGATTTTATAGATAGTAGGCAGCTTGCCCATCGGACTAGTCGGGCACCCACGTGCCGTCGGCCTGCTTGTGCCAGGACGGGAGGCTGTCCTTGTCGCGCAAGTAGATGAGGGTCGTCGGCAGGCGCACTTCCCATGGATCGCCCTGCGGGATTTCGTCTCCGGGCGCCTGGTCGCGCTCCTTGATCTCCTCGATGATGCTAACGTAGAGGGGATCGCTGATCGTCGGGAGGTCGCCGCCGTTCCAGATTTGACCGGTCTGGAGGAAGTAGGCGATCGCCTGCTCGAAGCCCGGCCGCACCGGGACGACGCAGCGGGCCGCGCCGGCCTTGATGAAGTCGGAGAAGAGCGGATCGACGTCCTGAAGCATCACGCGGTCCACCCAGTTGCCCTTCCGACCCCAGTAGTAGGGATAGAAGAAGTACATCATCTGCTCCCACTCGAAGGCCTGCTCGAAGAAGCGGATGTAGCTGCCCTCCGCGTTGGCGAGGGTCAGGTTCATCTCGGGATAGCCCTGCGGGCTCGTCTTGATCGAGTTGAAGGAATCGTACTGCTGGTTGGTGAAGAGGCTGATGGAGCCCTTCTTCAGCTCGTTCCGGATCATCTTCTCGTTCTCTTCGGGGTTGATGCCCTGGATCTGCTGGCCGGCCTGCATTTGGAGCGCGGCGAGCTGGTCCTGGTAGTCCCGAAGCTGCTGCTGGTACGCCTGAAGGATCGCTGTGTGGGTCTTCAGCTTCCAGGCATCGAGCGTCTCCGGCCGCCGCTGGCAGGTGACTTCCACGTTCGTCGTGAAGGTGTCGATCTTGTAGGTCAGCGCGGTCAGCGAGATCGTGCCGGTCTCATTGTTCAGCGTCGTGCTCCAATAGCCGCCCGAGTGGGTCTTGACCTGATGGGAGCCGCTGCCGAACGCGAGATCGACGATCGCCTTGTCTTCATCGGTGTAGATGAACCAGGTGACGAGGTTGCCGTGGACGGCCTGGTAGCCATCCGGAATCGGAACGTCGACCGTCTTGGAAGTGATCCCGTCGTCGTTGTTGTCGCCCTTGCCGTCGACGCCCTTCGAGGAGGAAACGTAGGGAGCGGGCGGCGGCTCGACGCCGGCGACGCCGTACTTCTTCACGTAATAGGGATAGTTCCATTCCGTGATGTCGGTCGGGGTGAGCGTGAAGGGGTCGGGCTTGACGAGAGCGGTCTGCGCCGAGGAAGGGCGAGACGCGGCGTAGAGGAGGAACGCGGCGGGCTCCGGCAGCATGATGTCGTAGAGCATCCGCTTGCCGTAGTTGAAGACCTGCGCCTCGTAGATCTTGTCCACCCACTGGTACTGGCCGATGACCGGGCCAGATCCGCCCTTGTTGTCGAAGCCGTGGGTGTTCTTCTCCTCGACCGTCGTGACGTAGTGGTTGACGATCTGCTGAGTGTGCTTTTGGATCAGCTTGCTCGTCGCCTTTTGGACGACTTCCTTGCTGTAGTTCGTGCCGACCTTCTGCGATTCCTCCTTCGAGTTGTTCATCGCGAAGTCGGTGGTGGCCTTGAACTCGACCATTGGGCCGTAGCTGCCGGAGACGGACACGCCCGCCTTGAGGCTGGAATCGTCCTTGATCGTGTTGCTCGTCTCCGTTTGCAGCTCGAACCGCTCCGTGGTCTGCTGGTCGCGATCCTCTTCCTTGTCGACCTCGTCGGAGGTCGTGATCGTCGTCTCGGTTACGTCGGTCCGAGTGTGGACCAGCTCCTTGTACTCGCCCTTGAGGATGTTCTCGATGTGGGACTCCTCGTAGGCTTCGTACCGCTTGAGGAATTGCTTGACCACGAGCAGGTCGCCGATCCCAGCGGGAGTCAGCGAACCATGCGTCGTGGGTAGGTAGTTCGGCTTCTCTCCAACTACGCCGAAGTTAAGTCCTGCAAGGCTGTCGGCCGGGAAGAACGCTCCGCCGAGGCGTTGCATCGCGACCGATGGGTCGGCGGACAGCTCCGCGATTCTCGACTCCGTCTGGGTCAACTGGAGCGAGAGATCGGACACGGTGCTTGGCACGCTCTGGGTCGTCGGATCGATCTGGAGCGTCTTCAGGGCGGCTTGCTCTTCCGGCTCGAAGCTCTTGATGGCGGCGGCGGTCAGCAGCACCGGCGTCGCGCCGACGGCCAAGGTTGCCAGAGAGCCGTTAAGGGCGAGATTGCGGACGGCGACGCCGGTGGCGGCGGCCGCGCCGGTCGTCGCCACGGCCGGAATACGGGTGGCCGTTGGGGCCGTCGTGGGCGCGGCCGTTCCGGTCGCGGTCGGCGCGACGAGCTGATCCGCGGGGATCGCGATATGCTCCGGGCTGACCCGGGTGAGAGCCGTGAACGCGGTCTGCAGCGTCTTGCTCTTCACGAGCAGATCGGCCAGCTCGGCGCTGACCTTGAAGCCGCCGTCGCCGGTGGTCGTGGTCGTGGTCGTGGTCGTCGTGGTGGCGGCGGGGGCCTTGCCCATGAGCGGGAAGACGGTGGGCGGCAGGAGCAGCGTCCGGTTCAGGGCGGCGCTCACGGCGCCCGCGGCTTCCAGGCTCTTGTCGCCGGCGGCAAGGCGCGTAATGAGGGCCATCGTCGTCAGGAGGTCGGCGGCCTCGGAAATCGCGATCTGGGCCTCCTCGCCGAGGAGCGTACTCGTCACGACGATGTCGCTGAGCCGCTGGTAGTTGTCCTCGAAAGCGGCGTCTTTCACGAGGTCGGCGATCTTCGTCGAGCCGAAGGCCTGAGAGAAAGCCGAGTTGAGATCGGCGAGGGACGCCTGGGCCTTTCCGGCGATCGCGGCGCGAAAGCCGACGAGGGCTGCGTAGTACGCGATATTTTGGGCCGGGGTCCAGCTCCCATTCTCGGTGCGGTACTGGGCGGCGACGCGCCTCAGAGCGGGGATGGGCGATTCGCCGGCTCGCGCCGCGACGAGTTGCTTCGTATAGCTGTCGCGAGTACGGACGGGAATGGTTGTCGTCGAGACATCGACTTTTTCAGCCGGTCGAGTTAATAGGAATCGAAAGAGATTTTCCACTGGGCTTTACTCCTGAGTCCGGGCGCTTCTAGCTCCGCGATACTTAGTTGAATGCAATATAAATGACTAGATATGGGCTTCACGGCAATACTGCAAATCTATAACGGTAAATTCACGAACAATCGAAGGCGAACCGAGTGTTGAGAGAGCATCCGGGAGCCCGAACGCCCCTCAACACTCAGCCCTCAACCCTCCCTTCGCGGGCATGAACGAAATGGCCTTCGACGGACACTAATCGATATGCGCTGCGTCGTACCGCTTTTTGCGTTGGTTCTTGCCGGCTGCGGAAGCTTGTCCGCTACCATCGAAAGAAATCTGCCTTCGCCGACTGCCGGCCAGGAGCAGGCCTCGCAGGATCTCAAAATGCAAAGAAACCGGTTCGCCTTCGCCCTCAAGGACCGCCTCGTCGCGGACGGCGTGACGGGCAACTTCTGCTTTTCCCCGCTGTCGGTCGACCTCTGTCTTTCCATGCTGCTCAATGGGACCGCGGGACAGTCGAAGAGCGCTCTCGCGAAGACCCTCTTCCTCGACGGAACCGATCTTCGCACCGTCAACGATGGCAATTACAGCCTCGTCTCCGCCCTTCTCGGCAATTCCTTCACGTGCGCCAACTCCATATGGACGAAGACTTCCGATCCGCTCAAGCCCGACTTCGAAGACCGGATCGAGCATTTCTACCACGGGGAGGCTTTCGCGGTACCACAGTTCGACAGCTCGGTCGTCGCACGCATCAACGCCTGGACGAGCGACCATACGAAGGGCCGCATTCCTCAGATTCTCGACGAACTCGGCCGCACGACCTCGGTCGTCCTCGTCAACGCCCTGACCTTCGACGGAACCTGGCTCGAACCGTTTGCGCCGGAGGCCACGACGCCGGCCCAATTCAGCGTCGGCGGGAAGGAGGCGGCGACCGTGCCGACGATGCATCTGCTGGATCGCTTCGCGTACGCCGAAGCCGGAGGCGCGAAGGCGATTCGGATGGGCTATCAGGGCGGCAAATTCTCGATGGTCTTCATTCTGCCGCCGGCCAACGTGCCCGCAACCGACTATCTGAAGAAGCTCGACGCGAAGGAATTCGCCGGCCTTCTTTCTCACGCCAAAGAACAGAGGGTCGATATCTCCCTGCCGAAGTTCGAATTCCGGGAAGGCTACGACCTCGTCCGTCCGCTCGGTGAAATGGGCATGGCGCCCCTCTTTGCGTACGCCGACCTTTCCGGCATCACGAACGGCCCCGGCAAGGATTCCCTGATCAGCCAGATTCGGCACGTGACCTACATCAAGGTCTATGAAGAGGGGACTCAGGCCGCCGCCGCGACCGCCGTGACGGCCAAGGCCTTGGCGATCGCACCAGTGGAGCCGAAGACATTCAACGCGAACCGTCCGTTCCTCTTCGCCCTGATGCACGACGATACGGACACGGTGGTCTTCCTCGGGCTCGTGAACGACCCTCGGTAAGCCGTAGGGCTATTTGACGTGGTGGAGGTTGTTGCTGATGATGTCGATGACGATCATCAGAACCATGAAGCCGACGCCGAGGTACAGGGTGATCTGAGACATCTTGTCGTCGAAGCTCGCCTTGCCCTTGAACGTGGTACGGACCGCGCCGCCGCCTCCGGACATAGCGTCGCCCTTGCCGGTCCAGAAGACGACCAGCGAGAAGATGATGGACACGACGATGCCGAGTCCGAGAGCGACGTTGTAGAAGGTCTGCACGGAACTTTTAATATACCTCCCACATGTAGTGCTCGGCTGACAGACCGACGGCCCTCATCGCGAGGTAGAGCAGCCCGGTCGCGATCGAGCTCCCGATGGCGACGTGAAAAATGCCGCTATTGAGAATCCGGACCCAGAAGCCCGCGCTGTGGACGCTGGAGGTCGCATATTTCTGGAGAAGCTCGCGTCCGGAGCGGATGCCCATGGCGAGATGTTTGTCGGTCGGGCGCTTCGTCGTCACGTAATACTGCATCAGGTTCCCGAGCGGCCGCCAGAAGATCAGGGTGACGATGCCGGCGAGCAGGAAGCGTAGGCCGGGATCGTGGAAGATCGGGATGCCGCCCACGCCCATGAACAGCGAAGCCCCGACGGCCAGATTCGTCCCGCAGCGCGGATGGACGCGCGGCATTCGCCGGACGATGGAGGGCACGAGTTCCTCGCCCCGCTCGATCGCATGCACGACCTTGTGCTCGGCGGCGTGGATGCCGCTCAGGGGGATCAACCGCATCCCAAGGAGGAAGAGACCGAACGTCGCGATCGGTTCGGCGATGTCGGCGACCGAGGCATCGACATGCCGGGCACGGAGCACGTCATGCAAGACCACGCCGAGAATGCCGCCGACCTGGAGCAATCCGAGCAGAGTGATTCCGGTGGTGATCAAGGCGAGATGGCTCACTCCGGCTCGCAGCGAGCCGGTCGTAAGATAAACGCCGAAAGGCGTCGCCATCCCGCCGACGAGGTGGGGCCGAAGCGGGGTCAGGCGCTTCGGATAGAGATCGGATGGGGTGACGATGCCCTGCACCTGGCCGGCGTCGTCGATGACGATGAGCGTCTTGGCGTCCTGGTTGTTGAACAGGCGGAGCGCGTCCGCGCCAGTCGCGGTGACGCTACCCGTCAGCGCGCCGTGGGAGATCGTCTCGACCGCCACCGTCATATCCGTGCCGTTCGAAAGAGCCTGGGCGAGATCGGACTCGCTCACGGCGCCGGCGAGGAAGCCGTCGTCGGTCACCGGCAAGGTATCGCAGCCATTTTCGCGCAACTTGCGGGCAGCCAGCTCCAACGAGTCCTTGAGGTCGACGCTGAACGTCGGCCTCATCAGGAGTCCTAGCGGCTGGTCGAGATGATCCATGGAAGGCGAAGGGAAGCGAGCCGGGCCACGACGCGGCGGCTCGGTGCTTCATTGTACTTGCGCGCACGCAGCCCCTGGGCGGAAGGGGGCATCGAGGGGTTTGGCCCGAACCATTCGCAAACGCGCGTGGCTCCGCCACGTGCGTCCGCGAATCATGCAGGCAGGCCCAACACACTGCTGAGTTAATGGCTGCGTCATGACGTCGCCTTCGGAGGGTTAACGCAGACCTAACGGTTGGGGACTAACTAAACAGGGTTGGGGTGGGGGTGAGGGTCTCCGCGCATCACCCCTTGACCGCCCCCATCTGGATGCCCTTGATCATCTGGCGCTGGCCGACGATGAAGAGGAGGAGGGGCGGGATGAGGGTCATCATGCCGGCGGCCATGATGAGGTTCGTCTCCCGACCGTAGTTGCCGTCGTAGTAGATCATCCCGATGGGCAGCGTCCGCAGGCTCTCCGATTTGATCAGAATCAGCGGCCAGTAGAACGAGCCGTAGTTGCCGAGGAAGGTGAGGATGGCGAGCGCGGCGAGGCCGGGCTTGGTGATCGGCATGATCACGTCCCAGAACACGCGCCAAGGGCCGGCGCCGTCGATGATCGCCGCCTCGTCGAGCGCGGAAGGGATGCCGAGCATAAACTGCCGGAGCAGAAAGGTGCCGAACGCCGAAAAGGACGCCGGGACGATGAGGCCGGTGTAGCTGTCCAGCAGGTGCATCTTCACCACGATCACGTAGTTGGGAATCATCGTGACGATGCCGGGAATCATCATCGTGCCGAGATAGAGCAAGAAGACGGCGTTGCGCCCCTTCCAGCGCAGACGGGCGAAGGCGAACGCCGCCATCGCGCTCGTCAGCACCGTCAGGAAAGTCACCCAGGCCGCGACGAGGAAGCTGTTGAGGTAGTACAGCCCAAACGGGATCTGGGAGAAGACCTGGCGGTAGTTCTCGCCGTGCCACTCCTTTGGCATGAGGCCGGGCTTGTCGACCGCATCCAGGCTCTTGAAGCTGGTTAGAAGCATCCAGAGGAACGGCGCCATCGTGGTCACCGCGAACAGCCCAAGGATCGCGTAAGTGAACGTGAGGGTGCTGCGCCGATCCCGGAGCTGGCTGCTCACGCGAAGGAGCCCTCCTTGTTGCCGAACTTCCAGTTGACGAGGGTGAAGGCGAAGATCATCGCGAAGAGAATCCAGGAGACGGCGGAGGCGTAGCCGATCCGGAATTCCTCGAAGGCCTTGGTGTAGATATAGAAGGCCATCGTGCTCGTCGTCCCGGCCGGTCCGCCGTTCGTCATGACCTTCGCCGTCTCGAAGCCTCCCTGGAGGCCGCCGATGATCGACATGACCGAGATGAAGAAGGTCGTTGGGGCAAGCTGCGGCCAGGTCACGCAGCGGAAGACCTGCCACTTGCCCGCGCCGTCTACCTGGGCCGCTTCGATCAGCTCCGGCGGCACGTTGCTGAGCCCGGCCAGATAGAGGAGCATGTTGGCCCCGCCGATCCCCGCCCAGATGCCGAGGATGTTCAGGGCGTCGCGCGCGCCGAGGCCGAAGTGCTGCTTCGCGAGGCCGACATGTTCGACTTTGAGCCCCGCCAAGTTATCGGTGGAGAGAAGCCACTGGGGGCCGTGGAGATGCACGCCAAACCAGTTGGCGACGCCCTCGATCATCGCGTTGACGGGGCCGAAATCCGGATTGTAGAGCTGCTTCCACAGGATCATGATTGCGACGCCGCTCGTCACGCTGGGAAGGAAGAGGAGGGCCTTCAAGGTGTCGGCCCCGCGCATCTTGCGGTGGAGCAGGATCGCAAGCCAGAGCGAGAGGGCGATCGAGATCGGAATTCCAATCATCAGGTAGACCGTGTTGATGAAGGAGAGCCAGAACTTCTCGTCGTGGATCAGCTCGGCGAAGTTGTTGAGGCCGACGAATCGGGTATTGCCGGTATCGAGCAGGCTCGAATTCGTGAAGCCGGCGGCGAAGGAGTAGATCACCGGCCATGCCGTGAAGATCAGGAAGCCGACGAGGTTGGGAAGAAGGAACCAAAGTGGGGCGAGCCGAATCTTCCTCCGCCGTTTCATCGCTTCTCCTCCTCCAGGGCCTTGCGGTAGCGCTCGGCGAGAGCCGGATCGCCGGCCAGCCCCTTCGCCATCTCGCGGTTGATCTCGGCGGCCGCGTCCCGCATCGCCCGGGTCGGCGACTTCTGGTTAGACTTGACGAGATCGAGCTGGTCGTTCATGACCCGGTTGACGACCTGGCCGTTGACGAACGGACTCGTCTCGTCGCCCTCCGCGTTCTCGGTGATGACGCGCCAGATCGCGTTGTCGGTTTCGCGCGGGTAATCGGGATTGAAGAGGAAGTCCGGCGCGTTCGCATATTTTCGGAAGGCGCAGACCCCGTCGGCCTGGGAGTTGACGAGGCGGTTGTAATCCGGCCCGGCCATGTAGAGAAGGAATTGGAGGGCCTGCTCGCGGCGCGGGCTGTCCTTATTGATAAGGGTCGCGCGGCCGTAGGCATGGAAGCGGCGCTCGCTCTGGAAGGGCGATTCCATCACGCCGATATCGAGGTCCTTGTACTTGCGGAGCTGGGCCAGCCACCAGCGTCCACCGAGAGCCATTGCCGCATGCTTCGATCCGAAGACGGAGATGTTGCCGGAGCCGAAGCCGCCGGAAGTCGCCATCGAGGCCTCCTCGACCGGGGTCGAGGCGACGCGGTACTTATAGACGAGGTCCCACATGAGCTGGACGGCCGCGATGGCCTGGGGGCTGTCGACGGTGCATCGGGTGCCGTCCTCGTTGAAGAGGCGCGCGCCGAAGCCTTTGAAGAAGTGGCCGAAATTCCACCAATCGAAATAGAAGCCGTAACGGATCGGCCGCCCCTGCCGGTCGCGCTGGGTCAGCTTTTCGGCGATGGGAATGAACTCCGACCATTTCCAGGGGCCGCTATGGTTGGGGATGCCGGCCTCGCGGAAGAGGTCCTTGTGGAACCAGATGCCGTCCGCCGCGATGTTGGTGGGGACGCCGTAAATCTTGCCGTCGAAGATGGCGGTGTTGAGGATGCCGGGGAAGCAGTCGCGACGGATGTCGATGCCGCGCCTGGCAAGCTCGTCGCCGACGTCCCACGCAATCCCCGAGCGAACGTAGGCGGAAAGCTGGGAGGGATTGAAGCAGTCGAAGAGGTCAGGCCCGACGCCCCCGATCGACTGGACGATCACGGCCTCGACGCCTCCCGCGGTGGGATCGAGCTGGAGGTCGAAGCTCGGGTTCCGATTGACGAAGAGATCGTCTTGGGCGACGCGGAGATTATTGGTGTCGGAGAGGCGAACCAGGGTGACCCTGCCCGGCTTTTCGGCCTTCGGCTGGAGCGACCAGACCAGGACCGAGAGCAGGCAAAGCGCGCCGAATGAAGCTCCGAACGTCGTTCTCAACTCTGATGAACCGCTTAATCTATTATGGACGGTTGTGCCCCGAATGAGGATACGAGTCTTTGTCACCTGCTTACAAGCAGGCGGCCAGTATCGGCTTCCCAAATGAAACATCGGCGCCCACCCCGTCGCGAAGCGACCTTCGGAGTGCTTGAAGCGAAGCTTCAGCCTTGTCCCGACTCCCGGAGCGCGCAACGATCGAAGCCGGCAGGGGGCTGAAGCTTCGCTTCAGCACTCCGAAGGTCGCTTCGCGACGTTTCTCGGGATGACGGATGGACGCCTTGATAAATCGATTTATCGCCCGAGCCCCCTTTCCAGTGGCAATTACCAGAAAGATTGAGGAGAGCGCGAACCATTGGCGCCGCCCATCCCGTCCCTGTGCTACACTCCAAACACTGATTAAACGCTTTATCAAACGAGATTAAGCCCATGGCCGCCACGATCAAAGAAGTCGCCCAGCTCGCCGGAACCTCCGGAGCCGCGGTATCGGCTACCCTCAACGGCTCGCGAAGCAAGAGCATCCGGGTTAGCGCCAAGACGCGCGAACGCATTTACGCCGCGGCTGCCCAGCTCGGCTATCTCCCGAATCCGGTGGCGAGGAGCCTGGCGACCGGGCGTTCCCGCGTCCTCGGTCTGATGCTCCCCTACGTCGAAGCCTTCACCGACCACAACCCGTTCTGCGCCCAGGTGGCGAACGGAGTCATGGCCGAGATGGTCCGGGCTCATTACAACCTGATGCTGTACACCGGCGCTTCCGTGCTGAACGGGGCGAAGGCGGCGATGATGGTGGACTCGCGAGTGGACGGCCTCGTCCTTGTGATCCCCCCGCCGGACAGCCCGGTCTTCCTCAAATGCGAAAGCCGGAAGATCCCCTACGTCTCGATCCTGCGGGCGCCGGTTGCCGGCGCGGTCACCGTCAATTCCGACGACTTCCGGGGCGGGCAGTTGGCGACCGAGCACCTTATCTCGCTCGGGCATCGCCGCATCGCCCATTTGATCGGCGACGAGGACGTCGTGACGAGCCGGCCCCGTCTCGAGGGCTACCGCCGGGCTCTTGCCGAAAGTGGCCTGCCGCTCGACGACTCTCTCGTCTTGCAGGCCGGATTCGATTGGAAGCACGGCTATGCCGCCGCCAAGGGAATCTTGGCGATGCCGGCCTCCAAGCGGCCGACCGCGATCTTCGCCGCCAACGATCTCTGCGCGGAGGGCGCGATGCGGGCGATCCGCGAGGCGGGCGCTTCCATACCGGACGACTTCGCCATCGTCGGCTACGACGACACCTTTTTCGCGACCATGACCCAGCCCGCGCTGACCAGCGTCCGCATGCCGATCGAAGAACTCGGCGAGACGGCGGTGCGGCTGCTCGTGAACCTTGTGGAAGGCAAGGCCATCGCCGATCCGAACCCCGTCCTTCCCGTTTCGCTTTCTATTCGCGCGTCTTGCGGCGCGGCCAAGGCCGGACTCACGCCGCCATCCCTTTCAGGAATCAACGAGGATACATATGTCTAACCGAACCCGGGCGTTTACGCTCATCGAGCTACTCGTCGTCATCGCGATCATCGCGATACTTGCCGCCATTCTCTTCCCCGTCTTTGCCCAGGCGAAGCTCGCTGCCAAGAAGGCCGCCGATCTCTCCAATGTGAAGCAGATCGGACTTGGCATTCAGATGTACCTGGGAGACAACGACGACACGTATCCGCTGGCCCTCTTCTGGGATTCCACCCAGCCGTACTCCACCTCCTATGCCTGGTCGAGTGCGCTCTGCGTTCAACCGTACATCAAGAACAAGGAGATCGTGAAGTCGCCGGTGGACTCGATGGGAAGCGTCTTCATCGACCCAAGCGTGTACGGCATCGCCCCGAGCCGCCAGCCTCGCCCGATATCGTACATGGCGAACAGCATTACGCCTTACTACACGATGTTCGGCGTCACCAATCCGCAGGGCATCATGCCGGACCCGGCGCCCTGGGCTACGACAACCGCCGCGACCAATGCGAGCCAGATCAACAACGTCGCCGACATGATCCTTCTCGCCAACGGAGCGAAGGAATACAACGATTGGAATGGATGCGGGCAGTACATCGTCGACGAGGTCGAGTGGTGCTACTACCTAACCAACAACATCGACTACGACTGGACGATCGACGTTCTCTCCTTGGCCCTTCCCGGCGACATGCTTTACCCGGCCTGGCACAAGTACGGCACCGGCGTCAACTTCGGCATGACCGACGGCCATGCCAAGCTGTTTGCCCCCGGTCAGGTCCGCGACGGCAAGAAGTGGGTCGTCAACGCGCCCCAATAAGAGCCATGAAAAACATCTGCCTGTTCGTCGTCGCATCGTTGGCCCTCGCCGGCTGCTCGAGCGGAACCGGCCTCAACAAGGAAGACGAGTCTCGTGCGACCCGGCTCGATCAGATCGCGAAGCAGTCGGGAGGCGACTGGAGCAAGGTTTCGGACGCCGACAAGCAATACGTGATCAACGAGATCTCGCGCGGGAGCGAGGAATCGGCCAAGCGGCTGATTCAAATGAAAGGAAGAGGGCCCGTCACCAATGCTCCCGGCGGGCCGAAACCTCCAGGGCATTAAAGACCTGGAACCGGTCGCGGGCTCTCGGCATGGCGGGGCCCCGGCCGGACTAAACGCATGACAATGCTGTCGATGGTTGCCTTCGCCGCACTCATAACGGGCACGATGCCCAGTTCGCCGCCGCCTCAGGCCAGGCAGAAAGTAAGCATGGAGTTCTACGTTGTCCAAGGTCCCGACGCCCAGAAGCGGTACTCCTTTGCCAAAAATGGCAAGCCCTTCTGGTCGTGGGGCGTCGATTGCGTCACGACCGGCGCAGCTTGGGAGAGCTACGACACCGGGAACCGTGCCTACGCCGCCTTCCACCACTTTTCCAACTGCCAAGCCTGGGCCGAGGATACGGCCGCGAAGCTCCGAGCTTGGGGCTTCAACTCGCTCGGCGGCTGGTCCGACTTCGACCTCTTCAAGCGCTACACGCCCGACAGCCGCCTTCCCTACTTCGAAGTCCTGCACCTCGGTTCGTACGACAATGCGCCGTGGAACGACATGTTCGATCCGACGTTCAAGGAGGCGATCGAATCGGCCGCGAAGTCGCTGCTGCCGAAATTCGTGGACGATCCGATGCTCGTCGGCTACTTCACCGATAACGAGCTCGGCTGGTGGGGCGACTCGCTCTTCAAGAGCTACTTCGCCATGCCTTCCTCCGCGCCGGGAAAGGTCCGCCTCGTGCGGATGCTCCGGTCGCACTACGACGACGACTTCGGCCGGCTCCGCCGGGATTGGGAAACCGACGCCGCCGGCTTCGACGAGCTTGCGAAGGCTCGCGACATTACCCTTCGGCCCGGCGGTGAAGGCGCGCAGGCCGTCAACGAATGGCTGCGCGTTCTTGGCGAGCGCTACTACTCGGTCGTCTACGACGCGATCCGCCGCTACGACGCCCACCATCTCATCCTCGGCGACCGCTACATCCAGTATTACAACATCGAGATCGCGAAAAGCTCGGCCCCATATATCGACGTCGCTTCGACCAACCTCGGAGCGGACTGGACCGACGGGGCGATCAGCCACTTCTTCCTCGACACCTTGCACAAGGCGACCAAACGGCCGGTGATCATCACCGAGTTCTATATGTGCGCGACGGAAAACCGGAGCGGCAACAAGAACTCGTCCGACGGCTTCCCGGTCGTGGCGACCCAGGCCGAGCGGGCGGCGGCCTTCGGGCGGTACGTGCGCCACGTCGCCTCCCTCCCTTACGTCGTCGGCGCTCACTGGTTCCAGTTCACGGACGAGCCGGAGAAGGGCCGGGGCGACGGCGAGGACTACAACATGGGCCTCGTCGATATTTTCGGCAAGCCCTACCAAGGCATGATCCGCGCCTCGCAGTCGATCGACTTCGAGGGAATCCGACGCGCGGCCTCGAATCCGGGCGCGCCGGCGAAGGTCTCCGTTCCCAAGGCGCCCGCCGAGCCGATGGCCGGGCTCAAAGCCTGGCCGCGAGACGCCGGCTTCCTACCGCCCGACTCGCCGTTTCCCACCGCCGACCTCTACGTAGCCGCCGACGGCGACTACCTCTACCTCGGCCTCTACTCGATGGAGTACATGGACGAGAGCCTATATGCGGGGGGCAAGGTTCCGGAATCCGAGCGCTCGCGTTGGGTCATCCAGCTTGGCGACGCCGCGCCGATCGAAATCCGGTTCGGCGGAAAGGACCGGCCTCCAATTCCTTCCAATGCGTCGGTCGGGCTGCACGAGATTCCCGGCCTCCGCAACACCCTGATCGCACGAATCCCCCGGCCCGCGGGCACGGAAGTCGTACTGCACTCGCGGTTCGAGACTCACAGCCGGGGCGAGTTCGTCTCTTGGCGAATGCCTTTGGAGCTAGAAAAATGATTGCCACCCTTTGCGCCGCCGCCCTTGCCGGCACGACCCGCTTCTCCCTCGTTCGGGAAGCGGGCCGGGACTGGCTGGTCACGCCGGGCGGGCGCAAGACGTTTTCGTTCGGGGTTTGCTGCGTCGGCCACGGACAGGACTTCCCGGACTACGACCCGGCGAAGCCGGGCTACGCGGGATTCCGCTACTACCCGTCCGGCTCGGCCTGGGCGCAAGACGCGGTCGATCGGCTCCAGAAATGGGGCTTCAACACGATCGGGGCCTGGAGCGACACCGACCTCCTCCGCAAGCCCGCCGCGCCGAATCTGCTCTTCACCCCGATCCTCCACATGGGCTCCGCCGCGGGCGCGCCGTGGAGGGACATGTGGGACCCGGAGATCGTCGCTCTCATGGACAAGATCGCCAAGGACCAGATCGTGCCTCTCCAGAAGGAGAAGCGGGTCGTCGGCTACTTCTCCGACAACGAGATGGGCTGGTGGAACGCGGCGATGTTCGAATGGTCCTGGAAGGGGCCCTATAGCCGGGTTCGGCTCACCGATCTGCTTCGCCGCCGCTACCGTGGAAGCTGGGCCGCGCTCACCAAGGACTTCGTCCCCTCCGAGGCGACGAGCTTCGCCGGCCTCGCGAAAAAGGGGCGCGTCTTTCTCCGCCCTGGCGGGAACGGCGTCGAGGCGGTCCACGCCTGGATGGAGGTTCTCGCCGAGCGCTACTACTTCCTCTGCCGCTCGATCATCAAGAAATACGATCCGGGCGCGCTGTATCTGGGCGACCGCTACATTTCCAACTTCTATCCCGAGGTGGCGAAGGCCGCCGGCAAGTACGTCGACATCCTCTCCACGAACCTGAACGCGGACTGGCCCGACGGCTCCTTCGCCCGCTTCTACCTGCCCAACCTGGAACGGCTTTGCGGGAAGCCGATGATGATCACCGAGTACTACGAGTGCGCGCGTGATGGCCGGAGCGGGAACAGGAACGACAGTTCCGGCTTTCCCGTCGTGGATACCCAGGCCGAACGGGCTACGGCTTTCCTCGCTCAAACCCGCACGCTCCTCGAAACGCCGTACGTGGTCGGGGCTCACTGGTTCCAGTACTACGATGAACCGAAATTCGGGCGGGACGACGGGGAGAACTACAACATGGGCCTCGTCGATATCGACAACCGGCCCTACGAGGAGATGACGAAGGCTTCGGCGAGCCTCGATCTCGTCCGCAAGCACCAGCGCCCCCTGCCTGCGCTCGGCGACGTCCGCCAAGGAGTGCCTCCGCTTGCCGAGCGGGACCTGAAGGACCTCGCGAAGTGGCCCCGCAACCGGGCCTACGTGCCGCCGACCGGGCTCGACGAGCGCGCCGATCTCTATTTCGGCTGGACTCCGAGCGGTCTCTACGTGACCGTCTATTGGAACGAAGACCGCTTCCCCGAGGCTTACTACAAAGACGGCAAGATTCCCGCCTCCGAGCACGCGCGCCTCAAGCTTACAGTAAACGGCAAGAGCTTCAACCTCGATTTGGAGACGACGCCGCTCGCGATCCATCGAACGCTCGACACGCGATGTTGGGCGATCCTGAAGCTGGCCCCCGGCGTTTATCGGGCCGGGCAGGCGGTTTCTCTGGACGCGAACCTGATTACCCGTTCTCATGCCTACCGCGCCCATTGGCACGGCAAATACACCCTCTCATCATGAAACCCACCTCGAAGCGCTTCCCACCCCTTGTCGCCAAGTTCCCCGGCATCTTGCATGGCGGGGATTACAACCCGGAGCAATGGCCGAAGGCCGTCTGGGCCGAGGACGACCGCTTGATGGCGAAAGCCAATTGGAACGTCGTCACCCTCGGCATCTTCTCCTGGGTCAGCCTCGAACCGGAAGAGGGCCGATTTACGTTCGAATGGCTAGACGAGATTTTCGAGACTCAGGCTCGGGCTGGGCGGCTCGTCGGCCTGGCGACGCCGAGCGCGGCCGCGCCGGCCTGGCTCTCCAAGAAATATCCGGAGACGCTCCGCACCGGGGCGGACGGGATCCGGCGGCGGCACGGCAACCGCGTCAACTTTTGCTGGACGTCGCCGGTCTATCGCCGCAAGACGCGGGAGATGGCCCGGCGGTTGGCCGAGCGGTACGGGAACCACCCCGCGCTCGCCTATTGGCACGTCTCCAACGAGTTCGGCGGGGAATGCTATTGCGAGCTATGCCAAGCGGCTTTCCGCGAGTGGCTACGCGAGCGATACGGAAGCCTGGACGCCCTCAACCAGGCGTATTGGACCGCCTTCTGGAGCCACACCTACACCGATTGGGATCAGATCGAAGCCCCCGGCGCGCCCCATGGCGAGACGTCGATCATGGGTTTGACCCTGGACTGGAAGCGGTTCACGACCGATCAGATCGTCGGCTTCTATCTCAACGAAGCGAGCGCCATCCGCGAGACCGCGCCCGGCGTGCCGGTGACGACGAACCTGATGGGCACCTACGACGGGCTCGATCCCTGGAAGATCGCGCCCCATCTGGATTTCGCGGCCTGGGACAGCTATCCCTTCTTCTCCGGCCGGCCCACCGACGCATCGACTTGGGTTTACGTCTCCTTCACCCACGAGCTGAACCGAAGCCTGAAGGACCGGCCGTTCCTCCTCATGGAAAGCACGCCGAGCTCCTCGAACTGGTATCCGGTGATGCGCCTGAAGCGCCCCGGCATGCACCGCCTGGAGGAGCTGCAAGCGGTCGCCCACGGCGCGGACGGCGTGCAGTACTTCCAGTGGCGGCAGGGGCGAGGGAGCGGGGAGCAGTTCCACGGCGCCGTCGTCGCCCATAACCAGCGCGAGGACGCGCGGGTCTTCCGCGAGGTCGCCGAGCTTGGCGAGGACCTGAAGGCGCTGTCCGGCGTGGCCGGGACCCACAAGCCCGCCGAGGTCGCCCTCGTCTACGACTGGGAGGTCGCCTGGTCGATCGAGGCCGTGGCCGGGCCGTGTACGAAGGGCCGGGACTACGTGGCGACCGTCCTCGATCACTACCGGCCGTTCTGGGAAGAGGGCGTGCCCGCCGACGTCATCTCCTCCGACTGCGATTTCGGCAAGTACCGCCTCCTCATCGCCCCGATGCTCTTCATGGTCAAGCCGGCGGTCGCGGAGCGGCTCGCCGCCTTCGTCAAGGATGGAGGAACCCTCGTCACGACCTATTGGTCGGGAGTCGTCGACGAGCACGTCCAGGCCTTCGTCGGCGGCTATCCGCAGCCGCTTCGGGAAGCCCTCGGCATCGTTTCGGAGGAGATCGACGCGCTCTACGAGGACGAGCTAAATACCGTCGTCGCCGCCTCCGCCAGCCTGTTCGAAGTCGGCGAGCGCTTCGAGGCGCGTGGGCTGTGCGAGCTGATCCACGTCGAAACGGCGGAAGTTCTCGCGACCTACGGCGGCGACTTCTATGCGGGCCGGGCCGCCGTGACCCGGAACCGGTTTGGCCGCGGCGAGGCCTATTACGTCGCCTCGCGCAACGACAAGGCTTTTCAGAAAGCCCTCCTTGGGCGGCTGATCGACCGGCTCGACCTCGAGCGAGCCGTCCCGTTCGACCTGCCGGAAGGGGTCACTGCGACGCGCCGCTCCGGCGATCGAGACTACGTCTTCCTTCTCAACTGCACGGCTGCGAGCATGCGAATCCCGCTTTCTCGGGGGATTTGGCGCGACGTCCGGACGGGCTCGGCGTTCGGCGACTGGATCGATCTCGACGCGTTCGGCTCGGCCGTGCTCGTCTTCGAGCCCGCCGCTCGGGGCGAGGACCTGATTCTCGCCGCCAACCAGGGGAGAGCCTAATTGATCGCGGTTCTCGCGGTGGCGACGGCGATGTCGGGCGACTTCGCCCTTTCCTCGGGCGATCGAGTCGTCTTCTACGGCGACAGCATCACTCAGGAGCAAAACGCGGATTACGTCTATCCGGACTTCGTCGAGGCCTACGTGGTCACCCGCTATCCCGATCGAGACATTCGCTTTTTCAACCTAGGCTGGCCGGGGGATGCGACTTGGGGCGGGGAAGGCGGGGCGAGCGACCTGCGGGTCAAGCGGGACGTCGCCCCCGTCCATCCCACCGTCGTCACGATCATGCTCGGCATGAACGACGCCGGCTACGTCGCCTTCGACCCGAAGATCGAAGCCATCTTCAAGGAGTGGTACGGCAAGCTGCTCGGCTGGATGAAGGACGCGGCCCCGAACGCGCGGTACAGCCTGATCCAGACTTCGCCTTACGACAGCATCACCCGCGATCCCGCGCGGACAGACCCGTTCACGTCGGATATGATCCGGCTGCCCTACAACTCGGTCCTGCTCCGGTTCGGAGAGGTCGTCAAGGAGATGGCGTCGGCGCGCGGCTATGCCTTCGTCGATTTCAACAAGCCGGTGCTCGATCTCCTGACGGCCGCGAAGGCCGCGAATCCCGAAGCCGCGCCCCTGATCCTGCCGGACGGCATCCATCCGGCGACGCCGGGCCACGCGGTCATGGCGGCCCATCTGCTCGCCTCCTGGAACGCCTCGGCGCTCGTTTCCGACGTGGAGATCGACGCTTCCGCCGGCAAGGTTTTGAAGAGCGAGCACGCGACGATTTCCAAGTTGTCTGGCTTGAGCTGGACCTGCTCGGAGGGCTCGCTTCCCTACCCGCTGCCGCTCACCGACCCGAACGTGCGGGTTGCCGTGGAGCATACGGATCTGCTCTCGCGGGTGGGTGTCGAGCGGCTGGCCGTGAAGGGCCTTGCGGCGGGAACTTACCGCCTCGAGATCGACGGGAAGAAGGTCGGCGAGTTCGCTGCCGACAAGCTTGCCTCGGGCATCGAGCTTGGCGCATGCGAAACGCCGATGATGGACCAGGCCATGAAGGTCCTCGACCTCGCGAAGAAGCGCAACCATCTCTTCTTCGTGCGCCGCCACGATCTCCAATGGGCGCTCGACGGGATCGACACGTCGAAGGCGTGCGCGGCTCTCGACGCGCTGGCGGAGGAGGTCCGGAAGGCGGAGCTTGCCGCCGCAAGGCCGTCGTCACACCGGTTCACGCTGACGGCCCTCCCAGGGTCCTAGAAACTTAAGCCCTACCGGTTCTCCACGCCGCTCCGAACCGCCGTACACTGAACGTTGCAAGGGAGCTACAAAGATGAAACTCTTCAGGGGCAGGTTTGGCGGCGTCAAGGTCGCCTTGCTCGGCTTGGTCGGAGCCTCGGTGCTCGGCTATGCCGGCTACAAAATCTTCTTCAACCGCGCCGGCGAAGCAGCCGTCGCGATGATCCCCGCCGATGCAACCTGCGTGCTAACGCTGGATACGCATCCATCCGAAAGCCAGGTCGTCGCCTTCAAGAAGCTGTCCGACGCGTTGAAACGGGAAGGACTGGACAGCGAGATCGAAGACGGAGTCAGCGATCTCGTCGGCAAGGCCGGCATCGCCAAGGAGGTCCGGCAATACCTGACCCACGACCTGGCGAGCGCGTGGTGGGTTGGCGACAAGGGGGCAAGCACGACCGGCATCGGCCTTTTGTCGATCAACGACCCCGGGGCGGTTTCGACCATCCTCGCCAAGGGCAATCCGGTCCAGGGCGCTGGCGTCCCCGCCTACAGCTTCGGGCATAACATGGTGGTCGCCGTCGTCGGCGATTATCTGGCGATCTCGGATAAGCCGGAAACCATCGCCCGCATCGTCCAGACCCGGCAGGGCGCTCCTTCGATGGCGAATCTGCCGGAATACCGATCCGCCCGCAACGTGCTGCCTCCCGACGCGAACTTCATGTTCTTCGCCTCGCCGAGCGCGCTCCACCAGATGATGGCCGACAAGGGCACGAGCACGACGATGTGGCTGTCGTTCGGCGCGTCCCTCCGCGACGGCGGCCTCCAATTCGATTATCGCGGCCCGGTGGACGTCAAGACGTTCCCTGCCATGGGCCAGCTCTCGAACATGAGGCCGCTCAGCGCCGACCTCCTGAAAAAGCTGCCGCCCGACGCGTACGGCCTCATCGCCTACTCCTCCGTCGACAAGTATCTCGACGCCGTGCGGGACAGCGTTTCCAAGTTGGCCGACGAGGCGACCGTGCGCAAGCAGCAGGAGGATTTCGAGAAGGAAACCGGCCTCTCGATCGACCAGGACATCCTGCCCGCCTTCAAGGGAGACGTCGTCTTCGCGGTCTATCCGGACGTCGCGATGCCGTCGAAGTCGGCCGACGGGCTGCTGATGGTGGACGATGCGAACGGCGGAACCCCCGCCAATCTCGCCGACAAGGTCCGGGCTCTCCTGGAGCGCAAGACCGCCGAGGAAGCCGCCAAGCACAACGGCACGGCTCTGCATTTTGTGGAAAGCCACGTCGGGCAGGTTACGGTCTGGAGCCTCGACCCCGCTTCGGCCCAAGCGATGCAGAAGCAGCTCGGTGAGAAGCCGAGCCATAGCGGCGACGTGAGCCCGTTCTCGGACAAGACGCTCTCCTACGCGGTGGCGAACGGCACGGTCGTCGTGGCCTCGTCGAGCGCGATGATGACGAAGGCGATCCTGACCCTCAATGGGGCCAAATCGCTTGCCGAGGACCCGGCCTTCATGGAGATGAGCTCGCGGACGACGGAGAAGGATCAGTTCATGCTCATGTGCTCCCTCTCCCGAGTCTTCCAGGCCTTCGGCGAGAATTTGGGCGAAAACATCGGCAAGGGACACGATTTCACGGCGGACGACGTGATCAACCTCTTCGGCGGCCCGAACACCGGCCTCGTCGGCTCCGGCTATGTCGAGAACAACGCGGCTCGCGGCACCCTGTTCCTGCCGCTCGACTTCGACCGGATGGCGAAGCTGATCCGCATCACTTCTCACCCGAAGACGACGGATACGCCGGCTTTGGAGGCCCGGTAAGGTCCTAAACCCTCTCCCCTCCGGGAGTCTGTCGCGTGGAGATGAATCGGGCGCCGGTTGCCCCCTCACCCCTGTTCACCTTCGCTACGCGACGGTTCACAGACCCTCTCCCCCGGAGGGGAGAGGGGAAACCCCGAAGGGGTTGCGTATCTTCGCTCACCAGGTCGGCAAGTCGATCACGTACTTCTTCTCTCCCTCCAGGTCCAGGTCGGGAGGCTGGTTGGTGGGGGCGAGAGCGGAGCCGAGGAGGGCGAGCTGCCCGGCGTGATAGGCGTCGTGCTGGGTCACCACGGCGAGGATCTTCCAGGCCGGCCACATCTTTCCGGAGAAGTGCATGCATTCGCGGATGAGATCGCCGTCCTCGAGCTCCTGCCAGGACGCCATCCAATACCGATGGGCTTCGTGGAGGTAGTCCAGCGACGCCTGCCACGAGGTTCCGATGCCTTCCAGCCGGGCGTGGGTATCGCGGAAGCGGATTTCCAGGGAACGGAACGCGGCGCTGCCGTAGATGACCTTGCAGACGGCTAGATGCTGCACGATCCCGAGGATCGAGCCGTTCGTGTGAAGGTACGTGCCCGGCTGAGGCTCGACGCGAGCCCACGCCTTCGGCTCGTCGACGCCCTCCAGCGCCTCCGTCACCTGCTCGAAGGCGAGCGCGGCTTCCTCTCTCAATACCTGGACCGTTTGCATACGCATGAATTTACTCGGGAACCACGATATGACTCGTGTCATAACGGGTTCGCTCTCCGCCGGTCAGGATTCTCTTAAGGGACAGTGTTGCGAGCAGACTCAGACCAGAGAGGGACCGGTGCCGATTAGGGCGGCGATCGATGTCGCCGCCGGCTCGATGCCGGCGCGGCCGGCCAACGAGGGCGTGATCGAGGCTTGCTGTCTCCTCCAGGCGTTGCCTCCGCCCGTGCGGGCAAGGCTCGCCACCAACTCTTTCATGGCCTACGCCGACAAGGGTGAGATGATCTGGATGGCGGGGGCGCCGGCCGAGTTTTGCTCGGTGGTCGGGGTCGGCTTCGTCAAGATGAGCCGAGGCACGCCGCATGGGCAGGAAGTGATCCTGGAGCTTCTCGGCCCAGGCCAGGCCTTCGGTCTCATGGCGGCGATCGAGGGGCGGGATTTTCCTCTCTCCGCGACCGCCGTCACCAATTGCTGGTATCTGAAAATTCCCGCGCGCGAGCTGCTTTCCTGCTACGGAGACAGCTCGGCTCTGAAGGACGAGATGCTGCGGGTTGTCGGGCGGCGCTTGCGCAAGGCGCAGGACATGGCGGCTCGGATGTCGTCCGGCAAGGCGGAAGAGCGGATCGCGGCGATCCTCTTTATCCTCGCGGACTCCTATGGGCGGGAGACGGCCGGCGGCCTGGAACTGACGGTGCCGCTGACCCGGCAGGACATCGCGGAGATGGCGGGCACGACCATGGAGACCGCGATCCGCGTTCTCAGCAAGTGGCAAAAGGAAGGCTTCGTCTCGACCGCCCACCGCTGCATCACGATTCGGAGAGCCGACTGTCTGGCGGAGATTCTCCAAGGCTAGCGCGCAGGTCCTCGCGCGTGTTCACGTTGGCGATCCAGGCCGGCTCGACATCCTCGACGATCTGGACGTCGAGATCGTGGACCCAGTGCAGCACGCGCCGTTCTCCCTCGGCCGCCATCTTCCTCGCGATCGCGAGAGCGGAAGCCCGGTAAAGGGCGCAAAGGGGCTGGAGCCATCCTTCGCGAGAAGGGACGCAGGCCTGGCGGTTGCCGATGCGCTCGCTCAGGAGATCGACGATGCGAGGATCGAAGCCGGGGAGATCGCACGAAGTGACGAAAACGAGGTCCTCGGTCGGAGCGAAGCCGGCCAGAGCGGCGAGCGGCCCGGCCAGCTCTTCCCGGTCGTGGAGAAAGGCGTAGCCTTCGAGCGGTTCCCGCCCGCACACGGTGACCCGGACGCCCCGCTCGGCGAGCAGGCGCGCGATACGCGCGGCCAAGGGCTCCCCCTGGACGAGGAGCTTGGCCTTGTCCTCGCCCATGCGCCGGCTCGCGCCTCCGGTGAGAAGAACCGCCTCCACATTGCGACCATACTCAAAATCGAAGGGTTCTTATGTCCAAACTTCCGAAACATTTCACCGATTTCGTCGAGACGTATCCGCAGGTCGGCAAAGCGTACGGCGACCTTGGCCGAGCCGTCGCCGGGGCCGGCCCGCTCGACAGCAAGACCCAAGCGCTTATCAAGGTCGGCATCGCCATCGCGGCCGGGCTGGAGGGCGGCGCTCATAGCAACGCGCGCAAGGCGCTGGAAGCGGGTGCGAGCCCGGATGAGCTTCGCCACGCCGCGATCCTCGCCCTCACGACGATCGGCTTCCCCGGAATGATGAAGGGCCTCGCATGGGTGGAGGACGTGCTCTCCAAGTAAGGCGTCACGTTTCTTTTGTCGGCTCTGGCCCGCATTATTCGCGAAAGGTTCAAAATGGCCACAGACTGCGAAATTCCCAGACCCGGCGAATGCCGGATCACAGAGCCAAGACGTGGGTCCGTCATTGTGTTTGGGGCGTCATCCTGAGCGAAAGAACGAGCCTCCGGCGAAGTTCTGAAGTCGAAGGATCCCCGCATAAACGACGCGCTTGGTGCGGGGGTCCCTCGACTGCGCGGCTCGCAAGGCTCGCCGCTCGCTCTAATGACAAGGGCGCTTCGCGCCTGCGTCGCTGTTGCGACGGCTACAGCCCTTCGGGCTCCCACTTGTCATTCCTACACTTTCGTCCGCCACGGGGCCGGCGGGCTCCTAAGAAACACCTTGTGATTTAGGTTCAAGGTGCGGACCTGGCTGGGCAACCTCCATAAGTTCCCGGAACCTCCATCCCCCTACCCCCTTCCTCCTCCCGGCACAAGCCATCCGGCAAGAGGAAGGGGCTTCCGGATTCCCCTCCTCTTGCGCCGATGATTGTGCGGCGGAGGAGGAGGGGATTAAGGGGTGGAGGTTCCGGAAACCTACAAACGCCCCGCTCTTGTCATCCGGCTCGGACGCCATGCGTTTCTTACTCACTTTCGGCCGCCCGGGGCCGGCGGGCTCGGAATGACCGCCAAACACACAATGATGCAGCCCCGTGGAAACCCAAGCCACTACAAGGGGCCCCCGCCATCGCTGCAGATTGACGCCCTGCTCAGCTCGCCAGAGGCAAGTCCACCGGAGCCGGCTCGTCGTCGTAGCGCTCGAAGTCGTCGAACGCGACGAGGCGACGGGCTTCGGCGAGCGAGGTCGTCCCGCTGAGCACTCGGGCGAGGGCGTCTTCGTACATGGGCCGGAAGCCGAAGATCGAGGCCGCCGCGCGCAGGTCTTCCGCCGAGCCGCTCTTCGCGATCAGGGCCGAGACGTGCTCGGAAACCGGCATCACCTCGTGGACGGCGACGCGCCCGGCGTAGCCGGTTTGGTGGCATACGTCGCATCCGACCGGCTCCCAGATGTGGCTCACATCCTTCGCCCCGAGGGACAGCAGCGTCTGCAGGTCCTCCCCCGAGGGCACGACCTGCTTCTTGCAAGTACAGAGCACGCGAAGCAGGCGCTGGGCCACGACGCCGGAAAGCGACGTGCTGAGCAGGAAGGGCTCGACGCCCATGTTCGTGAGCCGGGCGATCGCGCTTGGCGCGTCGTTGCAGTGGAGGGTGCTGAGGACGAGGTGGCCGGTCATGGCCGCGCGCATCGCGGTCTCCGCGGTTTCGCCGTCGCGAATCTCGCCGACGAGGATGGCGTCCGGGTCCTGGCGGAGAATCGCGCGAAGCTGAGCCGCAAAAGTGAGGCCCGAGCGCTCGTCCACCTGCGACTGGTTGACTCCGTCGAGGCTATATTCGATCGGGTCTTCGCAGGTCATGAAATTCGTCGCGGTGTCCTTGATCTCGTTGACGGCGGCGTAGAGCGTGGTCGTCTTGCCGCTCCCGGTCGGTCCGGTCACGAGGATCACGCCGTGCGGCTTCTGGATCAGCTTCCGGAAGAGCTTGGCGTTGCGCGTGTTGAAACCGAGCTCGTCCAGTTTCTTGATCGCGACCGTGCGGTCGAGGATGCGCATGACGACGCGCGAGCCGAACTGGGTCGGCAGGCAGCTCACGCGCAGGTCGGTCGAGATCTTGTCGCGGCGGAATTCGATGCGCCCGTCCTGGGGATGACGCCGGATCGTGATGTCCAGGTCGGCCATGATTTTGATTCGGGCGACGACCATGCGGATCAGCGAGCTTGGGATGACCCGGACCGGCACGAGCATGCCGTTGATGCGGTAGCGCAGCTCGACGCGGTCCTGGCGCGGCTCGATGTGGATATCGCTCGCTCCCATCTCGATCGCGTCGGTGATGATCTGGTCGACCAGGCCGATAACCGGGCGGGTTTCCTCGTCCTCGCTGACGTCGCCGTAGACGTTGGGCGTTTCGAGCTGCTCCGTGCCGAGGTCGGCGAGCGCGCGCATGACGAAGCTGTCGACCGATTCGCGCAGACTCGGATCGTTGCCGAAAAGGCGCTGGAGGATGGCCGCAAGGGCCTTGTCGGAAGCCTGCACCGCGACGATCCGCAGACGCGTGGCCGAGCAGATCCGATCCACGACGTCGAGGTCGCCGGGATTGCGCATCGCAACGATCAGTTCGCTATCGATGACCTTGACCGGAATCAGGAGATTGGCGACGCAGAAGTCGGCGCTGACGAGCCGCACGGCCTCGGGATCGGGCGGGTTCATCCGCAGGTCCCAGACGTCGACGTGCTGCTGGGCGGCGAGGGCCTCGGTCAGCTCGCTTTCGTTGACGAACCCGAGCTCGAGCATGATCTCGCCGAGCGGTTTGCCGGCCGCCGCCTGGTAGGCGAGCGCCGCATTGATTTGCTGGCGCGAGGCAAAGTTACGTTCGATAAGAAGATCGCCGAGAGTTTTCCTGATCATGAGCTGCGCTTCCCGAAGCTGGGCGCGGACGAACGCCCCGTATCGTTTTATCGGGTTGCCCGTCTCCGATCCGTAGCAGATGGAAGGACATAAGTTCCCCGGTCGAGACGTTCCTCGCGTGGCCGTACCCCGTCGCTTATCCCTTTGCCCGTCGCGTGAGGAGCGGCTTGCCGCCATCGGGGGCTGCAACCTGTGCGCGGAGGCTTATAATGGGATTGTGAGCGGCCTCAGGTTAAGGCGAATTGGGGAATGCGTTCTGCTCCTCCTTCTCCTCACCGCATTCGCCGAGGCCCAAAAGCGCGACCTCGTGATCTGGGGCATGTCCTACGGCACGGATACGAAGGGGCTGGAAGCCGTCAACAAGGAGTTCGAGCGGCGGCATCCCGACATTCATCTCAAGGTCCTCAGCATGGGGGCGGGGCAGATGTCCGGGCAAAAGCTCCTCACCAGCATCGTCGGCGACGTCGCACCGGACATCGTCCTTCAGGACCGGTTCACGGTCGCCGATTGGGCGAGCCGCGGCGCTTTCATGCCCCTCGACGATTTCATCAAGCGCGACCTCGGCAAGGACCCTCTCTGCCCCCACGAAGAGGATTACTATCCGGCGGTGTGGAAGGAGGCCAGCTTCGAGGGCAAAGTCTACGGCATCCCCCAGGAGGCCGACAACCGGGCCCTCTACTGGAACCGGGCGATCTTCCGGGAGAAGGCCGCCGAATTGCGAGCCGCCGGACTCGATCCGACCCGGCCGCCACGAACCTGGAGCGAGGTGTTGCGTTACGGCAAGGTCCTCACCGAGTTCAACAAGGACGGCACGCTCAAGCGGGCCGGCTTCATGCCGAACTACGGCAACGTGTGGCTGTACATGTACGCCTTCCAGAACGACGCGGACTTCATGTCCGCCGACGGGCGCACCTGCACTCTCGATACGCCGGCTTCCGAGGAGGCCCTCGCCTTCATCGTCAAAGGCTACGATCAGCTTCACGGCTACGAGAACGCCCGCGCCTTCGAGTCCAGCTTTCTCAGCCACGAAAACCATCCGTTCTACATCGGCAAGGTCGCGATGATGGTGCATGGGGACTGGGTCCTTAACGATCTTTCCCGCTACGCGCCACAGCTCGACTTCGCGGTCGCGCCGCCCCCGGTTCCCGATGACCGTTACAACCATGTCGGCCGCTTCAAGAACGACAAGGACACCTTCATCACCTGGGCGGGCGGCTTCTGTCTCGTCATTCCCAAAGGGGCTCGCCATCCCGAGGACGCGTGGAGCTACATCAAGTTCGCGGCGAGCGTCGAAGGCCACCTGATCGAGTGTCGCGCCCAAGCCGCGTGGGAGCGTTCGCGGGGCCGGGCGTACATTCCGAAGCAGTACGGCAACCGGAAGGTCAACGAGCTGATCTTCAAAGAATTCAAGCCGGCCGATCCGAAGTTCGCAGCCGCCCTACGCCAGCACATCGATCTGATGCCGGCCGCCCGTATCCGTCCGAGCACCTTCGTCGGCCAGGCCCTTTGGGACGCCCACGTTCGCGCGCTCGACCAGGCCAGCTACCACAAGATGAGCCCGCACGACGCGCTTCTCGCCGGGCAGGAGCTGGTGCAGAAGGATCTCGACAGCTACTTCCACCGGGACCAGTATCCGGTCGTCGAGCAGGCTTACGTCGTCTACGGGTTCACCGGTCTCGGAATCATCGCCTGCGTCCTGCTATGGCTGCTCTACCGGCGCATGCGCCTTCCCCGCCTCGCCCGCCACGAGGCGCGTTGGGGCTATTTCTTCGTTTCGCCGTGGGTCTTCGGCTTCGTCGCGATGACCCTCGGCCCGATGCTGGTTTCGCTTTTCTGGAGCTTCACCCAGTACTCCGCCCTCAGCCCACCGCGCTGGGTCGGCGTGAAGAACTACGCCGACATGGTCACGATCGACAAGACCAACATGTTCAAGGCGTTCTTCAATACGACCTACCTGGCCGCGTTCGGGGTTCCGCTGAGCATCCTGACCGGCCTCGCCATCGCCCTCCTGCTGAATACGGCGGTGCGGGGGATGCGCTTCTACCGGACCTTCTTTTACATGCCGTCGATCGTTTCCGGCATAGCGAGCGCCATCCTCTGGGCCTGGGTGCTGATGCCCGACCCGACGAAAGGCTTGCTCAACTCGGCCTGGGTGGCGACGCTGACGAAATGGATGAACCTGCCGCCGCCGGGATGGATGGCGGCCGAGCCGTGGTCGAAACACACGCTCATCCTCATGGGCATGTGGGGCGCGGGCAGCGGCATGATCCTTTGGCTCGCCGGCCTGAAGGGCATCCCGACGACGCTCTACGAGGCGTCGAGCCTGGACGGCGCCTCGCCTTGGCAGCAATTTTGGAAGGTCACGATGCCGCAGCTCAGCCCGGTGATCTTCTTCATGACGGTGATGGGCTTTATTGGCTCGCTCCAAGAGTTCGACCGCGTGTTCATCCTCAAGGGGCCGGACGGCCCGGTCGGACCGGCGGACTCCCTGCTGACCCCGGTCTACCACCTCTTCGACGTCGCATTCGGGCAGTTCAAAATGGGTTACGCCAGCGCTATCGCCTGGATCGTTTTCCTGCTCATCACCTTGATCACCGTGTTCCAGTTCTGGGTCGCGCCTCGTTGGGTGCACTACGAGGCGGAGCTTTGATGCGATGCCCCCGGCGAAGGTTGGAGTCGAAGGACTGCGGTTTCCAATGCCCCGCTTTATGCGCTAAAGAGAAAATGTTGACGGCCTCCCCGTCGCGAAGCGACCTTCGGAGTGCTGAAGCCAAGCTTCAGCCTTTCTCGGCGTGGGCGGCGTTGCTCGTGCCGCGTTGCCGGAGATCGGGAGAGGCAAGGCGGAAGCTGCGCTTCGGCACTCCGAAGGTCGCTTCGCGACATTTCGCCTTCTCCTGGATTCCTGCTGAAAGCACAGCCCTCGGGCTCCGGTTACGTTTCCCCGATATCCCTCATCTCCATCAAAATGGGCGGTCGCCATAGCGTGAGCGCCCCTGCCCTCTTCACCCTCGGCACGATCCTCACCTGGATCGGCTTCGCCGCGGCGCTCCGCGCGCTTTTCCTCGCCTTCAAGCTCGTGGCGAAGGACCCGTCGCGCGATCCCGTACAGACCGGGCGCGACACTATGTTCACAATCGTCGGCTCCGGGCTGGCACTCTTCGTGGGGGGACAGATCGCTCCGAGCCCGGGCCTGCACATTCCGCTAACCTGGGTCGTCATGCCTTTCGAGGCTTGGGCGGTCGCGGTTTCCATGGTCTTCGCCGTCGTCCGCGCGATCCAGGCGGCCGGCGCGCTGAATCCGGTGGAGGGCCGCTCCAAGATCGAGGCGGCGGCCATCTGGCTCGTCGCCGCCGCCCTGTTCGGCTACTGGTTCCACTGCGATACCGAAGGGAAGATTCTCTTCATCAAGGGCGCGATTCCGCTGTCGCCGGTGACGGCGCTCGCCCTCGCCCTCCTCGCCATCGGAACGGTGGCGGCCATGGTCTTCACAGCGAGAGCCGCACGCACGCGAGGTATTGCCAAGGCGTTCGTCATCCACCTGACCCTGATTGTCGGCTCGATCCTCTTCGGCCTGCCCATGCTCTGGCTCGTGGTGACGAGCTTCAAAGAAGATGCCGACATGAGCTCGCCGAACGGCATCGTCTGGATTCCGAGGGTGAGTGAGACCGTCCCCTACGAGGACCCGAAAAACCCTGCCTACAAGACCGAGTTCGATGGAGTCGAGGTGCGGGGCCGGATCATCGAGCGGCATCCCGACGGGACGGTCAAGCTGGACATCAACCGCCCGATGAGCATGCGCGGCATGACCGCCGACACGACGATCGGCCGGCTCACCGAGGTCCCCCTCGACGTGCCCCTCGTGCATGCGACGATGGACGGCCAGAAAATCACAGGCCGGGTCGTCGAGGAGATGGAGGACGGACGGGAGCGGGTCGAGGCCATGCAGCCGCCTTCCCTGGCCGGACGCCGGCAGGTCTACGCGCCAACCGAGGTCGAGAAGATTCGCAAGATCGGGCTGAGGTTTGCCAACTACTCGGAGGCCCTCGACTATCTGCCCCCGGAAGCCCACCGCGGCCTCGTCTTCGTCCAGAACACCCTCATCATCGTGGTGCTCGGCCTGATCGGCACGATCCTGTCCTCGTCCATCGTGGCCTATGCCTTCTCGCGGATGCGCTTCCCCGGCCGGGACGTCCTTTTCAGCATCATGCTCGCGACGATGATGCTGCCCGGCGCGGTGACGAAGCTGCCCCAGTTCATGATCTTCAAGGAGCTCGGCTGGATCGATACCCTCTATCCGCTTTGGGTGCCCGCGTTCTTCGGCAGCGCGTTCAACATCTTCCTTTTGCGGCAGTTCTTCAAGCAGGTGCCGGTGGAGCTGGAAGACGCGGCGAAGATCGACGGCGCGAGTTACTTCCGGGCGTTTTGGAGCGTCATGATGCCCCTCGTCAAGCCGGCGATCGCGGTCATCGCGATCCTCACCTTTGTCGGGGCCTGGAACAACTTCATGGACCCGCTCATCTACATCAACTCGCCGGAGCATATGACGATCTCCTACGCGGTCCAGCTCTACTCGGCCGACCGCGCCAACGAGCCGGGCTACCTGACCGCGTTCACGACGATGTCCATCGTCCCCGTTCTCGCGATCTTCTTCTTCGCCCAACGCTATTTCATCGAGGGCGTGACGCTCTCCGGCATGGGCGGACGGTAGGTTCCCGGACCCTCACCCCCGACCCCGCCTCCCGCGACGAACCACGCGGGAGAGGGGCTTTCTCTCTCCCCCTCCTCTTGCGCCGATGATTGTGCGGCGGAGGAGGAGGGGGCCAGGGGGGTAGAGGTTCCGGAAACTCGTAGTTGAGTCCCGATTGTAGGTTCCCGGAACCTCCATCCCCAACCCCTTCCTCCTCCCGGCCCGAACCATCCGGCAGGAGGAAGGGGCTTTTTCTCCCCCCTCCTCTTGCGCCGATGATTGTGCGGCGGAGGAGGAGGGGGACAAAGGGGGTGGAGGTTCCGGAAACTCGTAGTTGAGTCCCGATTGTAGTTTCCCGGAACCTCCATCCCCAACCCCTTGCCTCCTCCCGGCACGAACCATCCGGCGGGAGGAAGAGGCTTTCTCTCCCCCTCCTCTTGCGCCGATGATTGTGCGGCGGGGGGCAAGCGGTTACTCCGGCAGGGGCTGCCCCTTTGTCTCGGGAGCGAACGGGATCGCGACAATACCGAGGAGATAGATGGAGCCGGTGAGGACGACGGCGGTGGCGATGCCGCCCTTCAGGGGGCCTCCGAAGTGATCGACGAGAGCGCCCGTGATCAGGGGAATCGGGACGTAGAGCAGCCGCCCGACGTTGTAAGCGAGCCCGGCTCCGGTCGCGCGCATCCGAGTCGGGAAGAGCTCGGGGAAATAGAGGACGAAGGCGGCGCTCACCCCGATCGCGAACAGGTTGACCATCGGCATAAAGAGGAGCAGCTTCTCGTAGGTCGGATCGGCCAACCCGACCAGCAAAGCGACCGGCGCCGCGATGAAGAAAGCCAGGATCGTCCGCTTGCGCCCGAAGACCTGGCAAAGCCATGGCACGAGAATCACGCCGACCAGCGTGCCCATGTGGGAAAGGATGACCAGATCGCTCGTCCGCGCGTCGACGACACTCTTGGCCAGCCCCGCGCTGACCGCCTTGACGAGGTTCGGCGCCCAGTAGGTTGCGGTTCCGGCTCCGGCGATTCCGACGACGCCGATCACAATGGCGACGAGGGCGTTCCGCCTCCATTCGCGAGAAGCGAAAATGTCGCGCACCGGCGACTTCGTCTCGTTCCGGGCGCGCAGGCTCCTCTCCGGCTCGGCGACGAAGGCGCGGATGACGAGGCAGAGAAGCGCGGGGACGATGCCGACGAGAAAAAGCGATTGCCACGCACCGCCTTTCAGGGCGAGATTTGCGAGCGAGGCGAGAATCGGTCCGAAAGCGGCCGCGCTTTGGATGAGGGAGGCCGCTCCGGCCCGGGCTCGATCCGGGAGGGCTTCCGAGACGAGCGCGACCCCGGCCGCCCACTCGCCGCCGATGCCCAGCGCGGTCAGGAATCGAGCCGCCCCGACCTGCCACGGGTTTTGGCAGAGCGCGGTCAGGCCGGTGAAAACGCAGTAGAGGAAGATCGTGAGGAGGAGCGTGCGCGTCCGGCCCCACCGATCCGCGAGGATGCCGAAAATGAGCCCGCCGACCGCCCAGCCGACGAGGAATACGGAAAGAAGCAGCGCGTCGATCCGCCCGCCGATCTTCGCGTACTCCGGGCCGAGCATCTGCTGAAGCATCGGGACCTTCGCGAAGTTGAAGAGCGCGGTGTCCGCCACGTCGAACACCCATCCGAGCCAGGCGACGAAGAGGATCAGCCATTGGGTCCGGCTCAGACCTTGGAACCAGGGAACGCGGCGTTCCATCTGCGTGAATCTATCACGTTTGAGCGGGCTTCGTTTTGCCGAGGCAGGGGCCGGGAACGCCGGCCCCCGCCTTGGGCTCAGTCTTCCTCGACCAGGTGCGGGAAGTCCTTCAGGATGATGTCGCGCAGCATCTTGCGCCCGCGGTGGATGCGGGAGCGGATGGTGCCGATCGTCGTGTTCTGCGCGTCCGCGATTTCGGCGTAGCTGAGCTGGTCGAAATCGCAAAGCTCGATCGCCGTCCGGTAAAGCTCGGGGAGCTTGTCCAGAGCGACGCGGATGCCCTCTTGCAGCTCCTTATGCTGCGTTTCGGCGTCGGCGGTCGGGCTCGGATCGACGATCTGAATCTCCTGCACCTCTCCGTCGGACGGGCTGATCATCGAGTTGAGCGACTCGGCCTTCCGGATCGGATTGTTGCGTCGGAGCGTGTCCAAGTAAGTGCGTTGCATGATTCGCAGCAGCCAGTTGAGGAACGGCCGTCCCGGCAGGTACGAATCGAATCGGCGCCAGGCCTTTACGATCGTGTCCTGCATCAAGTCTTCTGCGTCGAATTTGTTGCGCGTCAGTTGCAACGCCATCGAGTAGGCACGGCCTTCGGTCTCGCCCATGAGTTTTTCGAAAGCTCTACGCTCTTGCTCCTCCGTTTCGAACGGGTGATATTCTGCAATCGCCGTGCTCATTGTTTCTCCTAACAGGTGCGTGCAAGGATTAGTTGCAGCGTCAACATTCTAGCACAATACGATCATTAGGACATGGGACCTTCTCGCCACGTTCCCCGACGAAAGGCAAAAGTGGAAAAAAGTTCGGGGGCTGTGTAAGCTGTAGCTGGACCTGAAAAACACATGAAGTTCATGGTGATCACGAAAGATCCGGAGATGGAAGAAGCGGCTCGAAAAGGATTTCACCCTTCCGACGAAATGGTCGCATACTCAGATTGGTCGGAAGCCCTCGAAAATTCGGCAGGCGTCGACATGATGTTCGTCGATCTTCTCGCCACCCTGCGCGAGCCTCACAAGATCGCCGGGTACGAAGAATTCGCGATGGCGAAGATGAACGATCCGGTCGCCAAGGATATCCCCCTCGTGCTGGTGTCCCCTCCGGACGATTATGAGCTCGATTTCTTGACCGGCTGGCCGAATTTCGTGTTCGGGCACGTCCGCCGGCCGGTGACTGAAAAGATTTTCCGTCGCGCTTCCACTTGGATTTAACCAAAGCTTTATACTGGCGGCATGAAACGGGTGGCGCAATTCCTCTTCGTCCTATCCTGTCTCCTTCTGGCCGGCTGCCACAAGGGCTCCGACGCGGTCGGCAAGTGGACCGGTTCGCTCGCTTCCTCGACTTCCAGCTCGGTCAATAATCCGCTCGCCGGATTGGCGAAGGCCAGCTTGGAGCTGAACGCGGACAAGACCTTCTCGCTGCAGATGGTCTTCTCCTTCGAGGGCACCTGGGAGCAGTCGGGGAATACCGTCACCCTCACGCCAACGAAGATGGGGAGCCTCGACCTGAAGAGCCTGGGAGGACAAGGCGGGAACGAAAAGCCGATGGTACTCACGATGAGCGCCGACGGCAAGTCGATGACGATGCAGTCGAATACCGGCGGCAAGGGCGACATGACGTTCACGCGCGACGGCTCTTAGCCCGAAGGGCCTCTAGTCTTTCCCCTCCGATCGCGGATGGGCTTCGTCGACGGCCTTCTTCAGCCGCTCGATGCTGATATGCGTATAAATCTGGGTCGTGGCTAGGCTCTCGTGGCCGAGAAGCTGCTGCACGGACTTGAGGTCGGCGCCGTGGTCGAGGAGGTGGGTGGCGAAACTATGGCGAAGGGTGTGCGGTGACACCTGCGGCGAGAGGCCGGCGCGGAGGGCCCAGCGCTTCACCACGTTCTGCACCGTCCGCGTAGTCAGCCGCTTGCCGTCCTTGTTCGTAAAGAGCGGATCGCCTTCGACCGGAGTCGCGCGCTCGCTTGCCATGTAGTCGAGAAGGGCTCCCTTGCAGGTCGCACCAAAGAGGGTCACGCGCTGCTTGTTCCCCTTGCCGGTCACCATGATCGTCTCTTCGGCGAAGTCGATGTCCTTCAGGTTGACCCCGACGACCTCCGAAGCTCGCAGGCCCGCGGCATACATCAATTCGAGGAGCGCCCGGTCGCGAAGCGGCGTTCGCCCCGCCTCGGCCTGGTCGAGCAGCTCCGTCGCCTGATCCTGGCTCAGGGCCTTCGGGAGACGCTTACGCCGGATCGGAGCTTCGAGAGATTCCGTCGGGTCGAGATCGAGATGGCCGGCCTGGCGGAGATATTTGGCGAAGGTGCGGAGGGTTGAGAGCTTGCGCGCCCGAGTCACCGGACTCGATCCGTATTTGCGGAGATACAGCCTCAGCTTCGCCGGCGAGAGATCGAATTCCCCGTTGAGGAATTCGCTAAGCTGCGCCAAATCCGAGCCATACGAGCGCACCGTATGCGCCGACCTCCGCGAAGCGAGGTGGTCGAGGAATTCCTGGATACGCTGGTCGAGCATTGGGCGGGGAGGGTGTTGAGGTATTGGGGTAGTAGGGTATTGGGGAGGGCTTCTCTCAGGCGACCCCAATACCTAATACCTCAACACCCCAATACCTCCCTTACTCCCCCTTTCGAATAATCAGCGACACATTGTGGCCGCCGAAGCCGAAAGAGTTGGAAAGGCAGAGGTCGACCTGCTTCTTCCGCGCGGTGTTCGGAATGTAGTCGAGGTCGCATTCCGGGTCGGGCGTGACGTAGTTGGCGGTCGGGGGCAGGATGCCGTCGCGCATGGCGAGCATGCAGACGAGGGCCTCGATCGCGCCGGCCGCGCCGAGCGAATGGCCGATCATCGACTTCGTCGAGCTGATCGGCGGGGCCTGGTTGCCGAAGACCTTCTTGATCGCCATCGTCTCCAGCTTGTCGTTGTAGTAGGTCGAGGTGCCGTGGGCGTTGATGTAGCCGATGTCGCCGGGTTGGACGCCGGCCGTGCGGAGGGCCATCTTCATCGCCCGCATGGCGCCATCCCCTTCCGGATCGGGCTGAGTGATGTGGAAGGCGTCGCCGCTCATGCCGTAGCCGACGATCTCCGCGTAAATCTTCGCGCCGCGCGCCTTCGCATGGTCGTAATCCTCGAGGACGAAGACGGCGGAGCCCTCTGCCATGACGAAGCCGTCGCGGTCCTTGTCGAAGGGGCGCGAGGCGTGCTTGGGATCGTCGTTGCGCTGGCTCATGGCGCGGGCCGCGCAGAATCCGCCGAGGCCAAGCTCGCAGATCGGAGCCTCGGTGCCGCCTGCCAGCATGGCGATCGCGTCGCCCCTCTTGATCATGTGATAGGCGTCGCCGATCGCGTTCGCGCCGGTCGAGCAAGCCGTGACGACGCAGCTATTCGGCCCTTTCAGCTTGTTCTGGATCGAGACGTAGCCGCTCGCCATGTCCGGAATCATGTAAGGCACGAGGAACGGGGAAACCTTGCCGGGGCCTTCCGCAACCTGACGGCGATGCTGCTCGCCGAGAAAGGTGAGGCCACCGATGCCGGAGCCGATGAGAACGCCGAACTCGTCGGCCTCCTCTTCCGTAGGCTCGATGCCGGAATCCTTCATCGCCATGGCGGCGCCGGCGACGGCGAACTGGATGAAGCGATCGACCCGCCGGGCCTCTTTCCGGTCGAGCCAATCCTCCGGGTTGAAATCCTTGACCTCGCCCGCAATGCGAGTGGTGTACTCGCTCGCATTCATCAAGGTGATGGGTCCGATGCCGCTCTCAGCCGCCAACATGCGCGGCCAGAATTGGTCGATTCCCGTGCCGAGCGGCGTCACGGCGCCGACGCCGGTGACTACAACCCGGCCCGATGGTGCGGGCCGCTCGCTCATTTAGCTCGCAGACTGCTTCTTCTGGATGTAGTTGACGGCGTCGCCGACGGTCTTGATTTCGCCGACTTCCTCGTCGGGGATATCGATTCCAAATTCATCTTCAAGAGCCATCACGAGTTCGACAACGTCCAAAGAGTCCGCGCCCAAGTCTTCCTGGAAGGAGGCGGCCTCCGTGACTTCCTCTTCCTTGACACCGAGCTCTTCGACCGTAACCTTCTTGACGCGATTGAGAATGTCCTGCGACATGGAGATGACAATACCAGTTTTGGTTTCGGAAAGGTCGCCCCGGAGCCCCCCTCGGGCTTAAGAAGGAGTGATTTGTGATGGCGTCATCCTTTGGAGCGAGCAGGCGAGTCTTGCGAGCCGCGCAGTCGAAGGACCTCCGCATTCAATGCCTGCTCGTCCTCGGAGTGCGCAGACCGTTGAGGAGCGCATGTCCCTATTACACCCGCCGATGCGGCCTTCGACTTCAACCTTCGCCGGAGGCTCGGTTTACGCCCACAAGCCACATCCCCCCATGGTCTGAGTTCTCTGCGACTTTCGCAACCGTCGCCTTCCATCCGCTATAACTCAACTTGTGGCGACAAAAGCGCGACTGGCGATCATGGTGGGCCCGAAGGGGCGGGGCTCGAACATGTTGGCGATCGCGAGGGCTTGCGCCGACGGCGAATTGAACGCGGACATCGCCACCGTCGTCGCCCCGACCGATTCCTCGCCGGCCGTCGGCTCGGCCCGGGACATGGGGTTGCGGGTCGATATCGTGCCGCCGGGGGACGACTATGGGCCTCGGCTTGTTGAGACCTTTCGTGAGACTCAAACCGATTGGATTTGCCTTGCCGGATATTTGCGGCTCCTCCCGGCCGACGTGCTCGAACGCTTCCCGAAGCGCGTGCTGAACATTCACCCGGCCCTGCTGCCCCGGCACGGCGGCAAGGGCATGTACGGGATTCGCGTCCATGAGGCCGTACTCGCGGCGGGAGACCGGGAGAGCGGCGCAAGCGTGCATTACGTGACCGAGCAGTACGACGAGGGCGCGGTGATCCACCAGCGAAGGTGCCCGGTCGAGCCGGGCGACACTCCGGAGACGCTCGCCGCGCGGGTGTTAAAGGAGGAACATCGGGCGTACGTCGAGGCGCTACGGAAGGTGATCGGTGGCTGAGCTTCTCCCCGCCCGCCCTTACCCGGCTCTCAGCCGCTATCTGCTGCTGCCGCTCGGCAAGCTCTTTTGCCGCATCCTGTTTCTCTTCCTGGGACCGATCACGGCGCGCGGGGCGTACCGGGTGCCCCGAAAAGGGCCGTTGCTGATCCTCAGCAACCACCTCGCCGACATCGACCCGATCGCCGTGCAAGTCGCCTGCCCCCGCCCGGTGCATTTCATGGCGAAGAGCGAGCTGTTCGACATCCGCGTGCTCGGGAAGATGATCCGCTGGTATCAGGCCTTCCCGGTGAAGCGCGGCGAGCCGGACCGGGCCTCGATGCGCCACGCGATCGAGCTGCTCAAGATGGGCGAGGTGGTCGTCGTCTTCCCCGAAGGGCAGCTTAGCGAAGAGGGCAAGCTTCAGGAGCTGAAGGCGGGCATCGCCCTCATCATCCGCCAGGCGGGCGCGCCGGTCATCTGCTGCGGCCTGCGGAACACGAACAAAGTGATGCCCTACGGACGAGTCCTTCCGCGCATTTCCTGGTCGCGGGTGTGGGTGAACTGGGGCGAGGTCCGCGAGTTTGGCAAGGACGCCTCGACGGACGAGATCCTGGAGTGGGCGGCCGGCCAGCTTAGGGAGCTGACGGATGTTGGGTGATTGTTGGGATTGCTGGATTGCTGGATTGCTCGACTGCTAGATTGATGAACCTCACCGGGAGTCGGCATCCCGGCGTCAGATTCTTCGTCATCGCCCCGCGATGACTGGCCCAAGGCAGACAGTAGCCTGCGCTACTAACCTAAAAGCGGCCGGTTTCTTCGTACGGCTTGAAGTCCGTTTCCTGGCGCGACTCCTTGATCGACCGGCGCAGGGAACTGCCGGGATCGCCCGACCAGCGTGGGACGGGCTCATAGCGGCGGGTGGTGTAGTCGCCGTAGACGAGGAACATCAGGGAGAAGCCGACGAATCCGGCCAGCGCCCAGAACTTCGTGAGCTTCGTCGCAAACTTCGTACCCATGAAGAAGTTAAGCACGAGGAGCGCCTTGGCCGTGGCGATCGCCATCGCGATCAAGTTGTTGATCATCGTCCCGTGCAGGGTCGCGATGCCGAGAGAGATATCGGGGAAATGGAATTGAGCAAAAACGACGGTCGCGGTCATTAGGATGACGAGCGCGACAAGCGTCAAGAAGTACATCTTGGGCGGATGGACGTGGAACGTCGATTCCTGGACCGAAGGAGGGCCGGAGCGATGGTGGAGGTGTCCGTGAGCGTGTCCGTGAGCCATAGGGTTATCCGGGAATGAGATAGAAAAGCGGGAAGAGGAAGATCCAGACGAGGTCGACGAAGTGCCAGTAGAGGCCGACCATTTCCGTCGGCACGTAGTCCTCGGTGACCGACTTGGCGCCCTTTCTCCAGAGCACCATCAGAGCGGTGATGACGCCGATGCCCGCGATGATGTGGATCGCATGGAGACCGGTCATCGCGAAGTAGAGGCTGTAGAAAATCTCTGCTGCGCGAGGGCTGGCCCCATGGAGGTGGCTGGCCTCGGGGCCGAAGTTCGCGCCGGGCACCATCTTGTGCGCCCACTTCGGCGGCCACTCCTGGCTGAACTTGATCACGAGGAACATGGCGGCAAGGACGTTCGTCGCGCCGAGAAACTTCATGACGTCGGCCTTCTTCCGAAGCTGGGCGGCGCGCACCGCCATCACCATCGTGAAGGAGCTGATGAGGAGGAGGGTCGTATTGATCGATCCCCATACCGGGAATTCTTTCAGACCGGTCATCTGGACCAACGGGCCGGCAATCGGCGTGCTGGCGGTCTGGCTGAGCTCCAGATGCGCTCCGTAGAAGTCGTTCTGGTAGTTCATCCGGTAGATCGTGTACATCAGGAACAGAGCCCCGAAGAACATGATTTCCGTGACCAGGAAGCACCACATGCCGACCAGATACGACTCGTTCTGCTGATCGATATTCTCGAACTGGTGGTGGACGTGCACCACCATGTCGTCGTGTCCGTGGCCGTGGCCGTGTGCGATGCTAGCCATGCTTAGTTGTGTCCTCCGGCAGGAGCCATCTCGTCGGAGCCGTGTCGGTGCTCATATTCGTCCATAGCCGAGAAGTCGTAAACCTCGTCGGTGACGATGGGCGTCTCCTCGAAGTTGGTCGGAATCGGGGGCGAGCTCGTCTCCCACTCGAGGCCATGCGCGCCCCAAGGATTCGCGCCCGCCTTGTGGCCGTGGCGGAGAGAAGAGATCAGATAGAAGGCGGGGGCGATCAGGCCGACGGCAAGCGCGGAGGCGCCCGCCGACGACATGATGTGGTACGGCATGAACTCCGGCGCGATGTAATAGTAGTGATAGCGCCGAGGCATGCCCATGAAGCCGAGGATGAACTGCGGGAAGAACGTGAGGTTGAAGCCGATGAACACGAGCATCGCGTTGAACTTCCCGAAGGTGTCATTGAACATCCGGCCCGTCATCTTCGGCCACCAGTAGTGGAGTGCGCCGAGGAAGCCCATCATCGAGCCGCCGACCATGACGTAGTGGAAGTGGGCCACGACGAAGTAGGTCGCGGTCAGATGGACGTCCGTGCCGAGACAGGCGAGGAAGAGGCCGGTCAGGCCGCCGACCGTGAAGAGGCCGATGAAGCCGAGGGCGTAGATCATCGGCGTTTGGAGCCGGATCGTGCCCTTGTACATCGTCGCCGTCCAGTTAAAGACCTTGACCGCGGAAGGCACCGCGACGAGGAAGGAAACCAGCGAGAAGACGACGCCCTGGTACATCGATTGGCTGGAGACGAACATGTGGTGTCCCCAAACGAGGAAGCCGAGGCCGGCGATGGCGAGCGACGAGAAGGCGACGAAGTGATAGCCGAAGACGCGCTTGCGGCAGAAGTTCGCCATCAGCTCGGAGATGACTCCGAAGCTCGGCAGAATCATGATGTAGACGGCCGGGTGGCTGTAGAACCAGAACATGTGCTGGAACAGGACCGGGTCGCCGCCAAGCTCCGGCGAGAAGACGCCGAGGTGGAGCGTGCGCTCCGCGAAGACGAGGAGCAGGGTGATCGCGATGACCGGAGTGCCGAGGAGCATGACGACCGACGTCGCATACATCGACCATACGAAGAGGGGCAACCGGAACCAGGTCATGCCCGGCGCGCGCATCTTGTGGATGGTCACGATGAAGTTCAGACCGGTCATGATCGAGCTGAATCCCGCGAAGAAGATGCCGATGATGACGAGGCTGACCTGCGTATTCGAATACAGCGAGGAGTAGGGCGTGTAGAACGTCCAGCCGGTATCGACGCCGCCGAGGATGAGGCCGCTGGAGATGAGGAGGCCGCCGAGCCAGTACACGTACCAGCTCATCAGGTTCATCCTCGGGAAGGCGAGGTCTCTCGCCCCGATCATGATCGGCAGGAAGAAGTTGCCGAAGACGGCGGGAATCGAGGGGACCAGGAAGAGGAAGATCATCACGATCCCGTGGGCCGAGAAGATCTTGTTATAGGTCTCGCTTTCCAGAAGGACGCCGCTCGGTGAGATCAGCTCCAGGCGGATCAGACTGGCGAAAATGCCTCCGATCATGAAGAACAGGGAGACGGAGAAGAGATAGAGAATCGCGATCCGCTTATGGTCGCCGGTAAGCAGCCATGAACGTACCGTGTGCTCTACGTTTAAGTAGTTCTTCTTTTCTTCCTGAGGCGGCAGCAGCTCGCCTGCTCCGATTGCGGGTGCGCTCATTCTTTATTTCCTTCCAAATTTGGCCGGTTCAATGCCCCGACCGCGAGACTCTTGTGAGGCGGGTTCTCCCGAGCCCCGATCGCGCCGTCCGCATTGACGACGGGAGGCGCCATCTTGCCGGCGACCTGGCCGGTCTGCGGTCCGCCCGCTACCGCCGGCTTGGGTCCGCCAAGGCCCTTGATATAGGCGATGAGATCGAGAATCTCGTCTTCGCTCATCTGGTTCGCATAGACCGGCATCGTCTGCGTATAGCCGGCGCTGAGGCGGTTGTACGGGTTGACGATGGACTCGCGGATGTAAGACTCGTCCGCGACCACGTTCGAGCCGTCTTGCATGTGGCGGGTCTTGCCGGAGATGCCGTAAAGCGTCGGCGCGCGCTCGGTGTCCGATCCGGTATGGCAGTTCGCGCATCCACGGACGGCGAAGGACTTGGCCCCGCGCTGCTCCATCGTCATGGGCTTCACTTCGTTGCCGCCGTTGGCGAGCCAGGCCGCGTAATCCTGCGGCTCCATCGCGACGACGGTGCCGACCATCTCCGAGTGCTGGACGCCGCAGTACATGTTGCAGAACATGTGGTATTCGCCCGTCTTCGTCGCCGTGAACCACAGCATCGTATAGCGTCCGGGGACGACGTGATACTGAACGCGAAAGGCGGGGATGTACATCGCGTGGAGGACGTCCTGCGAGATCATCGTCAGCTTCACGGGCACGCCGATCGGAACGTGGAGCATGTTGTTCTCGCGCACGCCGTTGGAGTGCTCGATATGCCACATCCACTGCTTGCCGATCACGAAGATCTCCGTCGCGTTCGCCGGAGGCCTACGCATGTGCACGAAGGCCTTCGCGCCGAGGAAGAACATCACGAGGCCGAGGATCAGCGGAATGACCGACCAGGTGATTTCGAGCGGCAGATGCTCGTGAACCGGGCGCGACCGATCGACTTTCGTGCCCTGCCGATAGCGGATCGCGAAAGCAAGCACGAACACGCCGACGAGCGCTGTGAACACGACCGTCAGGATGACGAGCCCGTAGAATACGAGATCCACTTCGCTTGCGAAGTTCGATGCCGGAGGCGGGGAAACGGGATAGTTCATGGCGAAGTTAGGCAAGCCCTCCCTTGGCTTTGCGGCTCTTACCGGAGACCGACATGCCGACGATCCAGCAGGCAACCCCGACCGCGAAGATCGCGGCGCAGAGGCGAATGACGTTTTCGATCACCAGGCTCCTTCGCCCGGTGGCATGGTCGATCATGATACAGCCGAAGAGGACCGTATCGGTCTTCGGGCTAATTTTCGAGGCCTTCGCGTCCGTGATCATGTGGCTCAGGAACGCGCGGGGAAACTCCTTGTTGATCATGTAGCCGGTGATCTTGCCCTCCGGCGAGAGGAGCATGAGGCCGGCCGGATGGTTGATCGTGCCTTCCTTGGGATCGTAAACCCAGCGGAAGCCGAGGGCGTCGGTGATCTTCCGAATGTTCTCGTAAGTTCCGCTCAGGAAGTGGAAGCCCTTTTCGGAATCCGTCCGCCCGTACATCTTCACCGTGCTCTTCCAGCGGGGGAGGATTAGCTCCGGCGTCTCCTTCGGGTTGATGCTGAGGAGGATGACGTCGTAATCCTTGCCGACGGTCAGGTCATCCATCTGGATGATGTTCTGGAGCAGGCTGTCGGTTTCGACGCTGCAAACCCCCTGGCAGAGGAAGAACATCGGCATCACGATCAGTGGGCGAGAGCCGTAGAGATCGCCGAACTTGATCGCGTTGCCGTGCTCGTCGTTAAAGGGCACGTCGCCGGGCACTTGCGCGCCGTAGTGCTGATCGACCCCCATCTTCGCGAGGACGTCCCGCGAGAAGTTGATCTGCTGTTGCTGGGCGGCGTTGCTCGCGCCGGTGTCCGGATTGGACGCGCCATCGATGGGCGAGCCCTGCGCGAAGGAGAGCGCAGTAGTCAAACCCAAGGCGATGGCAGCGAGAAAGCTTCGATTCATTTTTCTTCCGATGGGGTCTCGTCGCTCGGAGCGGCGCCGACGGGAGGCGCACCCGAGGTCATCGTCGTGTCTTTCGAAGCGTTGGGCGCGATCTTGCTCAAATAGAGGTCGATCGCTTGATCGATGGGGATTCGCGCGACGCCCTTGCTCTGGTCTACCCAGGTCGGCTTGCCGTGCAAGATCTCGTTCTCCGCGCGGCGCAGATCGCGGATGTCCGTCCGCGCCGTCACGTTGGTCTGGAGGAGCGGGTTCGGCTCCGGCGGCAGGCGTTTGGCGAAAGGCGCGGTGTTGTCGGGCGGCGACGTCATCGCCTTCCAGGCGCCAGCGGGCGATCCGCCGAGGAAGAGGAAGAAGATGATCACGCCGGAGACGCCGCAGAAGACCACGAAGGCGAAGAACCAGACGATCGACTTACCGAGCGACTTGAACTGAACGTCCTCGGTTTCGTAGCCGAGCCTCACTAATTCGTTCTCTTCCGGATCGAGATGGTGGGGATCAGTGGGCATGCTCAACCTCCAGGATTCGCGGATCGTAAGTCGGGAAGAGCGGCTCGCTCTTCACGTTCAGCGAGAACATCCAAGCCCACAGCCCGCCCACGCCGACGAACGCGAGGATATCGGCGAGATTGACGGTCATCTCGGCTCGGAAGAACGGCTCGATGACGTGGAAGTGGTCGAGGACCCGCATCAGGATAATCCAGCTCGCGACGATCGCCAGCCGCTTCGGATTCTTCTTCGTATTCGGCGAGAGGAGCGCGAAGAACGGGATGAAGAACTGGCCGACGACGAGGGTGAAGCTCAGATACGACCAGTGGCCCAGCGACCGGTTGACGAGATAAGTCGCCGTTTCCGGCAGGTTGCCGTGCCAGATGATGAGGTACTGGCCGAGGTTCGTGTAGCCCCACAGCATGGTGAAGGTGAACATCAGGTTGCCGATGTCGTTGAACCAGCTCTTCGTCACGAAGTGGCTGTAGGGCGCCTTGTGGGCGTTCAGCGCGCTGATCAGGGCGGCGAGGGACACCGCGTTCAGCCCCATGCCGGCCACGAACCAGAGGCCATACATCGTCGACCACCAGTGGGGATCGAGGGCCATGACGTAGTCCGTATAGGCGAAGGTGACGCTGAGGACGATGAAGACCAGTCCGGGCGCGGCCCAGTTGGTGCGGATTTGCTGAAGCTTGAAGCGGCGGGTCGCCTCTTGCAGCTTCACCGAGCGGCGGAGGAAGTAGGCGTAACCGGCCCAGCCGCCGAAGTAGATCGCGAACCGAACCAGGATGTCCGTCCAGTTCAGGTAGTGGTCGGCGCGATGGGCAAGGACGGCGTCCTGCGCCACCTGCTCCGGCCGAGCCCAAGGGTAGAGATCCTTTGCGTAATAAAGGATCGGCACGAACAGAACGGCCATCAGGAGGATATTTCGCACTCCGCCTCCGGCCTCAAAAATGCGAAGGATGGGCAATCCCCACTTCGCCTGCAGCACGTGCTGCAACATCATCAATGCGAAGCATCCCAGGGTGAGGCTCATGAAGAACATCACCGCAAAGAGATAGCTGTGCAGGGCCGAAATGCGAGACGCCTCGTTCTGCAAGCCGATAGCGGCGGTGATGCCCACGAAGATCACGCCCAGCACGGCGAAGGCCGCTCCGTACCTGCCGAGATTCACTTCCTGCGTTTCAGTGTGCGTTTCGCTCATTGCTTCGGTTGCTCCGTTCCCGCCGGGGCTGGGGTTCCCGGAGTCGGATTGGAATTCAGCTCTTTCACCTGCTCGGGATTCAGGTCTTTCACGTCCGCATGCTGGCTAAGCTGGAGCACGCGGATATAGGCGCAGATCGCCCACCGGTCTTGCGGCTCGACGCGCGAGGCGTACGAGAACATCGCGCCATAGCCATTTGTGATGACGTCGAAGAAATGGCCGATCGGCATCTTGCGCAGGCGGTCCGTGTGATAGTTGCCCACCGGACGCCGGAGCTCGAAGCCGCGCTGCGCGATCATTCCCTGGCCGTTGCCGATCTGGCCGTGGCAGGGAACGCAGTAGATCGAGAACCGATCCTGGCCGCGCATAATCAGCTCCTTCGTGACGGGGATCGGGAATTTGTCGACGAGCTTGCCGTTCTCGAATCCGGTGTAGAAGGCGTCGTCGGTCTCCAGATGGTCCCGCGCCACCGTGCCCGGCACAAGCGGCCGCGCGACGGAGCTGTCCGGGAAGACATGGGCTCCGTTCGGACTCTTCTCGATCGCCAGCGGCTCCTGATACTTCGGCTGAACCCACATGTCGGTGTGGCAGCCGGCGGCGAACAAGGCTACCGCAGGCAGTAGAAGCCACGCCCGGGAAATGTGGCTTGTGGTTTGTGGTTTGTGGTTGGAACCCGTTGCGTGGCAGGCGTCATCCTGAGGCGAAGTTCTGAAGTCGAAGGGCCTCGGCATCGAGCCGTGCGCTTCATGCGGGGATCCTTCGACTGCGCGGCTCGCAAGACTCGCCGCTCGCTCAGGATGACGTCCCTTCCCAATACCCCAACACCCAAATGCCCCAATACCCTTCTTCACTTCTCCACCTCGCTCACCGTCAGCGGGCTCAGCCCTTCCAGGAATTCGCGCGTGCCTTCGTCGTCGAAGAGCGGATCGTCCGATTCGATGCACAGGAAGAACCGGTCCTGGGAGGCCCGCTCGAAGCCGTTCGCGTTGAAGATCGGATGGTACGGCTGGGGCAGCAGGTTCAGCGCGAGCACGCTCAGGAACGCGGACAGGACCCCGAAGAGGATCGTACACTCGAACGTGATCGGTACGAACGAGGGGATCGAGTTCATCGGCTTGCCGCCCACGTTGAGAGGCAGGTCGATGACGCTGATCCAATACTGCATGGTGAAGCCGAAGCATCCCCCGACCAATCCGGAAAGGAAGATGATCCATGGCACCCGATTGTCTTTGAAGCCGATCGCCTCGCTCAGGCCGTGGACGGGGAAGGGCGAATAGCCCTCCATCCGCTTGTAGCCCGCTTCCCGGGCCGCCTGGGCGGCCTTGACGAGCTCTTCGGCTTCCTCGAATTCGGCGATCATGCCGTATCGCTTATCGACGACGACGTTTTCGTGCATGGCTTACTCGCCACCTCCGGCCGGCGCCAATGCCTCTCGGTCGGCTTTGGCCGATTCGCCTTTCATCTTGTGGAGCAGGTCTTTGATTTCGAACATGTTGATCACCGGCAGGAACCGAATGAAGAGCCACATCATGAAGAAGAAGAATCCGATGGTGCCCGCGAACATGAAGTAATCCCACTTGGTCGGGTAGTAGTTGTAGTCCGAGCTCGGCAGGTAGTTCCGCATGAGGGACATCGGGATGATCACGAAGCGCTCCAGCCACATACCCACGCTGACCGAGATGCAGACGATCCAGACGACCGGAAGATTGCGGCGCAGCTTCGGCACCCACATGAGCTGCGGGATGATCACGTTGCAGAGGATCAGGGCCCAGTAGTCATACTTGTAAGGTCCGGAGAAGCGCCAGTTCAGCAGCGCGGTTTCCGAGCTCGTTCCCGCATACCAACCGTAGAAGGCCTCCAGGACGTAGCCGTAGGCGACGATGAGACCGGTCGCGAGCATGATCTTCGCCATCCAGTCGATGTGGTTCATCGTGATCAGCTCTTTCCAGCCGTAGACCTTGCGGATCGGGATCGCGACGAGAAGCACCATCGCAAAGCCCGCGTAAACCGCGCCGGCGACGAAGTAGGGCGGGAAGACGGTGATGTTCCAGCCCGGAACCACCGCGACCGCAAAGTCGAGGGACACGATCGAGTGGACCGAGAGAACCAGCGGCGTCGAGAGCGCGGCGAGGAGGAGATAGGCCTGCTCGTAGCGATGCCAGTGCTTGTTGGCTCCGCGCCATCCCATCGAGAGCATGGCGAAGACGACTTTCGCGGCCCGGTTCGTGGACTTATCGCGCAGAGTGGCGAGGTCGGGGATGAGGCCGACGTACCAGAAGAGAATCGAGGCCGTAAAGTAGGTGCTGACGGCGAAGACGTCCCACACCAGCGGCGAGCGGAACTGCGGCCACACCGCCATGATGTTCGGATACGGGAACAGCCAGTAGGCGACCCACGGGCGGCCGGTGTGCAGCAACGGATACATGCCCGCGCACATGACGGCAAAGAGCGTCATGGCTTCCGCGAAGCGGTTGATCGAGTTTCGCCATTGCTGGCGCATAAGGAGCAGGATCGCCGAAATGAGCGTTCCCGCGTGGCCGATACCGATCCACCAGACGAAATTGATGATGTCGAAGGCCCAGCCGGTGGGAATGTTGTTCCCCCAGATTCCGATGCCCTGGTAAAGAAGCCAGCCCACCGAGACGAGCAGCAGGTTGACGAGGAGGAACGCGACGAATATCACCGCGTACCACGGCTTCTTGTGGCGTCGTTGATCGAGAACGACGTTGCCGATCTTTTGATCGATCGACGAATACGTCTGATCCCCTTCGATCAGAAGCTCGAATTGCGGGTGGTCAGGTCTTACCATCTTTTAGGCCTTGATCTCCGGGTTGACATTGCGAATCTTGCCGAGATACGAAACGCGCGGGCGGGTCTGCACTTCGCGCAGAAGCTGGTAGGCGCGCTTGTCGCCTCGAATCTTCGAAACCTTGCTGTCCTTGTCGGCGACGTTGCCGAAGACGATCGTCTTCGTCGGGCACGCCTGCTGGCAGGCGGTGATAATCTCGCCGTCCTTCGGATCGCGGCCCAGCTTCTTCGCCTCGATGCGGACGCCGTTGATGCGCTGCACGCAGAACGTGCACTTCTCCATGACGCCGCGTCCGCGAACCGTCACGTCCGGGTTGTTCAGCAGGCGGAGGAGCGGCACCCGCATCGGATTCTCTTCGTCCGTCGCGTCGAACTGCGCCTGGTTGTCGGTGTAGTTGAGGAAGTTGAAGCGCCGTACCTTGTACGGGCAGTTGTTCGAGCAGTATCGGGTGCCGACGCAGCGGTTGTAGACCATCTGGTTCAGGCCCTCGTGGCTGTGCATCGTCGCGCCGACCGGGCAGACCGGCTCGCAGGGCGCCTTCTCGCAGTGCTGGCACATGACCGGCTGGAAGGAGAACGTCGGATCGGCGATCGGATCCGGGGTGAAGTCTCCGATATCCCAATGGATGCCGGAATCGGTCGGGCTCGTGAAGTACCGGTCGATGCGGATCCACTGCATTTCGCGGGCCCGCAGTACCTGCTTCTTGCCGACGACCGGAATATTGTTCTCGGCTTGGCAGGCGATGACGCAGGCGTTGCAGCCGATGCAGGTGTTCAGGTCGACCGTCATGCCCCACTGGGGGCCATCGTAGTTGAAGATCTCGTCGGGATAGAGGCTGACGTTCTCGCTCTGGAATTCGGGGTGAGTCTGGTCGACGTGGACGTGCTCTTCCTCTTCGTAAAGGCTCGGATTCTTCTTGTAGTCGGCCACCGTGCCCATCCGGATGAGGTCGCGGCCCTCCATCGTGTTGTGGACCTGGGTCGCGGCGACGTCGCCCGATTGGTCGCCCGTCTTCTTCACGCTTTCGGCGGCGGCGAAGGACATCGCGTCGCTGTGGCGAAGGACATACGCGTTGAAGCCGACGCCGTTGGCGACGGCGCCGCCCTTCGTCCGGCCGTAGCCGAGATGGATGGTGATCGAGTCGTCGGGATGGCCCGGCATGATCCAGACCGTTCCGGAAATGCTTTGGGCGCTGACCACGACCTCGGCCTCGTCGTCGGTTTGGAGGCTGTATTGCTGGGCCGTCCGCGGGCTGAGGATGATCGTGTTTTCCCAGGTCGTCTTGATGAGCGGCTTGGCGAGCTCTTGCAGCCAGCCGTTATTGGCATGGCGGCCGTCTCCGATCGTCGGATCGGCCTTCAGGATCACCTCGATCCCGTTGATCGGCGTGCGCGGCGTGATCGACTGGACCGCATTGGCGATGAACGGCAGGCTAAGCGGCGCATAGGAGGTCTTCGGAATCACGCCGTCGTGCAGCACTTTCTTCCAGGCGTTCTCGAACCGCTGTTTCGGCGCCTCCGTCGACATCTCGCCCGTCACGTTCGAGTTTTCGACGAGGAGGCTCTTGCCCTCGTACGACTTCTTCAGCAGCGCGTATCCGTCCTCGCTCTTCCCGAGGAAGACGCCGAAGAGTTGGTGGGCCGAGCGGCTTTCGAAGAGCGGCGCGATCAGCGGCTGGATGAGGGAGATCGTGCCATCGTAGGCGCGGACGTCGCCCCACTGCTCCAGGAAGTGGGTGTGCGGAAGGTGCCACACGCACTTCTCGCTGGTCTCGTCGTTGTACAGGCTGTGGTGGACGGTGAACGGGCAGTTTTGGATCGCCCGGTCGAATTGGAAATCCACCGGCGCGTTGTAGACCGGGTTGCCGCCGATGATGAGAAGGGCGTCGACCCGCTTGCCGTTCAGATCGTCGGTCAGCTCCTTCAGGCCCGCGACCTGGCTTTGCGGCGACTCGTCGAAGCTCGGAACCAGGAGGGCGGTCGAGCCGAGAGCCCCGATCCCATTGTTGATCGCGTGGCAGAGCAGGTGGACGTTCGGACTCTGATGCGCTCCGGGGATCACCACGGCCGCGCCATGGTTGGCTCTGAGGTCGTTGGCGATGGCGGCGATATTGTCGGCCGATATGCCGGCAGCTTGGGAGCTTCCGTTGACTTGGACGCCGAGGGCGGCGGCGAGGGCGAAAGCGACCGCTTCGATGTCGCTGCCCCGAACCCGGAAGCGGTGATCGGAGCTCGCGCCGGTGATCGTCGGGTAGCTCTCGATGGCGTACAGCCGGTTCATCTCCGTGTTGTCGCCCATCACCCGGCGGCCGTCCGCGAAGTCGCGAGCATAGCGCAGGGTGCCCGGCCCATCCATCAGGAAGTCGCTGTCGAGAGAGACGATGACCTTCGCCTTCTTCAGATCGTAGATCGTGTTGACCGGCTTACCGAAGGCGCCGACGGCGGCCTGCTTGGCGGAGTCCGCGCCGCAGGCGTCGTACTGATACCACTTCGCGTTCGGATAGACGGCGAGGAAGTCCTTGATCTGCTCGGCGAGGAGAGGAGAGGCAATCGTCTCCGTGAGAATCCGGAGCCCGGAGCCCTTCTTCGCTTTCTGGTCGGCGAGCATCTTGCTCGCCTCCGCATAGAAGACGTCCCACGTGCTGATCTCGCCCTGGGACATCACGTTCTGCGAGCGATCGGGATCGTAGAAGTTCAGGATCTCGGCCTGGTGGATGGCCGTCGTCGAGCCCTGGCTTTCCGGATGGTCGGGGTTCCCCTCGATCTTGAGCGGCCGGCCCTCGCGAGATTCGACGAGGAAGCCGACGCCGTAGCCGGGATAGGGAGCGGCGGTCGCGAAGTAGAGCGGCTTGCCGAGAACCATCTCCTCGGGCTGCTTGACGTAAGGAACGATCTTTTCCTCGTCGAGGAAGACGCCCCGGCAGCCGGAAAGGCCGGCAAGCGCCATCGAGGCGCCCATGACCTTCAGGAGTGACCGACGGTCGATCTGGAGCAGCGTCGAGCGGTTCGGAAATTCATCCCCAAGCCAGGCTGTGAATTCCGGCGTCTCCGCCACCTCTTCGAGGCCGCGCCAATATTTGGGACCCTGTTTGCTGGCAAGCTTTGCCCTGATCGCATCCAGATCCAGCTTCTTCGGTTCTTTGGCTTCCATAGTCAATTCAGGTGTTGAGGTATTGGGTATCGAGGTATTCGGAGCAGCGCTCCGATCCTCTTGCCCGTGTTGCCTCAAACCTCGTCCATCCTATCTTCACTGTCGCGGGGCTCAACACCCCAATACCCAACACCCCAATACCCTTCCCTCATCGATGGCAAATCCAGCAGTCGGCGAGCTCGGCGACTCGGACGCCCATCTTCTTCACCAGCTTCTTGCCCTCGGCGATGTCCTCCGGCTTGTCGCTGAACGGGTCCTCCCCCTGGGCCAGCGACTTTTCGCGGTCGTTCAGCTCTTCCCCGGCTTGGATCTTCCAGTAGAGATCGAAGACCTGCTGGCGCGGGGTGCGCTCGGGGTGGGCCGGGTCGGTGTGCAGATACCGCTCGGGCGCGCGGTGGCACTGGAGGCACCAGGCCATCTGGAACGGGTTGCCCTTGTAGGTGATCTGCATGTCTTGCACGGGGCCGTGGCAGGTGTTGCAGTTCAGGCCGCGCGCGATATGAATGCTGTGGTTGAAGTACACGAACTCGGGGACCTTGTTGACCTGGGTCCAATGGATCGGCGTGCCCGTCTCGTAGCTCTGGCGAACCGGCTCGAGGAGCGGCGAGTTGGTCCAGATCTGCGAGTGGCAGCTCATGCAGGTTTCGCTCGGCGGCAGGCCGGGATACGCCGACTTCTCGACCGACGTATGGCAGTAGCGGCAGTCGATGCCGAGCTCCCAGGCGTGGTGCTTATGGGAGAAGGGGATCGGCTGATCCTTCGGAACGCCGACCTTCGTGTTCGCGGGACTGCGTGACAATGCCGCCACCGCGAATCCTCCACCGAGGATGGTGATTGCGCCGGCGACGAGACTCAGTCTCGCTACCGTGTTCGCTCTTTCTCTGAATACCTGTGCTGCCATCTACCTGCTCCAAGAAGCACGGCGGGAGGCCATCGGCCTCCCGTCGGCGACTATCATACCGACCATGGGCTCCCACTCGCCAACGCCGAGCGCCTTCGCGCTCGACGGATTTCCTAATCGCCGTAAGTTTGCGACGGTAAACATGCCTGAATCGATTTTCAAGAAATCACCGCCCGATCGATTGCGACCATCAGGAAGAGCACTGCGAGATAAAGCATCGAATAATGGAAAAGGCGGCTCGCCTGCGGACGGTCGGTCTGGCGATACAGCTTCACCGACATCACGATCAGCGGGATATTCAGCATGATCGCCGAGACGAGATAGACGCCGCCGAGCTGCCGAAGCGCGTAGGGCAGCGCCGTCAACAGGACCGTCAGGACCGTGTACAGACTGATCTGGATGACGGTCACGCGCTCGCCTCTCACGACCGGCAGCATCGGCACTCCGGCCGCCGCGTAATCGTCCTTCAGGAGAAGGGCCAGCGCCCAGAAGTGCACGGGCGTCCAGAAGAGGATGACCGCGAAGAGCCACCAGGCGAACGGGCTGAGGCTGTTCGTGATCGCCGCCCAGCCAACCAGCGGCGGGAACGCGCCGGCCGCGCCGCCGATCACGATGTTCTGCCAGGTCCGCCGCTTCAGGACCATCGTGTAGATGATCACGTAGAAGACGAGTCCGGCGAGGGCGAGCATCGCGCTGAGCAGATTCGCGACCGACCAGAGAATCGCGAACGATCCGGCGGCGAGGGCGAAGGCGAACAGCAGGGCGTCCCGGCTGGGAATCGATTGGGTGACGGTCGGGCGCTTCCGGGTGCGCTTCATCGTGCCGTCGATGTCGCGATCGATGACCATGTTGATCGCGTTCGCGGCCCCCGCGGCCATGTAGCCGCCGACGAAGACGCCGACGAATAACGTCATGCCCGGCCAGCCTCGCGCCGCCATGAACATCGCCGCCATCGTGGTGAAGAGGAGCAGGCTGATCACGCGGGGCTTGGTTAGGGAAAAGTAAGCCTTGAGGATGGCGATGCCGCCGATCAGCTTCTCGACCGGCTCCTGGCTGGGCGAGGGCAAATCGAGCTCGACGCGCCGGATGCCGCTCGACAGCGCCGCCGCGCCGGCCGCGACGAGCGCGACGAAAAGAAGATCGGCGAGAACGAGATGGACGATTTGCAGCCAGATCGGGGCCTTCAGGGCGATGTTGAGCAGGCCGAGCGCCATTTGCAGCCCGTACACGCCCATAAGCCGCCGCACGGCGACGCGGACGTCCTCGCAGGGCCGAAGGTGGATGAGCAGCCCGCTCGCCAGCAGCAGGTAAAGCCCGACGGAAATCGCGATGAGCGGATGGAGAGGCTGCAGCCGCACCATCCAGTTCGAGGCGGGATCGGCGGCCGCGGCGAGAACGTCGGGAACGGGCTTGAGCGCATGACCGAGCGCGCTCACGGAGCCGCTGATACCGAGGGCGGCCACGGAGAGCCCGGCAATCGTCAGCAGGTAGGGCACCGCGCCCTGACCCTTCAGCTTCAGCTCCTCGACGCGGCCGGACAGAAGCAGCGCGGTCAAGGCGATCGAGCCAAGGAGCAGGAAGGTGTTGCAGAGATGCAGGGCCATGCTCGCGGCCCGGTAAGCGCTGTCGTTATAGGCGACCAGTTTGTAGAGGACGAGCACCGCGCCGACGAGGGCCTCGGAAATCGTGAAGAGGAGGACGCCGAATGCGGCCCTGCGCGCGCCGTGCCTGGCCGGAGTCTGCTTCAGGACGAGATAGAGCAGGACGACGGCGAGCGGAATCACGAGGCCGCTGGAAACCCGGTGGCTGAATTCGAAGACCTGCTTGAGAGTCGCAAAGCCAGGAAGGAGCTTTCCGTCGCAAAGGGGCCAGTGGTCGCCGCATCCGTCTCCCGAGAAAGAAGCGCGCACCCACCCGCCCCACGCGACGACCGCGAAATTGTAAATGAGGAGAGTCCACGCGAATTGAGCTAGCTTGGGGAACTTCAACCCGTCAGCCCCTTAGGGGCCCCAAATGACTGCAAAGCGATCCTCTCTAAACGAGAAGACACCATGCACCATTCCCGCGGACGCCGTTTGAGCCGATGGCGCCCGTCAGCTTCGTAAGAGCCACTCAAAGCAAGAAAACCGGAACCAGTTTGACCGATGACCTAGCACAGAGTCAACCTGACAGAGCGTAGAGATTTTCCACTACACTAATAAAAACCTGGTGTCGCAACCCTATCGCAAGACGATATGAAATCGATCCGTCAATATCCGAACAGCAGCCGATGGGCGTGGGGCGACATGTCCAGGCTGGACGCCGGCATTCCCCCTTCGGCCCTTCCGTTCGTGCCGGTCCAATAGAGGAGCGACTTGACGTTCGGGTCGGCGAAGAGCGGGGTTACCGTCGTTCCGGCCGGATCGGTCTTGTAGATGCCGGAGAGGTTCGGATCGGAGGCGAGCTTCACGTAGGCGACCTCGGTGTCGCCGGTGTTCGGGCTCGGACTGTAATCGCGGTCGAAGTCCGTCGTCACCTGGGTCAGGCTTTGGCCGTTCAGATCCATCGACCAAATGTTGTAGAAGCCCGACCGGTCGGAAGAGAAATAGATTTTGTCGCCTTCCTTCGACCATTGCGGCAGGATGTCCTGGTCGGTGTTATGGGTGAGCTGGACGAAGCCGGTGCCGTCGATGTTGCGGCGGCAAATCTCGCCGTTGCCGGAAGTGGACTTCGAATAGACGACGACGGTCCCGGAGGGAGAAAGGCTGGCGTCGTCGGCGGCATCGAGCGCGGTCGGCGTTCCCGTACCGTTGGCGTTGGCAAGCAGCAGGCCGTCGGCGACGCTGAGGCTCGACGCGACATAGATCAGCTTGGAGCCGTCGGGCGTGAAATGGAGGGAGTTGACCGACAGGTAGGGGCCGGGAGCCACGAGGGTCGCTCCCGTCACGTCGACCGTCGAGTTCACGTAGATGGCGTAAGCCGGCGGCGTCGTGCCCGTCGCGCTGTAGGCGAAAGCGACGAGGTTCGACGCCGGGCTCAGGGCGTAGCCGCTGTACTTCGTCGGCAGGGTATCGAAGACGCCCTCGTTGGAGCCGTCCGGGTCCATCTTCCGGATCGTATTCGTCGTGCCGTCGTTGACCTGGAACAGGATCACGTTTTGGGGCAGATCGCCCATCGTGCCCGTCGTGGCGGCGGAGGTGCCGCCGGCGGTGGAGGTCGTAGACGTGGTCGAAGTCGTCGATGTGGTGGAAGTCGTCGAGGTCGTGCTCGTGGTCGCCGTGGTGCCACCCGTTCCGCCTCCTCCGCCACCGCAGCTTACGATCGCCAGAAAAACGACCAGGGTTGCGACGGAAGCGAGGGGAAAGAGTGGATTCTTCATCATTTTGCTTGGCTGCGCCACTGTTGTTGACTCCGCAAAAGCCCGCGATGGTTCTCTGCGATGGCGCTACAATCCTCTCCAATGAACGGGCAAGTAGAGGTGGAGATCACGCTTTCGGCAAATGCGGCCATGCCAGCTTATCAGACTGAGCACGCGGCGGGAATGGATCTGCGGTGCGCCGAAGACTTCACGCTCTACCCGAACGAGCGCCGGCTGATCGGGACCGGCCTGCGAATGGCGATCCCTCCCGGCTACGAGGGACAGGTCCGCCCGAGGAGCGGATTGGCCTACCGGCACGGTATTTCCATGGTGAATTCGCCGGGAACGATCGACGCGGACTATCGGGGCGAAATCGGCGTTATTCTAATCAATCATGGCGCGGACGTCGTTACGTTTAGCGCCGGGGATCGGATCGCTCAGCTCGTGATCTGTCCGGTCGCCCGGGCCGAGCTCGTCGTCGTGGAGTCTCTGGAGGAAACGGAGCGAGGAGAAGGCGGATTTGGCAGCACCGGCAAACAATAAGTGTGAGAAATGTTTCACGTCCCTGCCTCCCGGAGCGGCGACCTGTCCGGAGTGCGGCGCGCCGGTCGGCAACGTGTCCCCTGCCGAGGCCGAGGCCGACGTCTATCCGGAGCTGGCGAAGGCGAACCTGGCCCGCATGCGGGGAGACTACAAGCAGGCCGAGGATCAGCTTCTCTCCGTCCTGAAGCGCTATCCGAACAACCCGAGCGCGAACGAGATGCTCGGCGACCTCGCGGCGGAGCGGGAAGATTATCCCCACGCCGTCGAGTGGTATGAGATGGCGCTGGAGATCGTGCCGACCTCGGCCTCGATCGGGCGCAAGCTACGCGACGCCCGGTCGAAGGTCGAGCAAAAGCAGACGCAGGATACGACCGCCCAGCTTGGCCTGCCCGACCCGAGCTCGCGCATGCCGCTGATCGTCGGCGGTCTGATCGTCCTCTTCGTCGCGATCTTCGCAGGGGCGTACTTCCTTGGCGCGCGAGGCGCCGCCAACGCCAAGCAGACGCCGGTGTTGAAGCTGGACGCCCAGCAGCCTCAGCAGCAACAGGCGGCTCCGCCGAATCAACCGCCGAAGGAAGAGGATAACCAGCCGCCGCAGACCGCGTCCAAGCCGGCCGTCGAGGACGACCGCTCGCTGTTGGACATTCTGACGAGAAAGTGCGCGGATGGAACCGCCATTCTTTCCGCCTGGGCGGACCCTCGCGCGAAGAGCGTGATGATCACGTTCGCCGAAACCGGCGACGAAAAGGCTCTGATGGCACGCCTTGCCCGAGACGCCTTCGCCGCTCTGCCCGACGCGAATCTGGTGACCCTGCGCGGCATCCGCCAGGGCCGCGTCGATTACATGGCGGATGTCGCCCGAGAGAAGATGGCGGAGACTCAAGCGCCGGAATGGCAGCAGCAGCATGCCAACGAGCCCGATCTTTGGATAGACTACGTGCTGCAAAATCTCATGCGCGGCGCTCCCACCGCGTCGGGGCAGAACCCGGCGGGAACGGACGCGGCGGGCACGACGGGCGCAACCGGATCGAATCCGCCCACGGACGGCGGGACAACGACGGCCGGAGGGGGACAGTAGATGCGGCTTTCTCTACAGCTTTTCACGATTCGAGACGCGATGGCGGCCGACATGGAGGGCACGCTCGCGGCCGTTCGCGCGACCGGGCTGGACTATGTCGAGCTTGCCGGCTATTACGGCAAGACGGCCGCCGAATTCGCCGCCATCCTCGCCAACCACGGCCTGAAAGTCAGCGGCAGCCACGTCGGGCTCGACGATCTGGAGAACCACTTCCAGACCGTCGTGGACGATTCGGAGGCATTGGGCAATCAATGGGTGATCGTGCCCTGGGTTTCGGAGGAGCGGCGCAACTGGCCCGTCCTGGCGAAGACCCTGAGCGAGCTTGGAGACCGGCTGTCAACCCGTGGTCTGAAGCTGGCCTACCACAACCACGACTTCGAATTCGGCCCCGACCAGGGCATGCGCCAGCTCATGGCGAACGCCGGCGAGCATGTCAAGTTCCAGGTCGACCTTGGCTGGGTTCTCTTTGCCGGGCAGGACCCGGCCGAGTTCCTGCGCGACGTGCGCGGGAAGGCTCCGCTGGTTCACCTGAAGGATATGGCCCCCGATCTCGACAACCCGCACGTCGTGGCCGGGGAGGGCGCGATGAACTGGCCGTCGGTGCTGGAGGCTTGCAGTGAGACAAACGTGCTCTTCGGGGCCATCGAGATGGACCGGCCGCCCCACGATCCGCTGACCGACGTCAAGACCTGCGTGCAGTATTTCCGGGCTCGCGGATTGAATTGAAGCCCGCCGTGATAGGATAGTTGCCATGACGCTGCAGGTCTCGTTCGAGCATTTCCCGGAGACCGTCAAGCGTATGCTCGGCCTCGAAGAGGCCTACGTCTCGGCCCATGTGACCGGCTCACTCGCCACCGCCGCGAATCCGGCGAAGCCGATCGTCGTGGCGGCCCTCTCCCCGCTCGCGCCGGACGCGGCGTCGTCCTCCCTGAAGGAATCGGGGATGAAGACCTTCGAAGGAACCTGGCTGACGCCGGAGGAGGTGATGGCCCCCAACGTCTCCCCGACCCAGGTTTTTGTCGCCGCCGTGGCTTACAAGGCGACCGGCGACAAGCCCGGCGTTTGGGTGGACGTCTACCCCGCCCTGCCCACCCAAACCTCGGTGCTGAAGGCGATGTACGACGAATTCCGCAACACTGGCGAGGTTGCCGACGTGACGTTCGAGGAATTCGTCCAATATGCGAACCCGAACGTAGTCGTCCTCTCCCCGGACCAAGTCGAGAGCTTCCTGAGGGACAAGGAGGAATGTTGAAGAGGGATGTGGCTTGTGGCTTGAATTACGGGTAGGTCACCCCCTCGGAAATCAGCCCATCACCTCCATCACCCTTTCAACTCCCCGCGCGGTAATCTCCGCATCCTATGGCAACCATCCTCGCCTCGTGGCGCGACCCCGGTCAAACGGCGGTCGAGGTCGCTTGGCAATGCCGCCAGCAGGGCGGCGATCTTCTTACTTCGCTTGAAAAAGGGCTTGCCGCTTGCGAGCTCGATCCTCGCTTCCTCGCCATCGGCCTCGGCTCTCTGCCCAACCAAGACGGCGACCTGGAGCTGGATGCTTCGATCATGGATGGGGCCGACCTGTCGGCGGGAGCGGTTTGTTCGGTTCGCGGGATTTGCCCCGTGATCTCGGTAGCCCGGATGGTGAAAGAGAAGACGCCCCACGTCATGCTGGCGGGGGATCAGGCAAGGCGCTTCGCCATCGAGAACGGGATGGAGCCGATGAACCTGATGACCGCCGAGAGCGTGCGCCGCTATGACGAGTGGCGCGTACACCGCATCTCCCCCATCGAGCAGTACGTGCATTCGGCGACCGAGGAACATCACGGCGACACCGTCACGATGCTCGGCTGGGAGGAGCCCGGCCATGTCGTCGCGGCCTCCTCGACGAGCGGGCTCTCTTGGAAGCTCCCCGGCCGGGTCGGGGATTCGCCGATCGTGGGCGCCGGGATTTACGCGGACGACGAGGTCGGCTGCGCGGGAGCGACCGGCCTCGGCGAGGAGCTTTGGAAGGGCGTCGTCTCCTTCCGCGCCGTCGAGAAGATGCGCCACGGCATGAGCCCGCAACAGGCCGCCGACGATACGATCTATCAGCTTCTTCGCCGCCAGCCCGGCTCGACCGACATCCCCTGCGTCGTGTTCTGCATGAACAACCGGGGCGAGTTCGGCGCGGCGACGACGAAAGGCGAATTCCCGCTCTGGATCTGCGAGGAAGGCGATATCCGGCTCCAGGTCTTCAAGGCGCTGAGCTGAGCCGAAGGCTGTAGGCGTCGCGTCAGCGACGAACCCGCAAGGGATTCCAACACAGAGAAACGGAGGCACGGAGGTTCACCAGTTGCTCCGCTCCTCCGCGTTGAAATTCGCATGATTGCGACGAATCAAGCTAAGGGATCGCGTCGGCCAGGGTTTCCAGCAGCGTCCGGGTTTCCTCGATCCCGACGCAGCCGTCGGTAATGCTCTGGCCGAACACGACCGGCTTCTCCTGCCGCCCCTCGACCAGGTTGCTCTCGATCATCACCCCGAGGATTCCGCGCGAGCCCGCCCGCACCTGCCGGGCGGTTTCTCGCAGGACCTCGCCCTGCAGGCGGTAATCCTTCTTGCTGTTCCCGTGGCTGCAATCGATCATGACCCGAGCGGGGAGCCCTTTCTTCTCCAGGAGGCCGACCGCGCGGGTCACGCTCTCCTCGTCGTAGTTCGGCCCGGTACGGCTCCCGCCTCGGAGGATGATATGGCAGTCCGGGTTGCCGGTCGTTTGGAAGATCGCGCTGACGGCCTGCTTCGTGACGGACGGGAACCAATGCTGCGTCCGCGCGGTCTGCACGGCCTCGACGGCCGGAGTCAGGCTGCCCTCCGTCGTGTTCTTGAACCCGACCGGCATCGACAGGCCGGAGGCGAGCTCGCGGTGGACCTGGCTCTCCGTCGTCCGCGCGCCGATCGCCACCCACGAGGTGACATCCGCGATGTGCTGGGGAATCTGGAGGTCGAGAAATTCCGAGCCAGTGGGCACACCGAGTGCGTTGATGTCGAGAAGCAGCTTGCGAGCCAAGCGCAGACCCTTGTTGACCTGGAACGTCTCGTCCACGTCGGGATCGTTGATAAAGCCCTTCCACCCGACCGTCGTACGCGGCTTCTCGAAGTAGGCGCGCATGACGACGAGAATCTTGTCCGAGACGTCCTCCGCGATCCTTTTCAATTGCTCCGCATAGGCGAGGGCAGCGACGGGGTCGTGGATCGAGCAGGGCCCGACGATCGCGAGGAGCCGGAGATCGCGCCCATGGAGGATGTCCGCGACGGCTTTCCGGCTTTCGAAGATCAGTTCGGAAACCTGGTCGCCGACCGGCAATTCCTCGTGGAGGATCGCGGGAGGGATGAGGGGGCGCGTCTGGAGGATTCGCAGGTCCTCGGTGTTTCTTCGCATCGGCGGAAGCTAGAGGGTACCTGGCGCGCGGGCCATCGCCCTAAAACGGTAGCGGGCTCGCCGAATCGGTCCCAACGACGTGATGACATGCGCGCCAAAAATGACGACAGTTTTTAGCGTATTACGCAGCCGAACTTCATGTATCCTGCCCGTAATAATGCCACGCAATTATGCGAAGCGCCTCGCTGAGCTGCTGGTCGACAGTCCTGACGACGAGCTGACGGTGGATATGCCCGACGACGGATTTTCCGACCGAGTGGCAGAAGAGTTGGTGAAAATGGGCTTCCGCGTCGAACGCGAGAAATTTAAGCCTGGGCGTTTTCACATTTCGCGCGCCCGTCCCGACGACAAAGTCTAACGGACCTACTCCGCAGGGTTGTCCCATCTCCAAACAAATTTCAAATAGCCGGCCCGCAGAATAGCCGCGAAAGGAGAGACAACTATGATTGCGACGATGTTCTTTGCGTGGGCGGTCGGCCAAGACAACCTGGTCCAGAACCCCGGTTTCGAAGTAGCCGTAAACAGCATTCCCGTCGGCTATGCGCTCCAGGGCAGCGCGCGTTGGGAATACAACGGCTACCAGGACGAAATCGCCACGTACGGAGTTTCGCTCGATTCGACGGGCGCGGAGGGCTCGGTCTCCCAACTCGTGAAGGTCGATCCTCGCAATGGGAAGTGGGTCACGTTCAGCTTCCGAGGCAAAGCGGAAGACGGCTTCGAGGTCAAGAACAACGAGCTCTATATGCGGATCGAGTTCCTCAGCAAGAACGGCACGAGCCACCTCGATGAGATCACGCGCCTGATCTACGGCGAAGTCCTCGCCGACCGCAAGAACTTCACCGTGAACGGAGACTATGGCAAGGGCGGGGCCGCCGTTTGGCGCAGCTACGATCTCGAGGAGCTGCTGCCCTTCGCGGAGACGGACGCGATCCGGATTACCGTCGGCTTCGCGAGCGGGGCGGGCACGAAGAAAGACTATTCCCGCTTCCTCGTCGACGACTTTGCGGTGACCCAGCGGGATTACTCCGTCACCGGCAAGGTCGATCCGGCCACGGTGGCGAGGCCTTCGACCCCTGGCCAGGCCGACGAGAAGGGGCTGGTCCACCTCGGCGGCCGCTGGTATTACAAGCCTGCGCCGGCCGAGAGCGTGCGGGGCGGCAAGGTCGTGGTCACCGAGGCGAACGCCGACCGGCTCTTCTACAAGGACGGGCTCTTCGTCAACCCCTTCGCGGGCAACATGACGGCTTGGCTACGCAAGGGCTTCCTCGACGCGCAAGGCAAGATGGTCGAACAGGATCGCCTCGTCAAGGACAACGTCACGATCACTTTCGATGGGAGCGACACCTTCGCGGTGACGACCCATAACCTGCCGAACCATCCGACCGCCCGGTTCCCGGACACGTACGGCACCCAGGGCTACAACCCGAACTACATCATGGAGAAGATCAAGACCTACCGTCTTCCCATCGATCCCCAGAAGAATCCCCAGGCCATCTCGATGACCACGAACGACTCGAACATGGCCCTCAACATGGGGCCGGTCGGCATCGCCGTCAACGGCGTCGTCTTCTTCAACCCGTTCGACGCGGGGATGCAGGACGCGTCGAATATCATGGATCGCTGCTGCGGCCACCCCGCCCCGGACTACAGCTACCACTATCACAAGTATCCGATCTGCGTGAACACCGCCTTCGTGGATAAGGGCGAGGGGCATTCCCCGATCATCGGCTTCGCCCTCGACGGCTTCCCGGTCTACGGGCCGTACGAGTCGGCGGGCGTCCTCGCCCGGGACCTGACCGAAAACAAGCTGAACGCCTTCAACGCCCACTACGACCCGGTTCGCGGCTGGCATTACCACGTCACGCCGGGTCAGTTCCCGTACCTGATCGGCGGCTATATGGGCTACGTCGGACGCTAGTTCGCTTAGTGCGGTCCGTCCATAAACGGATCGGCGCTCGAAACGAGGACGACGCCTCGCTCGGTGACGACGCCGCACTCGCTGCCGGCCGGGGCGTCCTCCAGGTCGGCGGCCGTCCCGTCGAAGCGGAGGAGCGGGTGATAGAAGTGCGCGGCCTCCGTCGCATCGGACGTGATGTAGTGGCCGATAAGGGCCCGGCGGAATCGGGTCGCGGAGGTGTTCGGCCCGCTGCCGTGGATCAGGTTGCCGTGGAAAAAGAGCACGTCGCCCGCCTTCATCAGCGCGGGGACGGGGGCGTAACCTTCCGGCACCGGCACCGTCTGGCTCGTGAAGCTCTTGGACGTGTCGGCGTCGACGTGGCAGAGGAGAGGCAGGGTGTGCGAGCCGGGCACGATCTCCATGCAGCCGTTCTCCGCGTCGCAATCGTCGACGGCGAGCCACGCCGCGACGCAGGTGCCGGGCTTGGCGCGCAGGTACATCTGGTCCTGATGGAGCGCCTGCCCCCTGGCGCCCGGCGGCTTGAAGTAGAACATCGTCTGGGCCGCGAGCGGCTCTTCGCCGAGGAAGTCGGTCATCACGTCGCGCAATCGCGGATCGAGCATGAAATCGACGGATAGAGCGTCCTTGCGGTGCGGATGGATGATCCGCGGATACCGGGCGAGCGGGTCTTGCCCGGTCGGATCGATGCGGTCGAAATCCTCCTTGCGGTCGGAGGCGTTCCAAGTCATGAAGTGGTCGCGGATGCGCTCCGTTTCGGCCTCCGAGAAGAGTCCCTCGACGAGGACGTAGCCGTCCTTTTCCCACTGATCGCGCCGGCTCTCCATCGCGCTAACCTGCCAGGCTCGTACCGCATTCCGGGCAGAATCTGGTTCCCTCCGGCGACTCGGTCCCGCACTGGCCGCACTTGAGGGCGGTCGCTAGCTTCGTCCCGCATTCGGGGCAGAACTTCGCGCCATGAGTCTCCGCGTTGCATTTCGGGCAAACGAGCTGCTTGTCCTGGGTCGCGTCCATCTTCTGCCCTTGGGCGTAGCCGTGGGCCGATCCGACCTCCGCCGCGCCCTGCGCCATGCCCGCCGCCTTCGCCGCCTGCATCTCGACCTGGGCGTTCGGCGCGCAGTTGTAGCAGAGGCCGGATTGGGCGTCGAAGCACTTGGCGCACATGTACTGGAAGCACTTCGCGCAGCGATGGAAGTTCTGCTTCGCCTCGGTGACGGCGTCGCGGAACGCCCCGTCCCACGCCGACTTCCAGCCCGCGTCGGCAAGAGTGTGCGCCGCGTTGTCGGCTCCCCCGAGCAGCCCGCCCAAGAATCCCGACGCCTGATTCAGCCAGCCCTCCGCCTGGGCGCGGCGGTAGGCCTGGAACTTCGTGCGGTAGGCATCGCCGCATCGCTCGCAGTTAAACTGGAACTGGAAGCCGGCGTTCACGCCGCTCGGAACGCTCAGGTCGCTGTAGTTGTCCGAAAACCAAGCCTCGGTGCTCATTTGGAATACCATTCTAACCTGAAGTCCGGAGAAGTGATCTCCGACTCGTCGATCATGGAGAGGTATGGATAGCGGTCTCGTCACAATCCCCAGCGCCCATTCCGTCGAGGAAACCCTGGCGCGGCTCCTCGGTCTGCTCAAAGAGAAGGGTATCGAGGTCTTCGCCGTGATCGACCACGATCGCGGGGCGCGGAGCGTGGGATTGGAGATGGCGCCGGCCCGGCTCGTGATCTTCGGGAATCCAAAGGCGGGAACGCCCTTGATGCAAGCCGCGCCGACCGCCGCGATCGACTTGCCCTTGAAAATCCTCGTTTGGCAGGATGGGCAAGAGACGAAGCTGACCTACAACGACTCCGCCTACATCGGCCGCCGGCACGGCGTGCCGGAATCCTTGCTGGCAAACGTCGCGGCAGCCGGAACCCTCGCCCACCTCGCGGCCGGCCCTTAGCCGGTGCTCGCAGAGCCTCCACGAAAAGGTAGGTCCCGAACTCCCGGGACCTACGCTCACGTTCCGCTAAAAGATCCTTCGACGACGGGCCGAACGGGACGGGCATCCACGATAAGCATCGCGAGCTAAAGGCGTCCTGCGTTTGGGCCGCGGAGTGGTGGCAGAACCTCTGGCGCCACTCCATGGTGCGGAATTAAAGCTAGCAACCGCCCCATGGATTTCGATCCCAGGCCATGAGCCCCTTCCTCCTGCCGTAGGCAAGGGGGGCATGGCCGGCCCTGAGTTCAATTTTATGAATAACTTCTGAATGCGCTCACTCGCCAGGGTCGCCGATGATAGCATGGCTTTGGCCTATCCTTCAGCAGGAGCCTTTCATCTACGATGCGTCTCAAGCCCCTTTCTCTCTCGCTCGCCTTTCTCGCCGCGTTCGGAGCCTTCGCGCAGGTCCCCACCGCCAACAAGGCTAACTGGAAGCTCGCCGACCGGTTCAGCACGGAGTCCTTGCGCCCGTTCGTCTACGGTACGAACCTAACGCCGGGGTGGATCAACAAGACGGACACCTTCTGGTATTCCTGGCGCTACCAGGATGGCGTCAAGTTCTGGAAAGTCGATTGCAAGGCGAAGAAGCGGACGCCCCTCTTCGACAGCGCCCACATGGCGGCGCTCCTTTCGCAGGCGCTGAAGAAGCCGTACGACAGCCTCAACCTGCCGATCACGACCGTCACGTTCGATGAGAAGAACGACAGCCTGATGCGCTTCACCGCCGACAACGTCCGCTTCGAATACGACCTATCGAAGGATGTCCTGAAGGAGCTGGGGCGAGGGCGCGAGGGCGCGCCGCCCGAGGGAGGCGGCAACTTCCGAAACCGGCAGGGCCGGGGCCAAGGGCGCTTCGGCAATTTCGGCGACTTCCACAACTACTCGCCGGACAAGAAGGCCTACGTTTACGCTCAGGACCACAACCTGTTCTACGTGGAGGTGAAGGACGGGAAGGACCAGCCGCCGATCCAGCTCACCAAGGACGGCGAAAAGGATTACAGCTTCGGCAGCCGCGAGGACATCGAAGAGCAACGCCGCCAGATGCAGCAGTTCCTCGATCAGAACCAACGGAATCAGCAGAATCAGCAAAACCAACGCGATCAGAACGAGAAGCGGGTCCACGTCAACGCGACCTGGTCGAAGGATTCGAAGCGCTTTTTCATCACCCGCACCGACCAGCGCAAGGTCGCCGACCTCTATCTCGTCAACTCCCTCGCTGAGCCCCGGCCCACGCTCATCGCCTACAAATATTCGATGCCGGGCGAGATCAACGTGCCGCAAGAAGAGGTCAACGTCTTCGAGCCGGCCACGAAGACTCTGAAGAAGCTCGACGTGTCGAAATGGAAGGACCAGATCTACTTCGACATCCATTTCCAGGACACGACCTCCGACAAACTGCGCTTCGTCCGCCGGGACCGCCTCCAGCGCAACCTCGAGCTTTGCGAGATCGATCTGACGACGAACAAGGTCACGCCGCTGCTCAGCGAGTCGATCGAGAACGCCTTCCTCGAAACCCAGCCGGTCAAGTACGTGAAGCCGGGCGGGGATTTCATCTGGTGGTCGGAGCGGGACGGCTGGGGCCACTACTACCTGTACGGCAACGACGGCAAGCTGAAGCACCAGATCGATTCGGGGCCGTTCCGGTCCGAGCGCATTCTCGACGTCGACGCCGACAAGAACGTGATGTGGGTTTCCGCGGTCGGCAAGGAGGAGGGCGAAGACCCCTACTACCACCACATCTACCGGATCGGGCTCGACGGGAAGAACATGACCCTACTCGACTCCGGCGACGCGGACCATAATTCGACGCTCTCGACCGACCACAAATACATCGTCGACGTCTTCTCCCGCACCGATCTCGCCCCCGAGGCCGACTTGCGCGACGAGAACGGCAAGCCGATGCTCGTGCTCGACAAGACCGACCTGAGCAAGCTCTACGAGCTGGGCTGGAAGATGCCGGAAACGTTCAAGGTCAAGGCGGCGGACGGCGTAACCGACATCTACGGCAATATGTGGAAGCCGTTCGACTTCGATCCGAGCAAGAAGTATCCGATCATCGCGAACGTCTATCCCGGCCCGCAGACGGAAAGCGTCTCCTCGACCTTCTCCGCGCTCGCCACGAACCAGCGGCTCGCCCAGCTTGGCTTCATCGTCATCCAGATCGGCAACCGGGGCGGCAATCCTTCCCGGTCCAAGGCCTACCACAGCTACGGCTACTACAATCTGCGCGACTACGGCCTCGCCGACAAGAAGGCGGGCATCGAGCAGCTTGCCGCCCGCTACCCCTGGATCGATATCGACCGGGTCGGCATCTACGGCCACTCCGGGGGCGGCTTCATGACGGCGGCGGCTCTTCTGCTTCCGCCTTATAACGAGTTCTTCAAGGTCGGCGTCTCCAGCTCCGGCAACCACGACAACAACGTGTACAACCAGAACTGGTCGGAGCAGCACCACGGCCTGCGCGAAGTGCTCCCTCCGACGCAGAAGCCGCCCGAAGACGACGGCGATCCCTTCGGCGAGGAAGTCGACCCCGTCCTGCTGGACGAGATGGGCTGGGAGGATAATCCCGTCTATCTGGAGTCGCCGGAGCTGCTCTACGGCTTTCCCGACGATCCTCAGCGCCGGCGAGGCCAAGGTCAGAATCAGGATCAGCAAGGGCAGCAGAACCAGACGAACCAGAACAATTCGAACCAGGGCCAATTCCAGATCCACGTCCCGACGAACGCGGAGCTTGCGGCGAACCTGAAGGGGAACCTGCTGCTCGCCCACGGCGACATGGACAACAACGTCCACTACGCAGGCACGGTGCGGCTGATGAACGCGCTGATGCGGGCGAACAAGCGGTTCGAGTTCATCCTGATCCCGGGCAAGGCCCACGGCTACGGCGACCTCCAGCCCTACTTCACGGAGCGGATGATGGAGTACTTCGCCGAGCACCTGCTGGGCGATTACCGGCGGAACGAGGCGGACATGACGATCAAGCCGTAAAGTCGTTCGCGGGGCTTTCTCGAACGTGGCTCCGCCTTCTAGGCGGAGTTGTGGCAGAGCCATCCTGGCTCTGTGTTCCCGGCGTCAGCCTGAGTCCAGTTGGGATGCGCTTGTTGCCCAGTTGCGAGCAGGAGGCATGCGCCCCCTCACCTGCTCCCTTCGGGTCGCTTTCCTCTCCCCCGGATGTCATGTCATCGGACACGGAGGGGAGAGGAGTTTCACCCGAGCAACGACAAATGAAGCTCGACATCCTACTCAGATGACGTCGGCAGACTTACTACTAGACAAGTGAGGCGCGGAAGGCTCGGGGGAGGATCGTCGATGCGGCCGGCTCGGTGGAGCGCATCGCGATTTCGACCGGGCCGCTGGGCGAGCGGAGGATTCCGTAGGCCCAGGAGATGCCGCTCCATATCTCCTCCGGCCCAACTCTCTCGACTGGTAAATCCACTCCCTCGGCGCGTGCCGCGATCGTCAGAGCGGCCGGCTTGCTTCGCACGGCAAGCCCGTTGCCGTCGCGCTGCTCGAAGACGAGGTGAAGGTCCCCGTTGCCGGGGGTGATCGTCGCGAAGGCCTCCCGCCCCTCGACGCGCCATGCAACGTCCGCTTCGGAAATCTCTTTGCCTCCGACGAACCCCATGGGCGAGGGGGACGTTGCCAGGACGGCCACCGCGCCGGGGCCGAGCTCAACTTCCGAAGCGCCGGCGAGCGCGACGCAGCCGTCGGCGAACGCCAACCGCCGGCCAGAACCTTCGACCTGCATCGTCTTGGTCTCCAGCGACGGATTGACGAGGGTGGCGACGCCTTCGCCGAGGTAGCCGTAAGCCTCACCTCGGCCGGGGACGCCACCGATCATCACCGGGACGCCCCGATAAAGCTCCTGGGCCTGGGCGAACCAGACCGCATCCTTGTCGGACAGCAGCTCCAAGTTCCCGAGCGTCATGTGGACGCGCCCGCCCCGCGCCAGCGATAGGAGAAGGGCCGCCTTCCATCCCGCCGCCCCGCGCCGGTAGCAGGTTCCGGCGACCCCGATCATGAAAGCGCAGTTGTCGATCCGCTCCAGGGGGAGCCCGCCGTCGTGGACGAACCGCACCATCTGGTCCGAGTAGACGTCGACCGTGCGCCAGAAGTCGGGCAGGGGAAGGTCGGCCGGGCGGGGATCGCCGGAATAGATGGACTCGAAGACCTCCAGCCAACGCGGGTCGATGAGGCGGCGGATGGGTCGATCCGTCCACGCCATGAATTCGGCCTCCTCGAAGCCGTTATAGGCGAGGAGCTTCGCCTCCGGGCAGCGGGCGAGGAATCCGGCCATCGCCGCGCGATACGCCTCGGTGTTGCGAGCCCGGATCTCCGAAGGGAGCAGGCGCTTACCGGTCGCCTCGGGGGCCGCTCCGAAGTTGGCGAAGTCGAACTTGAAGAGCCGAACGCCTCGCTCGTACCAATATTCCAGAGACTCGACGAAACCTTCGAGGAAGCCGCCCTCGAAGCAGCACATGCCCCAGCCGTCGGGCGCGAGCGAGTCCCGCCAGCCTGCTGGAACCTCGAGGTCGAAGGTCGTATTCGCGGGAAACCAAAGGCCGGGCAGCAGCCCGTTTTCGAGGCACCCGTTCAGCCATCGCTCCGGCCCATTCGGCCAGCGATTCCGCTTCCATGTCCGGTAGCCGCCTTGCCGGTCGTACCAGAAGGCATCCATCAGATAGGCGTCCATTTTGACGCCGTGCCTCCGCAACCGGAGCACCTGTTCGAGCTGGAACATCGCCAGCTCCTCGGTCATGGGGATCGAGTCGGAAAGCTCGTCGTACGCCGACCAGTTGTCGTAGACGTAGAGCGGCATGGCAAAAACGAGCTTACTTGCCGGTTTCCGAGGCTCCAGCCGGTTAATCGGAATTAATCAGAGGGCCATTTTTCGGAGCGGCGGTACGCTCGAAGCAGGATGTTGGCGACTCTTGTTGCGATGTCGTCCTTCGCCCTTCATTCGGGCGACCGGGTCTGCTTCTACGGCGACAGCATTACCGAGCAGCAGCTTTACACGGTTTACGTCGAAGCGTTCGTCCACCTTCGCTTCCCCAAGCTGAAAGTCGATTTCTCGAATCGGGGCTGGTCGGGCGATACGGCGGCCGGTCAAACCGAGGGTGGCCCTGCCGAGCTTCGGGTCAAGCGGGACGTGGCTCCGGTCAAGGCGACCGTCGTGACGATCATGCTCGGGATGAACGACGGCGGCTACGTGCCCTTCGAGGAGAAGCGGTATTCCGCCTTCGAGGCTTCCTATAACAAGCTGTGCGATCTTCTTGCCGCCGCGTCCGCGCCCGGCGCTCGGTTCACGATGATCGAAACCTCGCCGTGGGACGATTACACCCGCGACGATCCGACGGGCTACAACGGCACGCTCATGAAATATGCGCCGGTGGTCAAGGAGGCGGCCGCCAAGCGCGGGGCTCTCTTCGTCGACTTCAACGCGCCGATGGCCAAGGTGATGACGGAGGCAAAGAAGAAGGACGTCAAGCTTGCCAACCAGATCGTGCCGGACTGGATTCATCCCGGCGTCCCCGGCCACATCATGATGGCGGGCGAGCTGCTAAAGGCGTGGGGAGCGCCGGCTGAGGTTTGCGACGTGCGCCTCGACGCGGCCGCGAAGCAGGTTTCGAAATCGGACAATGCCACGGTCACCGGATTCGACGGCCTGACGTGGACGGAGCTGGATGCGGCGACGCCGTTCGCCGCCGATCCGGACGATCCCGCCGTGAAGCTCGTCCTCAGCCTCTACGATTTCCAAGACGCCCTGAACCGGGAGACGCTCGAAGTGGACGGCCTCGCGCAGGGCACGTACCGGCTGACGATCGACGGCGTCGCCGTCGGCAGCTTCTCGGGCGAGGAGCTGGGCAAGGGGATCAATCTGGCGAATTACGACACGCCGATGCGGAAGCAGGCCGTGCAGGTCGTGGACTGGGCGTGGAAGCGCAGCCACGTCGATTTCGCGCGTTGGCGGGAGGTGGACTTCCAGTACGCGGACCGCTCGGCCGGCAAGGCCGCGTCGAAGGCGATGGAAAAGCTGGAGCGGGACGTCCTGAACGACGAGCTGAAGGCAGCCCAGCCGGTCAGCCATCGATACCGGCTCGAGAAGCTTTCCTAGACGGAAGGGCTCCGGATCGTTCGTGCTATGGTAATGGCAGGTTCCTATGCTTACGACGACGCTCTTGGCGGTGCTCCTGTCCCATGGACAGGCGAAGGCGACGATAACCGTCGATACCGGCCGGCCGGGGATCCGGATTAGCCCGGACCTCTACGGCATCTTCTTCGAAGAGATCAACTGTGGCGGAGACGGCGGGCTGTATGCGGAGATGGTCCGGAACCGCTCGTTCGAGGACGATCCGAAGGAACCGGTCCACTGGATCGCATCGACGACCGGCTCCATGGAGCTGGACCACGAAAACGGCGTGAGCGCCGGCGACCCGACGTCGCTCAAGATGACGATCCATCCCAACGAAGGCTCCTTCAGCGCAACCAACGAGGGCTACTGGGGCATCCCGCTGAGGAAGGGCGCGCGGTATCGCTTTTCCTTCTATGCCCGCTCTGTCGAGCCGAATCGCCAGGTCGAAGTCCACCTTCTCGATTCGGCCTCGGCCCCAGCCGGCGGCAAAACGATCGCGATCGGGCAGACCTGGAAGGAATATGCGACCATCCTCACCTCCGACCGGGACGATCCGAAGGGCGCGCTCTCCATCTCCAGCCACGAGGCCGGGACGATGTGGATCGACATGGTCTCCCTCTTCCCCGAGGACACCTTCAAGAATCGCCAGAACGGCTTGCGCCGCGACCTCGCCCAGAAGCTCGCCGACCTCCATCCCTCCTTCATGCGATTCCCGGGCGGCTGCTGGGTCGAGGGAGATACGATGGCCTTCTCCCAGCGGTGGAAACAGACGATCGGCGACCTGAAGGACCGGCGCACTCAATACGACCTCTGGCAATATATGTCGACGAACGGGCTCGGCTTCCATGAATACCTCCAGCTTTGCGAAGACATCGGGGCCGCGCCGCTGTTCGTGATCAACGTCGGCATGTCCCACCACGGCGTCGTGCCCCTCGATCAGATGGACCCGTACGTGCAAGATGCCCTTGATGCGATCGAATACGCGAACGGGCCGGTGACCTCGAAGTGGGGCACCATGCGCGCGGCGAACGGCCATCCCGGCTCATTCCACTTGAAGTACCTCGAAATCGGGAACGAAAACGGCGGCCCGAACTACGACGCCCGCTATCCGCTCATCGCCAAGGCCGTCAAGGCGCGGTATCCGGATATCCATCTCATCGCCAACGTCTGGGGCGGCTATCCGACCGGGCCGCTCACCGAGATCGTCGACGAGCACTACTATAGCAACCCGCAGTTCTTCTTCGACAACGCGGATAAGTACGACCACTACGACCGCAAGGGGCCGCAGGTCTACGTCGGCGAATATGCCTGCACCGAAGGCTGCGGCCAAGGCAACCTGATCGCGGCCGTCAGCGAGGCCGCCTTCATGACCGGGATGGAGCGGAACTCCGACGTCGTGCGGATGTGCTCTTACGCGCCACTTTTCGCGAACGTCGAGCACAAGACCTGGAACCCAGACCTCATCAATTTCGACAACCACCGCTCCCTCGGCACGCCGAGCTACTACGTGCAGCAGATGTTCAGCACGAACCGGGGCGACGTGATCCTGCCTACCTCCGTCCGGGTGGAAGGGGTTCGACGATCCGAATTCCCGCACGGATCGATCGGGGTCGGCACGTGGGGCACCCAGGCCGAATTCAAGGATATCGAGGTCACGGTTGGCGGCAAAACGACCAAGGCGAGCCTCTCGCCGGGGGCCGGCAAGTGGGAAGCGAAAGACGGCGTCTACGCGCAGTCCGGACCGGATGAGCCGAGTCTGGCGTCGGCGCCCGTCGAAGGGGAAACCTATACGCTGACCCTGAAAGCCCGCAAGACCGGCGGACGCGAAGGCTTCCTCATCTACGCCGGCATGAGCGATCCGAAGACATGGATTTGGTGGAACGTCGGCGGCTGGGGCAACCGGCAAGACGCGCTCGAGCGTTCGGTCGGCGGAAGCAAGGGCCTCCTCGGCAGATCCCTGAACGGCTCGGTGGAGACCGGCCGCTGGTACGACGTCAAGATCGAGTACTCGCCGGAACGGATCAAGTGCTACCTGGATGGGAAGCTGATCCACGACGAAACCGCGCCCGAGCCGAAACCGCTGGACGTGGTCGCGAGCCGGGTCGACAAGACGGGCGAGGTCATCCTGAAGATCGTCAACACGAGCGACGCTCCGATTTCGACGACCCTGAAAGGGCTGCCGGCCGGAGTTTCCGGGACGAGGATTACCCTGACCTCGGCCAGCCCAGCCGACGAGAACACGCTCGACGACCCGATGCACGTTTCGCCGAAGACTTCGAGCTTCACCGGCCCGGATTTCACCTTCCCCGCCTACTCGGTGACGATCCTGCGCTGCCGGGCTTGACGGGATTGGTCGAGAAGCAGGAGAGGGCAAGTCGCGAGGCAGGAGCTTTCGGGGGATTCCTGCCGATAATTACAGCCTGGCGATTCTGCCTGCTGCGCTTTATGGCACACAAGCTCACCCGACTCCGCGATCTCCTTCTCTCGATGAAGCTCGTCACCCGCGAAGAGCTGGCTCAAGCCGAGCGCATGCAGCGGGAGACGCCGGCGCCGATCGGCAGCATTCTCGTTTCCCTCGGATTCCTGACCGAGGAGCGGCTGCTGAGCGCGACCGCCGCCCAGATGGGTGTGGCGCCGTGGCACCTCGGCGACCAGCCGCCTCACTCCGACGCGATCCGGCGCGTGCCCGGCAACATCTGCCGAACCTATCAGCTTCTCCCCGTCGAGGTTCGCAACGACCTGCTCGTCGTCGCCATGCGGAACCCGCTCGACCTCGACGCGATCGACCTCGTCCGCAATGTCGCGGCGATGCGGGTCGAGCCGGTGCTCGTCGACGGCGACCGCCTCATGCGGGCGATCGACGACCTCTACGCGGCAACCGTCCGCGAGCCCGATTTCAGCCAACTGATCGACACGGCGTCGGAGGGACGGAGCGGCAAGGCGAAGCTCGGCCAGTCCGTTCAGAAAATGGACTACGACAGCCGTCCGATCGTGAACCTCGTAAACCAGCTCCTCAGCGAGGCGATCCGGGCCGGAGCCAGCGACGTCCACATCGAACCGCGCAACGAAAGGGTCGACGTGCGCTACCGGATCGACGGCCAGATGAAGAAGGTCAGCGAGATTCCCTACACGCTCCTTCCCATGATCACGACGCGGCTGAAGATCATGGCCGATATCGACATCGTCGAATTCCGCGTGCCGCAGGACGGTCGCGTCGCCGTGCATATCGACGGCCGCCAGGTCGATCTACGCGTCTCCGTGCTGCCGAACCACCACGGCCAGCGCATCGTTTTGCGAATTCTCGACCAGTCCCGCTCGCTGAAGAGCCTCGGCGAAATCGGATTCCGCGACCGCGACCTTCATCTCTTCAAGGCGCTCGTCGGAAAGCCGTACGGCATGTTCCTCGTGACCGGGCCGACGGGCAGCGGAAAGACGACGACCCTCTACGCGGCGCTCGCCGAACTGCGGAACGGGGCGAACAATATCATGACCTGCGAAGACCCGATCGAATACGAGATCGACGGGGTCAATCAGTCCCAGGTCAACGAGAAGGTCGGCCTCACCTTCGCAACCCAGCTCCGCGCGACCTTGCGCCAGGACCCGGACATCATCCTCGTCGGCGAGATTCGCGACGGGGAGACGGCCCAGACCGCCATGCGCGCCGCGATGACCGGCCACCTCGTCCTCAGCACCTTGCACTGCAACGACGCGCCCAGCGCCATCCCGAGGCTGCTGGATATGGAGATCGATCCCTTCCTGCTCAGCACATCGCTCATCGGCGTCATGTCGCAGCGGCTCTTGCGGGTTCTCTGCCCGCATTGCAAGGAGGAGCGGCGCCCGGCCGGGGAAGAGCTGGATTTGCTCCTCTCCTTCGGCCTCGCCGGCGGCTCCGTATGGACGCCGCGCGGGTGCGCGATGTGCGCGGGAACCGGCTACAAGGGCCGCGCGCCGGTTCACGAGATCATGCCCATCACGCCTCAGCTCGCCAAGATGATCGCCGAGCGCGAGCAAGTGGAGGCGCTACGGGAGGCTGCCGGCTTCGTCAGCATGCAGCGCGAAGCGATCGAGATGGTGGCGGAAGGCCGGACCTCGCTCGCCGAGGCCCAGCGAATGGTCTTCTTCGAAGTCGGCGCCCGAGCCCCGATAGCCGCCCTCCGGGCTGCTTAATTTAGCCCCGCAGCCGTCCGAAGAAGACCTGGGTGTCGTAGAGGAACCGGATTTGCCCGTCCTCTCCTTCGTCCTCGAAGAGGCGCGTCATCGCTTCGACGATGGCCTCGTGTCCCGGCTGTCCGGCCTGGGGGACGTAGCTGGAGGAAAGAACCCGGCCGAGGAAGGCTTCGAGGTCGAGCCGCTGCTCGTTGAAGAGGGTCGCCTGCCGCATCTCGGCGGGCGCGAAGAATTCGCGAAGCCGCTCGATAGGCGCGGTATCCGCCTTGACCACCGCATACTCGGGAATCGAGCGGAGGATCGCCTCGTATCGCTGGGCGAACGGGGACTCGGAGGTTTGGCGCATGTTCCAGACGAGGGCCGCCCAGCCGCCCGGCCGCAGGATTCGGAGGAACTCTCGCTTCGCGAGCTCGGCATCGAACCAATGGAAAGCCTGACCGGCGACGACGAGATCGACGCTTTCGGCGGGGAGCGTCGTCTCCTCCGCGCTGCCCTCGACGGAGACGAAGTTCGGATCGCCACCGAGCAAAGCTTTCCCGGCTTCCCGCATCTCCCGGTTCGGCTCAACGGCGTAGACGCGGTTGCCGTTTGCCAGGAAGAGCCGCGAGAGGTTGCCCGGCCCGGCTCCAACGTCGGCGACGTCCCAGTCCGCCGTCAGGCCGCACTCCCGCTCGAGCAGGGCCAGCGCCTCGGACGGATACATGGGCCGGTATTTGACGTAGTCGCCGACGCGGCTGGAGAACCGTTCCTTGGGCCCGAGCATGGGCTGAGTTTACATTTCTAGCTTGCCGCTAAGTCACGGCAAGCTGAACGTCACGCGGCTCGCAGGCAGGATCGCGGGCCTCGGCATACCGGATAAGGAGAAGCGCGCTCGTTACTTCTTCTTCGGAGCCGGCTTCGGAGACTTGATATGCGCGTTCTTGGCGAACTTGTCGGGGTGCGCCTTGAACATCTGCGGGCATCCGTCGCAGCAGAAGAAGTAGCGATTGCCCTTATAGTCGGCATACATGTGGTGCTTCGTCGCCTCGGCGATGTTCACGTCGTTGCCGGTTTGGACCGCGCACTTGATCGTCTTCAGAGGCTTCGCAGGGCTCTTCGGCTTCTGTGCGAACGCGCCGGTAACGAGCAGAGAGGCTAGCAAAACGAGGGTGGTGGGCTTATTCATGGCTTCCCCAGTATAAACGTGCCCTGGCGTTAGATGGTTCCGCCAGGGCAAAGAGAGTGCGCTCCTTATTTAACGTGCGCATAGATGAGTCGTGGGCCGATGTCGCAAGGTTGGGAAGCGATTCGAAACCCGTATTTCGCGCATCATTCAAGGGTGCTTCGCATTCTCCACACGAACGACTTTCACGGCGCGCTGAACGCGGCGAGGGAGGAAGAGCTGAGGGAGCTGCGGAGCGAATGCGACGTCTATTTCGATTGCGGCGATGCAATCAAGGCCGGGAACCTGGCGATCCCTCTCAAGCCGGAGGAGGTTTGGGGGAGGCTGGCCGAGCTTCGCTGCACCGCCTCCGTCCCCGGCAACCGGGAGAGCCATATCCTTCAATCCGCTTTCGCGAAGAAGCTGGAGGGCGCGCGGCATCCGATCCTTTGCGCCAATCTCCGGCTGAAGAGCGGCGAGCGCCCCCTGCCCGGCCACCTCGTTATCGAGGCAGCCGGGCTAAGAGTGGGAGTGGTCGGGGTGATGGTGCCGATGATCACGGAGCGAATGGCGACCCAGGCGGCAAGCGCCTATCTTTGGGATCAGCCGATTCCGACCGCGGTCGCCGAGGCCGAGAAGCTGAGGCCGGAGGTCGATTGCCTGATCGCCCTCACCCACATCGGTCTCCGCAACGATCGCGAGCTTGCCGCGCGCTGCGATCTCTTCGATTTGATCCTCGGCGGCCATTCGCACGACGTGCTGACCGAGCCGGCCATCGTCGGGCGCACCGCGATCTGCCAGACCGGCTCGCACGGCCGGTATGCGGGCCGCTACGACTGGGCGCCGGGCGGGCTCGCGGATTACCGGCTCGTCGCGCTCTAGGCAAGTACACTCGATCTGTGCTGGAGGCGGTCGTGTTCGATTTCGATGGTCTGATCCTCGAGACGGAAACGCCCGAAGTCCGGTCGTGGGAGGCGGTCTTTCGCCACCACGGCGCGGAGTATCCCGAGTGGTATTGGCGCTACACCCTCGGCCGCGGCGCGGAGCAGGTGATGAAAGGTCCGTACGACCTTCTCGTCGAGCAAGGAGTCCGGGCCGAACGGGATGACGTGCTTCGCATGCGGGGACATCTTCTCGCGGAGATGCTCGCCGAATTGGAGATCCTGCCCGGTGTCGTCGATCGCATCCGAGAGGCGCAGGCTCTTGGCGCCAAGCTCGGGGTCGCCAGCAGCTCGAAGCATGCCTGGGTGGACGGCCATCTCGACCGGCTCGGCCTCCTGCCGATGTTCGATGAGGTCGTCTGCGCCGACGACGTCGAGCGTGCGAAGCCCTTCCCCGACCTCTACCGGCTTTGCTGCGACCGGATGGGGGCGAGCCCGCGCCGCTCGGTCGCCTTCGAGGACTCGGCGAATGGCGCAAGGGCCGCCAAGGAGGCCGGGCTGTACGTCGTCGCCGTCCCCACCCACCTCACGAACCGCGACGAGCTCGTCGCCGACCGGATCGTCGATTCGCTGGCCGAGATCAGCCTGGCCGAGCTATCGGCGAGCCTTGGGTAAGTCCGTCCCTCCCCATCCCGAAGGGATGACGTAGCGAAGCCATCATTATCCCAACCCTGAAGGGGTTCCGTTTCGGTGTTCGCGGAATGGGGAGCGCAACCCCTTCAGGGTTAGGGTACGGGCCGGCAACCGACCCAGGGTCGCTTCGCACCCTGGGCTGCGTTACGTAATCCCTTCGGGATAGATGCGTCGCAACCTTTACGGTTGCGGGCCCGAAGGGCCCTTTCGCCCTTCGGGCGCGCCGGGGTAAACCCGGCGACTACAGCCTTCGGCTTCCTCGATTCGGAGTTTGGAATCGAGATGTCCCGACGCCGAAGGATTTTCGCAGGGAGACAGATCCCACCCCGAAGGGGTTTCATAGCAAAGCCCAGGGTGCGAAGCAAACCCTGGGTCGGTTGCCCGCCAATTCCCCAACCCTGAAGGGGTTGCGTTTCTTCCGCCTCGCCAGCTTCAGGCCCGGATGGCGGCGACGGTGGCTTCGAGCGAGTCGAAATCGTTGACCCGCAACGTCTTCGCCTCGCGGTCGATGCGGCGGATGAGGCCGCTGAGCACGTCGCCCGCGCCGCATTCGACGAAGGTATCGATGCCTTCGTTCAGCATGTTCTGGATCGTTTCCGTCCATCGCACCGGGCTCTTGAGCTGCATCTCCAGAAGCTCCGGCCAGCGGCCGGGCTGGACGACCGGTTGGGCCGTTACGTTCGAGATGACCCGTCCGCTTTCCGCGAAGGTCGCCGCGTCGAGGGCCTTTCGCATCTCCGAGGCCGACTCCGCCATCAAGGGCGAGTGGAAGGCCCCGCTCACGTTGAGGGGCAGCACGCGCTTGGCGCCCTTCGCCTGAGCGGCCTCGCCGGCGAGCCGCACGGCCTCGACGTCGCCGCTGATCACAAGTTGGCCGGGGCAGTTGTCGTTCGCGACCACCACGACGCCCTCGACGGAGCGGCACACTTCGTCGAGCTGGTCGCGCTCCAGGCCGAGCACGGCGGCCATCGTGCCGGGGCGGCTCTGGCCGGCCCTCGCCATGATCTCGCCTCGTCGTTGGACAAGCCTGGCTCCCTCCTCGACCGACACCGTTCCCGATGCGGCGAGCGCCGCATATTCGCCGACGCTGTGGCCGGCGAAGCCGTCCACCGGCAGCACGCCCCGCAGATGGGCGTCGAGGCAGGCCCACGCCGCGACTCCGCAGGCGTAGAGGGCAAGCTGGGCATTCTGGGTCTGCCGCAGGGTCTCCTCGTCGGTGTCGAAGCAGAGCTTCGCGGCGTCTACGCCGGTCGCTTGCGACACCGTCTCGAATACGCGCCGCGCCTCGGAGCGCGTGTCGAACAAAGACTTGCCCATGCCGGGCTTCTGCGACCCCTGTCCGGGGAAAACGACTGCAACCATCTCGGGGGAATGTACCTTGGGGGGAGATGTGGTTTGTGGTTTGTGGATTGTGGTTTGAGGGCGTCGCCCGTGGGGGCTCCAACCCGTGCTAACTCAGCAACGGATCAGATCTACGCCTCAAACCACAACCCACAAACCACATCCCCAAAGTGCCTACGCGCGGGCCGGCTGCGCCCGCTTGCCGGGATTCGGATTAGTTCCGGCAGCGGCCTTCTCGTCGCCGGCCGGTGCGGTCTTCGGAACTCGGACCCGGCGGTAGAACGCGCTCAGAAGGCCAGAGAATCCGAGGATACCGGTGCCGCCCCAGACGAGAATCGTCATCGGCTTGAAGAACATGGTGACCGGGTAGAACGGCTTGGCGCTCAGCATTTGGAGCGACACGCTCTTGTCACCGGCGTTCATACCTTGCATCGAGAGGAGCGTATTGTCGTCGATGGCGGCGGGAAGATCGCTCGGGCCGCCGGCTCCTCCGATCTGCATTTTCGGATTGACCTCGACGGAGTCGGTTCCGTTCGAAATCTTCACGAGCGCGCCCCACTTCGTGCCGGCCTGGCCGGGCTGGCCCTCGCGGGTCAGGCGCTCGTAGGTCACCATCACGCCATTGATGGCCTTCGTCTCGCCTGGCTTGAGGCTCACCGCGGTTCCGAGCTCGTTGGTCGGGGGCTGCAGGGCGAAGTAGATGTCGTACAAGGGGTGGGCCTGGATGTGCGGCCAGACCATCGGGCGAGGGCCGTCGTCGCCGCCGTCCACGTAGTAGAGGCCGGGCGAGGCCGTCCAATGCTCCTTACCGTTGTCCACGTCGAAGAGGACCTTGTTGTTCCGGTCCATCTGGTCGTTGGACGTCATGCCCTTGTAGGTCACGAAGTAGCCGAGGCCCTCCGCATGGCCGCCCTCTTGAACCATGATCTCCTTCTTCTGCTCGAAGCCTTGGGAGATGATGAGGCCGGCCATCAGGGTTGCGACGCCGACGTGGGCGAGGAAGGCGGCCGCGGACATCTTGGAGCGCCGGATCAGCTCGCTCACCCGCCACAGGTTGGCTACGATCACGAAGATCGACAGGGTCGCGAGGATGACGATCCACGGGCGAATCCCCATGTGGGCGCCGAAAGGCATCGCGACCTTGTCGTCCGGCGGGATCGCCTGGGTCCAAGCGTTTCGGCCGATCACGATCATGGTGATGCCGATGCCGGCGACGGTGACGCAGACGATGCCGAACAGGCGGTTCAGCAACTGTCCGAGTCCCATGCCGCGCCAGGCGACGAGGGGTCCGAGGCCCATCACGATCATCAGCGGGATATAAAGCCAGGTCAGCGTGTGGTGGTAGAGCCCGGCCTCGACGACCTTCGGCTTCTGCCCGCCGAGAGCCATAATCATCGGCCAGCTCATGCCGATCGCCGCCCCGAGGCCGAGGCCGGCGAGCAGCCAGGCGCCGATGCGGAAGAGGCCTTCTCGGTGGATGCCGGGCGGCGGCGGAGGCGTCGCATACTCTTTGCGGTATTGCATCGCCCGCCAGCCCCAAAGGCTCAGGAAGGTGATCGACGAAATCCCCATGAAGCCGAGAAGCAGCTTCAGCGCACTATGGTCCATGTTCGCGAAGCTGTGGACGCTCGTTTCGTTCAGCACGCCCGAGCGGGTCAGGAAGGTGCCGTAGACGAAGAGGAGGAAGGGCAGGCCGCCGAGGAGAAGGTTGGTGATCGTCCAGCCCCTCTTGGCGATCTGCACCATCAGGCCGTGGACGAGCGCCGCGCTGAAAATCCAGGGAACGAAGCTGACGTTCTCGACCGGGTCCCAGGCCCAGAAGCCGCCCCAGCCGAGCGTCTCGTACGCCCAGAAGCCTCCCATGCAGAGGCCGACGCCGGTCACCGCCATGGAGACGAGCGCCCAGGGCCGGACCATCGGCGCCCACAAGGTCGGCTTATTCGTGGCGAGCGCGGAGAAGGCGTAGGCGGCAAGAACGGTCAGCGAGCCAAAGCCCATGAAGATCGTGGGCGGGTGGATCGTCACCCAGTAGTTCTGGAGCGCGGGCGTCAGCCCCTGGCCGCTCGCAGGAACGAACGGACGCCCGTCGAGGAGGTACATGCCGAAGGGCGACTCGTAGGCGAGGATGCAGGCGAGAGAGAAGAGAAAGCCCGCATAGGAAATCGTGAACCAGCGGCGCAGAATGCCGGTGCCGCGCACGGCGAGGATGCCGAAGAGGGCGGAGCAGCAGGCCCAAAGCAGGAAGCTGCCTTGCTGGCCGGCCCAAATTCCGGCGATGCGGTAAGGGATCGAATTGGTCGCGTCGCCGTGGTCGTAAACGTACGTGAATTCCAGCCTCGTGTTGACAAAGAGGATCGCCAGAGACACGAAGGCGGTGAAGAGGGAGACGCAGCCAAAGGTAAAGCTGCGCGCCGCATATTTCTTCAGGAATTCGTGCTTGGGCTGGAGAAGCCAGCCGATCGCGGCGAAGGCGAAGAAGAGGATCGCGAAGAAGATGGCGAACCGGCCAAGGTAGCCCACTTCGAGGGACCATTCCGGCGGGCTCTGCGGAAGAGAAGCGATTGTATCCATGTTGGGCTCTCTCTTTTAACTTACTTTCAGTTTGATCGAATCGGCGGCGAATACGATGATAAGCGTCATAACCTTCGACAAGTTTTGTCTGTGCCTGCCTCAGCGGCAAGGCTCGGGGAGGATTGCGGCGTTATAGTCCACGCTTCACTTTTCTCATTGATCTGGCAAGAGAACTACCTCGTCCTGGCTTGGCCTCCCCCTAAATTATCGAGCCCCGCGAGGCGACGTTGCCTCGCGGGGCACTCAGACGCTAGGGGCTTGACCTCTACTCGCCGGCCTCCTTCTCGACTTCATGCCAGCGAGCGAGGTCCTGCTTCAGGACGGCCAGCTTGTTGGCGTTCGTCTGGGCGCGGCCCGGAGCGGCGCCAGGAACCCCGAGAGCGTCGAGGTTGTCGTTGGCGACCTGGATCAGGGTCTCTGCATACGGGAAGTTGTGCGGCCCGTAGCATGCGTCGTTGACGATGAAGTAGTAGTTGTGGCGCGATCGCTTGATTTGGATCGGCACGAGGGTCTGGTTGGGAGGCGTCTTACCCAGGGCTTGGATGTTCGAGGTGTAGTCCCACAGGTCCGGATCGCCGAACGTGGTTTGCGACCACGCCGACATTCGGCTTCGAAGGGCATACAGATCGTCGACCATCTGGGTGCGGACTTGCACGAGCCGGGCAGCGGCATCGGTGGCGCTGTGGCATGGAGCGCAAGACACATCCAGGTTGGTCGTGAACGTATGGCCGGCGTTCGGCATGTGGCAATGCGAGCATTGGCCGGGAGCCGTCGCGTGGGCGGTGTTCCGTTGAACGACGCCGCTTCCCTCGACGCCCGCGAAGCCCATCAGCATCTGGAATTGGTTGCTGGAGTGCATATTCGGGCGAGAGGTGCCGCTTTGCAGCTTGGCATCGCTCGGGTCCGCGCCGCGGCCGTTGTGGCACTGGGCGCAGATGTGGTTGTAGTTGACGAAGCTCGAAGCCGGCTGGCTGGGTCCGACCGGACCGGTGTCCGTATTGAACGTCAGGTGGCGTAGCTGGACTTCGGCGCCATCGCCCGTCAGGTTCCCGGTTTGAGCGTGCGGATTGTGGCAAGTGTCGCAAGCCGCGATGCTCGGGACGTTATTGACCGTTTCGGTGGCGAGATCGATGATCTGCTGGTCCGTCATGGTTCCGACGTCCACGCCCTTTTCGGCCGTTTCCGTGCGGAAGAGGCCGGAGTGGCACTGGATGCAGCGGCTGCTGCGGCCATATTGCGCTGGGTTGCCGGCGGCCTCGTTGACCGGATCGGGAATGATCTGGCGGTGCTTAGAGGCATACCACTGATCGTACGTGGGTCCGTGGCACTGGGCGCAGACGATCGGCGAAGTGGAATTGGGCGCGGTCAGAATGGTCGTGCCATCCGGAGACGCGGAGTTGGCATGATTGCTTCCGGGGCCGTGGCAATTCTCGCACGTGACATTCTTGCTCGCGTGCACGGTGTTGTGCCACTCGTCGTAATAGGCCTCGTTCGGGTTGACGACCCGGCTGGTGCTATGCGACGGAGAAGTGCCGTTGTGGCAGTTCTTGCACACGGTGGGACCGACATACGTCGCCCCTGCCTGCCCGGCGGGCAGCAGTGCCATGAACTGGGCTGTGAAGGAGTTGTCGCCACCACCACCGCCACCGCCCACGGGTCCCCCTTCGCCTCCGCAGCTAAGGAGAGCCATCGCACCGATGGTCAGGGTCGCAGCAGACGCGATGGCGAGAGTCCATCGCTTCGTGACTTTGAACCAGTGTTTCATAACGTCCTCACTAATCCGCTCAGATGGGATTCGGAGATGGAGCATGGCGATTAAAACCTCGCCTTGGCCGTCAGTTGGACTAGCCCTGTGTTGTAACCCATGCCCTGATACAGGCGGTCGCTGTATTGCCATGGGGAGAACGTCAATCCAAGCTCGAAACCGGCCGGCGTCTTGTAGTGGATGCTTCCCGTGAAGAAGTTTCCTCTAACGTTGCCGCCCGGCAGCCCCAGCGGATTGTCGTTGCTGGTGTTGAAGAGTGTGTAGTTTGCCGTTGCGTATGTTTTGCTGTCGATCGTCCAGTTGCTCCCGACCGTGAACGTGGTTCCGTCCGGGAAATACTGGTTGAGATTCGGATTATTCGGATCGGAGGTGACTCCGCTCCAGAGATCGTACGAGCTCTCGAAGTAGAACTCCAACTCGGGCTTCGCCTGGAAGCTCGCCCCGAACGTGAGGTTCTGATTCCTTACATGCACGTCGCGCACGTCGTTCCGGTCCTCGTGGATGCCGAAGACGAGGTAGCCGTTCATCAGGTCGTTGCTGGCGTCGAGCTTGACCTCGCCGCTCCAACGATTTCGCCAATAAAGGGCCCTTGGGTCGTCGGTCTCCATGCCCGCGCCACCCTGCATCGTCATGCGTGAACCGCTTGCCGTGATGCGTACGGAGGGCGAGAGTCTGCCGCCGAACTGAACGTCGAACGTATGGAGCTTAGGCGTGTCCACGAACGTATGGTCCGTGTTCACCCTCTCCAGGGCGAGTCGGTCGTATCCGAATTGTCCGGACCAGCCACTCCCGAAGTTGTGCACGATCCGCCCTCGGAGCGAGTCCCTCGCCCGGTCGTAAGCGTCATCTACCGTCGGCAGGGTCAGCTTCTCGGATCGGCCCTCGCCGATGATCGTCGTATCGTTATTCAGCAGCCAGGTGCCGCCGAACGTCCATAGCTCGACCTTATTGGTCTGGCCGGCCGCAGGCAGCTTGATAAGGCTTTGCGTATAGCCGCCGTGGAAGCTGAGCGTGTCGCCGAGCTGTTGCATCGCGCCGGCCGTCCAGCTTTGCGTATCGGTATCCGAGATCGCTTGCGTCCGGTCCCAATAGCGCCAATCGGAGTAGCTGAGATTGACGAATCCATCTTTCCAGAGTCCGCCGTCGGCCGCCACCGTCCAGATTCGGGTTCGTTGGTTCAGAGGGTCGAGCGGCGCAGCGAAGTGCTGTTCCTGTCGGTCGAATCTTTCCTGGAAGGAAACGCCGAAGTCCCGCGTGATCTTCTGTCGGATCATGCCCTCGCTCACGTGCCGCTCGCTGCCTTGCAGCACGGAAGGATCGACGTCGAAGAACCGGTTGCGGTAATCCGATGCCTTGATGTAGGTTGAGCCGTTGTTCAGCCGGATCGTTCCTCCCAGGCGATAGTCGTCCTGCCATGGAGATTGGATGTCCAGGTAGGCGTCATGCCTGTTCAGAGTCGGTGCGAAGGTCAATTCCTTGAGGAAGAGGCCTTTCGGGGCCGTCGCGTATTGACGAAACTTGTTTTCGTTTCCGCTAAGCCCCCAGCCCGACCATCCGAGGACGACGTTGGCCTTCGGTTCCGGCGCCGCCTTCGCCGCCTGCTCGTCCTGCTTGGTGTCAGGCTTTGAATTGTCGGCGGGAGGCGGGGTTTCTTGGCCGAACACGGTCGCGATGGCCAGAAAGAGCAGCCCTGTCGCGAATTCCCGTTTTCTTTTCACCGTTTTGTCCTTTGTTGTAGTCGAGAGCCGTTACCGAGAGAGGAAGAGCGAGCTTGTATTCGAGCCATGTATCGCTACGTGGCATCCCGCTTCCCAACAGGAGTGGCCAGGGTGGTGGTTCGCTCCTTTTTCGGTGTGGCACTGTGCGCAGAGTCCTCGTGAGAAGGACCTCAGCAGAGTTGGGTTGTTGGACCCATGAGGCCGGTGGCATTCCGCGCAGCCTCCGCCGGTCCAGCCGGCGACTGGGTCATGTTCGAATGCGAATGGCCCCGCAATGTCTCCGTGGCACGAGACGCACTTCTCCTTTGTCGTCGCCACCTTCAAACGATCGGCGTTCGTGGGGTGGATCGAATGGCAATCGCTGCAGAGCATCCGGCCTTCGGGGATGGGGTGGTGCGAGTTCTGTCGGAACTGCGCGACCTCCGCCTTGTGACACCCGTTGCAGAGCGTCGGCTCGTCGGCCTTGAGAAGATGATTCGATTCTTTGACGGCGGCGAAGACCTGCTTCTTGACCAGGTTTCGATCGCCTCCAACGACGTTCACGTCTTCCCTTGGATGGATCTGGTGGCACGCGACACAAGAGACGCCGGCCCGCGCGTGAGCTTCGCTCTGCCAGTGCGGCTTCTTCATCAGATCGCCGTGGCAGCGCAGACAGGCATCGGAGACTTCTTTGGGAGATATCTTCGTATAGCTGATGACTTGAGCGTTATCCTCCCGGACATGGAAGGACCCCGGACCGTGGCAGGCTTCGCAGCCTTGCTTATCGAGGGGTAACCCCGCCGCGTGCATATACGTGGCATGGGCCGACTCGGAGAAATGAGCCGCGACGTCGTCGTGACACTCGGCGCACTTTTTATCTCCGAGAAAGTCTTCCGCCTTGGCTTGCGAGAACAAGCTTAAGGGAAGGCTTTTTGATTGCTTTGCCCCCTGAAACACGGCTCCCGTCAGCAACGAAAGCGACGCCGCCGCCGCTAAAGCCAGTTTTCCAAGTTGCATCAAGAACTCCTTAGTCTCCCACCAGAGATCACTCTCTTGGAACTTCTCGGCCCGCTTTCCCAGCCTGACCTCAAGTTCAGTTGAATTGTGTGGAGTTAAGTGTCAGGCATACCGTGCGTAATTCCACGTCATAAGTTTCCACGACATTGCACATAGGTTGGACCCCGAACTCCGAACCGCCATTTTAGCCCGGCACTATTGCGTAAGTCGAGGGGGAATGTTAAAAACTTGCTTTTCGACGCCCTCCCGGGAGGGTCCGCGCGTTGAGCGGGCTTACGCCGGATCCGTGCTTTGCCGGACGATGTGGGCCTGCTCGCCGGGAACGAGAGTGAGGAGGGAGACTTCCGGTGGGCAGAGGAAGCGGGCGGGCGGGCCGGTGGTGCCGACGCCGCGCGTCACATAGAGAGGCGTGCGGCCGGGACGGGGGAAGAAGCCCTGCTCGTACTTGACGCCGTTGCGCGTATGGATCGGGGTCCAGCCGGGGAACTTCCATTGTCCGCCGTGGGTATGCCCGCTGAGCATCAGGTTCGCGCGGAAAGGAAGCTGGTCGATCGGATCGGGCTCGTGCCAGAGGACGATAGACGGCCCGTCGGGCATGTTCTCGATGGCCTGAAGCGGTCGGTGCCGCCGCATGTTGGCGCTGTCGATACCGATCCAGTTGATGCCCTGGTGCTTCCAATTCTGGTTGCGGAGGAACTTGACGTTCAGTTCGTCCAGAATCGGGGCAAGGAGGTCGGGGCTTCCTCTCCAATACTCGTGGTTGCCGGGAACCGCGACCGCGTTGCCGTTCATCATCAGCATCGGCTCGAGCAGTTCGCCCAGCATCCGCGCACTGTCCGGCTTCCAGTAGCCGACGAAGTCGCCGATCAGCACGACCATGTCCGGATCGGCGTCGAGGGCCACCGCGACCGCGCGCTGGGCAAGCTCCATCGAATACCGGTCCCGCAGATGGAAATCGCCGAGCAACGCGAGGGTGAATCCGCTCAGATAGTCCGGCCAACGAGGCAGGGCGAGCGTACGCCGCTCGATGACAAGCCGACGGGATTCATACAGCGCCCCGTAGGCAAGGAGGCCGGCGCTGGCGCCGCCAACGAGAAAAGCCCAATCGCGCAGCTTCATTTTTCGCTCCGGAGTGTAAAGAGCGTAACCTCCGGCGGGCAAAACATCCGCCATTTGAACCCGGTCGTACCGACTCCACGGCTGACGTAAAGCGGAACGCGCGAATCGGGAAAGAAACCGCGGCGATATTTCCGCGAGAGCTTCGGGGTGTGGAGAATGATCCCAAAGGGAATGCAAATCTGGCCGCCATGGCTATGGCCGCTGAACTGTACGCTCGCCGTCTCCGGCACGAAGTCCACGTCGTCCGGCTCGTGCATCAGAGAGATCAGCGACTCCTGGCGAGGCTGGAAATTGGGATCGCGCACTCCTCCGATCCGGTCGTCGTAACCCGCCACCGCGTAGTGGTCGAACTCCACGACCTCGTTCTTCAAGACCTGGAATCCGCTGTCCCGAACCGTCGCCTCGATCTGGTGGATCATGCCCGACCAGTAGTCGTGGTTGCCGAGCACGGCCAGCTTCGGGCACTTCAGCTTCTCGAACGGCTTGAGGGCGTCGACGATGTTCTGCTTGGCGATCGGCGTCGTCGAGTTGACGCAGTCGCCACCGAAGAGGAGAAGGTCCGGCGAGGTCTCGATCAGCATTTCCGCCGCCTTGACGGCGCGCTCGACCTCGTCGGGGTCGTTGACGTGGATATCGGTGATGAAGCCGACGCGCAGGCCGTCGGCCTTCCATCGCTTCAGGCGAAGCTCGACTTGCTCCAGCCGAATATCGTGTACGTCGTAATCCGCGTAGGCCGCCGTGAGCACGGAGCCGGCAAGGCCGGAGGCCGCGCCCCTCAGAAAGGTGCGCCGGGTGATCGGCCTGGGCATTAGCGAACGGACTCCATGACCCGCTCCGCGATGGTCGCGCTGCCGAAGGGGGGCATCAGGTACAGGCCCTGGGCGCATTCCTTGATCCGCCTCGAGAGCTTCTGGGCCTCCTCGATTCCGACTTCGAGGGCGGCCGCGTCGTCCGGCGCGTCGGCCATGCGCTTGCGCAGCCAATCCGGAATGTCGATGCCGGGCACCTCGTTATGCATGAATTCGCAATGGCGCTGGCTCCTCAGGGGGAGCACACCGACGAAGACGGGGATGCCGAGCTTCGCGCATGACTCGGCCGCCTCTATCGCCACCTTTTCATCGAACACCGGCTGCGTGTAGACGATATGGGCGCCGGCGTCCACCTTGCGTTTCAGGCGGCTCAATTCGAGCTCTCGGTCGGCGGCGAGGGGATTGAAAGCGCAACAGATGGTAAAGGCACATCTCACTCCAACGCTGTATCCGGCCATATCGATTCCCTCATTGAAGCGGTTGAGGATGCGAATGAGGCCGATGGCGTCGATGTCGAAAACGCTGGTCGCGCTCGGGTAGTCGCCGATGTTGGCGGGGTCGCCGGTAACGGCGAGGATGTTCCGTACGCCCATCGCGTGGCAGCCAAGGAGGTCGGATTGGATCGCGAGGAGGTTCCGGTCGCGGCAGGAGAAGTGCATCGTGACCTCGACCCCGACCTTGGTCTGGATCAAATTGCTCACGGCGGCCGGATTGGTGCGGAGCCGAGCCCGCGCGCCGTCGGAGATATTGATCACGTCGGCCCCGAAAATCTTGAGGTCCTTGCAGCTTGCGAGGAGCTTGTCCAGGTTCAAGCCGCGCGGCACGTCCATCTCGACGGCGGTGACGAACTTCTTGCCGACCTTCCGGGCCAGCTCGCTCGGCTCGCTGCTCGGCAGGGGCTTCGCCGATTCTTGCAGGGGGTTGACGCTCGGGCGAGGCTTGACTTTGATCTTGCTGCCCTTCAGGAGGCGATGAAGCTCGCGGATGTGCTCGGGAGTCGTGCCGCAGCATCCGCCGATCATCTTCGCGCCCTCCTCCACCAGCCGCACCGCCGCTTTGGCGAAGTACTCGGGGCGGGTGTCGTAGGTGACCATGCCCTTGACGAGCTGCGGCATGCCGGGAGTCGGGTAGGCGAGGATGGGCAGCTCGGTCGTCTCCGCGATCATTCGGACGAGGTCGATCATGCGCTGGGGGCCGACGATGCAGTTCGCCCCGACCGCGACCACGCCGAGCGTGTTCATCGCCTTCGTACATTCCATCGGCAAGCCCTGGGCGAGCATTTCGCCGTCCTCGATATAGGCCTTGCTGACGATGATCGGAAGATCGCAGACCTCATGCAGAGCCTCGACCGCAACCTGCAGTTCGGAGATGTCGATGTAGGTCTCCAGGATGAACCCGTCGACTCCCCCCTCTGCCAGAGCCAGGGCCTGCTCCTGGACGGACTCGCGCACCATCCCTTCCGTGACCGGGCCGATCGGTTCCATCGGTTTGCCCATCGGTCCGATAGAGCCAAGTACAAGACGATCCGGCCCTGCCGCTTCGCGAGCCAGTTGGGCGCCGCGAATGTTGATGTCGCGGATATTGGCATCGTAGTCGGCGAGACGGATCCGGTTCGCCTCAAAGGTGTTCGTCTCGACCACCTGGGAGCCGGCATCGAAGTAGTCCTGGTGGATCGATCGCACCAGATCGGGCGCGACGAGATTTGCGAAGTCGTAGGGCTGCCGGGTGAAGCCACGGGCTGCGAGGCAGGTGCCGTTCGCCCCGTCGCCGATGAGCACGCCAGCCTCCAGGGCACGAATCAGCCGCACCATGGGATTCTACCTGCGGAGGGTTTGCCGGACCCTGGAGGGTGCGGCGACCAGGCGAAGCCGGATCTCGGCCGCCTCGGCCCTGGCTTCGCGCAGCGGTCGCACCTCGGCGGGACTGATCCAGAGAGCGGGATGGCTCAGATCCAT
>DASZYX010000014.1:0-71555 GCA_035545155.1 Fimbriimonadaceae bacterium | reverse complement strand
CGGCAGCTCGGTCGCGAAGGTTCTGACGAGTGCGACGAACGTGGTCAGCCTGACGACGAACAACGACCTGTATCAAGACATCGCTTTCGGCACGCCCGTCTACTGGCGAATCGGCGTCCGCAACGTCGTCGACGTGCCAGGACCTATTTTGGATAGCGCGGGCTATCGTTACGTAGTCGGCCCTACACAGCAATTCGTGAGGGCTGAGACTCCGCCTCCTCCACCATAGGAGATCTCACTAGGGGCGGTCCCTGCGAAGGCTCCGGTCCTCCAGGCGGCTCCCTTCCAACCACCAGTGGGAGGGGCGCAAGGAACCGGGGCCTCGCCATTTGCGGCCGTCTCCGTCCATGAAATCCATGGCATCTTCCCCGGAAGACGAAAAGAGTAAACTTCCCTCCAGTTCAATGAGGCAAAAGAACGTTCCCGCGCCAACGCTCATCTTCGACAAGTCGCGTTCTGGCCGGATCGGCTGCAACGTGCCGACCTGCGATACCCCGCCCGTCGATTTCAACCAATGCATCGGCGAGCAGAGAAGCGAGTTGAATCTCCCCGAGGTCGCCGAACTCGATCTGCTGCGGCACTTCACCAACCTGAGCCACATCAACTACGGCATCGAGACCGGTTTCTATCCCCTCGGCTCCTGCACGATGAAGTACAACCCGAAGATCAACGAGCGCACCGCCGCTCTGCCAGGGTTCTCCCTCATCCATCCGATGCAGCCCGATTGGAGCGTTCCCGGCGCCCTCGAAGTCCTCGCCGGCGTTCAGGACATCCTCAAGGAAGTCGCCGGCTTCGACGAGATTTGCCTTCAGCCGGTCGCCGGCGCTCACGGCGAGATGACCTGCCTGATGCTGGTCAAGGCCTATCACGAGTCGCGAGGCGAAGGCAAACAGCGTCATACCGTCCTCGTGCCGGACTCGGCCCATGGGACCAACCCGGCGTCGGCCGCTCGCTGCGGCTACGACGTCGTAGCGGTAGCGACCGATTCGGAAGGTAACTGCGACCTCGAGGACTTGGCAAAGAAGCTCAACCCGGAAATCGCCGCCTTCATGGTGACGAACCCCTCGACGCTCGGCCTCTTCGAGCCGAACATCGAGAAGATCTGCCAGATGGTCCACGACGCGGGCGGCATGATGTTCTGCGACGGCGCCAACATGAACGCCATGGTCGGCACGACCCGCCCCGGCGATCACGGCTTCGACTGCATGCATCTCAACTTGCACAAGACGTTCTCGACGCCTCACGGCGGCGGCGGCCCCGGATGCGGCGCGATCGGCGTCAAGAAGCACCTGGAGCCCTTCCTTCCCTGCCCCGTCGTCCGCCGGAACGCTCAGGGAGAGCCGCATTTCGTATACGATCATCCCAAGTCGATCGGCCGCGTCTCCGCCTATCACGGCAACTTCCTGATGGAAGTGCGCGCGCTGACCTATCTCCTCGCCTTCGGGAAGGAGAAGATGGCCGAGATTTCCCGCCACGCGGTCCTGAACGCCAATTACGTCCGCGCGCGCATCAAAGACGTCCTGCCCCCGGCCCACGAACGGCCATGCATGCATGAGGTCGTCGTCACCGGCGAGCGCCTGAAGCGCGAATACGGCGTCCGCATCCTTGACGTGAGCAAGCGCCTCATCGACTACGGGTTCCACCCGCCCACCAACTACTTCCCTCTCATCGTCCCCGAATGCCTCATGATCGAGCCGACGGAGACGGAGAACAAGGAAACGCTGGACGAGTTCTGCGACGCCCTGATCTCGATCTGCGACGAGGCGAGGACAAACCCGGACCTCCTCCACGACGCCCCCCATTCGCAGGTCGTCGGAAGGCTGGACGAGACGGCCGCGGTCAAGAACCTCGACGTCCGCTGGCGGCCTGGCAAGTCGGGGGCAATTCCGGCTTCGAACGGCAAGGTCGCGGCTGAGAAGCCTCGCGAACCGGTCGCACACTAATCTCCTGCCGCAAGAATCGGGCTTCGATCCATCCGCTGGTCGAAGCCCGTTTTCATTAGCTGGGAGCGCCGGCATCTTGCCGGCTCCGCTGCCCCCAAAGGTCCTGGAACCCACCTCTCGAAGGGATAAGGTTAGGTCCATGTCGCTGCGCGACCCCAGACATTATCTCCTTCCAAGGCCACCCTACGATCCCGCTCCTCGCACGAGGCGTCGACTCGACGAGATCATCGCTAAAATCCGGGAAACCTCCGAAGTGACGCTCATCGACTCGGATCTCTTACCGAAATGGCAATTGCTCTGCTACCTCGCGGAATCCGGATTTCTGCTGCACGGCAGCGGCAACTCCGCCATTGAGGAGTTCATACCCAGGCAACCGACAGATGCAAACCCGTTCGGCGCGCAAAACGCGGTCTACGCCGCGTCGGACGGCATCTGGCCGATGTTCTACGCGATCCTCGACCGCGACAACTTCACGTTCTCGCTCCACAACGCCTGCCTCTCATTCCTCGACGATCGGGACGAGCCGTCGGCGCCCTTCTACTTCTTTTCGATCCGAGAGTCGGCTTTGGAGAAGAAGCCATTTCGCGACGGGTACGTCTACGTCCTCCCACGCGACACATTCAGCCAGGACCCACAATCCGAACTCGGCGGCAACCGCTTCAAATTGGCGCACTGGGCCAGCCTCGCCCCCGTCCGCCCCCTCGCCGTGGTCGCAGTCAGGCCCGAAGACTTCCCTTTCCTTGATCAAATCAGAGGCCACGACGACCACACGCTCGACGCCCGGATGAAGGAAGATCCCGCCCGCTTCCCCTGGGTCGACGAGCAATGGGAGGATTAGGACCCATCCAGCAAGAGCCAGAAAGAGCCGGCATACCGCGCTCCTTCAAACACCGTCCCGGAAACGCCCAAGGTGATGCCCAAGCCGTGGTATCATCAACACCGTTTTCGCCTAGCTCCAGGCGACATTGGCCGATGTAGCTCAGTGGTAGAGCAGCTGTTTCGTAAACAGCAGGTCACCGGTTCGAATCCGGTCATCGGCTCCATTCCAGATAGAAGCCCCTGGAAGAGTATTCGAGGGACCGCCATCGGCGAACCTAGGCGGTCCTCTGCTCTATCCGTTGGAGCTACACAGCCCTTTCAGGCCATGGAGGGACTCGAACCCTCATCACCGTAATTCTACGCCGCAAGCAATCAGCGGACAGGCTAAGGATCGGAGGACGCACTCCTCCTCCCTCTAGGGCAGCCCTAGAGAGCGGCAAAGGGGGAAAATGTGAAGAGCCAAACAGGGTGCGACGAAATTAGCTGCGCTGCGACGGCTTCGCCGCCGATCAGCCAATTTGTGAGGCTACCGGGGAATCACATAAGAAGACGTTATCGACTTGCTGCGCTCGGGCTCTGCCAACGTTCGGCTTCCAGCGGAAGGGGTGCTAAGGAAGGACGCCGAAGCGTCCAGCGATAACGCATTATTATGTGTTCCGACAAGTACTTGCGTTTGCTAAAAGGTTGAGATATGGATAAGTCAGAGTCGGCAACACCGCTAGATCCCGAGGGGCCGGGCAGTTCCCTGCCCGGCTCGTCAGGCGACGCTGTAGGCCGCCTCGAACTCTTCGAAGATCGGCAGATACATGCGCCACTCTTCCCTGCCCTGCGCTCTCAGATAGAGCGGCAGCGAGAGGTAGGGGATGAAGTGCGGCCGCTTCGGCTTGCGCGCGAGCTTCATGTGCGCCTGAACCGGCGTCTTGTCGCCCTTCTTCAAGTTACAGCGTCGGCAGCACGCCACGAGATTGTCCCAAGTGTGCGGCCCGCCCGCCCAGCGCGGGACGACGTGGTCGATCGTCAGCTCGCGGTTGCGCATGCCGCAGTATTGGCATGTGTAATTGTCGCGGGCGAGGACGGAATGCCGGGAGAGCCTGAGCTGAGGCATCGGCCGGCGAACCTGGTACCGCATCTTCAGCACGGAGGGAGCCTTTTCGCTGCCGTGGGCGGTCGCGAGAGGGTTATCCCGATGCTGCAGCACCTCGGCCTTGCCAAGCAGCATCAATGCGATCGCGCGTCGCATGTTGCAGACGTTGAGCGGCTCGTAGTTGCTATTCAAGACCAAGACTTCGTGGTGTGACAATTTCGGTTCCTCAGGATTTTTCGTTTCGCAGGCAGCGCATAAACGCAAAAGGGGTCCGGATGCACGCGCACACGGACCCCTTTGACGCACCTTGCGCGGTACGTATCATAGAGTCCACCCAAGCTGGCGGCCAGCTCAGGTAGGTGCTCGTGCAGTCGGCCTTGTGCTTCATGCTTCTCAGTTCCAGACGATAAATGATGCAACATTGGATTCACAGATTCTGCGAATCCTTGTACTTATCTTAACACAAGCCTGCCTGGCAGGGCCGGATTGGAAGATTGAGGATGAAGTTAGATCCGGAATGGAAGTGAGGTCCGCCCTCGGACTTGGCAATCCTCTAATCCTCGCAGTCCTCAAGTCCTGCGAAGCTAAAGGCGAAGCTAAAGGCCTGCGTACCAATCGTAGCCCTGCTCCGCCCAGAAATCGGCCGGCTTCTCGTCGGTGTATCGGATGAGTCCGATCCGCTTCAGATTCTTGTAGCCGTACTTGACGGGGATGACCAGGCGGAGGGGCGCGCCGTGGTCCAGGGTGAGCGGTTGGCCGTTCATCTCGTAACAGAGCAGCGTCTGCGGGTGCAGAATGCTCTGCATATCGAGGCCGACGTAGTAGCCGCCGTTCGGCGTCTCCATGTAGACGTAGCGCACGAGCTCCTCGATTTTGGCGAGGTCTGGCGGCCGACGGCTGTCGGCGGCGCTATCCCGATAGCCGGGCATGTATTTGGCGGCGAAATCGCGAAACCGGACGCCGGCCCAAGTCACGATCATGCTCCATCCCTCGACGCAGCAAAGCTGGGTCGTGAACTCCTGGCGCGGCATCTTCTTGATCTCGTCGAGGGTTATGACGACCGGCTCGTCGTGGCCGTAGGCGTTTTCGAGCGACAGCGTCCAACCAGTGGGATCGAAGTGATCGTCCAGCCCCTCCGGGCCGTTCACGCGCGCCTCGGTCCGCTGCTGTGGATCGAAAGTCGGGGCCATCGCCGTCTTCGAGAACGCGTCCGTCCAGATGTCTTCGTTGAATTCCAACGTGCGCCGCAACGGCCAGGGAAGCCCGTCGCTGTGCCGCCTTCCGGCAAGGAACTTGAAGCCTCCGTAGGTGCCGATCAGAGCCGCACCGGCCCAAAGGAAGCTGCGTCGCGAAATCCTTCGCAGCTCTTCGCGCGGGTTGGGCTCACTCACGATGGCTCCTCGCTAGGCGGCGGCGTAATCGGCACAAGCTCCCTGCCCGTCACCATGCTCCGGAAGTTGCCCCATCCGGCGCGGATCACTTGAACGATATGGACGGCGAAGAATCCCACGAAGCCCATCATGAGCCAGAAGTGCAGGAACCGCGCGCCGCCATATCCGCCGAGCCAGGCCGGCCAGGAGAGTTGCGCCGGCTTGTAGATCGCGAGACCGGTCACAAGCGATCCAAGGCCCATGAGGACGATTATCGTATAGGCGATCTGCTGAGCGCCGTTGTATTTCTTCTCGGGCGGAGGTTCCTTCCGAATGCGAAGGTCGTGGAGAACGACCTGCCAGGCCTCTATTAGCGAATGCCGGTTCGGAACGAGGTGACACCATTGGCCGGAAAACACGGTAAAGCCGACGTAGAGCAAGCCGTTGATTACGAACAGCCACATGAAGAAGAAATGCCAGCCCATGCCCTCGGCCAGCCGTCCGCTTAGGTTATAGAGGGGATGCCCATCATCGAGAGCGGGGACAAGGTGAGCACCATGGACCTCGGGCCTGTAGAACCAATCCGGAAACAGGCGGAGCAATGTGAAATTACCGAATCCGATGCGGTAGAAATGCCCGGCGTCCTGGTTCGGCTGGGAGTCGGCCCAATAGATCAGAAGCCCGCTCCAGATCATGGTGAAGAGGATCGGAAAGTTGAGCCAGTGATTCCAACGAATGGCGAGCGGGTGCTTTTCCCGAATCTCGACCGTTTCTTGCGGCTCCGAAGTCGGCTGCTCTTCGCTCATCCTTTCTCCTGCCTCAGCCGCTCGATCTTCCGACTAATCTCGCCGAAGCCATCCTGGCCGTTCCATTGCAGCTCGCCGACCCATGTCTCGCGGACTCTTCCCTGCTTGTCGATCACGACGACGGTCGGCCAGGCCTCGACATGGTAGCGATTCCAATTCTCGCCTTTTGCGTCGATCAGCATCGGATACTGGATCCCCAATCGCTTGACCGCGTCCTCGACGTTCTTCGGATCCTTCTCGAAGTCCAATTCCGGCGTATGGATGCCGACGACCTGCACCTCCTTCGGGTCGTATTTCGCCGCCCACTTCGCCACGTAGGGCAGGTTGTGCCGGCAGTTGATGCAGCCGAAGGTCCAGAAGTGGAGGATCGTGATTCTGCCCTTGAACGGCTGGCCATTGCCATTGATCCATTCGCCGCCAACCAACGTCGGCGCGGCGTCCTTTGCCCGCATGCGCGGAGTGGCGAGAGCCGTAAGGAGCGTGGCCGCGATCAAGAGCACTCCGGCAATAGTCTTCATTTGAACCTATAAGGCACGAGACGTACCGTTGCGTTCCTTCGATTTCCTTGTCTCGACAGCTCTAGCTCTATCGCCGTGGCGGCCGGAAGCGCCGCATCATGCGCATAGCCGCCATCATGGGATTGCCATCCTCCTCGTCCACGTCCTCCGAAAAGAAGTCCGACATCTCGGCCTCCGAGGACATTTGCGATCGTAGCGCGACGCTCTGATCGATCATCAGTTGATCGATCCCTCGGGCGCCAGGCTTCGCGATCCATCGCATCATCGACGACAGGTAGAGCTCCTTCAGATACGCGAACGAATATCCGTCGGTCGCCCCCGCGACAAGGGCGAGTTCGTTTCCGTTCAGTTGCAGCTCAGGTTGGAGGTTGGCGCTGAACATCTTGAGGTAGCCGATCCTCTCCTCCAAAGCGGGCAGCTTGAACGTGTATTTCCGGTCGAACCGGCTAGGCCGCTCCAGGATCGCGGGATCGAGCCGCTCCGGATGATTGGTCGTCGCTAGAGTCAGAATCCCGTCGTTCGATGCGAAGCCGTCCATCTCGTTTAGGAAGAAGGAGCGATTCTGCTTTGTAATCAGCGAGTCCAAGTCCTCCAAGACCAGGATGCATGGTGCGCTCTCGCGAGCCCGTTCGAAGACCCTTCCGATATTGTCCTGATCGGTCTGATATTCGGCCGTTAAGCTCTTTACGTAGAGGCACGGCCGGCCGAGGCCGTTGATCACCGCCTTGACGGCATGGGTTTTTCCATTGCCGGGAGGGCCAAGAAAGAGAATGCCGCGCTTCCAGGCGATTCCGTACTGGCCATAAACTTCCTTGGCCTTGAAGAATCCCGAGATGTCTTCCTGGATATCCTCCTTAAGGGTTCCTTCGAGGACGAGGTTATCGAATGACGCCGACTGAATCGAATCGTAAAGATCGCTGCTCTTGTACCAGTGGCCCTGGTCGAAAACCAAGACTTCGCCGCGAACTTCGGCGTTCCACAGGCAGACTTCGTCGAAGAACGCCCTCGTAACCTCTTCCGTCTCGCCCAGCAGATAATGCCGCATCGTCCGGCAATGCCCCTGATACTGGCCGATCGCCACAAGCTGGAACTCCTCACCCTGCCATTCGATTTCGAGCCATCCGTTATAAGGATAGGCGTACTCCCGATGCTTCGGATCCCATTGCCAATCGAGCTGAAATATCAGATCGGGACGGTAACGCGTCTTGCACAGTCCGGCGCTCGCGTATCGGGTCGGGAGAAAATAATGCGACTCGCTTTCCAGCAGGAATTTTCCCGGATAGAGTCGGGAAAGGAGTTCGGCCATCCGGTTGAAGATCGCGTCGGAGGGCTGCGACAGAGAATCGGGGATGAAGGACTCGGGGTTCACAGGAATCATTGTAGTGCAGCCTTCCCGTTGGTCACGCCCACGTTAACGAACGCGAGGGAAAGCGCAGCCGAGGCAATGGCCAACATGGTTCTTTGCGATCCAGACGCCGCTCATGCCGTCAGGATACGGCCAGTTCGTTCAATTTCGAGAGACTTCGAAGACGCTTCGCGCCGTTTCGTGTAGCCTTACGCGCGCCAGCTTGGCGGGAAGCTTGCCATCCAGCCGGCGGAATATCTCCGTCGCGATCACTTCGCTCGTCGGCGCGCGGTCGTGGAATTCGGGCATGTCGATGTTGAGATGTTTGTGGTCGTAGCGCTCGACCACTAGATCGTCGACGATCCGGTCCATCGCCGCCAGATCGACCATCATGCCCGTCTTCGGGTCCGGCTCGCCCTCGACCGTCACTTCGAGCGTGTAGTTGTGCCCATGCCCGGCCTCGTTGTTGCACTTGCCGAACATCTCGACGTTCTGAGCCTCGGTCATGCCCGGGACATGGAGCCGGTGGGCAGCGGCAAATTCGTAGATACGGGTAAGGGTCATCGTCCAGCTTCCGTCCTTCTCAACATACTCTCCGAACAACGTGTCCGTCTCGTGCAGCTTCAGTCCGGTCAAGCGCACCCCTTTCGGCAGGACGCCTCCCTGCAGTACGGAGGCGATGTAGAGCATCAGGTTTTCCGTCGACGAAGACCGGCTGTGGAAATGCTCGATCTCGTCGTTGATGCTCTTCTGATCGAACCGGGCGACGATGACGGCCTGCAGCACGTCGTCGATGGTTTTGATGTTGACCACCATCCCGGTCACCGGATCGACGACACCCACGACCTCGACCTCCAGGAGGTAGTTATGGCCGTGGTTGTAGGGCGAGGCCCACTGGCCGAACAGCGCACGGTTCTCTGCCTCGGATAGGGATGAAATCCAGTACCGGTGACCGCTGGAAAAGCTTACGCAACGGGTGAGCCTCACGAGGGGCGGGGACAGGTTCGAGGATGCCATCTAGTCTTCTCTACGATACGCGACGCCGAGAGATGCGGGCGCCGAGGTTCCCTTCCCGACGATCACCAGCACCAACAAGGCCACGACGTACGGCAGCGCGAGCATCAATTGTGAAGGAACCTGAACGCCTTTCGCCTGCAGCAGATATTGCAGGGAATCGAAGAACCCGATCAGGACCGCGGCGAGAAAGACGAAAAGCGGCTTCCAACGCCCGAACGTGACCATAGCGATCGCGATGAAGCCGCGCCCGTTGGTCATGTTCTCGGCGAAGGAGCCGGCGACGCCGATGCTGAGGTAAGCGCCCGCAAGGCCGGCGAACGCGCCGCCGATGGCAACGGCCTGAAAACGGAACTTATTGACCGAGAAGCCGGCGGCTTCGGTCGCCTTCGGGTATTCGCCTGCCGAACGAACCACGAGCCCCCAGCCCGTCTTCGCTAGCAGCCACCAGACGGCGGGAATGGAGGCGATCATGAGCAGGATCACTGGGTCGATCCCGAAGAATTGGGGCAGCTTGGGCAGCGACAGCAACTGCCCGGAAGCCCCGAACCGGGCACGAAACAGACTTCCCGTGAGCCCGAGCGCGAAAAGATTGACGGCCGTCCCGACAACAACCTGATCCGCGCCAAGCGAGATGCAAAACCAGCCTGACGCCAGGGACGCGGCAATCCCGACCGAGACTCCCAATCCCAGGCCCAGCCAAGGCGATCCGGTCAGATAAGCGGCCAGCATTCCGAAGAAAGCGCCGAGCAGCATCATGCCCTCCAGTCCGATGTTGATCACCCCCGATTTCTGGCTGATCAACTCCCCGAGGGCCGCCAAAGCGATGGGGGCCGCATAAACAAGCAAGACGGCAAGGTCCATCTAGGCCACCTCCGCTTGAATTCGGCGCTTTCCGCCCACCGCCCGAAGCCCGATCAGGCCGAGCACGGCGGCCGCTTGGATGATGTAGATCAGCGTGGTCCCCTGGTCGGTGAAACCGGCGAGACTCCGAGAGCCCGCAAACAACGCCCCGAAGTACAGCGCGCTCAGGAAGACCCAGATCGGATGCAGGCCGCCGAGGAGAGCCACCGGGATGGCGAGAAATCCCCAGCCCTGCGCAAAGCTGGTTCCCAGTTGGCCGGCCACGCCCGCGTATTCGACGCCTCCCGCGAGCCCGCACAGGGCTCCCGAAATCAGCATCGCGTTCGCCCTCACCCGGTCGGCGTCTATCCGGTTCGCTCGGGCCGCGCTTTCTCCCGCGCCCACGAGGCGAGTTCGGAATCCGGCTTTGGTCAGATAGAGAAAGACGTAGACGACGGCGACGGCCAGCACCGCTACGAAGATCCCGGCGTGGAGGTCGGTCTGCCGGTCGAAGCGGGGCAGCATCATCCCCTCGGGCAACTCGGGGGTCAATGGCAAGCCGCTCTTCACATCCCGCAGCGGCCCCGCCACGAGCCACGCCAGAAGCTGGATCGCAATGAAGTTGAGAAGGATCGTCGAGATCACGACGTCGACGCCGCGCCGGTTCTTCAGCCAGCCGGCGATTCCGCCCCACAAGCCGCCACCGACGACCGAGGCCGCGAGAATCAAAAGAACCGCGATCCAGGCCGGGACTGCCGAATCGCGCAAAGGCGTGGCGATCAGGCATCCCGCCAGCCCGCCGGCGACGAACTGCCCTTCCCCGCCGATGTTGTACATCCCGGCTCGCCAGGCCACGACGATGCCCATCCCTGTGATCGTCAAGGGAATTGTCTTGACGAGCGTCCGGGTGATCGCAAGCTTGTCCCCGAAGGCCCCCTGTGCCATGAGGGAGAGCGAGTGCCCAACCGGCAGGCCGAAGAGGGCAAGGGTAAGCGCCACAATGAGGAGGAGCCCGGCAAAAGTCCCGAAGGCTCGGATCAACCGATCCCTCCGGCGAGCGACGCCGCCCGGTCGCCGGCCACAATCTCGCCGCGCGACAGGAAGACGGTTCGCGTGCTGAGGGCGGCAAGCTCTTCGAGGTCGGTGCTGATAAGCACAACGGCTGCTCCCTGGTTTCTCGCTTCGAGCATCTTGCGATGGACGTATTCCGTCGCCTTCACGTCGAGACCCCGCGACGGATTCACCGCGATCAGAAGATCGGGCGTTTCGTCGAGCGCCCGCGCGACGACGACCTTCTGCTGATTTCCTCCGCTGAGCGACCCGGCGTCGTCGTCGGGCAACCCTTTCACCCCAAAGCGTTCGACGAGTTCGCGCGACCACTCTCGGATCGCGCTCCGCCGCAAGAAGGGCCCTTTCGTCAGCTTTGGCCGCCGATGTCCCTCGATCAGTAAGTTTTCCTCGATCGTCATCGAAAGGGCGAGGCCGTCCGACTGGCGGTCCTGCGGGATGTAGCCGACGCGCGTGGACGTGTATTTCAAGGGACTTCCCTGCCAGCGGATTTCGCCCCGGTAGGGCCGGACTCCGGCCAAAACTTCGGCGAGCTCGACCTGTCCATTGCCATCGACTCCGCCAACTCCCAGAATCTCGCCTCGACGAACCTCGATCTCCAGGCCTCGCAAAGCCTCCTCGCCCCGATCGCCCAGGGTACGCAGACCTTTGACGCGCAAGCCCTCTCGGATCGCCGTTGCGCTGTCCTTTTGTAGCTCCGGAGGCAGTTCCCCGACCATCCATTGGGCCAGCCTGTCCGGCGTGACCTCCCCGATCGCCGCACCGGCGACGACCTTCCCCCGGCGCAACACGGTGACCCGGTCGGCGATCGTCATGACCTCGCGCAACTTGTGGGCGATGAGAATCACCGTCTTCCCCGCCTCCTTCAGGCGGCGAAGGACCCGGAAGAGGTCGTCGACCTCGCCAGGACTGAGGACGGCGGTCGGCTCGTCGAAAATCGCGACCCGCGAATCTCCCGCGATCGTCTTGACGATCTCGACCCGCTGCTGGGCGCCGACCGGCAGTTGGCGGGCGGGCGCATCGATGTCGAGCGCCCAGCCGAGCCGGTCTGCCTCGTCGCGCGCCGGTTCCGTCAGCTTCGGGATATCGAGTAGACCAAGCCGGGAGAGTCTCGCGAGAGCCAGGTTCTCCTCGACGCTGAAAGCCGGAACGAGTGTGAAATGCTGGTGGATCATTGCAATCCCGAGCCGCTTGCATTCGAATGGCCGGCCGACCGGCAATGGACGCCCATCCATCTCGACGGAGCCGGAATCCGGAGTCGTGAACCCGGCGAGGATGTGCATCAGCGTGGTCTTCCCGGCGCCATTTTCGCCGAGAACCGCGTGAATCTCCCCCGGTGCGAACTCGATGGAAACGTCGTCGAGCGCCCGGAGCGTCCCGTAGGATTTGCCGACCCGATCGACGCGCAGCAAACCTAGAATTCGTCCTTGGGCACGACCAGCTTGCCGGACTTGATATCGGCCTCCGCGTCCGCCAGCTTCTCCTGGACGTCGGCCGGAACCTTGTCCTTCAAGACCGGATTGATGACGAAGTCGATGGCTCCCTTGTCCATGCCCATCAGCGAAACCTCACCCTTGTAGGTGTGATCTTTCACGCGCTTCGCAAGGTCGAGGAAGGCCGGTTTGGCGATAATCGTCGCGGAGGCGATCACGACGCCGCTTGGATTCGAGTTCTGATCCTGGTTCGCGCCGAACGCGTAAGCGCCCTTTTCCTTGCACGCGTCGAACACGCCCTGAGCCGCCGCATTCGCCTGATGGATCACGAAGTCCGCGCCCTGCCCGATCGCATTCAGCGTCGCCTGTTTGGCGGCAGCCACGTCTTGGCCGTTGCCCGTAAAGACCTCGATCACCTTGCCGTTCGGCCGGGCTGCCATAAATCCGGCGCGGAAACCCTTGAAGGTGGACTTGATCGAAGCGACGTTGTCGCCGCCGATCATCGCGGCGGTCCCCGTCTTGCTCATGTATCCCGCCATCATCCCACAGAGGTAGAAGCCCTGCTCCAGATAGAAACGAAAAGCGCCGGCATTGGCCGCCATGCCGCCGCCGGAGCTCGAAACGAACACCGTGTTCGGGAAATCCTTGGCCAGCGCAACGCCCGGCTCGTTGTATTCGAAGCCGTGGCCGATGATCAGGTCGTAGCCGTCCTGTGCGTATTGGCGCATCGCATCCTTGATCTGCGTCCCCTTCGCCTCCTGGTTGTTGACCTCCGCGCCGAGATCGCTCTTGATCGCCATCAATCCGTCATAAGCCATCGCGCTCCAGCCGGCGTCGCTCACCGGGCCAGGAGTAAGCAGGGCAACTTTAAACGGCTTGGCCCCGGGCTTGTCGCTTTCGGCGGGCTGCTGGTTGCCGCCGCCGTTACAACCGACTACGAGGAGGGCGAGCAAGGGGAGAAGACGCAGAGCTTTCATGTTCAAGTGAATATACAGAATTGAACGTTGGAAGGTCTCAGATAACCTGCCGTGGGATCGAGGCGTCCTAACATACGAATGCGCTGTTTCTGCCTTTTTGCCGCCTTGGCGACCGTCTGCCTCGTTTCTGCCCAGAAGAGCTTGGTCCTGCCGAGCCTGGAATGGCTCACCGATTCCTCAAGCGCCATCGTCCGCGCGACCATCGCCGACGTCGATTCCCAAGCATCTTCGATAACCCTGAAGGTCGAAGAGACGTTGAAGGGATCTCCAGTTCGGGAATCCGTACTTGTCCGGCCGCAAGACCTTGCGATGCTTCTCAAACGCAAGGAAGCAGGCGTCGATGCAATTTGGTTCCTGCCGCCAGGCAACGATCCTGTCGATGCCGACCAGAGAACGATCGAATTGCACGCCCCCGATCTTCCTCAGAGAGTTCTTCGGATGAATCTCTCCGCCATCGAGAAGGAGAATGATCTGCTGGACGCGATCCAGTCCGAGGTTCGCTTGAATCCCCAGACGAGCGACCGGAACATGCGGCTTGCCGTGAACTCCTGGGTCAGCGCTCGCCTTGAGCGCCGAGGCTATAACGACGTCGCGATTCTCCCGCTGAATTCCCAGCTCGAGACCCAGGCGCGTGGTTGGGTGAACCCTCAGGCGTGGCAATACATGCGGGAGATTGGGCTGACGATCCTCCAGCAATTCCCGTCCGCCGAGAACCAAGCCATCCTCGATAAGCTTGTCCTGGATGGCGGTCCGCTTGCGCCCATCGCCACCAATGTGCTCCGCGCTTGGAACGTGCCGGTTCCGCAAGGCGCCTCCCCGCTCAAGGTTGCGAAGCACATTTCCTCCCGCCATATCCGCATCATTGTCGACGGTGTCGAAGCATCCTTTGACAAGGTATCGCCACCTCGAATCATCGACGGCCGAGCGTACGCCCGGGCTTGTACGATCTCCAAGCAACTCGGCGCCGCCATGTACTCCTGCATCTTGGAAAGTGGAAAGGGGGTGTCCATCGACCGGGGCCAATTCCATATTTATATGCCGGTCGATTCACGCACGATCTGGCTCGACGACCTTGTCCGGACCGCGCCGGAGCCCTCTCACTTCATCAAGGGCGAGGGCTTCTTTCCGGTGCGCTACATCGCGGAAATATTTGGCGCGAAGGTGGACTGGGACCCTCGCCGCCACGCCGTCCTCATCACGATACGCCGCCAGCCTAAAGAGCCTACAAGCCGCCGACTCCAAATCGAAAACGGGCTTTCTCGGACGTAGACGTCCAAAACCACGACCAGCGCTTCCCCCGCCCGAAGAAACTTTGACGTGCAGCGCAGCTAGACAACGGCCGGCTGAGGGATCAGGCCGGATTCGGCGATCCGTTTGACGGCTTCGCGGAACCGCTCGCCATCCTTGTCGCCAAGGAGGGTTAGCGACATGCGGACGTAGCCCTCGCCCTCGCTGCCGTAGCCGTTCCCGGGGATCACCACGATATGGGCGCGCTCCAGCATCTCTTTGGCGAACTCGGCGCTCGTCATGTCATTTCGAGGCACCTTGGCCCATACGTAGAAGGTCGCCTTCGGTTTGTTCACCTTCCAGCCGATCGAGTTCAGCCCGTCGCAAAGGATATCGCGCCGCCGCTGGTACATCGCGATCGTGTCCTCGTTCCGCAGATTCTTGAGCGCCCAGGCGCCGGCTTCCGCGATCGCCGGAAAAGCCTTGCTGTCGATGTTCGACTTCATCTTCGCGAGCGTCGCCACCGCATCCGCGTTGCCCAGCGCGAAGCCGAGCCGCCAGCCCGTCATGTTGTACATCTTGCTAAGCGAGTGGAACTCGATCGCGGTCTCCTTCGCTCCCTCGACCTGGAGCACCGTCGGATTCTTGTAGCCGTCGTAAGCCACCGTCGCGTAGGCCATGTCGTTGACGAGGAGAATGTCGTACTCCTTGCAGAATCGAACCGCCTTCTCATAGAACTCGCGCGAAGCGGTCGCCCCGGTTGGGTTGTTCGGGTAGCAGACGTAGAAGAGCTTTGCCCGCTTGGCGATGTCCGAGGGAATGTCCTCGATCACCGGCAAGAATCCGTTCTCTTCCTTCAGCGGCGCCTCGAACACTTCCCCGCCCGCCATAAGGCTGTTCACCTTGTAGACCGTGTAGCCGGGATTCGGCGTGATGACGACGTCGCCGGGATCGCAATACGCCCACGCCAGATGGGCGAGGCCCTCCTTGCTCCCGATAAGCTGGACGATCTCCTTGCGGCTCTCGATCTCGACGCCGAACTCGCGCTTGTAGAACTCGCCCGCCCCGTCGAGGAACGAATACCATCCAAGCGGCGTTTCGTCGTACCGGTGGGTGGCCGGGTTCTCGACCGCCTTCGTCAGCGCGTTCCGCACCTCGATCGGCGTCGGCAGGTCCGGGTCGCCGATGCCGAGGTCGATGATGTCCGCTCCCTTCTCGATGGCCTCTCGCTTCACGCGAGCGATTTCGGCGAAGAGGTACGGAGGAATGAGGCTGAGACGCTTCGAGGGAGAGGGCATGCGAGAGATTTTACTTGAGCTTTCCCCTGGTACACTTTCGACTTCGTCGGGGCGTGGCGCAGCTTGGTAGCGCGCCTGCTTTGGGAGCAGGAGGCCCCCGGTTCGAATCCGGGCGCCCCGACCACATCGCTTAACTTACGCTTTAGAGGCTTATCTTCGGCGGAGGAAGTTGCGCCCCAACATCACGATGATGCCGCAACCGATCAACGTTCCTCCGGCAAGAGGTATCCAGGGAATCGGCGCCGGGTGCGCAATTTCGCCTGGGACGTGCTCCCCCGAGGCGCCCAGCATTGCTTTTACTTCCGAGTCAGATAATAGTTGGCTACCGACCGTATAGATCGGGCTGTGCTTCACCGGAAACCTGGCGTCGGCAATTCGATTTCCGCGCAGGCCGAGCATCGCAATATCGCCTACCAGGCTAGGTTGGTTGATGCTTATTTGCTTTAAAACATAAACTCTCTTCTCGACCAAGGTGCCCATTGGCGTAAAATCTTGTACGACTACCCGATGAGAGAGTTCTACGCCACCCTCCGGCCGATAGTCTTCGAGCGTGTAGAGGAACTGCGTCTTGGCTCCACCGTAGACGCTTCCAATTTCAATCTTGATAGGTCGCCCGTCCGCAAGTGACACTGTTAGGCGTTCGAATTCTTCGACCGGCACGTTGTCCGTCGGCGGGCGGAGGCGCTCAAGCACGGCGGTTTGATTCGTTCCTCCGGCGGATTTAAGGTTTCCTGCCTTAAAAAACAAGGTCGGACTGGCGCCGCAGAAAAGAAGCGGCGCAAAGCGGACGCCCACCGTATGGTCAAACCGATATTCCTTCGTCCTTTCAAGGGCTCCCCATTCCGACGTAAGCTGCCCCAAATCGGTCTTGTCGCTTGAATCGTTCACTTTGAAGTTGGAAGAGAACTCTCCGTTGCTGAAATCGACATGCCGTATGGGATTCGAAACCCATTGCTCTCCGGAATCCTTGATTGCCTTTTGAGTCAGATCGATGGCTACATTCTTGCCGTCAAATCTGGCCGTAAATTCTCCCTGCCGAGTCTCGCCGTGCATATGACTGCCCAGCATATGGACTGCAGCCAGCCTGGCGTCGATTTGGGATTGCGTCCAATGTTCGACCTCGGCGCGAGCCTTTGTCTCCGCACGCAGTCTTTCTTCATCGAATTGGCGCGGAGCAACTTGGTCAACGTACGTCCACCTCGAGATGCTGGACGTGACCAAGGGAGCCCTGGTACTTACCGAAGCCCAAGCCTCCTGCATGGACACGCCGCCGGCCGGCCCCTTCTGCGCCAGACAGACTAAATTTCCGAAGAACATGTATCCCGCGATACATGCGAAGGTCATCGGCCCTCGGAACTGCTCTACGGTCGGGCGAACGGTTCTCATCATCCTCTTCCGTCCGCTCAGAAGCAGGATTGGATCGGAGCAAGATAGAAGAAAGACCATCCGCCATCGGCGCTGCATGTATACACTCCGCCCGGACCTGGCACGCAGACGCCGGAACGGTAGTACGCCGTCTGACGCTTCTCCACCGTGCTGCACGAAAAGGTTCCCTCAGTTGCGGTATGGCAACTTGAACCCGTTGGCGTCTTAACTTGGGAGCAATCCGTGGGGCAGTTGTCCGTGTAATCAGACTGAACGTAGCCACCGGGATCGTTCGACAAGCACTGGTAACAAACCGTTTGGCTGTCGCAGAGTGCGAATGTTGCCAATGCCAAGACGGAAAGAGATAAGCGCTGCACGCGGCTAGAGGTGTAGATGTTCTTCATAGGTTCCCTTTTGAAACAATTTATCGTCGTCGTGAAATGAAGCAGAAGAGGTACGGTCGCCCTGGTAGGTTCGTTCGCACGGAGATGGCCTTCGTCACCCCTATCCTGAAAAGATCAGATCGCGCAGTGACATGGCATCTAGTTGAGGAAAAGGGCTGTATCTCGTTTGATTCCAAGGTCGCGGACAGGCATCCACAAGTTGGCTCAATCTCTGCATGAAGGACGTTCCGAGTCAAGTTGTAGAGCTGAACATCGATTTCGGCTGTTCGCCCCGACCCCATGTCGATCGAAACGGAGTCCGAACTTAGGAACACGCCATCATGCCGCAACGCAAAGCAAAGGCTTGGCAGCATCGCTGTCAGAACTACAGCTACCGCGAGGGCGACAATAACCGTCAGCCTCCTCCGAGCCAGCAACTTGACCAGCCACACATGCATGTCTACGGGTATTATAAACTGAGTTTTAGTAATTTCATGCAACAAACGGTTCCGGATCGAAAGTTTCCGAACCCCTCAATGGCTCAGCCGGCGAGGCTCGTGCTGAACATCGCTGGGCTTTTCGTCGCTGGTATCCTGACGTGGGCTCACCTTGAGTCCCTGGTACCTCCATGTGGCCAGTCGAGAAGCTGTGAACTTATCCTTTTTTCGCCTGAGTCAATGATCGGCGGCGTACCGGTAGCTGCCTTGGGGGCCTTTTATTATCTTTTGCAGGTTCTTCTGGACTTCGCCGCCTTGGCCAAGGGAAGCAAAACGGCGAAGCGAACCAGCTTACTATTGAATTGGGCGGCCCTTGCTCTGACCTGCTATTTGGTGTGGACATCTCTCGTCCATTTCGGAATGGTCTGCGGATGGTGCGCAACGTCGGCGGCAATAGTCGTCGCGACTCTAACTCTGGGTCATACGAGTTATGCTTACCCGAAGCCATCAGGTGCCCGAATCGACTTTTTGTCCGTCACGGCTCTCACTTGCGTAGCGATCGGCGGATTTGTCGTCCTTGGTTATACGCTTCAGCCCAGGCCGCCACTGACGCCGGTCGACGCGGGAACTTTGGCAAGCCTTTCGTTCGACGAACTCGCGCCAGCGAACCGAATTGTAGACGGGACTTCGAAGGCGGACGTACGCGTAGTCTTCTTCGGTGACTTGATGTGTCCCGCTTGCCGCACAGACTATCCTCGTGTCCAAGCGCTGGTCCGTGGGAGGAAAGGAGTCAGCCTGGTTTATCGGCATTTTCCTCTGAGTACCCACTCCTTGTCCCTAGAAGCAGCCATCGTCAGCGAGTTATGCGCAAAAAAGGGAACGTCTCAGGAATTCTTTTCTCGGTTGGAAGATGAAAAGACCTACCCGAACCTCGAGCGCATCTATGCTCTGGCCGAAATCTGTGGAGTTGAACGACGCGAAGCTGCGCAAGCGGTTAGCGATGCCACGACTTCTGCCCACCGCACTGTCGATGCGGATGTGGCGCTGGCCAAGAGGCTGCACCTCAAAGCCGCGCCAACCATACTCTTGGTCACCCGTTCATCGACGCCGATGGTGGTCGACGCAGACTCCCTCGGTACCGCTCTACGAAACATGTCCGTAGGCAAACAGTGAGAAGCGCAATCGCTCAAACCTCAGTTCCCGGGAGCTAGTTGCCCGAACCCTGAGAGGCTACGCACGGATAAGTCGTCCCGGTGTCGGCATGCGCCATAAATGGAAGGCTCACGCAAGCCAACGTCAGAGCGCAACCAACCAATATTGCTATCCATCGTATCTTAGGTGTTTTCATAGGTTTTCCTAAGCCAGCGGGACGATGCTTGATTTCCGCAAGGTCCTTTATAATGATGTTACTTCATATTTTTGGCGTAGCCAATACCTTTTTCCGAGCGTTCTCAATGGCTTCGTTATGAGGGCCGTTCCCAGTCGAAGCCAGATCTTAAGAAATGAATAGTGTCACCGCTGGCTCATCATACGAGCAGGGCCCGAATGAGCCGGGCGGCTTTGCTCGCGATATCGGTGTCGAATCACGGCGAGGCGCCGAGGCGGAGGAACGCCTATACGCGATCGTTGTCGCTGGCGCGGTAAGAAAACGATGTCCCAACCCCCACCCCGTCGCCGCAAAAATTGGCGGAGTCGCCTTCAGATGTATCGCTCCCCTCTAGATGTTCGGCGGGAGCTTGCGCTTCGCGGCGAAACCGAATGCCAAGCCGGCGATGGCGAAGACCGCGATGCCGATATAGCGGTCTGGCCCTGCGCCACTTCCTTGCAGGCCCAACGCCAGCCATATTGCCGCCGCGAGGAAGATCGCGCAGCCCAACCACAGGAAACCGACCCAGATTTTCATGCTTCCCTTCGGCTTTGTATGGCCGCAGTGTATCCCGATCCTCGATGCCCAAAAATGAGAATGGGCTCGCCTAGGCGAGCCCATTCCGAATCGAGTCGGTGCGCTGGATTACCAGCGTCCGCCGCGACCGCCGCCGCCGCCTGAGCGACCGCCGCCACCGCCGTAGCCGCCGCCACCCGAGCGGCCGCCACCGCCGCCACCGTATCCGCCGCCACCGCCGGATCGTCCGCCGCCGCCGCCGCTGCCCTTGGGCTGGGCCTCGTTGACGGTGATCGTCCGACCTTGCAGGTCTTTCTGGTTGTTGTCGGCAACCGCCTCGGTCAGCTTGTCCGCGTCGATATCGACGAAGCCGAAGCCGCGACCCTCGATGATGCGGGCATTGCTCGCGTTGTACTTCGCGAAGTGCGCCTGAAGGTCGCTCTCGCTGATGGAGTAGGGGAGATTACCGACGTAAAGTGTTTTTGTAGCCAATGAATGGCCTCCTTGTATTTGAATTGTTCCGGTTCAAAAGGGCAGCCAGATCGAAATCGAGAACCGGCCAGGAGGCGGTAGCTAGAAATTGAAAACCTGAAGCCAATGGAGCGTAACGTCTAATACTACTCTGTCTTCGGCAGTCTTGTTCCAAAACCGAAGAGGCTTTTGGCCCAGGTTTGCCCGGGCGACATGCGCCCCCGCCCAAGGGCGCAAAGCGAAACGGCCCAGACATAAGCCCGAGCCGTTCCTCCTGTCAGCCTTGCGGCTTACTTGCGGCTGCGTCGTCGGCGAAGCAGCGCGAGCGCGCCGAGGCCGAGAACCGCGAAGCTCGCCGGTTCGGGGACGATGCCCTGGGCGCGGTAGTTGTCGCCCGCGCCGGATCCATAGAGAGCGATGCCCGCGCCGGTGCCGAGGCTATACGCCGAGTAGCCGGTCGCCGTGTAGGTTTGATCGAACGAACCGTTGAAGTCCGTGTCGATGCCGAGCTGGACGCTGTCGTTGCTGAGCACGGAAACCGTGATCCGCGCCGACGTAAACGTCGTATTCAGCGAGAAGAAGCCCCCGCCGCTAACGCCGCTCGAGTTGTTGGCGTGATAGAAGCCATAGTTCGTAAACGTTCCGCCCGAACCCTGGACCTTCACGAAAATGTCGTCGGAACCGTAACCGAGCACGCCTCCCACGTATCCGAGATTCGCGTTGGTAAGAGAGACGTCCATGCTGACGCTCTGCACGGTGTACGCCGCGGAGAAGCCGTTGACGATGGCCATGCCCGGCGTGGACTGGCCGTTTACGGCCATATTGTTGGCAATCTGGGTCGTTGCCGAGGTCTGAGTCCAGTTAGCCCCGAGGCTGCTGGAGTCTGCCCGGTTAAAGTCGTCGGTGAAGACCTGAGCACCAGCGAAACACGCTGAGCCCAACCCCAAAGCAAGAGTAAGTATTCGAACCTTCAAGAGTCCCCTCCAAAAAGAAAAGTAACGATATTGAAGGTAGCAGCTAGCTCCGGATGTCGCAAGCAATTGGGATAATCTTGCGCAACAATCAGGTATTTCTACTTGTACCCTGCAAGCTTCCGGCGAGGCTTGCCCTTGATGGAGCCCCAGAGAATATCGTTGAGCTGCACGTCCATTTCCGACTCCTCGCCAAATCGTTCGATACGGGCGCTATCGCCGCTTCGATAAGCAGCCTTCTTGTTAATCTCCGAGGAAATCTCCTTGCTCGGCTTGATCGCGTCGAACGGCTCCAAATTGTCCGACCTCGGATCGAATACCGAGATGGGATCGGCGACCGCGTCGAAGCCGTTCATCGGCGACATCCCGAGGAGAAGCTCCATCGTATGAAGCATGCCGTCCGTGTTGTAGAACCGGCTGTCGTGGGTGCCTTTCCGAACGTACGGACTCACCACGAAGGCGATCGAACGGTGGCAGTCCACATGGTCGATCCCGGCCTGGGCGTCGTCCTCGACGACGCAGATCACCGTGTCCTTCCAGAACCTCGAATGGCTTACCGCGTCGACGAGCTGGCCAACCGCATAGTCGTTATCGGCGACCATCGCGCGGGGACTCAGTTTGCCCGCGGCCGTCCCTGCCGTATGGTCGCGGCAGAAGCGCACCATCTGGAACTGAGGCATATTGCCTGACTTAACGTAGCCGTCGAATTCCCGCTTCCATTCGCTGAAGCGGCTTGGGGCCTTCGATTCCCCAAACGTCTTCAATTCGTTGGGAATCGCGATCCCATAGCTCTGGTTGATCTCGCTATCCGGATAGTCGAGGTCGAATTGGTCGAAGCTTGGGTCGGTGACACCGATCAGGGCTTTCTTCGTCGGAACCATCACGTCTTCCCGCCGGACGCCTGGCCGGAGGCCCTGCGCGTCCGATTCGCCGACGAAGAAGCCGTAGTTCCGCATCGAGACATGGCTCTTCCGGCAGTCGTCCCAAATGTATCCCCCAGGAGGCGCGGCCACGTCGCGCATATCGTCCATCTCCGGCCTTCCGCCGTTTACTTCACCCTCGAAGTCGTAGTCCCGGCCACGTCCGCTGTAGTTGAAGGGGACGTTCCGAGAGACGTATTCGTTGGCGGCGCCCGCCGTCGACCAGTTCCATCCGTCGCCGCTGACCTCGGCCGAGCAGAAGAAGTTATCGAGGAGCACAAAGCGCTCGGCAAGGGCATGCTGATTTGGCGTCACCTCTCGGGGAAAGAGGCAGAGGGAAGCGTCTCCGTTGCCACCGGGCAAATCGCCAAGAACGTTATCGTAGGTTCGGTTCTCCTTGATGATGTAGATGACATGCTTGATGCCGGGGTTCTTGAACTGCTTGGTGAGCGCGTCCTGCCCGGTCGAGATTCGGTTGTTGACGAAAACTTGCCGGCTCATTCCGGAGAGATCGGCGTCGACCTGGGAAAGCGGAACCATCGAGACCGTCCCCTCGATGATGTTCTGAATGTAGGTTCCGAGCTTTCCAACCGGCTTGCCGTTCGGAATCCGCACGTCCACTCCCTTCGCGTTGGAAACGAAGAGCTTCTGCCCGTCCGGCGACAGCTTCACGTCGGTCGGATACCAGCCAACCGGAAAATAACCCTTTACGTCCCCTTTCGCCACGTTGACGATGGCGACCGCGTTCATGTCGGCGAGGGCGACATAAAGCGTCGAGCCGTCCGCGGACAAGTCCATGCCGAGGGGCGTGCAGCTTGGCAGCCCGCGCATATGGGGCGGGCGGAGCATGATCGTCTTCGATACGGTGTGCTTCACCGTGTCGATCACGCTGATACTGTCGCTGCCTGCGTTGGAGACGTAGAGAGTGTTTCCCCGGGCCAGAAGACAAGTCGGGTTCGCTCCGACCTGGATGTCCTCGGAGACGCGAGCGCCCGGATGGAAGTAGCTCACGACGCCGTCCTGCTCGGAAGTGACGAACAGCTCGCGGGCATGGCCGGAAGCATCGCGTATGGCCGCGATGCTAAGGGGAAAGCCGCCGACGAGGATATTGCCGCGCGACTGCCCGGTCGTCAAGTCGATCTCGCTAACGGTTCCCTTCCACTCGGTCGACGTCCCCGTCATATTGTTCAGCGCGTACAGGGTGTCGCCATCGCAAGCCAGTCCGGAAACGAAGTTGACGAGAGGTGCACCGGCGCTTCTGGCGTTTTCGAGATCGCGCTTGAAGGTGAGCTTCCCGTCGTCGCCGAGGGTATAAACCGAAACCTTCTGCTCGGGGCCTCGCGAGACGTAAAGGTCTTGGCCCGCGAACTCCAAGCCCCAGTAAAGCGACTCCTTCTTCCGTCCGGACAGGGTTCCGTTGAAGGTCAGCGTCGAAGCGATGCGCCCGGTTTCCGCGTCGATCACGCTAAGCTGCTGGCGGAATCCGGTATTCGTAACGACGAGCCACTTCTTATCCGGGGAAAGCCGCATCTGAACGGGATAGCTTCCGACCGCGACGCCGGGATCGACGGGCCGGATCGCCTTGCCCGTCGAATTGAGGATTTCCTCGATCTGATAGAGGCCATAGCCGCCGCCGATCGCCAGCGCTCCGGCGGAGAAACAAAATGCGAGAAGAGCCGTCCGCTTCACGCCGGTCAGATTACTTGGTCCAGGCATCTGTTGCGGGCCGCTTAACCGTATCTTCAATGCGACGGCCCGTTTTGAGGTAGAACGGGCGAAGCCACATGCTTGAGATCAGCGGCATCAACGTATATTACGGGGCCATCCACGCGCTCGAGGATGTCTCGATCGGCGTCGAAGAGGGCGAAATCGTCGCGATTATCGGCTCGAACGGAGCCGGGAAAAGCACTTTGCTCCGCACGATCAGCGGGCTGCTGAAGCCGCGGACCGGCTCGATTACTTTTCAGGGTAAGGAAATCGCGTCGCATCCTCCTCATGAAATCGTCCAAATGGGAATCAGCCATTCGCCCGAAGGGCGGCGTATTTTCACGAACATGTCGGTTCTCGAAAACCTCCAGCTCGGCGCCTATACGCGAAAGGACGCGGGAGTCCAAGAGGACATGGACGAGGTCATGCGCCGATTTCCGCGCCTGAAAGAGAGGATCAAGCAGAACGCGGGCACCTTGAGTGGAGGCGAGCAGCAAATGCTCGCGGTGGGGCGCGCCCTCATGTCTCAGCCGAAGATTCTGCTCCTCGACGAGCCCTCGCTCGGCCTCGCCCCGAACCTCGCCGCCGAAATTTTCAGAATCGTTTTGGACCTTAACAAGGACGGCGTGACGATCCTGCTCGTCGAACAAAACGCGAACCGCGCGCTCGAAATTGCCCATCGCGGCTACGTTCTGGAAACCGGCAAGATCGTTCTCACCGATACGGGTAAGGCTCTCCTGACGGATCCGAAAGTCAAGGAAGCCTATCTCGGAGGCTGACATGCCTCCCAAACCGATCCGCTTCGAAGCGCTGAACGAAGAGCATATCCCGCCGATCCTCGAAATCGAGAATCGAACAAATGGCGCGCCATGGTCGGAGCGGGCCTTCCGGAACGAGCTCACCCATTCCGATCGCATCTTCCTCGTTGCGCTCGACGGCAAGGAAATCGTCGGCTACGGCGGAGTCTGGCTGGTCATCGACGAGGCCCATGTCACGACTCTGGCCGTCGAGAGCGAACATCGCCGGCAGCATATCGGAGAGCGGCTGATGATCGAGCTTCTCGACCGTAGTAAGGAAGCCGGAATGGTCTGTTCCACCCTCGAGGTTCGCGCCGGTAACGAAGCGGCGATCAAGCTCTACGAGAAGCTGGGCTACAAGGAAACCGCCCGGCGCAAAGGCTACTACCCCGATAACCGGGAAGACGCGATCGTCATGTGGCTGTATGAATTGGATCGTTGGCAGGCGCCGAAGTGAACCTCTTCCCGACGCCGATCCTTGCTATCGAATCCAGTTGCGACGAAACCAGCGCGTCGGTATTGCGTGGCCCCGACATCCTTTCGAACATCGTTTCCAGTCAGGTCGCCCTGCACGAAAAGTGGGGCGGCGTCGTCCCCGAAGCTGCGGCTCGCGCTCACGTCGAAGCCGTTCTTCCCGTCATCGAGGAGGCCCTGGAAGCCTCAGGCATGAAGCTGTCCGATTTGGGCGCGATCGCCGTGACCAACCGGCCCGGCCTCATCGGCGCTCTCAGCGTCGGCGTCACGGCCGCCAAGGCCCTTTCCTTCGCCTTGGAGGTTCCGCTCATCGGAATCCATCACCTCGAAGGCCACATCTGCAGCGCGGCGATCCCAGGCGAGCTTCCCTTCCCTCACACCTGCCTCGTCGTTTCCGGTGGTCACACCGAGCTTGTCCGAGTCGATGGGCCGGGGAGCTACGAGATCGTCGGCCAAACGCGCGACGATGCCGCCGGCGAAGCCTTCGACAAGGCCGCGCGGCTGCTCGGGCTCGGCTATCCAGGCGGATATGCGATCCAGCAGGCGGCGCTTTCCGGCGATCCCAAGCGCTATTCCTTGCCTCGGGGCCTCTCCGGAGACACCGTCGACTTCTCCTTCAGCGGGTTGAAGACGGCCGTGCTTCGGCTGGTCGAAAAGGAAGGTCCTTCGATCGACGTCGCCGACGCCGCCGCTAGCCTCCAAGAGGCGATCGTTTCGGTTCTCGTCGAGCGGGCCCTTCTCGCCTGCCGGCAGCTCAATTCGGAAGCGCTGACACTAGTGGGCGGAGTCGCCGCCAACGTCGCCCTCCGCGAACGCCTCCGCGCCGCATGCGATCGCGAGGGACTCCTCTTCCATACGCCGCCGTTGAGCCTCTGCACCGACAATGCGGCGATGATCGGGCTCGCCGCCTCGTTTCGGCTTGCCCGAGGCGAACGGGACGGCTTCGATCTGGAGCCGATGGCGAACAGTCCTCTTCCCTCGCGATAGCCTTCCCAGCCGAATCCTTCGTGTATGCTCGCCCCAAATGAAAGTGATCGACGAAGTCGACGTCCAACTTCTCAAGCTCTTGCAGGAAGATGGCAGGATCACGAACGCCGACCTGGCCAAGGGAGTCGGCCTTTCCCCTCCCAGCGTTCTCCAACGCGTCCGCGCTCTCGAGCGAGCCGGACTGATCAAGGGCTATACCGCGATTCTCGACGCGGAAAAGCTCGGGCTTCGCATCACCGCGTTCGCCGCGATCTCCCTTTCTCTGCACCAAGATATGCCGATCGAGCGCTTCCGCCGGTCGATCCAGGAAATCGAAGAAGTCCAGGAGTGTTATCACGTCTCGGGCGAATATGACTTTCTGCTGAAGATCGTCGTAAAGGACATGCGCGCCTACGAAACCCTCATTCGCGAGAAAATTAGCCGCATACGCGGAATTCGCCAAATAAACAGCTCCTTCGTTTTCGGCGTTACGAAACAAACGACGGCTATTCCTCTCTAAAGACGGTAGGGTAACCCAAGCTCCATGTCGGCCGGCGAAACCTCCACCCCCCATCCCCCCTCCTCAGTTTCCGAACAAGTCGTCTTAGCACCCAGAGCGACGAACCGCGAAACCGAGGAGTGGGGCTACCTCGACAATATCCTCGAGGCGATCGGCCACACGCCGATGGTGAAGCTGAACCGCGTCGCCAAGGAGTATCCCGTCGAGGTGTTCGCCAAGTGCGAATTCATGAACCCGGGGGGCTCGGTCAAGGATCGGATCGGCGTCCGGATGATCGAGGACGCGGAGCGAGCCGGCCGGATCAAGCCCGGCGATACGCTCATCGAGCCGACGAGCGGCAACACCGGTATCGGCCTCGCCCTTGCCGCCGCGATCAAGGGCTATCGCCTCATCATCACGATGCCCGAGAAGATGAGTGCGGAAAAGCAGCTCGTCCTCGAAGCCCTCGGCGCGGAAATCGTCCGGACGCCGACAGCCGCCGCTCACGATTCTCCCGAGTCCAACTTCGGCGTCGCCAAGCGGCTGAACCAGGAAATCCCGAACTCCCATATCCTCGACCAATTCGCCAACCCTTCCAATCCGCGTGTCCATTACGAGGAGACGGCTGAGGAGATCATTCGCCAGTGCGACGGCCGGATCGACTATTTCGTTTCCGGCGCCGGAACGGGCGGCGTCATCACCGGTGTCGGGAGGAAGCTCAAGGAGAAAATCCCCGGAGTGCAAATCGTCGGCGTCGACCCGATCGGCTCGATTATCGGCGGAGGCGAGCCGGGCGCGCCCTATCTCGTGGAGGGGATCGGATACGACTTCTTCCCGGACGTTTTGGACATGAGCGTCGTCGACCGCTGGATCAAGACCAACGATGCCGATTCTTTCCGCTGGGCGCTGCGCCTCATGCGGGAGGAGGGTCTGCTCGTCGGCGGAAGCAGCGGTACCGTCATGATCGGAGCGATCGAAATCGCGAAGGAGTGCAAGGGGGGTGAGCGGATCGTCCTGATGATGGCCGACTCGATCCGCAACTACATGAGCAAGTTCCTCGCGCCCGGATGGCGTCATGAGAAGGGATTCAATTTCTGACAATCGCGTCGGATCGTCAATAATAGAGCATCATGATTTCCCCATCGACGAAGCTGGAAGAACTGGTCGCGCTCCTCGACAAGGCGGTCGAAGAGCAGGAGACGAAAGGGTGTTGTTACGCGGTCAAGGCCGCGCTCGAACATATCGTCCACTCCGGCGAGGATTTCATCGATCCGTACTTCCTCAGGACTGCGCCTGCCAGCTACGCTCGCCGCCTGCTTCACCAAGATCCATCCGGACGTTACTCCGCTCTCGTGATGGTATGGGACAAGGGCCAGGGCACCCCCCTACACGATCACGACAACATGTGGTGCGTCGAGTGCGTCTATCGGGGTCGGATCAAGGTCGTCTCCTACGACATGACCGGCGAGAAGGACGGCATCTACCAATTCTCCCAGCAGACGACGGTCTATGCCGGCCCCGGCGAAGCCGGCGCGCTCATTCCCCCGTTCGACCATCACACGATCTGCAACGCGGACGAAACGCCGGCTGTGACGATCCACATCTACGGCGGAGAGATGACCCATTGCCACGTCTTCCTGCCCGTCGAAGGCGGATACGAACGGGTCGAGAAGAGCCTCTGCTATACGGCAGACTAGCCTGAAAAGCCCCCATCAGCGTTCATCTGCGGCTGATCAGCGGTTGATAGACATTTCCGATATCAGCTCTATTTGAAGAAATCGAACCCCTGTAGCTTGTCCCTCACGGCAGCGAGGAACTTGCCTGCAACAAGACCGTCGACGATCCGGTGATCGTAGGTGAGCACGAGGTGCATCATCGAGCGGATCGCGATCATGTCGTCGACGATCACCGGCTCCTTGTTGATCGCGTAGGTCCCGAGGATGCCCGCCTGGGGCGCATTGATCATCGGCGTGCCGAACATCGCGCCATAGGTGCCGGGATTGGTGACCGTGAACGTGCCCCCCTGTACGTCGGCGACGCTAAGCTGGTTGGCCCTTGCCCTCTTCGCGATGGAATCCAGATCCCTCGCGATCTCGATCAGATTCTTCTTATGGCAGTCGCGGATGACCGGCACGATCAGCCCTTCGTCGCCCTTCGCGCCGAGGGCGACGCTAATCCCAATATGCACGCCCTCGTTCATGAGGATGTTATTGTCCGGTTGGAGGCTCGCATTGACGAGCGGGACCTCGAGCAGCGATTCGGCGACCGCCTTGAGGAAGAACGGCGTATAGGTCAGCTTGACGCTGTACTGCGCCTGGAATGCCTCCTTGTTCCGGTCGCGAAAAGCCACCATCGCGGTGACGTCGCATCGGGTGACCGTGCTGACGGTTGGGACCTGGGACGAGCGGACCATTGCTTCGGCGATCATCTTCCGCATGCCGACGAGCGGCACGATGGTCTGGCCAGACCCCGCAACCGTCGGCTGGACCGGCTTCGGCTCCGGTACGGCGACTCGTGGCGTCGGCGGGTTGGCGGTTCGTCCGCCGGAAAGATAGGCCTCGACGTCCTTCTTCGTTACGCGGCCCCCCGGGCCGGTACCGATGATTGCCGCCAGTTCGGCGTCGGAGACCCCGCTATCCTTGGCGATCGCCCGAACCACCGGTGTGTACCACTGCTTTTCACCGTTCGCGGCCGGTCTTTGCGGCCCCGGGACCGTGACTGGAGCCGGCTGAGCTTCCGCTTTCGGCGCCTCGGCCGGAGCGGCGGCCTGTTTTGCCGCGCCGTTGCCGGCTCCCTCCTCCTCGATGATCCCCATGACGTGGAAGACCTCGACGGGCGAGCCCTCCGGGATGACGATCTTCGACAAAACGCCTGTCGCCGGCGACGGGAGCTCCGTATTGACCTTGTCCGTCATGATCTCGACGACCGGCTCGTCCTCCTTCACGAATTCCCCTTCTTTTTTGAGCCAGCGGCTCACGGTGCCTTCGTGTACGGACTCGCCCAGTTCGGGCATCAAGATCTCAACAGCCATGCGGGCGAGTTTACCGCCCGTAACCGGCGCTTCCGGGGAAGCTGCGGCCTACCGGGATAGGCATGCATCCAGATAAACTTCTCGTCTATGGCGCTGGCCGACGAAGTCTCGTTCGTTAAGGATGTTTCGATCATCGTGGCGGGAATCGTTGCCCTCAGCACGTTCCTTTCGGGCGTCGTCGAGTTCATCCGCCAAGGCCGCCAACATCGCGCCGAGAATCTTGTCCAGATGCGGAGGCGCTTCCTCGAAACGCCCCAATATCGGGAGATCCTCGACATGCTCCAATCCGGCGATCCCGCCATCGCCCGGGCCTCCGTGCAGGAGCGGCGGAACTTCGTCGGCTTTCTCGAGGAGATCGCCCTCATGGTGAATTCCCACCTGATCCGGCCCGAAGTCGCGCAATACATGTTCGGCTATTACGTGCTGCTTGTGGCGCGGAGCGATCCGTTCTGGGCAGGCCTTGAGCGAGAAGATGTCTACTGGACGCTCTTCAATCACTTCGCCGGCGAGATGGCGCGAATGGAGAAGCTTCCCGGACGCCAAAATGCCTTGCGATACTAGACTTCGGGTATTATCCAGCGTTCACAACCTGAGCGACAAAGTTATGGCGACGTATCGAGGAAGAAAAACTGACATCTGCCGCACGGTCGGCTACGACATTTGGGGCCGTCCGGCGAAATCCGTCACCAAGAGGCCGTATCCAAACGGTCAGCACGGGCCGAACCTCAAGGATCGGCGGCAATCGGAGTATGGCGAGCAGCTTTTGGCCAAGCAGGTCATCCGCCGCTATTACAACATGCTCGAAAAGCAGTTCCACAACACCTTCACGAAGGCCCAGCGGATGTCCGGCAATACGAGCCTGAACTTTCTGCGACTCCTCGAGCTTCGCCTCGCCACCGCGGTTTGGAGGCTCGGCTATGCCCGCTCTCCCTTCCAGGGACGACAGCTTGTCAGCCATGGCCATATCTCGGTCAACGGCCGCGTCGTGAACATTCCGAGCTACCTCCTGAAGGTCGGGGACGTCGTCGAGATCCGCGATCGGGACAGCAGCCGGGGCATCGCCCGCGCCAACCACTACGAGGGCGCCGCCGTTCCCGCCTACATGGAGGCGGACGTCCAGAACTACCGGGGCAAGATCATCGCCCTTCCGGAGCGGGAAGATTTTCCCAAGTTCTTCCAAGAGACGCAGGTCGTCGAATTCTACGCCCGTTAATTTAGAGTTAGAAAATGCGGATTCCTGGGCCTTTCGCCGGCATGGCGAACGGCCTTCGTTATGTTTGAAATCGTAAAATAGAAGTTATGGTTCGTTTGCGATGGCTCCCCTTGGTCGGAGCCGCGATTGCTGCCGCCGCGATGGGGAGCACTCTTTCCAGTGGTCCCGCCGACATGCTCAAGGAGCTCGACACCTATCGGCAGTCCCTTATTTCCCAGGCGCAGGAAAAGTCGAAAAATGGCGGCAGGGATATCGATCTCACCGCAATCGAGGGGCAGGTTCGGGCGAAAGCCGAAGAAGACGTAAAGGGACTCGACGTCGCCAAGGTGCCTCCCGCCGAAGCCCTGGATTGGGCCCAGATCTGCAACCTGGCCCGGCATCCTCGGGATGCCGAGAAGATTCTTCTCGGCTATATCTCGTCGAAACCGGAGCCGGCCAAACTCTTCCAGGCCGAGACGATGCTCCTCGCGGCAAGCTGGGTGGTTCGGGACGACAAAACCGCGTCTGCCGCTCTCCACGATATGAAGCCGTACGACGAGGCTTCGGCGATCTCGCGGGCCTCTTACGTCGCGACCTATGCTCCTCACCTCACGAACGTCATGGGCGACGACGAGGCGGTCGCCCTGATCGATAAGGCGATCGCCGACGTCGACACGGCATCACTCTCGGATGAAGCCAAGATCAACTTCTCGACCGTTCGGTACGCAGGCGCACTGGGCAAGATCGACATCTATAGTCAGGCGGGCCAAAAAGACAAGGCCCTGGCAACGATCGACGAGGCCCTGAAGACGGCCACGCCTTCTCATCGGCTGCACCTTCAGACGACTCGGAATCAGCTTTCCCTCGTGGGTGGGCCTCCGCCCGCGCTCAAGCTCGACCGCGGATATGGCGTTTTCTCCGGTTTTGCCGCCCTGAAAGGCAAGGTCGTCGTGCTCGATTTCTTCGCGCATTGGTGTGAGCCGTGCAAGTTGGAATTTCCCGAGATGAAGAAGATGGCGGACGACTTGAAGGATAAGGGCCTCGAAGTCGTCGGCGTGACGACCTATTACGAGTTCTACAAGGATCGGAGCAAAAGGCTGACCGCCGACGAGGAGTTCGCCAAGATGGCCGACTTCATTAAAGAGCAGAACATCACCTGGCCGGTCGCCTTCGGGGGCCAGGAGAACTTCAGCGCCTATGGTGCAACGGCCATTCCATTCGTCGTCGCGGTCGGACGCGACGGAGTCGTTCGCCAAGTGGATATCGGATATTCGAAGGACTCCTTCGCGAAATTCAGGAAGGAAGTCGAAGCCCTACTGGAGGCCCACTAAGCGGCCCGGCGGCTCAGACCTTTCAGGGCGGCAAGGATATCGCCGACCGGAACCTTCCAGAATTGACTCTCCTCGGATTCGAAGGAATGTTGTTCGACGTCGACCCATTCTAGCTGCCGCTGCAAGGAATAGTAGCCTTGAAAGGTCTCCAGCTTGAGCCGGCTTTTCTTGGCCAGAGCCCTGGCGAAGGCGACCAAGCTCGTCGTTCCAACTGGCGAAGGGTCGCCTGCTTCGGATTCCGAAAGGACTTGGAGCGTAACCGCGCCGTCGGCGGTTCGTCGCAGCTCCATGACGGAACCTGCGCGAACGCCTTCCCTGCTGATGAGATCGATCCTCAACGCTCCCACGCGATTTGAGTTGGCAATACTATCCTTGGTCCTCATAGAAGGAATACGGGGAGACCAGCCAAACCCCGCACGATTCCGTGGTATGTTCGGCGTTGACTTTGAGTAAGGCTATTCCGCTCCGTTCCCTGCCCCGCATCTTCGTGCCGGGGGCAGATCCATCCGAGACGATCGATCTGCCTAAGCCTGAGCTCGACAAGCTGCGGAAAGTGTTGCGTCTGAGCCCCGGCGCCCAAGTGGCGATATTGCCGAACGACGGGTCTTTGGTCCGATGCGAGCTCGAAACCCATTCCGCTCGCCCGCTGGAAGTCCTCTATCCGGACACGGAGCCGCGGCTGCGCCTGACTCTCGCTCAGGCCCTGCCGAAGGGCGACAAGCTCGACGAGATTATCCGCTCCTGTACGGAAATCGGAGTCTCGCGCTTTCTTCTCTTCCCTAGCGAACGCACAATCGTACGTTGGGACGAGAAAAAGACGCGCGACCGTTTGGCGCGTCTGGAGACGATTGCCCGCGAGGCGGCCGAGGTGAGCTTCCGCACGAAACTGCCGACAATCGAGCTTGCCAAGGATTTGGCCGGCGTCCTGCGAGCCGAGCCCGACGCCGTCGTCCTCTCGGAAATCGAGGGTTTATCCCGCTCGCTTCAACCTCGCGAGGGAACGATGACGATCGTCGTCGGTCCGGAGGGCGGCTGGGCAGGGCGCGAGCTGAAGCTCATCGGGGATCGCGGCATTAGTCTGGGCCCACGCGTTCTGCGAGTCGATCACGCGGGTGCCGCGGCAGCGGCAATCCTTCTCCTCGGCGGCCAAGCCTAATCCGGATTGAAGCGTGACCAGTCGCCGAGGTAGAGCACCTCTTCCTCTAGCTCCACCTCGAACATCGCGAAAACAACCTCTTTGGCGTGCTGAGCCAACCGGCGAATCTCGAAAGCGGTCGCGTTGCCGACGTTGAGCATGAAATTCGCGTGGCGCTGCCCAAGCATGGCGCCCCCCATGCGAAAACCCTTCAGCCCGGCCGCCTCGATGAGATAGCCGGCCGGAACCACGCCGGCTTTCTTCAGCCCGGCCGGGAGGCTCTCCAGCGAGCCCGCCAAAACGGGGTCGTTGACATTCTTGAAGAAACTCCCCGCGCTGGCCGGAGGCGGCTGCTTCGAAATCCTTTGGCGCTGATATTCGCGGGCCTCGTCGTAGATCTGCTTCGGCGATCCCGCAGGAAGCTGCATCCGGATTCGCAGCAAGGCGACCTGCGGAGGATTGGGACGCCTGAGGAGAGAGTCGCGATAGCTGAACTCCATGAACTCCGGGCCGACCCATTTTCGCTCCCCGCCCACAACGATTTCGATACCGGTTAAGAACTCCGATACGCAGCTCCGATACGCCCCGGCGTTGCTGACGAGGGCGCCCCCGACCGTTCCTGGAATTCCGACTGCGAACTCCAAGCCTCGCAGGCCGACCTGAGCGGTTTTTAGGAAAAGCTCCTGGAACCCTGCGCCCGCGTCGGCCAGCACTTCCCCGGTCCGGGCGACGCCAATCCGCCGGGCATTGTTCAAGATCACCAAGCCCGGCACGCCATCATCGCTCGGCAGGATGTTGCTTCCCCATCCGAGGATCGTCGTATGAATCGACGCCTCCTGCGCGGCAATGGCGGCATCCGCCAGCTCGTTCGAGGTCTCGGCAACGACAAAGTATTCGGCGGCTCCCCCCGCGCGCAAAGTGGCATAGGGCTTGAGCGAAACGCCTTCCTCGATCGGCAGCCCGGCCAACGTGCTAGCGAGCAACGTCGGCTCCGTAGGGCTTTTTCGGCAGGGAGATGCTCGGCTCGATGAGGTATCTCGGGACGAGCGCTTCGGCCGGAAGCGGGACCGGATGGGAACGAAGAAGCGCGAAGCGAGAGGCTCGCGGATACACGGGCTCGCAGATATTCCCGCCATAGCCTCGGTAAGACGCCATGGGCAAGTCGGGCGACCGGTAAGGCGGCTCGCCGGGAACGCGGATAAACCACTCGCCGCGCCGGCAGGGAAGGACGGCCGTCCCGGCAGGATCGATCAGGTCAAAGGCGTCGACGCCGCCCGCCTGGACGCCGTTGACGAAGGCAAGCATCTTGGCAAGCGTAACGCCTACGCGGACGCCCGTAAAGCTCCCAGGCCCGAGGTCGGCCAGAAAGAAGGTCACGTCGCGAAGCGTCGCGTCCCATTCAAAAAGGCATTGCAGCAGCATGTGGAGGCAAGCGCCGCTCGCCGCCTGAGCCGCCGGCTCCTCATAGCCGATCCACTCGCTCATGTCAGGCCGGAAGAGCGCGACACTCGCCATCGGCGAAGACGTGCTGAACGCGGCGATCACGGTGCGGGCTCGATACTCAAATGGTCCAGCAATTCCTCGATCTCGTGCCGATCCTGCTTCCAGTGAGCCGCATCGCTCGTTCGAAAACTCAGGAGGAGATAGAAGTCGCCCGACTGGCACGATGCTTCGCAAGTGAAGAGGTTTCCCTTCCCGTCCGTACCCGTCCGCCAGATGCTCGCGACCGAAGCGCCGGCGACGTTGGCCTTGGGCAGGGACTCGTCGCGAGTCGTTACTTTGACGTAGTCGTTCAAGGCGGTTCCTGAAGACTTGAGCAAAGCGAGATCGGACGGGTCCGAGCCCGCGACCGGGAACACGGTAATGGAAATGGGTCCGTTGACTCCCGGGTGGGTGAGCGTGACCGAGTTGTCCTTGTTCACGTCCGCCTTCCAGCCGTTCGGCGCGCAAAGGAGCAGCTTCTTCGAATCCCCCGACACGACGGTCGCTACCGGCGGCGATTTGACCGCCTTTTCCTTCGGCTGAGCATTGATCTCGTGAGGAATCGTCGGGTGCGGAACGTCGTCCGGCTTCTCGCCGGCCGGGATCGGGTCTTTGCGTTCGATCTTGCTCCCGTCTTCCTTCTTGGGCATCTCGCCCGTCCAGGTCCGCAGCGTTTGGAGAACCTTCCGCCATTCGTAGTCGGCTTTGTCGAAGTTCTCGGGCGCCGCCGTGATCCGGTACATCAGCTTGTTGAAGCCAAGCGTGTACAGGAGCCCGGTTTCGGAAACCTTCCGGCTTCCCTTGTCGGTGAAATCCACCTTCGTCAGGAGCAGAGGCACATCGAGGATTTCCTCCTCCCACTGCCGCTCGACCTTGCGCTTCATCGTCTTGGCGAACGCGGCCTCGGACAGTTGCCAAATCTCCGGCTCGCTTCGAAAGCTGACCGAGTAGACCTCCACGACGGCTCGATCCGACGTGTTCTCCATCGGAATCAATATCCGTGTCTCGTTCTTCTTGTTCGTGGTCAACTCCCACGTCTTGGGATAGTTGAACTTCATCCCAAGGAGAAGGCTTTGGAATTGCAGCAGATTCGGGTCGGTCGGCGGTTGAGGGTCTTGAGTTGGCCCTTGGGTGCGCAGGAGTGCAAGCAAAAGAACGAGGAGTTTCATGTGGAGCTTCCGAATTATGGACGATCAGACGCGGGAAGCAGAATCACGAACTTGGCGCCCTTCGTTGGCTGGCCGTCCTCGTACACTTCGCCTCCGTGCGCGTCGATAATCCCTTTTACGATGGAAAGTCCTAGGCCCATTCCCTTCACCCGGCCGCTGTGGAAGGGCTGAAAGATGATTTGCTTGCGCTCCTCGTTGACCCCCGGACCGCTGTCCTCGACTTCGATCTGGACGAATCGCCGCTTGAGCTGGCGCGTGGTCCGGTCGACGACCGAAGTCGAGATGCGCAGCGTCCCCTCGTCCATATAGTTCATCGAATTCTCGATCAACTCGCCGATGGCTCGGCGGAGTTTTTTCGCGTCGATCTCCACGCCGGGAAGGTCGTCGGCGAGATCCATTTCCAGCCTCACCTTGCTCCGCTTGGGGAAAATCTCCTCGGCCGTCTCATGGACCACCGCGTTGACGTCGCCGAACTGAAGGTGAAGCTGGGTCGCGCTGACGAAGTCGCGGAAGTCCTGGAGGATTTCCTCGATCCGCATCACGTTCGTCGCCAGGCTCTGTTGGATGCTCTGCAACTCGGTTCGGTCCAGTTCCTTGTCGGTGAGCAAGTGCCCAAGTTCATTCGTGTCGCCCTTGATCGCGAACACCCGGTTGCCGATCATGTGGCTGCTCTTGGCGCTCAGCTCGCCCCAGGCGATCATCCGCTCCGAGCGGATGATCTTGTCGAGGCTCCTCAGGTTCTCCAGCCCCACCGCGAACTGCTCGGCGATCGCCTGGAGCACTCGGAGGTCCCCTTCGGTAAACCGGAGGTCGAGATAAGGGTTGTCGCTCGTGCGGCGAACGACCCGAATCGCCCCGATCGTCTTCGTGCGGAGCAGGATCGGAACCGCGAGAAAGCTCGCGATCTGCTCGCTCGGAAACTCGACGTACTTCCCCCGCCAGCGCGGGTCGGATTGCGGATGATTCAGGATGACCGGCTCGCCCCGCTCGCAAACCCATCCCGTGCAGCCCTCGCCCCGGTTGTATCGGATCTTGCCAATCTGGTCGCGGAGCCGGCCGACGGTTCCCCGCAGGACGAAACTGTCCGTCTGCGGGTCGTGAATGAAGATGGAGCAGGCTTGGAAGCGAAGAACCTCGCTGCCGATCTGGATCACGCGGTCGATCAGCGCTTCCTCCGTCAGAGCCGCGTCGAGCGCGCTGCCAACTTGGATCAGCGCCTCTTCGTACGAGTTCTGCTCGGCCCGGTCGAGGACGACCCCGACGAGGCTGGCCAGCGCTTCGCAAGCCAGTTGGTCGTCGAGATTGTAGGCGTTTTCCCGGTCCGATTCCACGTTCAGGACGGCGATGATCCGCCCGTGCCGCCCCCGAACCGGTACCGCGAGCTCGCTGCGCGTTGTGGCGAACATCTGCCGGTAATGAGGATCGTTCGCGACATCGCCGCTCACCAAAGTGTTGCCGGTGGCCGCCACGAATGCAACGATGCCCTGCTTGTCGCCGACGTCGACCCGTAGCTTGTCGCCCTTGCCCGTCCGGGCGAAATCCTCGCCGGCGCCGTGCGTGACCTCCAGGATTCCCAAGTCTTCGTTAAGCACAGCGATAACGGCGTGGCGGCTGCTGGTGATCGCAATCGCCGCGTCGGCGATCCGCTCCAGGGCGACGCCGACATTCTGCTCCATCGCGACGAGCGGAATCAGCGAGGCGAGCGATGAGGCGGACATGCATGAGAGTATACGTAGGCCTCTCGAGGCCGTTTTCGAAACGGACTCGCGTAACGATTCCTCTCTTGATAAAATGGCCGTGCCCCGAGAATTACGGAGTAACAATGAAGCCACTACTTTTACTAGCAGCGCTCTTTGCTCTCGCTTTCGCTATCGAATGCTGTGGAGGTGGAGGAGGCGCCAGCTCGAATAACCGCCCTCCAGTGGCTTCCGAACCGACATGCAGCGGGGCCGTGCCGCAAGCGCAGACCGGTCCGAGACCCCAGGTCGGCGGCGGAGCCGCCAATTTCTTGATCCCGGCCAGCAGTCGGGAGCTGCCGGAAGATCGCGGCATCCGGGCTCACACGAACCACATCGTTCTGATCCCCAATAACAACATGCGGATCATCGGCCCATCCGGCCTAACTCCGGCCCAGGTTGCCGGCGCTTACGATGTGACCCAGGCGGGAACCGGGGCCATCGCCATCGTCGATGCCTATAACTATCCGTCCGCTCTCGACGATTTCAACACCTTCTCGACCGAATTCGGTTTGCCGACGGAAACGTCGAGCACGGTCACCGACGCGACAAACCAGGTCCTCCAGGTCGTTTACGCGGGCGGATCGAAGCCGGCCGACGACGCAAGCTGGTCGCAGGAGATGGCCCTCGACATCCAGTGGGCTCATGCGATGGCGCCGAACGCGAAGATTTACCTTGTCGAGGCGGCCTCCGACAACTTCACCGACATCATGCACGCGGTGAACGTGGCCAAGGCCCTGACCGGAGTTCGCCAGGTTTCCATGAGCTTCGGCGGCAACGAATCCGGTTGCCTTTACACCGCGTTCAACAATTATCTGGTCCGCAACAACGTCACCTTCTTCGCCGCGGCCGGCGATATCGCGGGCGGACGGGAGTTCCCCGCGTGCTCCTACAACGTCGTCTCCGTGGGAGGCACGAGCCTAAACGTGAACGGGATCGGGGTATGGATCTCCGAAACCGCGTGGGACAGCACCGGCTGCGGCCCGAGCACCCTCGAACCCCGCCCGGTCTACCAGGACGACCTTTACTCCACGATAGGCCGCTATCGGGGCGGCGTCGATATCGCCGCCGTCGCCGATCCGAATACCGGCGTCTCCGTCTACGACAGCACGCCCTACCAGAGCCAAAACGGCTGGCTCGTCATCGGCGGAACGAGCGCCTCGACACCGATCGTCGCCGGTATCGTGAACTCCTCCGGCATCGTGTTCCGCAACTCACAAGCCCTCAACGCGAAAATCTATACGGGAGTCGGCGGAGCCAACCTCCACGATATCACGAGCGGCTCTTCGGGCGGATTCAACGCAGGTGCCGGGTGGGACTTCCCCAGCGGCGCCGGTTCCCCGAACGGCCTGGCGACCCTCCTCGGCGGCTAGGCCCCTAATGTCCCTCTCTCCTCTGGGGGAGAGGGTCTGTGAACCGTAGCGTAGCGAAAGAGAACAGGGGTGAGGGGAGGGCGAGCAAGGATAAGGGGCCGCGACGCCCAATGTAAGGCTTAGGGTAAGGCTCCGGGGCAAGCGTGCCACAGGCTCGGTATAATCGACCATGCCCCCCACGACGAATCGCGTCATCATTTTTGACACCACCCTCCGGGACGGCGAGCAGAGCCCGGGTGTGCGTCTTTCGATGGCCGAGAAGTTGGAAATTGGGCAGCAGCTTGTGAGACTCGGCGTGGATGTCATCGAAGCGGGCTTTCCTATTTCCTCTCCCGGCGATTTCGAAGCAGTCAATACTCTCTCCAAACAACTCCGCGGCGTTCAGATCTGCGGACTTACCCGTGCCCGCGCGAAAGACATCGAAGTTGCCGCGCAAGCTCTCCAGCCGGCCGAGAATCCTCGGATTCATACCGGCCTCGGCGTGAGCGAAAACCACCTCCACCATAAGCTCCGCATGAGCCATGAGAAGGCTCTGGAAACCGGCGTGAACGCGGTAAAGCTCGCGCGCCAATATACGGATAACGTCGAGTACTTCATGGAGGACTCCGGCCGCGCCGATCCCGAGTACCTGTATCGGGTCGTCGAGGCCGTCATCGCCGCCGGCGCGACGACCATCAACGTGCCCGACACGACCGGCTATACCTATCCGAGCGAATATCGCAGCCTGATCGAGGGAATCCGCAAACACGTTCCCAACAGCGACAAGGCGATCTTCTCGTGCCACTGCCACAACGATCTCGGCATGGCGACCGCGAACACCCTCGCCGGCGTCCTCGGCGGTGCGAGACAGGTCGAGGTGACGGTCAACGGCATCGGAGAACGCGCCGGCAATACCGCCCTCGAAGAGGTGGCGATGGCCCTGAGGGTCCGCAAGGACCTTTTCCAAGTCGAAACCGGGATCGACACAACTCAGCTCCTTGCGACTTCCCGGCTAGTCTCACGCCTCACCGGGATGGTGACGCAGCGCAATAAGGCGGTTGTCGGAGCGAACGCCTACGCCCATTCCAGCGGCATCCACCAAGACGGCGTACTCAAAGAGCGCTCGACCTACGAGATCATCGACCCGACGCTCGTCGGCGCGGAGAAGAGCGAAATCATCCTCACCGCCCGGTCCGGCCGGGCCGGTCTGAAGCACCGGCTAGCGGAGTTGGGATTCAACTTCAACGACGACCGGTTCGAGACGATCTATCACAGCTTCCTCAAAGTCGCGGATACGAAGATGGAAGTCGGCGAGGAAGACCTACGTGAACTCGTCGGATGAGGACCGTCTAGTCGGTTACCCGCGATCGAAATACCTCCGCCCACCCTTCGGCATTGGCCGATGGGTGGCTCGGGGCCTCATTGTCTGCGTGACCGCCTTTGGCAGGCTTAACCCGAGGTAGCCTAGCGCGCGATGCGAATTCTCATGGCGCACTGGCTCATGCGGCGAGCCGGGGCGCAGTCGGTCATGAGCATGCTTTCCGAGCATTTTCGGGCGGGCGGCCATCAGGTCGATTTCGTCACGACGGTCGAACGCGGACCAAACGCGGCCGAATTTGCAGCGCACTGCGACGAACTGTGGCACTGCGGCGATTCGGCCGAGATTCCCGTGGCGGACTACCTCTCCGAATTCCAGGACGGAATCCTGCGCCGCAACTATGAGGTCTTCGTGACTCACCACTCGCACCAGGGAGTGGCCGTTGCCGGGCTTCTCCCGACCCGGATCGCCACCGTATCCATTATTCACGAGCATCCGGTGATGGGGGCTGGGTTTGTCGGGCTATCGAACCCGGATGCCTTCGACGCCTACGTGGGAGTCTCGCGCGGCGTGGCGTCCGCCGTTCGCGAAATCGTCGGACCAGACCGACGCGTCACCTGTATCTTGAACGGAGTCCGTTGCGGCGTATGCTCCGAAAGACCGCCCCGCGCGGATATGAGAGGGCTGTTCGTGGGCCGTCTGACCGAGCAAAAGGGCGTCCTGTATCTCCCTCAGATTGTCCGAGCGGCCCGGCGGCGCGGCGTCCCTCTGCAGTTGACGGTTCTGGGAGACGGCGAGGAGCGCGCCGTTCTCCTTCGAGAGATGCGGGCTCAGGAAGTCGAGCCGTGGATTCGGATTCTGGGAAATGTGCCCCAGCGGGAAGTCTTTGCTCATATGGAGGAAGCGGACATTCTTCTGGTCACTTCACGGCACGAAGGTCTATCCCTTGTTATTCCCGAGGCGATGTCTCGCGGCTGCATCCCCATCGCCACCTACCTGAAAGAATCCACGGCCGAAATCGTTACCCCGCGTCTGGATGGGTTTCTCGTGCAGAGCGTCACCGCCTTCGCCGAGGCGATCGAGACGCTTTACAGGCAGCCGGGTTTCCTACGAGAGATGCGAAAGAGTGCCCGGCATACGGCGTCGACGCGCTTCTCCGACCGCCGAATGGCGGAAGAATACGAGGCCCTGTTTACCGAGTTGCTCACCCTGCCGCAAAGCCGGCGCCGAATCCAGAACTGCCCCAGTTTCGTGTGAATCACTTTTGGGATAGCCGGCTACTTGCCGATTAGGTTGGCCCGCCCGATCCTTCTGCTCGATCGTCTTCGCGCTGCAGCGCCAGCCTCTTTGGGAGTACGTCAAGCCCACATTTCCAAACTGCCGGGAATCGAATCGCCCACCTGTTTCGTCTTCAATAAGTTGCGCTCCAGAAGGAGTGTGCGGCGTTTTCCAGATTCATCCACACAGGTCCAAAAAGGTCCGTGCCAGATGTTAAACTGACAGACCGCGCACCGTTTGCGTGCCAGCCTCCGTCATGTCTATGCCAAATGACGCACTGCGAGACTCGCTTGCCGAGAAGAAATGGCTCACCGCTCTTGCGAAGGGTGATCCGAACGCTCTCGGCGGAATATACGAGATGTACGGTGAGCGGATTTTCCGCTACACGTACCGCATGCTCGGCAACCGTAGCGATGCGGAAGACGCAACCGCGGAGACCTTTCTGCGGGTCTTACGAAGGTCGGCGGAATTGCGCGCGGATGGCGCTTTCCGGACCTGGCTGTTCCGGATCGCCCGGAATCTCTGTATCGACAAGATGCGGCAGCACAAACTCATGGAGCTGCCGGCAGACGCCCAATACTCCGGCGGAGAGGAAAAAGCAACCTTGCGAATCACGGTTCAGCAAGCGCTCTCCGATTTGCCGACAGAATATAGGGAGCCGCTCGTGCTGTGCGATTTAGAGGACATGGCGGCTCGCGAGGCGGCGGAAGTGCTGAAGATCAGCGTTCCGGCCCTCAAAAGCAGGCTTTACAGGGGACGTAGAGCCTTAAGAGACAAACTAGGCGGAGCCCTAGAGAGGATGTCATGAACAGTGATTTCTATCAAAAGCTAGTCGATCTGTACGCGGGCCGAGAATTGCCCGCCGAACTGGAGGATCAAATGGAGCTGGCCGCCTTCAACGACCAGTCTCTGGCTCACGACATGAGCACGCTGCGCAAAACCGTGGACCTCGTCCACGAGGACCCAGGGCCCGAATTCACCGAGGAGTCCTACCAGCGCATCCTCATGAAGCTCTACGCGCGAGGCGTCGACATCCAAACCAACGCGCCGGAGCCCACGCATTTGCAATACCAACTACCGATTCAGGGATGAGGATTAATAGGATTGAGGATTGAGGATTTGAGTTCATTGGACAATCCTTCAATCCTTAATCCCCCAATCCTTCCCCCCAGCGAGGAAAGAATTGAAGCTCGATTGTCCACGTAAGGATTTCAACGACGCCGTCACGATGGCCGCCAGCGCGGCGAGCCAGCGCACGTCCGTCAACATCCTTCAAAACCTGAAGGTTGAGGCCGGCGATAGCGGCATCCGCGTGCTCGGATGCGATGGCGAGATGTGGGTCGAGCGAGACGTCGCTTGCATGGTCTCCGAGACCGGCGCACTCTGCTTGCAAGCGAGCGTCCTCAAGGAACTGGTCAACAAGCTCCCCGACGGAGACGTCCAGCTTTACACGCTGGACGGAAACGGCGCCATGCTCAAGGAGGGCGCGGCCGAATACCGCCTCCAGACGCTCGACGCCGAAGACTTCCCTCCTGCCCCGAACATCGAGGGCGAGAGCGAGTTGACGCTCAAGTTCGGGGACTTCAAGGCAGCCGTCGATTCCGTCGTCTACGCCGTCTCCACGGACCAGCATCGCCAAATCCTAACCGGCGTTTTGTTCACCTATAATGGCCAAACCTTAACTTTGGTCGCCACCGATACCCATCGCCTCGCGGTGAAGCGCCTCCAGCAGCCCGGTATCGGCGCGAACGTGACGGCCGTCGTCCCGGAGAAAGCCCTCCGCGCGATCAAGAGCCTGCCGGTCGGCGACGATTCGGAAATCGTCCTCCGCTTTGGGGCCGGCCGCATGGGCGTCGAAGCCGGCGGGGCCAAGGTCATCACTCAGCTTCTCTCCGGCGCCTATCCCAACTGGGAGCGCGTCGTTCCGACCGAATTCACCCGAACCTGGTCGGTCGAAACGGACCAACTCGCCGAGCGCGTCGAGCGCACGATGGTTCTGGCTAGGGACAACGCGAACCGAGTTCGCTTCAAGGGAGACGACGGCCAGATCATGATCGCGGCCCGATCGGAGGAAAAGGGCGAGGCGAAGGAAGAGGTCCCGATGGTTTCGCAGGACGGCGACATAGAGATCGCCTTCAACGGAAAGTATGTGATGGATGCCCTCAAGGCGATCCACGACACCGGCGTGCGGATCGAGATGACGGAAAGCTCGCGCCCCGCGGTCTTCCGCCCAGCGGAGGATTCGGAGAACTACTTCTGCGTCATCATGCCGATGGCGCTGGCGTAGCCGGTTCTCAGCTTTCGTCGGAAGCCGAAGGCCAGCAGGGGAATCCCCAGGCCCAGTAGCGAAGAGGGCTCGGGCACAGGCATCAGAATGACCGCATGAGGGGCGCCGAATCCGGTGTGAGCCGTTGCCGCGATCCAGCCCGTGTCGTTGACGGCATGAGCGTCTTCGATCGTCCAGCCGGAACCGCTACTGTCGACGATGCTGTTCAGATCGATGAGGCCCGATCCGTAAGAAACGAAGCCATGCCAGATGTTGCCGGATACCGTCGAGTGTCCGACGACGACGTCGCCGTTATTGATGCCTTCGCCGTAGGCCTCTGTTCCGCCGGCGAGCGTCCCCAAGGTATGGAGTACCGACCCGTCGTAGAAAAAGGCCTGATGGGGGCCATTTCCGAAAAAGCCCGCGACGTGCCCGGCCGCATTGATGGCCCGCCCCCACCGCTGCCCAGGAATACGGTCGAGGTACCTGTGCGAAGGAAGATCGACTGGCCGGCCTCCCCCGTAATCTGTCCCGAGTCGTTTACCGAGTTGGCGACACCGGGCCCGATTCCTAGGTCGGTCATCGTCGAGCCGTCGTACACAAACGGGTGGTCGCCGTCGGTTTGCGTCTCCGAAAATCCGACGATCAGGCCAGTGTTATTCAAACCCATGGCCTCGCTGTCTCCGTAGAACGTGCCCAGGTCATGCATGGAGCCGTCGTACCGGAACGCGTGACCCCCGCCGCCCACAAAACTTCCTTCCCCCACGATCTGATTCAGATCGTTGACGCCCCAGGCGATGCTTTCGCTTCCGCCGAGCGTGCCGATCGCTTGCATCGACCCACCCCACGTGTAGAGAAAGGCGCGCACGCTGCCGCTGGCATTGGAGGATTGTCCGACGACCTGGCCATAAGAGTTGATCCCATAGCCCCGGCTGTCCGAGCCCCCAAGCGTCCCGAGGTCGGTCAGATGGTAGGTCTGCGCCGGGGATGCGATGGCAGCGGATAGGCCAAGCAAGATAGATGCGAATACTGCCTTTTGCACGACTCAGTCGTTTAGACGCTTCATGGGGACGCGCCGTTCGTTTGCGACGCTCCTCACTTGCTTCCCATAACAATCCGAAGGGGATTCATCGGGAATTGCCGCGTCTGACGGAAGCCCAAGTAAGCAGAGTCCCAAGACCCAAGGCGATCAGGGACGTCGGCTCCGGAACTGGCGTCAGCAGGACGGCATGTACTTCGCCCGTGACGTCGTCCGCGATATCTCCAACGATCCAGCCATTTGAGTTGATGGCGTTCGCCTCACGTAGCTTCCAGCCCTCAGGCAGGCTGGTATCCAAGAGATCATTGAGGTCCAGCATCGTCGAGCCCTCATAGAGAAAGGCATGGGAGCCTTGATGAGCGGTAAAGGAAGTGCCGACGATCAAGCCGCTGCCGTTGACGTCGGCCGCACTGCTGGAGGGCCCGCCCAGCGTTCCAAGAGTGTGGACCTCCCCATTTTCGAAGGTTGCGGCAAGGTCGACGCCACCACTCAGTGCATCGCCAACGATCAGCCCCGAGTCCGAAATCGCGCTGGCAGTGGTGTCGCCGTCAAATGAAGAGCCAATGTCGTGCCTGACGCCATCATAGAGAAATGCATGAAACCTGCCCGACGAGTTTTCCGCCCAGCCCACAACTTTCCCATCCGAGTTGACCGCACCGGCGCCGCTCGCCCGGTCGCCAAACGTTCCGAGATCGTGCATGGTCCCGTCGTACAGGAAGGCGCGCGAATCGGAATTTCCCACGACAAGGCCGCCTGCGTTGACTCCGTAAGCCACACTCGAATTGCTGCCGGGAAGTGTGCCGAGATCATGGAGCGAGCCGTCGTACCGGAAGGCATGAGTGTCGCTGTTGCCGACTTCGAAGGTCGAATAACCAACGATTAGGTCGTCGTCGTTGATTCCGTTAGCGGCACTTGCAAGTCCGCTGCCGAGAGTTCCGATGTCGTGCATCGTGCCATCGTAAAAGAAGGCATGATTTTCGTTCATCCCCACGACCTCGCCCCAGGAGTTGATGCCGTTGGCGTAGCTGGTCACGCCGGGCGTGCCAAGGTCGGTCAGGTGGTAGGTTTGACCTGAAGAAAGAGCAATCGACAGGGCCCCGGCGGTCAGCACGGCAGCCTGTCGACGAAAACCCGCGAATCGAACCATAAGAACGACGCCTCTCGCTTGGAAAGACGCGGCTACTTGACGACAAGTTTGTCGATGACCGTAAAGTCGTTCCCTGCGATTCCCTTTGCGACGGTCTCAGCCTGCTTCTTCTGCTTCTCATCCGGCACGGAACCCTTCAGAGTGATCGTCTTCGCCGAAGTATCGGTGTCGACGTCGATATGCTGCGTATCGAGTCCCGCAGCCGTGTCGAGGGCGGATTTGACCTTCGAGGTCTCCAACGCGTTGTTGCCGGCTTCCTTGGTGTTTGCGGCCGTATTCTTGATTTCCGTACCGGCCGCTTCCGCTGTCTTCGCGGCTGCCTCGCCGGTCTTCTTCGCGTCGGTGGCGATCGCCTTCCCGGTATCCTGGGTTGCCTGGCTCGCCTCCTTGCCGGCAGCGCCATACTCGTCGCGAGCCTGCTGGCTGCATCCAAATAACGAAATTCCCAAGACGACGGCGGCGGCCGTCATGGCTAAAGCTCTCATTTCGATCTCCCATCGGTCATGACGGAGGGGCGCACAAGCGAGCCCATCCAGGCTTGGCAGGCGGTCGAGCCGGCCAAACCCAAGACATCAAGACTGCGAGAGAAACGCGAGGGTTCGCCTTTACGTGACGGCGAGCGGGACCTGACTCTCGGGCACGGCTAAGGCGTAATGGACGAGCGTATAGGCGTAGGCGCCCATCTCTTCGATCGTCAGCCGCTGCCCTTTCAGAAAGGTTGCATGTCGAAGATGAACTTCGATCAGGACGATGTATTTGGTGGCGTCCATGCCGGAATCCTTGGTAACCGATGCAGGAATTCTCAGGCACTTGTGCCAAAGAGCGCAGGAAACCACCTCGGCAGAAATGACATAGCCGCAAGGGATCAAGCTTGCCTATTTCCGCGTCGAACAAGTAGCACTGCCTGTCAACGCTCCTTGGGGTTGCGGGTTTGCGGATCATCATGTCGGACGCGCACGAACCGCAGTCGACAATCTTATGGGTCGAAGACAACATGGACGAAGAAGTCCTCGTCTTGCGGGCGATTAGGCAAGCTTCCCTCGCATGTCAGGTGATCGTCGCGCATTCGGTGAAGGAAGCGCTGGACTACCTATTGGCTCGCAACGCCTTCCACGGACATTACCCCGGGATTCCCGACGTGATTGTGACCAACCTTCGAATCGGCGCTCAGTCGGGCGAGGACTTGATCGTCGAGGTTCGTTCCCGCAAGGAGCTTCGGCTGATTCCGGTCGTCGTTCTCACGGGGGGCGCCTCCCCCGCGAAGATCGATGAGCTTTACCGCCGCGGCGCGAACAGCTTCATCGAGAAGCCGACGACTTCTGCCGAATTCTCCGTGCTGGTCGCCAATTTGGCTCGCTACTGGACTCATTTCAACCGTTCGGTTTCCAGACCCAAGCGGACGCGAAATTTCCCTTACGCGCTGTGAGACTAACAATCTTCTGCCGGTTATTGCTGTTTCTGCAATAGGATCAGGCTCCTGGCATCTGCTATCTAATGGAGTTAGGCGACAATACACGAGTCGTGGCGGCAAGAACCGTATTGGTGGTGGAGGATAGCGACGTCGAATCCCAAATGCTCGAGAAGGGGCTCCGGAGCTCGGGGAGCGCTCGGACCGTCGTATGCGTTAACTCTACGACGGCGGCTGAGGGCTATATTTTCGCCGGCTCCGATGGTGGTCAGGGTTCCGTACCCGATCTCGTCGTCCTCGACGTGAAAGTGCCGCCCGCGGGCGGGTTGGCTTTCCTGAAGATGCTGCGTTCAAACGAGCGGACACGCGGCGTACCCGTCCTCATGATGAGCAGCGAAATGCGCGACCAAGACGTGGGCGACCTCTACCGTTCCGGCGCGAACAGCTTCCTCGATAAGCCGGTCGACGGCCAGGAATTCATCTCGCTCGTCACCGCAGCCGCGAACTATTGGCTGACCCTGAATCTTAGCGCGGGCCAGTCGTAGACGCCTCGGAACCTCTTTCCGCCTGCTTCAGCCCTACAGGTACGTGGCATCGGCTCTTACGTGCCAAGCCACATGAGGAGAGCAACATGATAGGAAAGGCGAAAATCCTTCTCGGGGCCGCGTTCATCCTATGCGGCGTTTACCCTGCGCTGGCGCAGACGAGTACGATCCATACCCGATCCAATTTGAGCGTCGCGAGCTCCGCCAACATGGCGCGGATCAAGCTCACGACCAGCCTGAATCGGCGCGACCGGAACTTTCTCGCCGCCATCGCCCAAGGAAACCGAGACGAAATACGATTGGGCGAACTAGCCGAACGCCAAGGCGGGCCATGGGGACGAGCCTTTGGACGAGATATGCAGCGCGAGCACGGGCTATTGCTGGCTCAGCTCAAGAAGACGGCGCAGAAGCAGGGCATCGGACTGCCGACGGATATCGACGCGAAAACCAAAGAAAGCCTCCGATGGCTCTCCCGTTTCCACGGCGCTGCCTTCGATCGCGCGTACCGCGAGAAGATGATTCAGGATCATCGTGCCGCCCTCGCTGCCGTCCAATCCGAGATCGACCACGGGCGCAGCGCCAACGTTCGAGACTACGCGGTGATCATGGAACCGGCGATCAAGCTGCACCTGAAAAATGCCTTGCAGCGGACCACGATGATCGGCGCGAACTAACCTTCACGAAAGGTATCGCCACGGCTTCTCCTATTTTGAGAGGCCGTGTGCGATACTGAACCCCATGCCGACCTACGACGCCATTCTTCCCGCCGGAGGAAGGATCGATGCCGAATTCGCCAAGGTTGTCGGCACCGAGTACAAGGCGCTCATTCAGATTAACGGCAAAACGCTTCTGGGACAGGCCCTCGACGCCCTCGAAAGCACGGGCCTCATAAGGAGCACCATCGTGATCGGCCCCGACGAGGTTCTCGTCAGCGACGACGGCCAGCGCGCGACATACAAGCTGCCGCCCGGAGAAACGGGACCGGACAACATCTACCGAGGGCTGAACCAGCTTCTCAACGAGCCGACGCCTCCGCAAAAGGTGCTGATCGTCACGACCGATCTGCCTTTCTTGAGCGCAGAAGCCATCACGGCCTTCCTTTCCCGCTGCCCTGCCGACAAGGACATTTGCATCCCGCTGATCCGAGAGTCTGATTTTCATCGGCGCTTTCCCAACACGACGGCGACCTTCGTTAAGCTGAAAGACGACAGTTGGACGACCGGCAACATCTTCCTCATGGACGTCGAAGCGCTTAAGAAATCAAAACCCCATATCGACCGCGTCTTCGCAAACCGGAAGAGCAAGATCGGCATGGCCAAGCTGCTCGGCCCGGTCTTTGTGCTCAAGTTCCTGACAAAGCGGCTTACACTGATTGACCTGGAGGCCAAGATATTGAGCATGCTTGGCTGCTCCGGAGCGGCCGTTACGGACAGCGATCCCGAATTGCACTACGATATCGACTTCATCGACGACTACGAATACGTGACCAAGCACTCTTAAGCCAAATGGACACCGTCGAAAAGGAAAACATGGACCCCCTTCGCCGAGAGTCGCTCTCGATCCCCACTGTCCGTTCGCCTTACGAGGGACGCCTGAGCGGTGGCCAGCAATTCGCCATCAGCGCCTACTGGTTCGCCACCAACTTTCTTTGGGGCGCGCTGCTTGTGATCATGCTGCCGGCTGAAGTCAAAACCCTGTTTCCCGAATACCGGGTTCCGGCATTGGGATATCTGATCGCTTTTGGGGCGGTTGCGGCCATATTCGTGCCGCTCATCGTTGGAGCGATGAGCGATCGTTGCGTGTCTCGCTACGGACGGCGACGGCCCTATATCGTTGCCGGCGTCTTAATTAATCTTGTCGGCTTGGCCGCGATGTGTGCTGCCGTTACGGTGTTGCCTGTCGTCCATGGAGATCGTTCGGATTCGACCGGCAAAATTGCGGCGACTCTATTTACCAGCCCGACTTTTCTCCTCTTGCTGGTGGCCTACCTGATCGCCCAGTTCGGCAATAACATCGCGTCCGCTGCTTATAGCGGGGTCATCCCCGACGTTGTTCCGGAGGATCAACGCGGAACCGCAAGCGGATGGATGGCTCTTATGTCGCAACTGGGAACGCTTTTCGGGGCCGTCGGTTGTGGCATCCTTCTCGGCAGAGCTCCGGAAACCTTCAAGTACATCGTTCTTTGCATTGTTCTAGCCGGTGTCGGCGCAATCACGGTTTTTGGAATCAAGGAGAATCCTCTTCCCGCCAAACCGGAACCGATTTCGTGGAGCCTCTATTTCAAGAGCCTGTGGATCAACCCACGCGAATACCCCGATTTTGCGTGGGTATGGATTACCCGAGCTTTTGTGATGCTCGGCTTTTATGCGGTCCTGCCCTTTATCAACTACTACTTGATGGACGTCGTCAACATTCCGGAGGCGAAGGTCGGCGATATGGCCGGAAAGCTAATTGCTGTGATCTTGTTGACATCGTCGATCAGCGGCATTTACGGTGGAGCGATATCTGACCGGATAGGCCGCAAGAAGGTAGTCTACATCGCGAATACGATGATCGCCGTCGTGACGGCTGTTTTCGTTTTTTGCAGTTCGTTCTGGCAAGTAGTTGCACTCGGCACTCTCTTTGGCTTCGGTTTCGGCGCGTATACGTCGGTGGACTGGGCCCTGGGCACCGACGTCCTTCCGAGCAAGAAGGACGCTGCCAAGGAGATGGCCGTCTGGCACGTCGCCATGACCTTGCCCCAGTCGATTGCCCCGCCAATTGCCGGATTCATCATCGCGCTGTTCGGCTTTACAACCGTAACCCGGCCCGACGAGACGATCTACCACTACACCCATACCGGCTACGGCGTCACGTTCGCGATGTGCGCCTTGCTCTTTGGCATGGGCGCATTCTTCCTGAAGAACGTCCGTGGAGTCCGGTAGCCGCTCGCGACGCTGGTTTGCTTCTTGGCTTAGCCTCATTCGGCAGAACTATGTGACCCTGGCGAACTTCGCCCATCGGCGAAGCAGCGTCGCTCAAGAGACTCGTTCTGACCGCCCGCAGAGTGACTTGGGGCGCCGATCCGAATGGGCTTGGCCCTTAGGGCGTGACCTCCCAAAGCACACGATCCATCGATGCAAGCCAGCCGAGCAAGGGCGGCGCGCTTTGAGCGATATAGCTAACCCTCATCTTCATCTCGTGAGTGACGGGATTCACAAATCGGGTTGGGTTCTGTAGCGTCAGATATGCGGTCGAGTCGCTCGTCGACGCGGTCCGGTTGTCAATCACAACAAAGGCGTTCGCGCTATAGTCGAAGGCTTCGATATGTTGCGTAATGTTTGAAAGCTGGGCCTTCGACTCGATACCGATTGCCAACGAACTGGGCGAGTCGGCCGGGGAAGTAGCGGTGAAGATCATCTTGATCGGATAGTCCGTCAGAGTTGGCGCGACGCCAGCCTTGGCAATAAGCCGCATGTCGTCGGAATAGACAAGCGAACCCAGGTTCCCGGAAAGCAGCGACCCCCGACTAAACGAAAAGGCAGTTGGAGGCACTAACTGACTATTTGTCGGGACGAGAAGAAACGCATGGGACGGACTGTTCGAGGATGGGAGGGTCCAGCCTGCAATCGTCCCGTCATTCCGGATAGAGGTCACCCCATAGAGTTGTCGGCCGTTCCCGCTCGAATCGATCAATTGTGTGAGATCGGGATAAAGGCCGTTGCTATAGAGGAAAGCATGGATACCGCTTCCATCTTCACCCACGCTATAGCCGACGACCTGGCCGGAGTCGTTGAGAGCCATTGGTACGAAATCCGTGTTTGCCGTATGGAACTCGACGTATGAGGTTCCGGTGACAAGGAACCCATGATACACGCCATCGCTGCCCATGAAGAAGCCCGTGATCTGGCCGCTGGCATTGATGCCTTCAGCGCTGCTGTATTCCGAATCAAATAGATTACCAATATCGGTCATCGTCGACCCAGAGTAACGGAATGCGTGATAGCCGGAAGAAGTCTTCGCATAACCGACCACTACTCCCGAATCGTTGATCCCATAGGCGATGCTCAATCCGCCTGAAACGAAGCTACCGAGGTCGTTCATGACCCCACCCGAATATAGAAAAGCCCGCTGGGTTCCAGTGGCCGTCGCCGCATCGCCAACGATTTGCCCCGAGGAATTGATTGCCCATGCTTCGCCCGTCGCCCCACCCAAAGTGCCCAGGTCGATAACCGAAGAGCCTGTGTAAATGAAAGGATGTTCGTTTCCCAAGGCGTCCTGCGACTTACCCACGATTTGTCCCGAGGAATTCAGCCCGAAGGCTTCGCTATTCGCTCCTCCGAGCGTGCCCAGATCATGGAGAATGCCACCTTGAAAGTAGCAAGCATGACCGACATTGTCGTCGATGTTATACCAACCTGCGACAATCCCCGACGCATTCACGGCGCGCGCGCCACTGCCGTATCCGTACCCGGGGTCCAGATCAATGAAATGATAGGTTTGGCCCGCGCTGATAGCGGCCAACATTGCCGCGATGAAAGTAACCGAGCGTCGCATGATTGCATCGTAGCGCGACTAAACCGGGTTCATTGCGTTAAGATGAACTTCCAGGCAAATATACGGGCGACTCCTCCATGAGTCAGTCCTCGTCGGGAACGAGAGCCGGTTCCAGCGCCTCCATTCCCTCTTCGGTCGCCATCATCATCGTCGGTACGGCCCCCCGATCGGAGAGCGACGGCTGAGGGTCGAGGGCCGCGCATGGTGTGCCGAAGCGAGGCAACGCGAACGGCATGTGCGTATTTCCTCTCGCCAGGATGTGCGCCTCGTTGCCCCCACCCCAATTCGTGAAGCTCCGAGCGTTGCAGTAGTGGTTCACGAACGACCGGCGAAAGCGGTCTGTCGTCTTGTTCGAGAACGACCGATGCAGCACGTGCCCGCCGAAGAAGGCAACGTCGCCAGGTTCGAGAATGCATGGAACCTGCTCGTAGTACGACGCAAAGGGCTTGAGCTCGTTCAGCGGGTCCTCGTCGTCGTTTGAATGTCCGCCGACGCCCGTCACAGTTGGGATGTCGCCGAGCGTCCAGTCTCCGTAGCCGTACCCGTGGGTGGGAGGATAGATCGGCTCGACGTTGCTGCCCTTCGCCATCCACAGCCCGCCGTTCTCCGTATCGGCCCGGTCGAGGGCGATCCAGGCTCCGATCAGCGTATCGGGGAAGGTGGGAATGTAGTAAGTGTCCTGGTGGAACCCTTGCCCGTTCGCGCCCGGCGCCTTGATGAAGAGCATCGTCTGCATCGCGAGCACGTCGGGCCCGATCAAGGCTTCGACCACGTCGAGGACCCGCGGATGCAGCAAAAACCGCTCCCAGATCGGCAGCTTTTCGTGAAGCATATGGATGCGCAGAAGCCGCGCCTCCAATTCCCTCTGGGAAGCACCAGGAGGCGGAGCCTCGACGCCCTCGACGTCGATCCGGCCGTACATCAGGTCTTCCGTGTGCGCGAGCAACTCCTCGACGTCCGCGCACCCGACAAGGCCGCGCACGATGAGAAATCCCTCCCGACGGAAATTCTTGTATTTTTCGACCGAAACCTTGTAGGGCGTATCGCTCATGCTATCTAGCCGCATTATGCGCGAGGAACGGCCCATCGGCGAGTCGATAAAGGCTGTATAGCGTGCCTCCATGAACCCCGCGCTCGCCGACCTGCGGCTCATGTCCGAAGGCGACTACGACGCGGTCGCCGACATTTTACTGGCCGCGAGGAGCCCGGGATTCGTCACTCCGCCTTGCAGCCGAACCGTCAGAGGCTGGAAGCCTCTGAAACACATTGCCTGGAAGGCAACGCCACGTCGGCTAGCCGTGCGGCGTGATCGAAATCGGCAGGGTCGGGTTCAGGAGGAACGGCATCGGCGCTCCCTGATAGGCGCCCGTGCCCACGATCTGGCCCCGGTCGTTGATCGACTTGGCTTCGGCCAGGACCCAGCCGCTGTTCGCGGGGATCAGCCGGTTCAGGTCTGTTTCGATGCCGTTGCGCCACATCGTCGCATGCCCGTTCTTGGCGCCGACGATGACTTCCTGGGAGTTGATCGCGTTCGCCCAACTGCCCCCATTGGTTTGGGTTCGGTCGAGCGGGATCAAGACGCCGTTCTTGTACATCACCGCGTAATAGTAGGCGCCGCCACCCAGCGGACGATCTTCGCGGTAGCCGACCGCCACGCCGCGCGAGGAGATCGCCGTGATCGTGTCGTAGAAGGGGTCGCCCGTCATGATGAACTGCGGATTGTTGATATCGCCCCCGAAGAACCAGACGCCCGAACCGGCATTCAGCTCGACGCTGCCGGCGATGAGGCCGTCGCCGATCGCGGTTGCCGTGCTCATCTGTCCCAGCGGGCAAAGGCTGATCTGGCTCCCGTTGCTCCATTCGGTGGCCGAATAGGGCGCGGCGCCTCCGCCCAGCACGCCCACGACATTGTCGTCGTTGTCGATATCGGTAACAAAACCGATCGTGGTCGACAGCGTGTACATCGTGCCGTTCTTGTACATCGACGGGTGGCCGCCGAGCGCGTCGCCGATGATCGTGCCTAGATCGTTCATTTTGACCGGCAGGAAGTTGCCCAGGCTCAGCGGAGTCGCCACCCCGCCCTCGTCGAGCCAGGCCTCATGATTCGTTCGAGAGCTGCCCCGCCCGCCCGTCGACGTCCACTGGTAATAGCCGAGCACCTGTCCCAAGTTGTTGATGCTGGCCACATGGGAGGCATAGCCGATTCCGCCGGCGTTGCGGATTCCCGTTACCGCGTACAACCTTTGGGCGTGCGCGATAGCAGGAACGAGAGCCACAGCGACAAGGATAGGAATAAGGCGAATGCGGAGCATGTTTCATTGTAAACCGGATTCGTTAAGAGCCCTGCGCTGTCGGTATCACTGCTCGAAGTTGGCCGAGGTTGGCAGATCGTGAAGCAGACATGTTCTTCGTAGTTTTCCTGGGCGCCGTTGTTGCCGTTCTCTTGGGGTATTTCATCGATCGTCGGCAACGTCGGGCCTATCTCGACGCTCGCCTGCCCGATGACTTCGATTCGATGGTAAAGCGGCGCGATCAGTCCCCCAAATCCGTGAATCTCACCAATCCTCTTCCTCTTCGTCCTCATCCCTGATCGGGTTCTGGCATTGCTCCTCGAGGATGGCGAGGAACTCCGCGACGTTCTCGGCGATCGTCTCCTCTTCTTCCTCCTCGACGTCCAGCCACAGGACCGACGGCTCTCCCTGCGGACCGCACTGCCGGTAGTCGAAGAAGATGCCGGTATGCCCATCGCCGGTAATCCAGAGCGTGCCCTCCGGATACTCCCACTCTTCCTGCTTGTACTTCGATCCGCACTCCGAATCTAAGCCCTCGGAATATCCGACGCCGGGAAGCTCCTCGACCTTATGAAACTGCTCCACCCGCTCGAACCGGATCCATGTGTTAATCGTGTAGCCCCCGTTGATCTGCTTGAGGAGATCGATATAGGCTTGGGGCAGTTTCACCCCGAGATGCGCCTCGGCGGCGGCAACCATTTGGTCGGTCAGGGGCGGGCCATAGTGGGTGGCGATTCGTTGACGCTGGGTCTCATCCACCCCCGACGTCATGTTTTCCAGCGACTCGTATATCCATTCGGCATCCATGCGCGACGTGATACCTGCTCCGAGATGCCCCGAACAACGGCTCCGGTCAAACATTAACCGACCTCCTCAAACAGGGCGCAAGACGAAAGCCCAAGCGCACTGCGCTTGGGCTTCCGTAATCCTCGCCGTCTACTTGCCAGGGTGCGGGAGCGGACGCGGGTGGGAGAGGAGACCGTACACGTTGACCAAGCCGTCGAAGGTCGGAACATAGACTTTGCCGTTCGCGATCGTCGGCGGACAGAACTTCGCCATCGTTCCGACCGTGTCGCCTCCGTTCATGTCGCTGTTCCAAAGCTCGTGGGTCAGGTCGTTGGCATCGAACGCCCGGAGGATCGCCAGGCCCCAGTTGAAGGATTCCGGCTGAACCGCCCAGAGGATGGCATCGTTCTGGCCGTTGGCCGAGATCGACATCATCGAGCCCAGGCCGACCGAAGAATTCGTCGTCATCATGAACGGCGTCGATTCGAGAAGGCCGCCATTAACGTGGAAAGCCCGGATGTTGTCGCTAACGACCCCCTCGTAGACCGTCGGCCCAGAGGTTGCGCTGTCAAAGTAGACAGGCCCCGTCAGCGTGCCGTGCGAGAGGATTTGAAGACGCTGAAGGCAGTTGTCGGTCGAGTCGGAATAGCCGCCCAATCGATCCCGGCTGACGACGAAGATCTCGTGGGTCTTGCCGGAGCCGATCATCGTGTTCGTTCCGGGAATGAGGAGGACGCCGGATGACCCGAGATCCTTGTCGCTTCCGTTCATCGAATCGGAGTCGTGCGGCGTAAAGAAGTCGACGAGGTGCAAACCGTCAGGATCGAGGTGAAGCTTGATAAAGCTGTTACCCGTCTGCCGGCCGGAACCGTCATGGCTGAAAGCCCCGTTGCCCGACATGCAATAGATGTTGTGGTTATCGTCGCATGCCAGGCCCTGCCCGGCTTGCCAGATGCCCCCGGCGCCAGACGGAAGATAGTAAGTCTCGTCGCCGTCGGGAGTCGTGCAGTAGGCTCCGACCTGCTTCATCCTCTGGACGTCGTAGGCGAAGATCCAACCGTGATACGGGTCTACATCGCCATGGCTCGCAAAGGCGATGTAGAGGATGCCGTTGTCCAGCAGCAATCCAGGGCGGTTCATCTGACGCAGCGGATTGAACCGGACGATTCCATTGGCCCCGTCGTCGGCGCTCCCCGCGACCGTTCCCGAAATCTCGACGGGACTGTTCGGCATTTCGTGTCCCGTGTACAGATCGAGCGCGTGCAGCCGGATGGCGTAATGCGGGACGATTCGCTGGACGTCCTTTGTCTTCGCAACCACCCACAGCGTATGGCTGGCGCGATCGATGACCGGCGTCGAGACGATCCCGATCGTCGGATTCATGTCGTCCGAGCCGACGTCCTCGGATGGCACGGGATTTCCCAGGTGGACCATCCAAACCGGCTTCTTCGAAAGGGTCTTTCCGTCGAAGCAGTAGACGCTGTCGTTCTCAGTGCATACGATCACGAGGTCCTGCAATGGCGAGGCCAGGGAAAAACCTCTCCTTACGTTGCTGACCACCAGCGGTTGGCTGTAGACCTGTCCATCCACCGGCAGTTGATTAATCAGGCCGAAGGAACCTGGTTGGACGTTTGTCGGGGTCAATTGCGTCTCGGTCAATACGGCGCCGGTACGCATTTTGTCGTTATGTTGGGTCAAGACGTCGGTTTGGGCGGACGCCAGAGCCGCGACGCACAGGGCAACCACGGAAAAAGAAACCTTCATTTAACTCTCCGATTCATATAGATGCAAGTACACTATCGATGTCTTGCTTTCACGGTCGCGCTCCCACGTTGGGCCGTCGCTCCCGACGATTTCCAGGCGCCCTCCTGGCTACAAAAACCGACACCTCTTCCCCTTAAAGGGCATGCCCGCAACATCATGCGGCCGGCCGCCCAAGCGTCGATTCCAACGCCGCATATACGTCGTTGTACGATCTAAGATTATACGTCGCTGTGCGACGTATTTTCAAAAATCTGAAGCGAGATCGGCGAAGCCATGGGAAATACGAGGCAGGCCTCGGCGAGCGGCTGAGGTCGCGGAGGCTGGTTCAGGAGAAGCTGGCCATGCCAATCGGCGTCAAACCTCGGCCCCGCACAATTGCCAGTTTATGGTTACTGTCTTGCATCCTGCAGCCGAAAGCTCCGCACGATAACTTAATAATCTGCGTCCACGTATTGCTCGCAGTTGGGTTACCATGTTGAGACGTTTATTCGCTTCGACACGCGAAGCGCTGAGGAAGGATGGCATCTAATCGTTTTAAACATTTCTTGGCCCTTGGTTCAGCCGGGGCCTTCTTAACGCTTGGGGCAGGTAGTGCTTTGGCTGCCGGCACTTGGCAGCCGCTCGCTCACCAACCGTCGTTCAATGCTTGCGCCATGCAACTGTTGACCGACGGATCGGTTTTCGTTCAGGCTTACTACCAGAACAGCGCGTGCTGGAAGCTGACGCCGGATGCCAATGGCAGCTACGTCAACGGCACGTGGACGCAGATGGCCTCGATGCACGACTGGCGGCTCTACTACGCGAGCTCGGTTCTCGCCGACGGCCGCGTGTTCGTCTCCGGAGGCGAATACAGCAGCGGCGGCAGTTGGACCAACCACACCGAGATTTACGACCCCGTCGCCAATGTGTGGACGACGCTTCCCGCCCCCACCGGTTGGAACAACGTCGGAGACGCCCCCTGCATGGTCCTGGCGAACGGCACGCTCATGATGGGATCGGACTTCGATTCCCGGACCGCGTTCTTCAATCCGACGACCAACTCTTGGACGGCGGGACCGAACAAGTTCGACAGCTCCTCCGACGAGGAGACCTGGCAGCTTCTTCCCGATGGAACCGTTCTCGCCGTCATGGCGCCGAACCATCCGGGCAGTGAGAAGTACGTCCCGACGGCGAACGCTTGGGTCCACTGCCCGAATCTCCCGGTCGATCTCGTCGACGCCGGCTCCGAGGAGCTTGGCGGCATGAGCCTGCTGCCGAACGGCACGGCCTTCGCGATGGGCGCGACGCCTCATTCCGCGATCTACACGCCTCCCGCCAACCCCGGCGATCCAGGTAGCTGGGCCGTCGGCCCCAACCCGCCCAGCGTGAGCGGCACGTCCCTCGTCGCGGCGGATGCTCCGCTCGCCCAGTTGCCGAACGGCAAGGTTCTCCTCGCTCTCGCTCCGCTGGTGTCCGGCGGCTTCGGCCAGCCGACGTATTTTGCGGAATACGACGGCACGAGCATCACGACGGTTCCGAACCCGGGCAACAACAACGCCTTCGTCTACAATACGCGGCTTCTGGTCCTCCCGACCGGCCAGGTGATGTTTACGAACAGCGCCAACCAGATCTATATCTACACGCCGGACGGTACCTATCAGCAGTCCTGGGCGCCAAACATCACGAACGTGCCCACGAGCCTCATGCCGGGCTCGTCCTACGTGATGCAGGGCACTCAGCTCAATGGCATCTCCCAGGGCTCCAGCTACGGCGACGACTACTGGGCGCCGACGAACTACCCGATCGTTCGCATCACGAACAACGCCACCGGCCACGTGTTCTATTGCCGGACGTTCAACCACAGCACGATGGGCGTCGCCACGGGCAACACGGTCGTTTCGACGAACTTCGCGGTTCCGTCCGGAATCGAGACCGGTCCGAGCACGATCGTCTGCGTCGCGAACGGTATCCCGTCGACCCCGGTCAACGTGAACGTCGGCCAGCCCGTCGTCACGGGAACGATCACCTTGCAGAACTACGTCGGTGCGATGCAGCCAGTCACGGTCGAGGTACGCGTTCACCTGTCGTTCAACGACATCGCGACGTACACCATTACGCCGAACGCGGACGGGACCTTCTCGTTCCCCGCGCCTTCGCCCGGAACCTACGACTTCGCGTTCAAGGCTTCTCACTGGCTGAAGAAGGTAGTCGGCAACATCACGGTGACTTCGGGCGGCGCCACCGGCGTGACGCCAAGTCTGATCAACGGCGATATCAACGGCGACAACCAGATATCGATGGCGGACTTTGCGCTCTTCAATGCAGCCTATGGCAGCACTTCGTCGAGCGGTAACTGGAATCCGAACGCCGACCTTAACGGCAACGGCGGCGTCAGCCTTAGCGACTTCGCGATCTTCCGGGCAAACTACGGATTGGTCGGAGACCTCTAAGCTCGCCATAGAACCGAGCAAAGCCCTGGGCGGTTCTTCCGCCTGGGGCTTTACAATTTGTGGGATGCCTCATTCGCTTCGCGTCAGCGCCTACGCCGTTCTGGTCGATGAGGGCCGGATTCTTCTGTGCCGGCTTGCTCCTTATGTCCCAGCCTCGCCGGCTTGGACTTTGCCGGGAGGCGGAATCGACCCGGGTGAGCATCCGCGCGACGCGGCGATCCGCGAGGTCTACGAAGAATGCGGACTGCACATCTCGGTCTCGGACGAGGCTACGATCGACTCCGAGAACTTCGAGAAGGACGACGGAAGCCTTCAGGCACTCCGGATCATATTCCGGGGCAAGGTTCTCGGAGGCGAGCTGACCCACGAGGTCGATGGGTCGACGGACCGGTGCGAATGGTTCACCCAGGAGGAGACGGAGAGTCTTCCGCTCGTCGAGGTCGCGCGGCTCGGAATACGCTTGGCTTTTGGCGATTTGGATCAAGGCGATCCGGGCCTTTAGCATTAACGCTTCTTGCATCCGGCTTACAATATCTCTATGACATCGCGTGAGCAGATCCTTCATCTTCTCCGCCGATTTAGCTTCGGGCCGGCTCGTTCCGAGGTTAGCCGCTTCGAGCAAGCCGGAGTCGACGCGACTATCGCCCATTTGATCGATTACGAGAAAGTGGACGAGGGCTTCCATATCAGCCCGTGGGAAATCTGCTTCGAGCCGAACCTGCCCGACATGTATGTCGATCCGCAACGGATGGGGCTGTGGTGGTCCATCCGGATGCTGTTGACGCAGCGCCCACTCCAGGAGAACCTCACGCTTTTCTGGCATAACCACCTCGCCATTAGCGGCACAAAAGTCGAGTTCGGTCCGGCGATGATCGAATACATCGACGTGCTGCGCAGCAACGCGATAGGTCACTTCCCTACCATGGTGGAGGAGGTGAGCCGGACGCCCGCCATGCTCCGGTGGCTGGATATCGATGCGAGCGTCATTGGTCAACCCAACGAGAATTTCGCGCGAGAGCTCATGGAGCTCTTCACCATCGGCATCGGGAACTACGCGGAGGCGGATGTCAAGGAAGCGGCGAGAGCCTTCACCGGTTGGAGCCTGCGCTATTACATCTATGAGGCCGGCGGCGAAAACGTCCAGGCCCGCCTCAAGGAAGCGGTCAAGCTCGGCATTCCGATGATCGCCGCCTCCTTTGCCCCTGGCCTGTGCGATACCGGCATGAAGACGATCCTCGGCAGAAGCGGCAAGTTCAGCGCCTCCGACGTTATCGCCTATACGGCGACGAGGCCGGAAACGGCAAGCCGCCTTGCCAAGAAGCTCTGGGAGTGGTATGCCTATCCCGACCCGGATGCCAAGATCGTCGACAAGCTCGCCAGGGCCTTCCAGGCGTCGGACTTCCAGATCAAGCCGGTGATGAAGGAGATCGTGGCGATGCCCGAATTCTGGAGCCCGAAGTGCATCCGGCAAAAGGTGAAGAGCCCGGCCGAATTCATCATCGGCCCGATTCGCCAACTGGAGCTCAACGCGTTTTTGGAGGGTTTGCGCCCGGCGACGACCACGCAAACGACGCCTTTACCCCCGATCCTTCGGGCGACCGGTGGTCTTCTATGGGGCTCGATGACTCAACAGGGCTTACAACTCCTCTTTCCCCCGGACGTCAGCGGCTGGCGTTGGGGCAACGCTTGGCTGACCAGCGCCAATATGGCGGAGCGGATGAAGTTCGCGGCGACGATTTTCGGCGTCGGCCAATCCGACAAGGGCCTCGCCAATTACATCGGCAACAAGATCAAGACAGACTTCAAGCCTACGAAACCGGACGACGTCGTCGATGGATTCTGCCAGATGTTCGACGCCGAGTTCACGGCCGGCAAACGCAACATCTTGATCAAGGCTTGCACGGAAGCCGGCGGCGTCGACGCACTCGGAACTCCCGAGGGATCGTCGAAGGTCGGCCACGCCGTTTGCCGCCTCATGTTCACGTCGCCCGAGTTTCAAATGTGTTAAGGCCGTCACCGTAGTTGTGACAGCTTTGCAACGAAAGTGGCGCTAAGGCACGAAGGTCGCGGACCTCGGCCCCGATGTCTGCGCGTCTCGAAACAACATCGGCGAACCGGTCGGTAATCCCCGGCTTGGACGGCATCCGCGCTATGGCCGTGCTTACGGTCTTCCTGTTTCACGCGCAGATCATTCCCCATGTTCCGGGTGAGCTCGCCACGACCGTCTTCTTCTTTCTCAGCGGCTATCTGATTACAACGCTCTTTGTCCGCGAGCACCGCAAGACCGGTTCGATCAGCCTCGGCGGCTTCTACTACCGCCGCGCCTTGCGAACCCTACCGCCTCTCTTCGTCGCCCTGCTCCTGGCGCTCGGCGTCCATTTTCTGCTTGGCGTGGGCGAGCCCCTCATTCCCTGGAAAGCGGCCGGCAATTTCCTGAACTACACGAACTACGGCCTGGCCCTGACCGGAGATAACGCCGGATTCCTGCCCGGCACGATTCTGTTATGGTCGCTCGCCGTCGACGAGCATTACTATCTGCTCTTCGCTCCGGCGTTCCGAGCGGCGATCAAGCGAGTCTCGATGAGAACGATCATCTGGGGGATTCTCCTCCTCTGCGCGGTCGCCCTGGCTTGGCGCATCTGGCTTGTATGGAGCAGCGGCGACGTCACCTATCGCGAGACCATGGCGAGCGACACGCGGATGGATTCGATCCTTTGGGGATCGTTGCTGGCTCTATGGCGAAATCCAGCCCTCGAGCCAAACATGGCCAAAACCCTGACCAAGCCGTTTTGGGTCCTAGCAGGAGCTGCGGGACTGGTTTTCGTCGAAATCTGCCGCAACCGACAATTCGTCGGAACGTTCGGCTTTACGATCGAGGGGCTGGCGATGATCCCGCTCTTCGCGCTCGCGATTCAGAGTGGCGGCAAGGGCGCTCTGAAATTCCTTCAATGGCCTTGGCTCCTATGGGTCAGCCGGGCCAGCTATCCGCTTTACCTTCTTCAGTGGATCATGATCTCGACCTGCGAGAAGTACGTCCACGCGCCACGGCTCGCCCAAATGGCGGTCGCCGCGGCTCTGACCCTGGGTCTTGGCGCCGCGATGCACTACGGCCTCGAACGGCCGATCCTAGCCATGCGCAAGCGGCGCACGGGCTCGAAGGCCGCCGATAAGCCCAACCTAGAAGCGGTCGTAGCGGCTACCGCGTAGGCAGCGAATATAATCAAGGCCCCGACGCAGTCGTCGGACATGGTCAACTATGCCCTTAGAGAGCCCAACTTCAGCGCAAGGCTGCGCGTTCTTCAGTTCGACTCCCGAGTCAACTTTTATCCCCGAGGACTTTCAAGGCGACGAACGCCTGATGATCGATGCGGCCGAGCAGTTTAGCCGCAAGGAAATCCTCCCAGTTCTTGAACGCCTCGACAAACAGGAAGAGGGCCTGATGCCGGAGCTGATTCGAAAGGCGGGCGAACTGGGCTTCTGCGGCGTCGATGCCCCGGAAGCGTACGGAGGCCTCGGCCTCGGCAAGAATCTCTCCGCTCGAATTCTCGAATTCCTTAGCCTGAACGCTTCGTTCAGCGTCACCATCGGAGTTACGAGCGGTATCTCTCAGGTCGCGCTCGCCTGGTTCGGCACCGACGAGCAAAAGTCGAAATACCTGCCCCGGCTCACCGGCGGCGAATGGCTCGGCGCATATTGCCTCAGCGAGCCGAACAGCGGCACCGACGCCCTTTCTCTATCGACGCGGGCGGATCGCAAAGGCGACAAGTGGGTTCTCAACGGCACCAAGATGTGGATCTCCAACGCCAAGTGGGCGGAGTTCTTCCTGGTAATGGCGAAGGTGGACGGGGAGCGCGTCAGCGCCTTTCTCGTCGAGCGCGATTTCCCTGGCGTTTCGATCTCTCGCGAGGAGCACAAGCTCGGGCTGAAGGGCTCGTCTACGGCTCGCGTCGTCCTCGAAGACGCGGAAGTGCCTCTCGACAATATGCTCTATGAGGAGGGACGCGGGCACGTCGTCGCCCTGAACGCCCTCAACATGGGCCGGTTCAAACTCTCTTCGATGTCCATGGGCCCCGCGCGCGATGCCATCGGCCTTGCCTCCGCATATGCGCTAGACCGCCGTCAATTCGGGCAGCCGGTCGCCAACTTCGGATTAATGCAGAAGAAGTTCGCCCTGATGGCCTGCCTCTTCTTCGCGGCGGAATCAATGATCTACCGGACCGGCGCCGCCATCGACGATGCCTTCCACCACTATGGAGGCTCGCCCGAAGGGAATAGGAAGGCGGCGGAAGAGATGGCGGTCGAGTGCAGCGCCTGCAAGGTTTTCTCTACCGAAGCCGAGGATTTCATCATCGACGAGGCCCTCCAATGCTACGGCGGCTACGGCTTCACCGAAGAGTTCCCGATCGCCCGGCACTATCGGGACGCACGGGTCAGCAGGATTTACGAAGGGACAAACGAGATCAACCGCATTTTCATCAGCGAAAGATTGCTTCGGCGCGCCAAAGAAGGCCGCGCTTCCTTGAATGCCGCCGGCGATTCCTTCATTTCGGAGCTTGCGGGCAAGGTCATGGCCTGCCCGCTCGACGGCCAGATCAAGACGGGAACGGCCAGCGACCTCGTCATTCTCGCCTATGCGGAGCAATCCGCGCGCCTGCGCGCCATGCGGCTGGGAGGCGTCGCGGAGGAGATATATCGCTGTTTCATGGGTTGGGCTAACGCCAGGGCCGCCGAGGCCTATCAGAGGGCAACCGGCCAAAGCGTCACCCTGCCTGCCATCGGTCCGGTTGACTGGGGGGCCATTGCCGAGACCGTCTATAGCAGGAAGGGGCCTTTCTAAGCGGCCTCATCCAAGGTTACGCCTTCTTCGAGGTTGAATCGTGCGACCATGCGTGTCAAGTCCTCGGCTTCCTTCCGGAGACCCTCCGCCATCTTGCTTAGGCTCTTGATCGTATTGGCCTGACTCTGCACGGACCGGCTAACCTGGGCGGTCGAATCCGACATCTGCTTGCTCGCCGTGCCGACTTCGTCCGCCGCCGCTGCCGTCTCTTCGCTCGTCGCCGCGACCGATTGGATGACGTCGGCCACTTTGCTCGTCGTCGAGACGACCCGCCGCACGGTCTCGTCGTTCGCCTTTGCCAGTCCGGACACGGTATCGACGGAGGCTACGATATCGGACAAGGCCTCCCTCGCCGCAACGCTGAACCGAGCGCCGTCCGAAACCTCGTTCAAGCTCTCGTTCATCGCCTTCGTCGCCTCCATAACGTCGGCCCGGATCGTGTCGATCAGCTCCTGGATCTGCCGAGTCGCCGAGGCGGATCGCTCGGCGAGCTTGCGCACTTCGTCGGCAACGACGGCAAACCCACGTCCCGATTCGCCGGCTCGGGCGGCCTCGATCGCCGCGTTCAGAGCGAGGAGGTTGGTCTGCTCCGCGATCTCGCCGATAACGTCGACGATCGATCCTATTTGATCCTGCTTCGCCCCGAGCTCTTTGACTGCCGATGAGGAGGCAACGACGCGCTCTTGGATGCGGTCCATGCTCTCCATCGCGTTCTTCACGGCTTGGCCGCCCATGGCCGCAACCTTGGCCGCCGTTTCCGTGGCGTCTTGCTGTTGATGGCTGCCGGTCCGGACATCGATGATTCCCGATTCGAGCTCTTGCATCGATTGCGTGGCAGCGGTTGCGGCGGCGGCCAGGCGCACATTGCCTTCGGCGATTTCCCCGCTGCGAATTGCCGCCTCCTTGGCGCCGTTCATGATCTCTTGCATCGACTCTGCAATATCGGTCGCGACGATCGCCACTTCGCTGGAGGCGCCCGAAAGGCGCTCGCTGTTCTCCGAGGTTTCTCGCGCTCGAAGAGCGACGTGGCTAACCAATTCGCGAAGGCTGGAGAGCATCTCGACAAGGGCGTGGCCGAGAACGTCCTTGTTGCCGCGAGGAACGAAGTTCGCCGTCAGGTCGCCGTCGGCAACCCGTCGAGCCGTCGAGGCCACCTCTCCCAGATAATTCTGCATCCGTCCGAAGGCTCGCGATAGGGTTCCGATTTCGTCTTTGCCTTCGGGCACCGCCATCGCCGCCAGTTCGCCGTTGGCGATCGACTCCGCGGCCGTCACCATCCGGCATACCGGCTCGGTGATGCCCTTTGCCCAGAACCAGAACGCGACTCCGGAGAGCAGTACGACGATAAGACCGATCGCGAGAATCGTTTCCGCCATCCCGGAACGGCCGTTTTGAAGCTTGGCTCCGAGGGCGGCGAAGTCCTTCTTGTAGCCGTTCGTGACGAGAATCCAGTCCCAGGGCTTGTAGTAGGTAAAGTGCGCCACGACCGTCTGGATTTCCTTCCCTTCCTTTAGGCGGTACGTCGTGCTGCCAATCTGACCCGGCTCCAAGGCAACCGCCTTGTCGACGATCTCTTTGATATAGCTTTTGCCGTCGGCGTCCCTGGCATCGTACAGGCTCTTTCCGTCGAGCGAATTGTCGGGCGAGATCATGACCTGGCCCTGCTTGTCGCCCTTGCCGCCTAGCACCATGGCGTATCCGCTTTCGCCGACCTTGCTTTCCTGGATCGCTTGGCGGAGCGACGGCACGCTCTCCTGCTTGACGCCGCAATAGGCCATTCCGATGACGTTCCCGTTCGCATCGAGAACCGGATCGTAAATCGTCTGATACCAGGCGTTGACGACAAAGGCCGACCCCCGATATGTTTGCTTGGCAAGAACCGCCTTGACGACGGCATTGGGCTTGCCATCCGGATTTGTAGCCGGAATGTAAGTCCCGATGGCCCGATTGCCATCCTTTTTCTTCACCGACGTGGCGACGCGGAGCATGTCGCCCTGGCTGTTCATCCGCTGGAAATAAGTGACCGTACTCTGAGTCAGGTCCGTGACATCGTCGATGATCGGCGTGCGCTGCTTGAAGTCGCCATTATGCAGAAGCCACTCGCCGCCTACCGTCACTCGCGGCAGGTTGACGGTCTCGCTTTCCTTTGTAAACTGATTGACCGCCTTCCACGTCTCGACGCCCGACTGCGTTATCGCCCCCTTCTGCCTGATCACGTGCCAGAGGATGGCGCTGTCGGAATTCAGCTCCCGGCTTAGCAAATCGTCCTGAGCTTTAATCAAGCCGACGAGAGCTACAGCCGTATGTCCCTGATCTCCCTCGACAAGTCCCTGGACTTCGTTCTGGGCAATGGCGCCGAACTTTCCGCCGGCCGACCATCCGACGAAAACAAGCAGAGCGACAATAAGGCTGGCGATTCCGCCCCCGATAACGGCGAGCTTCTTTTGAAGGGTCATGTTTTGGATCCCGCGCGAGACGACACGGCGTCTCCGCGCTCAAACGCTCCCCAACACAGAAGTATCGGAACGGTTCGTACGCCTCCAGGCGAAGCTAAACCTTGATTTCGTTTATTGCTGAAAAATGAACAGCGCCCGCTCATGCTGCCAGGCAATAGTTGCAACTAAAATGCCCTACCCCTTACGGGCTCGAAACCAAAGATCAAGACGAAACAGCCTTCATAAAAGCCTCTTAACAGATTGCCGGACTGTTCGCAAAAGCGCCCTCAGAGCGGCGGGAGGGGTGCGCGGGGCGTCCATGATCAGTGATAATCACCAGACAAGTCGGGCGGCGCGGCCCGGCGGCTGGAAACCAAAAACCCGCCTCGTTTCGAGCGGGCGTTTTCCATTTGACCGGACCAAACAGAGAGGGACTATGAAGCCAAAGGACGCCGTTTCATTTGTAAAAGACAACGACGCGCTGATCGTCGATATTCGATTCACCGATTTGCTGGGGACGTGGCAACACTTCAGCATCCCCGCCGCCCAATTCACGGAAGATGCCTTCGAGGAAGGCCTTCCCTTCGATGGCTCCAGCATCCGCGGATTCCAGTCGATCCACGAGTCGGACATGCTTCTCATGCCGGATTCCTCGACGCTGTTCATGGACCCCTTCAGCGAAATCCCAACGGCGGTGGTGATCTGCAACATCGAGGATCCGCTCACCCGGCAGCCGTACAGCCGCGACCCTCGATTCGTCGGCATCAAGGCCGAGCAATATCTGAAGTCGACCGGGATCGGCGACACTTGCTTCTTCGGCCCCGAGGCCGAGTTCTTCGTCTTCGACCGGCTCGAATACGCAAACAACCCGAATTACACCTTCTACCGCATCGACGGCGAAGAGGCATGGTGGAATAGCGGCGCCGAGGATTCCGCCGCCTTCACCATGAAGGTCAAGGGCGGCTACTATCCCTGCGGACCGGCCGATAAGCTGCAAGACCTCCGCACGCGCATGATCCTCCAAATGGCGGAAGTCGGCATCGATATCGAGATGCATCACCACGAAGTCGGCGTGCCCGGCCAGTGCGAGATCGACATGAAGTTCGACACGCTCACGGTCATGGCCGACAAGCTGATGAAGTACAAGTACATCGTCAAGAACGTCGCCTACCAGAACGGCCAGGTCGCGACCTTCATGCCCAAGCCGGTCTTTGGAGACAACGGCAGCGGCATGCACATCCACCAGTCGATCTGGAAGAACGGCAACACCGCCATGTACGACGAGGCCGGCTACGCGGGCCTTTCCGATACGGCTCGCTGGTACATCGGCGGCCTGCTGAAACATGCCGATACCCTGCTCGCTTTCTGCGCGCCGACGACGAACTCCTATCGCCGTCTGGTGCCCGGCTACGAGGCGCCGATCAACCTCATGTACTCGCAACGCAACCGCTCGGCCTGCGTCCGCATCCCGATCGCAAACAAATCTCCGAAGGCGAAGCGCGTCGAATTCCGCGCTCCGGACCCGATGGCGAATCCCTATCTCGCCTTCTCCGCCTGCCTCATGGCCGGCCTCGACGGCATCCAAAACCGCATCGAGCCGCCGAAGCCGCTGGACAAGGACCTCTACGAGCTTCCGCCGATGGAGCGCGTCGGCATCAAGACGACGGCCCCGAACCTCCGCGCGACCCTCACGGCCCTTGCCAACGATCACGATTTCCTCCTGAAGGGAGACGTCTTCACGAAGGACCTGATCGAGAACTACGTGGAATACAAGCTCGTCAACGAGTGCGACGCGGTCGACCTCCGCCCCCACCCTTACGAGTTCTTCCTGTACTCGGACTATTAGGAACGCTCTAGCGGGGCTTCGAACTGAGCAGAAGCCCCGTGACGCATAATGTTCGACAGATGGAACAGCAGGATGCCTTCCTGAGAGCAGCGGATAACCTTGAGGAAGCCAAGCGCACCCTAAGCGGTGAACCGCTTAGGACAAAGCAAGAACTGCAGGCGTTTTACGTGCCCGTCCTCGAAAGCGTGCGAGGGGCGGACATCGTTCCCCAGTTGCTCGATGGTCTCAATCGGAGCTTTGGCGATCCGCGATATAAGGCCTTTCTCATGGGTCGGAGCGGTGTCGGCAAGTCCACGGAAATCAGCAAGCTGCTTCTGCAAGTTTCGGACCGCTATGTCCCATTAAGATTCTCAACGAAAGAGGATTTGGACCCTCGTAACTTCAAGCCATTCGACGTCCTCTTGCTCTCCTCTCTCATGATCGCGGAGGAGACGGAAAAGGTAACGGGCACCAGGCCCTCCGCCGAGCTGCTGCGTCCGATCCTTGAGTGGTTTGCCGATGTCAGCATAACTGCTAAGTCGGCGCTCCAAGGGGAGCTTGGTCTCGAGTTGGGTTTCGGCGTTCCCAAAGACTCGCTATGGACCAAGTTGACAGGTCTGTTCGGCAAAATCCGCGGCGAGATCAAGTTTTCTGCTTCTCGCGAGAAGACGGTCGTCGATTATAGCTTGAACCGCATCGACACCTTGATCGACGCCGTCAATAAGCTCTTTCTCGAATGCCACCGGCTCCTCGATACCGCAAATGGAAAAGAATGGCTCCTTATCGGAGAGGAATTCGACAAGGATTACATTCCCGAGGACCTGACCCGCGACCTGTTTGTTACCTATGGCAGCGCCTTGGTGCAACTGAATATCAACTTGATATTCAACTTGCCGTTAACGCTTCTCTATTCGAGCCATGGAAGCGGACTTCCCAAATTCGCTCGCGTGATGGTTTACGATACGCCCCTTTACAAGCGCAGCCACGAGTTCAACGAAGAAGCGATCGGCAATCTCCGCGAAATCCTCGAGAAACGCATCCGGCCCGGCTTGTTCGAAGAAGGCCAGGAGCGGCGGCTGATCCTCGCCTCTGGCGGACAACTCCGTGAGTTGTTTGCCTTGGTGTCCGCTGCCGCGGGTCGGGCGCGGGTCGCCAAGTCGGCGCAAATCCTGGAGGCTCACGCGAATCGAGCGATTATCGACTTACGCGAAGAGTTCAAGGGACGTTTGAGCGTCGGCGACGCCGACGACAGCATCCTGCTCGATCACAAGCTTGAGAAGCTCAAGGCGCTGTATGAATGCGATCCTCAAAGCCAAATCCCGGATCGCGTCCTAAACGATCTCATCCGGGCGGGCCACGTTCTCGATTTCAATGGAGAACACTGGTATGGGCCCCATCCTCTGGCCGTCGAAGTCCTTCGTTTCTTCAAGCTGCTTAAGCCGGAAGACCCGGGAGGCGTTCCTTAGACGACGGCCAGCCCCCGATCGGCGGAGTCGAGGAAGTCGTATCTCTGATACTCGATTGGGCCGAGGGAACGACGAGCGGCTTGGCTCTCATCGAAAGCGCGAGCGAGATCACCCGCGACAAGGTGATCGAGCGTCTCCAAACGACCTTGCCACTCATGGAGGTCGCCCTGCCGCCTCGGCGCTCTCCGGAAGAGATTGTCGAATTCATCGGCGAAGCCCGCAAGAAAGCCGCCGGCCGCGTGCTTTCGGTGACCGGTTGGGAAACCGCGCTTCCTACTGACCGCCCCCTGGCAGGGTCCCTCGGCATTATCAACTTTAGCCGCGAGAGGATGCTGGAGGGAGAGCCGCGCCAGATATGGTGGATGAATCCAAGCTTCAAGAATGCGTTCATGCACTATGCCCGCGATACCTTTTCTTGGTTCATGCTGCGGCTGCGGCTTACCGAGCTTCCCGAGCCCGCCATAGAGCATTCCCGTCCCGAGCCTGTCCGTCCGTCGACCGGCGAGGAGGAACGGATTCGAAAGGACGCCGAGTTCGCGATCAGGCATGCCGTCGCCGCGATCCGAAGGGGCGACGTTGAGTCGGCGATCGACTCCGTCGTGCCGCCGCTATGGGATCTTTGGACGATCGATCATAACGCCGACATACTCAAACATGCCGACTCCCTGGACGCAGCCATTGCCGCATCGACCGGCTATCCTTCGGTTGCCGACTGGATACGGGAGCGTTCCCGGCACGCTTCGCCCGACGGAATCAGCCGGCATGTCGCCTTCCTGCGGATTCTGGGAATGGCTCGATATGAGAGTGGCGCGGTCGACGATGGAAAACTCCTCGTCGAAGAATCTCTCGGCCTGGCGAGGAGGCGGACGGAGGCGGAAATATCCGTTGACTCTCTAAGGGACCTATCCATTTCGCTTGACAACGTCGGAAACGTGCGCCTCGACGCGGGCCAGTTGGCCGAGGCCATCGCCGCTTACGAGGAGTCCCTCCAAATCGGCAGGGACATTCTGAGGGACTACGGCCGGTCCCTCCAGGCTCTAAGGGACCTATCCGTTTCGCTGAACAACGTCGGAAGGGTGCGCCTCGACGCGGGCCAGTTGGCCGAGGCCATCACCGCTTATGAGGAGTCCCTCCAAATCC
>DASZYX010000013.1:0-479843 GCA_035545155.1 Fimbriimonadaceae bacterium | reverse complement strand
GAACCCGATGCCGCTTACGCCCAAAGGGAACACTTCGTCCTAGCCGCAGCTGAGGCTAGAGCGAACTACTGGCAGCAAAACCCGCAGACCGTCAGTTGAGAAAACAAGCCCAGTGTCTCAGATTGCCGCGGGCAATACACTTAACCCTTAACACTAAACACTAAACACTTCGTCTACTCATACCTCGTCACGACCACGTCCACGACGGCCGGCTTCGTCGGTCCCGGTGGATCGAAGCCTTCGTGAGCCAGTGTGCTGTCCTCGTGCGATGTAGCCGCCGCGACGGGCTTGCCGTCGTAGATCACGACGTCTTCGGCTCGGCCGATCTCGTTTCCGCTTGCGTCTCGCGAGATCGCGGTCGCCCAGATCTTGTGGATCGAGGACCTCGTGAAGTTGTCCCAGGTGACAAGGGCGCGGGGCGCGTCTTTGCCGAGCTTCGGACTCCAGGCGACGACCACCCGCACCGACTCGATGTGGATGCCCTCGCCTTGCTGCTCGCGACCGCCTTCCGGCTGGTTGCCCTGTTGCCCGCCGCCCGAGGAAGACGAAGAGGAGGAGGACGATCCGCCACCGTGTCCGCCCGCGAGGCCGCCGAGAGCGCCGATGCCGCTTCCGAGGAGCATCAGCAGCCCTCCGATGACCATGAGAATGATGATCGCGAGGATGATGTAGAGGAGGATTTTCAGGCAGCCGGAAAGATCGGGCAGATTGAAGTTCGGCATCGCGCAGCCGGGATTGTCGCTCAGCCCGCCTCCGCCGTAGATGCGCTCGGTTCCCGGCGTATAGCTTTGCGCGCGCTCGGCGCTGGAGACTTCGCGGGGTCTGGGCGGCATCGGTCCGGGCGGAGGGGGCGCCATCGCGGGGGACGCGGGAGCCCCGTCGAAACGGTAGCTCTGGCCACCGATCCGAATCTCGTCCCCATCCGCGAGCATCCTCTGCCCGGCGATCTGGACCCCATTGACGAAGGTGCCGTTCGCGCTGCCCAGATCCTCGATCACATAGCCCAGGCCGGAGGCGATAAGGCGCGCATGCTTACGGCTGACCCTGGAGTCGCCATCGCAAACGATGGTGTTGCCGGCTTCCCGCCCGATCGTGACTTCCGGCGCGGTCAGAGGGAAGATTTGGGTCCAGTGAATTCCCTTTAGGCCGACAAGCTGCATGGCTGTTGCTGAGGACGGGTTGAGAGCGCCCCTCGTTGCACCCTACTTCGAAGGCTTGATCGTCACCCGAAAATCGAGCGGATAGGATTCGAGGACAACGGACTGAGTGATCTCCAGGCTGGCCCCATCGACCGGCCCGGCCTTGATATCGAAGCCCTTCGACTGGGCGACGAAGCTCCCCCCGACCGGTCCCGCCGCGAACGGCTTCCCGACACCCTTCAAGAGCACCATGATGCCGACCGGGCCGCCGAAGCTCTGCCAAAGCTGGGATTTCGGCAGCTTGTCCTCACTTTCTTTGAAGTTGGTCTTGAAGGTCAGAGCCGCCTCGGGATCGAAGGCGAGGGAGACGTACCGGATCTTCGTCTCCGCGCCCTGCTTCGGAATCTCGACGGCCAGCCCGCTCGGCGTCGTCAGCTTCAGCGGCTTATCGATCTGGAAGTGATAGATCGCGCCGGAATCCTCCTGAGGCTTATGGGCGGCTTTGACGAGCGCCGTCGAGCCGAGGGGAAGACTCTCGACCAGCGTGCGAACCCGCTCGACACGCCCGCGAATGAAGGCGACGGTGGCGTTTTCGCCGCCTGGCTGCTCGACCATCGCTCCCTCGACCTTGTCGGGATCGCCCGCCACCAGCTTTTGGGAGAACCCTTGGACGGGCACGATCGGCTGACCTTCGAAGGAGATCGAATCTCCCTGGATGACCCATTCCTCGCCATCCGGAGCGGGGTCGCGGGAGCCGATCGTCCAGATCATGTACGGCGTCTCTCCCGTCGGCGTCCGCCAGCACCGGGCAAAGAGATGCAGCCCCTTGACGGTGACCTCGTCCTTCAAATTTTGAGGCGAGGCGAGGCAACACAGAGCCACAAGCGCGGTGATCGGCATATCGTGATTGTGACGGGTTGAGGGTGGCCGGATGGTTGAAGGGCCTCAGCCATAGAGGGCTTCCGTCTTCATATCCCGAGGCCCGTTCTCGTCGCAGACCGTGAAGCTGCTCGGCTGCATGGAGACGCCGCCGAAGCGGCCCTTCGCATCCAGCGCATAGAAGTTGAGGCCGAAATTCGGCTGGCCCTTGTCGTTCAGCAGCCGCTTCTCGATGGTCTGAGAGGCGACGCGCTTGAGAGCCGCGATTCCCGCGTCCTTCGGATGCATGCCCTGGCGTATCTGCTCGACGATAAAGAAGGAGCAGAGGTTGTACAGGTTCGCCTCGCCGCGGCCGGTCGAGCCGGCGGACCCGACCGCGCCGTCCACGTACAGCCCCGCGCCGAGGATCGGAGAATCGCCGACCCGACCGGGAATCTTGAAGGCGAGGCCGCTCGTCGTCGTCACGCCACAGATTTCTCCTTTCGCGTTCATCCCGTTGCAGTTGACGGTGCCATAAACGTGCTCGCGATCGAACCAGCCTTCGTCCGCCATTTGGAGCGCGGCGAGAAGGCCGACATGCTCGCGATCCTTTGGATCGAGATAGTGCGAGGGATCGGTGCGGCGCTTCCATTCCAGCCAGGCCCGTCGAGAGGCGTCCGTGTTCAGGTCGGCCTCGATCGTGAAGCCGAGGCTGCGGGCGAACTCCTGCGCGCCTTTGCCGACCAAGAGATGGTGGTCGGTTTGCGCCGCGACCTCGCGGGCCACGCGCGACGGCGTCCGGACGCCCTCCAGCGCCGCCACGCCGCCCGCCCACTTGCGCGGGCCGTGCATGCAGCAGGAATCGAGCTGGACGACGCCATCCGCGTTGGGCAATCCCCCATATCCGATGCTCATCTCCTTCGGGTCGAGCTCGAGGATATTGACTCCCTCGATCAGGGCGTCGAGCACGTCGGTTCCGCTCGTCATCAGCCGAAAGGCGCGCTCGACGCAGGTCTCCGTCCCGCCGTTCTTGAATTGGTGGCCATTCGGGCTGCAGACGATCAGCGGCTTGAACGACCCCTGAATCCAAATCTCCGGAACGCCGAAGGCCTTCGGAGCGATCGTGGCCGCACCAAGGGCGGCTCCCCCGGCGAGCAATTCGCGGCGGCTAACTTTGCGTGGCATCCCCTGCAGTTTGCGCCACCAGCCTCCGCAGGTCAAGCGCAGCTTGCGAGGTGGGGTGGAGGGTCCGGCGCGACACGCTCCCGAGGGCCGCTTAGCGGAAGAGAATCTTGTCCATCCCGACGACGAAGCCGTTCAGGCCGCGCACCTCGCGGAGGCACAGCTTCACGCCCTCCATGAACGAGACGCGGTCCATCGAGTCGTGGCGGATGGTCAGAACCTCGCCGGTGCCGCCGAAAATGACCTCCTGGTGGGCGACGTAGCCGGGCAGGCGCACCGAATGGATCGGCGTCTCCTGATAAAGGCCGCCCCGCACGCCTTCGACCTTGAAAATCGGGCGGGGCTTGCGGCCCGGCGGCTCCTTGCGGGCGTCGGCGATCATCTGGGCGGTGAGGAGAGCGGTGCCGCTAGGCGCGTCCTCCTTTCGATCGTGGTGAAGCTCGATGATCTCGCAATTCGGCAGCCACTTGGCCGCGAGCTGGGAGAAGCGCATCATCAGCACCGCTCCGATAGCGAAGTTCGGCGCATAGATGCCGGGTGTGCTCGTTTCGCGGGAAGCGCTCGCCAATTCGCGGATGTTCGCCTCGCTCAGGCCGGTCGTCCCGATGACCGGGCAAATGCCGCGGGTGATCGCGGAAAGGGCGTGGGCGGTCGCTCCGGATGCGTTCGAGAAATCGACGAGGGCGTCGGGCTTGGTGCGATCCAGGGCCGCGCCCAGCTTATCTTCGATCACGAGGTTGAGCCCGACGTCCCCTACGATCTCACCGCAGCTTACGCCGACCTGCTCGCGGTCGACGGCGGCGACGACTTCGAATTCCGGCGAGGCGGAGAGCGCCTTCAGGACTTCGCGCCCCATCCGGCCTGCCGCGCCGATGACAACTACCTTCATTTCGGCCATATCTTCACCATTTTGATATCACCCTGATCGACGAGCACGGGCAGGCCCTCGTCGTCGAGATAGGAGGTCGATTCCTTGTCTCCGCGCTTGGTCGACACCTCGTGAACGGACACGGTATGTCCCTCGATCGTGAGCTTGCGGACGCCGCGATACTCCGTCCTCACGATTTCCCACGCGAGCGTGTCCGTATTGAACTGGTAGGTTTCCTCAACCGCGCCCGGCTTCGGCTTGTCCCGAATGAACCAGAACTCGCTGAGGCAGGCTCTTGGCGCGGCTTGGGCGAGGGAGACGTTCTTGACGCTGCGCTTGCCGCCGTCCAGGAGGACGAGGTTTGCGCCCTCTTTCGAGAAAGTCGCGATCACCTGCTTGTTGATATCTCCGACGTCGGCGATGGTCTGCTGGAACTTGCGGATCGGGATCCCCTTCGCGTCGTAGCGGGCTTCGCTCGACAGCTTGACCTTGTGCTGATCGCTCCCCAGCTCGATCCGCAGCTCGACGACCTTTGTCCCGTCCCGCTGGATTCGCTGGCTGAGCGTCGCGTAACCTGCGGGATGGCCGCGCATGGTGATCGTCAGGCGCGCCTCGCCCCAAGAGAGGGCCACAATCCCGAGAATCGCCAAGAATGGAAAAAGCCTCTTCATCGCTCGATCAACAACCTCGCCGCCTTGACGCCGGATTCGAATGCCGACTCTACCCGCCCGGCGAGGAGCCCGTCGCCGGCGAGAAGCAGCCGCGCATGGTGCTGGTTGACGACGTCGAACTGGGCGACCGTTTCCGGCTGGCTGTATTTCCATCTCCGCACGCTGGCGACGGACGGGTCCGTGAACTCCGGCCCGTAAAGCCGCTGCACGTAGATCAAGACGTCGTCGATGATCTCGCGGTCCGGCTTTTCGTATTGCATCTGGCTGTAAGCCGAGTTCATTTGGGCGACGATCGCGCAGCAGCCTTCCGGAGCCCGCCCCGGCGACTTCCCGCTTTCCAGACAGAGCCAGGTGAGCGGATGGCGCTGCTCGACGTCGAGCAGCGCATGGTAGGAGACCTCGGGAGTAGGAATTCGAAAGCCGAGCATTACGCTCAGACAGGAGCGATACTTGGCGTTGGCGACCGGGCGGCTCTCGCGCAGGCCCCACAGCAAGACCGAAGTTTGGGGGATCGGCGCGGTGAGGATCACGGCGTCGAAGGCGTCGTCCCCGACGATGAAGCAATGCCCGCTCCGGGCGATCTCCTCGATCTGCACCCCGATTCGCACGTCGAGGTCCGCCGCAACCCGCTCCGGCAGGGTCCGGTTGCCATGGACGTACGTATAGCGTGGCGTGTGCCGGCCGGGATCGCCGGGGACGACGCGCAACGCCTCATGGGTGTAGATCGGCTTATCGATCTGGACGAGGCCCTCCGTGTCCAGTTCGTGGAGCATGACTTCCTCGATGGAAAGGCCTCGCGGCGCGATGCTCGTCGCTCCGGTATCGAAGACGTAACCGTCGATCTCGATCGTCTCGATGCGCCCACCGACGTGACTGTGCCGCTCCCACACGACCACCTCGTGACCCGCCCGCGTCAACATCCGAGCCGCCGCGAGGCCGGAAATCCCGGCGCCGATAATGCCGACTCTCAAGGGACGCCCGCTTCGAGGCTGCTCAGGATCAGGTCGGCGCATTCGGCGCCGCTTTGGATCGCCCCGTCGATGCTGCTGTTCGTCGTAAATTCGCCAGCGAAATAGAGGCCGGGGATGCCCGAGTCGTTGCCGGGGAGGCGGCTCTGGAATCCGGGATGCTGGACCATCTGCGCGTTGTGGTTGCGGTAGGCACGGAAGAGCTCCCAGGATTCGACGTCCCGATTCGGGAACCAAACCCGCATTTCCGACTTCACGATCTCCGCGAGCTGCTCGTCGGTTTCGGTTCGCTCGCCGAGGATCGTGGCACCGATCAGGTTGCCGGCTTCGACCGAATTCGCGTTGGCGAGAGGGATGACGTGGTTCGTGATGCCGCGCATGTTGCCGTTCATGACGACCCAGCGTCCGTCGACCGGTTGCTCGGCCGCTTTGAAATAGATCGTGATGCTGTGGAGGAACTCGGCCGGAATCGAAATACCGGAAAGTGCGGCGGCGTGGATCGCGTCGCAGGCGAGGACGACCCGGTCGGATTCGACGACTTCGCCGCTTTCCAACTTGACGCCGGAAACCGTGTCGCCTTCCCGGACCAATTCGACGACCTGGGATTTGAGACGAAGCCGCTCGTGGCCGATCGTCATGCCAAGCTGCCTCGGAATCTCCTCCATGCCCTGCTCGGGTACGGCCGCGATGCCTTCGCTGATCGCCTTCCAGACAAAAAGCAATTGGCGGCACGAGGTCTGGAGCGAGCGGTCGAGGAAGACGCCGCCGAGGAAGGGCCGGGCGAACCGATCGATAAATCCGTCGGAAAAGCCTTCGTCTCGGAGGTATTGCTCGATCGTCCGGTCCGGGATCTCGTCGATGTCGTCTTTGTCCAGCCACTGGACGTCGCTCGTCCACCGGCCGAGCCGGAGCTTGTCGGCGGTCGAGAGGAAGCCGGAGACCGCGAGTTGGAGCGGATTGTCCCGGCTGATGAGATGGTGCTCGCCGTCCCAGATGATGATCGCGCCCGGCTCGTACTGCTTGAGGCGTAGGCGCTCCTCGTCGATCTGCTCTCTGGCGTGGGGATAGGCGGTGAAGTAGACCTGATAGCCCCGGTCGATGCGGAACGGGCCGATCGAGTCGGTCTTCACCCGCCCGCCGACTCGGTCGTCGCCATCGAGAAGTAGGAAGGGAATGCGGCGCCTTTTCAGCGCGCGCGCACACGTCAGGCCGGCTAAACCGGCGCCGACAATGACGACGGGCTTCATGCCTCCGTTTTACCTGCTTAGCTGGGAGCGGGGACGTTTCGTCGGCTCGATGTCACCGGAGATCGTCGGGCCGGTCGATATCGGGCAGGGCTCCCTCGACAGGCACGAGGACGAGCCGGTCTCGATTCCGGCTCACGATGCCCTTCGCCCCTTCGTCGCCGCCGAGCGCCTCCAGGGCCGGGCGGTAGGACGCGTCGAAGAGGACGGGATGGCCCGGCCGGTTGGACTCAGCCGCGTAGACCGGGGCGAGGATCGTCCCTTCCGAGGCTCTTTCAAAAGCATCGAGCAGAGCGGCGACGACGTCGCGCCGAAGGCCGGGCATGTCTCCGAGCGCGATCAGGTAGCCGTCGGCCTCCTCGGACGACCGAACGCCGGCTCCAATCGACGTTCCCAGGCCTTCGTCGTAGCTGGCATTGAAGACGGATCGCGCCGGATGCGCGGCCCCGGCAACAAGCGCCGCATCCCTCCCCGTCACGACGACGATGGGCAGCCCGCACGCGTCGAGGCAAGCCACGACCGACCCCACGACGGTCGTCTCCCCAAAGGGTTCGAGCAGCTTGTTCGGCCCTCCGAAGCGCGAGGAGAGGCCGGCGGCCGGCACGATGGCGCTAACTCTTCGCACGGCGAACCTGTACGATCTCCGCGGCGATGCTGAGGGCGATCTCCTCCGGCGAGCGGGCCGCGATGTTCAGGCCGACCGGCCCATGAATTCGAGCCAGCTCGGCTTCGTCGAAGCCGAGCGCGCCCAGCTCTCTTCGCCGCTTCTCCTGGGTGACCCGGCTCCCGAGCGCGCCGACGTACTTCATCGGCGATCTCAGGAAGGCGGCCAGGGCCACGTCGTCGATCTTCGGATCGTGGGTGAGGACGACGCCGTACGTCTCCGGCGTCAGCTCGATTCCGGCGAGAGCCTGTTCCGGCCATTGGGCGATCATCGTATCCGGCGGGACCGGGAAACGCTCGTTCGAGGCGAGCGCCGGGCGAGGATCGATCACGATCGTCTCGAAGCCAAGCTCTCGGGCGAATTTCACGAGGGGAATCGCGATATGGACGGCCCCGACGATCACGAGGCGTTCCCGTTGGGGAAACGCATGCAGGAAATAGCGCTCACCCTCTGCCTCCACCTCCCCGCTTCGGCTCAGGCCAAGAGAGCCGGCAAGAAAAGCCGGCCCGGACCACGGCTCGCCGGCTTGCCAAAGCCACTGATCGAACGGCTCGAAGCGGGTGACGAGGACGGCTGGCCGATTGCGGCGAATCGCGTCGAGAGTCGCCCGCCAGGCTTCGCGCCGGATCGGATCGGGATCGACCCAAACCTGGATGCGCCCGCCGCAGGAGAGGCCGACCTCCCACACGCTCTCATCCGAAAGCGCGCCGAAATCGAGCAGCTTATGGTCACCGGAAGAGAGCGCCTCGACCGAGGCTTGGATCACCGCCGACTCGACGCAGCCGCCGGATACGGAGCCGACGACCGCGCCGTCTTCCCGCACGCCCATGACCGCGCCGACGGGCCGGGGCGAAGAACCCCACGTGTGGGTGACGGTCGCAAGCGCGAAGCGGTGGCCCTCATCGAGCCACCGCTCCAGAACGGGCAAGACGTCGCGCAGGTTAGACCAGCTCCTCGACCTTGATCGGGAACTTCCTCACCCGCTTGCCGGTTGCCGCGAAGATCGCGTTGGCGATGGCGGGCGGCCCGGACGGATACCCGACCTCGCCCATGCCCCCGAAGCCGCCGCCGCTATCCGCAACGTAGACTTCCATCTTCGGCACGTCGGTCATGCGCGCCCATTCGTAGCCGTCCCAGTTGTTCTGGACGGCCCCGCCCTTTTCGACCGTTATCGCGGCCTTCAGGGAGGTCGAGATGCCGTCGACGAACGCGCCCTGAACTTGAGCCTCGACGCCGCGCGGATTGATCGCGGTGCCGACGTCGACGACGGCGACCATCCGGTCCACCTTCACCTGGTTCCCCTTCACGGTCACCTCGACGACATGGGCGATGCAGGAGCCGTAGCCATCGAAGCAGGCGATGCCCCGCCCCGAGCCTTGCGGCAGCGGCTTGCCCCAATTGCCCTTCTCTGCCGCCATTTCGAGGACCTTGCGGAGGCGGTCGCCCTTGATGTGCTTGCGCCGGAACTCGAACGGGTCCTGTCCGGCCGCGTGGGCGATCTCATCGACGAAGCACTCGTTGGCGACGATGATCTGCGTATGCTCGACCGAGCGCCACGGACCCGTGGGTACCGGCGCGGAGATGCCGCCGAAACGCATGAACGCGTTGTCGAAGTCATACGGCAGGTACGTGCGGTTGCCGTAGTTGCCGCCTCCCCCGCCTCCGCCCGGAGCTTGCAGATATTGGTGGCTCCATCCGACCGGATTCCCTTGCGCGTCGATGGCCGCCTTGAGAGCGTGCTCGCTCATCGAGCGGTAGATGTCGTGCTGCATGTCGCACTCGCGTGTCCAGAGAAGCTTGACCGGCTTCTTCATGTGCTTCGAGAGATTGACCGCTTCGCCGATCCACTCATTGGAGAACTTTCGCCCGAAGCCGCCGCCGAGGATCATCGTATGCATCGTGACCTTCTCGGGAGACAGGCCCGTCGCTTCCGCGATCTGGTCGCGCGCGCCATCCGGAGACTGGGAGCCGGACCAAACCTCCGCCGAATCCGCCCGCACGTCGGCGACCGCGTTAAGAGGCTCCATCGTCGCGTGGGCGAGATAGGGCAGCTCAAAGTTGGCTTCGAGCGTCTTCGCGCCGCTCATCTCCTTGTGCTCGATGACCGCTTGCTTGAGCGCCGCTCGAAGTGTCTCGCTGGAGACGCCGCTGTTAGCGTTCGACCAGTCGACCTTGAGCGCGTCGCGGCCCTTCAGGCAGGCCCAGGTGTTTGTCCCGATCACGGCGACGCCGCTCGAGATCGGCACCACGTCGACCACGCCCGGCACCTTGCGCGCGGCCGAATCGTCGATCTGCTGCGATTGGCCATGGAACGAAGGCGGGCGGAGGCAGGCCGCGTAGAGCATGCCGTCCACATGGACGTCGAGTCCGAACATCGCCTTGCCCGTTACGACGTCGGTGTTGTCGACGCGGTTGGTGGCCTTGCCGATGATCTTGTAGTCCGCCCTGTCCTTGAGCTTCATGCTCTTCAGGTCGGGGACGGGGATGGCCTTGGCGGCGGTCGTCAGCTCTCCGTAGCTCAGCGTCTGGCCGGAGGGGCCGAGGACCTTGCCCTTTTCCGTCTTGCAGGCGGAGGGATCGACCTTCCACTGCTGGGCGGCGGCGGCGACGAGCATGGCCCGGGTCGCCGCGCCGACCTGCCGCAACGTCTTGTTCATGGTCCGGGTGCTGCTCGATCCGCCGGTACCCTGGCCGCCGTAGACGTCGCTGTTCCCGGGAGCCTGGGTGACCTTCACCTTCGACCAGTCGGCGTCCAGCTCTTCCGCGACGAGCATCGCGAAGGTCGTGCGGACGCCCTGGCCCATATCGGAGCGGCTGATGGTCATGGTGCAGGTCCCGTCCGGATCGATCTTGAGGAAGACGGTCGGGGCGAAGCTCTCACCCTTGTCGGGCAGGGCCTCAGCGTCGGCTCCGCGCGGCGAGGCGCAGGCGACGGTGAAGGTGCCGAGCGCGAAGCTCGCGCCGACGCCGCCGACGAGCTTCAGGAACGTTCTTCGGGTTAGCGAGCTCATTTCACTCCTCCCTTCGCCGCGATCTTCACGGCTTCCTTGATGCGCGTATAAGTGCCGCAGCGGCAGATGTGCGAGCCGAGGGCTTCGTCGATCTGCGCGTCGGTCGGATTCGGCGTCTTCTGGAGCAGCGCGGCGGCGGACATGATGTGTCCGGTCTGGCAATAGCCGCACTGGGGCACATCGTGCTCGATCCAAGCCTTCTGGAGCGGATGGAGCCCGTTTTTGGCGAGCCCTTCGATCGTGGTGATCTTCTTGTTCCCGATGTCGGAGATCGGCGTCTGGCATCCGCGCGCGTCTTCGCCGTCGACGAGGATCGCGCACGCCCCGCATTCGCCGATGCCGCAACCGTACTTCGTTCCGGTGAGACCGAGAAGGTCTCTCAGCACCCAAAGGACCGGCATATCCGGTTCGGCCTCAACCGAATGCGCCTGTCCATTCACATTGATCTTGAATACAGCCATAAGGGAATCCCTCGCAACATTATTAGTCTATACGGGGTTCCGGGCAAATTGCGGATCGTATGTCAATTTGCAGCCATATGAAGAGCGGCGCCCGATGGCGCCGCTTAATTCCGCCGAACGAGAATCGCCGGTCGGGCTCACCGAAGCGATGTCCGCGAAAACCGGTTATCCGTGATGACGGCGGCGATGCACGATCTTCTTATGAACCGGCTCGATCTTCGCGCCACCCTGGGCAGGGGCGATCGAGTAGAACTCGATGTTGTCGTCCACTCCCGTCGTCAGCAGGTACTTGCCGTCGGCAGTGAAGCAGACGGGCGAGCCGACCGCGCCTTCGTTCTCGAGGTCGGCGACCTGCTGGAAGGTCGACGTGTCCCACACCCGCACGGTCCGGTCGGCGGAGCTGGTGGCGACGAACCTGCCGTTCGGTGAGAACGCGGCCTTCATGACCCACTCCCCGTGGCCTCGGAAGGAGCCGAGCTTCTTGAAGGTTTTCATGTCCCACAGCACGGCGAGATCGTCGTTGGCAGCCGTCACGGCCTTGGTGCCATCCGGGCTCCAGCAGCAGTCGAGAACGCCGTGGGTCTGGCCGGAAGGATTGACGAAGTTGAGGTAGTTCATCACGTGCGCGCCGCCGTTCGTGAGGCGATAGGTGCGCGCGCCGCCGGCGAGGGTGCCGACGAGGAGGGTATCCACTCTCGGGCTGAAGCAGCCGCTATAGAGGTTGAGGCCGTGGCCGTCGATCTCGGCGACCTTCTTGCCGTTGGAGACGTTCCATACGTTCATCACGTCGTCTTTGCCGGTGCTGACGAGAAGGGTCCGCGAGCTGTTGAAGCTGAGGCTTTGGATGCCTTTCGTGTGGCCGATGATCGTCTTCATCTTCTCGCCGGTGAGGGCGTTCCAGATGAAGATGCGGGCCGATTCGTCGCCGGTGGCGATGAACGTTCCGTCCTTGCTCCAGGCCACCGCGTAGGGCGGCTGGGGATGGCCGGTCAGCGTGCGGATCGTCTGGTGGGTTGCCGCATCGATGATCCGGACATCGTTGTTTTCGAGAGTCACGGCGACCTTCGAACCGGACGGAGCGGCGGCGAATCCGATCGGATGGACGCCTTCGATTTTCTTAACCAACGAAACCGTGATCGTCGGCTTGGCGGGAGCGCTAAAGGCGAGCGCGAGCGCGGCGGCTGTAAATAACATTGACGCTAAGTTCCTCCGTGAACGAGTGTGGGTTTTACCTTGGGCATTCAGAACCGTCCATTAAAGACGCCGAAACCGATCCCGACGCGGCATTTGCGGAAAAGCAAATCGAAAACCCCAGGTAAAACCGCGAACAAGCCATGGATCGGGTGAGGCATCTGCTTGTCGAGAATTGGACGGTCGACTACGGCGACGGTCACGCCGAAATCATCGCCGTGCCCCATGCCTGGAGGCAGGACGTACCTGTCGTGTTCGAGGGGCCCGTTACCTATCGGACCGAGATCGAGGTCCCGCGCAAGCCGACGAATCTCCTTTTTCACGGCGTGAGCTACCAGGCCGAGGTCTCGATCGACGGCGAGCTCGTCGCGACTCATCGTGGAATCTGGGATGCCTTCGAGGTTCCCCTCGCCAAGTACGGCGGAAAGCGGATCGAGGTCGAGGTCAAAGTCGTGAAGAACGGCGGCGAAACCTTCCCGGTGAAGGACGTCGCGAGCGGCTTCCTCCCTTATGTGTTTCACACCTTCGGCGGGATTTATCGCGAGGTCGAATTGGTGGACGCGGACGAGGCCGCACCCGGCGTCCCCGAATGCCGCGTTTACGTGGACGGCTCGCAGGTCTATGTGGACGGCGCGCCGTTTTATCCGCGCGGCCTCCTCCATTGGGGCTGGTATCCGGATTTCGGCCATCCGAATTCCCCTGCCGATGTGATCCGAGCGGAAATCGAGGCCGCGAAGCGGCTCGGCTTCAATCTCGTCAAGTTCTGCCTTTGGATTCCGAGCCATCTCTATCTGGATCTCCTCGAGCGCGAAGGCATGCTGGCCTGGATCGAGCTGCCCTTGTGGGATCCATCGAGCGATCCGGACCGCCTCGAAAAGATCGCGGACGAAATGGAGCGGATCGTCCGGCAATACAGGCGTCACGGCAATATCCTGTGCTGGACGCTCGGATGCGAGCTAAGCCATGCCACTCCCCCGGAGTATCGGCAACGGCTCGTACGGCTCGTGAAGAGCTTAACCGGCAGCCCGCTCGTCAAGGACAACTCCGGTGGCGCAGAAATGTATGGCGGCGACCTCCGCGAATTCGGGGACTTCGACGACTTCCATCCCTATTGCGACCTGCCGTTCTATCCGCTCGTCCTGGATTCCCTGTTGCCCGGCCCTCGCGCGTCCCGTCCGCTTCTGCTTGGGGAATTCAACGATATCGACGTCCATCGCGACCTGTCCCGTCTCGCCGACGACATGCCGTTTTGGGCGAGCCGGATGCCGGAGCTGAACGCCCAGGGCGTCCGCTGGCAGCACGATCTACCCGACTTCCTTCACGGCAGCCGCTTCGCCGAGGAGCCGCGAAAGAGCGGGCACGCGGCGCTGATGGAGTCCTCCCGGCGAAAGGCCCTCTTTATCCGCAAGTTCGTCCAAGAAGCGGTGCGAGCCCGGGGCTCGATCACCGGCTATGTGATCACCGGCCTGCGCGACACCCCGATCTCGACCGCGGGCCTATTCGACGACTGGGGGGATGCCCGCTTCTCGCCGGAGGAATGCCTGCCCTGGAACGGCCCCGACGTCCTCTTCCAAATCCCGACCCGTCGGCCGCCATGGATCAACGGGGGCAACCGGCCGGGCTGGCTCGACGGCTTCGACCATTTTGCCGGGCAAATCTTTTTCCGAATCGGGCTGCATAGCGAGGGCGGCGTCCGGAGCGGCCTGATCTGGACGATTCTCGATTCGGCCGGTCGGACTGTAGATCGGGGGGCGCTCGATCTCGTTTCGGTCGACGCGCTGACGCCGAGGGAGGTGGGACAGATCTCTTGGAAATGCGACGTTGCCGGCGCATATCGGTTGCGAGTCGAATTCGGCCCGGCCGCCAACGAGTGGCCTTTCCACGTCTTCGCCGCGCCAGACGAAGACGAAAAGGAGCGATGGAAGGGTGCGTTCGAAGGAGCGGCGCCGACTTTGCCCGGCGTGCGCTTCGTGCAACTCGGCGACGAGGGCGTGCTGCCCATGCCGTTTTGGCGGGAAGCCGCGTACGAATTCGCGGGAGATGCCTGGGGTCTTGCCGAGCGATGGGAACGGCTCCTCCCCATCTCGCCCGATTGCGCCCTCGATCCCGCGAAGCTGCCCGAGCACGAGGTGATCGTCAACCGCGTCGACGTCCGAACCTACGCCGAGCACCCCATCGCGGTGAGAACCGCGGACGGAATCGTGACGACCCTCCGCCCGCAGGGCGGACTCGGCATCCAGCCGCTCGGCGTCCTGCGCAATCCGAGCGGGTTGGAGCTGTTGCGGACGATGCGGGCGCCGTAAGTTCTCGGACCCTCACTCCCAAACCCGTATGACGGACGTCATGGGCGTATCGCTCGCTTGAGCCCAGAATCGAAGCGAGATGTCATCGCGGACTCCAATCGTCGAAATCGACGGCGTGTACGCCAAACTCGAATGCGTCAATCCGACCGGGAGCATCAAGGACCGGGTCGCGGAATTCATCCTCGATGAGAGCGAGCGGCGGGGGCTCCTGTGCCCTGGTATGACGATCGTCGAGGCGACGAGCGGCAACACGGGGATCGCCTTGGCGAAGTATGGCCGGGAGCGGGGATACGCGGTCACCATCGTGATGCCGGAGAACATGACCGAGGAGCGCAAGGCGCTCATTCGAGGCTTCGGCGCGAACCTGGTCCTCTGCGGCGAGGGCGACTTCGCGGGGGCCGTCGCGATCCGGGACGAGATGGCGGCGCAGCCCGGTTACTTCAACCCCGACCAGTTCTCCAACGAGCTGAACGTCGAATGCCATTACCGAACAACCGGGCAGGAAATCCTCGACCAGGTTCCCGGCCCGATCGAGGCGTTCGTCGCAGGGGTCGGAACCGGCGGCTCGCTGATCGGCGTCGCCAAGGCCCTCCGCGAGCGGTACCCGCAAGTCAGGGTCGTAGCGGTCGAGCCGACCGAGGCGGCCGTCATGTCCGGCCGGGAGACCAGCCCCCACCGGATTTTCGGGATCGGCGACGGTTTCATTCCGCCCATCGCCCAGAATGCGGAGGGGGGGCTTCACGATCTGATCGACGAGGTTGCCGTCGTCAGCTCGGACGAAGCCATCGAAACGGCTTCGGCGCTGAGAGGCAGGGGCTACTGCGTCGGCATCTCGTCAGGGGCGAACTACCTCGCCGCCAAGCAGCTCGGCGCCTCGCTCGGGACCGTCGTCACGGTCTTCGCGGACGGTTACGTCAAATATCAAAGCCACGGCCTGCGATGCGCGGATGAGCCATGCTGCCCGCACGCCGAAGCCTGCAAACGATGAGCAGCCTCGCGATCCTCGGGGCCGGCATGCAGGGCGTCGCGGCGGCTTACGACTGCGCGCTTTATGGCGACTTCGACCGCATCGTCCTCGCCGATTTCGCTCCTGCCAAGGCCGAAGTCGGCGCCGAGCGAATCAACCGCCTCTTGGGCCGCGAAGTCTGCGGCTGGGCCGCGTTCGACGCCACCGACCGGCAAGCCCTTCGCCTATTCCTCGCCGACCACTCCCTCGCGATCGGCGCACTTCCTTATAAGCTGCATTTCCCAGCCGAGGAGGTTGGCGTCGAGGTCGGATGCGGCGTCGTGGACATGGGCCAGGATACGGAACCGGCCCTCGCAATCCATGCCCGGGACGCCCAGGCGAAGGCTAAAGGCGTGGCCGTCGTCACCGATTGCGGACTGGCCCCCGGTCTCGTCAACGTCTTCGCAGCCGATCTGATCGCCCGATGCGAGGGCGCGACCCATGCCGTCGCCTATTGCGGCGGGCTCCCCTGCGAGCCGATCCCGCCTCTCGGCTACGCCCTGCGATTCAGTATGGAGAGCGTGATCGGCGAGTATTCGGACGAGGTGCTGGCCCTCCGGGACGGCGAGATCGTGACCATCGGGCCGATGGGAGATCTGGAGTCCATCGAGTTCGATGGCGTTGGGCCGCTGGAGGCCTTCTCGACTTCTGGAGGCTCAGGGACCGCGCCTTACTCCTTCCGAGGCCGCATCGCGAATTACGAGTACAAGACCATGCGCTATCCCGGCCATGCCGCCGCAATGAAGCTGTTTCGCGACTGCGGGTTTTGGTCTGAGGAGCCGCATGGCCGGCTTGGAACGTCGCCTCGCGCCGCTTTCTCCGCCGTCTTGGAGGAGCGCCTTGCCTTCCCGGACGTAGCCGATATGATCCTGGTTCGGGTCGAAGTCCGCTCGCCCGTCGAGACGTTGCGGATCGAACTGGTCGAGCGCGACGATCCCGCCACCGGCTTTACCGCGATGGAGCGGCTGACCGGCTTCTCGACCGCCATCGTCGCTCTTGCCATCCGCTCCGGCCACATCGCGCCTGGCTGCCACGGCTGCGAAGCCGCCATCGATCCCGCCCATTTCGAGGCCGAGTTGAGACGGCGGGGAATCGGAATCCGGCGAAGCGGTTTACGGCTGGGATAGGCCTCATCTCGTCGCGGCCCTTCGGGCCATTTCAAGCCCAGGCCTGCCCGAAGTCGGTGCGGTCGCGGCGTGGCGTTCGTTATAATAAGCGCATGTCTCGATGGGTTCGTTTCGCCCTTGCGGCCTTGATGTCGCTCTTCCTCTTTGGCTGTAGGACCAGCGAAATCAAGAACCAAGTAGCGGTCGGCGGTCAAACGATCGGCCTCCAGGACGACGTCCCGGCCGGCTCCGTACAGTCCGGATACGGCGACGGCAAAGGAGACTCCGTTGGCGGCGGGGGCGCGTCGCCGGCTCTGAACATCGAAAACCACGACGCCAAGACGGAGGACTCCAAGTGAAGAAGACCCTTCTCTTGATGCTCGGCGCGATCGTCCTCTTCGTGATCGGCTGCAGCGCGCCCGACGAGGAGCCGCAGACTCCGCCTCAGCGCCAGCAGGGCGCGATCGGCGTGACGGCCGGCCAGTCCGGCACCGGCACAACTTCCGGCGCCAGCACAGGCTACTAACCCGCGTCGTTTGCGTAAGCACGTGGCTCCGGCGGCACTAGCGAGCAGGCGGAGTGTGACAGAGCCATCTTGGCTCTGTGATCCCGGCGTTCGCCGGGTCTGGGATTTTCGCGAATCATGCAGGCTCAGGCGGATCGGCAGAGGAAAACGCCGGCCACCATGCGCCTTACATGCGGGTAGCGGCCCAAAGAAGGAGGCCGGTCGCAAGAAAGCTCGCCAGTTCGGCGGTCAGACTCCGGACCCGGGGCACCTGGCCCGAATGCTCGAACGCCCCGCCGAGCGCGTTGAAGACGAGATAGACGAAGCTGCCCCCCACGACCGCGAAGACGAGACCGACGCCGGTTTGGCCCGGCATCTGGGCGACGAGCGTTCCCGCGAGAGCTCCGACGATCGTGATCGCCTCGATCCCGGTGGCGATCGCGAGCGCGTTGCGACGGCTGTAACGCGCGCCGATCAGAAGCAGGCCGAGGGCGAGGCCCTCCGGAACTTTATGTAAGGCCACGCCCAGAAGCGCGCCGATTTCCGCCCGATGCGACAGTTCCGAGCCGGTGGCGATCGCCATGCCGTCGAGCAGGCAGTGGACGCCAAGAGCCACTCCGAGCAAGATGAGGCTCCCCTTGCGGGCAAGGTCGGACTCGTGGACGTGGGTGATCGCGCAGGAAGGGCAGACGTAAAACACGAAACGGCCGATGATCCACAGCAGCGCATAGCCGCTGGCCGCGGCAACGAGGAAGACCGGCCAGGAAAGCACGGCCTTCGCCTCCGGCAGAATGTCGAACGCGGTAATGCCGAGCAACGCGCCGGTCGCCACGTGGACGAGCAGCTCAAGCCTTGCCCGCAACAGTCCACCGAGGTTCACGCCGATGGTGGACCCGAGAACGGCCAAGCCGGTCGCGATCACAGCAGCGTAAAGCATGCTACCGCCTAACCGGCTCCTCTTTCGTTAATCTTTTTTTCAATCGAACAACACTATACCGGTGTAGAGTATATTCTACATCGGCAGGGGATACCCCTGGGGGGCATCCCTCTTTTTGCGGATCGAAGCTTAATTTTATGAATACGGTTCTCGAATTCATCCATGGCGGCGGCGTGATGATGTATCCGCTCGTCATCGTCTCGGTGCTCCTCATCGCGCTCGTCATCGAGCGCTTCGTCATGCTCCGGCGGGCGAGCGGCGACGGCGACGATCTTCTCGATCAGATCAAGACCCAGTATCCCGCAAACACCGATGAGGCGATCTCTTATTGCGAGAAAAACGGGGGCTCGCTCGGGCGGGTCATCGCGCGCGGGCTCAAGAACGCCCAGCGCTCCGCCGACGCGATCGAGATGGCGATGGAGCAGGAGGCCTCGAACGAGCTGCCGACCCTGGACGCAAATCTGCCGATCATCAAGACGATCGTCAACATCGCCCCCCTTCTCGGCCTTCTCGGCACGATCGCGGGCATGATCACCTCCTTCCGCGCCGCGTCCCAGGTCGGGCTCAGCAATCCGACCCAGATTCTCGGCGGCATCTCGGAAGCCCTGATCTCGACCGCGACGGGCATCTCCCTCGCCGTCATCGGCTTCATTTTCTACAACTACTTCGCGAACCAGTCGAAGAAGATCGTCGAGGACATCGAGTTTTACGGAGCCGAGCTGGTCAACTTCCTGACCGACCGGGTGAGCTAGCCGATGGCGGCCGCCATGCGCAAGCGCGTCCGCATCGGTAAGCGACGCGAGATCGAGGAACCGGAAATTATCGTCATCCCGATGATCGACGTGATGATGTTCCTCCTCTTCTTCTTCATGGTCGCCTCCCTCGCCATGGTTGTGCAGGCCGGGCTGCCGGTGAATCTGCCGAAGGCGAGTAACGCCCAGCAGCACAGCTCGCAAAACATCACGATCACGATCACAGCGGGTGGCGACGTCTTCTTGAACACGACGCGCACGAGCCTGGACAAGATCGCGGACGGCCTGAAGAAGATCGGCGCCAAGCCTGACAGCCTCGTGATCATCAACGCCGACCGGGGCACGAACTACGGTTTCGTCATCAGCGCGATCTCCGAGGCCGGCAAGGCCGGGATTACGCGCTTTACCTTCGCGACGGAGAAATAACCATGAGCAGGCGCAGGCGAAAGGGCAACAAGCTTCTCGGACGGATTCTTCTGATCTCCGTGGTTGTCCACGCGATCGCGATCCCGATCCTCGCCAAATTCGGCGCGTTCGAGAAGATCAAGAGAGAGTTTATGACGAACACGGTGACCGTCATCCCGCCGCCTCCGCCCGATGAGGAAAAGCCGGTCGAGAAGAAGGTCGAGCAGAAGAAGCAGGTCGCGAAGGCAAAGGGACCGAGCCATGAGAACCACGCCCAGGCCCATAGCAACGCGCCCCATCCGCCGGTCGTCGCGAGCAACGCCCCGACGAATGGAGGCGGCGACGATAACGGCCCGACGATCGATCCGAACGGCACCGGCAAGGCCGGCATCGTGCCGAAGGATACGGGGCCGCAGCCGGGGGCCGGAAACGGAGGAATCCAACCGGGCTCGGATACGAAGCCCGCTCCTCAGCCCGCCGCCAAGCCTGCGCCCCAGCCGGAGACGAAGCCGCAGCCCACGCCGGAGCCGCCGAAGCCCCACGTCCCCGTCGTCGCCCTCGCCGAGGCCGTGTATCAGCCCCAGCCGGAAGTGCCAGACGATCTCCGGGCGGACGCCCTCGACAAAACCTGCGTCGTGGAGATTTCCGTGGACGCGAACGGGGCGCCGACCGACGTGAAGATTGGCCAGTCGAGCGGCGTCGACGAGCTCGACCAGATCGCTCTCGCCGCCGCCAAGAAGTGGAAATTCAAGCCGGCGACGAGCGATGGCACGCCGATCTCCAGCCTCGTGCGGCTGCACATCCAATTCAAGGTGGACTGAGCGAATTTGATGATCAAACCGGCCCTTTCCCTCGTCGCCCTCGCCCTGGCTTGCGCCTCCGCGAGCGCAGCCGGCGTCCGGTTCGTCGTCGTCGATGCCTCCGGCAAGCCGGTCAAGGATGGCGCGGTCCTCGTCGGCGATCCGGCGAGCCTGCTTCCCAGCCTACCGGTCGCCTCCGGCTCGACCGTCGACCTCGAAACGCTCGCCGTGACCGACGCGGCTCCCGAGCGCACAGTAACGCTACGCCTCGGCCAGACGATCACACTCCAGCAGCAGAACCCGCCGGTGAAGGACATCTACATTACCGTCACCGCGACGCGGCTCAAGCGGCCGACTAACGACACCTCGAACGGCACGACGCGCACGAAGGACGAGATCAACAAGTTCGGCGGGGCGCCGGGCGGGGACGTCAAGAACGTCGCGAAGTCCACGGCCGGCGTCGCGGAGGACTCGGCCGGGCAGCTTCACGTCCGGGGCGAGCACACGGAAATCTCCTACGTCGTGGACGGCGTCCCCTTGCCGGATACGCTCAGCGGCCGCCAGGGCGCGATCGTCGTTCCCTCGACAATCCAGTCGGTAGACATCCTACTCGGCGGCTTCGCCCCCGAGTACGGCGGGCAGACCGCCGCGATCCTCGATATCACGACCCTCCCCCGCGCCAAGAAGCCGTCGAGCGACCTCGATTTCGACTACGGCACCTTCGATACCACAAACGGCAACTTCACGGCTGTCGGGCCGATCGGGCAGAAGATGGGCTACGTCGTCAACTTGGCCGGGAATCGGACGAAGGCGGTCGAGGAGCCTCAGCAGCCGGACATCCAGACCGCCCATAACTCAGGCTCCGATGCGAACGGCTTCGCCAAATTCACCTACCAGGCTTCCCCGCGCGACCGGATCGCCTTCACCGCCAGCGTCAACCCGGATCAATCCCAGATCGGCAACCGGACTGGATTGCCCGACACCTTCGCGTCGGCCGGCGAAGGCTACGGCTTCCTCGGGATGCGGAACCGGGATGGCAGCCGGCCGGATTCCGTCAACGGCGGCCTCGGCTCCGAGACGATCCCTCTCAATAGCCAGCAACAGGACGGCATGGACATCAACCAGCGGGAGCAGAACGAGTTCATGACGCTCTCGTGGCGGCGGCAAATCGACGAGAAGACGGTGAGCCAATTCGGCTTCGTCCTCCTTCATTCCGGGCAGGACGTGACGAATAACAATCCGGGCGTGGACGTGACGAACCTGCCGGTGGACAACAGCATCGAATACAACCCGTCCGCTTTCAAGAATATCCACCACGTCCAGCTCAACGGCAGCCTGGCGCAGGTTCGGGGCAAGCACACCCTCAAGGCCGGTTTCCTTCTCGACATGCAGAGCGGCAACGAGTCGTATCAGATCGTCCCCGCCAGCCAGCTTGCCCTCGACGCCCTGGAGGCGAGCGCGCCGAACCTGGCCCCGCCCGGCCACTTCACCGGCGCGACCGACGTGAACGGGAATCCGGTCTACGTTGCCGATTCGAACAACTCGCCGACTCTGCGGGTGAAGCGCGAAGGCCACTACTACGCAGCCTATATGCAGGACACCTGGCGGCCGACGAAGCGGCTGACCTTCAACTACGGCCTGCGCGGCGATTGGTTCCGGCAATCCCAGAACCTCGGCCAGCCGACCGTCGACAGGTTCACCCTCAGCCCGCGCCTCAATTTCGGCTATGAGCTTGGCCACAACACGCTCCTCCACGCCTCCTACGACCGCCTTTTCAACACGCCACCGCTCGCCCAGGGCGCGATCATCGGCGAGCCCTTACAGCCGCCGATCGTCGATCAGTTCGACCTCGCGATCGAGAAGCAGATCGACAAGTATCAGTCGGTCAAGCTGGCTTACTACTACAAGCAGATCCAGAACCAGATCGACGTCGGTCTATTGATTCCGGGCAGCGAGATTGGCCTCTACACCGGTGTGAACCTCCAGCACGGCGGCGTCCACGGCCTGGAGTTCTCTTACGATATTGCCGCGCCGAAGAACGTGGGCTGGGACGCCTACTTCAACTACACGCTCTCCGCCGCCAAGCCCAAGGGCGTCGACAACACGGGCGAGCAGGTCGACCAATTCAACGACCACGACCAGCGCCACACCGTCGGCATCGGCCTCGCCTATACGCTGAAGAACGGAGCCTCGATGGCGGGAACCTTCAGCTACGGCAGCGGCCTCGCCAGCAGCATCGTCCCGCCCAGCGATAGCCGCACTCCGCGCACCCAGCTTGATTTGTCGATCAATTCCGGCGACAAGCTGTTCCACGGCCTCGGCGGGGTCGGCGTGCAGGTCTTCAACGTCTTCGATTCGCGCCAGGTCATCAACTTCCAATCCGCGTTCAGCGGCACCCGCTTCCAGCAGGGCCGCCGCGTGCTCGTCAGCGCGTTCTTCAAGTTTTAGGGAGGGTTCGGGGCTTAGTGTTTAGTGTTTAGCGTTGAGTGTTGAGTAGCGCAGGCTTCCAGCCTGCCTTTCCGGCGTTCGGCGTTCGGATAACGTGCCATACCTCCACATTCGCCGACTACCCCTAAACATTAACTCCTAAACACTGCGCGAAGGGCTCGCGATCACGCCCGTCCGGTCGCAAGGGCCCAGATCAGGATGGCCGACGTCCCGCCCATGATCGCGACGGCCGCCCAGCCGAGCAGGTTGGCCCAAGGCGGATTCGTGTTCTTCCCCACGATCTTCTCGTTGTTCGTCGCGAGGACGATCAGAACGAGCAGAGGCGGCGCAATCACCCCGTTCAGCGCGGCCGCATAAAGCAGGCCCTTGACCGGATCGATGGCCCGGACGAAGTTGAGGAGCAGACCGAGAACCATGACCCCCGCGATCGTCAGATAGAACCTCCGGGCCTCCTTGAACCTCCGGTACAGGCCGTACGGCCACCCTCCCGTCTCCGCGACCCCATAGGCGAACGAGCCGGCGAGGGTCGGGATCGCGAGCCAGCCGGTCCCGATGATGCCCAGCGTAAACAGGACGTACGCGATCTTTCCGAGGGGGAGAAGGGCTCGGGCTGCGTCCTGGGCCGTCTCGATGTCCGTCTTCCCCATCTGGTGGAGGGTCGCCGCCGTGCAGACGATGATGAAGAAGGTGATGAGCTGCGAAAAGACCATGCCGACGGCGGTGTCGATCCGCATCGACCGCAGCTCCGAGCGCGAGGCCGGATAGCGCCGCTTCCCCGTGGCGCTCAGGGAGCCGGCGAGCACCTCCTCCTCGACCTCCTCCGCCGCCTGCCAAAAGAAGAGGTAAGGCGAGATCGTCGTGCCGAGAAAGCCGACCACGGTGAGCAGGAAAACCGTTCCGGACTGCCACATCGGAATGAAGAGGTGGTGGCCGATCTCCCCCCAGTCCAGCTTCACCGAGGGCAAGAGGGCCGTTACCGCGTAAGCGAGCAAGGAGAGGCAAAGATACTTCAGGAAGCGCACGTATAGGCGGTAGGGGACGAGGATTGTCACCGCCACGATCGCCGCCGTCTGGAGGATCAGCCAAATCCACTCGGGCCCGCCGAAGAGCATGCGGATCGACGCCGCCATCACGTTCAGGTCGGCGTAGATGTTGACGACGTTCGCGAGGAAGAGAAGCGCCAGCGCGCCGTAGAGGATCGGCCGCGGGTAATGCTTGTCGAGCGCCCCCGCAAGGCCGGTCCCGCGAACGACCCCGATCCGGCCGCACATCTCCTGAACGGCCGTCATCAAGGGCAGGCAGACGAGGGACAGCCAGAGGAGTCCGTAGCCGAACTGGGCGCCCGCGACGGAATACGTCCCGATCCCGGAGGGATCGTCGTCCGCCGAGCCGGTCACAATGCCCGGACCCAGCGCCTTCCACCATGGCCGCGCCTCCTTCTTTCTCAGTCGAACCTCTTACGACTTGGACGGCTTGCGAGGGGATCGCGGATCTTGGTTCGTGAATTCGTGGGTCGCTGGGGTTGTGGACGGCTTGGGCTTTGGGTCGAAGTCCGGCCGATCAAGGGCGGAACGGCTCCCGACCGCGGAGCGGTCACCCAATGTTAACCCGGTGGGTCACTCCCCTGACCCCGGGGATCGGGCCGCGTCCTGGCCCGATCCCCGGAGGCGGTCGCGGAAGCCTACGCGGCCATCAGACGACGCGTTCGGGCCTCCAACGGGCTTGGATCAGCCGGTCTCGGAGCCGCAAAACCCCCAACGCCAAGAGATTGAGAATCCCGAAAAAGAGGAAGGCCTTCAGGTTGAAGATCAGCTCGCGCCAGGAGGCAAAGCCGACCGTACCCCAACCGCCCTCCGAAGTCAGCCAGGCGCTGCGGTAAGTTTGCTGCTGTTGGATTTGGCCAAGGAGCTGGCTTGAATAGAATCGGCCATTCTCCTTCCATCGCCGGACCGCCTCCTCCTTCGGCATGCCGAGAAGGTATGCCTGCGGGTGCGATGTGACCGTTCCAATCGGGTTATAAATGCTCCGGTCGAGCTCAGGCGCCGCGCTGACGACCGGCGCTGCGTAATAGTAGCCGTGGCCGCGTGCCAGCGAAGCCGGCAGAACGGTTGCGCCGGTCGCCGTCCGCGCCGTCTCATACTCCGCTTTCAGCCGGGCGATCTCTCGGTCGAAGCCGGCGATGTTCTCCTTTCTCAGCACGGCCGAGTAGGCGGTCACTCCTTTCGGGCCGAGGGCGACGGAGGCGATTCCCATGATCATGCTGGCCCCCAGGACGGCGGCAAGGGGCAGAAGCAGAATGCGCCGGAAACGCAGACAAGCCAGGACGAAGAGCAGCGTCCCGATTGATGGAAGCCAAAGGAGCCCCTCGAAAATGCTGAGGCCAATCGGCATCCAAAGCATGAAGATTGTCGGCAGGACGAACCCCACGAGGAGCACGAGGGCCGGCAGGAATCCGAGACGCCAGGGCGAGCGCACGCCATAGCCGCGATGTTCCCGAACCAGCCCTTCGGCGATCAGGCGCTCGCTCCCCATCCTTCTCAGAGCTTCGATTTCGGCCGCCTCGCCCACCATTCCATCCGTCGCGAGAGCGGCGCGGCTCTCCTCGAGGTGCTGGCGGATCTCGCGAAGGAACTCTTCCTTCTGAGGCAGCTTGCGCCCGATCCGCCTGCCGAGGCGCGCCATATAGGCTTCGATCCGGTTAGCCATGGTTCGCCTCCGGCCTGAGGGTGAAGAGCACGTTGCCGGCAGCTTTGGCGAAGCGCTGCCAATCCGCGCGGCGCGCTTCCAACTCCAGTCGCCCGGCCTCGAGGAGACGATACGCCTTCCTCGCCGGTCCACTCTCGGAGGTCTCCCACTCGCCCTGAATCCACCCGCGCTTCTGCATGCCGTGAAGCACGGGATAAAGTTGGCCCTCCGCCATCTTGAACAGCCCGTCGCTGGCTTCCTGAATGGCTTTCACAATGCCATAGCCATGCAGCGGCCCTTCGGCGAGCACGCCGAGAATCATGGCCTCGGGATCGGTTTTGAATCGCATGATGTACCTCGTTCTTTATTGTACATCATATTTTTATGTAGTAACGAGGCGCCGCGAGGCTCGCCTCCGTTTAGGACGCACTGTCCGCCCCAATATAGGCATCGATAAGTTTCCGCGAGCCGTCAAAGCGCGCAACGACATAGAAATCATACGTGGTAAGCCCCGATGACGTATGTCCCACGAAATACAGCAGAGTCTGCGTGGGCCTGACGGACGAATCGAATGTGGTTCCATCGACAGATTCAGGCGGCCGAGATTCAGTTTCCTGCAAGAGTCTCAGTTGGGTGGCCCAGTTTCTCGACGACATCCCGCATCGGCTCATCGGCCCTGAGCGACGAAACAACGGACATGCGCATCGCATATCGATCGCCTAGCGAGGTAGTCCGAGCATCCGTATCCCATTTGGCCTTATCAAAGGATTGACGAGGTGGCTCCGCCTGCGGCGTGAACCATCGCCAAAACAAGATACAACCAAGTGCAGCGGAGAATACTGTCAGAATCGCGAACCCGATCTTAACCCTTCGAATTGAATTCACCTTTTTCTATCGCGGTCTTGAGTGTTCTTCCGGGCATCATCCTCACAGACCAGGCGGAACCCCACGTCCGATTGTCGCTCGGGCGGAAGCGGAATCAGAGTCCTGTACCAGACTTGGCACATGGCATCGGCGAACGAGCCTCCTCGAGCAATGAGGATGTCCTTCCGGCGCTCCGATGAGTCGTACTTGTAGTAGGACTCCTTGATCCATTCAGATGCATTTCCGGCCATGTCGTATAGCCCATAACCATTTGGAGCGTACGACCCGACCGGCTTTGTAGTTGTCGTTAAAACGCAAGCTCTACTGGAAGGCGACTCGTCGCCCCACGGCTATTCGGCAGATTTAAGACCGCCCCGGGCGGCGTATTCCCACTCCGCCTCGGTCGGCAGTCGATAATGACGGCCATCTTTCTTCGATAGAAAGGCCGCGAACTCTTCACACTCTGCTTCTGTTACTCCCACGACCGGGCACCGATCCCCTGGCGACTCAGTGGGGCGGCGCCCCGTCTTCATCTGTTCGAATTGACGGTTCGTCACTTCGTACTGGCCAATCCAAAACGAGCTCACCTTAACCTTATGGGCTGGCGCAGTGGATTCGCCTTCCTTGCCCATCGTGAACGTTCCTCCTCGAAGATGGACGAATCGTATTCCAAGCCTTGCGACTCGAACTTCGACGGACCGATCGGTTGGCGACGATTGATGTGACGTTTTCACCGCCAGGTTCAGGGCTATTGCGGCTAGCCAGAGCATTCCACTTGCCCCACGATACCTTACCTGTAGCAGCCTGAAAGGGTCGCGGAGGCGGCTATTTGGTGCGGCAACTTCGGAAGTAATCCGTGCCCGCGAGGCGCGGGACGGAGCATTCGCCCCGGCTCGTCTCGTCGCTGGGAGGGTTCCGCCGGAGACTTTGGCGAACTCCATTAAAAAGGCGGGCTCGGAGGGTTGGTTACGCCGAGCCCGCGATGAGAGGAGGTTGCGTTACTCTTCTTTCTGTTTCCCGTGACATTCTTTGCACGGGGTTGTCTTCCATTCGTCGCCAATATCCACCGGATGCTGGAACGGCACGCCGTTGATGTTGGTGATCCGTTTGCCTCCGGGAGGCTGGATAGAAAGGATGGTGTGGCAGGTCTGGCAGTTCTTGGAGATCACCCGCCCATCCGCGCTCACGTGCTTGTCGTCGTGGCAGCGGAAGCAGCCGGACGAGTGCAGGTGGTCGGTGTTGTTCGGGAATTCTTTCCAACTCACGTTCATTTCAGGGAAGTAGTTGGTGCTGTAGATCTGCTGAATCGACTGGATCGCCTTCTCGAACTGAGCCCTCATGCTCGAGTATTCGGGGGCGTGGTTCTCCTTGTAATACTTTTCGAGGTCGTCGTGGATCGTCTGGAGCGCCTCGCCCTCCGTCTTGTAGGGCTTTTCGAGCTCCTCCACCGCCTTCAGCTTGATCTCCGGGATGGCGGGATCGATGACGCCGCGCGACATGGCCAGGTTGACGCTCACCTCCGGGTGGTTGTACCGGTGCGACGGGCGGTTATGGCAGTCGATGCAGTCGACAAGCCGATGCTCGCCATTGCGCAGGTCCTGATCGGTGGCCTTGATTTCGGTGCTGCGGTAGACCGTGACCTTGCCCGTCTTGTCTCTCATCTCCACGTAGGGGATGATCTGACGCTGGCGGTCGAGCGAGATGTAGGTGACCTGGTTGTCGAGATACATGTGGGCGTGGATGCCCTCGGTCGTGCCTTGCTCTGCGCCGCCGATCTTCATCAGCATGCTGAGCTGGAAGGGCGTGTTCTTGTCGTCCGACAGGTAGTACTGGTGGTCGCTTAGCTTCTGTGCGTAGAAGTGCTTCGGCCAATGGCACTGCTCGCAGGTCTCCTTGGCCGGGCGCAAGTTGTGGATCGGCGTCTCGATCGGCCGGTGATACTTGTGGAAGAGGACCGAGTAGACCTGGTACGAACCGGAAATCTTCGAACGCACCCACCACTCCGCGCCGTTGCCGATATGGCATTGCACGCAGGGAACGCGGGCGTGAGGCGAGTTCTGGTAGGCCGTGTACTCCGGCTTCATGACGTTGTGGCAGACCTTGCCACAGAACTCGACGGACTCCGTGTATTCGTAAGCCTGGTAGGTTCCAAAGCCGGAAATCGACATCAGGAAGACGCCGCCGAGCAGGATCGTCGTAAAGGCGTATCGCTGCCTGGAGTCGTTAAAGTCGAGAACGGGCAGCTTCGACTCGATTCCGCGCCGGGCTCGCTTGACGGCGCGCCGCAACCCGACGAGGGCGACGAGCAGGCCGAACAGCATCATTCCTGGCAAGGCGATGAAGGTGATCAGACCCATGTACGGGTTCGAGGAGCCCGCAAACGCGGTCAGGATGAACAGGAACGCGATCATCGCCAGCGAGAGGAACGCGATGGTCATTCCGATCATCGACGTCGTGTTGTAGAAGACTGCCGGCAGTTTCTTTCTCATAGGTTGGGCATCTGCCTCCTGTTAAGCCAATTGTGTCCATCGAACGATAGACAGCCGTGAGGCGAATTCCATTGACATTAAGAAACGGACTCTAGCTCACGCACATTGGAATCGCAATACGATGGAATTATCCTCCGTCGGGGCGAGCATTGCAAGCAGGATTCCTCCCTCCTCGTTTTTCACGCGGCGCATCGACAGCACAAGCGCGGGCGTTGGAGCGTGGGAAAATGAGGAGGTAGGGGGGTGCTTCCTCATCGTATTTTCTTCGCAAAGGCAAAGAGATTCGCCCGCAAGAACCGGGGGGCGAATCGCTGGTGGAGAATGCCGAACCAGAAGGCGAGCCGGTTGAACGTCAGATACAGCGGCTCCGCCTCGTGGGCCATCGCCACGCCGGAAAGGCCGTGCCGCTCGAAGGCGCGAAGGAGAGCCCGGCGGGTGTTGCAGCGATAGACCGTCGGGAAAACGTCTTCGGCCTGCCGCCCTTCCTGCACGCGGCCGAGCAGCTTCACATGAAGCGAATTGGGGATCAGGCGGGATAAGACGCTGACGTAAAAATATTTGTTCGGCGTGCGGATGCAAAGGTATCCGCCCGGCCTGAGGACGCGGCTCGCCTCGCGGAAGAAGCCATCCACATCCTCGATGTGCTCCATCACGTAATCGGCGATCATCAGGTCGACGCTCGCATCTTCAAGCGGCCACCGGCCGTTTTCGATCAGTGCGAAGCGGTCCAGCGAGGCATTCGTTGCGCCCGCTTCGTCCACGTCGATCCCGATCGCCTCGGCGCAACGGCCTTTGAAGTTGCGCAGATGATCGACGGGATTGCCCGATTCCAGCCACGCCCCGCGCCCGCAACCGACGTCGAGAACCACGCTATCCGGCCGAAGCAAGGCGTTGGCCCGGAGGTAGAAGACGGGCGTGCCGCTTACCGACGTGTAGCCTCCAAAGTCCACCTCGGGATAATGCTTCCGAACCAAATCCATCCGGTTTGGACCCTTCTTCGCCGACCGCGCGATGACTGCCATATTGACGAGTATTGGCGGCCTCGCCGGCCCGCTCACAGACGGTTCGAATGTTGCGCCAATCTTGGTATCGATTCGATTGGCCCTGGCACGAATCCCGGGCCACGAATCGCGGCGGTTGCGATAAGCTGAAAGCATGCTTGCCTTGGCTGCGTTTTCCTTTGCCTTTGCCGCCAACCCGTACCTCGACCGCGTCCTCGTCCTAATCAATGCGGACAGTCCGGTCTCCGTCGCCCTCGGCGCCGATTATCTGAAGCAGCGGACGCTCAAGGAACGGCTGCTCATCCACTGTCAGGACTCCTCCCTCGATGCAGGCAAGGAGACCATCACCTATGAAAACTTCCGCGAGGAGATCGAGACGCCCCTGCGCGCCTATCTTTCAAAGCATCCGAAGATCGACTTCATCGTGCTGACGAAGGGGATTCCGATCCGCATCCAGGGCGCGCCGACCGGGCTCGGCAACAACCGGCCCTCCCTCGACAGCTATCTCGCGGCTCTCGACTACGACAAAGCGCCCGGCGCGTTCAAGATCGTCATCAACGAGGGCGCCTTCAAGGGAACGTGCTGGGCGAACCGGTTTTGGGACTCGAGAGAGCGGTTCTCCCACGCGAAGTTCGGCGGCTATCTCGTCACCCGGCTAGACGGCTACACCGAGGACGACGCGCGAATGCTCGTACGCTACTCGCTGCAGGCGGAGAAGCAGAAGCCGGCCGGCGAGATCCTTCTCGACTCGAAAGCCAGCTACCCGGCCGATCAGCTTACGACCCAGCCGGTGCCCGTCTTCGCCAGACAGCCCGATCCCAATAATCCCGGCAAAGCCGAGCTTGCCGACCTCGAATACAAGCACTACGACATGGACATGAACAAGGCGGCCGAAGTGCTCAAGGGGCGCGTCCCGGTGCAACTCGACACCGCGCCCGAATTTGTGACCGGCCAAGACCTGATGGGCTACTGTTCCTGGGGCTCGAACGATCCGAAGTTCAACGCGACCAACTATCACCAACTGCGCTTCGCGCCCGGCGGGATCGCCGAGACCGCGGTTTCGACGAGCGGCCGCACCTTCCTCCCGACGACCGGCGGCCAATCCCTCATCGCCGACCTGATCCAAGACCGGGTGACCGGCGTAAAGGGCTATTGCGACGAGCCGTTGCTCACCGCCATCGCCTCCCCGACGATCCTCTTCGACCGCTACACGAAGGGCTGGACCCTCGCGGAAAGCTTCTATGCGGCCTCGCGCTGGACCGGCTGGGAGGACATCGTCATCGGCGATCCGATCTGCCAACCTTACGGCCGGTAGTCCCTGCCTCTGTGGGTGTCGCGGCGTCAACTGTGGAATGAGTTAGACGCCATGAGTAAGAGGATCGTGATGTCGGTGCTCGCCACGATCGCCATGTCGATCGGCGGATTCTTCGTCTCGTGCGGATCGGGGAGCGACGACTCGGCCGGGCCTGCGGACGTGGTCGTGCAGCTTCCCGCCGGCTGTTCGCTCGTGTCTCCCCGTGATCCGGTCGGCGTGCTCGGAGGCGCGGTGACGATGGCGCCGGTCAAGCCGGGCAAGAAGAACGAATTCATCCTATCTTGCGACGGCAGGATGGTCCAGGTCGACAAGGACATCGCGCCGGACCAGCGAGCCGTCTCCTTCACCGAAGACGAGTTGAAGTGAGGCCTGAGGCGTACCGGAATCGAATCTCCTTCGACACGATTTACGGCAAAAGCCCTACGTGGAAAACGCCTTGCCAGACTCGGTTCAGGTTCGACAAGGAAGAAAGGTCCCGATAAAGCGAGACCGCATAACTTGCATCCTGCATTGCTCTGCAATATAATCAGGGTGCCCGACGCCACTTCAGAGCGGCGAAGGGGAGCGCAGGACCGTCAAGTCTTGTAGCGAACTGCTTCGAAAGAAGCGCCACTCATGGAGGTCTAGGAATGAAGAAGATTTTTGCACTCGTTATGGTCGTGACGATTCTCGGCGCGTTTCTCGCCGGCTGCAACAAGGGCGACGACAGCGCCGCCGGCGGCAGCACAACCACAGGCGGCACCGCCAGCACTGGCGGCACGACCGGCAAGTAAGTCCACTCGGACTGACGACTTAAAGGGCGCCTCGGCTAAGGCCGAGGCGCTTTGTTTTGCGATCTTCGATTCGCAAGGAGCACCAGGACGGCGACTCAACTTATAGCGCCCAAAGGGGCATCCACTCAACACTCAACACTAACCCGTCATCTCGCTGCGCCGCTCCTCGCCGTAGATCACGTCGTTCTCGATCGACCCGTTCGCCCGCACGTCTCCCGCAAGCAGGCAGTGCCGGATCGTCCCGTCGACCTTGACCCGAGCCCCCGGCAGAATGACCGAATCTTCGATCCGGTCGCACTCGACGATCGCACCTTCGCCGACAACGACGCCCGGCCCGACCTCCCCAGCCACATCGCCCGCCAAAACGTGCCCGTCCCCAACGAGGAAATCGCTCGTATCGAGGAAAGAGTCCAGCGTCCCGGTGTCGAACCAGGAGCCTTGATAGACGCCGGCGAGAACCGTGTGGTCGCGATCGATCAGCATCTGAATCGCGTCGGTGATCTCGTATTCGCCGCGCCCGCTCGGCTTGAGGTCGGGCAGGACCGACCAGATTTCCGGCCCAAAGAAGTAGAGCCCGGCCATCGCGAGATTCGACTCCGGCACTTTCGGCTTTTCGACGAGTTTGACGATCCGCTCGCCCTCGACATTCGCGACGCCAAAGCGAGTCGGATCCTCGACCGGCTTGACGATGTTCAAGTTGGCGCAGCCCGATTCGGCAAAGCGGCGGGCGAAGTTCTGAAAGCCCTCGCTGTAGATCGCGTCGCCCAGATAGAGGGCGAACGGCCCGTCCCCTACGAAGTCTCGGGCGAACCCGACGGCGTGGGCGAGGCCCTTCGCCTCGGTCTGGGTGACGTAGCTGAGGCGGATGCCATGCTCGGAGCCGTCCCCCAACTCCCGCATCATCTGCGGCCCCATTTCCCCGACCACGACGCAAATATCGACGATCCCAAGCTCCCTCAGCCGGTCGAACGCATAGTGCAGCGTCGGACGGTTGGCCAGCGGCAACAAGGGCTTGGGAATGTGACGCGTAACGGGGTACAGGCGCGTCCCTTTACCAGCGGCTAAAATGACTCCCTTCAAAGAGGATCTCCTCGGTTCGAAAACTGGCAAAAGCCTACCGAATCCGGTGTATCTTCAAAGAGCGATGGCTAAGGATGGCCGGTCACAAAAATTCCATGGATGTCTGCGGCTCCTCTTTTCGGCCGCGGCGGCCGCGTTGGCGGTCGCCGGATGCGGACCGGGGACCCCGCCGCTCATGCCCGATTGGGCTCCCCGTGAGCAGACCTATGTGCCGGAGGAAGGCTCCTCCAACGCGTACGACAGCTATGCCCTGATCGCCAGGAACGTCGAGGAGACGGTGCCGCAGTCCCTGCTCAATCGCGTCTTCTTCGATCCGGATCATGAAAACGCCGTCCTCGCAAAGATCGACAAACCCCTGAGCCTCCTCGTCTCCGCGACGAAGAAGCGCTGCGAGTTCCGATTTACCGCGCCCAAGATGTTCGAACCCGCTCCTTACCAGCGCGGCTGGCGGCTCTTGGGGCGAGCCTTGCAGTGGAAGATCGAGCAGGCCTGCATCACCGGCAGCTTCGATCAGGCGATCGATCTGGAAATCGCGGCGACCAAGTTCGGCTTCGATCTCACCGGAGGCTCCGCGACCGACGCCTCCCTCGGCTTCGAGATCGCGGACGAGGCGCGGCGGGCCATCGCCCCCTTTATCGCCAAGTTCGGCGCGGCCCAACTCGGCGTTCTCGCCGACGGCTTGTCCAACGCCCTCGACGGCAAGCCCCCGCTGAAGGTCACGATCGAGCACGAGCATACGCGCATGCTGCAGGGCATCCAGTACGTCCAGGACGCCTACGCGGCCGGCCGGTTCGACGATCTGATGTCGAAAATGGGCGAGGATGTGCGGGATGGCGTCGCCTACCTTCGCGACCTGAAATCTCAAGACGCGAAGAAGCGCCCTGCCTACTTCGAAGGTTTCGCCCAAGAGGCGGAGGCCGAAACGAATTGGTTGACGTCGGTCGCCGATCTTCCGGCCACCCAGCGAAAGACCGAGGCGACGCCGGATTTGGAAAAGCAAAGGCCGTGGAAATCTTTCGCCAAGCAGTTTTTTACCGCCGCCGTCCCGTTGCTTAAAATCCAAGACAGCTCGATCGCCCGGACCCGGCTCGCGATCCTGACGAGTCTGATCCTCCGGCAAGTCAAGACGGCCCACGCGGCGCCCAAGGATTTGAGCGGGTTTTCTAAAGATTTGACCCTCGATCCTTATACGGGCCGCGCCTTCGCCTATCGCGCTTCCGGCCCGATCTTCGCGGTTTACAGCCTGGGATCGGACGGCATCGACGACGCAGGAGACACCGACGAGAGCTTTACGACCCCCGATTTAACACTAGAAGATAAGTAGCGCGTAGAGTCAAATAGGCGTACCGCGAGCGGGCCCTTAACAATCCGTTAAGCATGACCGGCTCACAATAAGGTCGCTTACATGGGGCTCATGGAGAGAAGTAGGAAGGAGATGCCCGAGGTTTCGGGACGTCACTTGACGGCGGTCGAGCACTCTCCGTTTGCCGGCCGCAAAATCCTCGTGGTCGACGACGAAGCGCCGATTCTCGAAGCGGTTTCCTATAGCTTGCGCAAAGAAGGCTTTAAAGTATCGGTAGCGATGAACGCCGAGGCCTGCATGCGGTCGTTCCGAGAGGATCAGCCCGACCTGATCATCCTCGACGTCATGCTTCCTTCGGCGAGCGGCCTCCAGGTCTGCAAGAAGATCCGGGCCACCCACGACACGCCAATCATCCTCCTCACCGCGCGCGCTGAGGAGAGGGACAAGATTCTCGGGCTGGAGCTTGGCGCCGACGATTACGTCACCAAGCCCTTCAGCGTGCGTGAGCTAATGGCACGGGTCAAGGCGGTGCTGCGGCGCGGTGTCGAGGAATCCAGCGCCTCGATGATCCAAATCGGCGACCTGGTCATCGACGAGGCCCGCCACGAAGTCAAGGTGCGCGGCGAAAAGGTCGATCTCTCCCCCAAGGAATTCGCCCTTCTCCTGTTCCTCGCCCGCAGCCCCGGCATCGTTTTCAACCGGCAAACCCTCCTCGACCGGGTCTGGGGAGCCGACGCCTACGTCGACGAGCGGACGATCGACGTCCACATCCGGTGGCTACGCTCGAAGATCGAAGTCGACGCCGCCGAGCCGAAGCTGCTCGTCACGGTGCGCGGTCTTGGATATAAGCTTAGTGCGGAAGTTTAATTTCCGCACACGATGGCTTGGCTGGCAATTACATGCGTCCTTCTGACGCTGGGCGTTCTCTATCAGCGCGCGAGACTGATTCGTTTAGGTTCTGATACCAGAACCGATACTGATCGGCTGCTGAGCGAGGGAAACCGCATCGCCGCCGAGGCCGCCAATTACCGCCTGAAGCTGAACGCCCTCTCCGCCAGCTCGGGCGCGGCGATCCTCATGCTCGCCGACACCGGGGCCATCGTTCACTCCAATTTCGCGGGCGACGACATTCTTGGCGGCAAGACGGACACCCTGGACCAAACGCCCGAGCTTCGCGACTTTGCGATGAATGCCTTTCGGACGGGGAAGCCGGAAGCGACGGATATTCCTCTCAAGGGTGGCGCTCCCCGAATCCTGCGCGCTTTCGCCTATCCCTTCGAAATCGGATTGTCCGGCGTACCAGAGGTGATGCTGGTTCTGACCGACGTCACCGAGCTGCGCCGGCTCGAAAACGTGAGGCGGGACTACGTGGCGACGGTTTCCCACGAACTCCGCTCCCCCCTCACCTCGATCCGGGCAATGGCGGAGCTTTTACAGACCGGCGCGCTCGACGATCCTGCCGTCGCCGACAAGTTTCTAGAAACGATCATTCGCGAAACCGACCGCCTGGAGCGGATATCCAGCGACCTCCTCGTCCTCTCCAACACCGAATCCGGCGTCCCGGCACGAGAGCATTTCGACCTCCGCGAAGTTCTAGAGGACGTCTATACGCGGTACGAGCCGGAGGCCGATCAGGCCGGTTTGACGATGAGGCTTCGCGCCCTCGAACCCCTGCCGGTCTTTGCCTCCCGCGACCAGATGGATCAGGCGGTCCTCAACCTCGTGGACAACGCGATCCGGTACACGCCTTCCGGAGGACGCGTCGAGATTCGCGCAAGCGTGACCGACCATGAGGTTTCGGTTTCCGTCGAGGACACGGGAATCGGCATCGAAGAATCCGACCTGAGCCAGATTTTCGAACGCTTCTACCGCGCGAACCAGACCCCAGCCGGGCAGAAAGCCGGTACCGGCCTCGGGCTGTCGATCGTGAAGAACGTCGCGGAGTCCTACGACGGGACGGTGCGTGTCGAAAGTGAGCTGGGTCGCGGCTCAACCTTCACGATCACGCTGCCGGCGAGCCGGAATTAGTATTGAGTGTTAGGCGCGGAGCGCCGTAGCCGTCGCAATAGCGACGCCGCCTTTTCGAATCATTCGCGTAAGCACGTGGCTCCGCGGCACTGGCGAGCAAGCGGAGTGTGACAGAGCCATCCCGGCTCTGTGGTCCCCGTCTCGGCCGAGATTTGGGATTTTGCGCTCTGCGGCCCGTTTGAACCTTTCGCCAATCATGCAGGTTGGGCAACCGACGCGCGAGAACCTCTGTGCGGCAGTCGGGTCAGGGGACATCGTCTTCGCCGTCCGTGGAGTCGTCGCGCCCTTGCGGAACGGTCGGCGCAGTCTTCATCCATTCGCGAAGCCAGGACGTGAAGGAGGCCGGCGTTTGGATGTCGCCGTTCAGGTAATTGAGGATCATGTCGTGGCTGCAGATCGTGTTGATCTCGCCGGGGTAGACGAGCCCCGTCGTCTGTCCGGGGAAGTGGCACAAGAAAGGAATCCGCTTGTAGACCTTGTAGCCGTACTCCGCCCCGAGTCGGAAGCTATGGTCGGAGGTCACGATGACGAGCGCCTGGTCCCACGTGCCGGCCCGCTCCATCTCCCTCCGCAACTCGCCGAGGGTGCGATCGGCAAGGGCCAGGGCGTCGTGATAGCCATCCGGGTGCCAGTAGGCGTCCCTGCTGAATCGGTCGAGCTTGCCGTCGTACATGGGCGGCATGTGCGGCGGGAAGAAGTGGGCGTACACCAGGCGGTAGTCGTCCCCCGCCACCAGGTTTTTCGCCTCTTCGACCTCGGCGAGGTGGTTGCGGATTTGACGGCCGATCTGCGTCCACATGCTGAACGGCTTGCCGACCGCCAGCGTCATCTGCGGAACGAGGCTTGCGCTGATGGGCGCCACGGAATCGAAGAGATTGCCCCACTGCCACCATCGGCAGTAGCTCAACTGGTCGCCTAGGAGCCGGCCATAGGGAATGTAGACGCCGAGCGCGGCCGTCCGAACGCCCATGTTCTCCGCCTGTTGGAAAATGGTCGGCAGGCCCCGCAGACCGATCTTGCTGCCGTTGGCCAAAGTCAGGCGGTAGTCGCAAGGGCTGGTGATGGATTGACCGGTCACGACAAGGCCGGTGAGCAGCGACGGAATCGATTTCTCGGTCCGCTCGGCCGGAGAGAGGGCGTTCGGAAAGTCCACCGATTCCCGGCGCAGGCGATCCAGCTCGGGAAGCTTCAGCCAGGAGGGTCGCTCTTCGAATGCGTAATGGTAGTCCAGGGTGTCGAAGATCAGCCAGACGACGCGCGGGCCGGGGGCCTGGGGAGCAGCATGGGTGCATGCCGGAAGATCCCGGTAAGCCGTGTCCCCTCCTAGAGTCGCCTTCGCGGCCCCGTAGACGTTGAGGAAGAAGAGAGGCGAAAGGAGCGCCAAGGCGATCCCGAGCCAGCGGACGAGCGGACGGATCCTGCCGAGGGCCACGAGCGACGCGATCATGAGAACGCCGGCCAGAGCGACCGCCGACATCTCGAAGATCTTGCCCCTCGCGCCGAGCCAAACCAGAATGGGGCGGAGAGGAAGCCACGAATTGACCTCGTTCAGGCGTTTGAGGATCAGGGCGAGTGCGGCGAGGAGGCCGAACCGGATCAAGAGGGGACTGCCTTTCCAAGGAATCCGACGAACGGTGGCCTGCGCGATGAAGAGAACCGCGGCCACGATGAAGACGTCGAGAATGGTTTCCCACCAAAAGGTAGAGACGGGAGCTTTAAGGTGCCAGGCCGTATAGGGGTTCTGCAGCCAGGGCCAAGCCCGAAAGAAGAGGAGATTGGCAAGGCTCAAGCAAACGAGCGAGCGCTGGATTTGAACTCGCCAGCTCGTTGCGACCGCGTTTGCCGGGTCGGATGTCTCTGCTTTACTCCGATCGCTCGTTCTTACCCCTCAATTTCCCAAAAATCGAGGCGATACGACTCTTAAACATAACAATGGCGCCCGCCACGCCCGCGATCAACATCTGCAGGGCCAACGTTCCCGAACCGGGATCGATGTAGGCGAGGTGCGACATTGCGGAAAAGTGAATCATTCGGTTCTCTCCAGGGAATCAACGGGACATAACCTGTCCTTAACATTTAACTTATAAGTAAGACAAGCATCGCGGACCGATTCGTTCTGAAGCCGCGATGAAGATGGCAAGCTCCTACGCCCGCCCGCTCCGCGCCGTCTGGCCCCAGTTTCGCTCTCCCGAAAATCGAAAGCCTCAACGGATCGCTTTACGATACAAACGTACGCTAGGGAGCTTACCCAGCCCCTTTTCGGATTCCATGTCCTGATTTCTCTTGTCGGCTAAATTACCGGGATCGGCCTCGCCGATCTCGTAAACTGACTCCTCCAATCCCAATGCAAACGAGACGCGAGTTTTGCCAGGTGGCGGCAGGGGCCGTCGCCGGGGCGATGATTCCAGCAAAGCTTATGGAGAGCCACCCCGAGAGGATCGACCCGTACGCCGTCGGCCGCCCTCTTCACGAATTGCAGCAGGCCTTTCTCGACCTGCGGTTCGGCATGTTCATCCACTTCAACATGGCGACCTTCCAGGATCGCGAATGGGGCGATCCCACGGCTCCGCCCGACGTCTTCGCGCCCACGGCCCTCGACACCGACCAGTGGGCTCGCGCCGCCAAAGAGGCGGGCATGACCTGGGGCTGCCTGACGACCAAGCACCACGACGGCTTCTGCATCTGGCCGACGAAGACGCGCAGCGCGAGCGTCCGTCATACGAAGCACCAGACCGACGTCGTCCGCGCCTACGTCGACTCGTTCCGGAAGCATGGCCTCCGCACGGCACTCTACTTCTCGATCCTCGATCTGCGGGAGGACATCCGCCACTTCAACGTCACACCGGACAAAGTGAGGCTCATCGAGGATCAGCTCACCGAGCTTTTCACCGAATATGGCGAGATCGACGCGCTCATCATCGACGGCTGGGACGCGCCGTGGAGCCGCATCACCTACGAAGAGGTCCCTTTCCACAAGATTTACGGCATGCTGAAGAAGCTCCAGCCGAACTGCCTCGTCTCCGATCTCAACGCGAGCCAGTACCCAACCTCCGGGCTCTACTACACCGATCTCAAGGCATTCGAGCAGAACGCGGGGCAACGCTTGCCCGAGGAAAGCAGCGTTCCGGCCTACTCCTGCGTGACCCTCACGGACGGCTGGTTCTGGAAGCAGGGAGACGAGAACCGGCCGCTGAAGTCGGCCGAACAGGTTGTGGACGAGTGGCTGATCCCTCAAAACGAGCGGCACTGCAATCTGATCGCGAACGCCCCGCCGAACCGGGAAGGTCGGCTTGCCCCCAACGTCGTCGCCCGCTTGCAGGAGATCGGCCGCCGCTGGAGGAATCCCGGCCCGGCCGCGAAGATTCGCAAGACGACGGTCATCACCACTCGAAACCTTGCCACCGGCCGTCCGATCCACGCCTCCTCCTCGCCCGACACGATCGGTCCCGATTTGGCGAACGACGGCAGCTTCAAGTCGGCCTGGCAGCCGGACGACGGAAAGACCGACGGCTGGCTGGAGATCCGGCTGGACAGGGAACGAACGTTCAACACGCTCGTCGTGGTCAGCGACGGCAATATGAGCGAGTACCGCTTCCAGGGCTGGTCGGGCCATAACTGGGTCGACTTGGCGGTGGGCCATAAGCCTCAGGCCGTGCAGATGCACGAGATCGCGCGGGCGCGCTCCGACCGCGTCCGCCTCGCGTTCACCGGCTCGCCTCGGGTTTTCGATCTCGGCGTGTATGACGAGCCCCGCTAGACAGAAGGCCAAGAGCCACGAATACCGGCAAACCGGACATATCGCTCTGCGATGCTCTTGAGGTAAGATAGATGCATGCCGAATCCGAGCTGCGCTCGGAACGGGGGAACCGTCCGAATGGGGTGAATCGCCAGAATCTTGGCGACAGGTACATACCCGGCCTGAACCCGTCAGCTAACCTCGTAGGCCCATCGGGAAAACGAAGCTGCGCGTCAACGGATCGGCGTTCGACGTTGCCTTCACGGACTGAAAACCCTGGAGGTTGAATTGAATACATTGGTACATGCCCAAGACGGCCCGACCAACGGGAAGGCCCATAAGGCGGCCAGCCCGGTCGAATTCTTCGAGCATCACGCTCACGCCGTCTGGACCTCGGACCTGGACGCTCACGCAAAAGCGGTCAAGCTCTACGCCGTCAGCGAATCCATCCTCAAGTACGTGCGAAAGGCTCAAGTCGAACTCGCGGAGCGGGCCATCCGTCAGGACGGCTGGACCAAGCTCGCCTGTCAGCGCGGCACGATCTACCTGGAGCAGCTCGCCGCCGATCTGCGACGCCTCGCCATTCAGTGCCAGAACTCGACCAACGGCAAGGCGTGAGGGGGCAGGCTTGAGCGCGAATATGGAAATGTGGCGCTGCATGGACGGCAGCGACGGCTTCGTCTGCAAACCCTTTATTCACATCGTTTTTCAGCGCGGACCGGTTACCGAGCACGGTATCAACGGTTGCCGGATCGAGGACGTCATCGAGGCCCTGCAGGAGCGCCTGCTGGACCATCAGGGCCGCCCCCTCGCCTGCGAAGAAAACGCGACGGCGCTTCTACATCTCGAGTCGGCGAGAGAAGCGCTCCTCATGAGGCGTAGGCGGAGGGAAGAGCAGGGTCTCCTCAACACGCCTGCTCCGCACATACCCAGAACCAAAATTGGCGACGGCCTGGGTGGGCAGTCCCTTAACGATATCGTGCAAGGATGGGTGAAAGACTCGTGATCCAACTCACTTTCGAAAATCAGCCGATTCCACGGCATGACCGAATGCAGGCAATGCGGATGCTTCGGTCGGCGAGACAAGCCCGCAAGCAGGCCGTCTTCCTGTCGAGGGCCGGACTTCTCCTCACGATCCAAGGCGACTTTCGCGGCGCGCGCCGGTGCCTCCAGAGCGCGAAGCGGATGCACCAGATCTATACGAACGTCCGTCACGTCGCGGGAGCGATTCTCCGGGCCGCCGACCCGGCGCGAGAGTTGAGGGAGGGCTTCTACCTTGGCTGAGCCCGCGACCACCATCGACCTCTGCCCCGAACGGCATACGCTGCGTCTGCGCCTCGACGGCGATAAACCGAGGGTCGAGGCCTTCAAAGGCGACGGCGAGCCGGTCTGCGCCTTCGACTGCACGGTGGGCGATTTGCGCTCCGTCGCCGCGGGAGCAAACCTCCAGCGCTCCGCCGCCGACGGCTACCTGCTCGTCCAGCCTTCGCGAGAGGCGGTCTGGATCATCGTCTCCTCCCCCGAAAAGGGGTTCAGCGAATCCTGCCTCGTCCCTCGCGCGGAGTTCGAGCGGGCGATCGCTACCCGGCAGTAATCGGCCTCGCGCGTCATAAATCGGAAAACTACCGACTCCGAAAGCCCCATTCGTTGGGGCTTTGAGAGCAAAATCCTGAACGCACGGACGTCGCCGACGTTTTTCGCGTTTGGAATCCTTGTCCCCATGAGCCCCAAGCCGGTCTTTTTCGATCCGCATGGAACGCGCCGCAAGCGCGTAAGCTTTTGGGCTGCCTCCCTCGGGCTGATGATCGCGATTCTCACCACCGCGTTCTTCGTCAGTTTCTCCGTCGTCCCCCTCCTGCCGAAGATCAAGGGGCTCAGCGACACCTTCCATCGCCCCACCCGCCTGATCCCCCGCCTCCCCGACGTCGACAAGCGCCAAGCGATGTTCCTCGCGAGCAAGGCGCGGCAGGAGCTGAACCAGGAAATCGCGAAAGACCGGAAGCGGATCGAAGCGGAAAAGGCCTCCGCAAAGAAGGCCCCGGCCGGCTCGCCGATCGTCGCCGCCTTCTACGCGCCGTGGCAGGAAGTCGGCATCACTTCCTTCCGAGCCAACGCCGACAAGCTGACCCACGTCATTCCTGAGTGGCTGCACCTCGACCAAGGCGACCCCGGCAAGATCGACGCCCGCCAGTTCAGCGCCGAGATCAACTCCCACAATCCCGAATTCATCGAGATCGCACGCCGGAACGGCATCCACATCTGGCCCCTGATCTCGAACATGTACGATGGGGCGATCAATAAGCCGGTCGTCAAGGCCCTCCTCGATTCCCCCGACAAGCAAGTCGAGCTTGCGGGAAGCCTGCGCGATTGGCTGAAGCGCAACCAATTCGATGGGCTCAACGTCGATTTCGAGGGTCTCGACCCCGTCGATTACGAACGCCTTCCCCAATTCCTCGCCCTGCTTCAAAGGACCCTGCGGGAAGCTAACCTTGGCCTGAGCATCGACCTCGAGGCCGGCAACGAGGATCTGAGGATTCGCCGGCTCGCGCAATACGTCGACCTTGTGATCGTGATGGTCTACGACGACCACTACGAGGAAGGCCCGTCCGGAGCGATCGCCCCGATCCAATGGTCGGAGCAGGTTCTCGACAAGTACGCCGACGCGGTGCCGTCGAACAAGCTCGTCATCGGCATCGGAAGCTACGCCTACGATTGGCCCAAGGGGCAAAAGGCCGACTCGATCAGCTATCAGGCAGCCCTGAAGGCGGCGGAAGGGTATCGGGACGAGGAGAAGGCCTCCGACGTCATCAACCTCGACGACGCGACCGCCAATACACACTTCGAATACGACGACGAGAACGACCTCCACCACGACGTCTGGGTACTCGACAGTGTCTCCGCCTTCAACCAGTGGAAGCTGGCGCGAAGCCTGGGGGTGCGCGGCTCGGCTCTCTGGGCGCTCGGAACCGAGGACCCGTCGATCTGGAAATTCCTAAACCGGGAAGACATCGGAAAAGACCCCGATCCGAACGCGCTCCGCACCGTCGAATTCGGCCCTGACGACCTCGAATTCACCCACGAAGGCGACATCCTCTATGCGAGGGGCGAGCCGAAGACCGCCGTGCGGGACGTCGAGGTCGATAAGACGAGCGGGCTGATCGACGACGAAACCTACCAGGGCTATCCCTCCAGCTATTACATCCAGAAAGCCGGATACGCCGGGCTCAAGACCCTCGCCCTCACCTTCGACGACGGCCCCGATCCAACGTTCACGCCGAAGATCCTCGACGTCCTCAAGGAATTCAAAGTCCCCGCAACCTTCTTCGTCATCGGCCAGAACGCGGGCGCATATCCCGACCTTGTGCGGCGCACCTTCGAGGAAGGGCATGAGATCGGCAGCCACACCTTCACCCATCCGAACCTGGACGAGACGACGGACAAGCGCACCGAGTACGAGCTGAACGCGACCCAACGCATCATCCAGGGCATTACCGGCCGCACGACCGCGCTCTTCCGTCCGCCCTACAACGCCGACTCCGAGCCGACGAAGCCGGAGGACGTGCGCCCGATCATCCTCGCCTCCCGGCTCGGCTACATCACCGTCGGCGAATCGCTCGATCCCCAGGATTGGCGGCTCACCGAGAACATGGACGGCACCGGCGCCCGGCGCACGCCCGACGAGATCATCCAGGCGGTTTTGTATCAGATTTCCAAGCCAGACCATGGAAATACGATCCTCCTCCACGACGGAGGCGGAAATCGCGATACGACGGTCGCCGCACTGCGTAAGCTGATCCCCCTGCTCCGGTCGAAGGGCTATCGCTTCGTGCCGGTGTCGGCCCTTCTCGGGACCTCGCGGGACGCCGTGATGCCGCCGCTGAGCGACAAAGACCGCGTCCTCGTCGGCCTCGACAAATTCGCCTTCGGCACGATGTTCACCTTCGAGTGGTTCCTGCGCTTCGCCTTCTTGACGGCGATCGGACTGGGACTCGCGCGGGTCCTGCTGAACGTGCCGCTCGCGATCTTTCACGAGCGCCGCAAGTTCGTCGCCGATCCGGCTTACCGGCCGAGCGTGAGTGTGCTGATCGCCGCCTACAACGAGGAAGCGGTCATCGGCCGGACGATCTCCAGCATCCTCGCCTCCGAATATCCCGTCGCCGAGGTGATCGTCGTGGACGACGGCTCCCAGGACGCCACCTTCTTGGAGGTCGTCACCCAGTTCGCGGGCGAGTCGCGCGTCGTCGCATTGAAGCAGGAGAACGGCGGCAAGGCCTCGGCTCTGAACCGCGCGCTCACCCAGGCGCGGGGCGAGATTCTCGTCTGCATCGACGCCGATACCCAGCTCATGCCGGAAGCCGTCGGCTACCTCGTGCGGCGTTTCGAGGACCGGGAGATCGGGGCGGTCGCGGGGAACGTGAAAGTCGGCAACCGGCTGAATCTCTGGACCTGGTGGCAAAGCATCGAATACATCACGAGCCAGAACCTCGACCGCCGAGCCTACGCGACCCTCGGCGCGATCTCGGTCTGCCCCGGCGCGATCGGCGCGTGGAGGAAGACGGCGGTCGTCGAGGCCGGCGGCTACGTGAGCGACACCCTCGCCGAGGACATGGACCTGACCTGGCGGCTCCAGCGGGCCGGTTGGACCATCGAAACCGAGAGCGCAGCCGTCGCCTACACGGAAGCGCCGGACACCTTCAAAGGATTCTTCGCCCAGCGCTTCCGCTGGGCGTACGGCACCCTCCAATGCCTTTGGAAGCATCGCCGAGCCATGGGCCGGCACGGCTGGTTCGGCTGGTTCACGCTGCCCAGCCTATGGCTCTTCCAGATCGTGTTCCAAGTGCTGGCCCCGCTTGTCGACGTTCAATTGGTCTACACGACGATTCTCGCCGCCCTCGCCTGGGTTTCCAGCAGCGCCTACACGAAGGACTGGCGGCCGGCGGCGGACGTCATGCAGACCCTGCAGGCCGTCGCCTTCCTCTATGGCCTCTTTTTCACCGTCGAGCTCGTTTCCGGCCTGATCGCCTACCGGATGGATCGGGAGAAAGCCGGCTCGCTCTGGTGGCTCTTCCTCCAGCGCCTGGTCTACCGGCAGATCATGTACGTCGTGATCTACAAGTCGATCGTCACCGCGATCAGGGGGCGTCGCCAGGGTTGGGGCAAGCTGGAGCGGAAAGCGACGGTCGAGCTACAAAAGCATGACCCCCGCGAGCGCCAAGCCGTAGCCTCGAAGAGCCGCCAAAAGTAAAAACCCGTCGCGTAGCGACGGGTGCCACAATGACCACGTGTCGAAGCGGGCGCTGGGAACCCTGTTGGTGTCGGTTTCGGCCTGCGCCTTCGGCAGCTACGCCTATTTCGCGCTCCTCGCGACCCGAGCCGGGATCGGCACCGCGTCGCTCCTCTTCTACCGCTTCGGCATCGCGGCGCTGATCCTCGGCGGCGTCGCCGCGGCGACGCGAAGCCGCTTCCCCGATTTTCGCGGCATGCTCGCCTTGGTTGGCCTCGGCCTGCTCTACGTCGGCCAGTCCTTCACCTATCTGCAGTGCCTGAAGGCGAGCAGCCCGATCACCGCCTCGCTTCTCCTCTATCTCTATCCGGCCTTCGTGGCGGTGGGCTCGGTTCTGTTCCTAAAGGAGCGGATGACGCCGGCGAAGGGAATCGCCCTCGTCTGCGCGCTCGGCGGGTCGATCCTGATCGTTGGTCCGGCACGGCAGGTCGGCGGGATCGCCGTCGTCTATGGCCTCGGCACGGCGCTCTTTTACGCCGCCTATATGCTGTGTGGCCGGAAAGTGATGCAAGGCGTCAGCGCGATCCCGGCGACTCTGACGATCCTGGCGTCGACGACCGTCGTGTACGGCGTCGCCTCGCTCTTCCTCGGCTTCGATATCCCTTCCTCGCCGCAGGGCTGGATCGGCGCGGTCGGGCTCGCCCTCGTCGCGACCGTCGTCGCCATCGGCGCCCTTCTTGCCGGCTTGGAGCGGGTCGGAGCGGTCGAGGCCTCCTCGCTCTCCGCCCTCGAGCCGCTGACGACGGCGCTCGTCGCCGTCGCGTTCCTCGGCGAACCGCTGCGCCTCTGGCACGTCGCGGGCGGCGTCCTTGTTATCGTAGCTGTGCTCGTGCTGGCCCGCCAATCGGAAGTGCCCCAGCCGGATGCACGGCGGTAGAATCGGTGAACTTGGAAGCGCCTCACCTGAGCGTGGTCGTCCCCGCGTACAACGAAGAAGTGCGTCTGAAGCCGACTCTGGAGCGGCTGCACGAGTATTACGAGGCGCAGAGCTACCCGTACGACGTGATCGTCGTCAGCGACGGCAGCAGCGACCAGACCGAGGCGATCGTCTCCGAATTTGCGGCCACCCATCCCAAGTTCCGCTTGATCGCCTACAAGCCGAACCGGGGCAAAGGCTACGCCGTCCGCACCGGCATGCTCGCCGCCGAGGGCGACCTGATCCTCTTCTGCGACGCCGACATGGCGACGCCCCAGGAGGAAACCGAAAAGCTGCTCACCCACATGCGCGAAGGCGCGGACGTGGCGATCGGCAGCCGGCCCCTCAAGGAAAGCAAGCTGGAGAAGCATCAGCCATTCTTCCGGGAAATGCTCGGCCGAGCCTCCAACCAGCTCATCCAGCTTCTCGCCATTCGCGGCATCCACGACACTCAGTGCGGCTTCAAGATGTTCACGAAGAAGGCCTGCCGCGACGTCTTCTCCCGCTGCGAGCTGAACGGCTTCAGCTTCGATTTCGAGGCCCTCATGATCGCTCGCGACCTCGGCTACCGCATCGACGAAGTCCCCATCCGCTGGTTCCACCAGGAAGGCTCCAAAGTCGTCTTCTGGCGCGACTACCCCCGCTCCTTCAGGGACCTGATCGGCCTGAGGATGAAGGGGAAGAAGCGGAGAGTAAGGGGATGATCGAGGTGATGGGGTGAGACGGGTGGGGTCCGTTGCCGATTCGCCTCGTGTGAGGGGCGCGCTCCCTCTCCCCTCCGGGAGAGAGGGTCTGTGAACCGTCGCGTAGCGAAGGTGAACAGGAGTGAGGGGCAAGTGCCACCCAATTTGTCCCCCTGCGGCAGTTGCCCCTTCACCTCGATTACCCTTTCACGCCCATCACCCCTTCACCTCCATCACCCTTCCACCTTCCTCACCCCTTCACCTCGATCACCCTTTCACCTCCCTCACCCTTTCACGGCCATCACCCCTTCACCTCCATCACCCTTTCACCTCCATCACCCCTTCACCTCGATCACCCCTTCACCCCCTTCACCCCCTTCACCCCCATCACCCCGTCACCTCCATCACCCCGTCACCCCCATCACCCTTTCACCTCCCTCACCCCTTCACCTCCATCATCCCAAATGAATCCCGACGAATACACCCGGATGTTCGAAATGGAGGACCGCTACTGGTGGTTCGTCGGGAGGCGGCGCATCGCGCTCGCCCTCTTCGACCGGTTTCGTCCGAAGGGCGACCAGTTTCTCGATCTCGGATGCGGGACCGGAGTCGTATTAACCGAATTGGAATCGCGAGGCAAGCCCGTCGGGTTGGATATGAGTCCGCTCGCCCTCGGCTTCTGCCGCAAGCGCGGCCTCAAACGGCTGGTGCGGGGCGACGCGACCGCGATGCCGCTGCAAACCGGCTGGGCCGCCGCGATCATCGCCCTCGACGTCTTCGAGCACATCGAGGACGACGGCAAGGCCTTCGCCGAGGCTTACCGGAGCCTCGCGCCAGGAGGCATCCTGGTCTTGAGCGTTCCCGCGTTCCAGTCCCTTTGGGGGCCGCACGACGTGGCTCTGATGCACTTCCGCCGCTATACGCGAGGCGAGTTGAACGCCAAGCTCGTCAAAGCCGGATTTCGGATCGAAAGGCTCAGCTACTCGGTATTCTTCCTATTCCCGATCGTGGTTATCGTGCGGTTCTTCGAGAAGCGGAAGAAGGGGCCGGCCAAGGCCTCTCTCGTGGCGTTGCCGAAGTGGATCAACGGGTTCCTCATCGGAATCCAGTCCGTCGAGGCCTCCCTGATTTCGAAGCTCAGCCTGCCGTGGGGCAGCAGCCTGATCGCGGTCGCGAGGAAACCGGAATGACCTACCGAGTCGGATGCGTGCCCTACCTGAATGCGAAGCCTCTCGTTCGTCTCTTCGAGGATTTCAAGGAGGAGTCGCCGGTCCAGGTGGTTTACGACGTGCCTTCCCGCCTTCCCGCCATGCTGGCAACCGGAGACGTCCAGGCGATCATGGTCTCGTCGATCGAGGCCCTGCGCGTGCCCGGCAAGCGGGTCGCGGACGGCGTCTCCATCAGCACCCAAAAAGAAGTGCTGAGCGTCCGCCTCTTCAGCAAGGTCCCGCCCAGGATGATCCGCACCGTCGCCTTCGACCAAAGCTCGATGACCAGCAACGCCCTCGCCCAGGTCGTCCTGAGGGAACGCTACGAGCGCAATGTGGAAGGCGAGCCGCTGCCGCCCTCCCTCGAAGCCATGCTCGAGAATCACGACGCATGCGTACTGATCGGGGATAACGGGATGCGGGCTGAGGCAGGCGATCTGCACATCCTCGATCTCGGCTACGAGTGGCGGCGGCTCACCCGTCTCCCCTTCGTCTGGGCGCTATGGATGGGCGACGAGGGGCTGACCCCCGAGCTTTCCATGTGGCTCTACACGGCTTCGCTCTATGGGATGGCGAAGATCGAGCGCGTCGTCAAGATCGCCGCCGAGGAAACCGGCTTCACCGTGCTTCAGTGCGACAACTATTTGCGTCGAATCATGGACTATTCCTTCGACGAGCCGCACCGGGAAGGCCTTCAGCAGTTCGGCCATCATCTGTATAAGATGAACCTGGTAAAGCCGGTTCATTTCCCGGCAATTGTAGGGGCGGACTTTGCGGCGGTGGAAGCAAAAGCGCTGGAGCTGTCGCACCGCGCTTCATAAGGCCTTAACTTGCCGTTAAACACTCCTTAATACAGGCCCTTCTTACTGGGCAAGATCATGCGCACCCGTCATGCCTTCACGCTGATCGAATTACTCGTCGTAATTGCGATCATTGCCATCCTCGCTGCCATCCTCTTCCCGGTATTTGCTCAAGCGAAGGAAGCCGCCAAAAAGACGGCGTGCCTTTCCAATACGAAGCAGATCGCGACCGCGACGTTCATGTACGCCGGCGACAATGACGACATGCTCTGCCAGACGAGTTGGGAGAGCCAGAACACGATCCAGTCCTTCAACCAGAACGGCACCTATCAGATCCATTGGACCTACCTGATGCAGCCGTACATCAAGAACTGGGATATGTTCCGTTGCCCGAGCGACGCGACTCCCGTCGAGCCGAAGCACCCCTGCCCCAACGGCGTTGCCGACCTTGGCAAGCTCGACGCTTCCGGTCAGATGTATTGCGACTGGCAAGCGCCTAAGTACAGCTACATCCCGAACTACAACTTGATGCCCGCCCACGACTGGTCGCCGACCAACATGGGCGTCTTCCCCGATCCTTCGAACACGATCACCGTGACCGAGCGGCGGGACAAGGAAGCCCAGGGCTTTGTGATCGGCCAGCAGAAGGGTGTGACCGGCTTTAACCCCTCGCAGCCCTGCCCCGGATCGGTCCAAGTGGCCCCGCAGTACGCGATCATCCACTCGATGAACTTCGCCTACTGGACGCCGGACTTCGCCGAGCAGCATCTTCAGGCCGACACGAACGACAAAGTCGACATCACCCGCGTCAAGTGGGACCGCCATGCGGGCGGCGCCTGCTACTGCTACGCCGACGGCCATGCCAAGTGGCAGCGGCTCGGCCAGACCCTCAACCCGGATCACTACCAGTACGGCGACCACTTCTACCCGGCCTTCGCCCCGTACTCGGGCGCCTGTTCCAACTAGGCTCGCCGCCTCCTCGAAAAAGAGCCCGCTCCCAGCAGGGAGCGGGCTTTGTCGTCCCGAGCCCGCCGGCCCCGTGGCGGTGGAAAGTGAGGAAGGAACGCATGGCGTCCGAGCCGGATGACAAGAGCGGGGCGTTTGTAGGTTTCCGGAACCTCCACCCCTTAATCCCCTCCTCCGCCGCACAATCATCGGCGCAAGAGGAGGGGATCCGGAAGCCCCTTCCTCTTGCCGGATGGTTTGTGCCGGGAGGAGGAAGGGGGTAGGGGGATGGAGGTTCCGGGAACTTATGGAGGTTGCCCAGCCAGGTCCGCACCTTGAACCTAAATCACAAGGTGTTTCTTGAGAGTTCACATCGCGAAAGGGGCGGGTCCACCAGTCTGAATCCTTCGCGTAAGCACGTGGCTCCGCCTTCCAGGCGGAGTGTGTCAGAGCCATCCTGGCTCTGTGTTCCCGGCGCCAGCCTGAGTTCGGTTGGGATGCGCTTGTCGTGGCTTGGGTCTCCGAGCCCGAGAGAGCTTGCCCCAAATCGAAACCGACTTTCTCGGACGTGGCTCCGCCTTCCAGGCGGAGTGTGTCAGAGCCATCTTGGCTCTGCTATGTGCAAACAGGCCGAAGATTGCGAAATTCCCGGATAAGGTGCGTCATGGTGTTGCAGGCGTCTGAGCGAAGGAACGAGCCTCCGGCGAAATTCGACACGAGGGATCTCCGCATAGAACGGTGCGCTCGACGCGGGGGGCCTTCGACTGCACGCCTCGCAAGACTCGCCGCTCGCTCAGGCTGACGTCGCTTTCGGAAGGTCATCGCTCAGGGCCGAACCGTTATACTCGACTCGATGCTGACGGCCGTCGTCGCCCTTGCCCTCGCCTCTTTTGGCCGCGATCCGCTCGCAGACGGCTTCCGCTCCGTCCCACCGGAGGCCCGGATGCGGATGTACTGGCGCGTCTTCGGCCCAGCCTGGACGCCGCCCGAGATCGACCGCGAGCTGGATCAGATCAAGCAAGCGGGAATCGGCGGGGTCGACGTGTACTTCATGTATCCGGTCGCCCTCGACGATCCGGCGTCCGGGATCAAGAACCTGAAGTTCGGCTCTCCGGACTTCCTCGATTCCTTCCGCTACGCAGCGGAAGCCGCTCACAGGCGGGGTTTGCGGTTCGGGGTAAACGGCAGCACGGGTTGGCCGTTCGGCGGCCCCTCGGTGTCCGTGCCGGACTCGGCTCAACGCATCCGCGAGGTCTACGCCCCGCGCCACAGCGACCTCAGCAAGACCGACCCAGGCAAGGATGAATCGCTTATCGCCGTCTTCCGCAACGGCCAGCCGATCGATCCCAACCACCTTTCCGGCAGCGGGGAGACTCGCGCCTACATCGCCGGCCCGACGAAGATGCAGGTGAAGCGGCCCGCCTACGGCGGCGAAGGGCTGGTCCTCGACCACTACAGCCGGCCCGCCCTCGACCGCTACCTGGCGAACGTGATCGATCCGATGCTGAAAGCTGCCCACGGCCTCGTCGAGAACGTCGGCTGCGACAGCCTCGAAGTCTACGCCTCGAATTGGGCGAGCGATCTGCCCGAGGTCTTCCGGAAGCGACGTGGCTACGATCTCACTCTCCACCTGCCCGAGCTCTTCGACAAGGATTCGGAAGCAGGCAAGAGCGTCCGCTTCGACTTCTGGCGCACTCTCGCCGAGCTGACCGAGGAGCGCTTCACCAAGCCGCTCGGCGACTGGTGCGCGAGCCGGCATGTCGATCTGGAGATGGAGCCCTACGGGACGCCGCCGAACCCGATGACCTCCAGCCGCTATATCCAGACTCCGACCGGCGAGCATTACGAGTGGAAGGGCTTTGCCGTCCAGCGCTACGTCGCCTCCGCCGCCCACCAAGCCGGCCGCCGCATCGTCTCCTCCGAGGCCTGGACGTGGGCGGGGCTGCCGAACCGGCTCGCCGACTCGCTCAGCGACCTCAAGCTGGTCAGCGATCTGACCTTCCTGTGCGGCTCGAACGATCTCACCGCCGTCGATTTTCCTTACTCTCCCGAATCTGCCGGCTCGCCCGGCTGGACACCCTACTACGGCCCGTTCATAGGGCCCGGCAATTCGCAATGGCCGCTCTTTCCCGCTCTCGTCGACTACTGCAACCGCTGCCAGTGGATGCTTCGGCAGGGCGAGCCGATCCGCAAGGTCGCGATCTATCTCCCTGTCGAGGATTCCTTCCGGGAAGGCCCAACCGAGCAGATGACGCTCGACTTCTTTGTGCGCGACCGCCTCGTCACGGGCAAGGCGACGAGCGAGTTCGGACTACAAAACGCCCTCAAACACGAGTCGGCTCTGATCCATGGCCTTATTAGTTCGGGCTACGATTACGACGGGATCGACTTCTGGTCGGTCGAGCGGGTTGCCTCGGTGAGCGACGCCGCGCTCGCCGTCGGCCCGGCCCGCTACCACGCGCTCGTCCTGCCAAACCTGGAATCGATCGATCTCGACGCGATGCGCAAGATCGTGGCCTTCTGCCGGGCCGGCGGCGCCGTCATCGCCACGCGGCGGCTGCCGACACGCACGCCCGGCCTTGTCGACGGGATGTCGGAACTTCTCAAGCTGGACACGGAGCTGTTCGGAGTGGTGCCGAAGGCCGGGGAAATCCATCCGGTTGGCGCGGGGATGGCCGAGTTGGTCTCCGACGACGCCGACGTGCCCGAGGTGCTTTCCCACCGGCTCGCGCCCTCCGTCCGTTACGTCGCGCAGCCGGCCACGGTCGGCTTCCAGCACCGGCGCATGAGTGGCCGTGACATCTTCTTCTTCGCGAACGTCGGCCCCGACCCGGTCCACGTCGATATGGCCCTCGACTCGCCCTATGCGACGCGAGAGAAGTGGGACGCCCTGACCGGGGCGATCGAGACTCTTCCGCCCGGCCCGACCGTCGGCCTCGACCTCCCGACGCGCGGCTCGGCCTTTGTCGTCTGCGGCAAGCCAACCGAGGGAGCTATGCCCACGGCTGTGAAGCCGGCAAGCGTTTCCTACCGGGAGATCGCAGGGCCTTGGCGGCTCTCCTTGATCGGCCCCGACGCCCCACGCGACGTCGATCTGGTTAAACCGGGCTCCTGGACCGAGCTTCCCGGCGCGAAGTTCTTCTCCGGCCTCGGCCTGTACACGACGTCGATTCCGTGGCGCGACGCCGGAGACGCCCGTGTCTTCCTGGAGCTTGGCGACGTGAGGGAGGCTGCGCGGGTGAAGGTGAACGGGATCGACTGCGGCGCCGCGATCGTCCCGCCGTTCGAAGTTGAGATCACGAAGGCCCTCCGGCCCGGCGTCGACCTGATCGAGGTTGCCGTCGCCAACCTCCCCGTCAACCGCTTCATCGGCCTCCCCCGCCCGGACCTCGGCCCGCTACGGAAGGTCTACGGCAACCGCTTCCCAGCCCCCGAGGAGCACGATCTGATGAAGGGAATCCCGGCTCCGTCCGGCCTTTTAGGGCCTCTTCGCCTGCGAATCGAGCGCCGATAAGCCAGGATTAGGATTATGTTGGCGGTTGCTCTTCTCGCGCTCGTCTCGGCCCCGCGGCGGTTCCTCGTCTGCGTCGATCCGGGGCACCCGAGCGAGCGGAACAGCGGCGGCGCCGTCGTCGACGGCCTGCGGGAAGTCGACGTCAACTGGAAGGTGGCCCGGCTCGTCGGCGTGAAGCTGCGCGCTCGGCATATCGGCGTCGTTTTCACGAAAACGAGGCTCGACCAGTACGTGACGAATCGGCAGCGAGCCGCCATCGCGAACCGGAGCCGCTGCAATCTCATGGTCCGGATTCACGCCGACTCGGGCAGGCGGGGCGGCTTCGGGGTCTACTATCCGAGCCATCCCGGAACGGCGCTCGGCAAGACCGGCCCTTCCCCGCAAGTTATCGCGGCAAGCACGCATGCGGCTCGCCTCTTTCACTTGGGGGTCGCGGAGGAATTGCGGGGCCAACTCCCCGACGACGGACTCTACGGCGACGACAAGAGCTTCGTCGGCCGCCAACAGGGCGCTCTCACCGCTTCCGTCTTCAGCCAAGTCCCGGTCGTTCTGATCGAGATAGGCTTCCTCGACAACCCGCACGATTCCCAATGGCTCAAAGTCCCCGCCAATCTCGACCGGATGGCGGACGCCATCGTTCAGGGGATCGAGGCAGTACGGGAATCGGGCTAGGAATACTGCTCCTGCTCGATCTTCCCGTCGACGAGGCGGACCGTCCGGCTGGCCTCTTCCAGCATGGAGGGATCGTGGGTGACCATCACCAGCGAGCCCTCGCCGCGCAGGCGGTTGAGCAGGTGGACGACGGCAGCGCCGTTCTTGTGATCCAGCGAGGCCGTCGGCTCGTCCGCGAAAATCACGCGCGGGGAGCCCAGTAGAGCCCGCGCCACGCACACCCGCTGGCGCTCGCCGCCGCTCAGCTCGTGGGGAAATCGGTGCGACTTCTCGGCAAGGCCGAGTTGGTCGAGCAGCTCCATCGCCGGGCCGGCAAGGCGCTGTCCCGAGGTCGCCAGCATTACGTTTTCAAGCGCGGAAAGATAGCCGAGCAAAAACGGCTGCTGAAACACAAACCCGAAATCCCCGAGGCGTATCCGGCTTCGCTCCTCGTCGCTCATCTTCGCGACGTCCCGCCCTTCGTAGCGCACGGTTCCGTTCGTCGGCGTCTTCAGCCCGCTGAGCAAATACAAAAGTGAAGATTTCCCGGAGCCGGATGGGCCGAGAATGCCGAGAAACTCGCCTGGCCGCACATCGAGGCTCGCCTCGCAGACGGCGTAGACCTCGCGGCCGTGGTCGTGATAGACGAGCGACGCACCTTCCGTCTCGATCAAACCAGCCTCCGCTCGACGACGCTCACCGGATCGAAGTTGCGGAATCGCAGGTAGACCGTCAGACCCGCGACCAGCATAATCGCGATGGGTATCGGCAAGGTGTACCGGAACGCCACCGGATCGTTGACGAGGACCTCATACGCATTCGGGTCCATTAAAGTTCGCTTCACGATGAAAAGAAGCACGTAGCCCAGGCCGACGCCGAGAACCCAGCCCGCGACGACGACGATCGCCGATTCCTTGAACACGCGCCGGAAAAGCTGCCTCTTCGTGTAGCCGAGCGCCTGAAGCAGCCCGAACTCGACGAGCCGCTGCGAAAGGTAGATGTTGATGAGCATCCCCATCATCACCGTAATCACCACGACGAGCAGGCCGATCACGACGTTCAGGATCGCAAAGAGCGTGTGGAACATCGTGTGGGTCTGGCGGTTGATCTCCCGATAGGCCCACAGCGCCGCCCGCTCCCCCTTAAAGTGCTCGAATCCCCACTCGTCCAACTTGATCTGGTCGGCCCGGTTGTAGGCGAAGAAGAGCAAGTCGTCGATCGGCGGGAAGTGGTTTTTCGCGAGGTACTCGTAGTCGGTCACCATCGTCCACTCGTCGGTGTGGGCGATGCCGACGACCTTCACCGGATAGGGCGAATAGCTCTCCTGGGAATCCGGCTTCAGCACGACCGAACCGATGTGCAAGTGCAGGTTTCGGGCGACGGGGTCGCTCACCAGCATTTCCGCCTTGTCCGGCCTCGGCAGGCGTCCATCGATGCCGGTAACCTCGAGGCGCTTCAGCCAGAAATCGAAATCGTGCTGCTGGAGGCCGAGAACCACGAAGGGCCACTTGCCGACAATGCTGTTGACCTGCGTTCCCGCGGCCCGGCAGATCATGACCCGTTCCAGCTTGACCGGCGTATGACGCTCGACTTCCATGCGCAGCCTCGGCGTCGACAGTGGGTCGCCTCGCGGATTGATCGCGAGGAAATTGGCCGAGTAGGCGTAGATCGTCTGGATCGAGTAAGTGATCGAATCGATCATCGCCACGATCCCGGCGATGAGCATGACCGCAAGCATGATCACCCCGATCAACGGCAGCGTCTTCCCCGCATTGCGGAGAAGATAGGTCGCCGCCGCGAGCGGGCGGCGCGCACTGTTGGCGCGCGTTTTCGAGATGCGAACGATCTGCTCGGCCTGCATTTATGGGTTTCGGCGATACCTCAGGAAGAACTCTTCCCCAATTCGGTGCTGTTCGACGATGCTGTAATTCTGAATGCTCTCGCGAGGCAGAGCGTTCCCGTCGGCGATCGTCGGCACGTTTTCGCCCAGTCGAATCTTCGGCGCTATCGTCAGGAAGATTTCGTCGACTAGACCCGCCTCGAACAATTCCGCGTTGAGAGAAGAGCCGCCGAGGACGAGCAGCCGCTCGATGCCGCGCTTCCTCAGGTCGCCAATCAGGCCGGCAAGCTCGTTAAACCGAACCTGTTCGATCCCCTCCGGGGCTTCGACCGGCCCCGGCGAAGCGACGACCGGCTTGCCCGCAAAGAAGCAACTGTCGAAAGGCAGCCGGCCCGACCGCGTCACGACGATTCGGGTCGTCGTCTTCGGACTCCAGCTCTTCTTGGCGGCGCGGAGCGTCTGCGCGCCGACCATTACCGCGTCGCACGCCGCCTCGATCCGCTTCATCAGGCGATGATCGTTCTCCGAGCCGAGATCGACCACCGGCTCATCCCGGTCGCCCGTCAGGATTTTGCCGTCGATCGTCGCCACCATGTTGATCGCGATATACGGGCGATCCGTGGGCGCCGGAGGAAACGAAAGCCCTTCGTACATCTCCAATCCGGCCGGGGCATGGCCGGCGGCAAGCATCGCCTTTCGGAGCACGACGTACGGTTGCTCGGCGTAGCGTTCACCCCCGATCCAAAAGGTCGGCACATTGAAGACGCCCACCTTGTACGAAGGCGCGTCGAAGTGGACGACCCGATCCCGATAGCGGCGACTCTCCAGAGCTTCGCAGAAATCGACGAGATCGATGCCGAACCGGCCGGCCAGGACCTCCAAGACGTCTGCGTCGCCGATCCGTTCAGCCCGTTCCCAATAGGCCCGGTACACCGCCTCGACGAAGGCGTCGACCGATTCCGGCTGCTTCTCTTTGAAAAATTCGACCGCCTCCAGCGCGGCATGCACGCGCATGCGCTTCGGCCGCTCCGCCGTCGGAACCTCGATCCCGTCCATCATCTTGAGAAAATCGAGCCGGCTCAGGACGGGCGGCCGCCCCGGGATCGCGGCGGCGGGCCGGTATTCCGGCCACTCCAGCTCCTCCGGCCAGAGCTCATGTCCTCGCCATTCGATCTCGACGCCGAATTCGGCTTGGAGGCGCTTGGCCTGGAACAGGGCGATCCAGCACCAGGGGCAAGTGAAGTCGTGAGCGACCGGAATCGCAAGGGGCTGGCTCATCATTCTCTCCTACGCGAAGCGCGCCGCGCGCGTCCCGCCTTGCGCTGGGAGCTTGGCGGGGTGCATAGTTGAGAAGCATCTGCTCAACGGAGGGAAGTTGCTCATGAAGAGGGTTTCGATTCTATTGGCTTTGGCCGCGCTCTTCGTCGCCGGCTGCAATGGCGGCGACCAAGGCGCCAAGACGGATAACGGGACGACGGGAACCGCCGGTACGACCGGAACGACGGGCTCGGACACCGGCGGCGGCAAGACGTTCAAGATCACGATGATCGCCAAGAGCTCGACCAATCCGGTCTTCCTCTCCGCCCGCACCGGCGCGGAGGATGCCGCAAAGAAGCTCGGCCCGGATTATAAGACGAACGTGCAAATCGATTGGCAGACGCCGGATAAAGAGGACGGCCAGGTTCAGGCCCAGAACATCCAGGCCGCAATCTCCCAGCACAGCGATGCGATCCTCATCTCCTGCTCCGACGCGGCGAAGGTGACCGGCGCGATCAACGACGCCGTCGCCGCCGGCATTCCGGTCATGACTTTCGACTCCGACGCCCCCGATTCCAAGCGGTTCGCCTATTACGGCGTGGACGACGAGGAGACGGGGAAGCTGGTCATGGATACCCTCGCCAAGCAAATCGGCGGCAAGGGCAACGTCGCCATCCTCGCCGGCAACCAGAACGCGCCAAACCTCCAGAAGCGGGTCAAGGGTGTGGAAGACGCCGCCAAGGCCTATCCCGGCATCAAAATCGTCGACGTCGTCCATCACGTCGAGACGCCCGAGGACGCGAGCAGCGCCGTCGTCGCCGAAATGAACGCCCACCCCGACATCACGGCCTGGGCCATGGTCGGCGGCTGGCCCCTCTTCGCGACCAGCCTCCTCACCGAAATGCCCTCCCGTCACGTAAAGGTCGTTTCCGTCGACGCCCTGCCCAAGGAATTGGCCTACGTCGATGCCGGAATTGCCCCCGAACTCCTCGCCCAGCCCACCTACAAGTGGGGCTACGAATCGGTCCGGATCATCCTCGACAAATGCGTAGCTAAGAAGGATGTGCCGGTCATCAACAAAATGGATCTCGTTCCCGTCACCAAGGAAACCCTCGGCTCCTGGGCCCGCCAGCTCAAGGAGTGGGGGATGGACGTGGATCAGAAGTATCTCGATATGAAGTAGGGAGGGCGTTGGGCGTTGGGGTATTGGGTCGCGAGTTCGACGCAGGTCCCAAACCTTAACACTCAACACTCAACGCCGCAGCGCCTCAATACCTCGAACACCCCTAATACCTTAACACCCCAATACCCAATACCCAATACCCAATACCCATGTTTTTCCCCACCCTTCTCCTTCTCCAAACAGGCTCCGTTCGCCTCGAATCCCTCGATCTCAGCAAAATGATCTGCGGGTGGGAACACCCTCGGGCGAACCAGTCGGTCGAGGGGCATTCGCTTAAGATCGGCGGGGTTGCCTTTGAGCATGGCGTCGGCACCCATGCCGTCTCCGAGTTCCGCATCAAGCTGAGCGGCGGCGCTCAGGCGTTCACATCCCAGGTGGGGGTGGACGATGAGACCCAGGGGCGGGGGACGGTTGAGTTCGAGGTCTGGGTGGACGGAAAGCGGAAGTGGTCGAGCGGAAAGATGAGCGGCAAGATGCCGCCCAAGGCGTGCGAGGTGTCCCTATCCGGAGCCAAGGAGATGACCCTCGTGGTCCAGGACGCCGACGACGGGATCGACTACGACCACGCGGACTGGGCCGACGCCATGATTGCGCTGAAGCCGAACGGAGCGAGGCCGGTCGCGTTGCGAACCGAGATCAAGGTCGAACCGCCGATGCCCATCGCGTACGGCGATCCGAAGGGCGTGACGATCAACGGTCCGCGCGTGATCGGTACAACGCCAGGCAAGCCGTTCCTGTTCAAGGTGCCCGTCACCGGACTTGGCGACGAGTACGAAATGGGAGTGATAGCGGCCGGCAACTTCGGGACCGACCAACATATGCGTCGGCGCCATCTTCCCAACGCCCAGGTATATCCAGGGTTTGACCGGGTTACCTTGCCCTTCAAGATCGTCAAGGGAGTCCTGCCGAAGGGCCTAACCCTCTCACCGGCGACCGGAACCATCCAGGGCGCTGTTGCAAAGGCCGGCACCTACAAGTTCACCGTCCAAGCTCGATCCAGTAGGGGGTCAGACCGGCGCGAATACACAGTCGTCGCCGGCGAGCACAAACTCGCCCTGACTCCGCCGATGGGCTGGAACTCCTGGAACGTCTGGGCCGGAGCTGTCAGCGCGGAAAAGGTGAAGGCATCCGCCGACGCGTTCATGCAGGATGGCCTCGCGAGCTACGGCTACCAGTACGTCAACATCGACGACACCTGGGAAGGTGGACGCGACGCCAACGGCATGATCCAGACGAACAAGAAGTTCGGGGACATGAAGTCGCTTGCCGACTACGTCCACAAGATGGGCCTGAAGCTCGGCATCTACTCCGGCCCCGGCCCCAAGACCTGCGCCGGCTTCGAGGCCAGCTATAAGCACGAGCTCGACGACGCGAAGCAATACGCAAACTGGGGGATCGACTACCTCAAGTACGACTGGTGCTCCTATGGCGAGATCGCGCCTCGGAATCCGACGCTGGCCGACTATGAAAGGCCGTACATCGTCATGCGCGACGCTCTCGACCAGGTGAACCGCGACATCGTCTACAGCCTCTGCCAGTACGGCATGGGCGACGTCTACAAGTGGGGCCGCACCGTGGCCGGCGGCAACCTGTGGCGTACGACCGGCGACATCACCGACACCTGGAACAGCATGTCCGGCATCGGCTTCTCCCACAGCGTCCGCTCGACCTACGTCCGGCCCGGCGGCTGGAACGATCCCGATATGCTCGTCGTCGGCCGTCTCGGCTGGGGCCCGAACCCCCGTCCGACCCGCCTCACCCCGAACGAGCAGATCACCCACATCACGCTCTGGTCGATGCTGGCGGCCCCCCTCATCATCGGCTGCGACCTGACCAAGCTCGACAAGTTCACGAAGGCGGTCCTCTGCAACCACGACGTCATCGAGGTCGACCAGGACCCGCTCGGCGTCGCCGCGACTCAGCGGATGGTGGACGGAAAGCTGGAGGTCTGGGCGCGCCCGCTGTGGGACGGCACGATGGCGGTCGGCCTCTTCAACCGGGGAACCGAGAAGGCGATCGTCAAATGCGACCTGTCGAAGCTCGGCTTCAAGGGCCCGCAGGCGGCCCGTAATCTGTGGCTGATGCAGACCCTGCGCGGCAAGATGCGAGTGCTTCAAGCCGAGGTCCCGGCCCATGGCGCGCAGCTTTTCAAGGTCGGCACGCCAAAATAGCTTGCTCTCCCTCGCCCGGACGGCTGGGCGAGGGTGGCCTTTGGGCTTCGAAGCCCGAATCCTTCCCGAGGCTTCCGGGAGGCCGGTAATTCTGCCTGATACCCGAGCCGGCATGTCACATATCGGCTTGCCTGATACCGATCCCTAATAGCTTTGGCCCCCGGCCACGCGAGAGGATCTCATGGCATCTCAAACGAAAATCATTGCTTTAACGGCTCTTACCCTCGGGATGAGCGCGATCGGCCTGGCGCAGGCCTTTACCGACACGTTCGATACGATCGATCCGGCTTGGCATACCGACCGCTACGAGCCAGCCGGCTTTACCAGCTCGTTCTTCGATGGCGACAATCGCTTGAAGATCGACATCAGCCAGGCCGACGACTATCAGAACCGCCCGGCCGCCTATCAGAGCACGTTCTACAACACGCAGGGCCGGCAGCGCGCGGCTTCGCTAGCCACTCAGTGGGAAGTCAGCGGCGACCTGTACATTTCGAACGATATGCTGGACGGCAACAACCTTCGCCGCACCGATCTGTGGGCTCGCGACTCCAACACCGACGAGAACAGCGCCAGGTATCCGATCATCGGCGTCGTGCGAAACGATGCGAACGATCCGTTCAACTCGTCCGGCATGCTCACCACGCGATATCGCGTTTGGGATGATAACACGACGAACGGCTGGGTCGATCTCGGCACCGCCGTCACCGCCGGCTGGCACCACCTGTCGATCGTCGGTACCGGCACCACGTTCGAGTACAGCATCGACGGCAACAACGTCTACTCCGAGTCTCCCGGCTCGGCGACCGGCTTCGACGCCCTCCAGACGGTCTTCGTCCAGGCTTACAGCTTCGGCGATGCGACCCACACCGGAAACGGCGGCTACTCGGTCTACTGGGACAACATCTCCGCCCAGCCCGTGCCTGAGCCCGCAACCCTCGCCGTGATCGGCCTCGGCCTCCTTGGCGTGATCCGCCGCCGCAAGGCGCGAAAGGCGTAAGCCTCTCGTCTCCCGGAAAGCCGCTCGGACAAACCTGTCCGGGCGGTTTTTTCTTGCCTGGCCGCAGTTGTCGAGAAGTTCCATCTCGGAAAAAGCGCTCCGGCTACGGGTAAAGTCACCTTCAAGCAATGCTGGGTTGGTATCACCACCTCGATCCGGTTCTACAGGAAGTTTTGAACGCGCTGGGGCGCGTTCTCCTGTTCCTGGTTCCCGTTTTGATGCTCGTTCCCGGATGTATCTGGTGGGAGCGGCGCTTGCTGAGCTGGATGCAGGACCGCATCGGGCCGAACCGGGTCGGCAACATCACATGGTCGAAAACGTCGCCATTGGTGCCTGGGTTCCTGCGCGGCAAGAAATGGCATCTGAAAGGTCTGCTCCAGCCGATCGCCGACGGCGTCAAGCTCTTCTTCAAGGAAGATATCACCCCTGCCTCGATCGACCGGATCATCTACTTCCTAGCCCCGGCCGTCGCCCTGTTTCCGGCATTCGCACTGGGGGGCGTGCTTCCCTGGGGTCCAAACCGTAACCTGACTCCGATCGCCGACGCAAACGTGGGCGTTCTTTACATGCTCGCGATCTCCTCGCTCGGCGTGTACGGGGTCGTGCTCGCGGGATATGCCTCGAACAACAAGTATTCGCTGATGGGCGGCCTTCGCGCTTCCGCCCAGCTCATCAGCTACGAACTGGCGATGGGCATGTCCCTCGCCTGCATCGTCCTCGCCAACGGCTCCTTACGGCTCACCGATATGGTGAAGGCGCAGATGGAGCCGATCTATGGCATCGCCGGCGCGCCCGTCCAGAACTGGTTCATCTTCACGCCCTTTGGCTTCGTTGCCGCCTGCATCTTCCTCGTCTGTATGGTGGCGGAGACGAACCGCGCCCCCTTCGATCTTCCCGAAGCCGAGAACGAGCTGATCGCCGGCTACCACACCGAATACAGCTCGATGAAGTTCGCGGTCTTCTTCATGGGCGAGTACGCGGCGATGTTCGTCTTCTCCGGCGTCTTCGCGACGGTCTTCCTCGGCGGCTGGAACCTGCTCCCCTTCCGAGGCGGCATTTTCGACCAGATCAACGGCAACCCGTGGCTGGCCCCGATCTGGTTCATCGGCAAGTGCGTTCTCGGCCTCACGGTTTACATCTGGATGCGGGCGACCCTGCCGAGGCTGCGCTACGACCAGCTTATGTCGCTCGGTTGGAAATCCCTGCTTCCCTTGGCGACCGGGAACTTCATCGTCGTCGCCTTGTGGATTCTGATAACGCAGACTGAAGGGGCGACGGCCGGCTGGCTCTCCTCGCTTCTCGCGCTCGGACTCGTCGTCGGTTTGTACACGGCGGTCCTCCGGGTGGGCCGGAAAACTCGCCGGGAGTTGGAAACGCGTAATATCCGTCTCGTCGATCCCGCGCCAAGGGCCGTCTCCTTGGTTCCTTCCGAACCGGAGGTTGCCGGCTGATGGGTACGCCTCAAATCAATGTGGCCGATCTCGGATTCTTCGCCCTGATCGCCGGGGTGGCGGCTCTTGCCGCCGTCGGCGTCGTCGCCTTCCAGAACGCCGTCCGCTCCGCGCTGAGCCTGGTCGTCAACTTCTTCATGCTCGCGTTCCTATATTTCACCTTGAACTGCGAGATGCTGGGCATCACCCAAGTCGTCGTCTATACCGGCGCGATCATGGTGTTGTTCCTCTTCGTCATCATGCTGCTCAACCTCGGCGTCCCCCACGTGCTGTTCGAACGTCGCGACGTGAAATGGATCGGCGGCGGCCTCTTCGGGCTCGCCCTCCTCGCCGTCGTCGGCACCCAGGTGATGAAGCCCCTGATGGACGTCACCCAGGTCCGTGCGGCCTCCAACTTCGGCTCGCCTCAGCAGGTCGGCTTGACCTTGTTCAGCGACTATCTGTATCCGTTCGAAATTGTGAGCATTCTGCTCCTCATCGGAATCGTCGGCTCGATCGTCCTGGCGAAGCGGAGGATCCAGTGAGGGGAATAGGTATTGGGGTGTTGAGGTGTTGGGGTATTGAGCGTCGGGCGTTGGGTGCGCCAACGGCGCCTCGGTCCCAATACCCAATACCCAATACCCAAATACCCCAATACCCTGACACCCCGGCCGGAGGCGCCCAATGAACGGCGTTCCCCTCGTCGCCTACCTGACCCTGGGGCTGTTCATGTTCACGACCGGCGTCGTCGGCGTCATCATCCGCCGAAACCCCATCGTGATCTTCATGTGCATCGAGCTGATGCTGAACGCGGTCAATCTCACCTTCCTCGCCTTCGCCCGCTATATGCCGAGCAAGGCTCTGCTGCCGGGAGGAATGCACGCGGCGACGATGTCCGGCCAAATGATGGTGATCTTCGTGATGGCGGTCGCGGCCGCGGAAGTCGCGGTCGGGCTCGGCATCATCATGGCGATCTTCCGCCTGCGCAACAACGTGGACGTCGACGAGATGAACCTACTGAGAGGATGATGGGATTGACGATTTACGATTTACGATTTACGATTTCGGAACCATCTCCGGCGGATTCTCTGTGCTCCCTAAATCGTCAATCGTCAATCGTAAATCGTCAATCCCCCCGGAGGCTTCATGTCCGATAAGTTCGGCCTGATCTGGTGGGTGCTTTTCCTGCCGGTCATCGGCTTCGCGATCCAGGCCCTCGTTGGGGGGCGGGTTGTCAAGTCGATGGGGCCGGCCGCGGGACGGCGCATCATGGGTTGGATCGCGGTCCTCCCAATCGCGATCGCCTTCGGAATCGGAGTCGTCGTCACCCAGCAGCTTGCCGCCCTGCCCGATACCGCGCGCAGCGCCACCACCACGCTCTTTCCCTGGATCCAGTTCGCCGGTCTCAACATCCCGTTCGAATTCCGCGTCGATCCTCTCTCGATGACGATGGTGCTGATCGTCACCGGCGTCGGCGGGCTCATCCACCTTTACGCGACCGGCTACATGCACGAGGAGAAGGACTACACCCGGTTCTTCACATATCTCAATCTCTTCATCGCCGCGATGCTCATCCTCGTGCTGGGCAACAACCTGGTGATGATGTTCATCGGGTGGGAGGGCGTCGGCCTCTGTTCCTACCTGCTCATTGGCTTCTGGTACAAGGACCTCGCCAACGCGCGGGCCGCCAATAAGGCCTTCATCGTCAACCGCATCGGCGACTGGGGCTTCTCGCTCGGCATCTTCCTCCTCGCCGTCCTCGTCGGCTCTCAGCCCGGCGCGGTGCAGCAGAGCGGCGGCAAGGTTCTCAGCTACGACACTCTGTTCCAAACCCTGCCGAGCATTCTCCAGGCCCATCCCGCCCTGGCGACCACGGCTGCGCTTCTGCTCTTCGTCGGCGCGTGCGGCAAATCGGCCCAGTTTCCGCTTTACCTCTGGCTGCCGGACGCGATGGCCGGCCCGACTCCGGTGTCCGCTCTCATCCACGCCGCCACGATGGTCACCTCCGGCGTCGTGCTCCTGAACCGGATGCACATCGTGTTCGAGATGTCGCCGGTCGCGAGCGCGGTCGTCGCCTGCGTCGGCGCGTTCACTGCCCTCTTCGCCGCCCTCGTCGCCTTCGGCCAGACCGACATCAAGAAGGTTCTCGCCTATTCGACGGTGTCCCAGCTCGGTTTCATGTTCGTCGCCTGCGGCGCCGGCGCGTACTGGGTCGGCATGTTCCACGTCACCACCCACGCCTTCTTCAAGGCCCTCCTCTTCCTCGGCTCCGGCTCCGTCATCATGGCGATGGCCCATAACCAGGACATGCGGAACTACGGCAAGCTGGCGAAGTACCTGCCGGTCACCTGCTGGACGATGTTCGCAGGCTTCGTGGCCATTGCCGGCCTCTCCATCCCGGGAGTGTTCGGCTTCTCTGGCTATTACTCCAAGGAACCGATTATCGGCTCGGCCCTCGGCAACGATTTCGCGTCGATCAATGGAATCAACCTCGGCTATTACGCAGGCTGGACTGCGCTCTTTGCCGCCCTCCTGACCGCGTTCTACATGACACGGATGACGATGCTGACCTTCTTCGGGAAGAAGGAGCAATGGCGCGAGATCCCCGCCCACGCTCACGCCGATCATGAGGATGCGGCGCTTGAAGCGGAGCACGGCCAGGGTGGCCATACTACGTTGGAGAAGGCGGGCGATCATGGGCACGGCCCCGATATCCACGGCTTTTTCTATACCCATGACGAGATGCATGCTCTCGAACATGCCGATCACGAGCACGAGCATCACGCTCTGGATGCGAATCATACGCCGAAAGAGCGCTCCTGGAGCATGCTCGGGCCGCTCGTCGTGCTGGCCATTCTCAGCGCGGGAGCCGGCTGGTATCTCGCCAACGGACAGATGTTTGAAAAGTGGCTTGAGCCGAGTTCGGCTCCGACGACCATTCACATCAGCCCCGAGGTCGAGCATCTGCCGGGTGGCCTGAGTCTCGTCGCCTACTCAGCGATCGCCGCCTTTGGAGGCCTCGCCCTCGGACTGCTGATTTACTGGAACGGCCTGCCCAAGAAGGAGGGCTGGGACGAGCGGAAGTGGAGCTGGTTCCGGCTGTGGGCTCGCAACCAGTTCAGCTACGATCCCGCGATGATGACGGCGGCCGTCCAGGGTGGCAACGACGTCGGCCAGCTCTTCTGGCGGTTCTTCGACGCCGGGATCGTCGACGGCATCGTCAACGGACTCGCCAAACTCGCCGGATGGTTCGGCAGTCTCTTCCACCGGGTTCAGACCGGCTATGTCCGCCTCTACGCGCTCGTGATGCTCGCGGGAGGAGTCGGATTGATCGGCTGGTTCGCCTATGCGGCGCACCTTGCAGGAGGCGGCCATTAGTGCTCAAGCTTGTAATGGCGATGCTGCTGGTGTGCGCGGTGCTAACGGTTCTGATCATGGCGCTCAAAGGAAGGCCCAACAACTGATGCAAACCCCCAACGCCAAACGCCGAACGCCGAACGCCTATAAGGAGAGGCCGCTCCGCTGATGCAGCAACCGACCGGATTCGGACTTCTAAGCTGGGTGACCTTCCTGCCGCTTATCGGCGCGATCCTTTTGATGATCGTTCCGGCCAGCCAAACGAAGGCGATCAAGTACGGCGCGTTGGCGACGAGCGTGCTCACGTTCCTGTTGAGCCTGGCGATCCTGCCGCGCTTCCAAGTCGGCACCTTCCACTTCCAACTCGTCGAGTACATGCCCTGGATCAAGCAGCTTGGGATCCACTACCGGCTCGGCGTGGACGGCATCAGCCTCTGGCTGATCCTACTGACGACCCTCCTGACCGTCATCTCGGTCTGGTTCAGCTTCTATGTCGACAAGCGCGTGAAGAACTACTTCGTCTTCATGCTGATCCTCGAGACGGCCATGCTCGGCGTCTTCACGTCGCTCGACCTGATCCTCTTTTACTGCTTCTTCGAGGCCTCGCTGATCCCGATGGCGATGCTGATCTGGATTTGGGGCGGCGAGCGGCGGAACTACGCGGCGCTCAAGTTCTTCATCTACACCTTTGCGGGTTCGATTTTCATGCTGATCGGCATGATCTTCATGGCCTACCAATACAAGACCATCACCGGCCACTACAGCTTCTCCATCGTCGATATCCAGTCGCTGGTCGCTAACGGCCAGCTTTGGGCAGGCGCGATCCAGGCCGAGCCGCTGGTTTTTTGGGCTTTCGCGATCGCCTTCCTCGTCAAGTGTCCGGCCTTCCCCTTCCATACTTGGCTGCCCGATGCCCACGTCGAAGCGCCGACCGCCGGCTCCGTCATCCTGGCCGGCGTCCTCCTGAAGATGGGCACCTACGGCTTTCTGCGGTTCGTGCTGCCGTTCTTCCCGGACGTCATCGGCAAAGAAGTCCCCTGGATCATGGGGCTCGCCGTCGTCGGCATCATCTACGGCGCGATCGTCTCCGCCGTCCAGCCGGATTGGAAGAAGCTGATCGCGTATTCCTCGGTCGCCCATATGGGCTTTGTGCTGCTCGGCATCTTCTCGCTGACCCACGACGGTCTGATGGGCGGCTCGCTCCAGCAGCTTAACCATGGCATCAGCACCGGCGCGCTCTTCTTGATGGTCGGCCTTATTTACGAGCGGCGTCACACCCGCATGTTCAAGGAATTCGGCGGGATCAAGGCACAGATGCCGATCTTCGCCGCTCTCTTCATGATCGTGATGCTCAGCAGCGTCGGGCTCCCCGGCCTGAACGGCTTCGTCGGCGAATTCCTGGCCATGCTTGGGGCGTTCAAGGCCTGTTTCGCCGGCTTCAACGGCCTCAGCGTCTGGTTCATCGGGATTGCCGGCTTCGGCGTCGTCCTCGCCGCCGTCTACCTGCTCTATATGTTCCAGCAGGTGTTCTACGGCAAGAACGAAAACCCGGAGAATAAGCGCCTGAAGGATATCAAGCCGTGGGAGATCGCGATGGTCGGCTGCCTGGTGGTCTTCATGTTCTGGGGCGGCCTTTATCCCAGCACCTTCCTCAAGCCGATGGAGGCCTCGATCGGCGCGGCTCGGCTGATGGCGATCGACGGCCCGATGGAGCGGCCAAGCTGGGCCGACGAGTCGCAAGATATCGACGCGAACATGAACCTCGTCGCGGGCAATCGGATCATCGCTCCCGCCAAGCTCTATTTCGATCTGGACGGCAAGCCGACGGACGCGTCGGGTTCCGTTACCACGCTGGACCTTCGAAATCGGGCGGTTACGGCACGGAACCGAGAGATCGAGACGCGGTATGCAGGCGTGCGTCACAGCGTCTTGCCCGGCGTGGAACCAATCGTCGCACGCGGTGACGCTAGCTTTGATATCTCGGCAGCAAAGTCGGCGGATTCGGGAGAGTCACAGCGATGAACTCCCGCGAGCGGTTGATCGCCGCCGCTCGGGGCGGCGAAGTGGATCGCAAGCCGGTGATCTGCTGGCCGAAACCCTGCCCGGAATCCGACGCGATCGTCTGCCAGGTCAACCCGACCCAAATCAGCCTCAGCCCCGTCGTCAATCCTTTCGGCCAGGCCCTCCGCTCCCGGATCGAAGTCTGGGACGTCCTCGCCGAAGAGCCGAAGCGCGGCGAGAAGATCCTCGACGAGCTCGTCGGCAAGACTCGCTCGGAAATCAAAGCCGCGTTCGAGCACGGCGCGGACGGCGTCATCTATCTGCTTTACGGCGCGCGCGGCCTCCACGCGACCCCGATGGAATACGGAGGACACTATCTGGAGCGCGACCGCGAGTTGCTGACCGAGATCGAGGATGCCCCCTTCAACCTGATCTTCGTCGTGGGAGAGGACGACGCCTATCTCGATTTCGTCAGCGACCTTCCCGCCCAGGCTTTCGGCTGGGACGCCCAAGCAACCGGCGCGCCACCCTCTCAGCTCAGGGAAATGCGCTCCGGCGCTCTCGCCGCGAATGCGCCGGACGCGGATATCGAGCTGCGCTTCGGCGCCTCGAACCTGATCGCCGATCTCGAATTGGAGCTTCAAACGACCCATGTATAACGCGATGCCCCCCCAAGATATCGACTGGTTGGCGATTTTGCCGACCCTCTTGGTCGCCGGCACCGGCATCCTCGCTTTGCTGGCCGAAATCGTCAACCCCAAGCGCGACAACGGCCTTATCATCGGAATTTCTCTCGCCGGCCTCGCCTTCGCGAGCTACTTCGTTTTCGGGCAATACGGGCAGCCTCCCGCCGAAAGCTTCGCGGGCATGCTGTTCCGCGACGATTTCGGTCTGACGATGCAGCTTCTCATCATCGGCGCGACCTTCCTCGCCATCCTCTTTAGCGAGGGCTATCTGCGCGAGAAACGCATCCCCTTCGGGGAGTTCTATCCGCTCATGCTGTGGTCCGCCGTCGGCGCGATGGTGATGGCGACCTCGCGGAACCTCCTCATGATCTTCCTCGGCGTCGAGATTCTGTCGATCGCCCTCTACGTCATGGCCGGTATGAGCCGGAGCGAGGAGAAGTCCGAGGAGTCCGCGCTCAAATACTTCCTGCTCGGGGCCTTCGCCAGCGCCTTTCTGCTTTACGGCATCGCCCTGACCTACGGCGCGACGGGAAGCCTGAATCTCAGCGCGGTCACGATCGCCTGGCTCGCTCATGACCCGACGGCGAAGACGCTGCTTCTCTTCGGCCTCGGAATGATGCTGATCGGTCTCTCGTTCAAGGCCTCGTTCGTGCCGTTCCACCAGTGGACGCCCGACGTCTACCAGGGTGCGCCGACGAACGTCACGACGTTCATGGCCTCGGCCTCGAAGATTGGCGCCTTCGCGGCGCTGGTTCGCGTCCTCCAAGGCTTCAATATCCCTGGCCTGTCCGAATATTGGATTACGGCGCTGACTTGGGTCGCGATCCTGACCATGGTCGTCGGCAATCTCGTCGCGATCGTGCAGAAGGACGTCAAACGCATTCTCGGGTATTCCTCGATCGCCCATGCGGGTTACATGCTCGTCGCCCTCCTCGCCCATTTCAGCAACCCCGATAAGGTGTCGCTCAATACGCTGATCTACTATCTCCTCAGCTACTCGCTGATGACGATCGGCGCTTTCGCCGTCATCTCCCTCGTGGCGAAGGGCGGAAAGGAGGGAACCCGGCTAAAGGATCTCCACGGGCTTTGGCAGCGCCAGCCCTTGGCAGCCGCCGCGCTGATCCTGTTCGTCGTCTCCCTGATCGGCGTGCCGCCCACTTCCGGCTTCTTTGGGAAGATGATGATCTTCACCGATGCGGTTTCGGCCGGGCTCGTCCCGTTGGCGGTCGTGCTCGCGACGACTTCTATTATTAGCGTCTACTACTATCTCGGGATCGCCCGCGCCGTCTTCGTCGCCGACGAGGACGCGGCCAAGGCGCGCAGCGCGCCGATGAACACCGGCCTCGCCGCCGCGTGCCTGATCTGCAGCGTCGGCGTCATCGCCGTCGTCGTCGCCTTCTCGCCCGTGATGAATTTCATCGGCGCCCGATAAGCGCCTTCGATCAGGTTAAATCAGGCCGTGAAGATCGGCGTGAGCATGTGGAGCTATTTCCACACGTGGCGAAAGGGCGGATTCGACGTCCCGGCATTCATCCGGGAAGCGAAGAGAGCGGGCGCGGATGGAGTCGAGCTGCTCGATTTCTTCTACAACGACCCCGGCGCCGACCGGATCGCCCTCTTCACGACCGCCCAGGTTGCGGATCGGCGAAAGGCCGCTCAGGAGGCGCTCGCCGAAACCGGCTTGCCGATTCCCATTTTCTCGGTCGCCAACAACTTTGCCAAGCACGATCCGGCCGAGAGGCAAGCCGACCTGAACAAGATCAAGTTCGGCGTGGACGAGGCGCTCCTATACGGCGCGAAAGTCGTGCGCGTTTTCGCGGGCGACGTCAGCGAGACCGTCACCTTCGACCAGGCCCGCGAGTACATCGTCGACGGCCTCGCCAAGGCTTCGGTCTACGCGCATCAGCATGGGATCAGGCTTGCCCTCGAAAACCACGGGACCCTGGCAGGGCGGGGCGAACAGGTTTGCGGCTTAATTGAGGACGTACGGGCCAGGTCCGGCAACGACGCCCTCGGCGCGAACCCCGACACCGGCAACTTCCTCATCGTCAACCAGCCGAGCCACGAGGCGATCCGGGAGGTCGCGAGGTACGCGAACATGGTTCATTTCAAGGACTTCGCCCCTGCGCCGGAAGGCTGGGAGGGATTCTCTTATAAGACGATCACCGGCGATCCGCTCGTCGGTACCGCCGTCGGCGAGGGCGTGGTGAAGCTAGGCGACTGCATTCAGGCCCTAAAAGACGCCGGATTCGACGGCTGGCTGAGCGTCGAATACGAAGGGGAAGAGGACCCGCTGACCGCGGTGCCCCGCTCCATCGAGAATGCGCGGAAGTTCCTATAGGTCTTAGGCGGTCGCCCGGCGGGGGTAGCTTTCCGCGGTTGGGGAATCGGTTTCGATGGTTCGCATGAGGCCGTAAATCGACTGGATCTGGGTGGCCATGGGGATGGCGTCGAACAAAGGCAGATGGACGAAGCCGACCTGCTTTCCGGGGAATCGCGTCAGCGCCTCGTAGTAGAGGAAGTTGCAGAGGTAGCAGCCGGCGTCGAGGCTGAGGCGCATGTGTGGATCGTCGGCAAGAACCGCCGCCATCGGCTCATCGGTGAACATCGTCGACGACAGCAGAAGGGGCTGGCCGGCCTCGATTTCCCCAGTGCGTTGATTTCCCTCGACGTCGGCGACCCCGCCGTAGACGTTGCGCGCGAACAATTCCGGGCAGATGAACTTCCGGGAAGGCGCGGCCCCGAGAAGGAGCAAGCAATCGAAATAGGAAGGGTCGCGCTGGAAGACGAACTTCTCGGCGGCAGTGTAGGACACCTCCAACACCACGTGCGGCAAATCCAAGGCCTCCGCGATGTGGGCCGAAGGGTTATCGGCCACGTTCAGGTAGGGGCCAAAACCGACGACGAGTGTGCGCTCGTTCACCTTCCTAATGTTTGCGTATTTGTTTGAGTGTCCGTGTCGGTCGTTCCCATGACATCATTCAAGGAGTCATGAGCGAATGGCCAGTTTTGAAGCATTACGGCAAGGAAAGCCTTCGGGAAATCGCGATGCCGCTCGGCGGAATCGGCACAGGATTCTTTACCCTCGGCGGCCGGGGCCAATTGACCGACTGGCAGCTTATGAGCCGCCCGAATCGGGGCTGGCGACCGATGTACGCCCATTTGCTGCTCTGGACCAAACAGGGCGACGTCAAGAAGCTGCGCGTCCTCGAGAGCGACCTCGATGCCGGGGCTTCCGCCGACTCCGGACTGCCCGAGACCTTTGCCGGCATTCCTCGCTTCAAGACCGCCGAGTTTGAGGCTTGCTATCCCTTTGGCCGGGTCAAGCTGACCGACCACGATACGCCCGTCACCGGCGAGATCGAGGGCTTCAATCCACTCATCCCTCGTCGCACCGACGATTCCTCGCTGCCATTCGGGCTCCTCTCGATCACTTTGACCAACCAGACCGACCGACCCTTGGAAGTGAGCCTGTCGATGGTGATGTCGAATATCGTCGGCTGCGACGGCATCGGCTACGACCTGAAGGACAATGTGACCGAGCGAGCCGAGGCCGCGGGCTGGAAGGGAATGCTTTTCTCGAAGGCGAGGGAGGCTGAGGACCCGCGATTCGGCACGATGTCGCTGCTGTTCGACGCGCCGGACGTGCGGGTCGCGCGGCGATGGAAGTTCCGCGACCTGCCCTGGAACGGCGAGCTGCTCGGCATCATGGACAACCTCCTAGCCCAAGGCTTCATCCCCGACGACGAGCCGGACGCGCCCTGCCCGCCAAGCCCGAACGACACTTGGGATAGCTCTGCCTCAGCGATGCTCGCGCTCGACCCCAAGGAGTCCAAAACGGTCCGTCTGATGATCGCCTGGCACTTCCACTACCGCAACATCCAGTCATCGGGCTGGCTCTGGTCTGGCGGGGATTCGTCCCCGATCCGAAAGAACCATTACGCGACCCGGTTCAAGGACTCGAACGATGTCGCCGCCCAGGCCATCCCTCGCTTGGCCGAGCTTCGCGACCAAACGACCCGGTTCGTCGATTCCGTCGCAAAGCGGAAAGCGCCCGAGGCGATGCGGGAGGCGGCCCTGTTCAATCTCACGTCGCTTCGCAGCCATACCTGTTTCCGGCTCGAGAACGGCGACTTTTTCGGCTTCGAGGGCTGCAACGCCCAAACCGGATGCTGCGCCGGCTCGTGCACCCACGTTTGGAACTACGAGGAGGCCACCGTCCATCTCTTCCCCGATCTGCATCGGAGCATGCTCGAGACCCACGTGAAGCACGCCCTCGAGCCCTCCGGCGCCGAGCGTTTCCGTACTGCGATTCCGCTCAAGACTCAGACTTGGAACGGAGCGGCGGCGGACGGACAGATGGGCTTGATTGTCCGGCTGTGGCAGCAGTACACCGTCGACAAGAACCTCGATTGGCTGAAATCGATCTATCCGGCTGCGAAGAAGATGCTCGAATTCGCCTGGGCGCCCGGCGGCTGGGACGCGAACAAGGATGGCGTCATGGAGGGCTCCCAGCACAACACGTACGACGTCGAGTTCTTCGGCCCGAATTCGATGTGCACGAGCTGGTACCTGGCCGCGCTCAAGGCGGTTTCCGAGATGGCGAAGCTCTGCGGAGATCCCGATTTCGCGAAGGAATGCGACGACTTGCGGCAGAAAGGCTCCGCCTGGGTCGACCGGCATCTCTACAACGGCAGCTATTACATTCAGATCGTCCAGCCGTTCGAGGGCGAGCCCGCGCCGCTCACCTCGCTCGACGCGGAGCACAGGAGCAAGGAGCCCCGGTTTCAAGTCGGCAAGGGCTGCCTGGTCGATCAGCTTGTCGGCCAATACAAGGCGAACCGCTGCGGCCTGGGAGACCTGCTCGACCAATTCCACGTCAAGACGGCGGTGAAGTCGACGTTCGCGAACAACTTCAAGGCCGACTTCCGGGACCACTACAACAACATGAGAACCTTCGCTTACGCGGATGAGCAGGGCACGCTGATCTGCTCGTATCCGGACGGCGGCCGCCCGGCCATCCCCTTCCCATACTGGGGCGAGTGCATGACCGGTTTCGAGTACCAGCTCGCCGTTCTGCTCCTTGATTACGGCTTCAAGGCGGAGGCGACGAAGGTGGTCGAGGGCATTCGGGGACGGCACGCCGGGCACAACCGAAATCCATTCAACGAGCCGGAATGCGGCTCGTACTACGCGCGGGCGATGGCGAGTTGGGCCTTGCTCGACGCCTGGGAAAGGTAGTTGGGGGATGGGGCGTTCGCATGTGCCTGTCATTCCAAGCGAAGCCGAGGAACCTGACACTGGAGATGCCCTGTTTGTCAGCAGGCTCCAATTTCGGTTAGGTTCCTCAACTCGCGGCAACGCCGCTCTTTCGGAATGACAACCCGATCTCAATCCTACAATCCTCCAATCCTACAATCCTCTAATCCTAAATCAAGGCTTCAGGCGGCCGCTGTCTCGCCACGCGAGGAGCGTTTCGTTCGCGACTTCGAAGTGCATCGGATCGGTTCGGCCGTTGTAGCCGGCAGCCCAGAACCACCCTTTCTCGTGAAAGAAGGGATAGAGGGCGAGAAGGCCGCTCGGGATGTGGGTCGCGTTCATCTCGGCGAGGAGCCCGCCGATCGTCATATCGATCGCCGATCCCCAGCTATGGTTCGAGAAGTGAGTCGTGCTCCCACGGACGGCGCGGACGCAAAGCATTCCTGCCGTCCCCAGCAGGTTGTAGAGCTCCATGTTGTTCTTCTTGACGGCGGCGAAGATGGCGGCCAGGTCCTCCAGCGCCGGCTTGATGCCGGTCACTCGGAAGGGGCCGACGTCCTTGGTCTCGATGAGGGCGATGAGGCCTTGATTCGTTGGCTCGGAGCAATCTTTGGTGAGCTCTCCAGGCCGGCCGAGGACGTCGATCATCGTTTGATGGCGAGCCGGGCTGAGCCCGGTATTCATATCGCTTCGAGGCGGGGTCGGGACGAGGTCGAGTAGAGACATAGGAGGGTCCTTTTACGAGAAGAAAGAGACGTCGAACGGGTCTTGGCTCTCATCGCGCTGGGTGACGAGAAGGCTTGCCGATGGGTTGACACCCGCGCCGGACGCCTGAGCCGGGAGCTGCGCCTTGAGCTGGCGCTGAGCGGCCGTAAAGGAATTCATGACGTCGAGGATGTCGTTGAAGAAGCCCCCGCCGAAGCTGACGAGGACGCCGATGAGGATGTATTCCAGCAAGGGGGATTGGGTGACCGGCGTGCTGGTCCCAGATGGGACCAGATCCTTGAACGGATGAAGACCGATCGAGGCGGCCAAGAGCGCTCCCACCGCGCCGGAAATGATGTGGATGACCAACTGCCGACGATCCTCGGCCTTCCCGACGGTGGGCGTGCCCAACTGTACGGTAAGCCTCTTTTTGACAAGCTGCTCCGTTACCGTTTGCGCGGACGCAGACAGTGCTGCCATAACGATGAAAAACTGTTGCCAAGCTTGCATGGTTACTAATAGTCCTGACAGATTAGTAACCATTGTAAACGAAACAGTCGCCCCTTGAGTGATCTTTTGTATTATTTTAGTGGAGGATTGTGTAGCGGGAAGTGATTGGCGGCTGCCCTGGAGTCTACGACCCTAGACGAATCCCTGCGACCGCTTCGCGGTCAAGGGCGAATCGTTACCGATCGGGATCGGGCTTTGCGCCGACCACCGCTCAAACCATAACCGCAAACCACAATCCGCATCCGCCCCCCGTTCCCCGTTCGTCCGAATCTACAGACCCATGATCGAACTCCGCGGCGTCTCCAAGTCTTACGGCGGCCAACTCGCCCTGGCCCCGGCGACGCTGCGCTTCGACGACGGCAAGACGACGGCGCTCATCGGTCCGAGCGGCTGCGGGAAATCGACGATCCTCCGCCTCGTGATCGGCTTGATCGAGCCGGACGAGGGAGAAATCTCCATCGGTGGCAAGAAGCTGACCCCGGAAACCCTGCTTCTTCGCCGCCGGGGGATGGGCTATGTGATCCAGGAGGGCGGCCTTTTCCCCCACCTCACCGCCGAGCAGAACGTGTGGCTAATGATGAAGCACCTCGGCGAGGAGGTCAAAGATTGCGTCAAGCGGGTGACGGAGCTGGCCAAGCTGACGCGTTTCCCGGAGGATGCTCTGACGCGCTATCCCGGCGAGCTGAGCGGCGGCCAGCGGCAGCGGGTCAGCCTGATGCGAGCCCTTGCCCTCGATCCGCCCATCCTCCTCCTCGACGAGCCGCTGGGGGCCCTCGATCCTTTGGTGCGGAACAAGCTCCAGACCGATTTGAAGGAAATATTCGAGACTCTGGCGAAGACGGTCGTCTTCGTGACTCACGACATGGGCGAGGCCGCCTATCTCGCCGATTCGATCGTGCTGCTGAGGGAGGGCAAGGTCGTGCAGCAAGGTTCGCTGGAGGATTTCCAGAAGAGGCCCGCCGACCCCTTCGTCACCGAGTTCCTAAGCGCGCAGAGGAGTCTGGTGACGATATGAACGGGCGGAACCTCCCACCCCCTACCCCCTCCCTCAGTTTCCGGACGAGGGTTCGTATCTCCTTTCACGACGAACCGGGAAGCCGAGGGATGGGATTCCGGAGTTGGACGAGATCAAGCCACATCCTCCTCACCCTCCTCCTCGTCCTCCTCGTCCCATTCGTCCGGGCGCAGGACGTGGTCGTCGGGTCCAAGAAGTTCACCGAGTCATACGTCCTCGGGGAGATCGCCAAGAAGGTGATCCAGGATACTGGACTGACGGTCGAGCACCGGCAGGGCATGGGCGCGACCGGCATTCTGTGGGAGGCTCTCAAGAAGGGCGAGGTCACGATGTACCCCGAGTACACCGGCACCCTTTGGCAAGAGCTGCTCAAGGACCCGAAGAAGCCGACGATGACCGAGATGCGCGCCGAATGCGCCAAGCTCGGCATCGGCGTCTCCGATCCGCTCGGCTTCAATAACACCTACGCCCTCGTCATGAGCGACGAGAAGGCGGACAAGCTCGGCATCAAGACGATGTCCGACCTTGCCAAGCATCCCGAGCTGAACGCCGGGCCCGACCCGGAATTCCTTGGCCGCAAGGACGGCTGGGGGCCGATGTGCCAGGCATACGGACTCAAGTTTGCCTCGACCCGCGCGATCGACCATGGCCTCGTCTACCGGTCCGTCGCTCATGGCGATATCGACGTCACCGACTGCTACTCGACCGACGCCCAAATCGCCCAATTCCACCTGCGCGTGCTGGACGACGATAAGGATTTCTTTCCCGCCTACCGCGCCGTCTTCCTCTACCGGCTGAACGCTCCGCCGAAGGCTCTCGAGGCGATCCGTACGCTCGAAGGCAAGATCGACGATGCCACAATGCGCCGGCTGAACGCCTACGCGGAAGAGCACAAGGATTACACGGCCGCCGCCAACCAGTTTTTCGGCGCCGGCGAGAAGTCGCCCACCGGCAAGCCGCTGGAGAGCGAATCGCTATCTGCCAAGATTCTCCGCTATACCCTTGTCCATCTCAAGCTCGTCGTGATCTCGCTGCTCGCGACGATCCTCGTCGCGGTGCCGCTCGGCATCCTGGCGAGCCGCCGGGGTTTGCTATCGTCCGCCATCCTCGGCTTTGCCGGCATCATCCAGACAATCCCCTCGTTGGCCCTGCTCGTGCTCCTCGTTCCGCTCCTCGGCATCGGGCAATGGACGGCCATCCTCGGCCTCTTCCTGTACAGCCTGTTGCCGATTATCCGAAACACCGCGACCGGACTCCAGTCGATCCCAACTCCGATTCGCGAGTCGGCGCAAGCGCTCGGTCTCGAGCCGGAGGCGCAGCTTACGAAGATCTATCTGCCGATGGCGTCGCGCACGATCCTCGCCGGCATCAAGACGGCGGCCGTCATCAACGTTGGCACGGCTACCCTCGCCGGCCTTCTCGGCGCGGGCGGGTACGGGGAAGCCATTCAGAGCGGCTTGAACCTGAACGACGTCGGGATCATGCTCCAGGGCGCGGTACCCGCCGCGATTCTCGCCCTGCTGGTGCAATTCTTGTTCGACGGTCTCGACCGAGTCTTGATTCCGAAGGGGATTCGCTAGGAGGCGACGCTCCGGAGCCCCCCTCCTCGTTTTCCTCGCGGCGTCGATCTTGTGGCGTCGCTGAGCCCGGAGCGCGGGAAAATGAGGAGGGGGGGTTGGGGGGTGGAGGGCCTCCGGTAAACTCCACCCTCCCATGCCGAAGAAAACAACGATCGTGACGGCCATCCCGTACGTCAACAGCACGCCCCATATCGGCACGCTGCTGACGGACCTCGCAGGCGACATCACCGCTCGTTATTTCGGCATGCGTGGGGACGACGTCTTCTTCACGGCCGGAACCGACGAGAACGGCCTGAAGATCAAAGAGGCGGCCGAGAAGGCCGGAGAGGATCCCTTCAAGTTCACGGACCGGATCGCCGGGCGGTTTATCGAGATCTTCAAGACCTTCCGCATCGATTACGATGCCTTCGTCCGGACGACGAGCGAGCAGCACAAGCGGGCTGCCCAAGAGCTTTTCGCGCGCCTGAAGGAAAACGGCTACGTCTACGAGGACACCTATGAGGGATGGTACGACGTCTCGACCGAAACCTACTTCAAAGAGCCGGAGCTGATCGACGGCAAGTCGCCCGACGGCAACGAGGTCCGGTGGATGAGCGAGAAGAACTACTTTTTCAAGCTCAGCGCCTTCCAGGACCGCCTCCTCGAGGCCTACCGGACGGGCAAGATCAAGATCGTGCCGGAGACGCGGCTGAACGAAGTCGTCTCATTCATCCAGCAGGGCTTGCGAGATACCTGTATTTCACGCTCGAACCCCGGCTGGGGCATTCCCGTACCGGGCGACGAGTCGCAGGTCATTTACGTCTGGTTCGATGCGCTGATCAACTACATCACGGCGACCGGCTGGCCCGATCCCGGCTACGAAGAGAAGTGGCCGGCGACCGTGCAGTGGCTTGGGAAGGACATCCTCACCCGATTCCATGCGACCCTCTGGCCGGCGATGCTGATGGGCGTCGGGCTCGACGTGCCGCTGGCTCTCGCCGCCCATGGCTGGATATTGCTGGGCGGGGGCGAAAAGCTCTCCAAGTCGAAGGGAAACTTGGTCGAGCCGGCGCCGCTCGCCACCGATTTGGCGGAGCGAGCCGGTTGCTCGCAAGAGCTTGCCGTCGACGCGGTGCGCTACTATCTGGCCGCGACGATGCCGTTCGAGAACGACTGGGTCTTTACTTACGAGGACTTCGACCGCCGCTACAATTCTGACCTCGCCAACGACATCGGCAACGCCTTGAACCGGTCTCTCGCGATGGCTCACAAGTTCGTAAACGGCATCGTGCCGGATGCGGCCATCGAGGAGCAGGCCCGGGCGGCGGTACGCGCCGCGAAGGGCGCCTACGAAGGCGCGATGAACGGCTATCGGATCGACGAGGCGGCCCGCGCGGCCGTCGATCTCGTTCGCGGCCTGAACAAGTACATCGACACGCGCGCGCCATGGACGTTGGCCAAAGCCAACGATCCGGCTCTACCTTCGGTGTTGCGCTCGATGTTGTTCTGGCTGCGCGCGGCGGAGGCGCTGCTTCGGCCTCTGTCGCCGGTCCTCTCCGACGCGATCGCTAACCAGCTTGGATTGCCTCCTCAGACCTCTTGGGCGGCGATCCTGGAAGACTCATCGATGCCCGCGGGGACGAAGCTGCTGCAGCCTGCGCCGATCTATCCCCGGCTAGATCTCACGGCCAAGGCCGCCGAGACCTCCCTCCCCCAACCCCCTCCCTCAGTTTCCCGCGCTCCGAGTCCCGCGACCCCAGAACCAGGACGCCGCGAGAAAACCGAGGGAGGGGGCTCCGGAGCTTCCGAGATCACCATCGAGGACTTCATGAAGGTCCAGCTCAAGCTGGGACGCATCCTCGAGGCCGAGCCGCTGGAGGGCAGCGACAAACTGCTCAAGCTGCAAGTGATGATCGGCGACGAGAAGCGCCAGATTGTCGCGGGAATCCGGAAGAACTACACGCCGGAGGACATCGTGGGCATGCAGGTGGTGGTCGTGGCGAACCTGAAGCCGGCCAAGCTCCGCGGCACGGAGAGCCAGGGCATGCTCCTGGCCGCGGTCGATGCCGAAGGCGGCGCGATCCTCCTCACGCCGGAGAAGGAAGCGCCGGAAGGCGCGCAGGTGCGCTAGAACATCGCCGATTTCGGGCCGCGCCACTGGTGCGGCCCGGTCACCGTCCCATCCGCCTCAATGAGCACGTAGCACTGGTGATGGTCGCCGCCCGCCCAGTCGCCCGAGTTCACGTACACGTGGCCATACGGGAACTCGTAGCGGTCGGGAATGTGGGTGTGGCCGAACGTGACGACGCGGATGTTCCGCTCGCCCTGCCACCAGAGCCGGCGATACAGCCGTCGCGCCGATTGCCGGAAGCGGTATTTGGCGAGGAAGGAGCCGAAGCTGGCCGGCTCCGGCTTGGCATCCTTGGGATAGTCTTTCGGCCGCCCAAGCTCGTCCATCCACTCCCAGCAGTGGTCCGCCGCCGGGGCGGGCGCTTCTCCCTTTGCAAGGGGTGCGTTGTGGCCGGTCTTCCCGAAGCGCTGGATGGCTTGGACGTCTCCCGGGCCGCGAAGAAGCTGGAGCACCGCGTACTGCAGGTAAAGCCAAATGAACGGATCGTAGCGATGGCCATGCTCGACGTAGACCCAGCGGTCCGCCCTTCGTTTCAGGACTACCGCCGGATTCCAAGCGACCCGTATCGAATTCCAGCTTAGATCGGGGCGGATAAAGCGAAGCCCCTCCGCGCCGATGTCGTGGTTGCCGGTGAGGTAGGTGATCGCGGTGGCCGGCGGATTCAGCGAGTTGTCGATGATCCGGTTGATCGCATCGAAGGTCGGATCGTAGGGCGGGAGCAGGACTCCGAGCGAATTCTGAGGATCGTCGTCCGGGTAACGGGGCGCGCCTGCGTAATCGACCGTGAGGGTGCGCACGTCCTTCTGGTTCAGGGGATGCGGCGGGATGTCGAGAAGGTCGCCGTTTACGTAAAGCTCGCCCACCCGGCGCGACTTCACGTAGCTCAGGAAATCGACGAAGGCAGCCGCCTTGTCGGGGAAATCCCGCCAGGTGTCGAGGTGGATATCGGAGACGAGCACGATCAGCTCGCCTGGGTTCGCATACTTCGCTTCGCGCTTCGGGCATGCCTGGGCGGGCTTGCGTAGGCGGTGGAGCGGGTCGAGCAGCAGCTCGCAGAGAAGCTCCTGGATCGGTCCGGCGACGGCAGCCCATAGGACTACGGCGACAAGCACAAGGACGAGCCCGCTGACCGTGCCGGCTGCGAAGGCCACCGGATCGGCGAGGCTGTCCCAATTCGCCCAGGCGAGCCATAAGGCGACGCCGAACAGGGCGAGGGCGACCACGCTGAGGAGAACCTTCATGGCCGGCCCCACTCAGAAACAAAACAACTCGGAACTTCCGGGAATTTCCTCTGCCCTCCGGGGGAGAGGAGGGCGCCCCAAGGGCGGCAGGTGAGGGGGCGCCGGTTCGCTCCCTCACCTCTGTTCTCCCTCGCACCGCTCAGGTTCACAGACCCTCTCCCCCGGAGGGGAGAGGGCGAATGGAGGCCTTGGCAACTTGTTTTGCCTATCACCATCGACCCGTGCTCCCAGTTGGGTTGAAAATTAGCGTCGCCATACTTACAGCTTTTTGTTGAAGAACTTGTCCGAGTTCGTCACGATGAAGTTCAGAATCACGACGCCGGCGATAACGCCGATTCCGATCCCGATCCCGAGTTTCTGCCCCTCCCAGAATTTCTCGAAATGGCGACCCAAAAAGAACCCGGTCATCGACGCGACGAGAACGGTCAAGGCAACCCCGAGGAAGAAGGCGATCACAGTTGCTTTCATAGTCCTAACGCCAGTGTACAGGTAATGCAGTTTTATGCATACTAGTGTCATGTCTACCCAGCTCACCGGCCGCGTCATCCATCAGACCGATCCCGGATACGTCGATGCCCATCTTGGTTTCGCGATCCGCTTCGACTACGATGCGAACAAGCCGACGGCGATCGTCTTCTGCCAGAACACGCAGGACGTCGTCAACGCGGTGAAGTGGGCGAGGGAGAACAAGGTACGCGTGCGGCTCCGCAGCGGGCGGCACAGCTACGAGGCCTACTCCTCGCTGATCAAGGACGGTCTGATCATCGATCTCAGCGAAATGAACGGCGTCTCGGTGGACAGCGCCGGCAGCACGGCCACCGTCCAGCCCGGCCTCGATATGCTTCAGCTCACGGAAAAGCTGGCCGACTCGGGGGTCGGTCTGCCGCTTGCGACCGGCCCGACAGTCGGTCTCGGCGGCCTTGTGCAAGGCGGCGGCTTCGGCATGACGTCGCGTCTCTACGGGCTGGTTTGCGATTGCGCGATCGACTTCGAGATGGTCGACGCCCATGGCCGGATTCTCCATGCCAACAAGGACACGAATCCCGACCTCTTCTGGGCCTTGCGGGGAGGCGGAGGCGGCAACTTCGGCGTCGTGACGGCGATCACCTTCAATGTGTTCAAGATGGGGAACGTCGGCATCTTCAATATCCAGTGGCGGTGGGACGACTTCGTCGCCGTCGTGGATGCCTGGCAGCATTGGGCGCCAGGGGCCGACCACCGCATGACCTCCCTCATCAGCCTCCACGTCGACCGCACGATCACGGTCCAGGGGCAGTACACGGCCGAGGATCAGGACCTGCCGTTGCTCAACCAATTCCTCCAGCCGATGTTTTCGATCCCGAACGTGGCTCCGATCAACGTACAGATCATGTTCGTGCCGTTCCTCCAGGGCTCCCGCATCGTCTTCGGAGTCGATCCAATGAATCCCTCCTGGGCGATCCGGGCTCACGACGACGCCCAGCTCTTCAAGAGCATGTCGGCGATCGCGACGGAGCCCTTCCCGCAGAAGGCGATCGAGATGCTGAAGACGGCGCTGGAGAATGTTCCGCCGCTTTCGGCTCCGCCCAGCCAGCCTTCGATGGTGCAGCTTCTCGGCGGCGGGGGCAAGGTCTCCGAGATCGCGAAGGATGCGACCGCGGTTTGGCATCGCGACGCCAAGTTCGTCGTCCAATACGACGGCTATTGGACTGCACCGCAGGACAAGAAACCGACCATGGATTGGGCGATCAATCTCCGCAACTCCCTCCTGCCCTACGCGAACGGCGCTTATGTGAACTACCACGACGCGACGCTCGGGCCGAATTACATGAACGAGTATTTCCGAGGCAACGCGGAGCGACTCACGAAGGTGAAACGGCAGTACGATCCGGGCAATTTCTTCCGTTTCGCGCAAAGCATCCCGGTTGCGAAGCCGTAGCCCCGGGGACGCGGGATGTGGGTTTGTGGATTGGTCCTCCAATCCTCCAATCCTCATCCGGGATCGTGTAAATTCAACTCGATGCTTCTCGCTTCCCTCGTTCTCGTCGCGCTTCGTCCGGCCGATATCCCGCTGCTCTCCGGGCTCGGGATCTCCGAGGTGAGCCAGGGCGGGCGGGCGCCGGTGGGGATCGATACCGTCCAGAGCCAGATCGTCGCCGGCCAATGGAAAGAGCCGCATGCGGGCGATAAGGTCCCGGCTCCCCGAGGCGGCGAGCGGGAATGGACGGCCGTGACCGCGAACAAGAACGGCACGTTCGACGGCGGTCCGGCAAACGGCGGCTATATCGACTGTACGGCCGATTCGGATTCCGACAAGCCGATGCTTCTCGTCGCGGCCGGGGATACCCTGGTTTACATCAATGGGGTCATTCGCGCGGGGGATCCTTACGGCTATGGCTACCTGAAGATTCCCTTCGAGATGAAGAAGGGGCACAACGAATTCCTCTTCCTCTGCGGGCGAGGCAGCCTGAAGGCGAGCCTCACGCCTGTCGATGCGCCGCAAATGCTGAATACCGGCGACATGACGCTGCCGGACATCCTCGTCGGCGAACACCAAGAGCTGCTCGGCGCGATCCCCGTCGTCAATTCGGAAGACCGGGAGGCGTCGAATCTGGAGATCGGCGCCCAGGTCGGGGATGGCAAGGAAGTACGGACGAAGCTGCCGCGCATCGGCGCGATGACCTTGCGCAAGTGCCCGTTCCACATCGGCTACGGCGACCTCGCGCCGGGCGACGTGCCGTTGAAGCTGAACCTCTACCGAGGCGGCAAGCTGCTCCATTCGGCGAGCACAACGATTTCGGTTCGCAAGCCGGTCGAGCATTACAAGCGCACGTTCGTGAGCCAGATCGATGGGAGCGTGCAGTATTACGCGGTCTGCCCGGCCCTGAAGCCGTCGAAGGACAACGCGCTGATCCTCACCGTTCACGGCGCGTCCGTCGAGGCGATCGGTCAGGCGCGGGCTTACCAGCCGAAGGATTGGTGTACGATCGTCGCCCCGACCAACCGCCGTCCATTCGGCTTCGACTGGGAAGATTGGGGACGGATGGATGCGATGGAGGTCTGGAACATCGCGAAGAAGGAGTTTCCTCACGATCCAAAGCGGGTGATCCTCACCGGGCACTCGATGGGCGGGCACGGAACCTGGACGCTCGGCCTCACCTTCCCGAACGAGTTCGCAGCGATCGGGCCGAGCGCGGGCTGGATCAGCTTCTGGTCGTATGCGGGGGGATGGACGCCGAAGGAGCCGAACGCGGTCGAAACGATGCTGCGCCGCTCGATGAACTCCAGCGACACGCTGCTCATGCTGAACAACGCCAAGATGGAGGACATCTACATCCTCCACGGCGACAAGGACGACAATGTGCCGGTCGAGCAGGCACGGGAGATGAAGCAAAGGCTGACGGATATCGGCGCGAAGTTCGAATATCACGAGCAGCCCGGCGCCGGCCATTGGTGGGGGAACCAGTGCGTCGATTGGCCGCCGATGTTCGAGATGTTCGACAAAGCGCGCTACGAATACCCTGACAAGTTCGAATTCACGACCGTCAATCCCGGCGTTTCCGCGTCGTGTCGGGGGATTACCATCGACGAGCAAATCGACCCGCTTCTGCCGAGCAAGGTTGCCGCCGCCCGCCAAGCCGACGGAACCTGGTCGATCACGACGGAGAACGTGGCGAAGCTCAGCTTCGATACCTCGCGGATCGATGTCCTGCCAAGTATCACGATCGATGGAGCGCAGGAGCTTCGAGCGGGCGGAAACGATAGCGACGCTCGAAAGGTAATGAGCGTCCAGGTGCGGAACAACGGCTCCTGGATACCCGATGTTATTCGCGACAAGGACGGCAAGTCCCCTGAGCGTTCAGGTCCATTCAAGCTCGCCTTCCAGAATCGCTTCGTGCTCGTCGTCGGCACCCACGGGACGCCCGGCGAGAACGCGTGGGCGGCGAACAAGGCGCGGTACGACGCGGAGAGCTGGGCTTACCGCGGCAACGGCGCGGTCGACGTGATCCGCGACGACGAGGTCGGGAAGTATAAGGATCGCAATCTGATCCTCTATGGCAACGCGGATACGAACAGCGCGTTCAAGCTCGTCGCAAAGTGCCCCATGCAGCTCAAGCGGGACTCGGTCGAGATCGGCGGCCATTCGATGAAGGGCGAGGATTTCGCCGCGCTATATCTCTACCCGCAGGGCTCGCGGATGATCGGCGTGGTGGGAGGAACCGGCCTCGCCGGGCTTCGCTATACCGACCGCCTGCCTTACTTCACGTCGGGCGTCGCCTATCCGGACTGGACGATCCTGCCGACGTCGGTGCTGACGAAAGGGAGCAAGGCCGTCTCTGCAGCCGGATTCTTCGGCAACGATTGGCAGTTCGACGAGAAGCAGAGCGCGTTCGAGACGCGCTGACCGCCGGCGTGGGGGACCCCTTCGCGGATGAACGGGGATGCTGGCCAAGACAAACTCGCGAAGGTTCAAGAGTGTCAGAACACACCGCTCCGGCTGACGCCGGAACGACAGGGGCTAGCCTGCACTATTCGCGAAAGGTTCAAACAGGTCGCAGAGTGCGAAATTCGCAGACCGGCTAACGCCGGGATCACAGAGCCAAGATGGCTCTGTCACACTCCGTCTGCTCGCCAGTGCCGCGGAGCCACGGGCTTACGCGAACTATCCGGGCTAGCGCATTGCGCGCCAAATGAAGAACGCGGTCATCGCGAAGCCGTAGATTGCGATGGCGACGCGGAGCTTGTCCGGATTGAAGCGTTGGGAAACCTTGGCCGCGACGAAGCCGCCGATCAGCGCGCCGACGACGATCCAGACGGCCGGCCACGGCTCGACCAGGCCCCGCGAGATAAAAACGGCCGAGCAGGAAAAGTTGATGATCAGCCCAAGCCAGTTCTTCACCGCGTTCAACTCGTGGATCGTGCCCTCCATGTAGAGCGCGAAGGCGGCGAGCATCATGATCCCCATGCCCGCACCGAAGTAGCCGCCGTAGGTCGATACGAGGAACTGGAGGACCCAGCCATAAGGCTCGGGCAGCTTCGCGTGCCGCTTCTGGACCAGCTCCTTGACCTTCGGCTGAAAGAGCAGGAGGCAGGAAGCGAGGAGAATGAGGCCGGGGATGACCTCCTTGAAGACCTTGTTGCTCGTGTTGAGAAGGAGAAGCGCGCCGCAGAGGGAGCCAAGGAGGGTCGGGATAAAGAGCTTCGCCAGATAGCGCGAGGTCTTTTCGAACAGGTTCTTGAAGCCGATGCCGCCGGAAAGGGAGCCGGGCCAGAGGCCGACCGAATTCGTCGCGTTGGCGATCTTTTCCGGCAGGCCGACGACGACGGTGAGAGTCGGAAAAGAAATCAGCGAGCCGCCTCCGGCGACCGCGTTGAGGCCGCTCGCCACCGCGCCCACCCCGACAAGGAGTAGGGCCTCAGCGGGCGTCAAAGCTTCTCCAAAAGACCGGCCATCTCCAAGGCGGCCTGAGCGGCTTCGCGGCCCTTATTGCCGAGCTTGGCGCCCGCGCGGTCGAAAGCCTGCTCGAGCTTTTCGGGAGTCAGGATGCCCCAGGCGATGGGGATTTCACTCTCGACTTGGAGGGCCATGAGAGCGGAGCCGACGTCCGCGCCTAGAAGCTGGGCATGGGCGGTCTGGCCCTGAAGGATGCAGCCGAGCGCGATAATCGCTTCGGGCCGGTCCTCGGAGGCGAGCAGCTTCTTGATCGTCGGTGGAATCTCCCAGGTGCCGGGAACGTGGATCACGTCCACGCGAGGCGCTCCGTATCGCTCCAACTCGTCGAGCGCGCCCTCGGTCAGCTCTTTCGTGACGATCTCGTTCCAGCGGCTGACGACGATGGCGAAGCGGCGGCCGTTCGAATCCATCGTCGCTTTGAGACGCCGGACGTCCACTAGTTGGTCTTCCCCTTCACCGCTTCGGCGATCTCGCCGACCATCTTTTCCGGATTATCCGCATCGAAGCCCATCCACATCGCTTTCGGTTTTCCATCCTGACCCATGAGGATGAGCAGCGGCGTCCCCTGGAGACCGAGGGTTTGAGCGACTGCCTTGGGCGGCGACCAGAATTGGCCTCCCGACGAGCCGAGAGAAAGCACGACTGTCTCGACCGGCAGCTTCTGCTTTCCGAGATATTCGATCAGGGCGTCGGCGGACGGAGAATCCGGCTCGCGGACGATGGCGAGCTTCCCGCGCACCGCCGCATCGACGTCGGTGGGACCGCTCGCCGACTGCCAGCTTCCCAGCTCGAGCGGCTCGCCGACGTTGATCACGGGATCGTAATAGGGGAACTGGTAGGCGGTAAAGCCGAGCGGGGGAACCGTGCTGAACGTGTCCGCCGAGAGCTTGGGATTGAGCACGTAATTGCTGTAATCCGAAACCCGGTGAAGCTGCCCCATGGCGCTTTGGGCGAACAGGTCGAAATGAAGCAAGCGGCCGTCCGATCCGAGCACCGCGACTGCCTTGCCGCTGCTGTCCGAAGTCTGCCAAGCGGCGTTATAGGTCTCGGAAGCCTTCGTCCGGGAGCCAAGCTTGAACGTCGTCCCCCGCGGAACGAACCGGCGCAAGTCTCCGGCGATAAGGGGGAGGGGGAGCGAGTCCATTTGGGAGGCGGCGAAGACGGACTCGTCGTAATCGAGCCCCGGCGCCGCCCCATACTCCTGATAGGTCTTGCGATAGCGCTCGAACTCCAACGCACCCGTTGCATTCTTCACGTAACTGTAATCCGAGGCCGTCCCCCAGTTCATCGTGAGCTTGAAGGAATCGGGCTGCCGCACGGTGTAGGTCCCGCTGCCGGCAAATGGGATGTTGCTCGACGTCGCCTTGATCTGAACGGAGAAGCTCTTGTTCCGCTGGATGAAATCGTGGAACTTCTGGATACCGTCTGCAGCCGGTCCTTGTAACAGCAATAAGAGCGGGAAGAGCATGGCTTTACGCTTATTATGGCGTTTGGTTTTGGGGCGTTAGGGCGAGAGGAGGCGAGCATGAAGTCCGCCGGAATTTGCGAAGCGGTACCCTCCCGGGAGAGTCAGGCCCATCTTTCGCTTCACCGAGCGACGACGACGCTTCGAATCGACGTCCATTTTCCGCCGCCTCCCGACGGGAGGGTACGTCCGCCAGCTATACTCTGCTCTAGTGTGCCGCGTTCTCGTGATCGATGATGAAGAAGGGGTGTTGAATGCCGTCCGCCGCCGACTGGAGCGGGAGGGCTACAAGGTCAGCACGTGCAGCAACGCGGCAGAAGCCGCGGAAACGATTTCGGCTGCGCCAAAGCCTTACGACGTCATCGTCACCGATATGAGCATGGACAATCCGAACAGCGGCCTCGACGTGCTCTCGGCGGCTTTCGCCCGCGATCTCTTCGCGGAAGTGATCGTGATGACCGCCTATGGCAACGTGGGGAACGCGGTGGAGTGTATGCGCCGCGGCGCGTTCGACTATATCGAGAAGAACACGCCGGGAGTCGACGCCTACGAGGTTCTTTCGATGAAGATCGACCAGGCGATGGAGCGCCGCCGCCGAGACCTCCGGACGGTCGAGCTTTGGGAGCGGGCGGCGCGATCCAAAGAGAAGACCGGCCATACCGCGTGAGGCTGCGGGATGTGGTTTGTGGTTTGAAGCGTCCTCGTCATCCTTGAGCGCAGCGAAGGATCTGACTGTAGTTGCCAAACGAGTTTAAGTCGGCGCGACACCCGTAGTCGGATCCTTCGCTTCGCTCGAGGATGACACCGGCGAGTCGTCCGACTTTCGCGAATAAGCTCGGCTAGACTGACGTTATGCGCCGTCTCGCATCGGCCCTCCTCCTCACGCTGGCTTTCTCGGCGATTCCTCAGACCGTCCCGCCCAAGCTCGATTCGTCGTTCCGGCAGATGCTTCCCAAGCTCCGTACGAGAACGCCAATTCTGACCTACCACGACGTAATCGAACGGCGGGATTCCCAGTCGCTCTGGTTCGATTGCTCGGTGAGCGAATTCAAGGCGCAGCTCGATTGGCTCGCCGCGCACCACGCCCGGTTCATCACCCTCGACCAGCTTTACGCCCACCTGGTCGGCGGGGCCGCGCTGCCCTCGCACGCAATTGCGATTACGTTCGCGGACAACTACAAAGGCTTCTATCTCCGGGCCTTTCCGATCCTCAAGGCGCGGCATATCCCGGTCGCGATGTTCGTGCATACGAGCATGGTGGGCAGCCCGGTCGGGAGACCGAAGGCGAGCTGGGCTCAGCTTGCCGAGATGCGCGATTCCGGCCTCGTGACGATCTGCTCGCAGACGGTGACCCATCCGGCCGACCTTCGGAAGTTGACGCCGGCCCAGCTCGACAAAGAGATGACCGACTCGAAGCGGCTCCTCCGGGAGAGGCTCGGCATCCCCGTCCGCTATATCGCCTATCCGAACGGGAAATGGGATGAGAAGGCCGTCGAAGCCGCGAGGCGGGCTGGATACCTAATGGGCTTTACGGAGGAGCTGCGGCCGGCCGAGACGGCGTCGAGCATTCTGGCGGTCCCACGCTACGTTCACACGAAATATCGCCAAGCCTGGGCCGACGCCTACGGCAAGCGGTAGATAATGAGGCATGGCACTCACCGCCGATCAGATCGCCTTTTACAACGATAACGGCTACCTCCTCGTACGCGGATTGCTCACTCGCGAGGAGGCCGGACGGCTGCGCGCCGAGTGCCACGGCCTGACCGAGCGGCTGAGCGCCCATCACGACACCGACGCGACCTGGGCGGGAGCGCGGGCGATGGTGGCGGAGAAGACGGTCATCCATCACTGCCACAACGTGCAGTTCTACTCGGGCGCGCTTGCGGCGCTGTTGACCGATCCGCGATTCACCGGGGCCGCCGCCGATCTGATCGGGCCGAACGTCCAGCTTCACCACAACAAAATGTTCATCAAGCCGCCGGAGAAGGGCTCGCCGTTCCCCATGCATCAGGACTATCCCTACTTCCCCCACGAGCGGCACACGATGACGGCGGCGATCTTCCACTTCGACGACGCCCCGATCGAGAAGGGTTGCCTGCGCGTCGTCGCGGGATCTTACAAGCTCGGGCCGCTGCCTCACGAGGGCTCGTTCCACCTTCCGCTCGACAAATATCCGCTGGAGGACGCGACGATTTGCGAGGCCGAGGCTGGCGACGTCCTGTTCTTCAACTACCTGACGATTCACGGCTCTGGCGTCAACACGTCGAGCGAAGCAAGGACGACGCTGCTCGTCCAGTTCCGCGACCCGGAGGACAAGCCGCTCGACGACCAGCACAAGTCGCGCGGCCAGGGCATGATGCTGCACGGCATCGATCCCAATCCCGTTCCCCAGTTTTTGGAGTAATGGCCCGCTCGGACGAACTGAAGGAGATCGCCGACCTCTGGAAGAAAAAGGTTCGCGCCAGGGACTGGCCGAGAGCCGTCATCGAAGAGGGAATCGAAAAGGCCGGCCACAACCCGGTCGAGCTAATGTACGGCCATCTCCTGGCCTATTTCCACTTCCTGGACAATGGCGAGCTCGAGAGGGCGAGAGACCACATCCGGCAGAGCTATCTCTTCGCTCGAAGCCTCTCGCCGAGTAGGTATGGATATTGGATCGAATCTGTCTCCCTCGAATATGCGTTCATTCTCGGGAGGCTCGGCATTGCGACCCAGAAGGCGGACGAGATATTGAAGTCAGTCCCTTTGAGCCGAACTTTCGAGGCCAAGAGGAGGCGCGCGGAAGCCGCGATCCTCTGCTGCAAAGCAAACGGGCTCTGTTTTCGCCTCATCGAGAGAGCGGAAGCCTCCTGGCGCAAGAAGTATCCAGACCCAGTTCCCGATACGGTTCAGGCGGAGCTCGATTGGCTCGACGACTTAAAGGAAGTCGCCCGTTCTCGGATTGGAACGGCCCGGCATCCTTAGTTAGCGTCCGGGCCTCCGAGCGGTCAATCCTCCAACCCTCGCCCACCGGGCAAGTCCGGCGGTAACCTGTGTGGCATGGCGAAGAAGCTGGCCTCTTACACCGCGCTGCTGCGCGCGCAGGAAGCCGGCCTCCTTATCGTCATCGTCGCCCTGTGCGTCGTCATCGCCTCCTTCGCCGGCAGCTACGTCGACCGGCAGACCGGCCTACCGGTCAACACGTTCCTGAACGCCCGGTCGCTGATCCAGGTCTCCTCCGATACGAGCCTCTTCGCGATCATGGCGGTGGGAGCTACGATCGTGATCATCTCGGGCGGCATCGATCTCTCCGTCGGCTCGATCTACGCCCTCGCGGCGGTTTCGACCGCCCTCTACATGAAGCATTCCGGGAGCCATTCGATGCTCATGGCCCTCGGGATGTGTGTCGCCATTGGGACGCTCTGCGGGGCTCTGAACGGGGCGATGGTCTCCTACCTGAAGGTCCACCCCTTCATCATCACCCTTGGCACAATGTGGATCTTCCGCGGGCTGTCTTACGTGATCAGCAAGGCGGTCAGCATCTCCTTTCCCGATAGCGCGATCGCCGCCGTCAAGTCGAACCTGGGCCTCCAGGCCGGCCTCTATCCGGTGCCGACGATCGTCATGGTCCTCGTCTCGCTGGCGGGCGTGCTGTATCTTTCCAAGACGACGGGCGGGCGCAATGTCTACGCCCTCGGCGGCAACGAACAGGCTTCGCGGTATTCGGGAATCCGGATCGGCCGCGTGCTCGTCGGCGTCTATACACTTGCCGGGCTCACGGCGGGGATCGCCGCATTCATCGGCAGCTCCTTCTACGGCGCGGCGAGCTGCGCCGACGCCCAGGGCTACGAGCTGAAAGTCATCGCTTCCGCCGTCGTCGGCGGAGCTTCCCTCACCGGGGGCAAAGGCGGGGCGTTCGGAGCCCTGCTCGGGGCCATCGTCATCAACCTGATCGGGCAGGCGATCACCTACCTGCATCTCTCACGCGACTACGAATCGATTATCATCGGGTTTGCAGTCGTCTTCGCGGTATTGCTCGACCAGTGGAGTCGCAAACTGGCTCAGAGGAGAGTCACCGGCCAATGAGTGCCATTCTCGAACTAACCCATATCTGTAAGCGTTTTCCCGGCGTCGTCGCTCTCGACGACGTTACCGTCAGCATCGAGCGAGGCTCCTGCCACGCCCTGATGGGAGAGAACGGAGCCGGCAAATCGACCCTCGGCAAGATCGTCGCAGGGATTTATCGGGCTGACGAAGGCAAGATCGTCTTCGAGGGCAAGGAAGTCGCCTTCGGCGATCCCGGACAGGCTCTCGACGCCGGCATCGGCATGGTCCACCAGGAGCTTCTCTTCTGCGAGAATCTGACCGTCGCGGAGAATCTGGCTCTCGGCCACATGCCCCACAGCGGCCCATTCGTCAACTTCGGCAAGATGCGCGCCGATGCGAACGCGGCGCTTTCCCGGTTCGGCTCGGACATCAATCCGGACCGTCGCCTCGGGGACCTACCTATTTCCCGCCAGCAGACCGTCCAGATCGCTTCCGCGCTGGCTCGCGGGGCGAAAATCCTGATCTTCGACGAGCCGACCTCCTCGCTGTCCCACGCGGAATCGGAGCGGCTTTTCGAGGTCATCGAGCAGCTCAAGAAGGACGGCGTGACCTGCATCTACGTCTCCCACCGCCTCAACGAGGTCTTCCGGCTCTGCGACACGATCACGGTTCTGAAGGACGGCAAGCACGTCGTCACCAAGCCAACCAAGGAGTTCACCGAGGAAACCCTCGTGCAGAGCATGATCGGCCGCGACCTCGACCTCGCCACGCGCAGCCAGGCGAATCCCGGCGAGCTTGCCCTGAGCGTCGAGAACCTTTCCAGCGACGGCAAGTTTAAGGACATCTCGTTGAAGGTTCACGTCGGCGAGATCGTCGGCATTTCCGGTCTCGTCGGCTCCGGCCGAACGGAGGTTCTCGAAGCGATCTTCGGCCTCGATCCGAACGCCTTTGGGAAGATCGAGGTGGAAGGCAAACAGGTTCGAATTCGCGATCCGCGCATGGCGCTCCGTCTGGGCCTCGGCCTCGTGCCGGAGGACCGTAAGCGGCACGGCCTCGTGCTTTCGATGAAGGTCCGGGAGAACATGACGCTGACGATCCTGCGCCGGCTCTCCGCCTTCGGCTTCGTGCGCCAGGGCCTCGAGCGGAAGCAGGCGAAGAGCTACTTCGACCGGCTCCGCGTACGCGCGCCCTCGCTAGAGGCGCCGACCTCCGGCCTTTCCGGCGGCAATCAGCAGAAGCTGGTCATCGCGAAATGGGTGGCGGCGGATTGTAAGGTGCTGATGGTCGACGAGCCGACGCGGGGCGTCGACGTCGGCGCGAAGCAGGAAATCCACGACATCTTGCGCGAGATGGCGAAGGAAGGACGCGCCGTGCTCGTCGTGAGCAGCGAGCTTCCGGAGATGCTCGCCCTCGCCACCCGCATTCTCGTCATGCGGCAGGGCAAGATCGTGGGAGAGCTCGACCGCGACGACGCGGATGAGGAGAAGCTGATCCGGCTGATGACGGGCGTCTAGTGGCGCAGGCTTCCAGCCTGCTTTGAGGGCGTTCGGCGTTCGGCGTTCGGCGTTCGGCGTTCGGCGTTCGGCGTTCGGCGTTCGGCGTTCGGCGTTCGGCGTTCGGCGTTCGGATAGGAAGCTAAGCCCTCCCTCATCAGCAATCAACCATCAATCATCAATCTCCCCTCCCTGGCGGTCGCATCGGGTACCGTGACTGCCATGCGCGAGGGCATGGAGACGGCACTTCGGGAGGCATCGGCCGCCCTCGAAGCCTTTCGCCAGAACTCGGCAACCTTCGACGCGATGGCGGCGATCGTCGAGGCGGTCTCAACGGCCTTCAAGAACCGCGGTCGAGTCTTTGCCTGCGGCAACGGCGGGAGCATGGCGGACGCGATGCACTTCGCGGAAGAGTTCTCCGGCCGCTTCGACCAGGACCGCGAGCCCTATCCTGCGCTGGCCCTGAGCGATCCCGCGCATCTCACCTGCGTCGCCAACGATTACGGCTTCGAGCATGTTTTCTCTCGCCAGGTGGAAGCCTTCGGGCATGAGGGAGACGTATTACTGATCCTGAGCACCAGCGGAAACTCCCCCAATATCGTGAAGGCGGCTGAGGCGGGCAAAGCCCGCGGCATGACTGTGGTCGGATGCCTCGGCAAGGGCGGCGGCAAGGTCGCGCCGCTTTGCGACATCGTCCTCCATGCCCCCGGCGCGCGCTCCGACCGCATCCAGGAGCTTCACATGCTGGCGCTCCACGCGATCATCGAGGCGGTGGAGCGGGAGATGAACGCCTGAAGACCGCGGACGGAAAGGGAAGGCGAGGTCGATAGGATGCAGCGGCGCGCGTGGATCGTCACTTGGATTTTCGCGACCCTGCCCCTGCTGGGTTGGTGGCTATACGGCCTTTTCGACATGGACGAGGGCTTCTATGGGGCCGTCGTCGCCGAGATGAATCGGCGCGGCGAGTGGATCACGCCGTACTACAACGGCCATCCCTGGTTCGAAAAGCCGATTCTCCTCTATTGGCTCGCCAAGCCGTCGATGCTGCTTTTCGGCCAGTGGCTCGGTCCCCGGCTCCCCAGTATCCTCGCCACGATAGGAACCTATCTCCTCGTCGCGTGGTTTGCACGGCGGAGGTGGGACGACCATGCGGCGCGCTGGTGCGTCCTCGTGACGGCCTCTTCGATTCTCGTCGTCGGGGTCGGCCGGATGATGATGACAGACGCGCTCCTGAACGTCTGCCTGGTCGGCGCGTTCGTTTTCTTTTGGGAATCGCTCGTCGGCGACCGGCGTTGGCGGCTGCTCAGCGCCCTTTTCCTCGGCCTCTCGGTTCTCGCGAAGGGCCCGGTCGGCATCCTGCTCTTCGTTCCCGTCGCCGGCTGGACCTTCTGGCGCGAGCGGGACCTCCGCGAGGCGTTTCGAGGATGGTGGCTGCTCGGCACTCTCGTTCTCGCTGCGACGATCGCCACCTGGTACCTGCCCGCCTTCCTGGTGAACGGCCACGAGTTCGTCCAGAAGTTTCTGATCGAGCAGAATCTCAACCGCTTTACCGGCGGCGATCCCGCCCATACGCCGCCCTATTTCGTCGGCCTGGCGACCTACTTTGTCGTCCTGCTCGTCTGCATGGCGCCTTGGTCGTTCTATTTCTGGAGGGCCTGGCCCCGGCCGGGCAGTGGCGTCGAGCGATATCTGGTGGTTTGGGCGCTCGTGCCGTTCGTGTTCTTCACGATCAGCAAGGCGAAGCTGCCCCATTACGTGCTGCCCTGCGCCGTTCCTTTGGCCATGCTCGTCGGCGTGCATCTGGCCCGCCGGACCAATGAGATCGAGGATCGGATTCGCGCGTTGCGGTATCCGTTGATTGCGTGTGGAGTGGTCGCAGTCCTCGTCAACGCGGTCTTCCTCCTCTACTACAATTGGGACCTTCTCTCCGGCCACGCGGAGGTCCATCGGCTCGCGTTTTTCGTCCGCGACAACGCGGCGCCAGGCGACGACGTGGCGGCCTACCAGATGCCGCGCCGCCAGCACGATCTCGGCACCGGCAAGCCGAAGATTCAGGAAACGTCGCATCCCTCCCTCGTGATGTATCTCAACCGGACGATCAACGAGCCGGACGACATGGCCACGCTGCTCGCCGATCCGCACGGAGAATGGGTCATCACTCGCTGGAACCGCATCGGGCCTGCCGAGATCGACGCGGCCCACCACGCCGGGCGCGACCTCGAACCGGTGGATACCGGCCACCCGCCGGACTTGTACCGCCTGTACTATCTCTCTCCCGCGCCAGGGCCGCGCACGCGGCGGCCTGGGTGAGGAAATCGGGGCGTGAGGAAGCGATCGCGCGACAAGGTTAAGCGATCACCAATCCCCGGTCACCAACTACCTCCTCACTCCCCATCCGAGAACGCCCTAAAGAAATACCAGGCTCCTCCGACAATCCTAGTGAGAAACCTAAAGCGGATTGTTAGAGATGCAGGTTCAGAACTTCGAGTGTCAGATTGCGAAAGCCCAAATCGGCCGGTACGTGGCCGGGGACCGGCTTTCCGACGAAGCCCTCGAGCAACTCGAGGCGCACATCACGAAATGCCCGGACTGCAAGCAAAGCCTCGCCGAGCGGCGAGCCGCGCTCCAGGCAATGCTATCCCTCGGCAAAGACGAGCAGCCGGCAACGCCAAAGGGCTCTGGTCGACCAAAGTTCGATCTCGCGACCTTCATCAAGTCCAAGATTCAGGCGAAACAGCCGGTGCAGGCTGCCGTCCAGACCGGTGGAGCGAAGCCCTCCAACTTCACGAAGCCCGCGCTTTATTCGCTCGCCCTCGGCGTCGTTCTCATCGGTATGAGCTACGTGAGCAAAAACCTGGGCTCGGTCTTCGGCCCGACCGCGGCGGAAACCGCTTCGAAGCAGGCGACTCCCCCGAAGACGGAGAGCCCGAAGCCGTCTCCGGCGAGCGCGACGCCCAAGGCCGCTCCGATTCAGGCAGCCCCCGCCGCCGATCCGCTGACCAAGGTCCAAGCCGGCGCAACGGCTATCGCGCCGACGACCCAGACGAATTCAGACGAGCCCAAGTACTCGCATCACCACAGGGAACCCCGCCCCAAAACGAACACCATCCGAGTCTACGAGCCGGAGAATTGACTATGAAAAAAGCCCTAATCGTCGCCCTCGCCCTTATCCCGCTCTTCGCCCTCGGCCAGACCACGGGTGAAGATCACAAGGCTAATGCGTCCCAACCGATCATCGTGTCGCTGACTTCGAAAACCACAGACGTTCGCGCGATCATCTCCGACCTGTTCAGCCAGGCAAAGCAGAACTATGTGCTTCAGCCGGGCATCCAGGCCGCCATCTACCTCAGCCTCGACAAGGTTGAATTCGACGAGGCCCTCGCGATCGTCTGCAACCAGGCGCATCTTCAGTATGAGATCCAGAACGGCATCTACTTCATCACGAAAAAGGTCGTCGTCGCGCCCGCCACACCGCCGCCGGCCAAAGGCGTACTGGACAAAGGAGTGCTCTCCCACCGGCTCACGACGAAGTTGACGAAGACCGACATCCGCCTCGTATTCGCCGAGTTTGCCAAGCAGACCGAGGTGAAGATCGAAGTGGACAAGTCCGTTCCGAATTACAAGCTCGACGCCCTACTCAATCACACCAGCCTCAAGTTCGCGCTCGACAAGGTGACCGAGGCGACCGGGCTGAAATACAAATTCACCGACAACCTCTCGATCCTCATCTATAAGCCCGACGACGGCAACAAAATCGCTGTCACCGGCGGGCAATAGACCTCCCTGAAACCTCCGCAAAAAGGCGTCCGCATGGGCGCCTTTTTTGCGCTAAGTATGTGCGTTTCCCGGTGGCCAAAAGAAATACCGGCGTACGGCTTCGCCAAACCGGGAAATAACCCTCCGACTGGCGTGCGTTCGCCTGCGTCTTGCATGGCGGTGCTTGCCGGGTTGGGCTGGTTTCAATGGACTTGCGGCCACGGACGTTACTATCGGTGGGGGCGACTCTGGCATGCCTCATTGTCGGCGTCTACTTCATCTCGTCCGAGACGGTCGTTCGAAGCGCCGAGAAGCTGGAGGTTGCCGACACTCGCCACTCCGTCACCCAAGTCGCCGACGAGCTTGATTTTCAGCTTCAGCAGATGCACACGGCGGCATCCGACTGGTCCGACTGGGACGACACCTACCAGTTCATGAAGGACCGCAACAAGGCTTACATCGCCTCGAATCTCCCCGCGCAGCCGTCGGCGTTCCTAGACCTGGACCTCTTCATCTTCCTGGATACGGAGGGACGAATCTTCTATTCGGCGCCCTTCGTCCGGCCCCGCCATCAGCCTCCTCCCCTCGCCGAGGACATTCGTTCGGCCCTCGGCTTTAACCGCCCCGCCGGCCACCGACCGGCTCCGACCGCCAGCTTTCGGGGGATCGTGGCCCTGCCGGGAGGCGAAACCGCGATGGTATCCGTGAGGCCGATCGTCAAAAGCTCGGGCAAGGGGCCTTCGCGCGGCTGGATCGTTTCCGTGCTCCGCCTCGATGATCTCCAAACAAAGCGTCTGGCCCAGAGAGCGCACCTTGCCGTCGATCTCTTTTCCCTCCGAGGCAATGGACTGCCTCAGGACTGCGCCAATGTCCTCGGGCCATTGCTCGGCAATAGCCGGAGCGTCGTCGTTCCCCTCAACCGAAACTCGGTCGCCGGATATTCGCTGATCGACGACGTGTATGGAAACCCGGTCAACATGCTGCGGATCGAGGCCCCGAGAACCATCTATGCGGAGGGCCTGGCGAGCCGCCGATTCCTGCTCGGCTCCGTTATGGCAGCCGGAATCCTGTTCGGCATCGTCACTCTTTGGGTTATCGAGCTCGCCGCCCTTTCGAGGGTATCGAAGCTGGCCAAGATCGTCGCGCGGATCGGTCTGACCGAAGACGACGATGCCATGGTTTCGCTGCCCGGCAAGGATGAATTGGCGCGACTTGCCATGGGAATCGACGACCTTGTGCAGCGCCTGCGGGAAGGGAAGCGCGAACTCAGACGGCAGAACCACAAGCTCGAGCAGGCGATCCTTCAATTGGCGGAAACCAACCATACGCTCGCCAATGCCGTCGAGGGCATCACCGAGGTCGACGACCATGGGCGTATCGTCGATTTCAACGCCGCATTTGCGGAGATGCACGGGTATATGGGCGTCCCTCTCAATGGATTCCACTGGCAAACCCTGATCGTCAGCGAAGATCACGAGACGCTCAGCGACGCCAATGTCGAAATGATCGAGCGCGGCAAGTCGCGCTGCGAGGTCCGAGGCAGACGCCGCGACGGATCGACGTTTTACGAAGAGATCGTCCTGGTTCAAGCCGTTGGAGATGGAGAGTCGACGGTCAACCACTGGTTCACTCGGGATATCTCCGAGCGCAAAGAGCTCGAAGCCCAAATCAAGCATCAGGCCTACCACGACACGTTGACCGGCTTGCCGAACCGGGCTCTCTTCATGGAGAGTCTCCGCGTGGCCTGCCAGAAAGCGCGACGCCGCGGAGACGCTCTCGCCGTTCTGTTCCTGGACCTGGACGACTTCAAGTCGATCAACGACAGCATGGGCCACGAGGCCGGGGACCGGCTGCTTGAGGGAGTCGCCGAGCGGATTCTCTCATGCGTGCGGAAACACGACACGGTCGCACGCCTTGGCGGCGACGAGTTTACGGTCCTGCTCAGCAGGATTTCGAAGGAAGACGATGCGGTCGACGTCGCTCAACGCATTGTCCGAAGCCTTCAGGCGCCGATCGCTCTCCCGGGCGGAAAGGCTTTCGCGGGAACCAGCATCGGAATCGCCGTCTCGAAAGATGGGGCCCTCGATGCGGAAACGCTTCTCCATCACGCCGACATGGCGATGTATTACTCGAAGGATCGGTCCCGTCCCCGCTTCACCGTCTTCTCGCCGGAAATGACGGCGCCTTCGGACGAGAGAAGGAAGCTGGCCGGGTCGCTACGCACGGCGATCGAATCCGACGGTTTGGCGCTGGCGTTTCAGCCGATCGTTCTCCTCAGCAACGGCCGGCCAACCGGATTCGAGGCGTTCCTGAGGTGGACCGATCCCGAGCACGGCCAAGTTTCGGCGCAAACGATTATCACGGTGGCGGAAGAAGCGGGGCTGATGGACGCGATCGGGCGCTGGTGCCTGAGGAGAGCCTGCACCGATATGAAGGAGTTGATCGAGGCGTTTCCGCAATTCGCTTCGCTCACGATGAGCGTCAACATGTCGGCCAAGCAACTCCTGCATCCCTGGATCATCGAGGAAATCGAGGCCGCGCTCATGGTTTCCGAACTGTCGGCGGAAAATCTGCGCATCGAGGTCTCGGCAAGATCGCTCGCCGACTCCGACAAATGCATCGAACGCCTCCGCAAGATCAGCGAAATCGGGGTCAAGCTGGCTATCGACGACTTCGGCACGGGATCGCATTTGATCTCGAAGCTCCGCGAATTCCCGGTGGACATGGTGAAGATCGACGGCTCTGTGACCTGGCTGCTAGACTCGGCGGACGAGGCGCGGGCGATCGCGCAGGCCATGCTCATCATGGCGAAATCGGCCGGCGTCCGCGTCGTCGCCGAGAGCATCGAAAACCTTCCTCAGCTTCGACGGCTTCGCGAGATGGAGTGTCCGGAAGGCCAGGGCATTCTCTTCAGTGGTCCGGTCAGCGCCGCCGAACTCGCAGCGAACCTCACCAAGGATGCGGCGGACTGGCCGTACACTCAGCGCGACCGGGCGGCTTAGCCGCCGCTGCGATCCGCCGCGGATTGCAGATAAGCTCGAATGCGAAGGAATGCCGATCTACGAGTACCGTTGCGCCGATTGCGGCAAAAAATTCCAAACGCTGGTGGGCGTCGTCGCCGCGCCCGACGACGAGAAGTGCCCGCACTGCGGCAGCGCCAACACGGCGAAGCTCGTCAGCCGCTTCGCCCGCTATCGCAACGAGGACGACCGCCTCGACGAAGCCGCAGACCGCCTGGAGATGATGGGCGAACCCGACTCGCCGGCCGCTATGCGCGACGTCGTGCGCGAGATGGGGAAGGCGATGGACGAGGACGTTTCCGACGATATGGAGGAGATGCTGGAGGCGGACCTTTCTGGGGACGACGATTGACTGTGGTTTGTGGTTTGTGGTTTGTGGTTTGATTGGATGTGGGCGAAACGTCGACGAGAAAGGTCACCAGTCATCACGACCTGGACGTTTGGAAGAGAGCGCGTGAATTGGCTTACCAGGCGTTCGAGCTAAGCAAGGGCTTCCCACGAGAGGAAACATACTCGCTGACGGATCAAATACGACGTTCCTCTCGTTCGGTCACCGCGAACATCGCCGAGGCGTGGCAAAAGAGGCGCTACGAAGCTTCCTTCATCCACAAGCTGACCGATGCCGCAGCCGAAGCCGCCGAAACGCAAGACTGGTTCGTTCATGCCGCCGATGCGGGCTACCTCTCAGGAGAGGATTGCGACCAATATTGTCGATCCTATGAGGACCTCCTCAAGACGTTGCATTCCATGATGTTCTATGCGGCGAAGTGGTGCCGGCCGGTATCAAGCCACAAACCACAAACCACACACCACACCGAATGAGCGGCCGACCAGGATCGATAACCGTCGTCACCGGCTCTATGTTTGCCGGGAAAAGCGAGGAGCTGATTCGGCTTGCTCGGCGGGCCCTCTACGCGCGGAAGAAAGTACAAGTTTTCAAGCCATCCGTGGATACGCGATATGACGATGCCATGGTCGTCACCCACATGGGCGTGAAGCACGATGCGGCGCCGGTTCAGAACGTCAAGGAGCTGGCCGCGAAGATCGAGCCGGATACCGACGTGATCTTCATCGAAGAGGCGCAGTTCTTCGACGATTCGCTCGTTCCATTAGTGGTCGGCCTTGCGGACAAGGGCCGGGAGGTGATCTGCGCGGGGCTCGACCAAGATTTCCGGCGCGAGCCTTTCGGCCCGATGCCGAAGCTGCTCGCGGTGGCCGATAACGTCCTCAAGCTCCGGGCGATCTGCATGCGCTGCGGCGCGGTGGCCTCTCACACCTTCCGCATGGTCGACGGCAAGCCGGCCAACCTCGGCGATCCCATCGTCCTCATCGGCGCGACCGAGAGTTACGAGGCCCTGTGTCGCGACTGCTACACCGGGCTGTACAAGAAGAAGCGGCGGAAGCGATGACCACCGGCGACTGGCTTCGCGAAGCCCGGGGCCGGCTGGAGCGGGCCGGCCTGGAGAGCGCGGCGCTGGAAGCGCAAGTCCTTGCGGCCCACATATTGCTCCGGGATCGGAGCCATGTCCTGGCCCATCCCGAGGAAGACTTCCCCCAATTGGCGGGAGAATCCCTTCTTCAGCGGCGGGAGCGGCAGGAGCCGCTGGCCTACATTCTCGGCTGGCGCGAGTTCTATGGCCGGCGGTTTCACGTGGAACCCGGCGTCCTGATTCCTCGGCAGGAGACAGAAATCCTGGTGGAGACCGCTCTCGGTCTCTTGCGCCATGAGACGAGAGTGCTCGATCTTGGGACGGGATCGGGCTGCATTGGGATCACGCTAAAGTTGGAGTTCGCCGCCGCGCACGTGACGCTGAGCGACGTCTCTCCGAAAGCGATCGAGATTGCGAGGCGCAACGCGGAGGAATTGGGGGCGGACGTCGATTTCGTTCTCGCGGACGGGTTTGCCGGGCTTGGCGAATTCGACTTGATCGTCACCAACCCGCCCTACATCGGCCTCGGCGAGACGTTGCCCGTCGAGGTGAGGGAGCACGAACCGGCAGGAGCTCTCTTCGCCGGTCCGACCGGGTTAGAGTTCTACGAGATGCTTGCGGCCGAATCCGGGCTGCATCTCGGCGGGGATGGGCTGCTCTTGATGGAAGTCGGCTACCGTCAGGCGCGAGCGGTCGGAGGACTCTTCGAGGCCTCGGGCTGGATGGTCGAGCAGATTGTGCCCGACCTGTCCGGCATCGAGCGCGTGGTGGTCGTCCGTCAACTCTCAGCGTAGGCCTATCGCCGTTCAGCCGCCTTGTCGCCGCTAACCCACACGGTGAACGGTCGCCCAAACCTCACGCTTCGCGTCGAGGTCGCGAAGTTGCTTCCTTCCCTCGACGAGGTCGACGTAGAGGGTTGCGATCTCGAAGGGTCGCAAGTCGAGCGGCACTTTGCAACCGTCGACGACCTCGGCGTCGAATTCCGGCTCGCCAAGCAAGTTCGTAACGATCGCCCTCGCAACGGTCGCGCCGAAGGTGAGGGTCGCTTTCGTCGCCACGCCGTCCAGCTCGACCAGGCGCACGACGTACGGGTAGTCCGCATCCATGACGTCTGCGGCGTGGAATTCCTGCCCTTTGGCGCTGTCACGGGTTTCGCGGTAGAAGGCGGTCAGGGCGACGTTCTCGGCGTCGCAGGAAAGAGCGGAGAAGGCGTAGCCTTCGGCAAGCTCTCCGTCATACGCGCTTTGATGGGTGAGCCTTAGACGCTCTTGCGCCATTTTCCATCGCTGGGCGTTGGTGAGCGGGCCGTGGGGCACGAGATGGAACGTCGTTCTCATGGCTCGTTGGAAGTACTGCTCGTCCCATGGATCGTAAGCGTTGAGCACGCAACGCAACGAGCCGTCCTCATGGATGAACCATTGTTTGCTTCCTTCGTGAACGATAAGCAGCCCGCGATCCGGATTGTTCCGGTCGACAAGATCCAAGAAGGAACGCGACGTGATTGGCCGGCGCACCTCCTCGAACCATTGCGGCGAGGTCATCCAGTCGCCGGTTGGATATTTCTTTAGCCCTTTCGCGATGGGGTTCATCTCGTGGACCGCGTACGCGGAGTCGGCGATCAGACGTGCCTCAAAGGAAGGCCGAACGATGGCCTGGAGCGAGCCGGCGATGCCGGGATCAGGCTTTCGGATGCTCGTTCGATAAGCAACCGAAACGGTTCTGCTCAGCGGCTGACCATAAACGGGCGTCCTGAACTCGCGCTCCGAGGACTTGATGCGGGTGAGCACGCCGGCTTCGTCACGCGTCGTTCGACTGGAGATCACGGCCGACGTGACTCCCTCGCGAGTCACGACGCAGTCGAAGGCCCCTCCCTCGGCGAAGGCTCCCTCAGGAAATTCGCGGCTGGTCAGTTGGAGGAGGCCCCCGTTTTCGATGTTGCGGACGGCCGTGATGTCCCGGCAGATCAGTTCCGGCGGAGTCGGCTTGGGGTCGATGCCCGCCTCCATTTCCCACTCGTTGCGAGTCTCTACGACCGCATATCCGAAGGCCGGAATTTGGACGCCTTCCTCGTCCCTGCCGGCACCCGGCCTCAGCACAAGCCGCGGCCATCCGAGGCTGTTCACGAAAAGCAGCTTCTGGGCGAGCTGTCCGCCCCCCTCCGCTGAGACACCATCCACGCTTTGTCTGCCGTGCCTCTGCTGGCTGAAGTCGCCCCACATTCGCTGGAACAATGCGCCCTTTGGCGTTCCGCCGACATGGGCGACGAGTGTGCGCAAGGTCGCGCGGCCGATTCGGGTGCTGAGGGCGAGGCTGCGCTCGTAGCTGAAGCGCCCGACGTAGCCGCACAACCCCTCGCACTCGTCGATGTCGTGATGTTGGGCGCTGAGGAGCTCGCGCCAGGCTTCCTCGAGCTCCCAGATCGGATACACGTCCCATTGGGCGTACGGGCGGCCGAGCAGACCGGCGATCGCGGCGAGCGTCTCCGCGCCGAGGAGGCAGTTCTCGGCTTCGAGGGAGAGCCGACGGATGTTGTCGCCATTCTTGCCGAGCGTCATGCCGTGCCAAACGTCGTCGAGCGTGTACCGCCGAACGGGCACGCCCTGGTATTTTTCGATCTCGTCCGAGACGATCGGGAAAACCATGGCCGGGGCGGCCGTGCCATTTCCGATGCTACGGAGATAGCCGCCGAGCGTGACCGGGCGAACCTCGAAGCGGTCGTCGCTCATGAGCTGCCGCAGCTTTGGCAGAATCAGCTCGCTCCGGCACATCCAGTCCGGCGACGGCATCAGCTCCAGCCACTGCAGCACGAGCGGGGTCGGGCCATCGGACGACGGCGGCGAGGCGGCGAGTTCGCCGAGCACGATGTCCATGTCTTCCGGCCATTGGTGCAGGTTCAGCCGGTTCCGGGTTGCACAAAGCAGCCGCGAGCCATCCTGCCCTTCCCACCAGACGACCGGAACGTCCTCCCGAGGCACCTCCGGCGTGTGCCACGTCCACTGGAAGAACAGGGAGGCGCCCTCGATCCCGACGCCGCGCAGGATCTGCGGAAGCTGGGGGAAGAAGTCGAATTCCTCCTCCCAGAACGTTCGGACGGGGACGCCGAACAGCCGCCGGGCAACCCGGGCTCCGTAGATGCGCTGCCGCACGTTCGATTCGCCGCCGTGAAAGAGGCCGTAAGGCTGGCCGTAGGAGCCGCCGACCGCCTCGACGGTCCCGTCCCGGATAGCCTCGCGCAACTCGGCGAAAGCCTCCGGGTCCTCGCTCGCCAGCTTCTCGTAGCCGATCCCGTCGAAGTTGACGCATCCCTTGACGCCGGCTTCCCGGCAAAGGCGCAGCATATCGCGGACGCAACCGGGCAAAACATGGTAGCCCCAAAGCCACTCCATATCGACCCAGTGCATGTGATTGCCGAACGTGTAGTAAAGGGGGATACGGCCTGCCATCGACCCAAGTATTCCCGCTAAAGCAGCGACCGTTCCTTCACGTCGAAGTAAAAGCTCACCAACGAGGCGGCCAGCTCCTGCGGCTCTGCCTCGAGGTTGTGGATATTGGCGGCGCTGAGAACGGAGGTCGCGGCCTTCCGGTCGGCGACGAGAAGACCGGCGGCGGCCGATAGGTACATGTCCTCGACCTTCTCCATGGGAGGATCGAGAGCCTCCTTCAGCTTCGGGTCGGAGACGCGGGCCAAGAGGAGGAGATGCCGGCGCGCCTGCGGCCCGAGAGCAACGGTGAGATTTCGAGCCCGATCCGGATCTTCGAGATCGGTGAAGGTCACGACCAGGGACCGCCGCTTCCAGCGCGAGGCGAGAAAGGCGAACGCCGCCGCCGGGTCGCTCTCGATCGGCTCGGCGACGAGATCGTGGAGGGCCTCGATAATCATGCCGATCTGGTTGCGGCCCTTCTTTGGAGGGATGTAACGCCGGACGACGTCGGCATAAACGAGCAGGCCGACGAAGTCGCCGGCCGCCGCGGCCGCGTTCGTCAGCATCAAGCAGGCGTCAAGCGCGTGATCCAGCTTGCGCACGCCGTTCACCTCGGCGAGCATGTGCCGGCCGATGTCGATGACGATGACGACGGCTTGGTTCCGCTCTTGCTCGAACTGGCGGACGACGAGCTTCGCATGGCGCGCCGACGCCTTCCAGTCGATCTTCCGGTAGTCGTCGCCTTCCGCGTATTCGCGCAGCGACTCGAATTCGGTGCCGAGGCCGCGCATCCGCGACCGCCGGATGCCCATTTCCCGAAGCCGCCCTTTCTGCTTCAGCAGGTCGAATTCCCGGAGGGCGAGGACGTTCGGATAGACGCGGATCGGCTCTTCGGTCGGCAGGCGCTCCTGCCGGACGACGAGGCCGAGCGGGCAGGCCAGCCTCACGTACGTTCCCTTAAAGCTTTCGCTTCCGCGCTCGTTCGGGGTGAGCGAGTATTCGATCTCAATCTCCCGCTCCGCGTCCAGGTTGAGCCGGAACTCGCGTCGGGATGCGGCGAACTGGGTCGGCGGCTCGTCCCGGAGGACGCCCCGGATCGGCTCGAGTGACTCGTTCGTGAGGGTGAGGACGATCTTGTTCGGAGTGCGAACCGACAGAACCGGATCGAAAGAGCGCTTCACCTTCAGGCTCGCCGGCGAGGGCCCGAGGCGGCCGGTTACCCACGCGATCGCGATCAGGACAATGTTGTAGGCGAACCCGAGGGATGGGACTCCCGCGACGCCGGCGACCACCGCAACCGGGATTCCGAGCGCAACCATCAGCCAAAACCGCTTCGTCGGTACCATTTCGCGGGATAATCCTATCTGTGGAGCACGAGCTTGCGCTTCTCAGCCCCGAGAAGACCATTCTAACTTACCGCCTCGCCAGCATTGCGGGCCGGGTTTTCGCGCATCTCCTCGATGTCCTCATCATCGTGGCCGTCATCGTCGCGGTCGGCTTCATCGTCGGCTTGTCCGGCGTTCTCGGCGAAGGCGCGATCCTGCTGTCGTCGACCGCCTACATGGTCTTCCTCGTCGCGTTCCCGTTCCTTTACTTCATTTTGTTCGAGGCGTTCTGGAACGGGCAGACGCTTGGGAAGAAGGCGATGACGCTGCGAGTCCGGATGGCGGACGGCACGGCGATCACGCCTCTTGCCGCCATCGGAAGGAATCTGCTCAGGCCGGCCGACATGATGCCTGGAACCTATTTCGTCGGCCTTCTCGCGATGTTTACGACGCCGAAATCGCAGCGTCTCGGCGATCTCGTCTCGAACACGGTCGTCGTCTACGAAAAGCGCGCCACACCCTACTTCACGCCGGCGCCGCATACGGCCGGCATCCATCCGCTGGAAGCCCAAGTCGGCGAGCTGCGAGGCATGACCCTCGACGAGTACAACGCGCTTCGGCGCTATTGCGACCGCTTTCCCGAGTTGACGCCGACCGCCCAGAAGAAGCTGACCGAAGAGGTATGGCTGCCGATCGCGGCACGGCGCGGCGTCGAGATGGCCCCGAACATCCATCCGATCTACCTCGCCGAAGCGGTCGTCATGAAGTACGGGCGGGAGCACGGCCTGCTGTAGAGGCGATGGGAAGACCGAGGGGAAGCGCGGTGGATGCGATGGGGAAAGCTGTGAAGATTAAGAAAGGTGTGCAAAATGCAGGCATGTAAACCTATACACAACCCTGGTTTCCCACATCGTTTTCCACGCTCGGTTCTTGCGCGTCGGACCGCAAGCCAGATTCCAATTGCACAAGTTTGATGGGCCGTAACCGACCATGAAAAACGGTTTTCCCCAGAAATGTTTTCGTTAAGAGTAACAACAGTTTTTGATGACTACACCGGACTTAAAAGAGAAGGCGGGGGATAACTTGGCGGTTGGTGTTTCGAGCGTCGAGTTGCGCTGCTTTCGGAACTACCGAAGTCTTGAAGTCGACCTTCATACCGGGTTCAACGTCATCGCCGGACCGAACGCGCAGGGCAAAACCAATTTCCTCGAATCGCTCTACCTCCTTTCGACGACGAGGCTCCTTCGCGGGCAGAAGGACTCGGAGGCCGTCCTCGACGGATCGGAGCAGGCCACGGTTATAGCCGAGCTGATGGGCGGTCGAACCCAAATCGGCGTTACGCTCGAAGCCGGAGTCAGGAAGCGGGCGATCCTCAACGGCCTGAAGCTGCCCCGCGCCTCAGACCTGATCGGGCGGTTGCCTTGCGTCTGCATCAGCTCTCTCGATCTTGCCATCGTGCGCGACGAGCCGAGCGATCGCCGGCTGTTTCTCGACCTGGAGCTCTCTTCCTTGTATCCGGCCTACCTGCGCCACCTCGCCACCTATAAGCGCGCGTTGGAGCAGCGAAACTCCCTGTTGCGGGACTCGCGCGACTTCATGCAGCCATCGGTTCTCTTCGAGCCATGGGAGGAGCAAATCGCCGCAGCGGGAGCCGCTCTGAGGCAGTCGCGGACCGAATATGTGGCGAGGCTGAGTCCGGTTTCCGCTGAGCGGCATGCCCTGATGGGCGAGGGCGAGAGCCTGTCTCTCGGCTATGCGACCAAGGACGAAGCCGGGTCCGCCGACGAGATTCGGGCCGCCCTCGAGCGCGGCAGGGCCTATGACGTCGGCCGCGGAGGCACGAGCGTCGGGCCCCATCGAGACGACCTGTCGATCCAGATCGACGGGCGCGAGGCGAGGCTGTTTGGCTCGCAGGGCCAGCAACGAACGTCGGTCATCGCGATCAAGTTGGCGACCCTGGAGATCGGGCGGCAGACGCTCAGCTCGCCTCCCCTGCTGCTGCTGGACGACATCCTGAGCGATCTCGACGAAAGACGCCGCGCTGCGCTCGTCGAACTCGTCCTGGCCCAAGCCGGCCAGACCGTTCTGACCTGCACCGAGGCGGCGGCCGCAGGCAAGGGCATTTTGGATCAGGCGAAGGTCTTTTCCGTTCGAGCCGGCGAGATGATCCCGCCGGCTTAGATGCGAAGCATCTGTTGTCGCAGGTTTATACCTGCGGGGTGCGATAGAGCCCTTCGGCTTCCGTCCTCGATGAGGACGAGCCGAGTCGGCGAAATCGCATACAATAGGCTCATGAGGAGGCTCGAAGGGCTGCTCCGGCAAGCGATCGGGAAGGAAGAAGTCCTTCGGACCGCTCGCGCTCAGCGCGTCCTCCGAGAGTGGCCGGACATCGTCGGCCCGGCTATGGCGACGCGCTCCTATCCCGAGCGCTACGACCATGGCACCGTGTGGGTGGCGGTGACCGGCTCTGCCTGGGCTCAGGAGCTTCGGATGATCAAGGACGTGATCCTCGCCAAGCTCGAGACCCAAGCCGGCGAGACTGGGCTCTTCATCGACGTCCGATTCGGCGTCCGTCCGGTGCCCCAGGCCGTCGAGGAAGCCAAGAAGCCGGCGGTTTACGCCGTTGTCGCGGACGACCGGGGCGAGCTGTCGATTTCGGAGATTGCGGAGAGGCGGCTAAGGAAGTGGCGTGATCAGGGCGGAGCTGGAGCGTAGGCCGCTCCTCGTCTTTTGCCTTGGCCTGATCGTCGGTCTCACATTAGCAAGGCATCCCATCCATTTCCTATTCCTCTTGCCCTGCTATTGGCTCTTGACGGGCTTCCGGTCGCGTGCATGGCTGACGGCGGGCTTCGTCATTGGAGCATTCCTTGGTCCCGGCCGGCCGCCGGCGATGCTGCTGGAACGAACTCCGGTCCGCGGCGACTGGCGGGTGGCCACGATGCCTGCGATCCAGCCCTTCGGGCAAACCTGCGAGATCGAGCGAGATGGCGTACGCCTCTCGCTCACCTACCAAGGCTCGCGGGTCCTCGTGAAGGGCGCGACGATCCGGCTAACCGGGATCGCCAAGCCGGTCAAAGAAGGCGCCCTGGCTTTCTTCGAGCAGCGAAACCTCGTCGGCCGAGTCGACGCGACCGAATCGGAGGTCGAAATCGCCCAGGAAGCTCCCTGGATCTACGGGTTGGCCTCAGCCTGGCGGGGGCGCTTTCTGAACCTGACGGCGCGGAACCTTTCGCCGCGGGATTCGGCCCTCCTCGATTCGATGTGCTTTCACGTCAACGGGGGCATCGACGACGGGACGAAGGACGAGATTCTCGCCAGCGGCGCGGTCCATCTCCTTCAATCCTCCGGCCTCCAGGCCATCCTGATCGCCCAATCTCTGTTCTGGCTTTTCTCTTGGTTGCCGGCGCCTCGATGGGCTCAAATCCTCGTCGTCGCCGCCATCCTCGGTTTGTATGTCGTGGCGACCGGCTCCTCGCCCTCGATTCTGCGCGCGGTCACGATGTCCCTCCTCGCCCAATGCGCCTATCTCGTCCGGCGGGAGCCGGATTGGCCTTCCGCACTTGCCCTCAGCTCGATTCTTTACCTATTCTGGTTTCCGGGCGGGGTCTACGAAGTGGGATTTCAGCTTACGTTTCTCGCCGTTCTGACGATGTCGGCTTTCTCGACGCCGGTCAAATGGAGACCCGGTTTTGAAGCCTGGGCCTACCGGATCGCGATCCGGTCACTGCGCAGTTCGGTCGTCGCGTATGCCGCGATCGCCCCGCTTATCGCCTTCTATTTCGGATCGGTGTCCCTCGTGACCGTTCCCATCGGCCTGCTGATCGCGGCCGCCGCCGTGCCGGCGGTCGTTCTTTCGATGGCGGCGTGCGCCTTGCCCATTTCGAGCTTGGCCGGTCTGGGGCTCAAGGCCACCGCTCCGCTGGTCTGGTTCATCGACTCTGTGCTCGGCGCGTTTGGCGGTCCTGGCCTTACCGTGCGAACGCCGGCGTTCAGCGGCTACTGGCTGGTCCTGTACTACGGCCTGCTTCTCGCGCTTTGGAGGCCTCGTGCACGTCAGCCTTAAGCTCGGCGGCCTCATCCTGGGTTCCGGCCTGGTAGGCGGCTATCTCGGCTGGCGGGACACCGATCCGACGCGCTTGACCTTCCTGTCGGTCGGGCAAGGGGATTGCGCCGTCTTCCAGACGGACGGCTATACGGTGCTCATCGACGTCGGCCCGAAGAATCCCTACAGCGATGGCGGCAAGAAGATCGTTCTCCCCGATCTCCGCAAAATGGGGATCGACGAGATCGACCTGGTCTTGCTCTCCCATCCGGACATGGACCACATCGGCGGGCTCGGCGCGTTGCTCAAAGGAATGCCGGTCGGTCGGGTTGCCCTCTCCGCCGACTTTGCCCATTTCGAGCCCCTGCTCGCCCATTTGCGCGAGGCCGGCTGCGCTCCCGCACAAACGACATGGCTGGGGCCTGGACAGAGGGCGCAAATCGGCGATTTTACGCTCGAAGTCGACTGCCCGGAATGGCGCGACGGCGAGCCGGACAACGACGGCTCTGAGTTCGTCAAGATTGCCGGCGACGGAGCCTCCGCCGTCTTCACGGGCGACGCCGACGCGTCCACCGAGCGCAGGATGATGGTGGGCCACGATTGGTCGGCGCAGATACTGAAGCTTGGGCACCACGGATCGCACACGGCTTCCTGCGAGGCATGGCTGGAGGCGGTCCACCCGCAGTGGGGAATCGTGAGCTGCGGGCGGGACAATCCCTACGGGCATCCCCACAAGGATGTCCTGGAACGGGCCGAGAAGCTGGGGATCGAGATCGCTCGCACGGACCGAGACGGGGACGTCTCGTTCGTTCTCGGGCCGCACGGCTGGGAGCGGCGGCTTTAGCCCGCACTCCGTCTGCCGACTTTAGTCGGCTGCGAGCAAGCGGTCTGAAGACCGCCAACAAGATGCGGACTGAAGTCCGCGCTCCCAGTTCCAGGTTAGAATGCGAGTATGCGTTGCTTTGTTCTTCTCGCCTTGGCGATGGCCGGCGTTGCGGGTGCCCAGGTTCCTGCGGATAGGTACGACTTCTTGAAGTGGCGGTGCATCGGCCCTTATCGAGGCGGACGGACGGTCGGGGCAACCGGGGTTCTGCAGCAGCCCAACGTGTTCTACATCGGCGTCAATAACGGCGGCGTTTGGAAGTCGAACGACTATGGCTTAACCTGGAAGCCGATCTTCGACGGTCAGCCGACCGGGTCGATCGGCAATCTGGCCGTCGCGCCCTCCGATCCGAACATCCTCTATGTTGGCACTGGCGAGGGCCTCCAGCGGCCTGATCTGAGCGTAGGCGATGGCATCTATAAGTCCACGGATGCGGGCAAAACCTGGACGCATCTTGGCCTTCGCGACGGGGAGCAGGTCAACACGATCATCGTCGATCCCTCCAATCCGAACCGCCTGTTCGTGGCCGTCCTCGGCCATCCCTACGCGGCGAACACAGAACGCGGCGTCTACCGCTCGCTCGACGGCGGCAAGACTTTCAGGAAGGTTTTGTATAAGGATGCGGATACGGGGGCTGTCGCGCTCGCCTTCGATCCGAAGAACTCGAACACCATCTATGCGGATATGTGGGCGGCGCGGATGGGCCCGTGGGAGGACGGCTACTGGGGTGGGCCAAACTCGGGGCTCTTCAAATCGACCGACGGCGGCAACACGTGGACACGTCTCACGAAAGGGTTGCCCAAAGAGGTCGGACGGATCGGCTTCGACGTCTCGAAAAGCAATCCAAAGCGGCTTTTTGCGACCGTCGATGCCGACGAGGGCGCGGGCATCTACCGGTCCGACGACAGCGGCGAAAGCTGGACGTTCGTGACCAAGGAGGGCCGGATTATCGGGCGGGGCGACGACTTCGCGGAGGTGCGCATTCACCCGAAGAACCCGGACGTCGTCTACGCGTGCAATACCTCGACCTACCGCTCCGACGACGGCGGAAAGCACTGGACCTGCATCAAGGGCTCGCCGGGCGGCGACGACTACCACACCCTCTGGATCAACCAGAACAATCCGGACATCATGCTCCTCGCTGCCGATCAAGGCGCGGCGGTCACCGTGAACGGCGGAGAGACGTGGTCCTCTTGGTACAACCAACCGACGGCCCAGTTCTATCACGTCAGCACCGATAACCTCTTCCCTTACAACGTGATGGGCGGGCAGCAGGAAAGCGGGTCGGCAATGGTCGCGAGCCGGGGGAACGACGGGCAGGTCACCTTCCGCGAATGGCATCCGGTTGGGGCGGAAGAGTACGGATATGTTGCGGCCGACCCGCTCAATCCTAATCTAATCTATGGAGGAAAGCTGACCTGCTACCACAAAGACACCGGCCAGGTCGATTGGGTCCGGCCGGCGGAGCAGGTTCGCTATTTGCGAACGGCGCCGCTGATCTTTTCGCCGGTCGATCCCCACATCCTCTACTTCGCGGGGAGCAAGCTTTTCGAGACGAATGACGGGGCGAAGACCTGGCAGACCATCTCGCCCGACCTCTCTCGCGAGGTCGCGCCGCCCCCGCCGGGAAGCGTGTTCAAGACGCCGGAGCGGCGCGGCGTGATCTATACGATCGCGCCCTCGAAGCAGCGGGTCGATACGATCTGGGTCGGCACGGACGACGGCCTGATCCATCTGACGCGCGATGGCGGCAAGACCTGGACGAACGTGACTCCGCCGGCGCTGACGCCCTGGAGCAAGGTATCGATCATCGACGCCGGGCACGACGACGACACCGCGTATGCGGCGATCAACCGGATCCGGCTGGACGACATGAAGCCGCATATCTATCGCACCCACGACGGCGGCAAAACCTGGACGGAAATCGTCAACGGGTTGCCGGATCAGCCGGTGAACGCGGTGCGGGAGGATCCGAAGCGGCCGGGCCTGCTCTTCTGCGGGACCGAAACGCAAGTGTGGTTCTCGCTGGATGACGGCGACCATTGGTCGCCCCTTCGGCTGAACATGCCGGCCTCTTCGATCCGCGATCTGGTCATCCACGACAACGACCTCGTCGTTGCCAGCCACGGCCGCGGCTTCTGGATTCTCGACGATATCGCGCCTTTGCGCCAGATGCCAACGGACTGGGCGCAGCCGGTGCTGTTTCATCCCGCCGACGCGTATCTCGTCGAATGGGACCGGAATACGGACACGCCCCTCCCGCCGGAAGAGCCGGCCGGCAAGAATCCGCCGGAAGGCGCGGGGATCGACTACTTCCTGCCTTCGTCGGCCAAGAGCGTCAGCCTGGAGATCCTGGATCCGGCGGGGAAGGTGATCCGCCACTATTCCAGCGATGAGAAGCCGATGCCGCCGAATCCGGACTCGTTGACGGTCATGGTCCAATGGGCGAGACCCCCGCAAGCCCTGGCCCAATCTGCGGGCGGGCATCGCTTTATGTGGGATATGCGCTCGGACGCGGCGAGAAGCGGCCGCCGAGGGGGCGGGCTCGGCATGGCCGCGATCTGGCACGATACGCCCTACGGCGCACGCGGCCCCCTGGTCGCGCCCGGCGTGTACACGGTGCGGCTCACCGTCGACGGCCAAAAACTCGAGGAGAAGATCAGGCTGAAGGCCGACCCACGCGGAGGCGGCCCGACGACGGTTCCTGAGGAGCACGACGACAACGGGCTCTGACGCCCTCTCTCCCGTGTGGTTCGTCACGGGAGAGAGGGTTGGGGGTGAGGGCCCGGGAATCTACAATCGGGGCCCAACTACGCGTTTCCGGAACCTGTACCCCTTGATCCCCTTCTCCTCCTCCTCACAAACATCGGCGCAAGAGAAGGGGGAGAGAGAAGGCCTCCTGCTCTTCCGCGCATTCATGACAAGCACAGCCTTCGCTGCGCTCAAGAGCCAGGATGGCTCTGAGACACATCGCCTGGAAGGGGCCGCGTCATTGTGTTGTCGGCGTCATCCTGAGCGTAAGAACGAGCCTCCGGCGAAGTTCTGAAGTCGAAGGACCTCCGCATAATACGATGCGCTTGATGCGGAGGTCCTTCGACTGCGCGGCTCGCAAGACTCGCCGCTCGCTCAGGATGACGCTCCTTAAGGTTCAGCGCAACACTATGACGCAGCCCCTGGAAGGCGATGCTAGGCTGCGGACAGGTTCTTCGCCGTCGCCGTCCAGAGCACTTGGCTGAGGTGGAGGACGCTGAAGGTGACAGAGCCCCTTCCCTTGGCGATCCGCAGAGTGAGGTCGCCGCCGAACTGATCGATCAATTGGGGGACGACGAGCGGGTCGAACGCGAATCCGGTGGTCGCGTCGCAAAGCGGGCTGCAACGCTGGATCTCCGATAGCAGCCTCGATCTCGCCGCCGAATCGAGCTTAGATAAGGGAATTTCCTCGACCTTCGTCTCGGTCGCGGCGAGGGCCACCTTCATTAGGTCGGGGGAAGCCTCGAGGGCGGACGCAAACGGGCGGAAGGCGACCGGATTGCAGAAATCGAGCGCGTCGGACGAGACGTGGCCCGAGGGAGAGGCTTTGTCGACGGCGCCGGCAATCTGCTCGAGAGTCGTCGGCTTGTTCGCGAGGAGGCCGTTCTCGATCTCGGTGGAAATCAGGGTTTGCGTGTCGGGCTCGTCGAGGAATCGCATCTCGTTCCGGATAACGCAAAAGTCGCCGGAGGCCGTCGCGGTCAGCGTGGCCGGCTGAACGAAGCTCGGCCCCATCGCGAACGACTTGGTCCCCGTACGTTCGTTCACGGCTTGCTGCAGGGCGGCGGCCTCGATCTGGCCTTTGTCGACGTCGGCGACGACGCTCGCGATGCTGCGATTCTCCTCGTTCGGCAGGAGGTAATCGGTCATTGGCGAGACGTAGTAGACCAGATTGGCCTTGCCGGCCTCGGCCGCACGAAGGAGAGCTTCGCCGGCGCGGACGCTCCGGCCGGGCATCGTGGCGGACGCGGTCGCCGCTTCCGTCTTCAGAGCCTTAGCGCTTGCGACAGCCCGCGCCGCGAGGGCGCTCCTTTGCGTCGCGCTCCAGACCGCGTCGATCGGGATGGTGAGGTGGAATCGCTTGGGCACGAAGTCGATGCCGTCCCCTCCCATCTGAACGGTCACCGCGGGTCCTTCGAACATGACGAATCGGTACGCCATCTGCAGGGTCACGGGGTCCCATGCGAGCTTGAAAAGCAAGTGGACGTTGTCCGCCCAGCGCCTCTTCGCATCCGAGCCGACGAGGTCGCGCGGAGCGAGCGGGAACTTGGCGAGATCTCCATCGGGAACAAAGGCATAGCGCGCGGCGTACAGGTTCGTCGACAAGACCCGGCCGAATCCGGACATGCTGGAATCGGTGACGATGGAGGGAATCGCGAGGTCGCTGAAGGGCATGTCGTGCTCCGCGGAAAAGAGGTAGAGCTGTTGGGCGATGTCCGCCTTCAGAGGATCGTTCCCGGCATCCTTTCTCGCCTTCTCGACGGCGGCTTCACGCTCCTGCTGGGTTTGCGGCTCCAACTCGGCACAACGCTGGGCGATGCCTGCGAAGAACTCATGAACCGTATTCAGGGCGTAGCTGGCATAGGCGTCCCTCGCCCGGCTCTCGTCCCGCTTGACGGTGACGGAGCGCTCGATCTGCCATCCGTGCTTCGTCTCGGAAATCTCGAGGCGCTCGTCGGCCTGGAGCGCGGCGCGGAACTTGTCCCAGTCGGTGTTCTCGGCGCGGATCGCGTAGGTCTCGTCGGCACAGCTCGGCGCGACCGCGACCTGCACGTTCTGTTTCGCGAGGGCGTTTGCGACGTCTTGCAGCGTATAGAAGCCGGCCTTCAGCGAAAGTGCTGGCGCTTGGCGGAGGACGAGAAGCAGGGCAATGGAAGTCAGCATGGCAATCATGGATTTGACTGCCGGACAGGGTCCTGCGTATCGGCGGATATCGCGAACTCCAGCCATGGGGCCGGGCCCGGGCACGTCGCCCTTGCGACGGCTACAGCCTTTGGCTTCCAAACGCCTCCCTCAACGCGATCCTCCCGAAAGCGCGTGGAGGCGTCCTTCGATATATCTGCGTTCGAGGGGGCTGCGGGCGGTGGCGAGGGCCTTTTCGAAGTTGGCGCGGGCTTCGTCGGTTTGGCCCAGTTCCTCTTCGAGAGTGGCTTTTGCCGCCCAGTAGAAGGGGTAGTGCTCCAGACGGCCCTTGTCGGGCAGGGCCGCAAGCCTTTCGAGGCCGGTTCGCGGGCCATGGAGGCGGCCGATCGCGATGGCGAGATTGAGACCGAGGACGGGGGAGGGGCGGAGCTTGGTGAGAGTCTCGTAGAGCATAACGATCGTCGCCCAGTCCGTCTCTTCCAGCGATGGGGCTTGCGCGTGGGTGGCGGCAATCATGGCTTCGAGGTGATACTCCGAGACCTGGTCGCCAGTCGAGGCTTGGGCGAGCCGATGAAGGCCGCTTTGGATCATCCCTCGGTCCCATTTCGAGCGATCCTGGTCCAGCAGGGGCGTGAGATCGCCGCTGGAGTTGGTCCGGCCGGGGAGGCGGGCCGCGTGGAGGCGCATGAGCGCGCTCAGGGCGAGGGTGTCCGGGGTCGCGCCGCTCGGGTGGTTCGCGAGCAGGTCGGTGAGGCGGATGGCCTCCATGCAGAGGTCGGTGCGGATCGTGGCCTCGGGCGAGGCGCCGTGATAGCCTTCGTTGAAGAGGAGGTAGAGAGCCCGCTGGACCGAAGGTTTGCGCTCGTCGAACTCGGCCTGGCGGGTCACATTGAACAGCTCGCCCGAGCCGGCCAGCACCTTCTTGGCGCGGGCGATGCGCTTCTCGGTGGCGGCGAGGGAAGCGACGAACGCTCCGGCGATCTCCTTGGCGGTCATGCCTCCGAGGAGGTTCAGGATTAAGGCTACATGTTGCTCGACCCCCAGCCGCTCGTGGCAGCAAGAGAACATGAGCCGGAGCTGGTCATCTTGGATCATGTTGAGCTCAAAGGGTGGAGCGCCGAGCAGGGCGTTTTCGACCTCCGAACCGATGCCGCGCACCCTCCTCTCTCGGCGGAGCACGTCGAGAGCCTTGTTCTTGGCAGTTGTGATCAGCCACGCGGAGGGGTTCGCCGGAACGCCGCGCACACTCCACAGGGCGAGGGCGTCGAAGATCGCGTCTTGAACCGCATCCTCCGCGAGGTCGAGGTTTTCGATGCCGAGGATCTTCGTGAGGGTTGCGACGATCCGCCCACTTTCGTGCCGGAAAAAGTGGTCGCTGAGGGCCATCACTCGGTGTGGCTGAAGGCGCGGGTTGGGCGCACCTCGACCGACTTGCCGACGTCCAGGATCGGACAGGTTTTGGCGATCTCGAACGCCTCCGCGAGGTCCTTCGCCTCCACCAGCGTGAATCCACCGATGACATCCTTGGCCTCGGCGTAGGGGCCGTCGAAGATCGTCCGATCCTCGCCGACCACCACGCCGCCTGCCGAGTCGAGGGGATATCCCGCATCCTTGATGTGTCCCTTCTCCTTCAGGCCGTCGAACCAGGCCCGGATGTTGGCCATCAGCCGCTGCGACTCTTCAGGCGACAGCGGCCGATCTTCACCACGGTAGATGAGGGCGAATTCGCTCACGAATCTATTATTGCTCCCTCCGATCGCCCGGCCGGCCCTTGCCCCCGGTGATGAGCTTGGCAAGGCTCTCGCCAAGGTAGTACGTCCACCCGGCCGAGCAATCGTTGTAGCACTGGACCTCGGGGGTGAGGCCCTGATGCTCGAAGACGAGCCTCGTCTTCCCGCCGTCCGGGTGAACGGAGAATTTGGCGGTCGTCCCATTCCACTCCTTGGGATCCTCGAAGCCGGGGACGTCGGAATCCTCCACCAGCCACTCGACACGGTGATCGTCGAGCTCGACGATGCGGAAGCTCACATAGATCTCGCCGTCCTCGCTAAAGCGAACGGTGAACCGTTCGCCCTTCTTGTCGGTCTCGCCGACGACATACGGCTGCCACCAGCCGCGGACGTCGTTGACGGCGTCGAGCACTTGCTTGGGGGAGGCGGCGAAAGTCTGTTCGAGTCGAAAGTCTTGAGTCGTTGTCATTGTCTTGTCTCCTTCTGGCCGAAGCCGCAGTGAGACGAACGGGGGTCTCGGAACCGGACAAGTTTTTTTGTTTTTTTTGAGGGGGCGGAGATTTCTGGCCACGTGCATCGGAACGCATGCCCTTAACAACCGCCGAAGCTCCCCGACCCTGAAGCTACTATTAGGCCATGACTGCCGAAGTCGTCTCCGTCGGGACCGAGTTGCTGCTTGGCCAGATCGTCGATACCCACGCGCCGACGATGGCGCGGATTCTCGCCGATTGCGGCATCTCCTGCGTGCGGCGAGAGACGGTCGGCGATAATCTCGAGCGGATCGTCGGAGCCCTGCAGGGCGCTCTGTCGCGTGCCGATCTCGTCGTGACGATCGGCGGACTCGGCCCGACGGTGGACGACCTCACCCGAGACGCGATCGCGGCCGCCATGGACGACCGGCTGGAGCGGGTTCCCGAATACGAGGAGCGGCTACGCAAGATGCTCGCTTTCCGGAAGATTCCGTGGAACGACACGATTGCAAGGCAGGCCGACCGCCCTGCCTCCGGTCGTTTTATCGACAATCCGAACGGCAGCGCGCCCGGTTTGATTTGCGAGAAAGGCGGGAAGATCGTGATCGCTCTCCCCGGCCCGAGGGGTGAGTTCAATCCGATGGCGGACGGCCCGGTTCGCGACTATCTCGAACGGCTGCAGGGCGGGCAGGTCATCCATTCTCGCATTCTCCGGATTTGCGGAATGGGAGAAAGTCAGGTCGAAGAGGCGATCCGGCCGTTGATGGACGGCACGAATCCGACGGTGGCCCCCTACGCCCACCCCGGCGAAGTGCATCTGCGTGTGACCGCGCGGGCGGCATCGCGCGAAGAGGCGGACGGGCTGATCGATCCAGTTCACAAGCAGATTGCGGCGATCTTGGGGAACGCGCTCTTCGGGGTCGACGCGACGACGCTCGAAGAAGCGGTGGTCGGATTGCTCCGGGAGCGGAAGGAGACGGTTTCGGTTGCGGAAAGCATGACGGGCGGGGGACTTGGCGAGCGGCTGACGAACGTCAGCGGGTCGTCGGAGGCCTTCATGGGCGGGGTGATCGCTTACGAAGCAAGCGTGAAGGCCGGGCTCCTCGGCGTCGATTGGGACTTGCTGGACCGCTACGGGCCGGTTTCCGAGGAGACGGCAAGGGCGATGGCTTCGAACGTCCGCCTCAAACTGGGCACGACCTACGGGGTGAGCGTGACCGGCAATGCGGGGCCGACCGTCGACGTGGACGGCAAGCCGGTCGGCCTCGTCTTCATCGGCGTCGCCCATTCGGACGGCTGCGACGTGGAGGAGATCCGTTTCCGGGGCGGCCGATCCGAAATCCGGCGTCGCGCCACCCAGTCCGCCCTCGTCGCGCTGCGGAATGTCCTGCTTCGCGGATAAGACTACGGGCGTAGGTCGCTGCGACAACGCCCCCGAGGAAGGACGCCCACCACTTCACCGTGTTTCGCAGCCACGATCTGACCAGCCGGACCGGCCAGGTGAGCTTGTTGGTCGGGCTTTATTCCATTGATTTGAACCTAAATGGACCAAACCTGAAGTCGATTGCGAGGTTTGAAGTCTAAACCCGGCAAGTCTCTCAGCCGACAACAATGCTGGGATGAACCGTGGACTTTATACGGCAGCGACGGGGATGAGCGCCGCGCAGAACATGCTCGACGTGATCGCCAACAACCTCGCCAACGTATCGACGAATGGCTTCAAGGGCGACAGCCTCCGGTTCCGGGACGCGCTCGAAGAGAGCATGGCGTCGGCCGGCCGGGGAATCGGCCAGATGAGCTACGGCGTCGCGCCGGCCGGCGAAGTCACCGACTTCAGCATGGGGGCGGTCAGCCAGACCGGCAACCCGCTCGACGTCGCGATTACCGATTCCAAGGGCGCGTTTAAACTCGACAACGGACAATATACGCGCGACGGGGCCTTCAGGCTCAACGACGCGAAGGAACTCGTCGATCGCGACGGCAATCGCGTTCTCGATTCGAGCGGCAGCCCGATCACGCTCGACGGAGCCGAGATCGACATCCACCCAAATGGCGAGATCGTTGTGGACGGCCAGACCGTGGCGACCCTCGGGGTCTACGACGGCACGTTCCTCAAAGTGGGCCAGAACCAGTTCACCTCGACCGACGCCAAGCCGACCGATCAGATTTCGATCCAGGCGGGGGCGGTAGAGGGCTCGAACGTGAACCCGGTCATCGCAATGATCCAGATGATCCAGCTCAGCCGCAATTTCGATATGTCGCAGAAGACCGTGCAACAGCACGACGAGCTGACTCAACGACTGATTCAGAGCTTGAATAGCTAGATTTTCTCGCTGGACCCGATGCCCAGGAAGGGGCTAGGGAGGCGAACGGCGCGCAAAAGGAAAGGAGCGCCGCGTCGATGCTCACGGATGGGCGGAGAAGCAGACGGCATAGGGGTGTTAGGTATTGGGGTATTCCCCGCCGACCCTCAGCGCCGCGAACGCAGAGAGCCTAACCATCATGATGCGAGCATTGACCACCGCGGGCACAGGAATGATTGCCCAGCAGATCAACCTGGACACGATCTCCAACAACCTGGCGAACGTGAACACGACCGGCTATAAGCACGAGAGAGCCGAGTTCCAGGACTTGATCTACCAGACTTTCCGCGGCGCGAGCAACAATTCGGGCGCGATCCAGGTTGGACTTGGATCGGCTCTCTCGGCCACCGGAACCGACTTTAGCCAAGGCGCCCCGCAAAACACCGGCAATCCTTTGGACCTGATGATCAACGGAAACGGCTTTTTCCAGGTTCAGAAACCGGACGGAACCCTCGCCTACACCCGGGACGGCTCGTTCAAAGAAGACGCGAACGGCCAGATCGTGACGAGCGACGGCTACCTGCTCGATCCGCCGATTACGATACCGACCAACGCGACCTCCGTTTCCGTCTCTCCGGACGGCACCGTGGTCGTCACGGTGCCCGGCCAGAACGATCCCCAGCAGCTTGGCCCGATCCAGGTCGCGCTCTTTCCCAACGCGGGCGGCCTGACGCGAGTCGGGCAGAACCTGTATATCCCGACCGGGGCCAGCGGAACGGCACAGCTTGTCGACCCCGGGACCTCGGGAGCCGGTCCGATCAGCTCCGGCTTCCTGGAAGGCTCCAACGTGCAGGTCGTCGAGGAGATGGTGAAGATGATCATGGCTCAGCGGGCCTATGAGATCAATTCGAAGGCCATCCAGACCTCGGACGACATGCTCTCCACGATTAACAACCTTAAGAGATAGCGATGATCGCAGTATTGATTTCCAGTCTGGCCATGGCCGCCAACCTCTCCCTTCCCGTCCATGTGGACGGCGAGGGCTACCTTCGGTTTGTCCGAGACGGGCGGATCGTATATTCGGCGTCGGCGGACTTCTCCGTCGACTCGGGCCAGCTCGTTTACAAAGGCTTGCCGCTGACCCCGTCGGTGCGCATTCCCGCTTCCGCGTCCCGGCTCGAAGTCGACTTGTCCGGGAACATCGTCGCGGTTCTGCCGAAGGGCCGTACGACGTGCGGGCGCATCGTCCTGGCGCGCTTCGAGACGAAGCCGACCGAGGACCATGGATTTCTCGTTTCGCTGACTCGCGCGACGATCGGCAATCCCGGCGAAGGGCTCTTCGGCGTAATCCGCAGCGCAAACGCGGCGTCCTCCGCAGCTCCTCACATCGCGCCGGCGATCCCATCGGGAAGCCCGACGGTCAGCGTGCGGAAGCTCACCGAGATCGAGTCGAAGAACGTGACGCTCGGCGATATCGCCACGATTTCGGGCGATCAGGCCGACGCGGTGTCCGCGATCGAATACTGCGCGGCGCCTCCGGTGGGTATCGACGTGCCGATTACGGCGACGCGCGTGAAAGCGCTGCTGAAGCGAGCAGGAATCGAAGCCGACGTGGACGTGCCTGTGGGCGCGATCCTGCGGCAGAAGTTTCAGCCGGTTACCCAGGATCAGTTCGTGGCGGCGGCCGTGAAGGCGGCCCAAGAGAGCCTAGGCGCAGAGGTTCCGCTGACCTGCCTCCAGGACGGGGAAGACTTCCGCGCTCCGAGCGGCCAGCTCGAATTGAAGTCGGAAGGCATTAGCGCCTCCGGTGCGAGCCTGACCGTTACCGTCGGCGTCTACGTGGGCGGTAAGCGGGTCAATTCGCGGAGCATCCTCCTCAAGGCCGACGCGACCGCCCAGGTGAAGGCCGGCACGGCGGTGAAGATTTACATGAAGAGCGGCGGCGTGACCGTCGAGGTTCCCGGCGTAACCCGGACGGCCGGAATGATCGGACAAACGGTCACCGTGATGGTGACCCAGACGGGAAGCATTTTGAGCGGCGTCGTGATCGGCGTCGACAAGGTCGAGGTGAAAGTGTGAGAAAGCTACAAGGCTTGGCTTGCTGCGCGGCGTTCGCCCTGGCGGCGGTTGCCGGCGCGCAAACGAATTCGGAAGACAACTACGGTTCGCTTTTTCCGCCCAAGTTCAAGAATCCGTTTCTGGACCGGACGGCGCGTAACGTCGGCGACATCCTGACGGTCGTCGTCTCCGAGAACGCGACTTCGAACGTGACGGCCTCGACAAACGCGACGAAGAAGGATTCCAACGCGGTTACGGCTCCCTTCATCGGCTCTCTGAAGATTCCGTTGCTCAAGCAGATCATCGGCGATCTCAGCACTTCCGCCGACAGCAGCGTGGCCGGCTCCGGCAATTCGACGAATACGAGCACGCTCTCGGCGAAGGTCGCGGTCATCGTGAAAGAGGTCATGCCGAACGGCAATCTCGTGGTCGAAGGCACCCGCTGGGTCAAGGTGAATAAAGAGGAAACGAACATCACCTTCACCGGCATCGTCCGCCGAGACGACGTGCGGGCCGACGACACCGTGCTCAGCGAGAACGTCGCCGAGGCGAAGATCACCAACGTGAGCAAGGGTCTGATCGCGGAGCGTCAGCGAAAGGGCTTCCTTACGCGGCTTCTGGATTGGTTGTTCTAATGAAAACGCTTTCTCTCATCCTCATTCTCGCAGCCTCGCTCTGCCTCGCGCAGCAGCCGGCCAAGGGCGGCAAGCCTGCCGCAAAGCCGCAGGTTGGACCTGCTCAGATGTCCCAGGAGGACAAGGAAGCCCAGCGGAAGTACGACGACATCGTCAATGCCGAGAAGAACGGCATCGAAGCCCGGATCAAAGGCATCGCTCACTTCCGAGGCATCCGGTCGAACCAGCTCATGGGCACCGGCTTGGTCGTCGGCCTCGCCGGCACCGGCGATTCGAAGAAGTCGATCGTCACCCAGCAGATCATCGCGAACATGTTCAAGGAGTTCGGGATCAAGCTCGATCCGGCCCAGCTCGATATGAAGAACATTGCGGCGGTGATGGTGACCGCCGATCTGCCTCCGTTCGCCACGAACGGGCAGATGGTGGACGTCGAGGTTCAGTCGATCGGGGATGCGAAAAGCCTCGTCGGCGGAACGCTGCTGCAGACGGCGCTCTACGCGGCGGGAGACCAATCGACGGTCTACGTCTCCGCGCAAGGCCCGATGAACGTCGGCGGATTCGACATCAGCGCGGGTGGCTCCTCGGCCAAGAAGGGTTTCGTCACGGCTGGGCGGGTACCGGAAGGCGGCATCGTCGAGCGCGGCGCGGCGACGAAGCTGGTTTACGACGGCAAGATTTACCTCGATCTCAATCAGCCCGATCTGACGACGGCGATGCGAGTCGCTTCGAAGATCAACGAGAACTATCCGAAGCTGAACGCGACCGCGATCAACGGCGGCTCGATCGAGATCACGTTGCCCCCCGACCTTCCCGCCATGGAGGCGATGAGCCGGATCGAAGAGCTATGGGTTTTCGCGGACACCCAGGAGACGATCGTGATCAACGAGAAGACGGGCACGATCGTGATCGGCGGCAACGTCCGCGTCGGGCCGGCCGCGATCGTCCAAGGCAGCCTCAACGTGAAGATCGACCAAGACGTCCGGGTCAGCCAGCCGGAAGCATTCTCCAACGGCAACACGGTCGTGACCCAGAAGACGACCATCGACGTGGACGAGCCGAAGGCGGACGTCGCCTCCTTTGCGCCGAACACGACGGTGGCGGACCTGGCGAAAGTCTTCCATGCCCTCCAGCTCAAGGCGAGCGACGTGATCGCGATATTGCAGGCCCTCCGCGAGCAGGGCGCCCTGAAGGCAAGGATTATTCCCCAATGAGCTTAAGCGCCATCTTTAGCGTTCCCGGTCTGCAACCGGCCGACGATGCCTCGTCGAAACAGCTTCGCGACCTGAAAAAGGCCTGCGAGCAGTTCGAGGCGGTCTTCGCCAAGCAGCTCTTCTCCGAGATGCGGAAAGGCGCCGGGCAAGTCTCGCTGGGCGGCGATCAGGCGGGCTCGGCGATCTACCAGGACATGATGGACCAGACCGTGGCCGACGCCATCGCCAAGAAGGGCGGCCTGGGGATCGGCCAGATGTTGTTCAAACAATTCGAAGTTCAGGTCGAGGCGGCCTCGAATCAAAGCGCGCAGAGCCGGGCGGCTACTGCGAATGGTGATCAATGAAAACAAGAGAACTACAGACCCTTTGGTGGGATTGGCTCGGAACCTCCGAGCGGCTCCTCCGATCGCTCCATGAACAGACGGCGGCGGTGACCTTGCGCGACGTGGCGCGGGTCGAGCGAATCCAGCCGGAACTCGACGCGCTTCTGGAGCGCGTGAAGTCGATCGACGAGACTGCTGCGGCGTGCGCGAAGAAGCTGGCCGAAGAGCTGGGCACGGAGCCCAATCTTCGAAGTTTGGTGTGCGCCCTGGAAAAGGCCGAAGCGCAGCAGCTCCAGGGATTGGCGAACCGGGTGATGGTGGCGGCGCGAAACCTTCAGGAGGTTTTCGCCAAGAACCGCGCCCTTATCGAGAACGAGTTGACCTACGTCAACGGCAGCCTCACGATGATCGCGAAGGCCGCCGTGGAAACGAACGGCAAGTTCGGGGTTCGCGGCCAGAACGCGGTGCTCGTGGACCACGCCGCATAAGAGGAAACCATGCCAGGGCTATTTCAGGGAATCAGCACGATGAACGGCGCGCTCCGCGCGTTTCAGAGGGCGTTGAACGTTACGGGAAACAACATCAGTAACGTCAACACGACGGGCTATTCACGCCAGATCACCCAGTTCACGGAAGCCAATCCGACCACCGACGGCAACGTCATGATCGGAAACGGCGTCAGTGCGTCTTCCATTGCCCGCATCCAAGATCAGTTCCTCTTCATGCGCCAGATCCAGGCGTCGAGTGAGAACGGCCGCCTAAGCACGCTGAACAGCGGCCTCAGCACCGTCCAATCCGTCACCAACGAGCCGGCGGGGAGCGGGATCAGCGACGCCCTCAACGCGTTCTTCAACGCATGGTCGGCTCTGGGATCGAGTCCTGATACGGACGCCCTCCGCCAGCAGGTCCAGCAGACCGGCGAGACGTTGGCCAGCAGGATTCGCGGCATGTACGCCGATCTCCAAAGCCAGGCGACGCAAACGACCAACCAGATCTCGGGCACGATCCAGCAGGCTCAGGACCTTGCGAACCAGATCGCGAGCATGAACAAGGAGATTCTGCGGCAGGGAGCGTCCAACGGCGTTGCGAACGACCTGTTGGACGCTCGGGACCAGGCCGTCCAGCAGCTTAGCCAGATCATGTCGGTTACGGTCCAGCAGCACACGGACGGCACGATATCCCTGTACTCCGGCCAGTTGCCGCTGGTCGACCAAGGCACGGCGTCGACGATTCCGACGACCTACGATGCGACTTCCGGAACGCTCATCGACGGCGGCCTGTCCTACAAGATTGGAAGCGGCAATCTGGCCGGCCAATTCCAGCTCTCCCAGAAGATCGCAAGCTACCAATCGCAGTTGGACACGCTCGCCAACAGCCTGCGAACGGAGTTCAACTCGATCCACGCGACCGGTACGAACCTGCTTGGCGCGACCGGGCAGAACTTCTTCCAGGACGTCGCGGCGGGCAATCCCCAGACGGGCGCCGTCGACTTCCAGGTCGATCCGGCGATCGTCGCCGATACGCGGGCGATCGCGACGGGCGTGAGCGGCGACGCCGGCGACGGCGGCCTTGCTCTCTCGATGAGCGCGTTGCGGGACTCCGCGATCGCATCGCTGGGCGGAAAGACCTTCGGCGCGTTCTATTCGGGCATTATCACCGGCATCGGCCAGGACGCTTCCGACGCGCAGACGCAGCTCGATACCTCGAACAGCGTGATGTCGCAGATCGGCCAGCAGATTCAAAGTGTGAGCGGCGTTTCCCTCGACGAAGAGATGAGCAACATGCTTCGGTTCCAAAGAAGCTATCAAGCCGCAGCGAAGGCCCTCTCCATATTCGACCAAACGACCAATGATTTAATCAATATGATCCAGTAACCAGGCAGGAATAACAGGACTTAGCAAATGCGGATCAGCACCGGATACCAATACGATAGCTATATGCGGGATATTCAGCTCGCTCAGGACAACCTGACGACGATCTCGCAGCAGCTCGCGACCGGCCGGCGTATCAACCAGCCGAGCGACGACCCCGTCGGGGTCGGGACGTCGCTATCCCTCCGCAGCCTCCAGTCGGGAATCCAGCAATATATGAGCAACCTGAATACGGCGAAGGGCTCGCTGGGATATATCGACAACGCGGCAAGCTCGATGTCCGACCTCCTGAACCAGGCTTACCAGCTCGCGGTCCAAGGCGCCAACTCGTCGACGGACCAGACCGGCCGCAATGCGATGGTGCAGCAGATTTCGTCCCTGCAAAACCAACTGATCAATATCGCGAATACCCAGGGTCCGAACGGCTCCTATATCTTCGCCGGCCAAAAGTCGACGACCAAGCCTTACACGATCAACGCGGGGGCGTTGGTCTTCAATGGCGATACGAAGGCGATAAACGTCGAGGTGGGGCCGGGACAGATGCTCCAGACGAACGTTGCCTCGGAGCCCACGATCTCCACGATCTACAACAACCTGGAGCAGCTCAAGAACGACCTTACGGGCGGCACGGTTGGCGCGATCAGCGGAATCGACATTACCAATATCCAGAATTCGCTGACCGATATCTCGAACCTTCGAGGGACGGTCGGCGCGCGCATGCAAACCGTAACCAGCATGACTTCTCAGTGGCAGATTCGTAGCGACGATCTGACCAAAAACATTTCGGACGTCGAGGATGTAGACTTGTCCGCCGCCATGGTTCAGTACCAACAGGCGAATCAGGCTTATACAGCCGCTCTCACCGTCGCAGGCCAGGGATCCAGGCTCAGCTTAATGGACTTCATCCAATAACCAATCCAATGAAACTCACTGGCACTCGATTCGGCGAAATCGACTTCGGTCCGACCGACGTTCTTTTCTTCAAGGAAGGCATCATCGGCTTTCCCCTTCTCCAGGAATTCATCCTGCTCTCGCACAAGGACGATTCCCCGTTCCGGTGGCTGCAAAGCGTCCAGGAGCCCGGGATCGCCTTCCTTTGCGTGATCCCCCAGCACTTCGTGCCGGACTACAATCCCGAGCTGACGCACGCGGTCGTCGAGTCTCTGAAGATTGAGGAAGACACCGAGCGCTTCGTTCTGACGACGGCCTCGATCCCGAAGGGAGAGCCGACCAAGATGACTCTAAACCTGGCAGCGCCCATCCTGGTTAACGCGAGGGGCCGAATCGCGTTACAATTCGTGCTGGAGGACGAGGCGTATACTGTTAAACACCGGGTATTCCCAGAGGCGAAGGTTAAGGAAGGTGTGGCCGCCTGACCAGGGCGGCTTTCGCATAGAAGGGCCTTACTTTTCAGCCAGGTGGCCACGGAGGGCGACTTAGCATGCTTGTGCTCACGCGCAAACTACACCAGAGCATTGTCATCGGCGACGGAATCGAAGTAGTAGTCCTCGAAGTTCGTGGCGAGCAAGTTCGCTTGGGTATCAAGGCGCCGAAGAACGTCGCCGTGCACCGTAAAGAGATTTACGAGCAGATCCAGCAGGAGAACAAGAGCGCTTCCGAGTCCCGGCCGGAAGACATCCCGGACGCGTGAAACGGACAACCCTGATCATCGAGTGCGCTTGCGTCCTTCTCCTCTGCGCGGCGGGCGGTTGCCTTAGCCATCTTTGGAAGAACGGGCCGCTGACGCTCGATATCGCCAGCACCGCTCTGATCGTCCCCGCGATCGCGACGACACTCTTCCTGTGCGTCTCGTTCGGCATTCCCGACCTCTACGCGGTGGATGGGCTGCGATTTCCCCTCAATGTCACATTGCCCGTCGTCTACGGGGCCACGCTGGTCCTGACAATGATCCTGATCTCGCGGGTCGGGCCGTCCATCGTGAAAGTCTCCAGCCGGCTGGAGGCGATCAACGTTTGGGCGAACGGCTGGGTCTTGGCGACGACGATCCTCGCCGGAGTCGTCTGCCTGTCCGTCCTTGGCTTTTTGGAGCGGGACCGGGCGTCCTAGCTCCCCATCGGCGTAAGTCAGGGCACATCTGCGGTTCGACTCCTCCACCGCAGATGAACGCAGATTCGGCCTCTAAGGAGCGGTAGACTCGAAGTTTCATGCAGGTGCATTTCGGCGTCGAATTGCTTGCCGCGGAGTGGTCGAGCTCGGTGGCCTGCATCGGCACCTTCGACGGGGTCCACCTCGGCCACCAGGAGGTTATCCGAACCGCCGTCGCCCAAGCTCACCAGAAGGAAAGCCCTTGCGTCCTCGTGACCTTCGACCGGCATCCTGCTCACATCCTAGCGCCGGCCCGCTGCCCGAAACCGATCGCCTCGCTTTCCTCCAATATCGCCGCTTTCGAGCGTCTCGGAGTGGCCGTCGCCGTCGTCATGCCTTTCGATTACGCGCTGAGCCAGACCTCGGCGGAGGATTTCTTGCAAAAAATCCTCATGGACCGGATCAAAGCTCATGCGATCGTTGTCGGCCACGACTTCGCGTTCGGCCATAACCGGGTCGGTACCGCCGACTGGCTTCGGGAGCGGATCGAGACGACGGTCGTTCCTCCGTTCGAGGTCGACGACTGCCGCGTGAGCAGCAGCGAAGTGCGGCGGGAGGTCGCGGCCGGCAAAGTCGAGGAGGCTGCCCGCCTGCTCGGCCGGCCGTTCGAGATTCCCGGCGTCATCGTTTCCGGGCAGAAACTCGGCCGCCGGCTCGGCTTCCCAACCGCCAACCTTGCCCGCTCCTTCGACCAGGTCCTCCCGGCTCACGGAATCTATTCGGGCGAGCTTGTCTGCGCCTTCGGCCGGTTTCGTGCCGCCGTCAGCATTGGCACTCGTCCCGCCGTCGGCGGTGGGAACGTGACGATCGAGGCGTACCTTCTCGATTACCCCGGCGATCCTCTGTACGGCATGCCGGTAACCCTGGAACTGCACAGCCGCGTCCGCGAGGAGCGCGACTTCGATTCGCTAGAGGCGCTGAAGGCGCAGATCGCCCTGGACGTCGAGGCGATCCGCCGCCGCTAGTTAGGGTGAAAGGGCGGCCCGGTGGGGCGTCGTTCTTGGACCATTCTGAGTGCGGCAACGAAGGGATCGAGATTTGACGCAGGCCTGCCTCGTGGATGAGGCTTCGAAGCGCCCCATGAGCGATCAGCAGGCCCCAGAACTCCTGCCTTCGGTTTCGCTTATGACAGGCCATCCGGCAAGAGGAAGAGGTTTCACAATTTGACCGTCCGTGCGCGTTTGGCGCCCAACCGTTGTCGCGAGACCAGGAGCCTGCGTAGCATGACTCCAAAGGGCGACGAAGGCCGCCCGAGGAGAACAGACATCATGCCTACGCAAATCGAAGAGCAGACGACCCATCCGGTGGTTTCCCAGGACGAGTGGATGGCCGCGAGCGTCGAACTGCTCGCCAAGGAGAAGGAGTTCACGAAGCTCCGCGACCAGCTCAGCGCCAAGCGCCGCGAGCTGCCGTGGGTTCAGGTGACCCAGGAGTACGAGTTCGAGACGCCGGAAGGAAAGAAGAGCCTACGCGACCTGTTCGGCGACAAGAGCCAGCTCATCGTCTACCATTTCATGTTCGCTCCGGGCTGGGACGAGGGCTGCCCCGGCTGCTCGTTCGTCTCCGACCACTTCGATGGCGCCCTGCTTCACATGAAGGCGAAGGACGTGGCCTTCGTCGCCATCTCCCGCGCGCCGCTCGCCGAGTTTCTGCCGTTCAAGAAGCGGATGGGATGGGGCTTCGACTGGATCTCGTCTGCAGGCTCGACGTTCAGCTATGACTTCGGCGCCTCCTTCCGGCGCGAAGACCTCGACGCCGGGCCCGTGGTCTACAACTTCAAGGAGCAATCGATGAAGAGCGAGGATCAGCCCGGGCTGACCGTATTCGTTAAGGACGCGGAGGGCCGGATTTTCCGAACCTACTCGACCTACGAGCGCGGTCTCGATCTCCTGTGTGGGGCGTACAACCTCCTCGACCTCACACCGAAGGGCCGCGACGAGTCGTCCGCGATGGACTGGGTCGACTTCCACGACAAGTACGCGGGCTGAATCGACAGAAATCGGCCATAGTGGCTTTGTCCATGATCGCTTCGCTTGCCTTGCTGCTGGCGGCCACTGCCTCCCAAATCGAGGTGGCCGCCTACTACTTCCCGGGATACCACGCCGATCCTCGCATCGACGCCCGCAAGGGCAGGGGATGGACGGAGTGGAACCTCACGCGGGCCGCGAAGCCGAGATTCGACGGGCATAACCAGCCGCGCGTGCCGGCTTGGGGCTATCAGGACGAAGCCGATCCGCGCGAGATGGCCAAGAAGATCGCCGCCGCGGCCGACCACCATCTCGCCGCGCTCATCTTCGACTGGTACTGGTATGAAGACAAGCCGTACCTGAGCCGAGCCCTCGACGACGGCTTCCTGAAGGCCCGGAACCGCGGGCGGATCAAGTTCGCCCTGATGTGGGCCAACCACGACTGGCTCGACTGCATGCCCGCCGTCCAAGGCAAGCCGCTCCCGCTCATCTATCGTGGCGCGGTCGACGAGACCGTCTTCGGCCACGTGACCGACCAAGCCATCCGCTACTTCCGACAGCCCAACTACTGGCGGGTCGGCGGCAAGCCTTACTATTCGATCTATGAGGTGCAGACCCTCGTCGCCGGGCTCGGCGGAATCGAGAAGACGCGTGCGGCCCTCGACGCCTTTCGTGCGAAGGCCAAGGCTGCCGGCCTCCCGGGAATCCACCTCAACGCGGTCGGCTGGGGGCCGCTCACGCCGGAACTCGTCACCCAACTCGGCTTCGACAGCGTGACCGACTACACCTGGGTCCACCATCTCGGTCCTGAGCCGTATGCGAAGTGGGCGAGCGATTCCGAGGCGATGTGGCCGCAATTCCAGGCGAAATGGCCCGTGCCGTACTTCCCGAACGTGAGCGTCGGCTGGGACAACACGCCGCGCTACTCCTGGCTCACCAACGTGACCCAGAGCACGCCCCCCGAGTTCGAATCCGCCCTCGCCGCCGCCAAGTCGTATCTGGGCGGAAGCGAGACCGGCCCGAAGGTGCTCACGATCAACTCCTGGAACGAATGGACCGAAGGCAGCTACCTCGAACCGGATACCAAGAACGGCCTCGGCTACCTCGAAGCGATCGCCCGAGTATTCAAGCGGCAGTAAGTCTCGCTCCCCCTCCTTTTGCACGATGATTGTGCGGCGGAGAGGAGGGTGAGGGGCGCACACCACCCAAGCTTGTACTTAACTAAACGGGCTGTGGGGCAGGGGGGTGGAGGTTCCGGAACTTACAATCGGGCCCCTATCCGTAAGTTCCCGGAACCTCTCTCCCCAACCCCTCCCTCCTCCCGGCACAACCATCCGGCAGGAGGAAGGGGCTTACACCCGAGGGTCACCACTCGTTCGGGTTCTTTCCGCGAATCCATAGGTAGGTGACCAACTGGCCGGTGTGATACCACTCGTGCGAGGCGATGAAGTGCAGAACCTCGCTGAGCGGGCATTGCTCGAGGTGGAAGCCCTCGTTCCAGCGATTGGGGTTCGACACCGGTCGGTGCAGTTCCTCGTCGCTCATGGAATCGATCCAGTCGAACGTCGCCTGCCGGTTCGCCGCCATTTTGGCCTTGATCTCGTCGAGCGTCGCGGTTTCCGGATGGAAGTTGTCCGGAGCCTCGTCTGGCCATCGGCCCGCGTTGATCCAGCCGATCGTCTCCGTCTCCTTGTTCGCGATTTCGAGCAGGAGGCCGCGGATCGTCGGCATTCCCGGGGCCGGCGCCCAGCCAAGGTCGGCTTCGTCCACTTGACCTACGGCCTGGTCCAAATCTCTTTGGACGGCGTCGAAATGCGCTCTCAACATCATGCGAGTCATAACGGGGCCGTCCCGCTCACGATGAGTACAGGCGCCGTCACGTTTGTAAACGTCCCGTCGTAGAGTGGTCCGAGATTCCCGAAGACTTCATTCTCCGCCGCTTTTCGATCCTCGACGGAGAGCGAATCGGCGGCGCTCCGAAATGGCGCCGCAATCTCCATCATCTTGGTGAGAAGCTGTTCCGGAGTGCCTCGATAGGGAGCGGGGTATGTCTCCGCGTGTTCGCGGACCTCGTGAAATCCGGCCCGGGAAACGAGCGCGGCGAGCTTTCCAGGCGCGGCATATCGCATGGGGCTTGGGCCGTCCGGATCGGGCATCTGGGCCAAGCGCTTCATGTAAGGAAGAACCGATGTCCCGAAGTAGCTTTTCGGAGCCGGCATCCCCCACACCATGAAAACCGCCTTGCCCCCAGGCTTTAACACGCGGCGGATCTCGCCGAGCGCGCGAGGCGTGTCGCCAAAGAACATGATGCCGAATCGGGAAGTCACACGGTCGAACGAGGCGTCGGCGAACGGGATGTCCTGCGCATCGAGGACCTGAGTAGAGACATTATCGACTCCTTCGGCCCGGGCATTCTCTTCCAAAAAGGCGAGCATGGCGCCGCTCAGGTCCGTTGCCACGACCGTTCCCCCCGGGGCGACGCACCGCCCGATGCTGAGCGACGGCTCGCCCGTCCCCGACGCCAGATCCAGAATCCGCATCCCAGGGCGCGCATCCGCCGCATCGACGAGAGCCGAGGTGATCGCGGCGAGCTGTTCCTTCATCGGAGCGTAGTGCCGCTTCCAAGCAGCGGCCGTTTCATCGCCCGCCCAATCCGCCTCCACCACCCGGTTGAACTCCTCGATCGTCATTTCCATTCGAATAGCCTAGCATGGCTCCGCGCGGTTTCCAAGGTTTCGGGACGCCGGTGCTGCCTGTTCTCACGAGTCGCAGCCGACGTCCCGAGATAGAAAAGCAGCCAAAGCGGTCCCTCCTTCATCCCGGAAGGATGCAACATTCCTTGCCTCTGGTCGTAGTCCCGGGATAAGGGGAAGGGGTCTTCCCCTGTGCTGGATTCCCCTGACTTGCCGCTCCGGTTCAACCCGCTGTAGACTTGCGTCGATACCGAGCCGAATAAGGGGCTCGACCGGAGGTATCAATGACGATCGACACCGGCAATACCGCCTTTATGCTGCTTTGCACCAGCCTCGTCATGCTGATGACGCCAGGTCTCGCATTCTTCTATGGCGGTCTCGTGGGACGCAAGAACGTCCTCACGATCATGATGCAGAGCTTCGTCTCGATGGGATGGACGACGGTGCTCTGGTACGTCTGCGGCTATTCGCTGTGCTTCAGCGGAGACGTGGGCGGCGTTATCGGTAACTTCGACAAGGCGTTCCTTCGCGGCGTCGATTTAATGTCCCCATCTCCGAACGACTCGATCCCGCTGATCGTGCATATCGCCTATCAGATGATGTTCGCCATCATTACCCCCGCCTTGATCACGGGCGCGTTCGCCAATCGAGTCACCTTCAAGTCTTACATGCTGTTCCTCACGGGATGGCTGCTGTTCGTCTACTTCCCGTTCGTCCACATGGTCTGGGGCGGCGGATTCTTGCAGAAATGGGGCGTCCTCGACTTCGCGGGCGGCATCGTCGTCCACAACATCGCGGGAATGGCGGCGCTCGCCTCCGTCATCTTCGTCGGGAAGCGCCGGGTTCAAGACCGCGGCCCCCACTCGATCCCCCTCGTCGCCCTCGGCACGGGCCTCCTCTGGTTCGGTTGGTACGGCTTTAACGCGGGAAGCGAGTTCAAGGTCGATGCGGTGACGGCGAGCGCCTTCCTCAACACCGATATCGCGGCTTCGTTCGCCGCAATGGTCTGGCTCTGCATGGATATGATCTATTTGAAGAAGCCGAAATTCGTCGGCCTCCTGACTGGCGCGGTCGCCGGCTTGGCGACGATTACGCCCGCGGCGGGGTACGTCTCGCCGACGACTGCGGTGGCCATTGGCTGCATTTCCGGCGTTGTTTGCTACGGGGCAGTGATGCTGAAGAATCGTCTGAAACTCGACGACGCCCTCGACGTGTGGGGTGTCCACGGAGTCGGTGGCGCGCTGGGCATCGTCCTCCTCGGCGTCTTCGCGACCACCGCCTTCAACCAGGCGGGAACGAACGGCCTCCTCGACGGCAACAGCGGCTTCTTCGTGAAGCAGCTTGTCGCAATTCTCCTCTCCTCGGCCTGGGCTTTTGGGTTCACGTACGGCATGCTCTGGATCATCAACCGGATCACGCCGGTCCGCGTGAAGGAGGAGGAGGAGTTCGGGCTCGACGAATCCCTCCACGGCGAAATCGCCTATCTGGAAGATCTCGTCGGACCGGCGACCGCCGCCAAGGCTTAGTCGGAATAGGGCGTCGTTCCCAGGATATGGACGACGCCCCGATAAACTTGGTCCATGCCAGACCAACGTTGGGTCGTTCCCACCGTCCTCGAAGGGACGTGGGTGCGGCTGGAGCCACTCGTCAATTCGCACGCGGAGGGTCTGGCCGAGGTCGCCGATCGAGAGCTTTTCCGGTTCTTTGCCGGGTTCTATCCGAAAGGCGCCGACGCCTCTTCGGGCGAGGAATACATACGCAACGTTAATGGGCAAGCCGACAAGGTGGCTTTCGCCATCGTCGATCGCGCGACGGATAGGCCCGTTGGCGCGACTTCCTTCATGGATATCCGCGAATCCGATAAGGGGCTCGAAATCGGATCGACGTGGCTGGCCCAGGCCGTTCACGGTTCGGCGGTCAACCCGGAATCCAAGCTGCTTCTCCTGACTCACGCGTTTGAGGTCCTCGGCGCGATTCGCGTCCAATTCCGCACCGACGTCCGCAATCTCCGCAGCCGGAGGGCCATCGAAAAGCTCGGTGCGGTCCCGGAGGGAGTCTTCCGCCAGCACACGATCATGCCGGACGGCTTCGTCAGGGACTCGATCTTCTACTCCATCCTCCCTAGCGAGTGGCCGGCCGTCAAGCGGGGGCTCCTCTCCCGGCTTGCTTCGGTGGGAGAAGAGCCCAGCTAGTCGTGCGCGGCAAACATATCGATAGGACCGCAAAATCCGGTGTTAATCATTCCAGGATGGTGACCGAAATATCTTTTGTGCGACATTATTTGTCGCTCTTGTCCTCAGAAACCTCCTCTACATAACAGCCGCTGGCCGGCCGACTACCGCCAGGGGCCGTGTCATGCGGCTGTTATGCTTCTCAGGAACGGTTGCCGCCGACTTCTGCGCTCGGCGCGTTCAAAATGACGACATGTCGTCCAAGCTCACGATCTGGTGCAACGCGCAGTTTCCGGAGGAAGCGGCCCGGCAGCTTATTGCCGGCGTTGGCGAGCACCGGCTGATTATCGACGAAAATCCGACCGCCAACATCTCCGCCGGCGGGCTCAGCCCGACGCTTGCCGAGGCCGACGTCGCGTTCGGACAGCCGGATGCGAACCAGGTTATCGAGCTGCCGTCCCTGCGGTGGACGCACCTGACGAGCGCGGGCTATACGCGCTACGACCGGGACGACCTCCGAAGTGCGCTGACGGCTAGAGGCGCTCTCCTGACCAACAGCTCCTCCGTCTTCGACGAACCTTGCGCCCAGCACTTGCTCGCCTTCATGCTCGCCCAGGCCCGCCAGCTTCCCCAGGCCCTGTCCGAGCAGATTCGGACGCAGGCTTGGATATACGCCCGCCTTCGCCCTCAGACTCGCCTCCTTTCGAACCAAACGGTGCTGCTCCTTGGATTTGGCGCTATCGCCCGGCGCCTGGCCGAGCTTCTTCAGCCTTTTCGCTTGAACGTCGTCGCCGTACGGCGTGCTCCGAAGGGGGACGAGAGCGTGCCGACTCATCCCATCGGAGAACTGAACCGGCTATTGCCCGGCGCCGATCACATCGTGAACACTCTGCCTTCCAGCCCGTCGACCGACGGACTCGTCGACGAGAATTGCTTCGCAGCAATGAAACCCGGCGCGATCTTTTACAACATCGGGCGCGGTACGACCGTCGACCAGGCCGCGTTGATTCGGCTTCTCGAATCAGGGCGGTTGGGGGCCGCGTATCTCGACGTCGTCGATCCCGAGCCGCTGCCTGCCGATCATCCCCTTTGGACCACTCCGAACTGCTGGATTACCCCGCACGTCGGCGGCGGACATGCGGAGGAGTACCCGCGCCTCGTCGCCCACTTCATTCGGAATTTGCGCCTGTTCGAGGCCGGGGAGCCGCTCATCGACCGGGTGATCTGAGCCTGGGCGAGGGCTGCTCATCGTAGCTTGGATCTCTAGACCCGAGAAAGCCTGATTCGGATCGCGCCGTCAAAACCGGACGCGATCGTCTCCGGCGGCAGGTCCTTCGCTGCGCTCGAGTCGTCCCCGTAGTTTTGCCTATGTCGCATTTTGACGCGGCCCAGGCTTTTCCGCTGCATACTGGTTCGCGTCATGACGAGTGGATTCGTGGGCAAGCACTATGAGACGGGGACGATCGCGAACGCCCTGGCCGCCATCGGCGCTCGCGATCCGCAAACGGGAAAGCCGTACTCCGAGGCCTTGGCGTTTGGAGCGAGCGGTGGAATTGCCTTTGGCAACTTCGTCTTCGAATACAAGGGATGCCTGCCTCACATCGCCATCCTCACGCGCAATACGTTTTCGCCGTTCGAGCGGGCCCTCGACAATCTCGCAATCCGCCGCGACCAGCGAGAAACCACCGACGCCGCCCGCGCGGAGAAGAACTTGCGCGAGGAACTTGACATGGGCAATCCCGTGCTTGTGTGGGCGGATATGTTTTCCTTCGCCTACACCGGCTTGAACGGCGACCAGATGTGGATAATGCGGCCCTATCTCGTCGTCGGCCACGAGGGCTCCGATTTCCTGGTCGTCGATGGGCGCGGCGAGGCTTTCCCGATTTCGGCGGAAGACTTGGCGCAGGCCCGGGGGAAGGTCAAGAAGGACCGATTTCGGATCATGGTCCTCGAAGCGCCCGAAGCCGAGCGGCTTCCGCCAGGATTGCTCGAAGGACTGAAAACCTGCGTGGCCCTCTTTCTCGACAAGCCGCCGGCCGGCTCGCCGAACAACTTCGGGATTTGCGGCATGCGGCACTGGGCAAAACGGCTCTCCGATCCGAAGGACCCGAAGTCGTGGGCGAGGAAGTTCGAGCCGGGGCCGAACTTCGTTCAGGCGCTGGCCGGCTCTTATGGCCAGCCTGGCGTTTGGGATTGGATTTCCGGATTCGGATCGCCGGGCCGCGCAAATCGCGACATGTTTGCGGATTTCCTCGAAGAAGCCGCCGCATGGACCGGGCTCAAGGACCTCGCCGAACCCGTACGCATGTTTCGTCGCTCGGCTCAGATATGGGACGATCTCGCCGAGGCGAGCATGCCGGACTCGATCCCCGAGTTTAAGGCGCTCAAGGAACTGAAGCGACGCCACGGCAGCCTCTGGGTTGAGCGGGGTTTGGATTCCCTTGCCGAGCGAGCCGACATCCGAGCGGAGATGCGGCGGGTCACCGAGGCCGCCGCAGCCTCAATCGCCTTACGCGACGCCGCGCCGGCGATCTGCGGCCGCATGGCCGAGCTTATTCTCGCGGTCGCGGAGATCGAGGAGCCGGCAATCCACTCGATTCGCTCCATCGCGGACGAGCTTGAACTCTAGCGAAGCGCGTCGTCGAGCTCAGAGCTTGGGACTAACCAAAGGGATCCTCGGGCGATGACGAACTTGCCCCCGAGGTCGACCTCCTTCCCGTTCACCACCGCCTTATCCGAGGCGAGCGGCAGCTTCACTTGCCTGCTATGATAGGTGAACGAAGCGATCTCTCTGGAGTTGTCGTAAGCGACTTTTACCTTGTGGTCGCTCGCCCATTTGGCTAACGATTCGAGGCCCCGCTTATCAGTCTCCATCCCCGTAAGGTGCGATGTGGGCCGCAAGGTTCCGTCATCGTTCACGTCCATTGCCATCGCCTCGCCCAGAATCCGGCGCGCCAACTTTTCGCATAGAGTCATCGTTTCCAGTTGGATGCGCCCCCGGTCGTCCGGCTTTACTTGTGCCGGCGCGTGAACTCGTACCTCGACTGAATAGCGGTCGCACTTAACATTTTCAATGCTGGGGAGCCCGGAGTAAGCAAAGCAATGCTGGCCCAGGCTCAGCCCAAACAGCGTCCCCTCCGGCCACTTGCCGCTACGGTTCAGGAATTTAATCTGAAAGTCCAAGGCAGCGCGAGAATCGCATGGAGCGCAATTGAGCTCGACAGAAATACCTGTCTTTCTATTCGCCCAATCCGCATGATAAAGAAATGGAACGTCACTTTCGGAGGAGTAACGTTGACTTAACGAGAAGCCGTTCTCCACGAGGTCCTGCTTGACGTGATCGAGAACACTTGGCTTTCCTTGGGCTGGCCCTAGAGCCAAGGTTTGTAAAGCGAGTAATGCTAAGAAGCTCATTCAATACCCCTTAAAAGATAAATACCTTCTGTTCGGGCTGGTCCCCTTAGTTGTGCAGGGACAAACGTTGGCGTCCGGCTCGCTGGAACGTTGTCAACATAGTGGCCTTGGCCGTTGCTGTCCTGGACCCATGACCGATAGCCGTTTGCAAGCCCAAGAAAATCTGATGTGTCTGGTGGGGAGGTTTGCCAATACCCCGATCTGGGCCAACCCCAAGGTGCCTCGCCATAGTTAGCTCCATTGAGATCCTTGACTTGGGCCGCGCAGGCGTCATATACTTTGCTCGAATCTTCCAGGAATTGGTGAAATCCCCAAGAGGTTTCCCCTGAAAATGCTGCAAAGCCGCTAAGCCCAATCGGCTGGAGAGGCGTCGTTTCGATGCCATCGCGGTCCGATGGAGCGTCAAAGTCTGGAAGCCAGACCTGCGTTAGAGTTCCGGGATAGCCCAATGCGGCGGTGCATAACGAGAGAAACCCGGAGACATCTTCACAGTCTGCTTTTGGATCTGGCTGATTAAACGTTCTGCTCAATTGGTATTTCCCTGCTGTAGGTCCAAAATCCTGCCCAACAACTGTCGTGTCAATGTGCCATGGGGGAGCCCCTTCGTTACCGACAGTGGCGTTATAGCTAAACATGCCCGAATGGTAGAGTCCCGTCGTGCAGTAATGCAGACATTCCTCCTTGCTTGTGCATCCGTCGGCCCATGAACAGGAGAGGTTCAATATCTCCGCCCAAGGCGTCGTCATCAAGCCGGCGGGGTTTGCGTCCGTCCAATACATTGTGCCGGTGTATGTTCCGGTTCCGCCGATGCTGATTGAGCCGCTCTGATCTTGACAAGAAGCGGATATTCCGAATTCCATCACTCCCCCGCATACGCAGTCTGGCGAGCCATTCAAGACGAGAGATATGGTTGTCGTACCTTGCCCAGGGATTGTAATCGTGTGGGTGGCTTGGGTGACGTCGAAGTCAAGTTCCTCGAAGGGAAAGGTGGTTTCCCGGATAAAGTCTGCGTTGTCGCACCACCAGGTCCCTGATACCTGGACGCTGAGTGGGTTGTAGAACGTGACTTGAACCGCGATCGAAGTATGTGTTCGGGGATAGATCAGATAGGGTACATACGAGATGGGCGCTTGGGTGTCAATCTCGGTCGCCGGATACAGGCCGTTGCCCGCAGGCTGGGTGTTGCCGGACTGGTCCTTGTAGAATTGACCCCGATCAGTGACCGGCGAAGATGAGACGAAGTCAATCTTGCGAACGGCAAGCATAGACGTCCTCATTGACGCCATGGACAAAGCCAGGGACAGTGCGGCGAGCACGGACTCAGTATAACGTGAATACGGTCTAAACTAGGTACCGATTTAGGCCCCGGCCTGTTCCGACAGCATCTGCTCGGCGCGCTTTTCGGCCGCGTCGGCTTCCTTTATCTTCCCTGCGGACTGATAAAGCTCGACGACCTTCCGCCAGGCATGGCGGATGTGGAAGGGCCGAGCTGCGAGAAAGTCCTCGCCCGGCTTCGATTTCGGATCGACGATCGTGCGCATTTCGCATTTGATCGCGTCTTCGAGCAGCGCCGCGAGTTCCGCGTCGTGCCCCTTGCCCTGGCCCGCCTTCACGATTTCCAGCAGCGTCGCGGGAAGAATCGGGGCCGTGGCTCCGTCTGGCGCGTCGAAAGTGCTTCGGGCCGTCGCGATCGCTCCGGGAACGTCGTTGAGCTCGGCCATGACCCGGGCAAGGTGAAGGTTGTCGTTCACGCGCCGGTCGTCGCTCTTGGCGGCTTTAACCGCGATTTGCAGGGCCTTTTTTGCATCCTGCCATCGCTGGGCCGTGATATAGATTTCGCCGTATTCCCAGGCCTGCTTCGGCGGGATTCGGCCGATATCGACCTCGTCGAGCAGGCGATTCGCGGCCTCCGTCATCAGCTCGTGAAACTTCGCATCGTCGATCTCGCCCTTCATTTCGCGCTCTTGGAGGGAGTCCGACGCGCCGGCGAGAATACGACGCAGCACCTCTGGCGTCAGCATCCCGGCCTGGCGAGGATCGTTCGGATTGGGAGGCGTGCCGATGTGGCTGAGGTCGTTCGAATACCAGACGACGCATCCGGTCAGCGTCAGCAGCAGCAGAGTCGCGATGACATATCGCATCTATTCCCTGATCGTATAACGCGACTCGGGGAACAAAGCATCCCGATAAATCTCGCTTCCCGAGAAAGTCAGCATATTTTTTCCTTTGAAGCCGAGACCATGGAAGGGCGTGTTTTTGCTCTTGCTGAACGTCTTCTTGCGGTCGTAGGTCCACTCGCAGTTCGGATCGATGACCGCGACCTGCGCGACCGGGGTATCGCCCGGGCGGAGCGTTCCCGCTTCAAGGCGGAGGATGTGGGCGGGCGCGGTGCTCAGCTTGCGGATCGTGTCGAGGGGCGTCAATACGCCGCGATGAGTCAGGAAGGTGAGAGTCGCGGCGAGGGTCGCTTCGAGCATCGAGCCGCCGAACGGAGCTTCGTCGAATGGCACTTCGACCTCATGGGTCGCATGTGGCGAATGATCGCTGGCGATGCAGTCGATCGTCCCGTCGTTCAGGGCTTGGACGATGATGTCGAGATCGACCTGGGTCCGCAGAGGCGGCAGCATCTTGAAGACGGTATCGAACTCGCCGACCGCCTCGTCGGTGAAGACGAAGTGAGCCGGGCAGACTTCGCAGGTCACCGGCGCGCCGAGGTATTTCGCCTGGCGGATGATTTCCACGCCGCCCCAGGTGCTGACCCTCATCACGTGAAGCTGGCAGCCGGTATTCAGCGAAAGATTGCAGTTGCGCATGATGCCGATTTCCTCGGCGCTGCGCGGGATGCCCTTGAGTCCGAGCATGGCGCTGACCGCGCCTTCGTTCATCGAGCCGCCCTTGCTGAGCGACGTGTCCTCGCAGTGGGCGATGACGGGGAGATCGAGCTGGACGCACATCTCCATCGCCTGGTTCATGACTTGCGAGTTCTGGACCGGATATTGCTCGTCGCTGGCGGCGACGATGCCGGCCCGCTTCAAGGCGGCGAGGTCCGAGAGCATCTCGCCTCGCATGCCTACCGTCAACGCCCCGACCGGCGCAACAAAGACGCCGCCGGCTTCTGGCGACGCGGCGCGGTCGAGGATGAAGTCGATCAGCGACGGCGAATCGAGCGGGGGCAGGGTGTTGGGCATGCAGCAGATCGTCGTATATCCGCCGGCGGCCGCCGCCTGTGTTCCCGTCGTGATCGTCTCCTTATGCTCTTCGCCGGGCTCGCGAAGGTGGGTATGCGGGTCCACCAGGCCGGGAGTGATCCACATGTCCGTGCAATCGTAAACCTCATCGACGTCCTGCTCCACGTCCGAGCCATAGGATTCGATCTGGTCGTCCACGATCAGCAGATCGCCGACCATGTCGAGATCCTGGGAGGGATCGAGGATTCTGCCGTTCTTCAGTAGTGTTCTCATCGGTTGCTTACTTGCCGTTGCCCTCGCAGAAGACCCAATGCAGGGCCGCCATGCGCACGAAGATGCCGTTTTCGATCTGCATCCGAATCGCGGAGCGGTCGGAATCGGCGGCGACGTCGTCCACTTCGACGCCCCGATTGATCGGGCCGGGGTGCATGACGAGGCAGTCGTCCTTGGCGAATTGCAGCATGTCGCGGTTCACTTGATAGAGCCGCGAATACTCGGCGACCGAGCTGAGCATGCCTTCTTCCATCCGCTCCTTCTGGAGTCGCAGGCAGATGACGACGTCGGCGTCTTCGAGGCCTGACGGCAGGTCGAAGAAGACTTTGCCGGGCAGCATGCCCGTGTGGGACGGAATGAGCGTGCGAGGGCCGACGAAGCGGACCTCCGCGCCGAGCTTATGGAGTAGCCAGGCGTTCGACCGGGCGACGCGCGAATGCTCGACGTCGCCGACGATGGCGACGGTGAGGCCTTCGATCCGCCCTTTTCGCTCCATCATCGTGAGTGCGTCGCCGAGGGCCTGGGTCGGATGCTCGTGCTGGCCGTCCCCTGCGTTAAGGACGGGACCGCCGAAGTATTTCGCGGCGAGATTGGCGGCGCCAGAGGAGCGGTGGCGCATGACGAGGCTATTCAGCCGCTCGTAGCGGAGGGTATAGATCGTGTCCTTCAGCGTCTCGCCTTTGCTCATGCTGGAGCCGCCGGAGGTGAAGCTGGTCGTCTTCATCCCGAGATAGTGGGCGGCTTGCTCGAAGGAAACCCGGGTTCGCGTCGAGTTTTCGAAAAAGAGGAGGCCGACGACCTTGTCCGGGCGCTTTGGCACATCTTTGCCCTCGGCCATCCGCGCCTTGAACTCGGCCGCGGTGGCGATCAGCTCGTTGATCGTGTCGACTTCGAGCGATCGAATGCTTAGCAGGGAGCGGGCCATCAGGCCGTCGCTCCTTTTTCCAGCACGACGGCATCTTCGCCATCGACCTCGTTCACTTTCACGATGATATGGTCCCCCCTATCCGTCGGCACGACCTTGCCGCAGTAATTCGGCGTGATCGGCAGCTCCCGATGCCCCCGGTCGACGAGCACGGCCAGCTCGACGGAGCGCGGCCGGCCGAACTTCATCACGGCGTCCATGGCGGCGCGGATCGTCCGGCCGGTGTAGATCACCTCGTCGACCAGAACGACGCGCTTGCCGGTCATTTCGAACGGAATCTCGCTATTGTCCTCGACCGGCTCCGTAGCGCGGCGGTCGACGTCGTCGCGATATGGGCGCGTGTCGATTTTGCCGCAGGGCACGGTCGTTCCCTCAATCTGCGTCATGAGAAAAGCCAACCGTTTCGCAACCGGCCATCCACGCCGCAAAATGCCGACGACGACCAGGTCTTCCGCTCCAGAATTCGATTCGAGGATCTCGTGCGCCATCCGGCCGAGAGTCCGCCGCATGTCTCCCGCATCGAGCAGCACAGTGCTCATCGGGAGGGATTATGGCACCCTGGGACGAAGATTGCTTGATTGCTCCTCCTCTCCAACAGGGCCTGTGATGGCGCGGAGCATTCGTCCAAAAACGGCGAGTCGTTTTGCCACAAACCTGTGATAGGCTGACAGTACCCAGCCATGGGTGAAGGAGGAGAAACGATGCTTACGCCTTCGGCAGTGAAATCTCCGAGCTTAACCAGCAGATTCGTCCTTAATTGGCGCGTACTCCAAAGTATCATCCAGCGCCTGCTGACGCATGATACGCATTTCGCGATGCAGCACCAGGCTCAGACGCAATGGTGTTGGTCGGCGACGTCGGTCAGCACATCCTTGTTTTACAACGCGGCGAGCACTTGGACTCAATGCACGCTCGTCAACGCCGAGTTCAGCCAAACGACCTGTTGCGTCGATGGGAGCACGAGCCAGTGCAACCAGCCGAACGTCCTGACGTCGCCGCTCACCCGCACCGGCAACCTTGCGTCGTGGCAATCGGGAACGATCTCGTTCGACGACGTGAAGGCCAAGATCAACGCCAACTCTCCGGTCGCCGTCCGCATCGGCTGGTCCGGAGGCGGCGGCCACTTCGTCGTGATCGGAGGCTATATTGCCGACGCCAACCAGACGCTTCTCATCCGCGATCCCTGGTACGGCGACAATTCGATCTCCTACAACGACTTCCTGACGAAGTATCAGGGCACCGGGTCCTGGACTCACACTTACTTTACAAAGGCATAGCCTGCGGAGGGCGCCATGATTAAAACGATTGAGCCTCCTCGATCGGCGATCCAAGCCGCCGAGGGAAAGATGGCGGAATTGATCGGAGGCCAGACCCACGGCCACCTGAACGAGATGAGCAGAGAAGATCTGGACAATACCCATGTGACGCTGCCCCACAACGTCTACGACCTGCGCCTCGACAGCCTGATCGCGGGCGAGGCCACAATGCCGACGGAGCCGGTAGCTCTCCACCTGTTGGTCGGCCACGGAGACAACCTCTCCAGCGCGATGCAACTCGACCCGCACGCGACGCGCGTGATCGGCTATCAGTATTCGACCGACGTCGTGCATGCGACGAGCCGTGCGATCGCCGCGGCGGAAGCGTTGCCGGAAGCCAAGGCAGGCGAATATGAGCTGAGGATGCTTCGTATTCCGGCCCTGAACGTGTCGGCGGTTTGGTTGAAAGACCAAAAGGGCAAGGAGGATCGCCTGGTACCGGTCGCGCCGACCGACCCCGGGTTCGTCGCCCATCAAGCCTACACGGTCGACGAATTCCTGAAAATCGCCCGCCAGCGGGCTTCCTTCCTCTATGGAGCGAAGGACAGCAGCGAAATGGGAGGATAACGCCGGAGCGCGGGCCAAAGCCCGCGCTCCCAGGCTCTTGCGCGATTCACGCAAGAGGCGCAAACTGGTGGTCGAAATGCGCCCGCTTTTCGTTGGCCTAGGCCTCGTCGCGTCGTCCGCCATGGCTTTTGCCCAGGCGGACCTCCGCGACGCTTACGACGTCGACACGTACCGGGTGGATCTGAAGGTCGACACGGACGCGAAGTCGATCAGCGGGACCGGCGTTACCGTCGCCAAAGTGACGGCCTCATCCTTGAATGTTTTCGAACTCGACCTGCTAGCGGGTAGGACGGTGAAAGGCGTCCGCTGGGTCGATGCCAAGGTCACGCCGATCTCCTCACTCGCCGGCAAGAAACTCGCCTTCGACCGGAACGGGGATCACATCATGGTTCACCTCGACAGGCCGGTCGAGAAAGGCGGCGAGGTGCGGGTGGCGGTCGACTACGATTACACGCCGAGCGGCCGCGAGACTGGGATCTTCTTCCATAAAACGCCGGACGGCAAGCCGTGGGTGCAGACCGAGTGCCAGGGCTTGGGCGCGCATTCCTGGTGGCCGTGCAAGAACGATAACGAGCACCCAGAGGACAAATTCGCCCACTTCTTCATGAACGCGACCGTGCCAAAGGAGCTGACCGCCGTAAGCAACGGCAACCTGATCGCGAAGGAGACGAAGGGCGCTTGGACGACCTTCCATTGGCGGCACGACTACCCGTGTGAGAACTATGCGATCGTCTTGGACGTCGCGCCCTACGTCGAATTCGACGATACGTTTTCCGTGCCGGGATCGGACAAGCCGGTTCACGCCGCCTACTACGTATTGCCCCAGGACCTGGAGAAGGCCAGGCTCCAGTTCGCGGACGCGCCTCGCATGATCCAAATCTACAGCGAGATGTTCGGTCCCTGGCCTTACACGAACGAAAAGTACTCGCTCGTCGAAACCGACTTCTGGGGTGAGGAGCATTCGACGGCGGTCTCTTACGGCAACACCTTCCCGAAGTGGGCGCAGGCGCATCACCAGGCCGACCCGTACGCGCGGTTCAATTCGATGTTCGATTACATCCTCATCCACGAATGCGCGCACGAGTGGTGGGGCAACGCGGTTTCCGCGCAGGATTGGGGGCACTTATGGCTGCACGAAGGCTTCGCCACGTATACCGAAGCCGTCTATGCCGAGAAAATGTTTGGGCGCGAGAAGGCCGACGAATGGCTCGCCCAAATGAAGCCGCGAATCTCGCCAAAATTCCGCGAGTATCGAGGCAAGAACGTGCTGCCCTCCCAGGCTTTCGACAACAACGTGTACTACAAAGGAGCGTGGATTCTCAATACGTTGCGCACCTACGTCGACGACGACGAGCAGTGGTGGAAGAGCTTGAAGGAATTCAACATGCGCTTCCGCTACAAGGCCGCGACAACCGAGGACTTCCAGAGCGTGCTCGAAGAGGTCACGAAACAGACTTGGCAAGAGTTCTTCCTCGAATGGTTCTACAACGACGCGATCCCGGTCGCACAGGGAACGGTCCGGATCGACGGACAGAACATCGTCGTCGACGTCGACAACCCTGAGCAGCATGGATGCAAGTTCCATCTTCCGCTCGACTTGGTATGGAAGGACGGCGACACATCGAGGAAGAGCCGGGTTCGGCTTCAACCCGGGACCAACCATCTCACGGTCCCGGCCGGCGAGCACCCTGCCGACCTTAAGGTCGTCAATCTGAACCGCATGCTGGGCCAGTTCGACATCAAGGTCTCGCAATGATTTTGCGCATTGCGGCGCAAGACCGTCGGTGATGAGAAGCCCTTAAAAAAGCCGTCATACACTGACTGCGGAGGCACCCATGGCTGTTGCATCGACGCAGCGGGCTAACGAGTGGGTCGACCGGAAGGAATATCCGTTCGAATCCCATTACTTGAACGTCGACGGAGGGCGCATGCACTACGTCGACGAGGGCCAAGGCTCGCCTATCGTCTTCGTTCACGGCAACCCGACCTGGTCGTTCCTGTTCCGAGGAATGATCCGCGATCTCTCCCTCAAGCACCGTTGCATCGCGATGGATCACATCGGCTTCGGGCTTTCCGAGAAGCCGGAGCACTGGGGCTACTCGCCCGAGCTTCATGCGCGGAATTTCGCCAAGTTGATCGAGCACTTGGGTATTCCCAAGTTTTCCCTCGTGGTCCACGGATTCGGCGGCCCGATCGGCCTCTCCTACGCCATCGAGAATCCCGTTCACGTCGACGCGATCGTCGTGATGAATTCCTGGATGTGGTCGCTCAAAGAGAACGCCCAGGCCAAGAAATTCGACAAGGGGGTCAGCAACGCGTTTGGGAGGCTGAATTACTCCTTTACGAATCCGGCGACGATCCTCATGCCGAAAGCCATCGAGGAGAAGCTGAAATTCCCGGATCGCATTTACGAGCAATACAAGAAGCCGTTCGCGAATGCGAAAGAGCGCAACGGCGCTTACGGCCTGGCGAAGGGTCTCCTCGGATCGAGCACGTGGCAGCACGGCCTATGGGCGCGCCGCGAGGCGCTGTCCGGAAAGGCAGGGCTCATCGTCTGGGGTATGCGCGACCGGCTCTTCACGTCCGACCTGATCCCGCGCTGGCAATCCGTCCTGCCGGGAGCGAGGGTGGAGCAGATTCCAAATGCCGGCCACTTCGCGATCGAAGAGGACGTGAACGCGGTGGAAGCCGCCGTGTACATGTTCATGGATGGCCAACGGGAAATGACCGGACATGGCGGAGCCATTATGACCTTTGACTGATGAGCGCGGCGAAGCGGGTTCAGGAAAGTCAAAAGTGGCTTGCCCGCTATGAATCGCGGTCTGAGCTCGGCCATGTGATGCGGTCGTTCGTCGAGGCCCTGAGAGTAGCGCTGGTGCTGAAGCTCTTCTTCTTAAGCCTGCATATCCAGAACGCTCCATGGCTCTCTTGGATCCTGATGTGGGCTTTCCTGGAATACGCTCAAGGCAAACTTAAGCGGTTCTGGCTCGTTCGCCGCCATGGGCTACGAGCCCAGGCTGTGTAGCTTGGGCAGGGCGCCCATGCTGCGGAGGTCAAGCTCTGACCAGGTTCAAGACTTCGTCCGTTTTCCGCTTTAGAAGTTCGACGTCCCCTTGCGTCTCCACGTTGAGCCGGATCACCGGCTCGGTATTCGAACCGCGTAGGTTGAACCGCCAGTTTTCATACTCGACGGTGAGCCCGTCGATGTGATGGATCTGGCCGTCCTTGAAGTGCGCCTGCACGCGGTCGAGCACCGTCTGCACGTCGGCCACTTTCGAATTGATCTCGCCGGAGCAGGGATACTTGCGGATCATCTCCCCGACGAGGTCGCCGAGGGAGCGGCCGGTCTTCGAAATCAGCCGTGCCACGAGCAAAAAGGGAATCATGCCGCTGTCGCAGTACCAGTGGGCCTTGAAGTAATGGTGGGCGCTCATCTCGCCGCCGTAGGTAGCGTCCTCGGCGCGCATCTTCTCTTTGATGAACGCGTGTCCGCTTTTGCAGACCACCGCGCGGCCGCCGAGCCGGGCGACGATGTCGAGCGTATTCCAGGTGAGGCGCGGATCGTAAATGATCGTCTGGTGTGGGTTGTCGTGAAGGAGAGCCTGGGCGAGCAGGCCCACGATGTAGTAGCCCTCGATAAACTCGCCTTTCTCGTCGAAGAGAAAGCAGCGGTCGTAGTCGCCGTCCCACGCGACGCCGAAATCGTAGCCGCCCTTCTTCATCGCCTCGACCGTCATCGCCCTCGATTCCTCGAGGATCGGGTTGGGAACGCCGTTCGGGAAATTGCCGTCCGGCTGATGGCGAATCTGCGTGACCTTGAGCGGCAAGTGAGGGAGAAGCTGATCCAGGGTGATGCCGGCCCCGCCGTTGCCGGGATCGGCGAGAACGTTCAGCGGCTTCAGATCGGAGGGAGGAACGATTGCGAGAAGATGAGCGATGAAGTCGCCGTAGCAGTCCTTCTCTTCGCGTCCGCCGCTGCCGGAGCGCTCCCACTTTTTCTCGAAAGCGCGGCGTTCGATGTCGTCGAGGCCGGTATCGCTGGAGATCGGCCGCGATTCCTGGCGGACCATCTTCATCCCGTTGTATTCAGGCGGGTTATGGCTAGCGGTGATCATTACGCCGCCGTCGTAGCGGTAGTTGGCGGTCGCGAAGTAGACCATCTCCGTCCCGACGACCCCGAGGTGGACAACGTCGACGCCCGCGTCGTTCAGGCCCTTCGCCATCGCCTCGAAGAGGTCCGGCCCGCTCAGCCGGATGTCGTAGCCGATGCACACCTTCTTGGCCCCGGTCTGATCGGCATAGGCCCGACCGATCGCATAGGCGATATCCGGGTTCAGTTCCGACGGCACCTTGCCGCGAACGTCGTACGCCTTAAAGCAAGCAAGGTATTGGCCCATCGGAGGCTAGGTTTACCCTAACTCGGGCTCAAGTTCGTGAGTCGCGAGATCAGAATCCGCCGCCACCCTGGAGCCGAATGATCCAGCCCACCAAGATCACCAGGAACGTGACCGAGGCAATGATGAGAGAGGCGATGCCGAATTTATGCCCATTCGCCTTCGATTGGATGGCGTAAACCACGGCGTAGCCAGAAACGATTAATCCGATGCCATGGAGTAGGAAGAACAGGAGGATGCCGAGCGCGCACCGGGCGATGACGCCGATAAGGACGCCCTTGCCGTCGTCCGTCATGCGTGGCGCGTATCCGCTTGGGGAGTAATTTCTCGGGTAGGCGGCGGGAGGCGCGGGCGGTTGCGACCAGTCCGTTCCTGCCGCCGGGGGCGGGGGCACAGAGCTGAAGAGGCCCGGGATCGCCCCGGCGGCAATCGCTTGCCCGGTGTGGAAGTTCTTTACGGGCGTGTCATGCCGGACGCGATCCTGAAGCACCCATTGGCGCAGTTCCTCGAAGGTGACAGGACCGTATTCCTTTCCATCTGCCGCGGTAACCAAATAATCCATCCCCAACAAGATAATCGAAGTTTATGGTCCTCGCAAGAAGAACCTCGCACTTTCTTCGCGCAATCTTGACCTAGGCGACGGGGTAGTACAGATCGGTGATCCACTTCGAGGAATCGGGCTCCATGCCGGGGTCCGTCACATAGACCTCGAAGGGAGCGCAGCTCATCTTCAAGCCATTCGCAGCGATGTAGCTCGTGCAGCCGTCATGGGCGCCCTTCAGGGCGTCGTATGGCCCGACGTGCCGCGTGAAGACGGCTCGGCCGCCCGGCGTCCCGCCTTCGTGGACTTCGCCCTCCTTCGGACCGTCCCCCTGAATCCAGCAGCCCGCCTCGATATCGCAGTCGGTGTCGCGCCAGTCCATGTACCGGCAGAATGGCGGCCCATCCATTTCGAGCCCATATTCTTTCATGACGGGCGTGATCTTGCCGTACAGGATGCCGATGGTTGGGCCGATCTGATCGTGCGCGCAAGTGGCTCGCGCGCAGAGGGTCTTCCGCTCCCGAAGATCGCGAATCTCGAATTCGTAAGTCATGGCCTATTTTGGCCCGGCTGGGGATCACAATAGGCCCCATGGGATTGCTCGGGGCTCACATGAAGGCGTCGAAGGGCTTGGGAAGCGCTCTTCGCGAGGCGAAGGCGATGGGCGCGCAGGCCGCGCAGGTCTTTACGAGCAGTCCGCAGATGTGGCGGGCATCCAGCGCGACGCCGGAGAAGATCGCCGATTTCAAAGCCGCCCAAGCGGAGACCGGCCTGACCCAGGTCGTCAGCCACGACAGCTATCTTGTGAATCTTTGTGCTCCCGAGGCGGAGATACGGGAGAAATCGCTGAATGCGTTAAAAGGCGAAATCCTGCGCTGCGCGGCGTATGGGATTCCATTCGTGGTCAGCCACATGGGCTCTCACAAGGGGCAAGGCGAGGAGTACGGCATCCAGACGATCGCCGAAGCAACGCTCGAGATCCTCGCCGACACCCCGGAAGAGGTGATGTTGCTGATGGAGACGACGGCAGGATCGGGATCCGCTCTCGGAGCGACCTTCGAGCAGCTTGGCGCGGTTCTCGACGCCTGTAAGCGGCCGGCGCGGCTCGGAGCGTGCCTGGACACCTGCCACATCTTCGCCGCCGGCTACGAGATCCGCACGCGGGAAACCTACGAAATGGTCTTCGAGCACTTCGACAACGTCGTCGGGCTCGACCGACTCAAAGCCTTCCATCTCAACGACAGCAAGAAGGGGTTGGGCAGCCACGTCGACCGCCACGAGTCGATCGGGAAAGGCGAACTCGGGCTCGAACCGTTCCGCTTCCTCGTCAACGATCCCCGCTTCGCGGAGACGCTGATGCTCCTCGAAACGGCGGTCGAGGAGCATGCGTCGGATTTGGAGACTCTCCGCAGTTTGATCGCCTCGTAAGCGAGCCGCGGCTTGGGCGTCCACGGCCATTGACGGGGAACGGGGCTTCTCGGTTAGCGCTTGGACACAGGAGACGCCTGCTTACGATCAAGCGCGGGCTCCCGTTAGGTTCCTCGACTCGCGGCAACGCCGCTCCCTCGGAATGACGACCCAACCCAATGAGTAGCACTACGAGCTAGCCGCCGGCTTTGAAGGGCTTGCCGAACAGCTTCTTGAGCGCGTCGTTCTGCTCGGGGGTCAGGACGTCCGCGATCGAACTGTCGGTTTGCTGCTTGATCTGATCGAGCTGCGTGCCGATATCCTGGATCAGCGACTCGCCGGAGGCGACGCTCGCCTGCAACTCGCGGATCTGGGTTTCGCGCTGGTCTTTGATCTGGGCGAGGCTCTGCTTCTGCTCATCCGTGATTTCCAGCTTCTTCTGCATCTCTGGCTCGAAGACGACCGCGTTGCCCTTGATCTGCATCACGATCTGATTCAAGCGCGCCTTCTGGTCGTCGGTGAGCAGCTCTTTGATCTTGTCCTTGGTGTCCTGCGCCTGCTTCTTCTGCAGCTCCGTGACTGCCGAGGGATTTCGGCGGTTTTGCATCCGCGTTTGCTGCAAGTCCTTTATCTGATGGTCGTGCAGGTTGTCGAACTTGTTTCGCTGGCCGAGATCGAGGCCGAGATCGTGCTGCACGTCCTTTCGATAAATGAGCTGCAGGGGATCGGATTGCGCTTGCAGCGCATCGAGCGCGTTCTGCATCGCCATCGCGGCGCGTTGCTGCTGGCGCTGTTGCTGGCGTTGGTTCGGCGGTCGCTGGCCGAAGGACAATCCACTCGCGACACACATGGCAATCGCCATGGCAAAGGCTATTCGAATTAATCTCATCACACCCTCCGGTGTCTTCTTTCTATGTTGTACGACGCATGTGAAGACGGGATGAGCGCATGTACGTGCCGGAGGACGTAGAATAGGTTATGCGCCGGATTGAGCGAGTGTGGCGTTTGACGACGCCCGAGGAAGCGGCCGAGCGGGATCGCGAATACTATCGGGGATTGACTCCCAATCAGCGCGTAGCCGAACTGCTGGAGCAAATCGATGCCTGGACCGGAGCCTCTCAGCGAGGACTTGAAAGAACTTATCAGATTGTTTCAGTCCCACGATGTCCAGTTCCTGGTCGCCGGAGCTCACGCTCTCGCATATCACGCGCGTCCTAAATTTACCGAGGACCTCGACCTTTTCAGCCAAAGGAGCGCTGAGAACGCGAATCGGCTCAGACGTGCGCTCGACGAGTTTGGCTTCGGAATGACTAGCGACGCGGAGCGGGAGTTTGCGAGCAACCCTCGCGCCATGATGGTTTTGGGGCGCAAACCGAATCAAGTCGATCTCATCAACTTCCTCGATGGCGTTGAATTCGAGTCCGCTTGGCGGCGTAGAGCAAGCGGTTTGCTTGCAAACATCGAGGTTGATTTTCTCGGGCTTGCGGACTACATTGCGACGAAACGGGCGGCCGGCCAAAGGACATGGCGGACCTAGCCTTGCTCGAAGACGTGGTGGGAGAACTGCCTGACCCAGATAGGGCGACCCCGTAGATTAACGAGTCCTAACAACGACCGGGATTTTGAAGCGACGATCTGCCGCAAGGCGTCATAGAATGTGTTGAGGGTTGCTGACACAATCCTCCAATTCGACAACTTGATATGTCCCTATACTCTGACGGGGTCTCCCAACTTCTCGAAGTCCTCCCGGTACCGGTGCGCGAGCGCCTCGAACAAGCCAATGAGCTTGAGAATCTCCTCGAAGTAGTTCTGGATTACGGCCGTGCCGCCGAGGCGCGATACCGCGAACGCGTGGTTCGCATGCCGGACCTGATCGTCACCGCCGAGGACTTGGAGTTCGTCACGACCGCGATCGGAGAGTTCGGCTCGGACAACCGGGCCGGCATCGAAAGGACCCTTCATCGAATTTCGGCGATTCGGAACCGGCACGGCAAAGTGATCGGTCTGACTTGTCGGGTGGGTCGAGCGCTCGAGGGCACGATTGATATGATCGACGATATCGTGCGATCGGGGCAATCGATCCTATTGCTCGGAAAACCGGGCGTCGGGAAAACGACCAAGCTGCGCGAAGTCGCGCGCGTCCTCTCCGACGAGGTCGAGAGGCGTGTTGTGATCGTCGACACCAGCAATGAGATTGCCGGAGACGGCGACGTTCCGCACCCAGGGATCGGCTCCGCGAGGCGGATGCAGGTCCGGGTGGCGTCGGAGCAGCATAACGTGATGATCGAGGCGGTGGAGAACCACATGCCCGAGGTCATCGTCATCGACGAAATCGGAACCGAGCAGGAAGCGGCGGCGGCTCGCACCATCGCGGAGCGCGGGGTGCAGCTCGTCGGTACCGCTCACGGGCAAACGCTCGAAAACCTGATGCTGAACCCGACGCTATGCGACCTGATCGGGGGCATCCAGGCGGTGACCCTCTCCGACGCCGAAGCGGCGCGGCGAGGAACCCAAAAGACGGTGCTGGAGCGCAAGGCGCCCCCCACCTTCGACGTGGTGATCGAGCTGCTCGACTACGACCGTCTCGCCGTTCACAACAACGTGATGAAGACGGTCGATATGATCTTGCGCGGCGTCCCGCCGCGACCCGAGATTCGGGTGCGAACGGGCGCCGGCGAGACGGAGATCGTCCAGAAGGAGCAGACCGCGGAGCTGGATGAGCCGGGTTTTAACAAGCGCTTCCCGGCCCTGGCCCGTCAGGAGCCACGGCCTGCTTCGTCGGCTCTCGCCAAACCCGCCGGGAACGGCTCGGCCGTCCAGCAGGCGGCCCAGCAGCTCATCCGCATCTATCCTTACGGGATCGCGCGAACGCGCCTGGAGCGGGCCATCCGCGAGAAGCGCGCTCCGGCCTACGTCATCAACGACCTCTCTCAAGCCGACGCCGTCATGGCGATCCGCTCGACCTATCAAACCAAGCCGAAAAAGCTGCGCGACATCGCGGGCAAGCCGATCAATACGGTCGTGGTGAAGTCGAACACCTTCTCCCAGATCGCGGGCGCTCTCGATGAGATCATTAGGCAGCAAGCGGAGGGACCGAATCCGGAGAACCAAGCCGTCGAGGAAGCCCAAGCGGGCATCGAGATCGTCGTCCAGAGCAACAAGCCTTACGAGCTCTCCCCCCAGCCGGCGCCGATCCGCAAGGTACAGCACCAGATGATCGAGGCGCGCAGGCTCGCAAGCGAGTCGGTCGGGGAAGACCCGAACCGGCGGCTGCGCATCCTGCCCACGAGGCTGTAGGCTCGTCCGGATGGTGGCTCGGTTCGGCGAATGAGGTCGCCAAGCCGGTCAGGGGCTGCCGGCTCCCTTCGCCTCTTGGTCCTTCAGTATCTGCTGCAACAGCTTCTTCATATCAGGGTCGGAGGTTCTCTCGATCTCTTTCTTGAGAGCCATCGTATAGGCGACGTTGAGGCTGTCCTTCGGGTCCACCGCGATATCCGGCTTCACTCCCGTTCCTTCCCAATTGGTGTGCGTGATTGCGTTCTTGGAACGTGCGATCGGCATCGACACCAGGAAGTGATCGCTCAACTGATCGAGTTCGCTGACGCTTGCGCCGCCCCAGGTCGTCTCTCCGACGACAGTTGCTCGCTTGAGAGCTTGCAGGTCGTAACTGAGCGCCTCGGCCGCGGAACACGTCAACTTGTCCACCAGCACGTAAACGTCCTTGCCTGCGAACCGAGGGCCATCGACTCTCTTCAGAGTCCAAAATTCTTGGTAGTGACCTCCCCCGACGAAGTTTTCGAGGTGAACGGGCTTCCCGTCGAAGAGGTAGCTGCAGAGGCGTCGCACCGTGGCAGGGTCGCCTCCGCCGTTATCCCGGACGTCGACGATCAGCGCATTGGTATTGGACAGGAACTCCATCGCCGCTTTGATTGGCAGCTTGGCGCTGTCCTCTTTCAGGAAGGCCCAAATGGAGATATAGCCGATGTTGCCTTTGAGACGCTCGACCTTGTTAAGGCCGCCGTTGTTGTACTGCGTCCACATCCGGTCGTTCTCGATCTGCGCAGCGGGTTGATGGCGCACGTCGTTAACGTAGGTCCAGACGGGTTTGCTGTAGACCACGTCGAAATGTTTGTCCTTGCAGAACTCGCTCAAATCCTTGTTGAGCCGGTCGGCGAATGCCTGGCCGTCGGAAATCGAGTCGTAGTCGTTCGCCTTGAGATGACTCTCGATGGCGTCGGCCGCCTTCTTGCCGATCTCGAGGTCGAGATACTCCTCACGCAAGTCCTTCGCCAACTCCCGGACCGTTTGGGCCTTCACTTCCGGCGTGAGAACGGCGCTCGGCCCTTGGGCCAGGGAGAGAGCGGCAATGAGAAGAGCGGGCGTGAGCAGAGCCTTTCGAAGATTCATGGGTTAGGTCTCCCGTAGCGGCAACGGCTTGCGTAGCGGCCGTTGCGGTATATCTTGCCGACGACGGAGTTTCCGAGCAGTTTCCAAGATGTTGCATTGATCTCTTTCGCAGGGCGCGACCGTTGGTGGCAAGGTCCTGGAAAGAACGGACTGTCGTTTGAGCGGGATTCGTGTTACCCGTAAAGCATGGTCGCGACGCTTGCCAAGGCGGAGATGGAGGCGCTGATCCGCGAGCAGATTTACGCCCGGCTCGGCTGTCATGCCAAGGGCATGACCTACGTCGTGCCGATCAGCTACGCCTGCGACGCCGAGAAGAATCGCCTCGTGGGGCAAACGACGCCCGGCCAGAAGATCGACATGATGCGGGAGAATCCCGAGGTCTGCGTCGAGATCGACGATGTGAAGAGCCTAACCCACTGGCGTAGCGTGATCCTATGGGGCCGCTTCGAGGAACTTCACGGAGCCGAAGCCTCGAAGGCCATGGGACTCATTATCGACCGCTACGAGCCGCTCTTCGCGGAAGCGGGCGAGCCGAACCGGCGCGGCAGAGAAGTCACCCCGCCCAGGCTCAACCACGAGCCCTCCGTGGAGGTCGTCTATTGCATCCACATCAGCCGCATGACCGGCCGGTGCGAGGATGGCGTGCGCACATCTTGAAGCCGCTTTTGTTTTGCCCCGATTGAGCGGGGCTGCCTCAGACCGCTGGCCTTGGGATTATCCCGGCCGGCGATATGGCTCGCAGTGGCTTGGACGTCCACGTCCGAGAAAGCCCGTCCCCAAACTGGATGTGGGCATTCTCGGGTCTGGAGACCCAAGCCACGACTAGCCGCTCCTCCCCAATCTTACGGCGCGTCCTGAAATCATGCGCAACCCATGCGTCGGCAACGTCGATCGGCTAGAACAGGACGTCACTGGGTTGCAAAGCCTGCTACGCCTCGACCCGGTCGCGGTATTGCACGGCCTCGCCGATGTGGACCCGCTCCACGCGCTCCGATCCGGCGAGGTCGGCGATGGTGCGGCTCACCTTCAGGATCCGGTCGAAGACTCGGGCCGACAGGTTCATTCGGTTCGACACCTGCCGCATGAAGTCCTCGCATTCCTTGTCGAGCTCGATGATCTCCCGAATCTCGCGCGGGCCCATCTTCGAGTTCGTGCGATGATTCCCAAGCCTCTCATGCTGAACCTGGCGAGCCCGGATGACCCGGTCCCGAATCGCCGCGGACCCCTCGCCCGGCTGCATGCCTAGCAGCTCGTCCGGCTTCAGGCGCGGGACCTCCAGGTGGATGTCGATCCGGTCCATCAGCGGCCCGCTGATCTTGCCCGCGTACTTCGAGCATTGCGTCGGTGTCGAGACGCATTTCTGCTCGGGCAGCCCCTTGAACCCGCAAGGGCAAGGGTTCATCGCGCCGATGAGGATGCAGGAAGCCGGGAAGGTCATCGTCGAGGCAACCCGCGAAACCGTCACCACGTTATCCTCCAGCGGTTGCCGCAGAGCCTCCAAAACCGACCGATCGAACTCGGGCATTTCGTCCAAAAAAAGCACGCCCTGGTTCGCAAGAGAGACCTCGCCCGGTTTCGGGTTCTTGCCTCCGCCAACGATCGCCGCGTGGGAGGCGGAATGGTGGGGCGAGCGGAAGGGGCGCTCCCAGAGGAGGCCGGTATTCGCGCTCTTTTGGGCGGCGGCGCTGAAGATGCGAGTGACTTCGATGGATTCTTGGAGGCTCAGTGGCGGCAGAATTGTCGGCAAACGCCGGGCGAGCATCGTCTTGCCGGAGCCGGGCGGTCCCGTCATTAGCACGTTATGCCCTCCGGCGGCCGCGATCTCGAGGGCTCGGATCGCCTGGCGCTGGCCCTTGACGTCGGAATAGTCCACGCCGTAATCCGGCAGCCGCCAGTTGTCCTCCATCTTGAACTCGTGCGGCTGGAACATCATCGAGCCGTTCAGCAGCTCGACGACGTCGAGCAGGGTGGTCACGCCGTAAACGTCGATGCCTGGCGCAACTGCCGCCTCCGGCGCGTTTGCCGCCGGCAGGATCAGGCGTTTGTAGCCCTTGTCGACCGCCATAAGCGCGACGCTGACCGCGCCATTGATCGGACGCAGGACACCGTCCAGACCGAGTTCACCGAGGAAGAGCGTTTCCTCGGTTTCGCTGAGAGGGATCCCGCCGTTCGCGGCGATGATCGCAATGGCGATGGGCAGATCGAGCCACGGCCCTTCCTTCCGCAAGTCGCCTGGCGCGAGGTTGCAGATGATCTTCTTCTTCGGATAATCGAGATTGCAGTTGCGGATGGCGGTCTGCACCCGCTCGCGGCTCTCCTCGACGGCCTTGTCGGGCAGCCCGACCATGATGAATTTCAGCTCGGTCGCGTAGACGAGGTCGATCTCGACCACGATCGGCAACGCCTCGATCCCCAAAAGGGTGGCCGAGTGTGCCTGCGCGATCATGTCGCTCATTATCCCATTCCGCGCGTCGAATTCTTAGCAACTAAGACACGGAGGCACGGAGGTTCGCGGTAATTCCCTCCGACTCGGAAACTCAGCGTTCTCTGCGCCTCAGTGTTGAAAGTCATCCGTTACGCTTGCATCGATCAGGCGGAGGCCAGGTGGGCTGGAACTTCGCCGGCCGATAGGATCTCCTGCGAGGACTCGCTCATATTCCGAAGAGCGACCTGGCCCGGGGCCAACTCGGACAGGCCGGCCATGATCACGAAACGGGCGCCGACGCGCGAGGCGTATTTGAGGTGCTTCGGCAGGGCGAGATCGTCCAGCGAGCGGACGACGTGGAAGCCGGCTTCCTGAAGCTCTCGCGCCACGCCGTACGCCGTCGCCCGCGAATCCGCGTCGAGGCCGAAGACGTAGACGTCCGGCGAAACCCGCGGCGCGGGGAGGATTTCGTGGGTTTCCAGAAAGTCGAACAGGGTCACGTCGCCCATCCCGAACCCGATGCCGGGAATCCTCTCCTTCTTGAAGAGGGAGACCAGATTATCGTAGCGACCGCCTCCGAACAGAGAGCGGCGATTCGTCGGAGAGGTGTCGAAGACCTCGAACACGGTCGATGTGTAGTACTCGAAGGCGCGCAGGATGAGGGGATCGAACTTGACGGGGGTCCGGCATAGCCCGCCCTGGATCACCTTGGCCAGGTTGGACTGGCCCGCCGCTTCCGGCCCGGCCACTCCGCAAATCTGCTCCAAGTCCATCGCCGCATAGGCCTTCACCCGGTCGATCTGCTCGGGGGTCAGGCCATTCTCTTGGAGCATCGCCTCGCGGGTCGCCTCGTCCACCTTCTCCCACTTGTCGAGAGCTCGAAGAACCGGTCTGAGAGCCGCGCGATCCAGGCCGACCCAGTTCGTGAAGGCGGCTTCGGCGAGGATGCGGTCGTTGGCCCTGATCGCGTAGGTCGAGGGCTCGGCGCCGATGCTGAGCATCAGCTCGCGGATCAGGTCGAAGAGCTCGACTTCGCACTCATGCGACGTCGAGCCGAAGATGTCGGCGTTGATCTGCCAGTGCTCGCGTAGCCGGCCGCGCTGCGGCCGCTCGTAGCGGTGGCAGTTCACGTGGGCGTACCATCGGACGGGAAGAGCGAGCTCCTGGGAATGCCCGGCAATCATCCGCGCGACCGTCGGCGTCATCTCGGGCCGGATAACCAGCCGCCGACCGCCCTTATCGACGAGGGAGTAAAGCTGCTCGTTGACGATCTCCTGGCTCGATTTGGCCTCGTAAAGCTCGAAGGCTTCGAGCAGGGGACCGTCGTAGCGGACGAAGCCGAACGCTTCGAGCACCCGATATAGGGTGCCGAAGACCTGGGTTCGGACGGACATCTCCGGCGGAAGGAAGTCTCGGGTTCCACGGTAGGGGTCGGTGGAGAGCTTCGCTCGTGGGCCGGCTTGGGGAGCGGTCTGGTCCGTCATCCCTCGAATTTTGGCATCTTTTAGGCTTCGCGCGGGGAGCCAAAGGGCGGGAGAGCAAGGTAAAGGGCAGGCCCCCCAAAGATGGGGAGCCCGGTCGCAACACGGAGGATTCCAGGCGGCGTGAACCTGGTGCGACAAAGGAAATCTCGGAGCCGGCTATGCGGCGACCAAGCCGCGACGACCGACCGGGCACGAGCGGTCGAGCTGCTGGGTCACAGCCGCTAAAAGCGCGGGGATCTCGTCTTGGGGAAGCGGAACGATCTTCTCGATTCCAGGACAAACCGGCTCTTCGTAGACATTCCCGTCGAGCGATTCGCCGCAGCGCTGAGCCAGATGGTGGGCCAGATGCAGACATCCGAGCCCCCGAACCTGGCTTGGCATCCGGTAGGGATGGTGCATGTGCCGTTGCGCCTCGACGAAGACCTGCGGGAAGGCCCAGGCTCTGTACACCTCCGCGAAAAGCGATTCGGGGCGGTCCTCGAAGCACATCTCGAAGGCCTGCTCCATGCTGACGTTCAGGACGGTCGATAGTCCATGGACCCGCTCGTACTCGTCCGGGCTGGTCTTTGCGAGGATCGCGAATCCGATGTCGTGCATGATTCCGGCGGCGAAAAGCTCATCCCCGCTCCAGCACTCGTCGGGCAGAGGCTTGTCCGTGAAGACCCGTGCGTGCAGGTATCGCGCGAGGATGCCGACCGCTTGTGAGTGGCGTCCGAACTTCGCGTAATCGAACCGGCCGCTGCGTGGACCAGGCTGCATCATCGCGCGCATCGAAAGGGCCATCGCGACAGATCGAAGCGACCGCTGTCCCATTCGGATAATGAGCTGGCGGAGCGGCGAGTAATCGAGGTCGGCCTTGGCGAGCGGCGAGGAGTTGCGAAGGAGCTCCGCCGTCAACAAGGGATCTTCGACGATGATCTTTTCGAGCTCGATGACGGAAGCGTCGCCTCGATCGATTGCCCGGATCAAGTTGAGGGCGACCCTGGGCATCGCGGGAAGCGATGACGCGCGTCGGAGAATGAGTTGAAGTCGCTCGCGGTCGGATTGTTGGGCCATCATTGTTCCTACTACGTACCTATTTTATCGCCCTCATAGGGCCTACGGTAAGACTTATTCCACTGACGTCGCGTTAATTGATGGCCTTCTTAGAAATATCATCGGGCGAACGAATCAAGGAGGCAGCCATACGACTCATATCATTTGCACAGAGCATAGAAACGGCCTATATATGCATAAACACATCATCATTAGGATGCAAAACGTTGGCAAGTCGTGATATCCCGGTCAATGGGATATTGCATTCAGTTAACGTTGTTTCGCAGTAAGTAATGATGATGATGCATTTGGTTTATGCGGCTTTAATGACATAAACTGGACTCATCGTGCATGCCGCATCGGCCAATGCATGCAGTATGAAGACGATGCGTGCATGGGGCCTCTGCTCAGTTGCCCGCATTTTTTGTGGTGCGACATCCATCGAAGGGGAAATAACCGTCAGGAGCATACGCGGATGGCGATAAGTGGCGTAATTTCCTGGTTGCCAACCATCGACGAGTTCATTGACCACTGGTGTCTGGTCGACGATATCCGAGTTCCCAATCGATTTGTCTTGAGCGGCAACTACTCGGCGGACGACTTGACGAAGGACCGCAAGGCCATTGCGGATTTGATCGAGGCCGTCGATGCTTGCAACAAAGAGGTGCGTGAGGCTGCGGCTGCGCGCGACGAGATTCGGGCGAAGCTCCGGCCCCGCATGCTTCAGTTCGGCCCGACGGTCCGGGGCTTGCTGCCCGACTCTCTCTACTTGAAGAGCATTCCGGCCACGCCGCGGTTCAGTGATTCGGTGAAAACCTGGAAGACCGCGGCCCATCAGATCGCGAACCTCTGGGCGACGATCAACTATAATTCGCCCCCCATTGCAGGCTTCAAGCCGCCCCTGCTGCTGAGTGGCGACTTCACCCAGGAGTGCTTTGCCGCCAAGGTGGCGATCTTGTTCGATGCCTACGGCAAACTGGAGGAAGCCGAGCACAAGGCAGGACAAGCACGCGACGCCCGGGATGAGCGCTTCGCTCCCGTTTACCAGCGGCTGAAGCAATACCGCTTGGCGGTTGCTTCCGCGCTGCAGCCGAATTCGCCTTTGCTCAAGTCGCTTCCCAGCCTCACCCCTCCGCCCGAGATGCTTCCCGAGCCGGTTCACTTGATCGGCACTTGGCGGCCGGAGTTTGGGCGGGTCGCGTTCGAGTGGACGGCCTCCCCAGCCGAGGACTTGCAGAACTATTCTGTTCGCGCCCATCCCGGGCCGAGGTATGCCGCCGGCAGCGAGCAGACCGTCGCCGACTTGCCGGCCGATATGCGGAGATTCGAAACCGACGCCCTACTTGCGGAAGAGGGCTCGGTTGCGTGGTACAAGGTCTATGTCGTGACGAAGTCCGGCGCGGAGAAGGGTTCGAACGCGGTCAAGATCGTGCGTCCGTAGCGACCGACGGAACTGCCAGAGCGCAGCTTCAGCCTTTCATGCTCAATGACGACGCAGGCCTGGGCGGAAGCTCCGGTTCCGCACTCCGACGGTCGCTTCGCGACAGATGGTACACGGCTTCCCCGGAATGACAACCAAACATGATGACCCAGCCCGTGAGGGCGTAATATCAGGATTGGGTTCCTTCTCATGTTCGCCGCCATCCTTTTCCTCGCCGCCGGGCCGGGCGTGGCCGCCGCCAAGCCGGTCCCCTTCACTTCCGTGCATCTTCAGGACGCCTTCTGGGCGCCGAAGATCGAGATCAACCGGACGGTCACCATCCCCTACGCCTTTCAGAAGGATGAGGAAACCGGGCGCGTACGGAACTTCGAGAACGCGGCTGCGACCCTGCGCGGCGAGGACCCGACCGGCAAGCCGCTGCCCGGCTATCCCTTCGACGACACCGACGTCTACAAGGTGATCGAAGGAGCCGCGTATTCGCTCAGCGTCCATCCCGATCCGAAGCTTGATGCCTACGTCGATGGCCTCATCGCCAAGATCGCGGCCGCCCAGGAGCCGGACGGCTATCTCTACACGGCGCGCACGATCAATCCCAAGCATCCGCACGAGTGGTCGGGCTCCGAGCGATGGGTGAACGAAGAGGAGCAGTCCCACGAGCTCTACGACCTCGGCCACCTCTACGAAGCCGCCGCCGCCCACTATCAGGCGACCGGCAAGCGCAACTTCCTCGATATCGCGATCAAAAGCGCGAATCTGCTCGATGCGACCTTTGGGCCGGGCAAGCGCAAGATTTGGCCGGGCCACGAGATCGTCGAGATGGGGCTGGCGAAGCTCTACCGCGTCACCGGCGAAGTGCGCTACCTGAATCTCGCCAAGTTCATGCTCGACTGTCGGGGCGGGAAGCCGAATGGTCAATACTGGCAGGCCGATAAGCCGGTCGTCGATCAGACCGAGGCGGAGGGTCACGCCGTCCGCGCGGCCTACCTCTACTCCGGCATGGCCGACGTCGCCGCGCTCACCGGCGACACCGCCTACATCGACGCCATCGATAAGATTTGGGACAACTGCGTCGACAAGAAGCTGTACATCACCGGCGGAATCGGCTCGACCGGCGCCGGCGAAGCCTTCGGCCGCAACTACCAGCTTCCGAACATGACCGCCTACTGCGAAACCTGCGCGGCGGTCGGCAATGACTTCTGGAATCAGCGCCTTTTCCTGCTCCACAAGGATGCGCGGTATGTGGACGTCCTGGAACGGACGCTCTATAACGGCCTCCTCTCCGGCGTTGGGCTGGATGGAAAGTCTTTCTTCTATCCGAATCCGCTCGAATCGCGCGGCAACAACGAGCGCAGCCCCTGGTTCGGTTGCGCCTGCTGCCCCGGCAACATCACCCGCTTCATGCCCTCGATCCCCGGCTACTTCTATGCCCAGGAGGGGGACGACCTCTACGTTAATCTCTTCGCCCAGAGCACGGCCGACGTCGTCATGGACAGCGGAGCGAAGCTCCGGATAGAGCAGAAGACGCAGTACCCGTGGGACGGCAAGATCCGGATCGTCGTGAATCCTGCCACGCCCGAGCACGTCGCGATCAACGTCCGGATTCCCGGCTGGGCTCGGGAGGAGCCGGTGCCAAGCGACCTCTACCGATTCGCCCAGCCCAATAAAGCGACGCCGGCGCTGAAAGTGAACGGCAAGCCGACGCCGATCAAGCTCGACAAAGGCTACGCGGTCCTCGACCGAACCTGGAAGAAGGGCGACACGATCGATCTCGACCTCCCTATGCCGGTTCGCCGGATCGTGGCGAACGGGCACGTGAGCGACGACCGGGACAAGGTCGCCCTCCAGCGTGGCCCGATTCTTTATTGCGCGGAGTGGCCCGACAACCCCGGCGGCAAGGTCCGCAATCTCCTCCTCGCGGACGACGCCCAACTCAAGGCCGAGTCCCGCCCGAAGCTGCTCGGCGGTGTAACCGTTCTCACGGGCCACTCGGAGGCCCTCGCCTTCGACAAGGAAGGCAAGATCGAGCGCAAGACGCAAGCCTTCACGGCGATCCCCTATTACGCCTGGGCGAATCGGGGCAAGGGGGAGATGGAAGTCTGGCTGGCCGACCGCGAGGACGCGGCCTACCCCACGCCGATCCCGACCATCGCCTCGACGGCTCGCTTGAAGACCTCCGGTGGCACGAACCCGTCAGCGATCAACAACCTCAACGAGCCCCGCTTTTCCGGCGACGAAACCTCCTTCTTCCACTGGTGGCCGAAGAAGGGCACGGCCGAATGGGCCGAATACACGTTCCCCTCGCCGACGACGGTTTCCGAGGTCCAGCTTTACTGGTTCGACGACACCGGCCGCGGCGAATGCCGCATCCCCGAATCCTGGCGCATCCTGTACCGCGACGGCTCGGAGTGGAAGCCGGTCGAGACGAGCGACGCGTATGGGGTGGAGAAGAACAAGTACAACCGGGTGACCTTCAAGCCGGTGACGACGACCGGCCTGCGCCTGGAGGTGAAGCTCCAATCGACCTGGTCGGCCGGCATCGAGCAGTGGAAGGTGAAGTAACTGTGGAGTGCGGCGACCTGGCGCCGCTTTGTCCTGCGCGGCCTGCCGCGCTGCGATTCTAATCGGAGTCGTCCTTCACGTTTAGGCGGTCGGTCTTGAAGCTGCATACGGTCTCATAAAACGGGCGATCCGCTCGCAAGAAAAACCATTCCGCCGAGCACCACCTGTACTTCCTGGGATCGAGCACGATCCCATGCTTGACTGGATTGGTATGCACGTAATTGAGCCGGGCGAGATACGACCGCTCGTAGGTCAGGCGTGTGTCCCAGAACTCGTACCAGACCTTCCGGCCATGGACTCCGTCGAGACGATTCACGGCGCGCGAGCTGCTGCCGTGGAGCTTGTTGAGTAAGTTCGAGAGATTGTCTTCCCGGTTCGCGGCGACGAAGTGATAATGGTTCGGGAAGATCGCCCAAGCCTGAAGCTCCCAGCCGAATTCCGCCGCGACCTCAAAAAGGAGCTGCTGATGCTGATCTAGTTTCTCGCTCGTGTCGAGCAGCTTGACCTTGTCGAGAGTCGAAGCCGTCACCATGTACGATCCCGGCGGGCAGGCGGACCGGTTGGGCGCATGTGGCCAACTCGACATGGGATGATGATATCTTGAATCGTGCAGCGCGGCAGGCCGCGCAGGACAAAGCGGCGCCGGGTCGCCGCACTCCATACTCATTTTCAGCGCGGCAGGCCGCGCAGGTGAAGCGGCGCCGGGTCGCCGCACTCCATAAGATGCTCAGTCTCATGATCGTTTCCATCGCCCTCGCACCGGCTCTCAAAGCCGATCCGTTTTCCTTGTCGGACGTCAAACTGACCGGCGGGCCGTTCCTCGTCGCCGAGGAGGCTTGCGCGAAGTATCTGCTGACCGTCGATCCCGACCGGCTTCTCCACAGCTTCCGCATCCATTCCGGCCTGAAGGCAAAGGCCCCGATCTACGGCGGGTGGGAAGATTCCGGGCTGGCCGGCCACTCCCTCGGCCACTATCTGAGCGCCTGCGCGCAGGAGTACGCCTCGAGCGGCGACAAGCGATATAAGGCGAAGGTCGACTATATCGTGTCGGAGCTGGCCGAATGCCAGAAGAACCGGCCGGACGGGTACCTCGGCGCGATGCCGGATGGCGACCGGATGTGGGCGGAGGTGAAGAAGGGCGAGATTCGCAGCCGGGGCTTCGACCTGAACGGCCTCTGGTCGCCCTGGTACACGAACCACAAGGTGCTCGCCGGGCTCGTCGATGCCTACACGCTCACCCACAACCCCGACGCGCTGAAGGTCGCCGAGAAGTTCGCGGACTGGGCGATCGACGAAACGAAGGGGCTGACCGACGATCAATGGCAGAAGATGCTCGGCACCGAATACGGCGGTATGAACGATGTGCTCGCCGAGATCTACCGGCTCACCAAGAAAGAGAAATACCTCGATCTCGCCCGGAAGTTCTACGACCACCGCGTGCTCGATCCCCTCGCCGAGGGCCGGGACGACCTGGCAGGCAAGCACTCGAACACCCAGATTCCCAAGATCGTCGGCCTCGCCAATCTCTACGAAGCCACCGGCGATGCCAAGGACCGGAAGACGGCGGAGTTCTTTTGGGACAGCGTGGTGCGCCACCATACGTACGCCATCGGCGGCAACAGCAACCACGAATACCTCGGCCCGCCCGACAAGCTGGACGACGCTCTCTCGACGAATACCTGCGAGTCCTGCAACACCTACAACATGCTCAAGCTCACCCGGCATCTCTTCGAGTGGGAGCCGACGGTCGAGTATGCCGACTTCTACGAGCGTGCCCACTTGAACCACATGCTCGCCAGCCAGGACCCGGAGACCGGCATGATGACCTATTTCATGCCGCTTTCCAGCGGCGGCCACCGCGACTATAGCGACCCGGAGGACAACTGGACCTGTTGCCACGGCTCGGGGATGGAGACCCACACTAAGCACGCCGACAGCGTCTACTTCCACGCCGGCGCGGCGCGGCTCTGGGTGACCCAATTCATCCCGACCGACCTCGATTGGAAGGAAGCCGGCATCCGCCTGAAGCAGGAAACCGCGTATCCGAACGACGGCAAGGTGACCCTGACGATCGAGTCCGGCAAGGGCCGCTTTGCGATGCTGATCCGCCATCCCGGCTGGGCGCCCGACGCCTTCGAGATCCGGGTGAACGGCAAAGCTGTCACTCGTTCCGAAAAGCCCGGTTTCACCTCGGTCGATCGGACCTGGAAGACCGGCGACAAGGTCGAGTTCACCATCCCGCTCAAGCTTCGCACCGAGGCGATGCCCGACAATCCCAAGCGGGTCGCGATCCTCTACGGCCCCCTCGTTCTCGCCGCCGACCTCGGCCCGGCCAAGGGCCCCGCGCCCCGCACGCCCGTCCTGGTCACCGGCGGCCGGCCGGTGAGCGACTGGCTAACTCCCTCTCCCCTCCGGGGGAGAGGGTCTGTGAACCGTAGCGTAGCGAAGGAGAACAGGGGTGAGGGGGCGCCTGCCGCCCAAATTAGTACCGAAGAGCTCTCCGGGGGCGAGGGGGGCTTGGAGTTCGTCACAAAAACTACCGGCCGCCCCGACGATCTCACCTTCCGGCCTTTCTACACCATCCATCACGACCGCTACGCGACGTACTTCGACGAGTTCACCGAAGATCAGTGGAAGGAAGCCGAGGCCGAGTACCGCGCCGAGGAAGCGCGCCAGAAGGACCTCGAAGCGCGGACCGTCGACCTGATCCGCATCGGCGAGATGCAGCCGGAGCGGGACCACAACCTGAAGTCGGAGAAGAACGATGTCCGTGAGGCGAACGGGCGCGGCTTCCGCACACCGCTCGACGGCGGCTGGATGGAATTCGACTTGAAGGCCAACCCGGCCAAGCCGCTCGATCTGGTCGTCACGTACTGGGGCAACGAGCGCGTCCAGCCCCACTTCGAAATCCTCCTCGACGGCCAGAGGATCGCGGACGAAACCCTCGCCGGCAGGCCGGCGAACAAGTTCTTCGACGTTACCTACCCGATTCCGGAAGCGCTGACGAAGGGGAAGGGCAAGCTTGTCGTCCGAATCCAAGCGGCGGAGCACAAGGCGGGCGGGTCGCTCGCGGCGGCGAGGATCGTAGCCCGGGCGCCCCGCCCGTGAGAACCTACGTGGCTTGCGCTCGCCGCTTCGCGGCTCGCTCGATCACCTTCTGCACGAGCATAAAGGCGAGAAGCAGGATGCCGATCACGATCTTCGTCCACCACGAGCTGAACGTGCCCTGGAAGGTGATCGCGGTCTGGATGATCCCCAGGATCATGATCCCGAGCAGGGTGCCGAATACCGAACCGTAGCCGCCGCTCAGCAGCGTTCCCCCGATCACGACGGCGGCGATCGCGTCGAGCTCGAGACCGGTGCCGGAGATCGCGTTGCCGCTCGACGTGTACAGCGTAAAGACTGCGCCGCCGAGCGCGGCGCAGAGTCCGCTGAAGGTGTAGACGAGGATCAGCGTGCGCCGAACCGGCAGCCCCATCAATGCTGCCGACGCGGGATTACCGCCGATCGCGTAGATTGCCCGTCCGAAGCGAGTCTGACGAGCCACGACGATCCCGACGACCAGAATGGCGAAAAACACGAGCGAGGCGGTCGGCAGTGAGGCCTTGCCCGGCAGAGATATCGAATAGCTCGCCAGCGAATTGAAGAACGGGTTGTCGATCGAGAGGGATTCCTGACTGATCTTGAGGGCCACACCCCGGCAGAAGAAGAGCCCGGCGAGGGTGACGAGGAAAGGCGGCAGGCTGAACTTGGCGACCAGATACCCTTGGAACGAGCCGATGGCGGCTCCGAACCCGACCGGCAGCAGCAGGGCGACCAGCGGATGCAGGTGCGTATGCTGCATCAGCCAGGCCGCCATGATCGACGAGCAGCCCACCATCGAGCCCACCGACAGATCGATACCCCCGGTCAGGATCACGAAGGTCATCCCGACCGCGACGATCCCGAGGAAGGAATTGTCGGAAAACAGGTTCATGAAAACGCGCAGGGTCATGAACCGCTCGAAGTGGAGGCCGCAGCCCACGAACAGAGCGATGCACACGACGGCGGTGATCATCACCGGCAGCCGCTCGCGCAGGCTTTCCCGATTCATACCGCCGCCCTCTTGGCGAAGATCTGCCGAAAGGCCGGCGATTGGAGCAGGCACACGGCAACGACGACGATCGCCTTCAGAACCAGGGTCAGCTCCGGCGAGACGCCGCGCGTGAGGATCGTGGTCGAGAGCGACTGCATGAGCAGGGCTCCGACGATCGAACCGATGAGCGAGAAACGACCGCCCGTCAGCGCGGTGCCACCGACGCTGACGGCGAGGATCGCGTCGAGTTCCAGGTAGAGCCCGGCGTTGTTCGCATCCGCGCCCTGGATGTCGGCGCAGCCGATCAGCCCCGCGACACCGGCCGCGATCGCCGAGAGCGTGTAGACCGCAATCTTGATCCCCTTCGCGTTGAGCCCAGCGACGCGGGCGGCCGTCGGATTGCTGCCGGTCGCCTCGACGAAGAGCCCGAACGCGGTCCGGCGAGTCAGAACCCCGAACAGAATCAGCCCGGCGACGACGAGCCAGACCGGATTCGGCATCATCAGCCAAGCGCCCGTGGCGATGCTCGAAAAACCGGGCGAGTGGAAAGTGACGATCTGGCCGTTGGCGAGAAGCTGGGCGATGCCTCGCCCGGCCACCATCAGCAACAGCGTCGCCACGATCGGCTGCAATTCGAGAAAGGCGACAAGGATGCCGTTGAAGAGGCCGCAGATCAGAGAAAAGCCGACCGCGAAGAGGATGATGAGCGGGATCGAGCCGTGCAGGTTGATTCCGCCAAGCGGGCTGTCTTGCGGGCGCGCGATAAGGCAGGCCGCGACCGCGCCGCTGATCGCCATGACGGCTCCGACCGAGAGGTCGATTCCGCCGGTCGCGATCACGAGCGTCATCCCCAGCGAGAGGAGGGCGACCGGCGCGGAGCGGTTCAAGATGTCGACGAGGCTGCCGTAGAGATGCCCGTTCCGCACCTCGAAATGGAAGAAGCCGGGCGTGAAGAGGAGATTGAAGAGCAGGATCGCGGCCAGCAGAACCAGCGCCCAGATCCAGCTTGGCGCGCGCCTCAAGCCTGATCCCCCGCGATCGCGCCGATGATGTTCTCCTCCGAGATGGCGCTGCCTTCGAGCGTCTTGACCGCGCGCCGGTCCCGCATGACGAGCACGCTCGTGCAGGTCCGCACCACCTCGGAAAGCTCGGAGGAGACGAAGACGAACGAGGCGCCTTGCTGCCGCAAAGACTCCACCAAGGACATGATTTCGAACTTCGCGCCGACATCGATTCCGCGCGTCGGCTCGTCGAGCAGGAGGAGGCGCGGCTCGATCGCCAGCCACCGGGCGAGGAGCGCCTTCTGCTGGTTGCCGCCGCTGAGGAACTGGATCGGCCGCTCCGCGTCCGCCGGCTGCACCCGCAGCCGCGCGATCAGCTCGTCCGCCATCTCGCGCTGCTTCGTCGCCGGCAAGGGCCGGAGCCATCCGCGCCGGGCTTGGAGGGCGATCAAGATATTCTCCCGTATGCTCATTTCGGGGAAGACGCCCTCCGTCTTGCGGTCCTCCGAGCAGAAGCCGAAGCCGTTGCGGATCGCCTCTCTCGGGCTGAACCGCCCGGTATCCCGCCCATCCACTTTAAGGCATCCCTCGTCCGGGTGGTCGAGGCCGAAGAGCAGCCGCATCGTCTCCGTGCGCCCGGAGCCGAGCAGGCCGGCCAAACCGAGCACCTCACCGGAACGAACGGTGAACGTCGCATCGGAAATCGCGCCTCTCCGGCCGAGGTTTTCGGCAGCGACGACCGGCTCACCTTTCCCCCCCGCGGGCGCAAGCGCCGACGCCGGGCGTTCCAGCGTTGCCGCATCCCGCCCGATCATCTGGGTGACCAACTCCAGGCGGGGCAAGTCGGCGGTGTTCCAGACTCCGACCTTCTGGCCGTTTCGCAGGATCGTGATGCGGTCTGAAACCTCATAGACCTGATCGAGAAAGTGGGTGACGAAGACGATGCCCATCCCCTCGCCGCGAAGCCGCCTCACGACGGCGAAGAGCTGCGCCACCTCGTGGGCGTCGAGGCTCGACGTCGGCTCGTCGAGGACGAGGACCTTCGCGGAAACGTCGAGAGCCCGCGCGATCGCCACCATCTGCTGGATCGCGATCGAGCAACTGGAGAGAGGCCGGCGCACGTCGAGGGTCAGGTCGATCCGCTTCAGGGCCTCCTCGGCTCTCGCTCTCACGGCTCGCCACCGGATGCCGAACGGACCGGCCGGCTCGCGGCCGAGGCAGACGTTCTCGGCCACGCTGAGATTCGGGACGAGGTTGACTTCCTGGTAGACGGTGCTGATGCCCAGCCGAACGGCCTCGTCCGGCGAGCGCGGAGCAAAGGGGCTCCCCCCGAGTGTCATCTCGCCGCCGTTGGCCGGATAGACGCCGGTGGCGACCTTGATCAGAGTGGATTTGCCGGCGCCGTTCTCCCCCATCAGCGCGTGGACCTCGCCGGCGCGGACCTCGAAATCGACGCGGTCGAGGGCGAGCACGCCGGGGAATTGCTTGACGATGCCGGACAGATTGAGCAGGACGTTGGCTTCGGTCACAGGTCTCTCGTCATCATCTCCTTAACCGGGAACCCTCGCTCCTAAGAAACGTTGGCGCCGACTCCCTGATCTGAGTCGGTCCCTGTTGCGAAGCGACCTTCGGTGCGGAAGCGCAGCTTCCGCCCAAGGCCGGATTACAATCGAGCAAGAAAGGCTGAAGCTTCGCTTCAGCAGTCCGAAGGTCGCTTCGCGACGGACTTGCTCCGACTCTCGTTTCATTCGGCGGATTTGAACTCGGCACGACAGGCATAAACAAGTGTCCAGAAATACAATCTCTCCCCCGCCGAAATCGTCGCAACGGATAAATTCGGCGCCGGTTGCCCTCACCCCCCTGTTCACCTTCGCTACGCGACGGTTCACAGACCCTTTCCCCGCCGAAATCGTCGCAATGGAATAAGTTCGGCGCCGATTGCCCCCTCACCCCTGTTCACCTTCGCTACGCGACGGTTCACAGACCCTCTCCCCCGGAGGGGAGAGGGAACTCGTGCGATCAGTATTTGCGGGTCGGCAGGGCCTTGATGGCTGCCGTCTGGTCGAAGGCTTCGTCCTTCATGAGCTGGCGCTTCGGCAGGGTCTTGCCGTTCAGCGTGGCCACGACGGAGTCCATCAGCATCGGTCCGAGAAGCGGATTGCACTCGACGATGTAGTTCTCGTCGCCGTCCTTCAGGGCCTGAAGGCCATCCTTGATGCCGTCGATGCTGACGACCATGATGTCCTTGCCCGGCTTCTTGCCGGCGGCCTTGATCGCCTGGATCGCGCCGATCGCCATGTCGTCGTTGTGGGCGAAGAGGGCCGTTATCTGCGAGCCTTGCGGGCTCTTGAGGAGCGCCTCCATGACCTGCTTGCCGTTGTCCCGCCGGAAATCGCCGGTTTGGCTGAAGACGATCTTCATGTTCGGATATTTGGCAAGCACGTTGCGGAAGCCCTTGGCCCGGTCGTTCGCCGGCGCGCTGCCCGGCGTTCCGGTCAGCTCGGCGATCGTGGCCTTGCCGTTCGTGGCCTTGGCCAGCCACTCGGCGGCGCGCTCGCCCTCTTGAATGAAGTCGGAACCGAGGAAGGTGACGTACAGGTCGTCGGGAACGTCCGGCCGCCGGTCGGAGACGATGACCGGGATGCCGGCCTTCTTCGCCTCTTGGAGGACAGGCCCCCATCCGGTCTCGACGACAGGCGAGAAGGCGATCACATCGACGCCCTGCTCGATAAAGCTTTTGATCGCCTTGATCTGGTTTTCCTGCTTCCCTTGGGCGTCGGAGAACTTGAGATCGATGCCCCGGGCCTTGGCCTCGGATTGGATGGATTCGGTGTTGGCCGTACGCCAGCCGCTCTCCGCGCCGATTTGGGAGAAGCCCATCACGATGGGCGAGCCGTCCTTCTTGGTCGCCTTAGGCGCAGCGCCGTTGTCGGTCGGCGCGGTCAGGTTGTTCGTGGTCCGCTCCGCCGACTTGCCGCCCGTCGTGGTCGAAGAATTCGTATCCCCGCCCGAGCCGCATCCCACCGCCATCAGCAAAACCAGCGCCGCCAGCCCAGCCGCGCCCGATCGAATGAACCGTAAAGACATCTGTATCACCCCTGAATCGAGTTCAGCCTTAGGTTACACATTCCCTATGGTTGTAGGCAATCCATGTTCGCTGGGAGCGCCGGCGACTCGCCGGCCCTTTCGGTATCGAGTGTATGGTTGTTGAGGCGGAAGGCGCGCAGAGCACTGAGCGGGTGGGCGTGAGGGCCAGAGAGGCAGGTAGCCTCGCGACATGCTGGCGATCCTCCCCTATCTGATCCTGGCCCACCAGACCCAGACGCTCAACGTCTTCGCGGCCGCTTCGCTCAAAGAGTCGCTGACCGCGATCGCCCGCAGCTACGAGGCCTCCCATCCCGGCCTGACCATCCGCCTGAACTTCGCCGGCTCCCAAACGCTTGCCGCCCAGATCAACCACGGCGCGCCCGCCGACGTCTTCGCCTCCGCGGCTCAGAAGAATCTCGAACAGATTTCCTATGATCGAGGGAGCTACCGCATCTTCGTCTTCAACAAGCTGGAAATCGCCGTGCGGAAGGGCTTCGGTGGCCTCGACACCATCCGCGATCTGCCCAAGGCGACGAACCTCGTCATCGCCGATCCCGCCGTCCCCGTGGGCCATTACACCGAATCCTTCTTCGCCAAGGCGGGCCGCCAGTACGGCACCTCGTGGCTGGCAGCTGTCCGCTCCCACGTCGTCTCTCGCGAGGCGGATGTAAAGGCGGTGCTCGCCAAGGTCAAGCTCGGCGAGGCCGACGCCGGGATCGTCTACGTGAGCGACGTTACGACCGCGCGAGGCCAGGTCCAGGAGGTCCCGATCCCTGATCGGCTAAACGAGCTGGCCGAGTACCCGGTCGCGATCCCGTCAGGCGCCGCCGCCAAGGAGGACGCCAAGCATTTCATCAAGGGCCTCCTTGACGCCGAGTCCCAGCGCCTCTTCGCCCGCGACGGCTTCGTCCCCGTCACCACACCCGCCTCCGCCCTCACCCTCATGACGCCGAGCGGCGCGAAAGCCATCCCCCTGCCCCTTTCCAGCCGCTACGCGAAGCGCACCGTCAAGGCGACGAACGAACGCAAGCAAACCGCCGACTACACCGGCGTCGCCATCGAAGCCCTCATTCCCGTTGGCAGGACGGTGACCTTCGTTGGCGCCGACCTCTACAAACAAGTGTTCCCCCTCGCCGACTTGAAGCAACGCAAAGCCATCCTCGTCCGCCACCCGGACAACAACTACCAACTCATCGTCCCCGGCCTCAAACCCAGTACGTGGGTCAATTGGCTACGCCGAATCGAAGTGAAGTAGCCCGGCTTGGCGTATGCTGAGATGCATGCGGGAGTGAATCTCGGCTGGTGTCGGGCGCGGTCTTCAAAACCGTCGTGACCTCGGAAGAGGTCGGGTGGGTTCGATTCCCACACATTCCCGCCATTAGGTTCAAAATCGCGTAATGTTGGGACTCATGTTGGGAGTTTTGATGCTATAATATAGGTATGGCAGCGCTCCTTAAGGCCCCCGCGAATCGAAAGGAAAGCAACGTTTGGCAGAACGCGAAAACCGGCCGCTGGCACTGGGAAGTAGAACTCAAGCGCCCCGACGGAACCGCCTATCGCCGCGCCGGTAGCCGCAAGACCGAGAAGGAAGCCCGCGACTCGCGTGACCAGGCATTCGGCGAATTCAACAAGACGCAGGGCCGCGCCGGCAAATGGACTCTCAAGACCTGGTCGGAGCACGTCCAGCAGAGCGTATGGACGCAGGAGCTGGCGAGAACAACGGGCGATGCCTACGCCTACGCGCTGAAGAACCACGTCTTGCCCGCCCTTGGCGCTGCCCGGCTCGACGCCCTGACCGTTCCCCACCTTCAGGAGTGGTCGAACCGTCTCACCACGTCCCACAGCCGCAACGTTGCGGCCAACGCTCTTACCGCCCTATCTTCGATCCTCACCCGCGCTGTCGAAGGCGGCCTGATTGTTTCCAATCCGGCCCGCCACGTGAAACTAAGAGCAGCCAAGTCGGACGACGAATCCAAGATGATCCTGACGCCAGAGCAGCAGACCAAGCTGCTCGGGGCTTCGCGAGGCACGTGCATGGAAATGCCCGTATTGCTTGGCCTGCGCTTCGGCCTGCGCATGGGCGAGTGTTTAGGCCTTAGTTGGTCGGAAGTCGACTTGAAGGCCAGGGAATTGCGCGTCAAGCAGCAGGCGCAGTACGTCAAGGGCGAGGGCATCCAACTGGTCGATCCGAAGACAAAGCAGGGCAGTCGCATAATTCCGATTCCCGACGCGCTATTGCCTGTCCTCACCGCCGCCAGGACCCAAGCCGCGACGACCTATGTCTGCGCCAAGAACGGGCACATGATCTCGGCCAAGAAGGCTTCCCACTATTTCCACGACGTGGCTATAGCCGCAGGATTCGGGAAGGATGGAGAGAGCGTGCCGACCCACCACGACCTTAGGTCGACATTCCTGACCCATCTCGCCAACCACGCCAACGATGGAGCCGGAGTCAAGCCCCATGTGCTCATGGCGATCGCCGGTCATTCCAACATCGCGACCACGATGAAATACTACGTCCGCGCCTCCGACTCCGACCTGCGGGCGGCCATGTCCTGCGTGGCCTGATGTCGGCCAGAGCCCCCTACATTTTCAGCCAGCTAGGCGCCTTGACCGTCGACGCCATCTCCGGAAGGCCGGACTGACGCCGAAGGTCATCAGCCCTAACGCCGCCGCCGGTGAAGGCTCGGGAACGGGACTTACAATTGAAGCAACATACGACCCTGCCCCGTCTGGCCGAAACAAAACGAATTGACCGCCCGCTGTAGGTATCAGGGACTTCTCATCATTAGCTACGACCCCATCACCTAGAGCCGTATCAGGCAAAGGCACAAATGCGCTTTGATCGCCTTTGTCTAGACCCACCGTCGCTCCGTTTGCGGCCTCGACAACAAAGTCGGCCCCCAAAGCAGCATAACTAAAAGCCACGTCGTCCTTTCTGAAAGCGAATCCCCTAATAACCACGTCCGTCCCAAACCAGGCTACTTGAAATGTTTGACGGCCGCCGCTTTCTGGATACTCCTCAACGCCACTCCACGTTACTGAATAATAGACGCCCGGTAGCTTTGCTTCGACGACGCTGCCACCATCGCCAGAATTAATAAGCAGGTCATTCCAGAGTGGGCTCATTCTCGCGACGCCAAATATGTCAGGCATCGACGTGTTGGTCGGATCTACATCAGCGGCAAAGTTCAGATTGCCTTTTGTGCTCACGTCCACTCTGGTCACGGGTGCACCGAAGAAATTCGCGGTGAAGCCCAAGGATCGCCCGGTAGCGACCTCTAGGTCGTGGGTGCTACTGTCCGAGAACAGGATATTGCCCCCCGTCGGGTCGATTAAGAGCTGCTGGCCATAAGCGTTTAATGAAGTGATGAGTCCAACCATAACCAGAAGCCATTTGCATCGAAATGTCCTTTTCATTTGCCCTTACACCTTTCTCATCACAGTTGCACCGGTGACCACACTGGTAGAGCCGTCAGCTTGCCGGAGAGTAACGTCAAACACAATAGTTATCGGAACACCCATCAATAACTGCACAGCCACCTTCCCAGCAAATATGTTCTGCCCAATTTGGACCAGCGTGACTTGATCTGTGCTAGTGGTTCTGTAGCGAACGCGAACTTTCACATCGGTCACTAATGCTCCGTTAATTCCAAGCGCCTGAATGGATACGCTCACCTGATTGTGGCCTATGGTGATATTCGGGTCATGACCGATCACGAGATCGATCTGCCCATCAAAGTTCGCATCGGCGTGGGCCGGATACTTGGTCGGAGGGGCCGGTACAGTTGGTGTCGATAAATCCGGAATCGCTTGCACGTCTCGTGAGAAGTATGGTGGCACCCTGATAATGCCCCAGACGCCATTTCTGTAATCGGCAGATCTTTGCCCGGTTCCATTGTATTGGCCCACAGCGTAAAACCAATGCTCTAGATAAGGAGCACTGTTTCCGCTCGTAAAGAAAGATGACAGCACTTGCGCGCCTGAGTCAGAGTTGTAGCCAATGCTCGAAGCCAGCTTGTAAATGTGCGTCAGCAGAGCATTGCCGCTTCTTCCGGAGACCACCGTGCCGCCGGTGATTTGCATGATTCCTATGCCGCCATCATAAGTAATGACAGTCTTCTCGAACCCAACGGGATCATCGTGGTTTGCATCGGAGGGGCTAGGGCTGTAGTAGCCAAACTGATTCCACCCTATGCCTGCATATCGGTGGAACCCTGCCAACGACTCCTTCCATGCCACCGCATATAACAGTTGCGGTGGTATTGAGAAAAATGCGGCGCTGTTACGCAGGGATACTTCAGTGGCCCGATCAATCAACGGATTGGACTTCCTGGTAACTGGGTCGTTTGCACCATGAACCCTGGGTATGGCAGTTAGCGTTAGACCCGCAGATAGGTGGCGCACGGAGAGTCCGTCATCGCTATTGAAGCTATTTATGAAATAGTTCCAGAAAGAACCTTGGAGTGGATTATCCGCTAGTTGAACGGTTTTCGCTTTCGCATCTGGAGCCACCGCGATGTATTTGTTGAAACCGTTATATGTTGAGCCGCCATCCGGATTATTTGGGTCGTACTGATCGCGAAGTATCGTAATTGCGTTGATATCACTTAGCGGAATTTGAGCGCTAGGGTCCGCTATGACGCCAGCTTCGCCTATGAACAGCCCGCTAAATAAGGTCAAAACGCCGTTCTCGACCGAGACCAGGTTGTCCCGAATTGTCTCCCCCGTGCTAAGCCTCGTTAGGATGATTCTCGCCCCCCAGACCGTAGTTGAGTTTAGAATCTCGTTCGTCGTGAGGGCGGATCCCGCATTAATACCTCCGATTACGTAGATGGCGTTATCTGCCACCGTTGCGCCAGAGGCTACCCGGGCCGTTGGCATCGCGGGCCGCGAAGACCACTGGTTCAGCAGTGGGTCGTATTCTTCGTTGCTCGACAGCACGATGGAATTGAAGCCTGGGTTAGATACAGGGCTCCCCCCAATAACGCTAATCTGCCCATTTAGGGCAGCAGCAATCATCCCGTTACGTGCCGTTGGCATCGGCGTCTTTGTGTCCCAGTTGCGCGAAGCCGTGTCGTAGACTTCGTTGCTTGAGAACACGGTCGTCCCCAGTCCATGACCGCCAATGGCATAGATCTTTTGCCCGACCACGACCATGCTTAACAACGCTCTGGCTGTGGGAAGCGAAGCCCTTTCGATCCAGACATTGCTTCCGTCGTCGACATATTCGTAGTTGCTAGAAATAACGTTCGCGCCGAATCCTTCGCTGCCGCCGCCATACGTGCCACCCATAAAGTAAATTGAATTGCCCACTGTCGCGGCGCTTGCCTGAGTTATCGCCGTCGGCAATGGAGCCCGCGTATCCCAGCGATCGGTGGCAGGATCGTAGACGAAATGATCGGCATGCGGCGTTCCGGCAGCAGCAGCGCCGCCAATGACATGGATCTTGCCATTTATGACCGCAACCGCGGCGTTCTGCCGTGCCGCGGGCATCGGGTTTCCCTGAGTCCACCTGCTGGTTGAGAGATCGTAAATGAACGTAGTGTTTACTACGTTTGAGCCGTCATTGCCTCCGATAACGTAGATTCTGCCGTTCACCGTCGCGACGGAAGGACGTCCCCCTATGCCCCTCGGGAGCGGCACGCCGGCGCTCCAATACTTGCTCTGCGCGGAGGCTCCGGCCGCCAAGGTGAAAGTCAGCAGAACACACGTGAAGGCCCTGATACCCGTTAGCCTGCGGTGCAGATGTAGGACGATATTGGCCACTGAACAAAGATATCGGAGCGTTAATGCAAACATGTCTACCTCCAAGGGGGCGAAACGCCGTGTGGGAGACTTCAGAGTGGTAAGGGTTTAGGCAATTAAGTGACGAGCCCAAAGCAGATCAAAACTGTTTCTCCGTCCATATTGGGGACGCACTTAATACTCGTAACGTTCGCGTGGGGTTCGCAACAATTACTGAAGGCCAACGTGACGGGCCTTATCTACCATTGTGGTAACCAAAGAGAGGAAGACTGAACGAGTCCCCGTGTGGCCGCAGCATAGGCAGACTTACGCATGTCTCCCGCGGCTTCCAGGCGGATTCTGCGAATTGAATTCCGCAAGATATTCCTCGATCATCGCGCGGCTAATGCGCCGGGCTCGTTCCGTCCCTGGCGCAATCGCCGACCGGAGGAACCCTCGAGCCACAAGTGACTCCACGGTTCTTTCGGATAAGGACAGGACGATGGCCGTCTCCGCGACCGTGAACAGTTCCTGCCAGACTTCGCCGGCCTTGTTGCCGAAAGACGACATTGCAACCCCGCCTCACGGCGATGCCGGATCTTCTGACCCGGCATCCCGAAGTTTTCCGGCAGCCTTGCGCCGCGCCATGGCGTTTTGCAGGTCAGCGTCCAGGCCGACCGGGATAGCCGTCGATCGCCGGGACGTTTTCTGCAACGTGCCGACTGACGCTTCTGCGAGCGGCTCATCGCCTCTCTTGAAATAGTCGACCACCCGTCCCTGCGCGTCCGATTCGCACAGCCCGTCGACAACATCGAAGCTTCTCTCAACTCCCCTCAGGTAACGTCCTGTCTCAAAGATCGCCAGGCAAAATGCGCTGAAAGCGATCCAGGCGCCGAGGCCGGTCGAAACAAACTGCCAGATGATTAGGCCTACGACGTATGCAAGCAGCGGCTCAAGAATCCGCTTCGTGCGGCCGAGCGACCGAATGAAGCGCGGCAAACGCAGCTTCTCGATCTTGGGAACACCTGAGGAATACGAATACCTCCCGATCCCCTTCTTGAAATCCTGCCATCCCTCCCACCGCTGTTTCAATCCGGCGGCCACGACACCCAGTGCGAGTATTTCGAGCAGGGGCAAGTCCAGTTCCGATCCGCCCGAACTCCCGGAAACGATGGTTCCGAACCCCACCATCGCCAGGGCTGTGCCCACAAGCCATCTTGGGTTCACCAGGCGGTAGCCCAGCCTGCTGCGAGTGAACACAAGCAAGGTCAAGGCTGGATAGAACGCCAGTTGCTCCAGATATTCGCGCTGCCCGGAAATCGATCCGGATTGATTCTCGCTTTGTCGGAACATTCAGAACCTCCGTTTTTCGCGGGGCGACGCGTGGCCCAATAGACCGCCCACCCCGCCAGAGCCCACGTGAACGTAAGCGGGAACGCCCCGCGATAGGGCATTCCCTGACTTGAGAGATCGTTCGGCTCATGTCTCATGACATGGCCTTATAGAGCTTCACTGCGCCCCAAATGACGATCGGGACGCCGATGATCATTGGCGTGAGAAACAGCCCGACGCAAAGGAGACCGAGTGCGGCCCCAACGGAGTGCTTCTCTTCCTTGACCGCGTGTTGTAGGGTCTCTTGTACGATGTGCTTGCGCGCATGTTCGACGAGATGTTGAATGGCTCTTTGATTCATGTGATCAACCTCACATGGATAATCCGTCGCCAGGAGTTTCTAAACTTGTCCTTATAAACACAATCGCATCTCGGTATTTTTGTGTATAATGTGGTTTTCATCTCAGCCAACAGCACAGAGGCAATGTTTAAGGCAAGGTGTCCCAGGAATCCCGCTGAAGTGGACGCCTGCATTTCCTTGTTGCGCGACAGCCCGTTTTGGGAGGGAGCCTTACTTTCTCAAGCTGAAGTATCCAGTTGTTGGCGGGATCTCCTGTCGACCGGCATTGGACTCATCGACATTGTCGAACCCAGGCAAGCCGGATACATGCTGAAGAAGCCCGGCAGAGATGATTCCCACTACAAGAACGGATTCGCCTGCACAACCTTCGTCTGTTACGTGACGTCGGACTTTGCGAGAGAATTGGTTTTGCGTAAAGACGATAAGGAAGATCCGCTCTTACGCCTCACGAGACGCCACGGCGATTTCCTCAAAGGCCGGTCGAGAACGAGCCCCATACCCGAGCTTGGCAAGGGCGGGAAGATAATTCTCCATAATGGCGGCTTTTACGGTCTTTCCGTGGCGGTCTTTCATCCCGCCATTCTAAGAAGATGGGACTTCTTCAAGCTTTTGTCGCCGTTCTTCACGCGCCGAATTGACGCGACCATGAGACAGAACAACGACGGTTTCAAACACGAGGCATGGTTCAACCTTGCGGCGGGTGATCATCTCAAGGAGGCCTATGAAAGCTTCGGCGGCAATGCCCTTGTCCGCCCCTACCCAGGGAACGACTCGAAGCCGCCTGAAAACCGAAAATACATTTTCGCCATTGCTAAAGATGAAGCCGTGTGTGGGGATCTTGGCTTGCCATTGTCGTGTCGCCCTAAGGGTTCGTCAGTCACTTATGAGTGCCTGTTTTGGAATGGGATTCACGAGCGCCGAGCCCATCTGGATCGGGATATGCAGCACTTGTGCTACTTGTTGTTGATTGGATTCAGGTTGCAGCACATCGAAGCAAGGTTAAGTTGTGATGTGCAAAGACTCATGGCGAGGACGCTCGATCAACTTCAAAGAGAATACGACGATCAGCCCCAAGCGAGGAAATTCAGGCCGGGCGAACTACCAGAGACTCTCATCGCACTCATTGAAGATGCCCCTCACGAGATACGCGAGTTTATCTTCCCCGCCTATCCTTGGCCTCAGAACCTGTCCTCGCGGCGAAAGTAGGCCCTTGAAGCTGAGTAAAATCGTTTACTCGATTGAGGTCGAGCCCCTTGTCGATACTGAAGGCAATGTGCGGCAATAGCTGTTTCTCGTTGTCCAGCGGAACAACACCGCGTATGCCTTCACTGGTCCATTGGAATCCGACTCCGTCGACGCTTACCTTTCCAGTCTCCTTGTCGTAATTGCCTGCGAATGTCAGTTCCGGTGCCAAGCCGCTGCGTTTCGCCGCAATCTCCATGTACAACTGAGGCAACTCGAACGTTCCTCCCGATACTGCCAGCGAGTGGCCCATCATATGTATGCCAATCGCGAGGTTCCGGATTTGCGTCTGACCTGTCAGAACTATGTTGCTCCGGTTCCTGAGGGGTCTTCGCATGCCGAAGACCTGCGTCCTGCCGCTTAACTCCACTTTGTCCTTGACAATACAACCGCTGACGAACGCCCGATCCTTAATCACGACGTTGCCGCTAACGTCGGAATTGTCCACATGGGCATCGTCCAGAATTCTAACGTTGCCCGAGATATTCGATTGGTTGTCAACCTCAACTCCCGGGCCGAGGTGAACCGTGCCTGCGACCTTTGAATCGGGAGATACCCAGCCGCCCAGAGAGCCATCGGGATTCTTGTGCCGTCGATAGCCCTCCGCCCTAAGGGCTTCTTCATCTAGTCCTAGGTGCGGGTCGGAATCCAAGCGACGCAGCCTTTCGTGTTTACTGGTTTCTGGAATCTCCGATTCTAAAGCCGGTTGTCACAGGCGTCAACCTCTTTCGGCTGCTTTCGGGGCTGTTAGCTGTATAGGGAGATCGGACTTGAGCCGAATTGGGACGCCGGACGCCGGAGATTCTCAGGGAGTCAGTCAACCAGCTCAGTAGGACGCTTGTCGAGCGCTTCCCTGTCCGCTGTCTTCTCGTAAATCGTAATCGACTCGATAAGCGGAGCCTTGGCATCGGCCGGCTTCTCGAAACGCTCTTCGTCAAGTTGCTCTACGAACTCGCACCTTTCCTCGCCGATTGCTTCGCCGAGTCCGCGCAGATTGCGGCCGAGGATGACGACCACCATGAATGTAAAGACCAGGCAAACCTCTGTTCCGTAAAGCCCGTCCTCGACCACCCTGAGCAGATAGCCGTACGGCAGGCGCTCCCATGCTTTGTTTGCCGGTCGGATTTGTAACCGGATTTGCCGCCGGTCGACGACCTTGAACGCCTGGTAATCCGACGATGAGTCGCCGTCGTTGCGCTGCTCGATCTTGGTGTTGCGCCGGAATTCTCCCAGTGGGTCTTGCGCCATATTCTGTTTCCTTTCTAAAATGGTTTCGCTGTTACCGCAAACTTGGAGCTATTCGCCCCGTCCGTCCCGCTCCAAGTCACGTCGCCGTTGCTGGTGCCCCGTATCCCTTGAAGTGATGACCCCCATATAGGCGGCGCTCCCCAAGGCGACGGCAAGCGGGTCGAAACCGGCAATCGTGCTGCCGGTCTCCTTGACGAGATCGATTGCCGCGCTCACCGCCCGGACCGCCGACATCTGCTGGCGCTTTTCGGAAGTGTCCACCCCCTGAGTTTATCGCTCCGCTTCGCGGTCGGGCCCCTCCCTCTCCCGTCGCCTCTTCAGATATTCCTGCCAATTTCCGCCCGACGATTCGTCCCGGAGTAACTCGGCCCCGGTCGCGTAGAGGTGCCCGCCCACAGCATGCGCCCGCTCCATCCACGCTGAATCAATGCCGCGCTGAACCACTTCCCCGAAGGATTGGATTTGCCGCACGGCCGCGCGGACTTGGTTGCTGACGCGAAACTGCCGCACAATGCGAAGTCGCCACGGATCTGCGTCTTTGCCTCGCTTCTTCATTGCCATCGCGGCTACGCCGATCTTGGGTTCCGGCGGACGATCGATGCCGCGGTCCTTCAGCGAGCGGCTGTCGACCCGGGCGCTTTCGCCCGCCGCCGCCAGGGCCTCGTTGCAGTTCTTCTCCCATGATTCGCGCCAAGCCATCAGGTCGCTCTTGGCGCCCTTTCCGACATCGGCGCGTCCGTTGAACTTACCGGTCATATCCGGCTTCTTGCCGAAGCCGTTATCATTGACCGGGCGTAGTGTCGCGAGCACGTGCGCGTGCGGATTCTTGCCGTCTTTGGACTTGTGGATTGCGACATCCGCAACAAACCCCTTGCTGATTAGTTCCTCGTTGCACCAGTTCCGCAAGGCATCGATCTGCGCTTTTCGGTCGAGCTCCACCGGAAGCGCAATTGTGAACTCCCGCGCTAACTGGCTGTCACAGCGCCGCTCCACCTGCTCCACCGTGTTCCACAGCCTTTCGCGCTGTGCTCGCGCTTGTTCGCCTTCGACATGGCCCTTGAGCCATCCCGGCGCTTGCGTCGGTGATAGAATCTCCGCGTGCACGACCTCTTGCGATCTGGCCCGGTAGTCGAATGCCATGTCGCGTTGCTCGTCCTTTAGCCGTTGTCCCGAGCGATAGGCGGCCTTGGCCACGACGGAGACCTCCTTTCCCGGTATGGCATGCCCCAAAGCGTCTTTCGCTTTGCGACCGATTATCTTCGCTTCCAATCGGTAAATGGCCATGCCGAGATTCTCAATCCCTAGTTGTCATCACTTCATCAAAAAAGTCTGCGCGCGAAGCGCGCTCCGTAGCCCCGTTAAGTTGCGGCGAGCCGTTAGGCGAGCGCAAGTTAATGGGCGCGGTTATATGTTGCTACGCAACATCGCGCTCAGGGGCTCCAAAGCCGCCCCCAAGACCCCGGCTTCTAGGCCCAAAGTCGGCCAAAGTCAAGGGCGTGCCGCCCTCCTACCCTGCTTCGGGAGTGCCTCCCAAATGCCCTGCATAATTGGTTTGCGCCTGTCATGAAATTTACGAAATCGCCGAACGTCCCGCCTGACGATCTGCACGAATTCCACCCCATGACAATCGTTCGCGATTGGGGCGATGGAGACTGTTTCCGGCTCGCTGATGCCCTATCGGGCGTTTGCATATTCGGTGCAACCGGTAGTGGTAAGAGCAGCGGGCCGGGACGGCACCTTGCTTACGGTTACCTCGCCAACGGATTCGGGGGATTGGTTCTCGCGGCGAAACCAGGCGAAGTTGACGACTGGAGAGAGTGGGCAGCTGAAACCGGCCGGAGCGACGACCTCATAGTTGTTGACGCTACGGGACAACATCGCTTCAACTTCCTGGATTGGGAGTCACGGAGGCCCGGAGAAGGCGGCGGACTTACAATCAATCTTGTCGCCCTACTCGATGAGATCGCAGGCGCAATTGCAGGAAGTGCCGGCGGGGCCGCCGATAGCGGCGGCAACAAGTTCTTCGAAGATGCCCTTCACCACATGAACACCAACATCGTGGATCTGCCGATATTCGCGGGGATACCGGTTTCCCTGCCGCTGATGCGGTCGATCGTCACGACGGCACCGCAAAGTCCGCAGGAGGTGGAAAGCCAAGAGTGGCGTGATCGCAGCGTTTGCGCCGCAATTATTAGAGAGGCCGATCTTGCGACGAAGGACGCGCCGGAGGATATCCGCAAGGACTTCGAGGAATGCCGCAACTACTGGTTTATGGAGTATCCGGCTCTTTCAGAGAAAACGCGTAGCATCATCACCCTTTCCTTTTCTATGCTGGTGCGACCCTTCATAACCCGACCGCTCCGGAGGCTCTTTTCTTCCGAAACGAACATCACTCCCGAGGCTGCCTTTGATGGAAGGATCGTCGTTATCAATTTGCCTATCCAGGAGTTCCGGCTCGCCGGGCGCATCGCCCAGCTCGCATGGAAATATTGCTTTCAGGTCGCCGTGTTACGTCGAACCAAGCCGACCACCGGCTATTTGCGCCCCGTCTTCCTTTGGGCCGACGAAGCTCAGAACTTCGTTTCCGACTTCGACGCCGAGTATCAGTCAGTCGCGAGGTCTGCTGCCGGATGCACAGTTTTCTTGACGCAGAACAGAGAAAGCTATCGCCGCGTTCTCGGCAATAACGACGCAGTGGACTCCCTGCTTGGTAACCTGCAAACGAAGATCTTCTGCCAGAATAGCGGCGAGACCAACGAGTGGGCGGCAAAGCTACTAGGCGAGCGCTGGCTTGACGTTATCAGCAGCAATGTCGGACGCAGCGCCGAGGGAAATCCTACTTCGGGCGTGACCAGGAGCGAGCAGCGCCGCTACTTCGTGGAACCCGCAGCCTTTACGACGCTCAAGCGCGGCGGAGAAATCAACCACTTCGAGGTCGAGGCAATTGTCTATAAGGGAGGTCACCAATTTCTGTCCAACGCGGACGGAAAGCAGGAATTGCTACCCTACAAGTTGCTAACGTTCAAGCAGGTTTGACCGCTGTCGGAAACGGCATGGTTTTGAGGCGGCAGAGAGGCTTGGCGCGCCCGCCACGGCCAAGCCCACATTGATTTGAGTCAAATGGCTTTGCTTATCTGCGCCGGCGCAGGACCGCAATGCAGCCGAGGACGAGCACGGCCAAGCTTCCGGGCTCGGGAACCGGAGTTCCCTGGATTCGCATCACCGAGTCGCCGCTGAAGAAACCGGAGAACGTCCCGCTTTCCCGCCATGTCGTCGTGCCGAATCCCGGCTGCGACCCATAGAGCGAGAAGTCGCGGCAGAACGTATGGTGGTTACCGTCGTTATTGTCCTCAAGCCAGCCCCAGTTGATTCCGTGCGGCTGAATCACGGCAAGATATTCCTGCCCGGCCACCAGGCCGGCAATGCTCACATCGGCTCGCACGTCGCTTTCAAAGCGATTGTTGAAATAGCGGCTCGGCCCAAGGTCCGTTATTGAGCCCGCGACGTTTTGCTCTCCAACTTCGGTTCCGACTACTCCACCGCTGAAATTGAAGAGCTGTACCAGGGCACCCTGGAGTTGGGGCGTCGCGCTGGCGTTTTCAAAGATGCCCTCGACCGATGTCAGGGAACCGGTGATCGACGAGGAAAACACCTGCCCGGTTTGGAGTCCGTAGCTGGTTCCCCCGCCTATGTCGCCGGAACCGCCGTCCCAGTCCGCGTAATACGAGGGGGCGTTGGTGTCGCCGAGATTATTGTAAAGGTCGTCCGCCTGCGCGACGGAGCATGCGCAGCATGCAACGAAAGTGAACAAAAGAATTGGTGATTTCATCTCTTTGCCTTCAGTCGAAGATTGGGGGGCTCAGAGTGGTTGCCCCTCGCCTCACCGCGCCCCTTAAACTTCCAAACGGAAAGGGGCCCGGCCATTCACTCTATCACGGATTGACTGCAATTTGCATACAATCTGGTAACTACCCTAGGCTCTGTGCCACATGCGAACAACCCGCGAACTGAAACTCTCGCCCCTCGCAGTGCCGAGTATCAGGACATCGGGCAGTGGATACGACAGCAACGGGAGAAAGCGGGCCTGGGCCAGCGCGAGGTCTCGCGGGCGCTCGGCAAGAACCAATCCTTCATGTACCGCGTCGAGCGCGGCGAGCAGCGACTTGACCTTGTCCAGTTCTTCGATCTGCTCCAAATCCTCGGCCTCGACAAGGCCCTGACGATCGAGCAGTTACTGACTGCCATCCGCAGGGACGCCAAAGACAAACCGACAACTATTCCCGAGAAGCCTTAGCGCCTCCGAGGGTCATGGAGCGTTGCAACGGAAAGACGGAACTGTCCCAGACCGGGCCCACCGTGACCTTCAGGCGGCTGTACGGACAGATGACGCGCAGCCACCCGAGGCCGATTTTATGCGAGGTAACGAAGTCTTTACTTCTTGCAGCTACGATTCTCCGAATTCAAATCCAGTGTTATCCGCCATGAGCGGAGGGGGAATCACCTGAAAGGTGCGGAAGAAGGAGGGCGACCCGTTCAAGCCATCGACAGCCAAAGCTGGACGCACTTGCTTTACACATTCTCTTACACAGTCACAGAGGTAGCCAACGAAATATCGTTTGGAAACAACATATTAGGTCCAGACGCAAGGGACTTAAAAGCCACCTATACAAAACCCTCTGCCACAAGTTATTCAGCAAATTCAGATAGTTTCCTGTTGACGACCATGAAATCATAGGTTACACACAACTTACACATAGCGGTCGCTCTGAGCGTTATTGAACCATCAACAGGAGAAATCGATGCCCGAGCATCACTCTCTAATGGGCGGAAAGCTCCATGTTTACCGACGTGAGAACAGCGGCAAGTGGCAGTGCTCAGCCTATATCAACGGCAGGAACTGGCGGGTATCGACAAAGGAAGATAGTCTTGCACATGCGAAGGACTTCGCAGAAGATTGGTATCTTGGACTTCGCGGCAAGCACCGCGCAGGCATTCTCAAGGTCGGAAAGACCTTCCGCGAAGCGGCAAAGCGGTTCCTGGAAGAATTCGAGATCCTCACCAGCGGTGAGCGCCATGCCGGCTACATCGAAAAGATGGATCGGCAAATCCGGGTTCACCTGAACCCCTTCTTCGGTGACGACATCGTCACGGAGATTACGCCGGGCCGGTTTCAGGAATACCGCATTCATCGCATGACCTCCCGCAAGGACCCGAAGACCGGCGAGCCGAAGCGGCCGTCGAGAAGCACCCTTCACCACGAGACCGTTACTCTGCGTCACATCCTTAAAACCGCCAACCGGCACGGATGGCTCCCTTACCTTCCCGATCTTTCCCTGCCTTACAAAGCATCCGGCAAGATAACGCACCGGGCGTGGTTCTCGCCCGAGGAATACAAGCAGCTCTACGAAGCGACGCGGGCAAGGGCGAAGACTCCGCCCAATCCTCGTTGGAAAGCAGAATGCGAAAAGCTGCACGACTATGTTCTGTTCATGGCGAACACCGGGCTCAGGCCCGACGAGGCTTCCCGCCTCGAGTTTCGAGATGTCGCCATCGTCACCGATGAAGCGACAGGCGAACGCATCCTCGAAATCGAAGTGCGCGGCAAACGTGGAGTTGGTTACTGCAAGAGCATGCCGGGTGCAGTAAAGCCCTTTGAACGCTTGCAGAAACGCGTCAAGGGCCAACCCACGGATATCATCTTCGGCACAGTCCAGCGCGAGCTACTCAACAATGTGTTAGGCGAATTGAATCTGAAATTCGATCGCGACGGCAACCGGCGCACCGCCTACAGTCTCAGGCACACCTACATCTGCATGCGCCTGATGGAAGGAGCCGACATCTACCAGGTCTCCAAGAACTGCCGCACCAGCGTCGAAATGATCGAGACATTTTACGCTTCGCACATCAAGAACATGCTCGACGCCGCAGCAATCAACGTTCGTCGTGGTGCCCCCCGACCCAGATCGCTCCCCCGATGATCGCGATGTGGCCTCCGCGCATCTGCAGATTTTGCTTTAGCACGGCTCGTCGTTTCCGCAAGCGTCACGTCCCAAAAGGCTGCCCTGTGCTTGCCATAACTTGCTTCCAGAAGATCCCCGATGGCGGAATGCTCTTATGTCTGCCAATCACTAGGGGCAACGGAACCAGGACGTATTCAGTTAGCCACTGGGAAATCATGAAATCAGTGTATCCTGCCAGAGCATTGTCCGCAGCCAGTGCACCAAGGCGCTCCGTATAAATCTGATCGTGAGCGTTTGCCCGAACGGCTCTGATGTTGTGACGGGGCTGGTTGACATAGACATCAATGTCATTCCCTGTGCGGTCCGTTAGCCTGCCCTGGAGATGTCTCTTAAGCTGACCAACAAAGTCAGTCTTACTAACAGATTCCTTTCCAAGTTTGACACCATACTCTGACAGTACCTGGGCTACTCCCTCGGCAAGGACTACCAAAGCATGCGGGCGATCCTTGTCGCGGACACACCTCGCCAAGTAGTCAACGTAATCGGCAAGGGCGGTTTCGCACTGCTTTGGTGTCAGTTCAGTGAAGGGCTCCGGAATGAGCACCAGATCGACGTGTCCGCTAGCCAATGCTGCATTCGCTGCGACAAATCCGGATTCGGCTCCAAACAGCTCTAAGAGGCAAACTCGCCGAGTCGACTCGGCCTCCCAGTGCATAGTGTTTACGGCCGCCGTGGCCTGCTCAACGGCCGTGTTGAACCCGAAGGACTGCCAAACCCAAAGAAGATCGTTGTCCATTGTCTTCGGAATCCCAACAACACTGACATCGTCGCCGATTGTGGCGATCTCGTGAGCTACCTTCATAGACCCATCGCCGCCGATAATGTAGAGAATATTGATGTCGTTTAGGCGTAGATTGGTCACGATGTCTGCAGCCAATTGCTCCGGAGTTTTATCGTAGAATCGTCTGCAGCCCAGAGCGGAGCCACCCATTTCCAACCATGGCTCTGTGATTTCTGGGCGGAGCACCTTCATTTCAAGTGGCCTGCGGCAGAGCCCCATGAAACCGTCATAAACTCCGAAGATGCCACCTCTCATGTTGTCGTTGACAGAGTACGTGCTGCAGTGGCGTGTAACAAGGCTGTGCACCACGCAGTTCAGCCCCGGTGCGAGTCCACCAGTTGTGACAATTGCAGCACGGACGCTTTGCGGCTGGAACACCAGGCTTTCGCGCGGTCCCGCTTCCAGAAAACTGGGAAGTACTCGGCCCTCACTCGCATAGCCTTGGATAATCTCCATGTCCGCAGTGATCGATTTCCTGGCCCCTGGGTCTCGGAAAGTTCCAAGAATTCGCTCAGGCACTGGATTCGGCATCGGCGGAAGCGGAATCTGACGTACGTGCGTATCGATGTCAGTGTTTTCCCGCAGGTGCTGCCTCAGAATCTGACGCTCGCTCGTAATGCCGGCATCGAATGTGGATTTGACGCGCTCTGCCATTTCCACAGTATGCGCCTTTGGGAGGGTATTGGTACACGATAAATAAGCCCCGTGCCCCTTGTCCTTGCCGGGAATAGGGACTCGGCCGTGTCCCAAGTTGACCTAGTCGGCAGGCAGTTTCCTCTTGGCTACCGCAAACCATCCCGCTATAGCTGGCAATGGATGCGGGCGTGGCGGAATTGGTAGACGCAACGGACCTGAATCAACATTGAGTGCCCGGCGGGAAACCGCCGATGCAGAACTGCTCAATTTCGGGGAACCCTCGCAAGTGGCGACCCGAGCCAAGCCCTTAGGGTCGAGGGAAGGTGTAGAGACTAGACGGGCAGCACCTACGGCGTCACGCTCACCTACATCTGCATGCGCCTGATGCGCTGGTTGGTGCCTCGACAACGCCTAGAGCAAGGCCAGCGGGCAGCTAGCCAGAACCTTCATATGGAGTTGACTTCGGAGGACTAACCCAACTGCCCCGTCAGCTATCGCAGTCCCACCCGGCAACCGGGACAGCTTCGGTTCCGCCGTCAGAACTCCTCCATGCCGCCCAGCGAAGCGCGTGGCCCATCCCAAACTCGTCTTTGTAGGTCACCTCAAAATAGAGCCCGATTTTATTCGGTTCGACAACCTGCTGAAAAACTAGCCTAGCGGTCGTACCGGCGTGCATCACCAGCCAATCGGCAGACGTGTCAGAAGCGATCTTAGTCGGCGGCCAAGAATCGTCTGACTCCTTCTGATAGATGGAAAAATGACATTCCTTGGCTGTTGTCGGGCCGATATTCGATACGGTAATAGTCGCCCAGCCATTCGGATGCTTCCCGCCGTAGTCGATCTCACCGAAGCTGGTGTCAGTCACCTTGAGGCGGGCTCGATTCACAGTTGCGACGGCACTCCAGGCAGCGTACGCGCTGGTCTTTCCGGATTCCGCTGTTGTCTTTGCTGCCTCCGCAATCTTTCCCGTCTGGCCCGCCAACTTAGACAAATGCTCGCTGTGTACCTGCATCCACTTTAGTTGGCGGATGCCAGTCAAAACCAGAATAAACGTAGCCAGAACCAAAACAACCGTCGCTCCAGCCAGCCACCATGTGGCCGTCACCAGATTCGCGTCGCCACCGCTCATTGTTCCCTCAACATACCAGCCACTTCGCGAGAACGTGACAGTCCGCCGAGTTGTACACTGGATAAAAATACTGGAATTCTGTAGCCACCGAAGCCGATGACGCGCAAAGAAACGACCGCGAAAGTAGAACCACCTCCCGTTGAGTTAGGCGTCGCGGCTCACGTCTTGGAGTCGCTTAAAGAGCCGAAGGAACCCAAACCCGCAAAGCCCACAGAACATGAGAAACTCGCACTCACTGTCCATCTTGCTGAGTACGCTGCGCTTCGCAAAGAGATAGAACTGCGCCTTGGTTGGCAGACAATTGCGCTGTCCGTCTCATTACCGTTCTTCGCGGGCATCCTCGTGGCCGCGATGAGCGCAATGTCCAAAGACAAGAACAACGGTCAGTTGTGGGCGGAGCAGTATCCAATCGTCCTTGCGGCTGCCACGGTTGGCGCGAGCATTCTCGGGTTGCTGGTTTGCAATCAAGATCTCATGGTGTTCAGGCTTGGCAGCTACATCCGCGACGAACTGGCGAGAGACGTAAAGGAAATCGTCAAGGCGGATGTCTTCAACTGGGAGAGATACCACCCGAGTCAGGAAAAAGGGGTGCCCAAGCTCCTTTCATTTACAGTCCATGCCCTACTCTTTGTTGCGGCCGCAATACCGCTTGCCGCGTTTGTTGCCTGCTATGTGTCAGTCGGAACGAAACTCGGAGCCTACGATTACCACAAGCCGAACATCTCCCACTGGGTGTTCATCGGATTCGCGCTCTTGACATTCATTATGTTCTCATTGGCCCTATTCGGATCGTATCGGGTTGCGAAGGACTGGCGCAAGAAAGCCAAGGAATCCATCGGCTAGAGACCACCCAATCGTTAAGACCAGCGTCGACAAGTCGTCCTTCAGTCGGCCCAGCACATTTTCCCCTTGGCTATCGCCAAGCGTCCCGCTATAGCTGGCTTCAATGCGGGCGTGGCGGAATTGGTAGACGCAACGGACTTGAATCAAGATTGAGTGCCCGGCGGGAAACCGCCGGTGCAGAACTGCCCAAATTCGGGGAACCCTCGCAAGTGGCGATCCCGAGCCAAGCCCTTAGGGTCGAGGGAAGGTGTAGAGACTAGACGGGCAGCACCTACGGCGTTACGCTACGGTGAAGGGATAGTCCAGACCACAAACGCTCCACTCACGATTCGCGGAGCGGCGGCGAAAGCCGTAGCCGGTACGAAAATCCGTCGGGCCGAAACGCCCTTGGGGGTTCGATTCCCCCCGCCCGCACCAGCCGCGCCGCTCGCACCTGTTTGCCCACCCGGCTTCGACGCGTTCGAGCAGGGCTTGGTAGCGTAAGCCCCAGTGCCTCGCTATCTGGTTCGTTATGTGCACTGGATCTTGTGTTCCGCGTGAGCGATAAAACCTCTTGCTATCGCTCATGTAGCGGCATAATATGATGGATAGGAAAGGCCGCTATCGATCATGACATGGAACTGGCAACAGAATGACTGGCCCGAATTCGCCTGGAAACAAGCCCGTCTTGTGCAGGCCGAAAGGCAGTTTCTAGTCGGTGGCGGAATACTCGTCGGAACCCTCGCGCATCTGGGCGAAGAAGAGCGTAGCCAACTCACCGTTGAAGCGATGAGCACCGAAGCCGTGACAACTTCCGAGATTGAGGGCGAGATACTTGATCGCGGCAGCGTTCAATCCTCCATTCAAAGGCAACTTGGGCTTGCCGCCGATAACCGGCGCTCCGGACCCAAAGAGCAAGGAATCGCCGAGATGATGGTTGATCTCTACAGAGGCTACGACCGCCCCCTGTCAAGTCAGGTCCTATTCTTGTGGCACAAGATGCTCATGGCCGGAAGCAGGCACGTTTCCGACGTCGGCAAGTATCGCACCGGCGACGCTCCGATGCAGATCGTTTCCGGACGGATGGACTCCCCCAAGGTGTATTTTGAGGCGCCGCCCTCTACGAGCATCCCCTCGGAAATGAAGCGCTTCATTCTCTGGTTCAACGAGACGGGCCCGCGCGGCAAGAGGCCCTTGCCGGCTCTCACCAGGGCCGGAATCGCTCACCTGTATTTTGAATCCATCCATCCGTTTGAAGACGGTAACGGGCGAATCGGCCGCGCGATCGCCGAAATGTCTCTCGCTCAAAGCCTGGAACAGCCGGCCCTTGTCGGCCTCGCCTCAACGATCATGTCGCGGCGGGCGGCTTATTACGACGCCCTCCAGGCGGCCAGCATGCGCAACGAAGTCACCGATTGGCTCGCCTGGTTCGCAGGCGTCGCAATTGAATCCCAGCGCCGGACGGCTGCGTCCGTCGAGTTCCTGATTCAAAAGACAAAGCTGCTCGACCGACTGAGAGGCGAACTCAACGCCAGGCAGGAGAAAGCGCTCATGCGCATGTTCCGCGAAGGTCCGCAGGGATTCAAGGGTGGCTTCAGCGCCGGAAACTACGCATCGATTACCGGGGCGTCCGCAGCCACGACAACCCGCGACTTGCTCGATCTGGTCGAAAAGAAGGCACTAACTCGAACCGGAGAGCTCAAACACACCCGGTATCACCTAGAAATCCCAACGTCTGCCCCGCGCCGAGTCACGATTCTGGAAGACGGAACGGTTGCTGAGGAGTGAGTGTAATCCGTCCGGCGCAGGATCGATGCTCTCACGATCCGGAGGACTCCTTCCCTGAAGGGCCCCTTCCATACCGGACATGAGAGCAAATGATCCTTGCGCCTATGTCGCGCCGATCATTATCCGCTTCGCCGCCGGCCAGACCTTCCGCTCCATCGGTCGCCGCCCACGCCGATCTGGCACAGCCGCTTAACGCCTGATCGACTGAACTCCAGGCGGCACGAACCATCCGCTTCCATTCAGATGATCCCCGCCGGAGCGGGACGGCTACGGCTGGCCCCATCGACGCGGTACCCACCACTTGGTGCTACTGGATCTTGGCCGACGACTGCGCTGGTGCTGCTTGACTTCCGAGTCTGATCAGAGAGGAGTGATGCGCCTTCCAATCGTCATCGGCCAGATGAGTTTCATCCTGAAATGATGATATTATCGCAACTTCAGCAACTTCTCCACCTGTGAAGCTTGTCAGCGCTTCGGGCCGGCTCCGTCGTTCCGTTTGCGGGCCTTCGGTCGGGACGAGTTATCCCCGAAGTTCATAGGCTCTAACTCATCGGAAGACTCTTCTCCAGCTACGGGATTCCCTCGCAGCATTTCCGAGAACTCCCGGCGAAACTTCTCTGCTCCCTCCTTCGAGGCATCGGCCCCAGTGGGCTTTGACCGATCATCACTCGACTTGCCTTTCCTGCCAGACACCGGGATTCCTTCATAGCAAAGCTTTGAGATACTCTCGAGAGTATTTCATTAAGAGATCTGGGTCAAACGAAATCTTTTTGGGCATTCCCGGCGTCCTGTAGATAACACCCTTGGGGAATTGCCTTAATATCTCCGGAATCAAGTCGTCATTATGTAGCCCTAGATACCAAGCAAGTTTCTTGTTAGTTCCAATAACATACGATTTATGCGTTTGTTGATGGTAATCACAGAGGTGAATAGCCCACACCTGGTCGCGACGATTCCTTGCAAGCAATGATGTTCTCAGCAAGCTTTGAGAGTAGCGGAGAGTTGATTCCTCACAGCATCGACGTACTATCATCCGCAGATAGGCGTTGCGCCTAGCTGTTTCCTCCGCGTCCTCCCTCGGAGCTAACAAGAACTCCAGGATGCGTTCGATCTTAATCCGTGCGACTTTCGAATGGTTTGATACAAACCCCGAAAGGTTCCAGCGGCCAGCCAGATCAACTAGATGTGTTTCAGCCAAAGCCAGCTTCCGCGCCGTAAATATCTCTGGGATATTGTAGTGTCGACTTACTCTCAAGAAACTTGTAAAAAAGCCTACTAGGCCCGTGGCTTGCCCGGACGGGATCGACGTGACATAGTCAAATCCATCATACAGCTTGTCCATGGTAATCGGAAAATCCAGCTTCATTCCTCGGTTTGGGTCGTCGTTCGGCCCGCTGCTTGGCTTTGCCTCGAACTCCACCAGAACGCCAGTAAGGGGTATGTAAAGGTGGATTTGCTCCTTGTATTGTCGATACACGACGACACCCTCGGCAGGGTTCTCGGTGGCAGAATACATCGGTGTCTCGGCGTACTCCGCTCCGCAATTGTCAAATAACCTTGCCACCTCCTCAGCACTTCTCTCGAAGAATGGGCTGTGCGGGTTGGTCACTAGCACTTCGAGTAATTTGTAGTCCACTCCTGCCTCGTCGCGACTCTGCGTCCACTGCATCTGGAAGGGGTTCCTCTTGCTTTTGCTCATTTCTCCTCTCAGCTTAGCACTCCCGCAAAATCGGGACTAATTTGAATTCAAAAGATCGAAGTGTGGCTTAGTCGCCCCAAGTTATCGGGCGTGTCGATGCATTTCGAGAGGACCTGGTGTATGATCGTGAAATCGGGGGGATCCAAAGGAAAAAGCCCCCGACGAGACTCGCCAGAGGCTGTACACCGCCAGGAGATCCTGGTGGTCTGTTGCAGGATCAGTATAGCACGAAGCGAGTTTCCGGAATGGAACTCAAGATGAAATCACTCATGCTTGCACTGATCGGGCTAGCCGTAACCAGCGGCTGGCCAACTCGGCCCTACGACGAAACGATGGAGACCCTCCAATCGATTGAACAATCCTGGCCTGACAACCCTCTCGCGGAACCGGCTGCTTTTTTTAGGGGCATCTCCGTGCTTCGGCACTTTGAGCTCTGCCGGGACGCGCGGGCTCGTTGTGCGCCCCTACTCGCCTCGTTCCACCGGGGCCCGCGTATTTATCGCTGGATCGCGAAGCTGTTTCTTCGGCATCCCACCTGGAGGATGGTCATGCAGTAGCTCAAAATGCGGCCCAGGGCGCGGAAGATTCCAACCCTCCGCGCCCTGGTTCTGGTGAACGGTATTCTGCCTGACCGCAACTGAGATTAGTGATGACCAACTCTATACCGGACATGAGAGCAAATGATCCTTGCGCCTATGCCGCACCTATCATTGTCCGCTACGTCGCTGGCCAGACCTTCCGCTCCATCGGTCGCCGCCCACGCCGATGCGACTCAGCCGCTTAACGCCTGATCGACTGAACTCCAGGCGGCACGAACCATCCGGCTTCATTCAGATGATCCCCGCCAGAGCGGGACGGCTACGGCTAGCCCCCTCGACGCGGTACCCACCACTTGGAGCTACTGGATCTTGGCCGACGACTGCGCTAACGGAGCGCTTCATACAGCGAGAATTCACCAGTCATTGTCAATTGCGATCTCGACCGTCTCGCGAGGAATGAAGCGCATCGGACTATGTAGCCGCCTCTCGAACGGGGCTTCCTGTTCTTGCAGTTCTACAATCGCGGCGAACTTTACCGTCACACGCCAGCCGGTGAAGCCACCGATTTCTCTTAGGCGGATGACCAGCTTTGAGCTGACGGAGGGCGCCAAGGGGTTTGTAGCCATCGCCCAGTCAGATGGCGAAGGGACACCAAAGCATAGCCACCCTTCCAACGGCTGCGATTTTGGCCCTAGTGGCAACGTCCCACCTGTCGGTATTGCAAGTGGGTTTCTGCTGGCTCCCAATACCTCCACAGGCCAATTTTCTTCCTCATTCCGCCCCGGCCCGACGCTGCAAAGCCGTTGGGAGTCGTACGGGTCGGAAAGCAGAATTTCCATATCTTGAATAGCCGTTGCGTCGGCCCGAGCCCATAGCCGGAGCTTGACGAAGCCAATCCAGCTACTGAAAGCGCTCGTTAAGTGCGTGTGGCGAGAACCAAACACACAATCCAGAACTTCCGCCCCAAGGTTGACTGGAGGCGAACCAGTAATCGGTTCGCCGACGACCACACCACTTTTGTCGATAATACTCCGCAGAGCAGCTTCTAGCGTCGATGCGAGTTGCTTACGGGAGCTTGCTCGGTCCGCGTCGGCCTCGGATGACGTGTAGCTAATCACGCGCCTCGTGCGGAGGTCAAACGGCAAGTCTTCCATCCGGCCAAAGGCGAGGTTGAACACCATAACGAGCCGTTCCCAGCCAAGGTGACGCGCAGCATAGCCAAGCTCCAGGAGAACGTTTGGATTTGGGGCTGGCCGGCCAGCGCCTTGGTTGATGATCGACACATCCGCGACCACGGCCTGAGCGGCTTCAATCTTCTTGAAGATGGTCGATGCGATCTCAGGTGAGCCAGCTTCTCCAAGCGTGTCTCGATCAATGGCCGGCTGGATCTCAATCGTCTCATCCTTTCGGACTGCTAACGCAGCAGCTTCAAGCGCTTCAGAGACCAATCCGCGGTTCGTACGGTTTGGCAGGTCCGATTGCCAGGAATAAAACACCTTGTAGTCCATCTCGTTTCCAAAGTATGACCTGCGCTACTGCACGTCTCGGATTGGTGGCTCGCAATTATTAGGCTCGCGCATTAGTAGGCTCAGCATTCGCTAATATCTTCGGATGCAGGTCTCGATCATTTCTCGTGCTTTGCCGCCTCGTTCCAGGAAGGTCGACGCCTTGCCGTCTGCGATCACCGAACGAAGCAGTTCACTGTTGTCACCTTCGGCTTGTATGCGAGCCATTAGTTGGCCTTGCGGCGAATTGTCCCAGCCGTGGAAGACGCTGAGTATCCGCCAACATCGACCGGCTGAGAAATAGGGGTCCCAGCGGCCCTGCCCATCTGGCACACCAAGGTAAGCGATCTGCTCCAGGAAGACCCAGATGTCGAAAACGCGGTCAGCCTCCTCGCTCCCAATCCCAAACCTGGCAAGGCTCTCAACCACGCTGCCAGCTAAGTAATCCTCTTCGGGCGTGTATCTCTTAGTCGAGCCTGTAAACGAGTCGCGGATCAACCATTGAGAGCGCTCGCCGCCTGAAAAGGGCAGATGTGGCTTCATCTGCACGATCATCGGAACCCGATTTGATTCAAGCGGCCTTATCTGGACTGATGCATCCCGGCAGAGGGGCCGCAAGTTATCCCACCTTTCAGCAACTACCGCCGCCGCCCCAACCCGATGAAATGACAGCACCGCCGGATAGCGTTGCAGGTTAGTCCAAACCTCCCTGCCGCCATTTCGATTCTTGCCTACGCCGTGCGGATGATCTCCTAGCCGCTCCAGCGACCTTCTTAAAGCAACGTAACTCCCGGAACCGCCATAGTAGGCTATTGCCATCTGGACCGCATTTAGGTCGTCCACTGCGGCTTCATAGGCTCCAACACGTCGCTTGAATTCGTTAAAGTACGCCTCTTCATTCCCCGCATGCAACTCAGGATCGAATTCCGAAGACTCCATGATGTCGAGCGCCTTGTCAGTTTCTTGCCGTAGCAAATCGTCGAGCGGCACCAGCCGACCCTCCTCAAGCAAGGACTTCGTTCTCGAAAACACTGTCTGCGTCTCTCCCCGTCTTGATAGGGATTGACTCGCTTCCTCCGTAGAGTTCTTCTCCAGAAGTTTGAGGAGTTTTGCCACGATTGCGGCTATCCCGTCACTCCAATTCAGTGCCAAGGCAGCAGCAAGCGTCGGTGAGAAAGAGCGAACGTCCTCGTTCGACACCTCGTGGTAAATAGGCAAAATGACAATCCTTCCCTCTCCCACCTGCCTCTGAACCAGCCCGTCCAACTCGCGCTGCGGCCACGATTTGGCGAAGAATGTCGGGCTAAGGACCACTATCCCATAGCGACTTCTGGCAAGGCCAGCGTCAATGGCGCTATTCAGGCTCTCACCCCACTCAATGTTTATCTCATCAAGCCAGACTCGGACTCCTGACGCCCTCAACGCTTCCGTCAGTGGCCGAACTACCTGCGGCTTATCCTCAGATGCGTGCGAGATGAAGACGTCGAATTCCACAACGGAAAGGCTACCGCAGCACTCGTGTGATTCCGGTCAACGCTGTTTGACGGCTCGTGCCCTTCCCGACCTGGCGGTCGAATTGTGCTCGCCGCTCCTGCCCTTGTAAACCCCATGCCCTCCGGGTTCGCTTCGCTCAGGGTTGACAAGGCCCTGAGAGCCGAGGGAGAGAATGGACTTGTGACCAGGGTCGGGAAAAGGCACTCTGGGACCTGGTAACTTAGCTGGGACAGCAGCGCTACGAGGCGGGAGTCGACACCACCGCGCCGCCGGCCCATCCGAAAATGTTGGGAGAAATGTTGGGAGTGGCCTTGCGCTTTGGTGCGGTCTGGTGCGGTCCGTTGAACCTAAATTGTCCCCGTGCATTGGCGCTGAACCGGCAAAAGGGGTTCCCACACATTCCCGCCATTTTGTATCCCAGACCCAAGCCACGACAGGTCGTTCTCGCGTTCGAAAACGACAAATGGAGCTTGACAACTCAGGATAGCCTCATGGAGACGTTGCCGCGGATCGTTACCGGGCCGAGCAGTCCCGATGGCAGGAGCTTATCCGTCTTGCGCCAGAGCCTCCAGGACGTAAAAGTGGTGCGGCCGGAGGGGTTGCGCCTGCCTTCCAGCAGCCACGCCGGCCAGGACTTCAGCGTTCCGTTTGGATTCCGATCACTGTCTTCCGGCAGGAACTCGTCTCCGATCATTCGGTTCGGCCACAGGTTCGTGACGCTGATCTCGAGACGGTTCTCACCCGGCTTGAGGAGGCCGGTGACTTCCACTCGATAAGGAGCGCGCCAGAGAATCCCCAGGTCGTGGCCATTGAGTTTCACCCGCGCGATCACGTCGACTTGACCGAGGTCGAGGAACTGACGTTCACGCCGGCCGAAGCGAGCAACGAACGTGTTTCGGTAGATCGCGGTACCGGAGTAGTAGCGGATCTCCGCGCGTTTGGACTCGCTCCAAGACTCCAGAGCGTCAAAGCGCGCCTGGCCGAACGGGAACGAAACGTTCCAGGGACCGCCGACCTCTACGGTCTTCTCGATCCCTGTCTTGGTCCTCAGAATACGGCCGGAACGGGTTCTCGCGACAAAGCTCCCCTTTTCCGACGCCTCCAGACGGAAACGGCCGTCGAAGCCGGCGGTCACGTGGGGCATCGGCGGATCGTCGGGGGTTGCGGCAAGGGAAATCGTCTCGGGGTCCGTGGCGGACGCGGTCATCGTCTTCCCTCCAACTCGGTACTCGACGGTTAGCGTCTTGACTACGTTGTACGCCGGGTCGCCCTCGGAAGCCAGATCGGCGACCTGGAATTCGCCGACGCCACGGTCGACGAGGCTCTGGACTTGGGCGGTTACATCCTTCGTCCTCCTCTCGTCCCCGGCAGGACCCCATGACGCCCGCAATATCTGAGGCTTAAGCTTTGCCTTTGCGACCTGGCTGAAGACGGCCTTGCCATCGCAGGTCAGGCTCACGATCGGATCCTTGATGCCGCCGCCCGGGCGGAAGATCACAAAGATGGAATCGTGCGGACCGAAGGCGAGGGGCATTTCCGTTCGGCCGTTGGCGATTCCAAAAATCGGCGCCGGTTGGATTGTCCCGGTCTCCGCGTTCCACAACTCGGGGTTCCGTCCCATGATGCGAAATCGGCACAACGCGTTCACTCTGCCCTTACGCGGGTTGGCGACAAAGTAGACGTCTTCGCTGCCGATCTTGCGGTGCATCGCGGTAATCGGACGGTCGGCCTCGAAATCGGGCGGGACGCCCCTTGCGGCGAGGGCTTGCTCCACCGTCTTCCCCACGATGATCTTGCCCCAGACCTCCTCCGCAAGCCGTCGCACTTCATGGTCGACGGCGGGATAACCGGTAAGGCTGGGCGAGGCGTGGGGCTTGTTGCCGAGGATGGTCGCGCCGGCGTCGGCCAGAGCCTTGATCTTGCGGAGCATCTCGGGCGTCATCGTATCGACCGGCGGCAGAACCAGCGCCTGGTAAGCCATCCCGCCGGGAAACACGATCTGGCCATGCTTGACCGACGCCAAGCGCAGCAGGGCCTCCGGCGGACATCCGTCGGCACGGTACACGCCATGCAGGGCCGACGCAGGAGGGATATAGTTGCTCGGCGCGCCTTCGGAAGCGAGGTAGAGGACGTCGGCGATCGGCTGCCCCTGCTGCAGCAAATACTGACATCTCGTCAGATAGGCGTGCCATGGCCCGGATTCGTCCCACCACGTCTGGGTGCGCTCGTAATGAAGACCCCAAGGCCCCATCGACATTCCCGGTTTCACCTGCAGCCACGGCTGCAGGGCGTACCGGTGGAAGACGAAGCGATTGACGCCGCGCGAGAATTGCCAGTCACCCAATCCCTTGAGATCGCGAGGACTGTATAGCCAGCGTTCCGAGTCGTTAGAAGTGAAGGCTTCGGCGCCGAGAATCGGTCTGCCGTAGATGTGGGCGGCCGAAGCCATCTCGAATATAAATGGTTCGGAGTGAGACTCGGGATCGGTCATTCCGCCGCCCCATGTCCAGAATTCGCTCATCGGTTCGTCGGCGCGTCCAGCGTAGGCGAGATCGTCCACGCACATATCGCCGTAGGCCTCGATCGAGAGCTGAATTCCATGCTGCTTGGCCAGTTTCTCCATCTCGCCCGCATAGTTGTCGAGCACGAGTTCGGAAATCGTCTGCCGAATGTCCCACAGGAAGCGCTCCGATACCTCTAGGCTGCCCACGACCTTTCCGGAGAATACGGGCAGATACATCAGCAGATCGTAGCCGCGACGCCTCCGAAATTCCTCTCGGAACTTCTCGGTCCAGTTCTGCGAGCCGATTTCCCAACTGTCGATATGGGTTCGAACGAGGGTCTTGCCGACCAGCGGGCCGTTGTCGGCGATCAGCTTCGCCACGAAGCCGGCGAAGGCAGCCCGCGCGCCCTCCTTGCTCAGCTTGTCGCATTCCAGCCCTTCGCCGGACTTCGGTGCGGGCAGGTTAACCCGGCCTGTCGAGGTGTAGCCGATCCTCATCACCGTCCAGTTGCCGTCTGGGACTTGCCAGTCGATAGCGCCCTCGATGTTTCCTTCGTGAAGAATAACGATCTTGCTCTTATCGATGATCGAATCTGCCGGCGCCATGCCGTAGTCGGATCGCGGCGCGAACTCTTGACGAACGTATCCTGCCTTCCCTTCGATGTCGGGAATCCGGAAGGGTCCGGGAGTCGGGAAGGCGATCAGGGCGATATCGCGATAGAAGCCGGAGACCATTTCGGGAACCGGGGGCAGAGCGAAGCGATGCCCCATCGCAGTCTGGGTTTCCGTCCAGACGACTTTCTTCATCGACTGTTCCGGCTTGATCCAGGGACCGCCGCTGCCGCACCAGCCGGCATCGTCGTTCATATTGACCTGGATTCCCAAGCGGTTGGCCTCGCGCAGCACATGGCTGAACAACGCGCGCCACTTCGGCCCGGCGAAAGGCACGGTGCCGACAGGGGCGCCCTGGTCGGTTTCCATGATCAGCACCCCGCCGATACCGACGCGGTGCATGGCCTCGAGGTCGGCGGTAATCGCCTCACGCGTGATGTTGCCGTTGAGCCAGAACCAGTAGACCCAGGGCTTCGCGGATGCGGGCGGATTCTTGAAATTCCGGGCTAAATCGGGCACGGAGGCGACGGCGAGCGCGGCGCAGAACGCGCACAGGAGACTGGCGCCAAGTTTCACAGCGTTCCAAGTACACCCTCTGAAGCTCCTGTGCGCTCGTCGTCGAAAACTACCTCGTGACGACGCGCAGACTCCTCGAAGTGTTGGTCCCTATCCTTTGATTTCGGCCACATCGTGTGCAGCCCATGTTATCCGGCGGTCGGTTCCTTCTTGGCCGCCATCAGAACCTCCTCCACGTTGAGCCCGACCTTCTGCATGAGCGCGTAGAGCAGCTCGTTCTGGTGTTCGAGGTGCTGGATGATCGCTTCGACCTCCTTTTCCGCCTTCACGTTCACCTCGAAGTCGTTTTCCGCGCGCAGATCGGCGTGGCGGCTTTGGAGGTTCTGCCCGACCATGAGCAGGGGCATCAGCCAGATCTGGATGACGTTGCTGATCAAGAGGTAGGCGACAAACGCGGGGAAGGGATCGAAGGAGGCCCAGTGGAGAGCCGGAATTTCTGTGGCGAGGATGTTGTAGCCGCACCAGAGCACGGTCCAGCCAAAGATGATGAGGAAGAATCCCATCGAGCCAACCTTGTCGGTGATGGCGATCGCAACCCGCTCGAGAGTGCTAAGAGACTTTTCGTGCTCGTCGTTGACGTTGCGGATGGGCTTGCGCCGCTTGAGGATCTCGGCGAGACTTGGCGGCAGATGAGGGACGTTGAGCTTCATCGCCTCTATTCACAACCTTTCGTCCCTGAATTTCAAGCGCCCTGAAAGAAAAAATCATGCCAAGCCGGTGTCCTTTCCGGCTCGCATTTCGATTGGCTTCCCGCCAAACCGGCAAATGACCCCGTTCCGGTTGCCCCCTTCCAGACGGAATTGCATGACTCGACAAGTGGGGAGAGGAGCCTAAGAATTCCGGGGCCGGTGCCCAATGATTCTACTAGGATGTCCGGAGAGCGATCTTAAACTATGTATGAAGCTTACTGGGGTTTGACCGAGGCGCCATTCAGCCTCACGCCGGACCCGCGGTTCCTCTATATGAGCCGCGGGCACGAGGACGCGTTGATGATGATGCATTACGCGGTAACCCGCAACAAGGGCGCCGCGATGCTGTCGGGAGATATCGGACTCGGTAAGACCACGGTCAGCCGCCGCCTGCTCGAACTGCTCGATCCGGTTCGGAATCGCGTGGTCATGATCGTCAACCCGATCCTGACGCCGACACAGATGATCCAAGAGATTCTTCTTCAGCTCGACCTGAAGGTCGAATCGAAGAATCGCCAAATCCTCGTCGCAGAGCTCCACAAGCAGCTTTTGACGTGGTACGAACATGGCTCCCGGGTCGTGGTCATCGTCGACGAGGCCCATCTCATTCGTAATTCGGCGACGCTCGAAGAGCTCCGCCTGTTGCTCAACTGCCAGATGAACGACCAGTTCCTGGTCAACCTCTTGCTGCTCGGTCAGATCGAGCTACGGGACAAGATCCGGAAGGTTCCGGCCTTGGAGCAGCGGCTCGCCGTCCGGCAACAGCTCAAGCCGCTCACGGCGGTCGAAACCGGCGAGATGATCCTCCATCGCATGAGGGTCGCCGGATATACGCACGAGCACAGCCCATTTACCCCCGAAGCGGTTTTTGAAATGCACAAATACACGAAGGGCGCGCCCCGGTTGATCAGCCAGATTGCCGACAATGCTCTGATGATCGCTTTTGCGCGAAAGCAGCAGATGATCGATGGATTCCTGATTCACGAGATCGTCGCCGAGCACAGCGGACTCGAGGAGGCGGCATGAACTTAGCCGACGCGATCCGACGAGCGGCGCTATCCGGTGCCACTCCCTTGGGTACGGAGGAAGAAAAGCCGCACGCGACTTTTCAGGCAGAGCCGGAGCCGGTCGCTCCGAGCGGTGCAGAGAATCTGGCGAAGGAGCAGAACATGAAGCAGCCGAACGAGGCTACCGAAACGCTACCCGGCCACAACGTCGTCCGCCTGGAGCTTGTGCTCAATCCTGAGCAGCTTAAGAGCTTCTTCGGCGCAGTCATCGCCAGCCAGCACAGCGTGCTCACGCTTCGCGAGGCCGCCGGCCTCCTCCGCGTGTCCCAAAGCGCCCTCGAGAAAATGGCTGTCGATGGAGACCTGCCGGGCATGTCGGTAGACGGCAAGTGGCGGTTTACGCGACAGGCCCTCGAAGACTGGTTGAGCGCCAACCCGAAACGGAGGGAAGCATAAGATGGGACTCTTCGCGAAAAAGAGCGCCGTCGGCATCGATTTCGGCCATCACGCGATCAAAGTGATGCAGCTCGAGCGAACCGCTAGCGGCTGGAAGGTTTCGAAGGTCGCGGCAGCGCCGACGCCGAGAGAGGCAATGAAGGATGGCGTAATCATCGACGCTTCGCTTATGGGCCTCGTGCTGAAACAGTTGCTGAAGGACAACCACCTCAACGTCACGACCGCCCATATCGGCGTGGCCGGAGGATCGGTGGTCGTCCGCCCGATCCGGGTTCCGAAGATGGCCGAGGCAGCCCTCCGGAAGTCGATCAAGCTGGAAGCCGGGCGATACGTTCCTTCCAGCGCGGACGACAGCTACGTCGAATTCGAGATTTTAGGGGATGCCGACGACACCCAGATGGACATCCTCGTCGTCGCCGCGCCCAAAGACATGGTCGAGTCCCGGATTCAGGCTTGCGAGCAAGCCGGCCTGGAAGTGGATTCGGTGGACATCGAAGCCTTCGCGATCTACCGCGCGATCGTCGAGGCCGATCCGAGCCGGGACTGGTCGGAGAAGACCATCGCCGTCGTCGATATCGGCGCCACGACGACGAGCGTGAGCGTGGTCCCGAACGGCGTTTTCGCCATGTCGCGCACGATCCCGAACGGCGGCCAAATGCTCACCGACGCTCTCAAGAATTACTTCAAGCTGAGCGAAGAGGACGCCGAATCCGGCAAGGCTCAACTCGACTTCCGCGAACTGACGAACGACGTCGTCCCACGCGAGAATCCCCCGCTTCGAGTCTTGCAGCCGCACGTCGACGATCTCGTCCGCGAGATTCGCCGCTCGCTGAACTACTACCAGTCCCAGCAGCAGGACGCGAGCAAGGGTGCCGTCGACGCTCTCTTGCTAACCGGCGGAGGGGTAAAGCTTCCCGGCATGACCGAGTACGTTTCCCACAAGCTGGGAATCGAGACGCTGAGCCTGGACATCCACGAGAACCCTCGATTCCTCCACAGCTCCGAACACTCGGGCCTCGAGCTCAGTGTGGCGTCCGGACTGGCGATGCGAGCTTTTGGGAGGGCAGCGTAAATGCCTTACATCAACCTTATTCAAGAGCAGCGTCTGGGGACCCAGGCCAATGAGCGCAAGGCTCGGACGTTCTTCTTCGTGTTCGTCGGCTCGGTGGTCGCCTCCGGCTTGGCCTACGGGTTCTTGAGCATGGAAACCTTGCTCGTTGGACGCCAGGCGGACGTCATCCAAGCCCAGAACAAGAAGAACGAGCCGCTCGTCAAGCAGATCGACCAGAACGGCAAGGCCCTTGCCGACCTGACGCCGCGGCTGAAGACGCTCGAAGACGCGGGCGTGATGACCGGCCGCTGGGACCGGATTCTGAATAGCCTGACGATGCAGACGCCCCAGACCGCGTGGCTGACCGGGCTTCGCTGCTCGAGCTCCGATCCGACGAAGCCGATTCAGATCCAATTCCTCGGCGTCGCCGCCTCGCAAAGCCCGATCGGCGAATTCATCCTCCGACTTCAGAACTTGCCGGATCTCGACAACGTGAATCTGAAATTCACGAACGAGAAGCTGATCGCCTCGAATAAGGCCATCGAGTTCGAAGTCGATTCCGACCTGAAGGGAACGGCCGAGCAGAAGGTCAAGACGGAAGGAGACTCCAAATGAGAAAAGGACCGAACCCACAGATATTCGTGCTGCTGGCGATCGGAGCCCTCGTGCTTGGCGGCGCCGCCAGTTTCTTCGCCTTCTCCGGATTGAGCTCGGCCAAGGCCAGTCTTCAAAAGCTCCAAGCCGACTCGAAGGATGCCACGGCTCTCCGGAAGGCGCTCGCCGACTCGGAAGCCAGCTTGCAGGACAGCTCGTCGAAGCTTCAGCACCTCGAACAAGGTGTCCAGGATTACGCTTACGTGCCAACTCTGCTCTCCGAATTGGACAAGCTTGGCAAGGCGAGCGGGATCTCCGTCGTCGGCGTGCGTCCGCTGCCCAAGCCCGTGGTCGCGCCGAAGAAGGACGATTCCGGACAGACCGAGAAGGTCAAGAAGAAAGCTTACGACGAGATCGACATCGAGGTGAAAGGCCGCGGGAACTACCGCTCTGTGATGACCTTCATCCAAGCGCTCGGCAAGTTCCCCAAGATCGTGGCCGCCCGGACCATCGAGCTTACGCCGAAAAACGAGCCGGGCCAGAACACTTCCGATCTCGATGTTACGGTGAGCCTACGCGCCTATGTCTTCCCAACCCCGACGGCCGATTCGAGCCCGCAGGGACAGAAGACCGCGATGGCAACCGGGAGTAACCATGAAGGATAACAAGAAACTGATCGTGGTGATCGCCCTGGCCCTCGTGATCGTCTGCGTGGGCGCCTTCCAATTCCTTAGCTCGGGTTCCTCCGCGCCGGCTCAAACCGGGTCGAAGAAGGACTCGAAGAAGGCGCCGGCAAACGTCGTCGTCGACGAGGGGCCGAAGAATCCGCTGTTCGTTCAGAACCTGCCGGTTCGCGATCCGTTCCAGGCGCCGGCCTCCATGCCGACGACCCCCCAGCCTCAGCAGCATCCGACGCCGCCTCCGACGAATCCGGAGCCGCGGGCGACGCAACTGCCCCCCGTACAGATCGACAAGATAGGCGGATTCGGCAACGCGCCACTTAGCGTGCAGCCGGTTCCCGAGGCGAAGTTTGCTTTCACCGTTTCCGGCGTGATGCTGGGAACCAAGCCGATGGCCGTATTCACAGACGCTCAGGGCAACCAGCGCCTGGTGATGCTGGGAGGATCTCTCGATCCCGACAGCACCGTTGTTTCAATCGACAAGGACGCCGTGACCGTTAGGTTTCACGGAAAGACTCTCCAACTGACCGTGGAAGGGAATCCAAATGCAAAGTAAGTTCAAGCGATGGATCGTAGCGGCCTTGCCGCTCGCGATGGTGTGCTCCGTAAGCGCACAAGGCAAGGTTACGGACGTGACGACCCGCCCAATCGATGGCGGGCTCGCGGTCCACATCGGCGGCAGCGATCTCGCCAAGCCCACCACCAAGTGGGACAATGGCGCGCTCGTCCTCGAATTTCAGGCCGACCTCGACGGCAAGGCCAAGACTTGGCATCCGAACGTCGGCGGGATCAAGGCGATCTCCTTCAGCCAGGAAGGCCACGCCGTCCATGTGGCGGTCCGCCCCTCGGCATCAGGTCGCACACCCCAGATCGTCAAAGTTAACGACGGTTGGCTGATGTTCTTCGACGAGGCCGTGACCGAGAAGATCGCTCCTCCCACGCAAGACAAGAGCACGGCGAAGACGGCCGTGGATGCGACTCCGGTCAATCCGCGCGACTTCAAGCCGCGGGCGCTCGTGACCTTGAACTTCGTCGATACCGATCTCCAGCAGATTCTCAAGGCGCTCGCGATGCAGGCGAACGTCAACGTGGCCATGGGACCCGACGTCGCCGGTAAGGTGACGGTCAACCTCGACAACGTTCCTGTGGACGAAGCGATGGAGATGGTGACCACGCTTGGCGGCGTCAAGTTCGCCTATGTGAACAACACATACGTCGTGGCCTCGGTCGCCCGATTTGCGGACATGATGGAGAGCATCTCCCATCGTGCCGGCACAATCTCGGAGACGCGCGTCATCCCGCTGTTCAGCCGGGAAGGCACCCAAATCAAGGCTGCCATCCTGAAGATGGTGCCGCCGAGCACGGAGACGGGTCGTTATGAATTGGTCCTTCCGAGCGAGAAGGTCCAGGTCAACCAGACCCAGGAGAGTGGCAGCGCTTCCATCTCCGGCGGTGGCAAGTCGGATAGCAGCAACCAAGGCACTTCCGGCGCCCAGGGCAAGGAGACGAAGATCGTCCAGCAGACGGACACCGCCGACAAGAAGGACGACTACATCGTCATCGTCGGTACGCCGGACCGGATGGATTCGGTCGAGCAGTCGGTCCGCTCTCTGGATCAGCAAATTTGCATGGCGCTCGGCATCAAGGTCGGCACGACCCAGGCCATCGTCCGCAAGACTTACGAGCCGAAGGGCATCCTCGCCCAGGACCTCTTGAAGGCCCTCCTCGGTCCGGACAAGAAGGAGTTCGACGGCGTCGAGCTTGTCGCAACTCCCAGCTTGAGCTCGGCCAAGCAGGCCATCGTCTGCTCGGGTCGTGAGTACGACGTCGATCGCGTGATGCGCATCTTCACCGACCTCGACAGCGCTCCCGACGCGGCGAATACGAACTACGAGGTCATCGATCTCAAGTACGTGATGCCCAACTTTGTGATGGCGCAGCTCACCAAGGACGTCCCCGGCCTGAAGGTTTCCTTCCTGCCTCCACCCATCGATCCGCGCGTCGGTATCGACTACAAGGAGCAGGGAATGCTTTCTGGCGGCAAGGGCACGGGCTCGGATTCCGGCGGCGGTTCGGATAGCGGCTCCGGTGGAACCTCCGGCGGCAGCGGCGGCTCCGGCGGCGCTTCGTCCGGCAGCGGTGGCGATTCGGGCAGCGGCGGCAGCGGCAGCGGTTCCGGCGGCGGCCAGCTCGGCTCGGGCGGCCAGGTCAATACGTCGATCAAGACGTCGACCAAGGCCAACACCTTCCCGATGAAGCTTCTGCTTCGCGGCACCGCGGATCAGATCGCGGCGGCGAAACAGTATGTCGCTATGGTCGACCTCGCCCCGCGCCAGGTCGCGGTCGAGCTTCGCGTCATGGAGCTAACCCACGAGGAGGCCCTGCAGGTCGGTCTCGATTGGAGCCTGCTCACCGGCGGAACGCTGAAGAGCATCCACATCAACCAGAACGCGTACGGCGACGATACCAACACCGGCAACCTCGGTTCCAATCTGAAGTTCCACGGCGGCGGCACCGCTTCCATCCTTGGAAGGCTGGACGCCATTTCGAACAAGAACAACGTCATCGCCCGCCCGTCGATCCTCGCGAACGACGGCGTGCCGACCAACATCTTCGTTGGCGACGAGGTGCGCTATGTCAAGTCGATTACGACGAGCCAGAACGGCCCGAGCGTCATCACGGACGAGATCGACGTGGGCGTCGACTTTACCGTCACCGCCCGCATCGGCGACGGTGGCAATATCCTCCTGGATATGGAGCCGACGCTGAAGGTCCTCGAAGGCTTCACCGCCGTTCCGGGCGGCGGCAGCCTGCCGCAGACGAGCCGGCGCAGCGCGGAGTCGCAGATGTCGATCAAGAGCGGCGAGACCATCGCCATCGGCGGCCTGATCCAAGAGCAGGACCGCAAGAGCAGGAAGGGCATTCCGTTCCTGAGAGACCTGCCCATCATCGGCCATCTCTTCAGCCGAACGGACAACGACAAGGTCCGATCCGAGGTCGTGTTCTTCGTGACCGTAAAACAGGTCGGCGAAGACAACCGCCAAGGCGCCGCGAACCCGAATCAGGCGGAGCGGGACAATACGAATCTGCCAGGCAGCAAGAAGGGCGGCTAACTCTACACCGTTGTCTGTGCTCAATGAGCGGCGAGAGGTTCCTCTCGCCGCCTTTGCTTTTTGGGAGGGAAGCCCCTTCCTCCTGCCGGATGGCTCGTGCCGGGAGGAGGCAAGGGTTATTCCCTGAGCGAAGCGGAGCGGAGTCGAACGGGTGGGGATGGAGGTTCCGGGAACTAGTAATCAGGCTCCAACTGTGAGTTTCCGGAACCTCTACTCCCTAGCCCCCTTCTCCTCCGCCGCACAATCATCGGCGCAAGAGAAGGGGGAATTCAGAACAATCCCACCGAACTCGGTGCGAAGTTGGTGAAAACCTTCGTCGGATCGGTGCCGAAGCTGTGATCGAGGACCGTCGCGAGGACTTGCCGGTAGTCGGTGGTGACACGGAGGTCGCCCGGCGGCTCCAGTTGGGCGTCTTCGAGGCCCGGCCATTGGGCGTGGACTTTGCCGCCCTTCACCCCGCCTCCGAGCACGAACATCACGCTCGCCCGGCCGTGGTCGGTGCCGAGGCCGCTGTTCTCGTGCAGCCGGCGGCCGAACTCGGTTTGGACGACGACCGTCACGCGGCTCATCTCGCCGCCGAGATCTCGGGCGAAGGCGGCGAGCGAGGAGCCCAAGTCTGTCAGATTCCCACTCAGCAGGCCGGTGGCGACGCCCTGCGCCACGTGGGTATCCCAACCTCCCTTGTCGAGCACCGCGACCTCGAGGCCGACGTCCGCGCGAATAAGGAGGGCGACCTGCTCCAGAGCGAGTCCAAGGTCGGACTTCGGATACGCGGCCCCGTTCGACGGCTTGTAGCTCTTCGGATCGAGGCGATTGAGGGTTTCGAGAACCTGGAGCGTCTCGTGGCCGGCGAGGGACATCGCATCTTTCCCGTTGCCGTATAGCTCCCCGAGCGCGGCGCGTATTTGGGCTTCGTCGTCCCCGTTCACGCGGAAGTCGTCCAGGCCGTTAACCGCGATCGCATTCGTCGCCCCGCGCAGGGAATCCGGCATCGTGCCGCCGAAGGCGACGGCTCTCAGGGGCGACTCGCGAGCCGGAACCGTGACGGCCAGATGACGGGCGAGCCAGCCGCTGGCCGGTCCGGCCGTGCCGGCCGCGAGTCCCCGCTCCATCGTGTTCATCGCTTCGAAGTGAGAGCGCGTCTGATCGCCCGAGCCGGCCGCGTGGACGATCGCCAGTTGGCCGCTTTGGAAGAGGGGCAAGAGATCGCCGAGGGCCGGATTGAAGCCGAAGAAGCCGTCGAGATCGAGAACCCGGTCCGATTTGCCGCCTTCGTTCGGCCGGAGCAGGCGAAGGGTCGGACGGTTGCGGTGGTAAGCGTCCTCCGCGTACGGAACGACGATGTTGAGCCCGTCGGCGCCGCCCCGCAGGAAGATGCTCACGACGACGTTCCGTCCCTTGTTGCCCGAAATGGCGATCTGGCTCAGCGCCGTGCGCGGCATCGCCCAAGCGAGGCTGCCGAGGCCGAGACCGATCAGAAAGCCGCGCCGCGACGGCCCAACGGTCGGAGCCGCCTCTTGAACGCGCGACGCCGTAACCGAGCCGTTGCCATCGCAGCTAAACCAGTCTTTTCTCATCGCCACTGAAACTCCGGAGCGCAAAGGGCCAGGGCCGCCGATTTCGCGAAGTCGCCCTGGAAGTGCTTGCCCGCCACCTCATCGACCTTCGCAGAGGTATCGAGCACGAGATCGCCGACTTTGGCGAGCGTCATCTTGTCTTCCAGCCGGTCGAAGTGGACCGTCGTTCCCCGGATTTGCCCCGAGGCCAGGGCGAAGGAGAAGTTCCACCGCGCCAAAAGCGAGCCGGTCCAGGCGCTCGTCCGATCCGGATAGCCGTCTGGCATCGGCCACTCGAAGAGGGACTGGCCCATGTCGGCCAGATACTTCTGCATATCCGCCCCGCAATCACTTTCCGCATCGAGCGCGCGCAGAGCGGAGACGACGAAGTCGAGCGGGCGCTTTGCCACCGGCGGCCCGTCTCGAAGCTCGTCGCTGAGCAGCAGCGGCTTGATCATCGAAGGGATATGGCCGTTTGTCTCCCGATAGGCCACCGCCATCTTTTCGACCCACGGGCCTTCCGTCGTACCGAGGAAATGCCGGGAGATTTTCGAGGCGATAAAGTGGGCGGTCGAGGGATGGGAGGCGAGGATGTCGAGCACCATGGCGACGTCTCGCTCTCCCTGTCCCGGCGGGATAACGTGGCCGAGGACGAGCTTCGCGCCATCGTCATGGGTGTCGGGATCGAAGCGGAGCGTGCCGTAGGCGTGCAAGTAGCGGTTCTCGATCCCCCAGCCGGTGAAGCAGCGCGCGACCTCCATCACGTCCTTCTGCGTATAGCCGCCATGTAGCCCAAGTGTGTGGAGCTCCATCAGCTCGCGCGCATAGTTTTCGTTCGGACGGCCCGCCTTGTTGACCTGGTTGTCGAGATAGGCCAGCATGGCCGGGCTGTGAGCGGAGGCATTGAGCAGCTTCGGGAAGTAGCCGAGCGCGTTCTTTCGGATCACGTCGGAGTCGTCGGCCGGCTTGCGATAGACGCCGAGCCCCTTCCGCGCATAGATGTTGAAGTGGTTCCCCCAGAAATCGACCATTCGCTCGCGGAGCTGCCAATTCGAATAGGTGGCCCGGAGCAATGCCGCCTGCTGAAGCTGGCGCAAGATTTCCGCCTCGGGCTCGTCGCGCAGCTCCATACCGTCGATCCGAAGGGTCGCGATCCGGCTGAGCTGCCATTGCAGGGCCAAGGGCTCGTCGGAGGTTGGGCTGAGCTGGTCGTCGAGATAGCCCTCATGTCCTTTCGCCTCGACCTCGGCGATCTGGCCGGGCTTGGGCCCGAAGCCGAGCCGGTTGACGAAGCGAACCGTCGGATGGATGTTCCCCTTCGGAAGATCGATATTCTTGGGGAGATCGTCTCCCTGGAGGCGGTAGGCGATCTTTGAACAGCCCGCCACGGCCAAGCTCGTCAGCCCGAGGCCAAGCAGATTTCGTCGACTAATTCCGCGATCCATTTCCTGCCTCACATCGAGTACTCGCCCGCTTCCGACGCGGCCGTGTCGCGCATGAAGAGAGCTTGGATGCCGGTTCCCATCCCCATCGCCAAGACGGCCGGGAAGACGACGAACAGGCCGAGCAGCGGCACGAGACCCGCCATCACGATATAGAGGGCGCCTCTCGTGAGCGCGGCGAAAGGCCGGAGCTTCGCATCGTAGCCCCGCAGTCGGTCGGCGACGAAGAGGACGAGGCCGCCGCCCCCGATGGTCGCCAGGCTGAGGGCGATAAGGATGCCGGAATAGCCGAGAACCTTGGCAGCCGGAAGCGGCACCGAGAGGAAGACGATCGAGACGAAGCCGACCAGAAGCAAGGCGAAGAGTCCGAGGATGAAGCTCCGTCCCGGCGCGCGGCGGAGCAGGCTTTCCGAGATCCGAGCCTTCTGGCTGAAAATCATCGCCGAGCCGATCAGCAGCGCCCACGCGGAGAACGCCATCCCGAACAGAAAGGCGACGACGCTAAAGACATCTCCGATAGTAAGCATTTCGAGCCCAGAGTACGCCCGTTTTCTCTCTGCTCCAAGACGACGGACCGAAAGGCCCTTACCAGGTCCTGGGCCAGAACCGTCCGGCTGGAAGCCGGAGGCGCTCATCGTCTGGAAGGCGATGCCACGGTTAGGCCGTCCAAGCTCGATAGAACAGCGCGCGGGCCCGAACGGCTCGCTCGACGCTATCCTCGCCCGCCACGTTGAGATGGCCCATCTTCCGGCCTGGGCGGGACTCCGCCTTCCCGTACCAATGAACGCGCGCGCCGGGATCGTTCTCCAGGGCGGCGCGAAGCCCTGCGCGAAAATCGCCCGCGCCCTCCTGGCCGAGCAAATTCGCCATGCAAGTATCCATGCCGGCCGGCTCGACCAAGGGAAAGCCCATCACTAGCCGGACATGCTGTTCAAACTGGCTGACCCCGCCCCAGTCGAGGGTGTAGTGGCCGGTATTGTGCGGCCTCGGCGCGAGCTCGTTGACAAGCACCTCGCCGTTCTCCAGCTCGAAGAGCTCGACGCCGTAAAGTCCTTTCCCACCGACTGCTTCGACAGCCGCGATGGCGATCTCGCTCGCGTGGTTATCGGCGGGGAAGACGAGGTCGCAGATGTGGTCCTTCTGGATCGTCTCCATCGTTGGGAAACAGCCGGTTTGACGGTCCGAGATAAAGACCATCGTCGCCAGTTCCCGGCGGAAAGGCACGAATTCCTCGGCCATCCACCCGCCCGCCTCCCAGAGCGCGCGATGCGATTCGAATTCCTCCTCGGTTCGGGCATAGCGCGTGCCCTTGCCGTCGTAGCCCCCGAAGCGGGCCTTGAGCACCATCGGGAAGGCCATCTGCGGAATCCCGCCTTCGATCGGGACGGCCCTCGGCGACGGGACCCCCGCCTTGGCGTAGGCTTGACGCTGGCGGAGCTTGTCCTGAATGATTGCGAGCGAATCGAGGGTCGGCGTTAGCGCGCTCTCCGAGCAGCTTGCCGCTTCCAGCGCGGTCCGGATCGATTCGGCAGGGATGAACTCGTTCTCCAGAGTCACGCGCCGACAGCGGGCGAAAACTTCGGCGACCCTCTCCGGATCGGCGAGCGCGCCCTGGATCGCGGGCGCCACCTGCGAGGCCGGCGTGTCCTTGCCGGGATCGAGGGAAAGGCACTTCAGGCCCATGCGCTGGGCAGCCTGGATCGACATGCGCGCAAGCTGCCCGCCGCCGAGAAACCCGATGTCGAATTCCACGGACATAAGGATAGCCCCGCCTGACCGCTCCTTCGGCTTCTCGCCTACGAGGAACGAGGGATCCCGCGCGCCGGTCGCCTTACAATGTCCGTATCGTTTCCAACTTTCCATGTGCGCCACCGAGCAGGACAAGAACGCAGGGGCGGCTCGAAACCTACGTCCAACCGAACCGTCCAATCGGCAATGCTTCCGCAAATCGCCATGTTGGTTCTGGCCGGGCAGGCGACCTCGTACGATCTGTTTTGGTCGTCGGAGTTCTTCGAGCGGGGTATCCCGCTCGATCCGTTCCATTTAACCGGCAGCGACGGCCGGCAGTACACCCTCGAGACCTTGCTGAACGGGGAGCCGGTGTTGCTCTTCAACCTCGAGCTCGATTACGCCGACAATTGGACCGACTATGCCCATCGCAAACTCAAAGGCCTGGAGCCGCCGAACCGGATCGCCGATCTGAACCGCCTCAGCCGGCTCACAAAGGGTTCGATGCGCGTCGTCGGGCTGACTGACGGGCGAGCGGCCCAGAATCGGTGGCTAGCCAAGAAATACGGCATCCATTTCCTGTTGATCGGGCCCGACGGAACCAAGGAGCACGAGCTCGATTCTATGGAGCTCTTCGATGCGCTCCAACTCGACGGCGGGATGTTCCAGGGAGCGATCGGCAACCTTCAAAACGCGATCATTCTTCCCAACGGCAAGCTCATGGCGATCTGGCCAGGCTACAGCCGGGCCTCTCTGACCCAGGTGCAACGTATCGTGCGCCGCTACGGCGGCCGGCCGCTCTCCTTCCCCGTATCCTCCTTCCCTCGCCGCAGGCAGGTCAGCCATATGGGGCTGTACGGCGAGCCGGGCGAGGGGCCGGGGACGATCACCCCTGAACAAGGGAAGTCCGGCGCGATGGCCGAGTGGTATGAGCGCCAGGAGCGCAGAAAGAAGAGCGGCCACTAACGCCTCGGGGAATATGCCGCTTGGGAATAATGAGGCGCCAATTTGCCCCCTCACCCCTGTTCACCTTCGCTACGCGACGGCTCACAGTCCCTCTCCCCCGGAGGGGAGAGGGGACGCGCACCTTCTCATTTCTTCCCATGCGACGGTTTCCCGGAGGGGACAGGGACGCGGCCGAGGAGCGGCTCGCGGGTGGGATCGAAGACGTTGTAGGCAAACAGCTTGACGGCGTCCCCTATGAGGAACCAGATGATCGCGTAGCCCCACACCGCACCCGCCCAGGCCCATCCGATCGGCGCCATAAAGACGCCGTACACGGCGATGAGGGTCGCGAGAATCTGGGTGCCGAAAACGGCGGAGAGTAGCGCGTTTGCCGGGCGGTGGGACCAGAACGGTCCGCGCGTTCGCGTAATGAAGATCGTCAGATGGCCCGCCACGGACAGCTTCAAATACATGAGCGTCTGAATCGTATCTCTGTCCAGCTTGAATATCCTCTCGCCGAGATAGAACAGGCCGAACGAGGAGAAGACGCCGGTAATGCCCAGGATCGTGGAAATGCGGAGCACGAGGCGCAAGTTCCACGCCTCTGGCTTGTTCAGGTATTTCACCCGGTCGAAGGCGATCGAGAGGATGGCGCCATCGTTCAGCAAGGCCAGCAGGACCAGCATCATCGCTGTCACCGGATAGAAGTTGAAGACCAGGATGGAGAGGGTCATGAAGAGCAGCACGCGGATCGTCTCGGTGATCCGGTAGATCGCGTAGCTGTTCATCCGCTGAAAGATCTTGCGGCTCTCCTTGATCGCGTCGACGAGGACCGAGAGGCCGGGCGTGAGCAGGATGATCGCCGCCGCCGCGCGGGCGGCGTCCGTCGCGCCGGAAACGGCGATGCCGCAGTCCGCCTTCTTCAGCGCAGGAGCGTCGTTGACGCCGTCTCCCGTCATCCCGACGATATGGTTCCGCTTTTGCAGGACCTCGACGATATGGAATTTGTGCTCGGGAAAGACCTGAGCAAAGCCATCCGCCGCCTCGATGGACTCCTCCTGCTTGGCGGTTTCGTAGCTCCTGGCCTCCTCGAACGTGCTCGCGTCGAGGATGTTCGTCCCAAGGCCAAGCTGAGCCGCGGTTTCCCGGGCGATCGCGACGGCGTCGCCGGTGACCATCTTGACGTCCAGGCCCATTTGCCTTGCCGTCGCAATCGTCTCTTTCGCATCGGCTCTTGGCGGATCGAAAAGGGAGAGAATGCCGAGCAGATCCCAAGCCACGTCGCCGTTCGCTCGGGCCACGCCCAAGGCGCGATAACCGCGCTTGGCGAAGGCCTCGACGGCTTCTTCGGCGGCTTTCTTGACGTCCTCCGAATCCTTCGCGAGGCCGAGAATGACCTGCGGCGCCCCCTTGGCGACCTTGAACGTCTTGCCGTCCGGCCCCTTGACCGTCGCCTCGGTTCGCTTCTTGACCGGATCGAAGGGAACGAAATGCAGGACCTCGTAGCCCGCGAGAGTCGTCTCTTTGCCGAGCGCGGCGAGGATCGCCGAATCGATCGTGTCGTTGTTCTCGGCCCGCGAGGCGAGGGAGGCGGCCGCGATAAGCTCTTCCGGAGTAACCGGTCCCACGCAAAATGGGTCGCCGAGGGCGAGCTTGTTCTGGGTAAGGGTGCCGGTCTTGTCCGAGCAAAGCACGTCGACGCCGGCAAGCTCTTCGATCGCCGCGAGACGGCTCACGATGGCTTCCTTGCGAGCGAGGATGCGCGCGCCGACGGCCATCGTGACGGAAAGGACGGTCGGCATGGCGACGGGGATCGCCGCGACCGCCAGAATCAGGGCGAACAGAAGCACCGGCTCCTGTCCTGGCTGGGCGGAAAGCATCGGGTCGCCGCGGAAGAGCGCGACCGTCACGATGATCACGATGAGGAAGGCCGCGATCAGGATGAGATAATCGCCGATCTTCAGGAGAGCGCGTTGGAAGTGGCTCGTCGTCTTTGCCTGCTGGACGAGCTGGGCGGTCTTGCCGAAGAAGGTGTTGGCTCCGGTTCCGTAGACCAACGCCCCGATCTCGCCTCGGCGCACGATCGAGCCGGAGTAGATCGTGTCGCCGGCGTTTCGCTCGACGGGCAAGGATTCGCCGGTGAGCGCGGACTGGTCGACCTCGATCGGTTCACCATGAAGCAGCAAGGCGTCGGCGGGCACGATATCTCCCAGCCTCACGTGGATGACGTCGCCGGGCACGATTTCGCGCGCGGCCAGGCCCGTCCAATTTCCGCCGCGAAGGACGCGCGCCCGGACGGCGAGCCGGGATTTGAGAGCAGCGATCGCGTTGTCGGCCTGGAATTCCTCGACGAAGCCGACGACCGCATTCGCGAGCAGCAGCACGAAGATGACGAAGAAGTCCTCCCAGTGCCGCACCGCCGCCGACAGGACGACCGCAACCTCGATCATCCAAGGGATCGGTCCCCAGAAATAGCCGAGGAACTTGAGGAAGGGATTGGACTTTTTCTCCGCGATCTCGTTGTAGCCGTACTTCGCGAGGCGCGCGGCCGACTCTTCTTGGCTGAGGCCGTCCTCGGTGGCCTCCAGGGTCTTCATCAAGCCGTCGAGCGTGGGGCGTTCGATCGTCTTGGGTTCCGGGGCGAGCTTCTTGACGCTCATAACAACCCCTACACCTTCCACCTCCACTCGCGAACCTCGGGCAGGTCAAGTCCCTCCCGCCGCGTGTATTCGCGATGGGCGACCAGCTTGTCCTGCATCTCCTGCTTGAGGTAGTCGCCCTGCCCGTGAAGTTGGGGGAGGCGGTCGATGACGTCTTGGACCAGGTGGAACCGGTCGAGGTCGTTGAGGACGGTCATGTCGAACGGCGTCGTGATTGTGCCCTCCTCCTTGTAGCCGCGGACATGCAGGTTGTGGTGGTTCGTCCGGCGGTAGGTGAGGCGATGGATCAGCCAGGGGTAGCCGTGGAAGGCGAAGATGATTGGCTTGTCGCGGGTGAAGAGGGAGTCGAAGTCGGCGTCGCTCAGCCCATGCGGATGCTCGCTGGTCGGTTGCAGCTTCATGAGATCGACGACGTTGACGACGCGGATCTTCAGCTCCGGCAGCGACTCGCGTAGGATCGAGACGGCGGCAAGCGTCTCCAGCGTCGGAACGTCGCCCGCGCAAGCCATCACGACGTCCGGCTCGGCGCCCTTGTCGCATCCGGCCCAGTCCCAAATCCCGACGCCCTCGGCGCAATGCCGGACAGCCGCCTCCATCGAAAGCCACTGCGGCGCCGGATGCTTGCCGGCGACGACGACATTGACGTAGTGTCGGCTCCGCAGACAGTGGTCCATCACCGACAGCAGGCAGTTGGCGTCGGGAGGCAGATACACGCGCACAACCTCCGCCTTCTTGTTCACGACGTGGTCGATGAATCCGGGATCCTGGTGCGTGAACCCGTTGTGGTCCTGCCGCCAGACATGGCTGCTGAGAATGTAGTTCAACGAGGCCAGCTTGTGTCGCCAGGGCAGCTTCGCCGTGACCTTCAGCCACTTCGCATGCTGATTGAACATCGAATCGACGATGTGGATGAAGGCCTCATAGCAGTTGAAGACGCCGTGCCGGCCGGTGAGCAGGTAGCCCTCCAGCCAGCCTTCGCACTGATGCTCGCTGAGAACCTCCATCACGCGCCCGCTGTGCGCCAGGAACTCGTCCTTGGGAAGCAATTCCGCTTCCCACTGGCGGTTTGTCGCCTCGAAGACGGCGTCAAGCCGGTTGGAAACCGTTTCGTCGGGACCGAAGAGGCGAAAGTTGCGCTGATCCTCGTTCTTCTTGATCACATCGCGCAGAAACCGGCCGAGCACGCGGGTGTCCTCCGCGTCGACCGCCCCCGGGGAGGGCACATCGACCGCGTATGCGCGGAAGTCGGGCATGCGAAGGTCCCGGAGAAGAGAGCCGCCGTTGGCGTGGGGGTTCGCTCCCATCCGGCGCTCGCCCTTCGGCGCCAGTTCCGCCAGTTCGGCTTTAAACCGCCCGTCCGTCTCGAACAGCTCTTCCGGCTTGTAGCTGCGCAGCCACTCTTCGAGCTGCTTCAGATGCTCCGGGTTCTTGCCGGGATCGGAAAGCGGAACCTGGTGAGCCCGGAACGTGCCCTCGACCGGCAAACCGTCGACCACTTTCGGGCCTGTCCAACCCTTCGGGCTGTTGAGGACGATCATCGGCCAGGTTGGGCGGTCGGCGACCCCGTTCTCCCGCGCGTCCCGCTGGATTCGCTGGATTTCCGCGATCGCTGAATCGAGGGCGGCCGCCATCGCCTGGTGCATCTTCTCCGGCTCATGGCCTTCGACAAAGATCGGCGCCCAGCCGTAGCCTTCGAGCAGCTTTCGAAGCTCTTCCTCGGGGATGCGGGCGAGAATCGTGGGGTTGGCGATCTTGTAGCCGTTGAGGTGCAGGATCGGCAGGACTGCGCCGTCGGTGGCCGGGTTGAGGAATTTGTTCGAATGCCAGGCGGTGGCGAGGGGGCCGGTTTCCGATTCGCCGTCTCCTACCACGCAAGCCACGATCAAATCGGGATTGTCGAAGACCGCGCCGAAGGAATGGCTGAGCGAGTAGCCGAGTTCGCCGCCCTCGTGCATCGAGCCGGGGCACTCCGGCGAGACATGGCTGGGGATGCCGCCGGGGAAGGAGAATTGCTTGAACAGCTTGCACAGCCCATCTTCGTCCTGGGTGATGTCCGGATAGATTTCGCTATAAGTGCCTTCGAGGTAGACGTTCCCGACGATCGCCGGTCCGCCGTGGCCCGGCCCTGAGACGTAGATCATGTTCAGGTCGTGCGCCTTGATGATCCGGTTCAGGTGGACGTAGACGAAGTTTTGGCCCGGCGTCGTGCCCCAATGGCCGAGGAGCATGTGCTTGATGTGATCGAGCTTCAACGGCTCCTTCAGCAGCGGGTTTCCGCAAAGGTAGATCTGGCCGACCGACAGGTAGTTCGCTGCCCGCCAGTAGGCGTTTATGCGGCGAAGCATGTCCGCCGATAAGGGCTCGCGCGTCGACCCCTGCTCAGGGAGCCTGTCCGCCGAAAGCATATTGCTCATTTCTCTCTCCTTGCGCTGGACATGGCCGCATTTCTGCGCGAACGCATCCGCCGGGCCTGGGCGTCCTCCGTCTCTTTCAACGATCTCCGGGCGAAATCCGTTGGCGGCCTTCCGTGACGATGCGGAAGACGGCTTGGGCGATAACGATTTCCTCGTCCGTATGTAGGACCCGCACCGTGACCGCGCTGGTTTCGTCAGAAATCAGGCTTGCCGATGCGGCGTTGGCGGCCGGGTCGAGGTGGAGGCCGATAAACTCCAACCCCTCGCAGATCCGGGCGCGGACCTCGGGAGAATGCTCCCCAATCCCGCCGGCAAAGACGACCGTATCGAGACCGCCCATCGCGGCCGCATACGCGCCGGCGAACTTCCTCGCCTGATAGCAGAAGAGGTCGACGGCCTCGGCGGCGCGGGCGTCGTGGGCGCGGCGCTCCATCAAATCGCGCATGTCGTAGGTGGTTTCGGAGAGCCCCAGAAGGCCGGATCGGTTGCTGACGAGGTCGTCCATCTGCTCCCAGGTCAGGTCTTCCGTACGCATGAGGTAGACGAGCAAGCCAGGATCGAGGTCGCCTGGCCGCGTGCCCATCACCAGGCCGGCGGTGGGAGAGAAGGCCATCGTCGTATCGACCGGTTTGCCGCCCTTCACGGCCGCCATGCTCGCGCCCGAGCCGAGATGGGCGAGAAGGACCCTTCCGTTCGCCGCATCCTCGCCTGCGACTCTCCGAAGCTCCCCCATGAGATAGGAATAGGAGAGACCGTGGAAGCCGAAGCGACGGATGCCCGCATCCGCATACCGGCGCGGGATCGGCAAAAGCTGGGCGACGCGAGGCAGGCCTCGGTGAAAGGCGGTATCGAAGCAAGCAACCTGCGGCACGCCGCGGAAGCCGGCGCGGAACTCTTCGATCAGCGCGACCTCGCGCGGGAGATGGGCGAGATCGAGAGGCTGGGTCCGCTTCAACTCGGCGATCAGCTCGTCGGTGACGACTTGGTGGTCCTGGTAATGGAGGCCGCCGTGTACGACGCGGTGGCCGACCCCGATGGGCGACACGCCGCCGAGAAGCTTCTCGATATGCTCGATGAGCGTCCGCGCAGCATCTCCATGGCTGCCGCCGTCGATCTCGATCGGGCCGTCCGAGCCGTCATAGGTCAGGGTCGTTCCGGGCAGGCCGATGCGCTCGACCGAGCCGCGCACGGCGGCGCGCGGGCGGGCATCCGCGCCAGACGGTGGCTCGCAGAGCGAGAACTTGATGCTCGAAGATCCGCCGTTGACGGTTAGAATGAGGGGCTTCAGGGCCATGCCGCTGGCCTATTTTAGGCTATTCGAGCCGCCTGCTAACGTATAATGGAACCCAAGCGCGAGGGGCGCTACCGGGTCCGCGGAAAGGGCTTAGCCCACCTGAAAAGCACATTCCAAAAACCGCAACCGAAATGCGGCCTAATTGGCGGACCTTAGGCATCGCATGGAGGTTATATGTCGAAACCGCTCCCGCAAGAGCCCAGTCTGGAGCACCTGAAGAACGAGGCCAAGGCCCATCTGCGCCGGCTTCGAGAGTCCACACCCACGGCGAAGCTGGCCGAAGCCCAGCGCGACATCGCGCGCGAATACGGCTTTCCGAGCTGGGCCAAGCTGAAACGCGCCGTCGAGGGCTTCGCCGATCAGCGAAGCGCGCTTTTCGCAGCGGTCCGCGCCGGAGATCGCGAACGGGCGGCGCGGCTCTTGGGGGACAATCCCGCCCTCGCCGAGGCGCGCAATCCCGACGCTTTCGGCGCGCCGCCCATCCTCACCGCAGCTCAGCGCAACGATATCCCCATGCTCGAGCTCCTACTCGCGCATGGCGCGGATATCGACGGCCGAAGCGATTGGTGGGCGGGCAGCTTCGGCGCGCTCGACTTTGCCAACGAGGAAACTTCAGCCTTCCTTCTGCGCCACGGCGCAACCCTCACCGCGCATGCGGCGGCCCGGCTGGGGATGGAGGGCGAGCTGAGGAGGCTGATGGCGAAGCATCCCGCGTCCGTTCAGGAACGGGGAGGCGACGGCCAGTATCCGCTGCACTTCTCGAAGTCCCCGGAGATCGTCGACATCCTGCTCGACGCGGGCGCGGAAATCGACGCCCGGGACCTCGATCACGAAGGCACGGCCGCTCAGACCCGAGTTCGCGACATGGACGTCTTACGGCGGCTGGTCGAGCGAGGCGCCTCGACGGACATCTTTATGGCAATCGTCTTGGGCGATCTCGACTTGGTGAAGAAGCACCTGGCGGAAGATGCGGCTGGTCTGGAACGGTCCGTCGACGAGCCGGGCAATCCCATGATCCCGCAAGCTCCCGGAAGGCATATCTACACCTACAACGTCGGCTTTGTCCGCCCGATCCAGGCTGCCGTCAACCTCGAACGATGGGCGATCTACGATTTCCTCTTTGCCAAGCTCCCGGCCAAGAGCCAACTGCTGGCGGCCTGCTGGAAAGGGGATCGAGACGCGGCCAGACAGGTTCTGGTCCGCCATCCCGGCCTCATGGCCGATCTTCGGGAGGAAGACCAGCGGCTCCTCTGCGATGCCGCGAAGTGGCCCAGGCCGCAGACGGTTGCCACGATGCTGGAACTTGGCTTCGATCCCAACGCGGCCGATAACGAGAAGTTTTCGGCGATTCACTGGGCGGCCTTCCACGGAGACGCCGCCCTCGTCGAAATCATCCTGCCCTATCGCCCCGACCTGGAGGCGCGGAACGTCTACGGAGGGACGGTGCTGGGAACCGGGTGCTACGGTTCGCTCTACGGCTGGCGGAAGGACGGCGATTACGCCCGCACAGCCGAATTGCTGATCGAAGCAGGGGCGAAGCCGCCGGAGAACGCGTCTGCCAGCCCGGCGATGACGGCCGTCTTGCGGCGCTACAGGGCGACGTAGACTCGCCCTCTCCCCCAGACCCCAGCAATTCCACCGGTTGTTCGGTCACGGTTGGGATCAACAGGATGGTTATGTACACTAATCCGTAGTTGGCGCGCGGGACGCGCCGAATGTTTGCATTTGCATTTACTGGCTTGAGGCGACAGGGGGGTTCTGGGCTTAATGAGGCTTTCTTTTCGTTCGATGGCGGCTTCCGCTTCTGTGGTGGCCGCCGCTTTTGCCGCGACGACGGCATCCGCGCTCGTCATCAATCCGGTCTTCGACCAGAGCATCACCAGCGATCCGAACGCGGCCACCATCGAGGCCGGCATCTATTCGGTCATCGCCTTTTACGAGTCTCTGTTCACGGACAACGTCACGGTCAAGATTTACTTCCAGGAAGGCGGTGGGCTCGGCGGGAGCCTTCGAGGTTACTACTACAACAGCGCAGGCCTCGCGATTAGCGCCCTGACGGCCGATGCGACCACGGCCGACGACGCGGTGGCGGTAAGCCATTTGAACACGAACGTCTTCGGGAGCGTCGCCTATTCGACCGCGAACGGCAGGGCTCTTGGACTGAATACGCCTGGCCTCATCAGCGTCAACGGCGTGAACGACTACGACGGCATCATCACGTTGAATACGTCGGTCTGCTTCTACAACCACTATGCTCCGGAGGGCGGGAAATTCGACTTCTTCTCGGTCACTGCCCACGAGTTGGACGAGATTCTCGGCACATGGTCCGGAGCGAGCGACTGGCTGGCCTACACGGCCGACCTGTACCGATACGACGGTTTCGGCAACCGGAGCTTCAGTGGCGACGCCAACGCCCACGCCTTTTTCTCGATCGACGGCACGACGAATATCGTCGAATACAACCAGTACGGCCACACCCAAGGCGACTGGGGCGATTGGGTGCCTCACAACCCGTCGCAAACGCAGGACTGGCTGATCTACAGCGGCCAGACGATTACGCCGGGAGAGCCGGAGCTGCGCCTGCTGGACGTCGTCGGCTACGACCGCGTCACGCGCGCGGAGAGTTGCACCGTCTATCGCGGCTCGATTCTTTCCGGCAACCTCTATAGCCTGTTCGCCGTCGACGCGAACCCCTTCGTTGTGAAAGCGGGAGTAACCCCAATCGCCTCCGACTATCCGGTTCAAGTCATCGTCACCGGGACCTCGCCCACCCATAATCCGGGCGCCTTGAAGCTGAGGCTTTCGTCGAAGGTCCAGCTTGCGCACATCGGGCAAACCGTCGAGTTCTACGACTTCGATGCGGGCGCCTACGTCCCCGTCGACTTCCGGGCCGGAACCCAAAATTATTCGTATATCGAGGTCACGGCGGCGAATCCCGCCCGCTTCGTCGATGCCGCGACCGGCCACGTTCAAGCCCGGATCAAGTTCAAGGGGACCCAGGCGCTGCCGATCCTTGGGTGGAGCGTCTGGCTGGATCAGGTCGCCTGGAACATCAAGCCCTAAGTAGCTCAGGCTTCCAGCCTGCTTGATGGAAGGCGTACGATCCCTGGCGGGAGAAGCATCCGAACCGGATCTAGCGGGGCGTCATCCCGCTAGCTTCTGCCGAACCCGGGCGACGAGCGCGTTCGCGGGCATCACGCCGGCGACCGCGTCCAGCACCTTGCCGCCGCGCATCAGCACGAGCGTCGGAATGCTCTGCACGCCGAAGGCTCCGGCAATCGCGCCCTCTTCGTCGACGTTGACTTGGGCCACGCGAACCTCGCCCGCCATCGTTGCCGCGGCTTCCGCCAGAAGCGGCTTCATGATCCGGCAAGGGCCGCACCATGGCGCCCAGAAGTCGATAAGGATCGGGGTCGGGTTGTCGATCACCTCGGATTGGAAGGCTTCCGCCGTCAGGTTGAAAACATGCGTTGTCGTCGTTTGCTCGCTCATGGATGAGAGAGGCGGATTCGGCGGAGGAGGATTCAGCCTTCAAGCAGGACGACCCGGCAGCCGCTCGGCGACGACGTTCCGGAATACTCGACAGCCTACTGAGCGTAAGGCGAGCTTGCGGCTAAGGCTAAATTCGAAGGACCTCCGCACTCAGTAACGGAGGCCCTTCGACGGCGCGGAGACGGGAGGACGTCTCAGTCCTCGACGCGGACGCCCATCGAACGGGCGGAGCCGGCGACGATGCGCATCGCCATCTCTTCGTCCTCGGTGTTGAGGTCCTTCATCTTGGCTCGGGCGACCTCGCGGCACTTCTCGCGGGTGAGTACGCCGGCCTTGTCGGTCTTCGGGTTGGCGGCGCCTTTCTCGATGCCGGCCGCGCGCTTGATGAGGTCTGTCATCAGGGGCTGCTTGATGACGAAGTTATAGGAGCGATCTTCGAAAACGGTGATCTCGACCGGGAGGACGAAGCCCATTTGCGGGGCCGTCATCTCGTTGAACTTCTTCAGGAACTCCATCATGTTGATGCCGGCCTGACCGAGCGCGGGGCCGACGGGAGGAGCCGGAGTTCCCTTCCCTGCGGGAATGTTCAGCTTGATATTGTGCGTGATTCTCTTTGCCATCTTGGATTCTCTTGTCTAGTGTTGGCGGCCGACCCGAGAGGGAAGCATCGAGCAGACGCAAACGAGAAGGATACCACGCGGCCCCAAAAAGGCGGGTTCGCCCTTGGATCGAACCCGCCCTTGTCGAGAAACGGCTGCCCTAGTTGGCGGCCGAACTCGGATTGAACGGCTTGCCGTTCTTGGTCATCTTCTCTTTGACAGAGACGAGCTTCTTCATCATCCACTTGCCGTTCATCTGAACCCAGGTGGCCTGCTCGGTGCCGGCGTCGACGTATTTGTCGGACTTGTGCGTTTTCGGATTCGGCTTGGACATGCCCGTCATCATGAAGTCGTCGACGACCATCGTCATCCCGCCCGCTTCGCTGACCTTTTTGATCTTGAACGTGCAGTGCACCGATTTCATCATCGACATCCAGGCCTTCATCTGACCCTTGGCCTGCTCCGTCGTCATAGTCTGTCCGCCCATCGTCATCGTGAAGTCCGGCGTCATGTAAGAGAAGATCGCGTCGGTGTTCCGACTGTCGAAGTCTTTGGCCGCCTTGTCGTACATCTGCTGCCAATTCACCTTGTGGTGTGGCGCCATCTTCATCACCGGCTTGGTCGGCTTGCCTTGCGCTCCGGCAAAGGCCACCACTGAAATCATCGCGATCGATGCGAATGCGGTTCCTAATTTCATTGTCTGCTTCCTCCTGAGACCCAGTCGAGAGAAGCCGCCACCCAACCTCGGGCGCGAGCCTCTTTCCCCGCAAGAATAACAGAAACTTGAACAGAGTTGCGACAACCGGGCAGAAACCGGGACTCGGTCCCGATATGCCAAACTCAACGGATATATGCCAAGCGTTTCAGTGCGAATTCCCCAGATCGGCGAAGGCCTCCAGGAGGCGCGACTCGTCGCCGTGCTCAAGCAGCCGGGAGACAAGATCAAGCGGGACGAGCCCATCTACCAGATGGAGACCGACAAGGCCGTCATGGACGTCGAGAGCCCCTACGAGGGCGTGTTGCTCGAGTGGATGGCCCCGGTCGATACGATCCTCCCGATCGGCGGCGAAGTCGCCCGGATGGAAGTCGGGGATGGCGTGCAGGAAGTCGCCGTAGGCCACGGCCCGGCCCCGGCCGAGCCAGCCGCCGCTCCCGCCGCCTCGACCGCCGCGACGGCGGCCGACGGCTCCCGGAACGCGAACATTCCGCCTCGCACGCGGGCCTACGCCAAGGAGAAGGGGGTTTCGGATGCCGACCTCGCCAAGATTCCGTCCGCGGGAAGCAAGCTCATGCCGAGCGATATCGACGCCTATCTGGCCGGCGGCGCGACGGCCGGGCCGAAGCGCGGCGCCGGCTATACCGAAACCGCGGTCGGGCAGAAGCAGCGGCTGCTTTCCAGCCGCCTCGTCCGAGGAAACCAGCTCGTCGTGCCGGGAACGATCTCGGTCGCGGTGGATTGGGAGCCCATCGAAAACTTGCGCTCCCGCATCAAGGCGAAGGGCGGCGACTTCCAGCCCAGCGTCTTTACGATTTTCGCCTACGCGGTTGCGCAGGCCGTCAAGGATTTCCCCGGATTCCGCACGACCCTGGTGAACGACGATACGATGCGGACCTACGACCATGTCGCTCTCGGCATTGCCGTCGCCCTCCCTGGAGACGATCTGGTGCTCGCCGTCGTCCCCGATGCGGATGCTCTGAGCTGGCGCGACTTCGCCGCGAAGACCCGCGAGCGCATCGATGTCGCGCGAGGCGGCCAGGACCAGGCGAACGAGGCGGTCACGATCTCGCTGACCAACATGCAGAACTTCGGCCTGCGGGACGCCGTGCCCGTCGTCGTGCCCCCGTCCGTCGCCACCCTATTTCTGGGCGAGGTCTATAACGGCCTCGCGAACGACACGTCGGAGCTGAAGCTGCGCAGGCTCGTGAATCTCGCCTTGACCTTCGACCACCGCGTCATGAATGGCGTAGGAGCGGCGAACTTCCTGAACAAGGTCAAGGGGAATCTCGAGTCGATCGGCGGCTTGGTCGATATCGAATAGAATGCGGCCCGTCATTGGAATCACCGTCGACTCCATTCCCGATCCGGACGATCCCCGGACGCGCGGCAAGCTGAGCTTGAACTGGAACTACGCTCAGGCCGTTGCGGACGCCGGCGGCGTGCCGATCCTGATTCCTCCCATGGCCGACCCCGAGCAGGTCGCGGCGATGATCGACGGCTGGCTCATTCCGGGCGGCGCCGATATCGACGCGGCACGATTCGGTGAGGAGAACCATCCCGCCGTCGAGCTGCAAGACCCGGCCCGATACGAGGCCGAGGCCGCCCTGATGGACCGGCTCGATCCCGAAACGCCGATTTTCGGAATCTGTTATGGTTGCCAGTTCCTCAATGTTGCGAGAGGCGGAACACTCTTCCAGCATCTGCCGGATACGGTTGGGCACGAGTCTCATACGGGGGGCACCCTCCAACAGTATTCCCTCGAGGAATCGAAACTACGAGAGGCTACAGGCGCCGCAACCGTCTCCGGTAAGAGCTATCACCACCAGGCTGTCAAGGATCTCGGCGCGAACCTGAAGGTCGTCGCGACCGCCGACGACGGAACGGTCGAGGCTCTGGAGGCTACCGACCGGCCGTGGGTCATCGGCGTTCAGTGGCATCCGGAGCGAACGCTCGAAGATCCGGCGACCCGGCGGTTATTCGAAGAATTTATCGCAGCGGCAGCGCAGTACGCGAAGAAAAGGCGCCTTGTGGCGGCCCCATGAAAATCTACGTCGATGGTCACGAGATCGAGCTTGACGGTGGTCAGGCGGAGATCGAACGGCTGAGCGATCGTCTTGTCGTTAGGACAAACGCCGGAACGGCGACGGCAGTAGCCGTTCGCGCCGGCGACGCCGTGCTCATCAGCTATCTCGGCCGACAGTTCAAAGTCGAGCGAAAGCGGCCACGTTCAGGCGTTCAAGGCGCGAAAGCAACCGGAGAGTTGCGAGCGCCGATGCCCGGCCTCATCGTCGACGTCCTTGTCGAGGCCGGAGCCACCGTGGAAAAGGGCGACAAGATACTCGTACTCGAAGCCATGAAGACTCAACAGGCGTTTACGGCTCCATTCGACGGCGCGGTTGAGAAACTCTGCGTGGCCAAGGGCGACCAAGTTTCGGACGGAGAGTTGCTGGCAGTTGTGGCGCCGGCGCTCGAATAGCCATGAGCACTAAATTCGATCCCGCTGAATTTACGAAGGCCTGCGACCGGGCGACCCGGTTGTGCACCCCAGTGCATTTTCGACATCTCCGAGCCTGGCTCGGCGATTGGAAAGAGGCAGCGGAGCGCATGCACTACCTGAAGATCGAGCAGTTCGGCATCTCCGACTCGCTGCGGACGATCATTCGGATCAAAGGCAGCCTGCGCAGACCGAATCTCAGCCTCGATCTTATCAAACCGGACCTGGAAACCCTCTGGTCCGAGGTCTCCGCCGAGGCCGACGAGGCCTCGCATACGATTTGGAATCATGAGAAGGGCTTCGAGTTCGCCTTCTTCGCGATCGAGAACAACAGCTACGTCACTGGCTCCTTCACCATCCTCCGCGCGGCATAGCCGCGCTCCCTCCTCCCGGCCCCTTCGGTTTCGCTCAGGCCGGGCTCATCCGGCAAGAGGAAGCGAGAGAGAACACCGATTCGGTTCGCGAAGGCGTAAAGTAAAAGGTGATGTCACGGAAGACGATCTTTAGCGTTATCCTTGTTGGGGCTGCCGCAACCCTGGGACTCTATATGAGCCGTGGACCTTGGCTTGCCTATCGGCAGGAGCGGCTAAAAGCCAACCAGGCCACCAAGGAAATGACGAAGACCGAGCAGGAGCGGACGGATCTCTTGATCGAAAAGGCCAAGGATGAGAGCCCGCTTGGGCAAGAGGCCCTTGCGCGCAAACGGCATTGGCACAAGCCCGACGAAGTCCCACTCGATTCCGACCAGCAATGATGATCTCGCTCCTCGCCGCCATCGCTCTCGATCCCTCTCGGCTGCAGGCCGGGACGACTTGGGCGGGAACAGAGGCGCTCCATTTCGTCAGCAAGGAGGCTGAGATCGACGAAACGCACCGCTTCAAGGTCGTTTTTCGCGTCACCCGATCGATCGACGGACTTTGGGAGGCGGAAAAGCGCAGTAACTTGCTAGGCAGTCGCATCGGCGACACCGACCTGCCGCCTCCGCCAAACAGCACGCCCGTCGTCTCCAGGGCTTACCTGTCTCCAGCCGGCTTTCTGATGGACGAGGAACCGTTCGAATTGGCCGCCTATAGCCTTGACCGGCTGCTTTCCTTCTGGCTGCCGCTCAACGATCCGGAAACGTGGTCGGCCGATTTGACGACCGCCGGGAGCCACTACGTCGTCAAGAGCCATGCCGAATTCAAGCGGGTGGGTAAGGCCGGCGGCCCGACCCGGCAGTATTCCTTCACGAGCAAGCCGCCTCCTGCCCAAAACGATCTCTCCGCGTCGGGAACCATGCGGTTCGACGTGGCCTCCGGCCGCCTGATCGAAGCGAAGCTGAAGGTCAAAAATGCGGTCGTGCCCGGCGGAACCGACCACGTCGACGTCGACCTGACCTACACCGACGCCCCGGTCCGGTAGACCAGCGAGTCGAACGCCGTGTTCTCGGGCCTCATCCGGGGATCATCGTCTCGATCAGGCTCAGGTCCGGCTTGACTCCGCGATGGATATCCCATAGGGAGAGGCGCCGCTGCCTCAGGCCGAGGACGGCGGAAATCCAGGAAACGCTCCACCCGGTTTCGATGCTCCATGCGCCCCAGCCGAGATCGGCGTTGCTTGCCCAGTAATCCCAATCACCGTAGTCGAAGGCCCGAAACCACGCGCCATCCAATTCCGGATGGGTTTCCGAGCGGATCTGAATTCGGCAGAGGAATTTGGCGAGCTTGTCTTCCGCTTGGGCGTAGACCGGATTCTTCGTCGCGGCGGCGGCTTCGTGGAGGCCGAGGAAGGCGAAATTGGACGTGTAGAGCATGTCCGCAAGAGGATCGCCATTCTCTTGGATCAGGGGCGTTTCCGCCGTTCCGTAGGCTTCGTTCGATCGGGGCGGGCCGGCGATGCCGTGGCTGAGATCGCCGAATTCCTCCCGGATGGCGCCGCAATCTGCCTGGTAGGCGATCACTTTGCGCGCCATGTCGTCGAGCCACGCCCGATGCTGCGGCGAATCGTCCACGCGGACGAGCCACGAAAGGGTGAGCAGCATGCGGGCGCGCTCCTGTTGGCTCCCGTTCGTCCAAGTCCAGGCGTTTTCGCCACTCGTCATCACGCGTTCGATCGCCTTCTCGCTCCGCTCAAGGAACGGCTTGTAGCCGGTCTTGGCGTAAGCCCACAGGTCGCATGCCCAGAGATAAGCTTCGAAGTGCGGGGCCATGTTCACGGTTGGCGCCTCGTAGAAATGCCGCCAACCGAGCCGTTCGATCTCGCCTTCACCGAGGGCATCGCCGCGAAAGCCGTTCGTCCCCGTCGTCCGGAAATTGGCGAGGATGCACTTGAGGATCTGGTCGTCCCAACGATTCGTATGGAGCGCTCCCGCCGCCCCGATAAGGCCGAGGATGTACCGAGCGTTGTCGTCTCCGTAGAACGTTCCCCGATTCGCGGGAAGGTCGTTCCAGCCGACGAGGCCGTAAGAGGCCTTCGCGGGATCGTCATGCAGAACGCCGCTCTTTAGAGCGATGAAGTCGGCCACGTTCTTCGCCACCCGTTTCTCGCCGGCGAGGGCCAGCGCCATCGCCGATTCGGCGTTGCAGTCGGCTCGGCGATACCATCGGACCGGCTGATTCCCCTTGGCGTCGATCCGCGAGGAATAGCCCTCGGCAATGCCAAGGCTGCCGTCGCCACCCCCTTTCGGGATGTCACCGACCCGGTCGTTCCATTTGTCGGCTCCGGCATAGGCCGACAGATCCGCGTGGCTGAGGATCAAGTGGGAATTCAGGAACCAGCGCGCCGCCCGCTTCTCGGCCGAAGCCTCGACGTTCGCCGGAAGCCGCTCGTCCTTGCCAAAGCTTGGTCTTACAGCCGGCTCCCACTGAAGCTTCGCCGCCAACCCCGGCGCTCCCAATTTCGCGAGGATGGTCTGCCAGACCGGCCTCCACGCCTTGCCGGGAGCGTAGCGAGCCGTGGAGAACATGCTGAGCGGCGCGTTCGCCGCCAGAATCGAGGAGTTCAACCACCAGAGCAGCGGCCAAGTCTGCTTCGGCATGCCGAACGCAAGGCGGTCGAAGCCGGCGACCCGCCCAACCGCGAGGAGGGGCTGACTCCCTCCGACCGCGACGATCGGCTGGCGGCCAATCGATAGAATCCTGCCGGACGGGAGGGCGGGGCCGAAGGCATCGCTGGTCACGATGATCCGTTCCCATTCGATCTGCTTGGCCTCCTCGCCCGGGCGTGGCGTCATCTCGACATAGAGCTTCAGGTTCTTCTCGGGCGCCGCGAAGGGGATGTTCCCCGTAAGCCTCTCGTCATCGAGAATCAGAATCGCCGAGCCCCATTTCGCCTTCTCGACCGCCTCTCTCGCCGTAGCCCGTCGCTCGACTTTCGGGTCGAGCTTCCGGACGATCCGATACAGGTCGTTATCCGGAGAGCAGCAGAAGATGAGAGGCGCGTCGACGTCGGCGGAGAGGGCGAGTAGCCCGAGCAGGAGCATGCTCCGAGTCTAACCCTTGCGGGCCAAACCGTCGCGAAGAGGGTCGGCTTCGCGGAAGCAGGCTGGAAGCCTGCGCTACTGAGGCTTCAGGCGCGGAAGCCGTCGAGCCAATCGGTTTGCTGGGCGAAGCCTTCAAAGGAAGACCGTACCAGTCGGAGCCCGTGCTGATACTCCACGAAGCGCGCGCTCAGCTTCTTGAACGTCCCCGCTTCCTGCTCGTACGGCGGATGCTCGAACGTGCTCGCCACGTGATAGCTGAATCGCCCTTGCTCGACGACGTCGAGGACGGCGTCGGGGCTCGTCGGGGCCTTCAGATACTGAAGGAATTCGGGGAAGACGCCAGACCAGAAGAGGAGAAAGTCGCCGATGTGCTTGTGGACTTCCCGCTCCCGATCGAAGGAATCGGCATTCAGGCGGATGTCTCCCTCGCTCACCATCTCCGCGACGCTTTCGACGCGGAGGCCCTGCGCGTTGCGGATGTCGTAGATCGCGTCTCGGTGGAGGAAGCGTATGAGCATCCGGACGAGGTAGCTCTGGACCTCATCGTCCTCGTTCAGCCCAAGGCGGTGATTCAGCGACTCGCCGAGCGCATCCGACAAGAATGCCTTCAAGGGATGGTCGTCGCCGATCTCACGGTTCATGTCGTAAACCTCCTACTACTCTCTCGCCCTTCCTGGTCGCTTTTTTTGCTGACATTTTTAACAGGTTGTGTAAGTTTGAGCAAGAGATCTCGTACAAGTGCCGACGACGAATTTTTCGGCGTCGTTCATTTAGGCCCAGTCAAAGAAAGAAAGACAGATAATAGAGGCACGGATCGTGCGTATGCAAAGTTGAGGAGAATATGAATTGCCCGAGATGCGGTAAGCCGGTTGCAGGAGGGGCATCCTTCTGCATGCACTGTGGACAGATGCTAGCCCCCGGTGCGCCGCGCCCGGCAACCCAACCCGTGGCAGGCATTCCTCAGCAGCCCTACGTCCAACCTGCATACGCGATACCGTCCGATGTCAGGAAACGAAACACGATCCTGGCGATCGCCATCTCCGGCGTCCTCCTCCTGCTCCTCTTCATCGGGCTCAAGGCTTCCGGCGTTCTCGCCTTCGGCTCGAAAGCGCCGGATAACGCGGTACTGAACGCGCGTGGACAAGGTCCCGACAATTCTCTGCTCCAGTCGCGCGGGGACAAGACGAACCCCACCTTGGAAGTTTCTCGCGTGACGATGCCGGACGATATCCGCAATTGGCTCGAGCACCTGGCCCGCATGGAAAAGAAAAAGCAGGCGCTTACGGCGACCCAGCTCCAGCAGGTTCGGGAGCTCCAGTCCGAGTTGGGTGGCGCCAGCGGTCTGACGACCCCGGAAGACGTCCAAAAGATGACCGATCCGGATTACAACAGCTTCCCCACGATCGACAAGGCGACGGCCATGCTGAATCAGCTTCAGCCGGACTGGGTCGCCCTGAAGAAGGAATTCGATTCCGTTCCTCCGCCTACCGAGTGCAAGCCGATCGCCGAGTCCTATGATGCCGGCCTTCAAAACATCGTCGACGTCTTCGATTCGGTCGAAAAGCTGGTATCCGGCGTGAATCTCACCGACCAGAACAGCATCAAGAAGTCGGCGGACGACGTCAAGGAAGTCGGCCTTCGCCACCGGCGGGGCATCGATGGGGAGTTCCAGCAGACCGACGATCAAGTCCAAGATATTTGTGATAAGTATCAGACTCGCAAGTGGTTTAAGATCGACGCCCACGGCGGCAGCGCCGGTCTTCTCGGCTTCTAAACCCGTTTGGCAGTAAGCTATGAGATCGGCAGGGACCTGCCGATAGCGAAATGGGCTTCTACGAGTCGCTTGTCCGACCTCTTGCCTTTAAGATCGATCCCGAAAGGGTTCACAATCTGGCGGTTTGGCTCATTTCCCAAGGCCTCGTCCGTGCGAGGCCGTTCGAAGACGCACGCCTCCGCCAAACCCTGTTCGGTGTCGAATTCCCCAACCCGCTCGGACTCGCCGCCGGCTTCGACAAGAACGCGGCCGCCGTCGATCATTGGCACCGGCTCGGCTTCGGCTACGCAGAGCTCGGCACGATCACCCATCTGGCCCAGCCCGGCAACCCGAAGCCCCGCCTCTTCCGCCTGCCGAAGCATCGGGCTCTGATCAATCGGATGGGCTTCAATAACGACGGCGCGGAGGCGGTCGCGGCACGCCTATCCGGCTCGACCCCGAAGCTGCCGATCGGCATCAATCTCGGCAAATCCAAGGTGACCGAGCTTCAGAAGGCGCCGGACGACTACCGGGAGAGCTTCCGGCTGCTCCGAACCTACGGCGCATACTTCGTCGTCAACGTCTCCTCGCCGAACACGCCTGGCCTAAGGTCGCTCCAGGAGCGAGGGCCGTTGCTCGAAATCGTGAGCGCGATCCGCTCGGTGGACGCGGCCATGCCGCTCTTGATCAAGGTCGCTCCGGATCTCGAAACGCCGGCGCTCGACGAGGTCGTGCAGGTCGCTCACGAAGCCAAGGCGACGGGACTGATCGCGACGAATACGACGATTTCCCGCGAAGGCATCGACGGTCCGAACGCGGCCGAAACCGGTGGGCTGTCGGGCGCGCCGCTACGCGATCGCTCGAACCAGTTCCTTAGCCATCTGTACGCCTCCTGCGACCGGTCGAAGATCCTGATCGGAGTCGGCGGCATCTTCTCGGGTGCCGACCTCTATGAAAAAATCCGCCTCGGCGCGCACCTCTGCCAAACCTATACCGGCTGGATCTACGGCGGCCCAGGCTCCACGCCGCGAATGCTTCGCGAGCTTGTGGCGTTGATGGAGCGAGACGGGATCGCGAGTTTGGCCGAGCTTCGCGGCTCGGCGGCTGCTCGTTCGTAGGTTCGCCGGCCCCGCCCTTCCTTGCCCGAGCGAAACCGAAGATATGTCGAGCCTGAAACCTTAACCTGAGTTTCGGTAACCTCTCGCTCCATGAGGCGTCTTCGTGCGTTCACCTTGATCGAGCTCTTGGTCGTCATTGCGATCATCGCGATTCTCGCGGCGATCCTGTTCCCAGTCTTTGCTCGGGCGAAGGAGTCGGCGAAGAAGATCGCGTGCCTCAGCAACGAGAAGCAGCTCGGCCTCGCGACGACGATGTACATGAACGATTACGACGACCGCGTGTATTTCTATGCGAGCACCCGGAATCCTTCGGCCTCCCGCACCGGGGCGATCTTACCGAGCGGCGCGAGCGTTCATCCTTGCCGCTGGTTCAACGCGCTGGCGCCCTACGTGAAGAACCAGGGCGTCTTCGTCTCACCCTCCGATGAAAACCCTACGCTGAGCCCGGATTCGACGGGCGCCTTGACGCTCAAGCGCTCCTTTATCGCCCTTCGCCCCGCCGAAGCCCTGACAACCTCTCAGATCGACGACGTGCCGGACACGATGGTGATTACCGAGAAATGGGGCCTCGATCCCTCCGGGAATCCGATCACCGACAGTTGGATCGAGCCATTCAATGGAGATTTTAAGGTCGATCCGGCGACGAGCCGGATGAAGACGGCCGCCAACCGCTACTTCGGCGGCCTGAACTCGACGTTCCTCGACGGCCATTCGAAGTGGCTGATGCCGGGCTACATCAACCTCAGCCCCGACCTGACCGGCTGCCGGCTCGTGCATCTCTATCCGGTCGGCACGCAGATGTGCGACAACAGCGTGTCGGGTTGCCAAGCCGTGACCGACAACGTATGCAACACGTTCACCTATCCGTAGTGGCCAGCAGTATTGGGTACATGTGACAGTAGTCCGTCAATAGCTATGGGCCATGTCCAGATTTCCGCCAAGGCGCTCCGGACCTCATCGACGAGATTGTAGTGACCTGCAGGAGCGCGAAGGACATTCCATGTGTGAAAGCCCCAATCAGTAGCGGCTGTCGCCACGGGGGTCGGCACTATAAGAGCCTCAGCTAAGTCTGGAATGTCACGGCGCAATGCCTCCGCAAGGCCACTTTGATCGCTGATGAGCACCGCCGATCCTTCTTCTATTGCCTCCAAGCCGACCAGCCCGAAACCTTCTGTACGCGAAGGCATGAGCACTAGACGCGCCATCCGGATGCCCTGCCTGATAAGTTCGCGGTCTACCACGTATGGTTTCGCGTTCACTTTTAGGTCCGGATACTCAGCCTCCTGCCGCAGACGCTCTTCAAGCGCCTTATGGTTAGTTTCGACACCTCGAATGACCAACCGCGCTCTCGTCAGTCCCTTGCGCATGGAGAAACCCACGGCTTGCGCCGCGATATCCAGTCCTTTGATTTTCGGATCCTCGGCTCGACCGACGAGCAAGCAGTCCTGATTTGCGGGTGCCTTGCGCTTCATTGCACCTGACCGCACTCCCGGTAGGAACTCAAAGACGGGCACTGCCATTCTGGCGGCCTCAAGCTGTGATGCTATATCTCGTGCTAGCAGCGGCCCAACCGCAGCCACGAGGTTTGCGCCAGCGCAGTGATAGGCTCGGTCAGCTTCTCTTGCATCAACCTCGAGGCCCGCGTTCTCTGCTTCCTTGAACCACTCAATCTGATCTGGCGCAGTGTGGATGAAGTGGATGCGGAACGCGTCCGGAAAGTGCTCATTCTGAAGCACTTTGGCTTGATGACCTGTTTGACGATCATGCCCAATTACCACCTGTGGCACGAAACCGTCCGGCAGTTGAGGCCTTCTGACGAGGTCCGACTTGTCTGCTCTCCCCCCCGGAGGCAAGGTCACCAGCGTGACGAGATCCTTTTTAGCATCGCTCGCTTCTTCTGAACTCGCTCCCGGAACGTAGCAGATCACATGGTGGCCGATTCGAGCCATCTCACAACAAAGATCACGGTTGAACGTGGATAGTCCCCCATGCCATGAGAACCACTCGGTCGCGACGACGAGAATATCTAGAGCTCTGCGAGATGGCTCCGTTCGCCTTGGATGGTTACGTTGGTCGTCCTGGAATATTCCCGGAGGGATGATCGGGAACCAATACTGGATGTCATTTCGACCCTGTGCTTCATCCCTAAGAAAACGAAGGGTGTCAAGGGCAACCGGCCGCCCGGCAGCGATTGGAATGGCAGATAGGCTGGTTGCGGCTTCGACAAAATCACTTCGACGCAGAGCAATTAATGCCCGCAACCAGGCTGACACGATGTTACGGTTGTCCAGGTCTGAAATCGCGTCCCAGGCGCCGTCGAGGTTGTTCGTCGCCAGGTTGGCCAAAGCGAACAACGCCGTCAAAGGAATGTATTTTCGGAATTCGTTACCGCAAGACTCTACATACTTGCGAACGGCTTCCCAGTGGCCCGAGGCGGCGAACGCCAATGCTGACGCGAACTCTCTTTGAGGAGACTCATATTCAAGAGCCAGCGCTTTGAGGCGTTGAGCGGAACCTATTGCTGCAGCCAGAAGTACCCGGTTTTCAACCAGCTTGTATCCGCCCAGCTTTTGCGATATCCTGCCGATTCCCTCTTCAAGCACTTTGTCGGCTTCCACCGGTTTCCCCATTCGTTCCAGTATCTGTGCGCGCTGCTGGTACAAGGCGTAGAGGTTGTGCTCGGGTGGGATTTTGCCGATTCCCTCTTCAAGCACTTTGTCGGCTTCCGCCGGGCCACTCACGGCCTCGGCGAGCTCGGCGTACAGGAGCCAATTCACGTAGTTTCCGTCGGCATCTGCCACGCAAGCACGCCGGACGTGTGTTAACCCTCGCTCCAGGTCGCCCAGGGCCTTGCGCCTCAGAAGGAGACGAGCAAGGTGGTACTCCAATTGCCAGGGACCAGGCTGATTCAGAAACACTGACAGAGTTGCTATCCGCTCATTTAGCGCCGTGACATCGCTGGGGATGCGCGTTGTGTGCTTGATCGCACGGGTCAAAGCTCCGCCCAGTGCTTCCGTAGCGATTCGAAGCTCAGACTCTCGACAAGCCGCAACAAGGTGATAACGGGCTTCCGCAAATGAGATCGCGAGTCGGGCCGAGTCGTCCGGTCGCTTTCCCTTGAACGGCCGCAGGTGATATTCCCCAGCCGTGTGATGGTATCGACGCAGGTCCTCAACGCGGTCCCGAAGCCGCGCCAGGGCGACTTCTCGCACCATGGGCGCGAGATCGAAGTGGTTTGGGCCCTCGCGCCTTAGCACGTAGCGTCGAACGAGCACGTCGCGAGCTTCTTTGCATCCGGGAACGTCGCCCTGATACAACTCTGCAATAACGCGACCCTCAAGAGACGTTCGGTGGACGCAAAGCCGGTCTAGGAGAGCGGAACTGGCCGGCGTCAAGGTTTCAAGCACTCTTCCCAGAAGTCGCTCTTCAATCTGCCGCAACAGTTCGGGCGTGCCGTGGGCTTCTGGCTGTTGCCAGCCAAGATCCTCGATTTCAAGCAGTTCGTCAAGGCTCGAAGACACGAGCGCCGACGCGAGAAGAGTCATTGCCCTGGGGTTCCTTCCGAGCCACCTCACGACTGGACCGGCCTCCCTGTTCCTAAGCGACTTCACGCCCTGGTTTCTCAAAACTTCCGATAAGAGGTCGGTTGCGTCTTCTTCAGAGGGCGGCTCAAGCGAGAAAGAACGAAACCGCTCCGTCCACTGACCAAATGGCAGGACCCTCGCAACCTCGAAGAGAACTCGTCCAGGACCTGACGAGTCTGCAACAGCGCCAAGCAACTGACGCCCGAACGGAAAGGGTTCCCCCGTTTCCAAATTGAGAAGGCGTTCAAAGTTCCCAACAACGATTAGAACGGAATTGGCCAAAGCGACCCTGAGCCGCCGCAGCACGGCAACCTGATCAAGTGCTTCAGATGCGGCTGTTGGCGGAACTCCCGGCAAGGCAGCCAGCGCATCGCCCAAAGTGCTGGCCAAGGACTCCTCAGGATCTGACGATCCTTCCACCGCGGTCACGAGGTCCGCAACAATCCATTGCTCAGGGAGAGAACTTCGCAGTTCCCCGATGAGGTGGGACTTGCCAACACCTGGTGCTCCCCGCAAAAAGGCCCCCGCTGTTGAACCACTCAGTAGCCATTCCGATCGTACTGCCTCCAGAAGCTCTTGTCGTTGTCGGCCCTGCACGGGTGTGATTGTACGCTAGTAATCGAATCATCGCAGGCAATCTCGAGTCCGACGTCGGCATTGCATGGGATCGCCTAGCTCCATCCTGGTATAGCCGGCCTCTGGCCCCACTCCCGTTGCGGCGTCAACGTCGGCCGGATATGTTGAGACATTTAGGGGTTCCCGATCTGCTGGTTACGCCAGCCTACTCGTAGTAGATCGGCTCCGCCCGCCAGTCCTTGTTGGCGTCGTGGGCCATCGCCCTGACGCGCGGCCGCCGCTCGCGGAGCCTCACGGACTCGATGCCCAAGCCGGGGCCGCTGGAGAGGTGGTGCTTTCCGACGAACTCCAGACTCAGGACGTAGTTGCCCGGCTCCGGCCAGAAGTCGAGCAGGTGGAATTCCCGCGATTCGAGGGTCGGGCTATAGAAGTCCATCGGCTCGCGCAGCTTCACGCCGTCGAGGTAGGCCTGATAGATGCCGAACGCGGGGCCGACGGCGACGTTGATCAGCAGGCGCAACGGCTCCTTGTCGCCCACCGAGATCGGGACGCGAATCCCTTCTTCGGTCGGGACGACGAGCACCGGATGCTCGAAGTGCTCGGGGAGGTTTCGCAGTTCCGTCTCCGTGATTTCGCGCTCCACGCGGCCGGCGTATTCCAGTCGGGGTAATTCCTCGTCGGCCTTGGAGCCCTCGGGCGCGAGGTTCTTGGCGGGAAAGATCGCCCTCTCGATGTTCGGCAGCTTCCTTTCTCGGGCATGAGGCGTCCGGGCGGTAAACGTCGGCTCCCCCGTCTGGTACCAGAAGGCCACGCTGGAGTAATCGTCTTCCCTCGGGTTCCAGCTCATGGCCCGGTAGTCCGGGTTCTCGTCGGGAGAAATCCAACCGAAGGTCTCGAAGGCGACGCGGATCGATTCGTTGAAGAGGATGGGGTCGTTGACGTGCCAGCGGTACGCGCTCGTATGCCCGCCGACGATGCCCCACTGATCGAAATAGGGCACGCCGAAGTAGGGCGTAAGAGTCTTCTCCAATCCCCACGCGCAAAGGAAGTAGTCCTCGGTCCCCGTTCCCCAGACCGAGGGAATCTCCTCGCCGTCGATCGCGATCATCTCGTCGCCTTCGCCGAACCACATCGGGCTACGGGTGCGGACGGCGAAAACGGTACCGACATAGTGTCCCTTGCCCTTCGTTTCGAGAAGCACATAAGGCTCCCCAGTTTCTAGCGGATAAGACTGGTTGTACTGCGCGTAGAAATAAGGGGTGTCCTCCGGGAGCGAGTCCTTTTTGATCCAGTCGACGTTATAGTAGAGCAAGCTGATCGGCTTATCGCTCTCGTTAACGATCTCGACACGCGCCGATTTGCGGAACGGCATGTGCCAGAAGCAGTTGTAGGAGTCTCCGCCCTGAGTGACGACCGCCATGCTGATCACTTCGCTGCGCTTACCGAAGCAGCCTCCGAAGAAGTCGCCGAGCGGCGCCTCGACCCCCGGCCGCTCGTTCCCGTCCCAGTAGATTCGGAGCAGCATTTCCTGATGGTTGGCCGAGCCATTAGGCGCCCAGGGATGCGGCTCGGGGCCGAGGAAGGTGATCCACATGTGGGTCATTACCCCCGGCCCTTCGACGTCCATGATCACGTGGGTTTGGCCGGGCGGGATGCGGAAGTTGTCGCGGTTGCTTTTCTCCTCAAGGTCGCTCTTGGGCGGCGCGTTCGGATCGTAGTTCCCATCCGCGCCCTCGCGGAAGGTCGAGGTCGCGCGCATGCTGCGCCCGTTCTGGGGCGTCGCCAGACTGCCCATCGGCCCGGAGAAGTTGTTCATCCTGCGTCCATCTTAGCCGGACAGCTCGGCGAGAAGCCCGTCCAGATCGAGCGGGTCGCTGACCATCGCGATCTCGCCATCCTTTCTCGGCCATTCCGCTTCCGGACGGTCCCAGTAGATCTCGATCCCGTTGTCATCCGGATCGCGGAAGTAGATCGCCTCGCTCACCCCGTGGTCGGCGGCGCCGTCGATCGTCACGCCGTGATCGAGCACGCGCCGGAAGGCTTCGGCGAGGGCCCTTCGGGTCGGATAGAGGATAGCGAAATGGTAGAGGCCGGTCGAGCCCGGCGGAGGCGGAGCGCCGCCCCGGCTCTCCCAGACGTTCAATCCGACGTGGTGGTGATAACCGCCATAGGAGAGGAAGGCCGAGCCGTGGCCATAGCGCTGCTGGAGATCGAGTCCCAGGACCTCCCGATAGAAGCTCACCGAACGTTCGAGATCGGAGACTTTCAGGTGTACGTGACCGATAACGGGATGCTCCACGATGATGAGATGCTACCGCGACCACTCCGACCAAAGACCCGGCCTCTGCCCGCCGACGACGCAAACTTACTGCCTTGGAGAAAAGGATGAGCAACAACGGAACGACAACCCTCGAGATCAGCAGCGACGCCGAATTGCGACGCCTCGTCGACGCCGTTCAGGGCGACGTCATCGCCCCAGGCGACGTAGCCTACGATTCCGCCCGGATGGCTTGGAATCTGACCGTGCAGCAGTTTCCGGCCTTGATCGTCGTCGCCGATTCGGTCGCCGACGTTCAGGCGGCCATCGAATATGCGAGCCGGCAAAACCTTCCCGTCGGTGTGCAAACGACCGGGCATGGACTGCCCCGGAACTGCGACGGCGGCCTTCTGATCCGGATTGGGCGACTCAATCAGGTCGTCGTCGATGCCGAGCGGCGCGTGGCTTACGTCGGCGGCGGTGCGTTATGGCGCGATGTGCTGGAGGTCGCCCAAAAGGCGGGCCTCGCCGGGCTCTCGGGGTCCGCGCCCCATGTCGGCGTGGTCGGCTATACCCTGGGCGGTGGCTTCAGTCTCCTTGGACGCAAGTACGGTTTGGCGATCGACGCCGTGCACTCGATGCAGGTCGTCCTCGCCGACGGCTCCCTCGTCCGGGTTGCCGCCGACGAGAATCCCGATCTCTTCTGGGCGATTCGAGGCGGTGGCGGCGGCTTTGGCGTCGTCGTCGAGATCGAAATGGCGCTCTACCCCAACGCCGACGTATTCGGTGGGGCGATTCTGTATCCGGCGGCGATGGCGGCCGACGTCTACCCGAAATATCTGGCCTGGACGCGAGACCTGCCGGACGACGTGACCTCGAGCATCAGCCTGATGTTCTTCCCGCCGGTCCCGTTCATCCCGGAGCCCCTGCACAACCAGACTTTCGTGATCGTCACCGGATGCGTCACCGACTTGGAGCGCGGCGAAGAGTTGATGCGGCCGATGCGGGAGATCGGCGGAGCCGTCATGGACAGCTTCACGACCTTCCCGTACGCGGAAAGCGCGGCGATCTACCGCGACCCGGTCGATCCCATCCCGGCGAGCGGACAGGGCGTCCTTCTGCACGACCTGACGCCGGAGGCGCTGCTCGCCCTGATCGAGGGCCTCGGCCCGATGCATCGGTCGCCCCATCTGAAATGCGAAATCCGCCACCTCGGAGGCGCGATCGGCCGTGGCGACCATGGCGATTCATCGGTGGGCAGGCGCCGCGAGGCGAAGTATCTCCTTTACATGCTGGGGGTGCCGATGCCGCCGAATTCGCTCGAAGCGATGGAAGCTCAGGCGGAGCAGGTGTTCGCCCTGCTGGGAGAACACGTCATGTGCCCCGGCCCGCTGAACTTCATCGGCGAAGCGAAGGTCCCAACCGAGCGCCTCCACGGCGTGTTCGCGGAGGAAGACCTTGCCCGGCTCCGCGAGATCAAGCAAGCCCGTGATCCACAGAACCGGTTTGCCTTCGCCGGCTTGGGATTGAGCTAGCCGATCGACGTTGCCGACGCACGGTCTGTTTGAACCTTTCGCGAGTAATGCAGACTAGCCGAAGGCGAAGTAGAACGGCATGATCACGTTCAGGATCGGCACGATCATCAGGGCCCCGAGCCATCCGGGCTTGTCCATCGCCTCCGCAATCCCCATCCAAGTGATGATGTAGAAGATAAACCCTACGCATGGAATCAGGAACAGGATGAACCACCACGCTTCCTTCCCCGCGATCTCCAGCATCAGGAAGACGTTGAGGATGGGGACGAACGCGAACCAGGCGTTGTTGGAATCCACCTTCCGTCCCATCGCATAAAGAGGATAAGCGAGAAGCAAGTAGATCGCGACCAAGACGATCAGATAGACGCCTAACCCAATGCCGAGACCAATGCTTTGCGCCGCAGCATCATTCATGTTGTCACCTCTTGGCCGCAACGCGCGACCACTTGATTGCACGGACGTACCGGGTCGAGGTTTCGAATCGTGCTCCCTCGGATCTTGGCGCCACCTTTGGTCGCGCCACTTAGGGCAGCCCGGTCAACCTGGCAATTGCTCACAGCGAAATCGCCTTGGCCTGGCGCGCCCAAGGTTGTTATTACTCATAGGCCGGCAGGGACGGCGGCTATCCCAAGGAGGCCCCGATCACTTCCCAAGCTCGAAGATCGCCTTTGGTGCGCCGTACGTCTTCCACCAGCGGCCGTGCGCCGCTGCCGGCTCGCCGAGGAGGTACTTCACGACCTTCCACTTCTTCCCGCTTTTCTGGAACAGCGCGCAAACCTCGCCGGTGAACGAGCGGCGGCGAGCCGCCTGGGCGTAAGGCGTCTTCCCATAATTCACGCTCCTCCCGTCCTGCCGAAGGGGCAGAGCCTTCATGAAGGCCCAGGCTCCGGACTGGCGGAGTGCTTCGATCCGGAACTGGAGACGCTGCTTGAGCTCCTTTTCCAGAGGCACGCGGAGGGAATCCATGATCGCCGTGCGTTCAGGGCTGCCGAGGCGGGGTGTGGTGACCTGGGCGCAGGCCGATGCGAAAAGCAGAGAGAGCAGGGCGAGGGCCAGCCTCATCCGATCCGCTCCATCGTCATCTTCATATCGACCGGGCCGACGTTCGAGATCGGCATATTATGCCACGAGCCTTCGGTCTTGACCAAGGAACCGTCCTTCACGCTCACCCAGAACGTCAAATCCAAACTGGAAGGAGCCGAGCCGGACAGTTCCTTTATCGTCGCGTGAATACGAAGCGTATCGTATTCTCCGACGATCTCGTGACCTTCGACGCGGAAACTCTTCGTGGCCTCGGGGGCTCCCTTGTCGTCGCTCGGGACATGGGTCGTCCAGGTGTCGCCGACCTTGAGCCGACGATTCGGAACCTCGAGTCCGGGAAGACGGGCGGTTCGGTAGTCCACGGCCTGCGTATCCGTGATGGCTACGACCTCGCCTGACGGCTTATATTTCGTCGTCTGCTTGCTGCCATCGACGGATTGCTCTTGCCCGGCAAACTGGAATTTCATGTCGGACAGGCTCTCCTCCACGCTATACGAGCCATCGCCGTCGACGGCCATGACGGTATCGGTCTTGAGGCTGGTCGACACCATGGAATTGCCTTGCACGACGCCTTCCACTCGCATGCGATACTTGGCGACGTCTCCTTTATGAGCGGTGCGGGTCAAGACGAAGCCGATATCGTCGTTGCCGGGCTCCGCACTGGGCTTCTCCGCCGGCTTTTCGGCCGGCTTCTCTGCGGGTTTTTCGGCCGGCTTTTCCGCCGGCTTGGCTTCGAGGCGGACTTCCACCGGCGTCGTCTTCCCCCGTTCCAAGGTCACCTGGAGGACTTTGGCTTTGAATCCGTCCGCCTTGATCGTCACTTCGACGTTGCGCGTCTTCTGATCTTCCAGGTCCAGCGTCGCCTCCGAGCCGGCCGCCTTGCCGTCGACGGTGATCGTCGGATTGGGAATCGCTTTGCCGTCCTCGCCGAGCACGGTAAAGCGCATCGTCGCGACCGTGCTTTCTTCCTTCACGGAGCCGCCGGTGTCCGTCGAGGGCTTCGGCGCGGCCTTGCCCCAAGCGAGGGTCATGTGGCCAGGGTCGGGGCCTTCCTGCTTGATATAGGGAATCTGATCGGAGTTCTCGTTCCGCTTGACCTCGGCCTCGACCTTCTTGACGACGAAGGACTGGAGATCGCCGACGCGGACCTCGCCGGTCGCGGGGTCGGCGGCCTGGCCGCGTAGGGCCTGCTCGAAGAAATAGGAGAAATACCCCCGGTTCTGGCTGCGCCATTCGTAGCTCTTCTGGCCAGGGCTGCAGGAGAAGAAGGTGACGATCTGCTTCGGCCCCGGTCCACCCTCGGCAGAAGGCACCAGCACGAGGTCCTTGACCTGCTTGGCGGAGACTCGGTCGGCGCGGGGATCGGCGTCGCGGTCCGACTTCAGGGGGTCGGTCCGGCACATGTCGAAGGCGAGGATCAGATTCTCTGCCGGGAGCTTGGAGAGTGCGCCTTGGATCGCGGACGTCGGGATCGCCGACTGCCTCAGAGTCAACTCTGAGCGAGCGTCGGTGTTGGAGGGAAGCAAGTAGGTCGAGCCGTTCAATTCGACGCCATGGCCGCTGAAGAAGAAGAACACGGTGTCCCCCGGCTTCACGCTCCTGCCAAGCTGCTCCAGCTCGAAAAGGATGTTCGTATTCGTCGGCTTATTGCCGGAATGGCTGGTGAGAACGCGGACGTTGTCCTTCGGGAAGCCGCCGACGTCCACGAGGGCCTTGCCGAGGTCTTCCGCATCGGCTCCGGCTGCGCCAAGCGCGTGGATGAAGTTCGCCTGATCGTATTCGTCTACGCCGACGAGAAGGGCATAGCGCTGGCCGCCTTGCACTTTCGGCGAGAGGCCGAAACACAGACAGGCCGTGAAAGCGAGAGCGAAGAGACAGAGCGCGCGTCGCATGGTAATCGTGTTCCCCCGAAACATCTCTATTATCGGCCACTCAGGCCAGGAAGGAATGCTTAGGGCCAGGAAACAAAACCTCGAAATCGAAGTCAGAAGTACCCAGAGTTCCAATTCGGGAACCCAACTTATTGCCGCATCGAAAGTCGGTGCGAAAGAAGGGAGAGATGTCTATGAAACGCTCATTCAAAGCGGTCTGCACGGGGCTCGTGGTCGTCGCACTGGCGGCCGTGGCGAGCGCCCAACAGGTCCAAGTACAGGTCGATGGCAACGCCGTCTCCTTCCCCAACGCGCAGCCGCAGTACGTGAACGGCCGCGTCCTCGTGCCTCTCAGGGGTGTTTTCCAGCAGCTTGGCGCGAATGTCTCGTGGAACCAATACGACCAAACCGTATCGGCCCAGCGCGGCTCGACCGACGTCGAGCTGAAGATCGGATCGCGAACGGCGACGGTCAACGGCTCGCCGGTCATGATGGACGTACCGCCGATGATCATCGACGGAACGACGATGGTGCCGATCCGGTTCGTCAGCGAAGCCCTCGGCGCGCAGGTCGGGTGGATGGACGCCCAGCAACTGGTGACGATCACGACGCCGGGTAACGAAACCGCCGTCGTCACCTCGCCTCCGCGGCGGCTTCACCGCGTCATGATCCGCGCGAACGACGTCATTCCGGTCAGCCTCAATCGAAGGCTCAGTTCCGTCGACAGCCGGCAAGGCGACCGCTTCACGGCGACCGTGCGGTCCGGCATGTCTGCCGAATACATCGGCCTGCCGGATGGGACGATGGTGATCGGCCACGTCGCCGCTGTGCATCCGCGCAAGGGAGACCAGCCGGGAATCCTCGATCTCAGCTTTGACCGGATCAAGTTCCCCGACGGCCACACGACGCCGATTAACGGCTCGCTGACGTCGCTGGACAACAGCCACGTACGGCGGAACGACAATGGCGTGCTGATTGCGCGGACCGACAAGAACGCCAAGGACAATCGCATGGTCTACGCCGGATATGGCGCGGGCGCCGGGCTCTTGGTCGGCGTCCTGACGAACCGGCCTCTCATCGAGGATACGGTGATCGGCGGCGCGCTGGGATACATCCTCGGCCAGGTGCAGCACGATCGGAACCGGCCGAGCAACGTCACGCTTGTTCCGGGCACCGAAATGGGCGTTCGGATCCATCGGGATATCCGGACCAGTTGGTAACCCGCTAGTCCCAAGACTGTTTTTGAAAGGGAAGCGCGACCTGTCATGGCTTGGACTTCCCAGAGGCTGCGTCATTGTATTGGCTCAGAACCCTGTAGGGGCGTCAGCCCCTCCAGGTCCGAGAACAAGAGACGACCAATCGTCTAAGGGATTGCCTGAGCAGTGTTGGGGCTAAAGCCGTTCGGTGAGCGATGCGAAGAACTCGTTGAACTCCCGAACGGCCTTTTCACTTTCGAAGAGATCCTCCGATCTGCCGGCAACCTCGCTCCGCATCGCGGCTTGCCACTCGGAATCGTTGGCCAGGCGGAGGGCGAGTTCGATATATTCCTCTTCCGTCGTGGCGATCAGATCGAGAAGGCCGATCTCCCGGTAAGCGGCGGAGGTGATTCGGCTCTTGAGATAGGGACCTTCCAGCGTGACCAGCGGCGCGCCGACTCCGAGCGAATCCAGCGCCGACCTCCCGGCTCCGAATTGGGTCGGCACGAGCAGAGCGTCGCAAAGCTGAAGGATGCGCAGGAACCGGTCGAGGGGCATCCGCTTCAACCAGATCGCCCTCTCGGCGATAATCGCGTGGTCCCGGCGCCATCGCTCGACGAGCAGCTTCTTAAGGTGCGGCCGGTCTGGCTCGACCAAGACTAGCGAGCCGAGCGCATCCCGCTCCAGGATTTCGGCGAGCAAGCGGTCGAAACTCGGATGGAATTTGTACGCCGTTTGCAGGCAACCGTAGAGTCGGCGATCCTCCGGTAGGCCGAACTCCGAGCGCGGCCATTCGGGCGGTGGCAAGGGTCGGGCGTAGAAGGCGGTGAGGCTCGGAAGTCGGACGAGCTTCTCCGTGTATTCCGTTTGCCCGTCTTCCCGGTCCAGATGCCGGCTGGAGAGGAAGTAGTCCATCGTAGGCGAGCCGGTCGTCAGCGGATGCCCCCAGGTCGTGCATTGGATCGGCGCGAAGCGGCTGAAGGTGAGGTAGTAGGCGAGGGGATCGGCCCCGACTTCCGGCACAAAGAGAATATCGAGCTCCTGCCGGGCGACCTCTTCGCGAGCCCTGGCGAGGCTGGAAGGAAGGACGACGTGGCGGTCCGCTCTCCGGGAAAGCCGCTCGGAATCGGGATCGCTCGCCCCGATTTGCAGATAGACGAGCTCGAATCGCTCAGGATCGAGCCGCTCGATCAGTCCGCCGAAGATCATCGAGACCGAATGCTTCTTGAGCATCGCCGACATCACGCCCAACTTTGGACGGTTCTTGGTCGGCGAGTGGGAGGCCTCGAACCGCAGGCTCGGCGCGCATTCGAGATAAAGCTGAGCGAGGGCTTCCTGGATGGGTCGCTCGCTTATGCCGAAGTAAGGCAGTTGGAAGGCGGTGAGTCCGACCTGCCGCATCGGATCGTCCAAATGCGGCTTTTCCTTGCGCAGCCTCTCGATTCCGACCCGCAGATGTTCGAGGGCCTCTTCCGCTTCGCCGGCCGATTCGAAGACGACCGGCGTCGCCAGAGCCTGAAGAAACCGCAAGCCTGGATCGGGAACGTCCGCGGCTTCGATCGCCTCGCGCCACCGGCCCTGCGATTGGAGAGCGCGGACGAGATCGACGCGCTTGGCGACGTCGTCGCCTGCTTCCGTCCTCATGAGGTCGATCGCGCGATCCAGCGATTCGGCGGCCTCTTCCGTCCGCTCCAAGGCGAGCAGGGAATTGCCGCGGTTGTTCCAGGCGTCCGCGTGATCGCGGAACAGGGCGAGCGAGCGGTCGAATTGGGCGATAGCCTCTTCATGGCGGCCGAGCGCCGCATAGGCATTGCCAAGAAAGAAAGGCACGTTCGGATGGCGAAAGCCGATGGCGAGCGCCTTTTCGAAGATCGGGATCGAATCTTCCTGGCGGCCCAGGGCCTGGAGGACGAAGCCGCGATTCATCCACGCTTCGCCAAGACGAGGAGCGACTTCGGTTGCCTTCGCGAAGGCTTCGAGAGCCCTCTCGTTATCGCCGGAAAGATGCTGGATCAGCCCGAGGCTATTCCAGGCCGGCCCGTTTCGAGGATCGACGGCAATCGCCCGCTCCACCAACTCACGCCCCTCCACCGGTTTACCGAGTTGGAAGAGGATCGCGCCGAGAAGCTGTGTGGCCTCCGCGTTCCTCGGCTCGTTACGCAGGACGCCTTCGAGCAAAGCCCCCGCCTGTTGTAGGCGGCCGGACGCGTAAAACGCCCGCGCCTGCGCCATCGCGCCGCGCGGAAACGCCCCGGACCTTGGATCGCCTGCTATCTTCCCAGCCTCCTACACATAGAGATTACGGAGAGCGTTGCAACCCAAACGAAGCATTATCCTCGAACAGGTCCGGACCACGGCGGCCGTTCTATCGCTGCCCGGCCGGATGCATCGCGATCGCCTCGCCTTTGACGCCCTTCGCGACGGTCACAACGGCCCGCTGCCGGATGTCTTCCGCCGACGAGCCGATCATCACGTCGAACTTGCCCGGTTCGACGACGCGGCGCATATTCGCGTCCCACATCGAAAGCTGGTCGAATCCAAGCGTGAAGGTCACCGTCTTCTTCTCCCCCGGCTGGAGCGAGACGGCTTGGAAGCCTTCGAGCTCCTCGAGAGGCTGGATGACGCTCGCGACTTGCTGGTGCGTGTAGAGCTGGACGACCTCCGTTCCGGCGCGCTTGCCCGTATTTTCGACATCCACCGAGACCGTAAACGGATAGCTCCCCGAAACCTTGACGTTCGAGTAGGCGAAGGTCGTATAGCTCAGCCCGTGGCCGAAGGGGAAAAGGGGCGCACCGGTGCTGTCGACATAGTCGTAGCCGCGTCCGGAGGGCTCCAGGTTGTAGTAGAGCGGGCATTGTCCGACCGTTCGAGGGAAGGTCATCGGGAGCTTGCCGCTCGGGTTGGCGTCCCCGTAGAGAACGTTCGCGATGGCGTCCGCGCCCTCTTGGCCGGGATACCAGGCGTCGAGAATCGCGGAGGCCTTGTCGAGCCAGCCCTCCATCGTCACCGGCGCGCCCGCGACGAGGACGACGATGACCGGCTTCCCTGCGGCGGACGCCGCCTTGATGACGTCCTCCTGGTTGCCGGGCAGCTTCAGATAAGCCCGATCCTGACCCTCGCCCTCCCGGATGCCCGCGAAGACGAGCACCGCGTCGGCGTTGGAGGCTGCTTCCCGAACGTGGTCGAGGAAGGTGTCGGTCGCGCCGAGCCGCTTCCAGCCGAGGCGGGCCGAGGCCTGACCGCCGTTTTGGTAGTACTCGACGCGAATGGGGACCTTCTGGCCCTGGCGAAGCGAGACCGTCGCCGTCGTCGTCTTGGCGGCATGCTCGCCCCAGTCCTCGACGATCGTCTTGCCGTCGAGCATCAGCCGCATGCCGTCGTCGGAAGTGATCGAGACCTCGTAATCGCCGGTTTCGGGCGCGGTCAGGAAGCCGGTCCAGCGGACGGAATAGCCTTCGCGCGGGAAGTTGGAGGCGGGCGCCTCGTTGTCCCAATTGAAGTTGATGGCGGAGTCCGTGCGCGAGATCTTCGGATCGCCCTGGAACGTCATGTTCGTCCAATACTCGCCCGTCAGTCCGGGCTGGCCGCCCGGCGTCTGTAGAGCGCTCACCGGCACTGGCGGCAATTCGGCGTCTCCTCCGATCGCGCAGCCCGGGACGAAATCGAACTGGGTGTTCGGCGAGTGGTCGCGCAGGCCCTCGAGGATGCTCTTGCGCTGCTCCCGGTTTCCGTTGCCGCTGTAGCCGCCGAGGGGCACCTGGCCGTTGGCGAGGTCGCCGAAGACGGCAATCCGATGCAGGGAGGAGGAAAGGGGAAGCGTCTGGCCCTGGTTCTTCAGAAGGACCATGGCCCGCTCGGCGGCCTCCCGTGCGAGCGCCGTGTGGGCCGGATCGGTGGCCGCCGCCGCCGCTTTCGCCGGATCGACGTAAGGATCGTCGAACAAGCCGATTTCGAACTTCACCCGAAGGATGCGCCCAACCGCCGTATCGAGGGTCTTCTGCGAAATCAGGCCGTGGGCGACCGCGTCGTCGAGGCCCTTGCCGTAGATGTACACGCCGGGATGCTCTGCGTCCATGCCCGCGTTGAGCAGGGCCGCCGCGCATTGCTCCTCGGTCCCGACGACGTGGAAGCGCTCCCAGACGTTGTTCGCCGCGCCCCAGTCGGAGACGACATAGCCCTTGAAGCCCCAGTCGCCGCGCAGCACATCGGTGAGCAGCCAGTGGTCGGAGGCGCAAGGCACACCGTTGACCGCGTTATAGGAACACATCACGCTCCGCGCGCCGGCTTCCTGGAAGACGGCCTTGAACGGCGGCATATAGACGTCGAAGAGCGAGCGAAGGGAAATCTCGACCGCATGGCTGTCCCGCCCGCCGTCCCACAGGTTGGCGACATAGTGCTTCGGCGTCGTCACGACCCCTGCCTTCTCTAGGGCGCTGCAAAAGGCGACGGCGATCCGGCTCGTGAGCAGCGGATCTTCCCCGTAGCTTTCCTCCATTCGCCCCCATCGGGCGTCGCGACAGACGTTGATGACGGGCGATAGAACCTGGCGAATGCCGTTCGATCTGTCTTCCTGGGAGATCGCGAGGGCGACGCGGTGGATCAGATCGGGGTCCCAGGTCGCGGCGAGACCGATGGCCTGGGGAAAGCTCGTGTGGCCGCTGTCGATGCAGCCGTGAAGCGATTCTTCATAAGGCATGAAGGGAATGCCGAGTCGCGAGCCCATCGCCTCCTTCTGCCAGTCGTTCAGAGTCTCGGCCAGCTTCGCCGGGGTCATTCCTCGCAGGGGATAAAGGGGAATAAAGCCGAAGCCCGTCGTCTTGAGCGGGCCTTCGAAGATTTTGGGATTTCCGTCGCTGCGAAGCTGGGCGATCTTCTCCTGCGTCGTCATACGCTTGAGAAGGTCTTGGACGCGTTGCTCGACGGGCAGCTTCGGATTCTTGTAGGGCGGGTTATCGATGCCGGAACCCATCACCACCGATCCGAGCGAGAGAAGCGAAAGGGCGAACGTGATGCGCGAGGCGGACATAACGGGCGCAGGTTACCCACAGTCCGCATGCCCTCTTCCGCATTAAGCCGGGCGGCTTTTCGGAACGAGGTGGGGAAGGATCATCGCGGACAAGAGGATCGGAAAAACGAGGAACTCCAACCCATCGAAGACCGCGTCGGCGGCGAACCCGAGAAAGGGAACGAAAAAGCCGACTAGACTCTCCAGCGGAACCTCCAGAATCAGCAGCATCGAGGTGCAGGCAATCCCGAGAACAAGGGCGATTATCTTGTAAGTGAACGGAACCTGGCGGTCGCGGAGTAGACGGAACCCGAAGCGGAAGTCGAGAAAACCTCCTGAGCGAGTCTGACGGGAAACGGCTCTCCTCCCGGCTCTATGTAGGACGCTTTTGATCACGAGTACTTCGACGGCGAAATATGAACCCCCGCCTTCTCGTTGGGTCCAAAGACATCCGCTTCATATGTCTAATTGGGACTCGGCTTATCGTGGCTTGGCTCTCCAGACCCGAGAAGGCTTGCTCAACTCGAACGCCTTTTCTTGGACGCCCAAGTTTAAGAAAGCCTGATCCGCGTTGCGAAAGCTATATCTTCCGGCTGTCGTAGGCCCAATGAAGCAGGGCCTGGCGCTGCCGTTTCCGGCAATCGAGTTTCCCCTCCGGGCAGTGTTTCTTCAGTTGCGCGATATGCCGCTTCATGGCCTTCCACCGTGCGATCTGCCGGTCGTCGTCCGGGCATCGACGGCCGAGATAGTAGCGGCAATACCACTGAAACCAACCGCGAGGGTCTTCCGAGTAGATCCATCCTTTTGCGCTCCAATAGCTCAGAGGTTTGGAAGCCTCGACTCCGAAATAGTTGAGAGAAGGGTCGCGAAACTCAGGCGACAGCTTGGCGTGTTGGAACCAATCGGAAGGGAATTCGGCGCGGCAATCCGTCATGTACTTGCCTCCGAAGACCCCGAGAGAAAGCATCTCCTTCGGCGTCAACTCCGGCCGGAAATCCGGATGAAAATTTCGGCCTTCCGGCTCTTCGAGGACGTACCGGTAATCGCACTGCATCCGATCGTTGACGACGACTTCCCGAGGCCGCATGCCGGTCATAGCAAAATTAACAGGATATGGGTTCGGCGAAGCCCGAAGGGTGGCTTAATCGAGTTTCGGCGCTTTCCGCGCTTCCTTCCTCAACTCGGATAATCGCAAAACTCTTACGGCAAACGCGCAGAAAGGCCTCGACGATGGCCGGATCGAACCGCGCGCCGCTTTGCCGCTGAACTTCGGTAATCGCCTCTTGGATCGGCCAAGCCCTTTTATAGGGTCTTTCGTTGATGAGTGCGTCGAACGTGTCGGCCACCGCGACGATTCTTGCGGAAATTGGAATTTTATTGCGCGAAATGCCGAAGGGGTAGCCGCTTCCGTCCCAATTCTCATGATGGTAAAGAGCGATTTCGCGAGCTTTCCGAAGCTGAGGAGATTTAGCGTTCCCGATAATCAGAGCACCTACTTCCGCATGTTTCCTCATGATGTCGATTTCTTCCGGTGTCAACTTGCCCGGCTTCAAGAGGAGGGAATCGGAAATACCGATTTTTCCCAAATCGTGAAGCGGCGCCGAGATTCGGATGATCTCGACGGTCGCCGCCGCCATCCCGAGCTCCTCGGCGATCTGCGCGCTCATATCCGCGACTCGCCGAGTGTGCTCGCCGGTTACGTCGTCGCGGTATTCGCCGGCCCGAGCCAAGCATTCCAACGCTTCCGCCCGAGCTCTCAGAACATGCCGGGTTCGGCGCTCGACGGTGGATTCGAGACTGGTCTTCTGCCTCTCCAACTGGACGTGCATTTGCCGCATTCGGAGGAAGTTTCGAACCCGGAGTAAGAGTTCCGAGGCATTAAATGGCTTGGTAATGAAATCCCATGCCCCGAGATCGAGGGCACGCTTTCGCGTAGTCTCCGTCCAGTCGGCCGTAAACACAAGCACAGGCAAGAAGTTGTCTTCCGGCAACGTACAGCGAATCAGCTCGAGGATGTCGAAGCCGGATACATTCGGCATGTGAAGATCGAGGATGATCAGGTCCGGCCGCCACGAAAGGATTAATTCGAGGATTTTGCTCGAATCGGTTTCGGATTGGACTTTCCGGTAGCCTGAAAACCGGAGAAGCTCACCTAACAGCAGTAGGTTTTCGGAATTGTCGTCGACAATCAGGATTCTTGCTTTGGCTTGCCACTCGCTAATCATCCGAAGGCCTCCACAGCATGGACGCCATCTCTTCGCGCGGACAAGCCGTTGGGCTTGGCGGAAACCCCGGCAATTTGCCGGGTTCCAACCCTCTCGCGCGCATGTTTACCGCACAGAGAGAAATCGACGTTGGATTGAATGGGTGACGCTGCCCGATTCATGGGTCTCTCCTAACCGTAAGGAACATTCTCCAACACTATTAGTCTTTTGAGATTGAAAGCGCAAATAAAAGCAAAAAAATCCCTGTCGCGCAGGAAGCCTTAGCTGTGAGGCTAAACGTTTATCAATCTACGAGTCAAGGTCGGACAACGCCACGCGTTCCCCGTTTCGCCTCGCGCTCTCATAGACTGCGAGAATGACTTTTAGGGGCTCCAGGGCATCGCGTCCGCCGATGAAAGGTGGCCGCTTTTCGCGGACGGCTTGCGTGAAATCTTCGAGTTGAAGGCGGTGTTGCTCGGCCCAGATCGCGCTCGGATCGGCGGCTCCGGTTTCATTGCCCTGGCCTCCTTGAGTTTGTACGTTCGGAGCCGGCTGGCTAAGAACGCCCTTGCCATAAAGACCCTCCGAGGCGGCTTTCTCGTCGACCTCCCATAGCTTCAGGCGGTCGGCCTCGATGATCGCGGTCCCCCATTTGCCGTGGATTTCGAGCCGCTCCGCCAAGCCAGGATAGTAGGCCGTCGAGGCTTGGATCACTCCAACGGCGCCGTTTTCGAATTCCAGCAGAGCGTTGGCGATATCCTCGACCTCGATCCGCTCGTGGGCGGAGGTTCTCGCCTGTGCCCGAACGGCTTTGACTCCGCCCATGATCCATTGGAGCATATCCACGTAATGGACGCCCTGGTTCATCAGGCATCCGCCGCCGTCCAGCTTCCACGTGCCGCGCCAATCGCCCGAATCGTAATAAGCCTGGGTTCGAAACCACTTGTTGAACATGTCGCCGGCGAGGATCGGCCCGAGAGCCCCGCCCTGGACGGCTTCTCGCACCTGCCGAATATCGTGGGCGAAGCGGTGCTGGGAGATCACCGTCATCGTCACTCCGGCCTTTTCGCAGGCCTCGATCAGGGATTTCGCCGCCGGCAAGGTGACGTCAATCGGCTTTTCGCAGACGATATGCTTGCCGGCCCGGGCGGCGCGGATGCCGACATTGGCGTGATCGCCGCTCGGCACGCATACGCAGATCGCGTCGACCTTCTCGCACAATGCTTCGAGACTGTCGGCAGCGGTGGCCTCGAACTTCTCCGCTGCCGCCGTTGCCCGCTCGGGAACGATATCGTAGAATCCGACCAATTCCGCCCCGTCGATGTTGCGGATCGCGCCGGCATGAGTGCCATGGATCGCACCACAACCGACAATCCCGAACCGGACCTTCGGCTCAGCCATTCCGCGCCTCCGCGAGAACCTTACGTAGGGCGGTCACCGCACACTCGAAAGCTTCCTCGCCGCTGAAACCGCCCTGCGGCCCGGCTACCTGGGCATGCGGTTCGAGGGTCAGTGGCCCAGACCAGCCTTGAGAGAAGAGAAACCGGAACGCTTCTAGCATCTCGCCGTCTCCTTCGCCGGAGGCCGTGAACCGATTCTGCGCCAGGCTCGCATCCTTGATATGCAGGGTATCGAGGTAGGGCAGTAGCCAGGGGAACCAATCGCGCATCGTCCGGCAGCCGATGAGAACGGAGTTGCCGAAGTCGAAGATCGCCTTGAAATGTTCCCCGTGAAACGCTTCGAGGAGGAGGCGGGCATTGGCGGGAAAGGCCCCGAAGAATCGCCCGTCGTTTTCGTGCATGAGGAGGACGTCCTTCTCCTTCGCCAAGGCCACCTGATCGGCCATCCAAGCTTTGACCTCCGGCCAGGCCCCATCGCCCCCTTCCGGATCGGTTTCCGGTGAAAAAATGCGAATGCGACGGATGCCGAGCCGGTTCGCGATCTGGGCGGCTCGCTCCAGCTTCTTCAGCTCATCGGCCGCGCCGGCCGGGGTGAAGCCAACCTTGTTGACCGGCGAGCTGACCGACTGAATCCGAAGACCATGTGCCTTGACGGTTTCGGCGACGCGGTCGACCTCCTCGTCGGAAAGCTGCAAGACGTTCTTACCGAACGCGGTACGGAGATCGAGTGCCTCCACGTCCAAGCGTTTCATCGTCCGCAACTGGACGTCGAGGTCGCTGCTGATTTCGTCTCCGAAGCCGGTTAGATAGGTGCTCATAGCGCTTGCTCAAGCTTTACCCCAGGAACGCGCCGCGGTCGCATCAACCGGGAATATCCGGCCGTTCGGAGATAGGTTTCCAGATCGTCCGGATCGTCCGTGAGGGCGATCACCGTGCCTCCCAGGCCGGCGCCGGCCAGCTTGGCGGCTCTCGCGCCACCGGCAAGGCATGCGGCGATGAGCAGGTCCACCTCAACTCCGGAGCCGCCGAGCGCGGCCACGATCTCGTGGTTTTCGGTCATGAGCCCGGCGAGGGCGTCCCAGTCTGATGCGGCAAGGGCCTCGCCACCGAGGCGTCCCAACTCGGCGATCCGCGTCATCCCCTCCACGACCGCCTTCTCGCCTTTAAGCCATCGCTCGGACATCGGGCCGTGAACCGCACCGCTCAGCCGCTCGACGCCGGTCGTGACGAGGAGGAACGGCAGATCGCCCTCGATGCCCTCAACTCTTGCGGCAGGGCCGGACTCGACGGGATGTTTGCCCGCGAAATCCATACGCTGCAGACCACCGTGGGCAATCATGTAGGCGTCCTGGTAGCCGCACATGATCCCTGCGTCGTGCCGCTCGATTTCTCGCAGAAACTCGGCGAAGGCGGCCGGGTCTTCCAGCCGTGCGGCTTCGCCCCTGGCCGCGAGCAGGCAGGCCAAAGTGGACGCGAGCAGCGCCGTCGAGCCGGAAAGACCGCTGGAGCGCGGCACATCCGTCGTCCATTCCACTGAAACGGGCTCGTTCAAAGGAAATCGGCCGATGGCCGCGTCCCATAGGCGCGGGTCTTCGGGCTTCGGCCCTGCGACGCCCAAGGTTAGGCGGCAGCGCGCCCGCGCAGGGACCGAGCAGGACACCACGACCCCTCCATAGATGTCGCTTGGGTTGCCGATGATCCCGCACCGCCCCGGTGCGCTCGCCTCAACGACTCGCATCGACGACCTCGCAGGCGTGGCGATATCCTTCTGGATTGCCGCAGTCGAGCCGCTGCTCGTCCGCCTCGAGCGGAATCGCCAAAGCAGCGTGCCCGGCGGCAATAGCTTCGCTCAGCAAAGGGGGCAGGTCGACTTCTTTGTTGCCGTCTTCCAATTGGGCAACCCGCTGTTTACAAAACAGCAGGGTTCGGGGCGAGAGAGCGAAGCGGGCCGCAATCGCCCACCGGCTCGCCGTCTGCGAAGGCTGCGGCTTCTCGAGGATCCGTGCGATCCGCCCGTTCTCTCGGCTCCATTCGACGATCCCATAGCGAGAAACGGCTTGCTCCGCGACCGGCTGCACGGCGATAGCGATGTCGTAACCTTGAGAAAGGGCCTTGACCAGCCTCACCGAAGGCGAGCGCGGAAAGAAGATCGTGTCGGGAAGCAGCAGCAAGGTCGGCTCCAGACGGTTCGCCGCCAGCAAAGCCGGGGCGAGTCCGGTCGCTTTCTCCTGCAGCGCCGTCGTTAACCCCGGCAGGGCGAGGAGGTCCGATTTGGCCGGAGAGACGACGACGATTTGCTCGCCCGCCCCGGCTTCCGCCGCCTCCCGGAGGACCCATTCTAGAATCGATCGCCCTCCGACCGTCAGGAGTTCCTTCGATCCCGAGGCAACCGCGCTCATCCGCGTCCCTTTCCCGGCAGCCGGCAAGACGGCGATCATCGCCGACACGGTACCTCACCAAGTAGCATGAGCACCCTGCCCATGAAACCGACGGAGCCGCCTGCCAACCTGTGGGGTCGGGTTTCACCGGCAATGCTCGTCATGCCCAACTCCGAGAAAGCCTGTCCTCAATCGAACGCAGGCATTCTCGGGGTCTGGGGAGGGTTCCGCCGCCAAAAGGGATTCATCATAGAATCCTCTTCGAGATATCGCGTAGAGAGCGTAAGAGAATGAGCGGCGACTGTACGGTCATGAGCCTCAAGGAAGCGCTGGCGGAGCTGGAAAAGCAGACGCCGGATGCGCCGTTCTTGGCCCTCGGCCAGACCGTCTTCTGGGACGAGCCGATGAAAGCGGGGCTCGCCCTGGCCTCGAAGAGGCTCGGCTATGGGCGGAGATTCGTGGCCGGCGTCCACGACACCGACTATTTCGCCAAGCTTCCCTCCGGCAGACGCCAACCCGGCAAGTTCCAGGCCCTGCCCCACAACGATTCGACGACCCAAGGGCTGTGGAGCGCGGCCGGCGAGTTCTCCAGCCTGTTCGGCAGCGAAACCGTTGTGACGAAAGCCGATCTCCACAATGCCGGGCTCAAGTTCGACAAGCTCCTTCAGAAGCGACCGGACTTCCTCGACGAGGCGACCGAGGCCTGGGGATGGCGCGGAATCGTTTCCCTCGACGACAATCCGCCGATTACGGCCGAGCTTCCTCTCAAGCAGGTTTTTACAACCTTGAAGTCCACGTTCGTGTGGGCGTTGGATGCAAGCCTCGCCTGCCTCTCCGGCGAAGGAGGACGGACGGCCACCCAGCTTGCGGACGATCTCCGCGCCCTCGTTTGCGACGTCTACGAAGAGCTCTTCGAGTCGCTGCCGAACCCGACTTTGTCGGATCTCTACAAAGCCCTTATCCCGCCCCTCTATTCCTTCACGGCCAACGCCCAGATCGATCCGGAGACGGCCACGACGATGGAGCTGTTACGGTTCAACTCCGGAACCGCGAGCCTGCCGCGGTTCAATCTAGTGGACTTTTTCGCGAACGAGGCGACTCGCAAGCGGGCCTGCGAATGCTACGACGATTCCGTCCACGGCGGCGGCCAATACGAGCTTCGCCGCTTCGGAACCGGCGCAATCCCCTTCGATCTGGTCGTGCCGGGACGAGGTCGGGGAACCCTCCGCATTACGCGAAAAGCGATCATCGTCATGACGCCGAAGCCCCTGTTCATCACCCTCAAGAAGCCGCTCGCTTCGGTCGAGGAATTAGGGGCGGCGATCGAGCGAAAGCTCGGCCCGGATTGCGTGCTGGTCGGCAAGGCGGTTACCCTGATCGGCATGCTCGCCCGCGAGTTCGTCTTCGTCTTCCACGAGGGAGCGAGCAGCTACGTCAAGTACAGCCGGAAGCTGCACCAATGCCTGGAAAGGGGCTTTGAGACGAAGCTGAACCTCAACCCGATCTTTCGCCTCCGCTACTCCGCCTGGGACGCGATGTCGGTGTGCTGCTCCTGGATTCGCCTGCCGGAGCCTTTCCAGTCCCCGTTCGGCGCGAACGAGGTCTGCGCGCCGAGCATTTCCTCCCGTTGGCGGACCGTCGCCAACGAGCAGGAGGCCCTCCTGGAGAAGCTTGCTAGCCTGAAGCGTCCGGTCGAACTTCTCGGGTTTCTCGAATCCCAACTAGGCGGCTCCTGGAAACATCTGGCCGAGGAGTATCAATCGCTCCACGATCAGCTCGAGGAGAAGACGAAGGACCTGCTTGAACGGCGTTCGCGTCGCCTTGCCCTGTATTCCAGGCGTCGAGAGCTGAAGCTCAAGCGAGTAGCCCTGGAGCAGGAGTCCGGCGAGCATTGGCGCAGCAAGATCTTCGAGAAGGCGCCAACGCCGGAGGACTTCGCGGAGCGGAAACGGATCCAGACAGATCTCGCCGCTGCCGTTCAGGAAGCCCATGAAGTCGAGGCCTCGATTCGCAACCTGAAGCACGAACAGCAGGAACTTTCCCGGAACCAGGAAGTCCTCCAAGCCCACGAGCGGCGGCGGTGCATCGAAGTCGAGGCGGAATTGGCCCGCCTGCAGCTGATTCGACAGGCTGTGATCTCGTCGCGAGGAATGCGTCGAGCCAGCTATCGTCCGAGCGCCTGGTGGTTCCGGCTGGTTTGTCCCGACGGGCTCTGGTTCCGGGAAACCGTCGATTCGGCGAGATGCTATTTGGAGCCGCTGACGTAATGAAGGCGATTCCTTTCTGGAAGATGGAGTCCGTGGGAAACAACTTCGTCCTCATTCACTTGGAGGACAACGCCTCGCTCATCGAATTTCTTCCCACGCTTGCCGTCAAGGCGAGCGATCGCCACTTCGGAATCGGCAGCGACGGCCTTTTGGCGCTACGGGCAACTGGCCCCAACCGGCTCTTTCTCCGGATGTTCAATCCGGACGGTACCGAGGATTTCTGCGGCAACGGCCTTCGTTGCGCGATCGCCCACGCCATCGGCGAGTGCTGGTTCAATGCGGGCGATTTCGTCGTCGATCATTTCGGCAAGAGGGTCGAGGGCGCAGTTGACGACCAGGGGGCTTTTTCTTATCGGTTCGAGCCGGCTTCGTACGATCCTGCCGCGATCCCCACGGTCGCGTCCGGCGAGTTGTTCGATACCGAGCTGTTGGAGATCGAGGGGAAAAGCTATCGCGGCAGCGTCCTCTCGACCGGCACCGCGCACACGCTCCTCCCCGTCTCCGAATTGCCCGGCGACGAAGAATTTTTCCGAGTCAGCCCGCTCATCGAAAGCCATCCCCTCTTCCCGGAGCGCACGAGCGTTATGTGGGTGATGGAAGAGGCTCGTTCTAAGCTGCGGTTAAGGATTTGGGAACGTGGCGCCGGCGAGACGTGGGGCTGCGGCAGCGGCAGCGCGGCCGCTGCCATCGATTATCTACGGCGAAACGATCTGAAAGAGGCGTGCGTCCAGGTTGTCAACCCGGGTGGCGTCTTGGAGTTCCGTTTCCCGGCCTGGAACGAGCCGGGTTTCTCCTATGGCCCCGCTCGCGAGGTCTTTCGCGGCCGCTTCTACGTTTAGTGGCAAAACGGCGTGACGTTGACCTTTCGGCAGGCGTCGGAAAAGAGCGCGTCTATCGGTAAGTAGACAAGATACAGGTCGCATCGCTAAAATGCCATAGGCGGCGATAATAGATCGCGCTGGAGACTTTGCCGAACATGCTTAACTCTCGATTTCTCGGAGCCGGACTCGTGATGCTCGCCGCGGCGTCCATGGCTATGGCCGATTTTGACGGTCCTGCTCCTCTAGCCTGGCGCTGGATTCAACCTACGAGCGCAGCCGTTACGGGTTCGCCCCTCGTCGTCGGTGATACGGTTTACGTCGCCGTCGGCCAACGTGCCTTCGCTTTGGACAAGGCGACCGGCAACCAAAAGTGGCGATACCCGCTCATCGAACCGATTCCCGGATACTTCATCGGCTCGCCCGTTATCATCAACGGAACCCTGATCGTGACCGGAGACAACCGCAAGGTGTACGGCGTCGATGCCGAAACCGGCCAAGAGAAGTGGACCTATACGGCGGTTCAGCCGATCGTCGGCCCTGCCGTCGCCGCCGGCAAGTACGCCGTCATCTCGGAGAGCGACAACACGATCATGGCGATCGACCCGGCGACGGGCACAGCCGCGTGGAAGGACGACAATTCGCGAACCGAATTGCCCGTCAAGATGATCAACGGCATTACCGGGCCGCTCGTTGGCAGCGGTGACGATGTGCTGGTCATGGACGACGCCCAAGAGCTCGTCGCCGTCAGCACGATCACTCGCAAGCCCTCCTGGACTCAGAAGTTTTCGACCCTCGACAGCAGCTCCCGCCCGCTCGTGATGGGCGATATGATCATCATCAACAGCGGACAGTATCTTGCCGCGATTCGAGCCTCCAGCGGACGTGCCGCTTGGCAGATTCCTATGGGCGCGAATCTTTCGGTCGGCCCTGCGGTCTCCGGCGATGGAATCTTCGTCGTGGACGAGGACGGCAACGCGAATTTTTACGATCTGTCCGGCCACAAAATCACGAAGAAGGCCATCGCCATCGGCTCCTATCCGGCCGTGCGACCCGCAGTCGCCGGCAAGCTCTTCGTCGTCCCGACGACCAATGGCGCGATCAACCTCGTCGATCCGGTCAGCGGAAAGGTTAGCTGGAGCTATCTGATCCGGCCCATTGGAGTCCAGTACATGGAGAAGCCGAAGAATAATGGCGGCGGTACCGGGTTCGGCGGCGGCAAGGGCGGTGGCGGCGGTCTCGGCGGTGGCGGCGCTTTGGGCGGCGGACAGAGCGGCAATCAGAACCAGGCGCCCGACCGGATTTGGACGATTCAGGCGGCCGGCACGCCCGTCGTTTCCGGCGATACGCTCCTCGTTCTCGCTCGGGATGGCAGCCTTCTCGCTTTCGACAAGACTTCCGGCGTCGATCTGACCCCTCCGAAGGTGACGATGAGCTGGCCTCGACCCGGCGACCAGGTCAATCCCGATCAGCTCGAAGTCCTCTTCAAGATCGAGGATGAGGCATCCGGCGTCAACGACAGCAGCTTGAAGATCACCGTGGACGGATCGCCCCTGGACGTCACGTTCGGCCGAGACGGCGTCGCCGACGTGCACTTCAGCATGGCCTCCAAAAACGCGCCCCTTACGAACGGCCGCAAAGTCTTCACAGTGACGGTGAGCGACTGGATGGGCAACGCGACCTCGCAGGACTTCGTCCTCACGATGGACGACAAGCTGCCGCGAACCGTGCGCCCAGCCAGCCCGAACCAGGGTGGCCCCGGCGGACCGAAAAATGGCGGAGGCGGGGGCGGCGTCGGCGGCTAACCTCACCGAAATGGACACCCTCGGCTGGCAAGCGTTGCTCGCTGCGGAGATGTCCCCGCCGAAGGGCCTGGCTCTCCTGAGAGAGCTGGGCTCTCTTTCTTGCGATTGGGCCTCCGCCATCCAAAAGCATCCCTCCCTCTCCTCGAAAGAGCGGGAGCGCGCCTGCCAGATATTTCCCGACAAGGTCGCCAAGGCGGAGGCAGCCGGCGTTCGGGTGATCGCCCGGGACCGCTTTCCCGAATCCATGCAGGCGTTGCCCTTTCCGCCCGCTCTTTTCGCCTGGGGCGACTTCGAGTGCGCGCACGCGCCCGCCGTCGCAATCGTCGGGACGAGGGCCGCGACGACCTATGGCAAGGCCGCCGCGATGAAGTTCGCCGAGGTCTTCGCTCGGGCCGGCGTTACCGTCGTGAGCGGAGGCGCTCTCGGGATCGATGCGGCCGCCCATAAGGGAGCGCTCGCCGCAGGCGGTAAGACGGTTGCCGTTCTCGCCGGCGGCATCGAACAGGTCTACCCGGCCGTACACGGCGGGCTCTTCATGCAGATACGGGAGAGCGGTTGCCTGGTCAGCCAACACGCCATCGGCTCGCGCCCGAACGGCTTCCGATTCCTGAACCGCAATCATCTCATCGCCGGGCTGAGCCTCGGCGTCGTCGTGATCGAGGCTCCCGAACGCTCCGGAGCCCTCAGCACGGTCCACGCCGCGAACGACCAGGGTAAGCAGGTTTTCGTCGTTCCGGCGAACATCGACAACCTCAATTTCAAAGGCTCTCACGCGCTGATTCGCGATGGCGCGACGCTCGTCGATCATCCCGATCAGGTTTTGGAGTCTTTCGGCATCGTCGCGAATCGCCTCCAAGCCAAGTTGCCGGAAGCCTCCGAAACCGGCTCGCGGATTCTCGCCGCGCTTGCGGGCGAGCCTCTGAGCGCTGAGATCATCGTCGAGCGATCCGGGTTGGAAACCTCCGAAGTAATGGCCGAGCTCACGATGCTGGAGATCGATGGAAGAATCATGAGAGACGGTGGAAAATACGCGGTGAAGCCATGACCGATGCCTACGACGCCCTTGGCCCGGAGGGCTTCGGCGTTTACGAGGTCGACTGGTCGCAACCTCAGCCAAGCTTCACACGGGTCAACCGGCCGCCGAAGGGCCTGCTGATCCCCGGCTTCGTCGATATCCACATCCACGGGGCGTTCGGCATCGACTTCATGGCCGATCCCGCCTCCGAGATGCAGGTGCTTTGCGGCAAGCTCCATAAGGTCGGCTATGAGGGCTTTCTGCCGACGACGATCACGGCCCCCGCCGCCGACGTCGCCAAGGCCCTGGACCACCTTCCCGACGATCCGATGATCCTCGGCTTTCACCTGGAGGGCCCGTTCATCAGCCCGAAGTTCCCCGGCGCGCAGCCTCCAAGCGCGATCGCCTCGCCCCCGCTCGGCCCGTCCGAGTGGGATCCGATCTTCGATGACCCTCGCCTGAAGGTCGTGACCCTCGCACCCGAAGTTCCCGGAGCCATCGAGCTGACGAGCCGCTTGATGAAGCGAGGCGTCGTCGTCAGCATGGGCCACACGAACGCCACGTTCGACGAAGCGCGGCACGGCTTCGAATTCGGCGCCGCCCACGCGACGCACACCTACAACGCCATGCGCGGTTTCCATCATCGGGAAGCCGGCATCGTCGGCTACGCGCTCACCAACGACGCCCTTCGGTGCGAGTTGATCTACGATCGCCTCCACGTCTCCCGCGAAGCCGCCTCGCTCCTCGTCAAATGCAAGCCGTCGGATCGGATTATCGCGGTCAGCGATTCGACGATGGCGACCGGCATGTCGGCGGGACGCAATATCCGGATGTGGGGATTGGATTGCGTGGTCGGTAAGAAGCAGGTACGCCTGGCTTCAAACGACGCCCTCGCCGGCAGCGCGATCACCCTCTACGACGCCTTCCGAAACCTCTACGAAGACTTCGGAGCCGAGGTCGCCATTCAAGCCTGCTGCGTCAACCCGCGAACGGCGCTCCGGCTATGGCACGTGCGGCGCTGGCTGCTTTTGGACAAGAAGCTGGAGATCGTGTCTTCTATCGACGCCTAGTCCAGCGGCTCGCTGGCTTTCGCCAGCCGGTCCCGCACCGTCTCCCATTCCGGTCCGAACGGCGGCTCTTGGATGTAGATCGTCGAGACCTTCATTCGATCCAGCTTGTGCAGGGCGTCGTAAAGCATCGCCGAATAGGGCCCGACCGCCTTCGGCATCTTGATCTGTTTGTCATTCAACGGAGCCTCGAAGGTCAGGCCCGCCGCCTTTTCCGACAGTTTCTCGACAACTTTGACCGTGGCTTTCGGAGCATAGTGCCGCTGGTACATGCCCGGCGAGCGGCGCAATTGATCGGGTGGCATCGTACCGAGAGGCTCGCCCAGCGCGGCCTCGATCTCGCCGCGCGAAACCCCGCCCGGGCGGAGGATGCGGGGATATTCGCCCGTGCAGTCCACGACCGTCGATTCGATCCCGACCTTGGATGGCCCGCCATCCAGAACCATCTCGACCTTGCGCGCCAGAACCGCATCGATATGCTCTGCCTTCGTGGGCGATAGCTTCATGAAACGGTTGGCGCTCGGCGCGGCGATGGGAATGCCGGCTTTCCGGATCAGGGAAAGGGCGACCGGATGCGCGGGCATCCGCACGGCGACCGAATCCAAGCCGCCCGTCACTTCCGCGCAGACTCCCTCCGCCTTCGGCAGAACGAGAGTGAGCGGCCCCGGCCAGAACCGCTCGGCCAAGATTTGCGCCGCCTTGGGGAAGGCGCTTGCCACGAGCGGAATCTGCCCAATGTCCGCGATATGGACGATCAAGGGATTGTCGGAAGGCCTTTCTTTGGCCGAAAAGATCTTCCTGACGGCCTGGCGGTTCGTGGCGTCCGCCGCGAGGCCATAGACGGTTTCCGTCGGCATAACCACGAGCTTGCCGCTCTTCAGAGCTTCGGCAGCGAGGGCGATGTTCTTGAGCGTCGCCGGCGCCACCTTCATCGAATCGCCTCCATCATCGCCTCGCGAGGGGCGACGCCGCCCAGCCAGAACTCCAGCGATCGCGCGCCTTGAGCGACGAGCAAGGCCTTGCCGTCGAGAGTCTTTAGACCCGCCGCTCGAGCGGCTCGAAGGAACGGCGTGTCGCCGTAGACGAGGTCATAGGCGAGAGCCCCGCTTGCCGCCGACGCGAAGGAGATCGGAAGTGATTCGCCGTGGAGGGAAGCCGAAGTTGCGTTCAAGATCAATTGCACGTCCTGTGGGGCGGGGTTATCCACAACTTCGGCATCGATCCCAAGCTCGCGCACGAGAGAGATAGCGCGCTCAGCGGTGCGGTTGAAGATTCTTAAGTTGTACCCGTCCAGAGCCAGCGCAAGGGCGATCGCGCGCGCGGAGCCGCCAGCGCCGAGGATGAGCGCCGACTTTCGATCGAAGGCGGGGAGCGTGTCGAGGAACCCGGCGCCATCGGTGTTGATCCCGTACAAGTCCTCCAGCCGGATCGTGTTCACCGCATCGCATCGCGCCGCGAACTCGCCGACCGTCCGCATCGCCATCCGCGCTTCCGATTTCAGGGGAACCGTGACGTTCAGACCCCGATAGCCGAGCGAGCGCAGCCGCGCGATAGCTTCCGCGACCTCGCCGGGAGGAACCCGGATCGCCTCGTAAGAATAGGATTCCCCGCGGGTCGCAAAGGCGGCTGCATGCATGCGCGGAGACAGAGAATGGGCAACGGGATCGCCGATGACCGCGAAATCCCCCGGAGGCGCTTCTCGCCACTCACTGGGCATGGCGGGTGCTCGGCCGGAAGGCATAGTAGCGCTGGCCCACGAAATTCCAAACGGCGACGATAAAAGCCGCGCCGACCTTGGCGATCGCGATGGCCAGATTCGGATGGCTGCGTAGCGCATTGAAGATGATGCTGAAGATAATGGCGTTCAGAATGGCTCCGAGGATCGACACCGCATAGAACCGGCGCAGATGGCTCAGACGCTCCTCCTTCCCGCGATGCTCGAAAGTCCAGGAGCGGTTCCACACGAAGCTGTTGAACATGGCGACGAACGAGGCGAGCCCGCCCAGGATCGGGGCCGAAGCTCCCGCCGCGTCCTTCGCATACATCGGTACGAAGGAGAACGATCGCATTAGCCAATTCCCGAGGCTTTCGCTCACCAAGGTTCCGTGGAGGCTGATCCCGCGCATAAAGAGATAGGTCAGCCCGGCGTCGATCACGAACGACGTGCCGCCCACGATCCCGAAGCGGATGATCTGCTTGACGATCGCCCGCTCGGCGACCGGCTTCGCTTCCTCGACCGCCGGCGCATCCGGCTCGGCGTCGGCGGAGGTGATGAGCGCCTTATAAATTGCGCTTTGGAGCAGCCGCTCGAAGAACCGGTTGATCTTCGTCCCCGCGAACTCCTTGCCCTCCATCTTGCGAACCCAGATCGCATCGATCCCAGACCGGTTCGCCCCGAGAATGTCGGTAATAAGCTGGTCGCCGATCATCACCGCCTCTTCCGGCTTCCGCTTGAATTTGATCAGGGCAAGCCGAAACATCGCCCGGCTCGGCTTGAATTTGCCGCGCACCGTCTCCACGCCCAGCTTTTGGGAAAGCCGCCCCAGCCGCTCGACCCGCCGCGTGTTGCTGATGATGCAGAGCCCGAAGCCCATCCGCTTCGCCCGCTCGATCCATTCGAGCACCTCAGGCGAGAACTCTTCGGCCCGCCACTTGACGATCGTGTGATCGACGTCGAGAAGGATCAGCCGCTTCCCGCCGCTCCAGAGCCGTTCGAGATCGATGTCCTGGAGCGAGTTCGCCGCATGCGCGGGCACGAACCGGTGGAACACCTCCGGCACCTGCGTCCGGTCGAAGTCGCCCGTTCGCCAGCTATTCACTCACTCGGCCCCCGAGTTGGGTGATGGGAGGGGAGTTGGCCAGAGCCTCTCCGTCGCTGCGCGACGGAGAGCCCGTCCTCTTCAGCAAGCAAGCATGCTCATACTCAAACCCTTGCCTGAGAGGTGAGTGAGGGGGCTTCGCCTCCATCGCTTTCATCGTTTCCATCCCCCTCTCATCCCTAAAGGTCCCTCATCGCCCGGCGTCGTTTTGCGACGTTCGCGTTGTGTTCCTCGACCGTCTTCGCGAACAGGCTGTGGCCGTCCGGCATCGCCACGTAATAGAGGTAGTCGGACTTCGCCGGATGCATCGCCGCCTTGATGCTCTTCAGACCCGGTGAGCAGATCGGGCCGGGCGGCAGGCCCTTGTTCAGGTAGGTGTTGTACGGCGAGATCGTGTGCTTGATATCGTTCCGCGTCGGCACATGCCACCGCTGCTGCGCGTAGAGGATCGTGGCATCGACTTCCAGCGGCATCCCCTTCGCCAAGCGATTCTCGATGATCCCCGCGATGATCGGCCGTTCCTCGTCGAACTTCGCCTCTCGTTCCACCATCGAAGCGACGATGATCACATGCTGGAGATTTTTCGGATGATCCAGCCCCTTCCAAACCTTCTTCTCGAAGGCCTGAAGCTGCTGGGTGATCGCCGCCTTCGCCCCCACCAGCGGCTGCATCTTGTAGGTGTCGGGGAAGAGGTAGCCCTCCAGGGACTTTTGCGGCAAGGGGAAATCGACGACCTTCGCGAACTCGGAAGGCTTGTCCGCGAGCGACCGGTAGTCCTCGGCCTTCGCGACCTGGCATTTCTCCATCAGCTCCGCCGTCCGCGAAATCCAGTAATACTCCGGCACCGTAACCTTCACCGTCACCGGCGTCCGCAGAGCCTTCAAGACTTCGTCCGCCGTCATGCCGGGAGCCAGCGAGTAGGTGCCTGCCTCGACCGCGTTCTCCCGCTTCTTCACCCGCGCGTAGAAGCCGGTTGCCGCCGCGCTCCGTATGATCCCCTTCTCTTCGAGAATGTGAAGCTCGGTGGAGAGCTCGACCTTCGCATCCACCCGCACGAGTTGGGACTGCCCCGAGGCCACCGGCCGCAGCTTCGAGTTGAAGGTGTAGAGAGTGAAGCCGCCCGCGATGAGCAGCCCGAGAAAGAAAAGGGCGACGTTTCTCCTAACCGACTTTCTGCTCATGGCTACGGCATGTCCTGGCTCATCTGCGCGATGCGCCGCTCTAGTATGAGACGTGCGGCTTCGCCATCCTTGAGCTTGCGAATTTGACTTCCTTTCAATCCGGAGTCGATCTTCAGGTTTCGCTCGGCCTCGACGCTGGTCAACGTCTCATCCACCAGCGCGACCGGGATGCCCGATTCCCGGACGTGGCCCGCGAGGGTTCGGCAAATCCGCGCCATCCGCCCTTCCTGTCCATCCTCTTCGATCGGCAGCCCGACGACAATCTCGCTCACATCCTCTTTACGGGCGATTTCGACTAGCCGCTGCGCATCTACGGCGAGGGTTCCGCTGGCCGCGAGCGAGGGCCGGGCCGTAACGATGGCCGGATCGGTTTCGGCGACCGCGAGTCCGATTCGCTTGAAGCCGAAATCGACGCCTAGGAGCCTCAACGGCCAAAGGCCTCCAACAGTTCCTCATGCACGCGCCCGTTCGAGCTTACGACTTCCAGGCAGCCGTTCGCCTTCGGGTGCAACGCGTCTCCGCCGGCGAAGTCGGTCATCATGCCGCCGGCTTCCTCGACGATCACCTTCATCGCCGAGACGTCCCAGCGCTGGACCGTCGGATCGATCATCGCCTCGACTCGCCCCGTCGCGACCAGCGCATGCCCGTAGGCGTCGCTCCAGGTCCGCGTCGCCATCGCGAGTTCCGCCAGATCGAGGAATGGCTCCATCCTCCCTTGATCGGCCATCGTGCGATGTCCGCCGCCGCAGATCACCGAGCCCTTGATGTCGAACTTCTCCGAGACCCGGCACGGCCTCCCGTTCCAAAACGCCCCCGCCCCTCGCTCGGCGTACAGCATCTCGTCGAGAGCCGGGAAGTAGCAGACCCCGAGAACCGGATGCCCCGCCTCCTCATAGGCCAGGAGAGTCCCATAAAGCGGCACCCCGCAGATGAAGCTCTTGGTACCGTCGATCGGATCGATCACCCATCGGTTCGGACTCTCGCCCCGCTCGCCCTCCTCCTCGCCGAGGATCGCGTCGTCGGGGTACCACCGCTCGATCCCCTCCCGAATCATCCGCTCCGCATGCCGGTCGGCGATGGTAACGGGAGAGTCGTCGCTCTTCAAGTCGACGGCAGCCCCAGTCTGAAAGTGCGCCAAAGTAGACCGCCCCGCCCGCAACGCGGCATCGACGGCGAAGGCAAGGCGGGGGGACATGGGGGGAAGTTTACTGCGTGACGGGATGATGGAGATGATGGAGGTGATGGAGGTGACTAATCGTCTGGTCACCGCCGGTCACTGGTCACCGATTACCGGTCATCTCTTCACCTCCATCACTTCCATCATCTCCCTCAGGGAGCCGGGTATCCTCTCCGGCATCGGCGGGGGCATAGCTCAGTTGGGAGAGCAGTTGCTTTGCATGCAACAGGTCAGGGGTTCGAATCCCCTTGCCTCCACCAAGGGATATAGCCGCCGTCATCCATCTTATCGCAGCGTTACAAGTAGAGCGTCAACGCTGTGTTTTCGGAACCGAACGCTCGGGAGCTTGGTTGCCGTTTGGCGACTTGCAGTCCGGTGTGGAGTGCGCCGGGCTTGCCCGCGCTTTGTCCTGCGCGACTTGTCGCGCTGCTAACTCTGATGCCTCCCCCCTGCCGAACGCCTCCAGCCGGCGTCATTCGCAGCCCAAGGGGTGGAGGCGGACAAATGGTTGCCCGCTTATCTCTTGCGAAGTTCTCCAAAGCAAAGGGAGAGGACACGCTGCCGGTCTGTCGCGCCGAGCCACAAGACCGCCTCCACCCCTTGGGCCGTGCCGACTCCGGGGCCGCGACACTTGTCAGGGCGGAGGCATCAAAACCGAGCAACCATGAGAATTGAGCCGGAATGTGATGGTCCGGCGCATCGGGGCGAGCCATCAAGACATGATAAGTTCCTTGTTGTCCGTTCAAAGTCTGCTGCTCCTCTCTCGATTGCCGCGATGTAGGTTCGAAGTCTCAGAACCTCTTATAATTAGTACGTGTTTCAGCTTGCGGTCGAAAATGGTCCCCATGCCGGGCAAGTGTTCAACGTGCCCGCAAGCAAGAGCATCGTTGGTCGGTCCCCAGATGCAGCCCTTGCTTTGCAGAACGATCCGACCGTGTCGCGCTCGCATCTGGAACTGAGTTCCAACGGCACAGAGTTGTTTGTCCGCGACCTGGGCTCACCTTCCGGCACCTTTGTTAACGGTTCACAGATTGCGGCAAACATGACGTTCCGAATCAAGGCCGGGGACCGCTTGCGGTTGGGGCAAACCGTGGCACAGGTGCGCGAGTTGCAGACCGGGAACGTTGCACCGCCGCCGGTGATGGCTAGGAACACAAACGCGTGCTCAAAGTGTGGTTCGTCTTTCGCATTTCTCGGCGGCAAGGCGCGGAACGGGCAATTTCAGAATCTTTGCAACGAATGCGCCAAAGAGCTACTTGGTCGCGTGGAACGATTCCGAAAGACGATGCAGAACGAGTTTACGTTTTGGAATGGCCTGCCATCCGATCTTACGAAGCGAATTGACTCGCACTGCCAGTCTTTAGCACTTGACCGCTCTCTGGCTCTTTCGAGGATCAGCGACCTAACGGCGGGGTTCTTGCAACGGGTTCTCACCTTCATGTTGCTGGACGGGCACTTGTCCGAAGACGAGGAGAAGACCTTTCACCAATTCCGAATAGCGGTCAATCTTTCAGGCCAACACATACCTGAACTCATATCGCAGTTGCGACACTACGCTTTCTTGAGAGATTTGCGGGCTGGCAAGTTACCGACAATCAGGCCATCGGTGATGATGCCCGCCGGGGAGATAGCACACATTGAAGCGCCTGTAACCTACCTTCGTGAACTCGCTTCCGGAGTGCGATATCACAACGGCGTGTTAGTGGTGACGAACAGCCGGTTGATTTTTACCAATACGGATGCGCCTTTCGAAGTTGCCTTGTCCAAGGTGGTCGGTTCGACCTTCCGTCCCCCGCATCACCTTGACCTGCAATTGACTCGCAAACAAGGAACGGGTTTCTACGCTTCAAAGGATGCGTTCTACTTGGTTGAAGTCTTGCGAGCGGTGCTCGGCTTCCACTTGCGACATAGGGTGCTGCATCAGTCAGCTTCACGAGCAATCCCGCAGGATGTGAAGTCGGCTGTTTGGGCCAGGGATGGCGGCCGGCGCGTTCAGTGTGGGGAGTCCAAATACCTTGAATTCGACCATATCATTCCATTCTCGAAGGGAGGCGCGAGCTCAATTAACAATCTGCAACTTCTTTGTCGGCAGTGTAATTTGACCAAGCAGGATAACATCTGAACGATCTAATCAACCGCATTTGACAGACATTAATGCCTGGTAACGGGCCGGAGCCGCCTGCTCATGCAAGTCCCAGCCCACGTCCCGAGGCGATTTTTTTTTATGCCTCCACAGCCCCGCTGTGGACGCTTTTCCACTCAGGCAGTGAAATGCCATAGGCCTCGTCCCATCGGCCTTGGAGATAGAGCCGGGCGCTTGAGAAGCGGTAATCTTTTGCATGCCTCGGGACACACCTACGCTTGGCTTCGGTCCTTAGCAGGCCATGTCCCGAGGCTTTCGCTTCCCAACTAACAAATCCGGTTGACGGTCAAGCGTAGAATGGCCTGGATGGGCGAGTCTAAGCACTACCGGAACTGTAAGGATCCGGGCGTGCCTTTGTTCATCACGACGACGGTGTTGGACTTCGTCCACGCCTTCCATCGCCCTGAGGTTCGGGACGCGATGGTCCTTGCGATCGCTCGCGAATGCAGGATCGCGCGTGCTGCGCTGTTTGGCTACGTGGTCATGCCCCATCACGTCCATCTTCTCGTCAGGCCCCATGCCAAGATGAACGGGCCGAAGTTCATGCAGGTGTTCAAGAAGAAGTCCGGAGAGGCGATTTCGGCGCTCCTGAGCGAGGCTGAGTTGCGACAGTTCGATCAGCAGCGAGGGTTAAACGGCAACACCTTTTGGAAGTACTCCTTTAGGAGCATCGTGATCGAGAGCGAGGCGATGTTCTGGCAGAAGATGAATTACATCCACGATAACCCGGTGAGAGCCGGCTACGTGGAGAGTGCGGAGAGTTACCGCTGGTCGAGCGCGGGTCTGGTCATGAGCGGCAGGATGGAGAGGCGGTCGGGCATCGCTTGCAGTGAGGTGGTCGAGAGCCTCGGGACATGGTCTGTGGAGGGCGGAAGCGACGGGCCAGCGTGTCCCGAGGCATAGAAAATCCAAAGCGGTAGTCGTCACGAAGACGATGTCGCCACCACGTCCAAAGTTCTTCCAATGCTGGTAGCCAGCTATCCCCGCCCAGCATACAGGTTCTGCGGCTTAGCGTCCACAGCGGGGCTGTGGAGGCATTAAAAAAAACCCGTAATCCTCAAGGCTTGATTCTCACGAAGTTCTTGTCTGCCGATTTAGAGCCAGAGCCCACGAAGTGGTCGTTATCGGTCCAGACGATCCTTCCTTTGGACTCCCCGTTCAGCCCCTTCAGAAACGCAGCCTTCTGCTGCTGGACACCAGCCTCGAAAGCAGCTTGCTGAGCAGGATTAAGCCCTTTTGCAGTCATCTGAGCATCGACAAAATGGAGAGCAAGCGAGTCTGCGTCCAGCACGTAGGTGCCCCATGCGTCCGCGTGAACTTGGGCGGTGAGGCCATTTGCGCTAATCGGCATATCGAAGGTCATCGTTAGCTTATTGGGATTTGCGAAGGTCATCGTAGTGGTCGAACCTGGCGGATCGTCGGCGCCGGAAACAGTCCAGGTGCCGGCCAAATGCCTGCTTGAGCCGCAGCCAATCAGAGCCATAACCAAGGCTCCACTCAGGATCTTCTTCATCGTCGTTGCCCAACACTACCCGCGCTCGCAGTCCTCATGCCTTCTCCCGGGGAGAAGTCAAGTCTCATTTGTCTGGTTGGGATGCGCTTACTATGCCTCGGGACACGCATGCGGCCAGGACATTTAAGAGGCTCAGACCCTGTCCCGAGTCTATTGCACGCAGCTCCTAACGGAGCCGCTTATTGGTGTTCGACTTCCCGAAACAGGCCTGCCAGAGTCAGGTCGAGGCCGGCTGCGAGCTTGGCGGCCATGTCTATTGAAACGACCTTCTCGCCCCGCTCGATGCTGCCCATGTAGGTGCGGTGGATTCCGCAGTGGTCGGCAAAGCCTTCCTGGCTGAAGCCTCGCTCCTTCCGCAAGCGTCGGACAGCTTCGCCGAAGCTCCGCGCCAAGGAAGAGGTTTCCACCTCATGAGGTTCGCTCGCTCCCCGCCTGTGGGTCTACATTCTAAAAAGAGTCATTCTAAAGATAGCAATTTGATATATAATGCCTTCGGCGACGCTTCGAGAGCTACTTTTAGTATTTCTGGCGTTGCTTAATCCAAACCAATCGCATGAATAGCTATGATAGAGGGAATGTAAGAATGACCTTTTCTTTTCGTAGGATCACATTAAAGCTCGCCATCGTTCTTTTAACCCTTTCCTTGGCTGCCTTTTCAGGCTCGCAGGCCTCCGGAGGAAGCGCGGGGCACTGGGTGGTGGAGTTCCTGCCCAACGGCTCGACGCATTCGGTCGTCACGCCGCCGGTAGGGCCGCCCGACGTCAGCGATTCCCCTTGGGACATCACCGGCCAGTGGCAATCTTCCTGCTCGTTCGGGGCGTCGGCCGCCGGGCAGTATCTGCCGCACGGCTATTCGGCGTCGGTGACGGCGTCGGGCACCGTCCAGGTTCGGGTCTCGTGGAGCGATCCGAATTCGCCTGCGCCGAGCGAGGTCTTTCTTATCGTGAATTCCAACGCCTCCTGGTCGGGAGATTCCGGCCAGTGCGACGATGGGCTGGGCGACAAGCCTATACCGACGATCATCCCGGCCGGCGTTCCCGGCGACGGCGCGATCTCCAGCGGCGTCCACGTGATCCGCAAGGTCTATACCGGCTCGCCGATCGAATTCGATTTGTCCCCTTCGGCCTCCTATTCCGCGACGCAGGAAGGCGAGTCGTTCGGCGCCGGCATCACCCTGACCATTACCCCGACCCAAAAGGCGGTCGAAATCACTTGCGACCGGGATATGACCTTTCACAAAGAAGGAGAAATGACCCGCGCCTCTAACGAGGTCGTGAATCTGGACAATGTCGTTGGCGATACCGCCGCGACGGAGCATATCGGGATCGACGAATTCGGTTTCCCAAGCCATTATTGGTTCAGCACTCCGACGTTTTTCCGGAATCTGTTCGGCCCATGGGCTCCAGGCAACTCACCCTACAATCAGTGGACCTCGGACCCCGAACATTGGGAAGACACGCTAGTCTCGGAAATCGTTAGCGTGACGCCAACGCAATGGGAGTGGTCTGTCGACGACATGCTTCACGCAGGGCTAACGGGTACGCCGTTCGAAAAGGTCGTCCACCTCACGGTGACCGACAACGACGGCCATGGCGACGCGATGTCCGCACAGTACATGATGCGGGTGCACGCTCCGGCGGAAAACCCGGTCGCCATCGTCTCGGCTCCAATGCTGACTACGCAAGTGGAGAATAGCAATTCCGTAACGATCCCTTACGGAGGCGTGCCGGTTACGGACTCCTACTCGATTGCTCAAACGATTACGATTACGGCGTCGATCGGCGGCTCCGCGGAAGGTTCGTTCCTGAACGAGCTCTTCAAGCTGAGCTTGAACGTGGCCTTGTCCGGTTCGGCATCGATCAGCGTCTCGAGAACTCGGACTGTAACCTGGACGCCGTGCCCCAGCCCTGGCAAGCAGCGAAGATGGTGGTTCGAGCGACGCGGATGGTATCGAACGATCGACGCTAGTTGGGATTCGTATGACGAGCATGGATTCCAGTCAAAGACATCAACTCAAGGGATAACGTTCCGCTCGGCGGACGCCCAGGCAGCAACTCTAAATGACTACGATGACAGGGAGCGTTTTGAAGATGCACCAATACCTTAGCCGCACGGTTGGACGATGCGCGATTGCCGTTTTCTTAGCCCTCCTGACCGGGCGGGCAGCTCTTTGCCAAACAAGGGATCTCGATCCCGGCTATCCCTGGGCGCCGGGATGCTTGGATGACCAGGGATACGTCCGACCCGAAGATATCACCACCGTGTCTCCGAATTTGCAGAAGGCTCTCGACGCTCTGCGCTCTAATCGGCCCGCCGAAGCGGAGCGGTTGGCTCGGAAGGAAGTTGCGGAACGTCCGTCCGTCATCGCCTTCAAGGCTCTCGTGGACGCCTGCCATAAGCAGGGCCGGTTGGTAGCCCTGGAGGTGGAGCTGAACGGAAAGCGGAAAGCGAAGAACCTTGTCAAGGGAGTGGATCTCGGCTGGCTCTACGCCAAGGCCATCCTGATGCGGGAGCAAAACGGCTTGCGACAGGATGCCGACGACGTGTTCAAGGTTATCAAAAGGCATCAAGGTGACAAGGATGGACCATCTCTCCTTTGCCTGGGGGCATGTCAGATGGTCGTTGGCGACTTGCTGCCGGCGCGCGAGTTCTTTCGGCGCGCAGTCGCGGCCATGCCGAAGGCTTACACGGTTCGCATGGCGCTGGCGATGTCCTATTGCAGCGGCTCCAGGGGAGGCAGCCAGCCGGATGTGCCCGAGGAGTTAGGGAAAGCCTTGCAGCAGGTGATGATTATCATCGACTCGGGCGTGAAATATCCGCCCGCGCTCAGCTTCGCCGGGGGCATGGCGGAAACAAGGCACGACTACGTCAACGCGCGCAAGTATTACGAGCAAGCCCTTGCCTTGGTCGATCCGAAGAGCAAGACCGCAAAGTTTCTTCAGGAAGCCCTTGCCAGAATCGGGAAGTAGGGCTGCGACTCGCAAGAACAGGCAACGCCAGCGTCTCGGCAAGGAAGCTTTTGATACCTCCGTCCTGCCGAACACCTCCCGCCACCTCATTCGCAGCCCAAGGGGTGGAGGCGGACAACCCGGCCAAACCACGACCTTCTCGCCCGGCTCGATGCTGCCCATGTAGGTGCGGTGGATTCCGCAATGGTCGGCAAAGCCTTCCTGACTGAAGCCCCGTTCCTTCCGCAAGCGTCGGACTCGCGCCAAGGAAGAGCTTTCCACCTCATCAGGTGCGCCCGCTCTCCGCCTTCAGGTCTACATTCTAAAGATAGCAATTGCGATCCCGTATCCCTTCCTGCCGGCACAAGCCGTCCGGCAAGAAGGAGGGGAAACGGGCTCAGTCGCTCCGCGTGTGATTGAAGGGATCGCTCGGGCGGCGGTTGTGGCAGACCGTGCAGGTGTCGATCGTTCCGGCGTGGCCTTGCAACCGGATCGGCTGGACGTTGTCGCGCGGGTTGAGGCTTGGCCCGATCGCGTGCGGGCTGCCGTGGCAGGTAATGCACTTCACGCCGTTGTGCCCGACCGAGTCGCGATAGAGGACGCCCGGCTGCTCGTACTCGTGGCCGGCGACGGAATGGCAGTTGCCGCATCGCGGCTCGTCTTGCCAGGGATGGCGGTTGGGATTGCCGACGGCGGCCATCGACTGATGGCAATCCGTACAGGTCATCCCGTTTGCCTTATGTACGTCGCGCAGGCACTGAGTCTGTGGCCCCGGATGGCACGAGTAGCAGATCTGCTCGTTGGTCCGGTTCCCCATGCGGGAGGCGTGGGCGGTGTGCACGGCCGACGAAAGCGTCGAAACGCCGGCTTGGCCGCTCGCCCCGAGCGCGGGGTCGGCGTGGCAGCCGGCGCAGAGCACCGGCTTGTGATGCTCGAGGTCCGTACCGTGGAGGTTGTCGTGTTTGCGCAGGATGTCCGTCGCGACCGAGATGCCCTGGGTCGTGTGGCACTCGTAACAGCTCATCTCCCAGGAAACCGGGACGACCGGAGTCGTGCCGGCCACGGTCCGGTTGTTTTTGATCACAGAAACGTTGGCGAGCTGGTAGTAGTCGGTCTGACCCGCGTCGGTGACCTGCGTGAGCGGGATGCCCTGAGCGATGAAGTCGTGAGCCGACGTGGCTTGCATCGTGCCGGAAAGGCCGAACCCGAACAGGCCCATATTGTTGGGCAGGTTGACGCCGAAGAGCTGAGGCGCGTACTGCCAGAAGTTCGTCTTCGAGGCGCTATCCGTGTTGCCCTCGATCCAATACTTGAGGGTCACGCCGCTCGTGACGATCCGCGGGTCTTCACGCGAGCGGTCGATCACCTGCGCCCGCAAGGTGTTCGCGGGAGGCAGAACGCACAACTCGGAGAAATCCTGGTTGATGCAGTGCATCCCGAGATCGTTGTAGCCGAAGACGACGTACTGACCCAGCACCGGTGACCTCAGCGTCGGCGGCGGCGTCACGATCGGATTTTGAGGCGTGATCGCCATCGGCGTCGAGCCTGCCGTCTGATTGCCACCTCCACCACATCCTCCGATCATCGCCGCGTAAATCAAAACGTCGATCCCGATTAGCAGGATCAACCCACTGGCCTTTTTCATCTCCCACTCCCCTTCATTTTTTCTTCATGATTCGATAGGCCGACAAGAACACCAAGTCGCCAAATCTGATGCGGCTGATTTTAGTGACAGGAGAATTAGGGGCTTCCCTCCGCCCTTCTTCTCGCGCCGGCGTCCGTGCGGCGCAAGAGGAGGGGGTTAAAGGATCTGGACGTCCTGCGATCCGCTCTGGACTTCGCCGATGATGGCCGCGCTCTCTCCGGCTTGGTTCAGGCGCTGCACGACGCCTGACGCGGCGAGGCGGTTGACGAAGAGCACCATCCCGATGCCCATATTGAACGCCCGGTACATCTCCTGATCCGGGATGTCGCCGGTGCCCTGAATAAGCTGGAAGATCGGGAGCGGGGTCCAGGAGCGTTTCTCGATGACCGCCTTCACGTCCGACGGCATGACCCGGGGAAGGTTGTCGTACAGGCCGCCCCCGGTCACGTGGGCGACGGCGTAGAGACCCTCGACGTCCTGGATGAGCGGGTAGACAGAGCGGAAATAAGAACGGTGGGGACGGATCAACTCGTCGCCGATCGTCGTGTTCAGGCCGGGCATCTTGTCCCGAACGGAAAGGCTGCCCTTCTCGAAAAGCGCAGACCTCGCGAGGGAGTAGCCGTTCGTGTGGAGGCCGTCGCTGGCGATCCCGATAATCGCATCGCCCGCCTGCATCTTTCCGCGGGGCAGCTTGCGGTCGAGGTCGACGATGCCGACGACGGTCCCGACGACGTCGATCTCGTCGTCTCCGTAAACGCCGGGCATCTCGGCCGTTTCACCCCCGATCAAAGCGCAGTCGGCGTCCCGGCAAGCCTCCGCCATTCCGTGGAGAATCTCCTCGAAGACGAGTCCGGACAGCTTGGAGCAGCCGTAGTAGTCGAGGAAAAAGAGCGGCTTGGCGCCCTGGCAGAGGATATCGTTGACGCAGTGGTTCACGATATCCCGGCCGAGCCCGGTGAACTCGCCCATCATGGCGGCGATTTTGGTCTTCGTGCCGATCCCGTCGATGCTGCTGACCAGCGTCGGACTATTCAGGTCCCCGAAATTGGCGCGGAACAGTCCTCCGAAGCCGCCGATGCCCCCGACGACATCGCTCGTATGGGTCGTTTGGACGGCTCTCGTCACGGCCCGTAGCGCGCGCTGGGCCTCGTCGATGTTCACTCCGGCGGACCGATAGGTCAGCGGCTCGTTCGGCATGCCGAGAGGGTACCTTGCCGCCCCGCCGGCCTTTCACAAGGTCCTTCAAGCTATTTGCGCGTCATCCATTCGCGTCAGGGCAAGTAGCCGCCGCTGCGAGATGCCACGGAAGGCGTCGACCATTTCCGGATCGAAGTGGCGACCGCGCTCATCCAGGATGATTTCGCGGGCGACGTCCATCAGGATCGCATCTTTGTACGGCCGCTCGGTGATGAGGGCGTCGAAGACGTCGGCAACGGCGACGATCCGCCCGGGAAGCGGAATCGCCTCCCCGCTCAAGCCGTCCGGATAGCCGTTGCCATCCCACCGCTCGTGGTGCGAGCGGGCGATCTTTTGGGCGGTGCGTATGATTTCGGTGTTGCCGTTGGCGAGGATTTGATCGCCGATCGTCGTATGGGTTTGCATCACGCGGCGCTCCTCCGGCGTCAGGGGGCCGCGTTTGTGAAGGATCGTGTCGGAAATGCCGATCTTGCCGATATCGTGGAGCTTGGCGGTCCGTTGGATCATGCCCGCCTCTTCGACGGAAAACCCGATCGCGCGAGCGATTTCCGCGGCCAAGTTCCCGACGCGTTCGACGTGCCGCCCCGTCATGTCGTCCCTGTACTCGGCGGCTGCCGCGAGCCTTTGGACGACCTCCTCCTGCGCCGAGACGAGATCCCGGGTTCGATCGTAAACCTGCTGTTCGAGAAGCGCGTTCTGGTTCTTCATCCCAACGTGCAGAAACCGCGTCCGCAGGCAATTCCGGACGCGGAGGAGGAATTCGTACTCCTCCGCGAACTTGTCGATGAAGTCGTTGCAGCCCGCCTCGAAGGCTTCGCGTTTGGCGGACGGGCCCATGTCGCCGGTCATGACGACGATCGGCACATATTCTCCGTCGGGATCGAGTTCGCGGATCGTCCGAACGACATCGACTCCACTGAAGCCGGGCATGTGGAGGTCCACGATCACCAAGTCGGGCGCTCCCTCCATGTAGCGCGCGATCGCCTCGCGCGCGTCGGTGCTGGTGCTCACCTCAGTAAAGCCATTCTTTTGCAGTAACCAAGCGGTCAAGGAAGCGCTGTCCCCGTCATCGTCGATGACGAGTATTCGATGATCCTCCAGCCTGAGCACAAAATCCCGTTGGTTCACCAGTGGACGATAGGATAGTGTATTGAAAACTATATCGTGAAGGTCCCGCAGATGGTCGATTTTATCCTTAAAAGCGCACATTTATCGGTTTCAAAGATGATAATCGAGGTCGCAGTCCGATGCCTGGCCTGCTATGGCTTGCCGAAAGTCACTAGCAGCTTGCCGGCCCGGACGTGAGGGCAGACGCTCACAACCTGCCAGCCCTGGGCGGCCATCTTCGTCATAACGTCATCGGCGACGGCCTCGATGTCGACGCCCAGTTCCGGCTCGATGACGACGTTCTTGTACTTCGTAAAAGTCATGCGGACAGTCTACAACCCTACTGTTCGGCCATCAACCGCATCACGTAGTCGCGTAGGTAAAGGTCGATCGCCTTCTCGAAGACGCGCTCGCCGGCGAGCCAGCGCTCCTCGATGTTCGGCCCTTCGAGAGCGATCTGCATCGCGGGGATGAACTCCAGCTCTCCCGTCTGAACGCCGGCTTCGCCGCAGCCGTTGTAAATGCCTTCCATGACCGGTACCGTCGCGTTGATGAAGTCCTCGATGACGGGGACCGGGCTCGCCGCGTCCTCGCAGGCCTCCCGGCTGAGCGAGTGATGCATCCGGCAGGCGAGCGGCCTTGCTTCGTAGATCGTACAGCGTTGGTCCTCACCGAGGAAGGGACAGGCGAGGACGTGTCGCATCCGGCTTTCCACGGGAAGGGCCGCGATGCTCTCGACATACGCGTCGATCCGCTCCAGCAGCCGGGCGCGCTCCTCTTCCGTGCACCTCTCTCGTACGTGCCGAGCGACATTGAGTGCCTCGGCCGAGAGGATCGAGACGCGCACGTAGCAGCAGGCCGCGCACCCGGCCCCGCAGGCGATGCCCGCCTTTCCGCAGGAGGCCGCGCTGGCATCGACGAGACGCGCGATATCGGCGATATTCCGATTGGCGAAGGCAAGAGTCGAGTCGAGGACGTCGACTCGCTGCCCCCGTTGCTTTGCCTCGATGTGGCCGCAGACTTCCTTGGCGACGGTCTCCCGAACCGTATCGCCCCACGCTTCCTCATCGAATTTCGCCATATCCTGGCGGTCATTATAGTTGCATCGCCCTGGCCGTAGCGGCGCTCGAAAATTCCGAAAGTTCTGAACGATAGATAAGTCCTTCCGGCCAGGACCTGGCCGGAGACTGGTCGGGCGGCGACGGCCAAACCGGATGGCGAAGCTGGGATTACGGGCGCGCCCAGGCCCCCCGGCAGGTCGCCGACGCAAGCGGAGAGAGGCCCTAGTGTAAACTCACGTGCCGAACGCGCCCTGCGTTCGGCATCGAGGGATACACCAATTGGGTAGCGCTTACACTCCTGGACTCACCGTTAGCGGCGACATCGTCGTTCGCCGCACTCGCCGCCTCCCCATCAAGGGCGAGGTTCTGGTGAAGCCGGGCGATCCCGTCAAGCACGACACCGTCGTGGCCCGCGCGCTTCTCCCTGGCGCCCTGCAAACCCTGAAGCTTTCCGAAAAGCTCGGCGTCGAGGCGAAGGAGGCTCGCAACATCTTCCGGCTCAAAGAGGGCGATCCGATCGAAAAAGGTCAGCTCGTGGCGGAGACGAAGGGTCTCTTCGGCATGTTCAAGCAATCGGTCGTTTCCGATTTCACGGGCGTGATCGAGTCCATTTCCGACATTACCGGCAACGCCCTGATCCGCGAGCCGAGCATTCCCGTCGACGTCGACGCCTACATCGAAGGGAAGGTCGCGGAGATCATTCCCGACGAAGGCGCGATCATCGAATCCCGTTGCGCGATGGTCCAGGGCATCTTCGGGGTCGGCGGCGAGCGAAACGGCACGATCCGTGTCGCCGTCAAGAGCGCGGACGACGTGCTCGAAGCCTCCCTGATCCAGGATTCCGACAAGGGCAATATTCTCATCGGCGGCTCCGGAATCACCTACGACGCCATCATGAAGGCAACTCAGGTCGGCGTGATCGGCCTCGTGGCGGGCGGTGTGAAGGATAGCGACCTCACGAAGTTTCTCGGCTACGACATCGGCGTCGCGATTACCGGCCAAGAAGCCATCAATCTCACGATCATGGTGACGGAGGGCTTCGGCTACCTTGCCATCGCCCAGCGCACCCTCGATCTCTTGAGATCCCTCGAAGGCCAAAACGCGAGCATCAACGGCGCGACCCAAATCCGCGCGGGCGTCATCCGCCCAGAGATCATCGTCCCCCTCGCCGCCGACGCGAAGGCGGGGAAGATTGCCGAGCAGGCGCTCGAGCTAAAGGTGGGAACCGCGATCCGGGTCATCCGCGAACCGTATTTCGGGCAGCTGGGCAGAGTCACCGACTTGCCGGCCCAGCTCGTGGTCGTCGATTCCGGCACAGAAGTCCGCGTGTTGCGAGCGAAGCTGGACAAGACGGGCGAAGAAGTCACCGTTCCTCGCGCGAACGTCGAGATCATGGCCGGCTAGCCCCAAGCCAGTTCCTGACAAAGCGAGGACATCAAGCGGGTAGCAAGCCCGGACCATCTGTGAGAATCAGCGCTCATCTGCGGTTCATTCCAACCGCAGATCGGCACAGATGGATACAGATGATGCAAGCGGAGCGGCAACCCGCTCGATGTCCCTCGCTTTGTCGGGAACAGGCTTGGGGCTAGACTGGATTCCGTGAGGATTCGGATCGCGCTTCTTTCCCTGTTCGCTCTGGCCGGCGTCGCCGCGCGGGCCGACCAGCCGCCGTCCATCTCCTTCGACGCGCGCACCGGCGTCTACGAGGTCGTCAACCCAGCCCTGGGATGGCGGCTCGCCGGGCGGATCGATGGAACCGTCGGCCCGGTATCCGCTTCCTGGGATGGGCGCGAGATTTCCTTCGACGCGACGATCGGCGGCACGCCCGTTCATTGCCAGATCCGCGGCAACGCCCACTCCACCGTCTGGTTCGGGCTGCGCTACAAGACCAGCAGCGCCCGGCCGGTCGTCTTTCCTCAGTTCACGAGCTTTCCGCACGACTTGCGCCCGTTCAGCTTTCGGGACGTGAACTTCGCCCCGCCCACTTTCAGCCTCAACCAAACCTCGACGCCCTGGCTTTTCTTCGACGGCCGGGACCGGTCGATGATCCTTTCGCCTGCCTCCAATTTCCTCATCGCGAAGATGGTCGGCGACGGCAAAGAATCCATCGGAGTGAGCCTGAACGACAGGCTCAAGGAAGTGCCGAACGGGCTGGATCAGAACAGCCTGCTCGTGCTCGGCCCGGGCATCGGGAAGAGCTGGGAGATATGGGGATCGGCCCTGCGTGAGCTTTATCATCGTGTGCCGGCGACCGATGACGGCAGCCCGATCCTGAAGTCCTTCGGCTACTGGACCGACAATGGCGCGGACTATTACTACAACTACGAGCCGGACCTGGGCTACGCGGGAACGCTCGAAGCGCTCTTCGCGCGCTACCACAAGGAGGGGATTCCGCTCGGATATCTTCAACTCGACAGTTGGTGGTATCAGAAGTCGTCCGACGATCCCGCGGGCCGGCCCGGCGGCGCGAGCAAGAACCCGAAGCTGCCGGCGGGAAGCTGGAACCGCTACGGCGGCACGCTGGTCTATCGGGCTCATCCCGACCTCTTCCCGGACGGCCTGGCGGCGTTCCGAAAGAAGATTGGGCTGCCCCTCATTACCCATGGCCGCTGGATCGACCGGAAGAGCCCGGACCGCGCCAAATACAAGTTCTCCGGCGTGGCCTCGGTCGATCCGAAATGGTGGAAGGACGTCGCCGATTATTTGCAGGCTTCGGGCGTCGTCTGCTATGAGCAGGACTGGCTCGACCGGATCTACGAGAACAGCCCCGAAATGTCGAGCGTGGCCGGAGTGGCGGACGCTTTCGCGGACGCGATGGCCGACGCCTGCCGCCGGGACGGCCTCCAAATGCAGTACTGCATGGCGAGTCCACGATTCTTCCTGCAAGCGGTGAAGTATCCCAACCTGACGACGATCCGGACGAGCGACGACCGCTTCGATAGCCGGAAGTGGGCGCCGTTCCTCTACGATTCGCAGTTTGCCGATGCGGTCGGCGCGCGGCCGTGGTGCGACGTCTTCATGAGCGGCGAGACCGGCAACATGATCCTCGCCACCCTTTCCACCGGGCCGGTGGGGACGGGCGACGCCATCGGCAAGGAGAATAAGGCGAACATCCTGAAGGCGGTCCTGCCTGACGCGGAGATCGTGAGGCCGGATCGCCCGCTCCTCCCCTGCGATCAGACGTACCGGGACCAGTCCTCTCCGTTCCTCGCCTCGACTTATACCGAGAGCCACCATTATCGAACGCGCTACTTCTTCGCCTTTCCTCGGGAGAAGGAGAAGCGAGACGTGACGTTTCCGCTCGACGCCAAGGCGTATCTCTACGATTTCGCGACCGGGAAGGGCCGCTTCGTCGATCCGGATCGGAAACCCGCCATCGCGATTGGCGATTCCGGCTATGCCTACTTCATGCTCGCCCCGGTTTCCAAGTCGGGAATCGTGCTCCTCGGCGACCTCGGCAAGTTCGTCCCGACCGGAAAGTTGCGGATTCCGGCCATCGACGACCGAGCCGACGGCCTCCAACTCACGGTCGCGTTCGCGCCCGGCGAAGGCCCGGTCGAACTGGAGGGCGTCAGCCCTCGTTCTCCCAGGGTTGCCGGGGCCGAGCTCTTGCGCTACGACGCGGCGACCGGACGCTTCGCCGTCCGCGTCCAGCCGAACCGGAATCGAGCCGTCGTCCGCCTTCAATGAACCGCGACATGCTGCCGAGGTAGAGGCAAGCGAGTCGGGAAGCGGCCAGGACGGGGCCGGTAATTTCGCTGGATCGCGATCCGATGCGAGCAATCGCAGCGAGAGTTGTGATAACGTTATTGCAACCTAAACGACGAGGCTCTCGCGCCTCGCTTGCCCTATTTGTAAGGAGAGGAATTCATGTACGGCTTATCGAAATCCTGTTTCGTCGTTCTCGGCGCTTGCCTGCTGACGAGCTCAGCCCTCGGCGGAGGCTTTTACGATTTCATGCCTGGCTCAGGAACTGCAGTGTTCAACATCACGCCCGATGGCCAGGTCGCGACGGGGGTTGCGGACGGAGTCGTCTATCGCTGGACGGCGGCCACCGGCGCGGTAGCGATCAGCGGAGCGGACTGGAATAACACCTTCACCGCCGGACTCTCGAACGACGGCAACACCATCGTCTCTAGCATGGTAAACCCGGCCAGCGGCAAGCAGGAAGGCGCCGTCTGGCATCCCGGGTCGGGCTGGAGCTTCATCGGAGGCTTCGCTGACGGCGGAGTGGACGACTCCCTCAGCACGGCGTACGACGTCAGCGGCGACGGCAGCCAGGTCGTCGGGCTCGCCTGGCATCCGAACTACAGGGCGGAGGGCTTCTCTTGGACGCAAGGCGGCGGCATGGTCGGGCTCGGCCGCCCGGCGATCCAATCGAGCCGCGCTTCCGCGATTTCGCGGGACGGCTCGACGGTGGTCGGGTTCTACGAGAGCGATACCCAGGGTGTGCGCCAGCCCGTCCGGTGGGTGAACGGAGGCACGCCGGACCTGTTCCTTGGCGAGAGCGAGTCGGGCGAGGCCATGAAGACGAACAGCGACGGCTCGGTGATCGTGGGCTACAACTGGCAAGACGGCGTCGGGTCGCGCGCGTTTATGTACGACGGCACGGTGCACTATCTCGGCGTTCTGCCTGAGCATGAGAGCAACTTCGATCCGCGCAGTATCGCCAACGCCGTATCCGACAACGGGATCGTCGTGGGCTGGAGCGGAGGCGACCCATTCTGGGGCGATCCGGAAGAGGGCTTCGTATGGACCGCCCAGGACGGAATGATCAACGCCCACTCTTACCTTGCCGCCCATGGGGTCACCGTCCCCGGCAATCTCCTCCTCAATACGATCACCAGCATCTCCGCAGACGGAACGACTTTCGGCGGCCAAGCAACCGACTTAAATACGTTCCAGGCTTCGTCATGGATCGCGACGGTCCCGGTACCGGAGCCGGCCTCGATGGCCGTTCTCGGCTTGGGCGCCCTCGCCCTCCTGCGACGGCGCAAGAGGGCGTAGCCCCTTCTCTCTTCTCGCCGTCCTAGCCGAAGTACCAGGTCCACGGAGAGCGGACCCGGTCGGCATGGACGGCCGTTTTCTTCGGGTTGCACAACGGGCAGGGAGTCGTCACGCCCGGCTTGGCGGCCACCGGCTTTTCGACGAGGGCGTGGGCATGCGGCTGGATGGGCAAGGGAGCGAGCACCACGACGTAGCTCGCCATGCCGCCTCCCCTTCCGTTGCCCACGTCGAAACCGTGCAGACAGCAGTAATAGCCGAAAATGCCGCCGTGGGTGAACTTATGGTCGTAGGTCTGGCCGACCGTTGACATCACGCCGGAGGCCCAGTTCTCCGTCATCCCCGCGCACGAGGTCGTGCAGTGGAAGGATTCGTCGAGCACCCAGCGAACCGTATCGCCGACGTGAATGACCGCCGCCACGACCTTGTGGTGGGTCGGATCGGTCGAGAATTGAAAGTTATATATGTGAACCGTGACCGTCCTGGCGACGCTCAGAACGGCCAGAGCGGACATCACGGTCATGAGAATAAGCCGACGCAGCATTGTTACTCTTCCTCCAAAACAAGAAAAGGGGTGTTGCCCCCTCTCTGTATTTGCCGCGCGTATTTGGAAAGTTGGACTCTCCCCCGCCTCCTGCTCAGATGATCGTGCGGCGACGGAGGAAGGAGTTAAGGGCCGGTCGATTCTCTCTCGATCCACTCCATCGGGAGAACCGCGAGGCGTCCGGGCAGATCCGGATTCGTCATGCGCTCCTTCAACCAGGTCCAAGCCTGGCTCATGACCGCGTCGATGGGGATGCGCAAAGTGGAGATCGGCACGCGGAAGTCGCGGGCCTCCGAATAGTCGCCGTACCCGACGATCCGGCAGTCGCCGGGAATCGACCGGCCCCTTGCCAGAATCGCGCGCGAGGCGCCGATCGCAAGCGAGTCGGTGAAGGCGGAGAAGGCGTCGGGCTGCGGATTGGACTCGAGGTAGGCGGCGACCGCCGTCTCCGCCGCGTCGCTGGATTCGTTGCCGACGGAAACGAAACTCGGCTCCAGCCCCGCTTCGGTCATCGCTTCCGTATAGCCTCGCCGCCGCTGCTCGCGCGGATAGTCGCGGAGAATCCAGTCGAGCGTCACATGGACGATGTTGCGGCAACCCATCTCAAGGAGCTTCTCCGTGGCTTGCTTCGAAGCGCCGGCAACGTCCCAGGCAACCGAGTCCGAGTTGACGAATTCCTCCAGGCCGAGGACGACGACCGGGATCGAGTCGTTCCTCTGGTCGGCTCGAAAGGCGGAGACGGCCTTACCGGCGTCGATAGCGATGAGCCCATCGACCGGCCAGACATAGGGCGTCTTCCCGACGGCGGAGTAGGCCATCGGCGCGTCGAGACCGGTAATCATCAATTCATAGCCGTCCGCGCGAACCAGCGTGTTGATCGAATGGAGCTGGCGCATGTAGCTGGGCGTCGGCCGGTCGAGAGGCATCCAAACCGAAACGAGCTGAGTCTTGCCGCGCTTCATCGCCTGAGCCAAGCGGTTCGGCCGATATCCGACCTTTTCGGCCGCCGCGAAAACTCGCAGGCGCGTCGATTCGGGGAGCCGGACGGTCATGTTGCCGGCCATCACGTGGGAGGCAGTCTGGACAGAAACGCCCGCCTCCCGAGCGACATCGGTCAGCCTGACCGGTTTCCTTGAACCAGACTCTTGCGCCATCGGCTAAACAGAATTTACCATGCACGGAATGACGTACCGGGCCGTCTGAGATCGGTCGGGCGGGGAATCCCGTACATGTGCGGGAGAGTTCGTCGCGAGGCTCTCTTTGTCCCCTCCTCCCTCGCCGCACAATCATCGGCGCAAGAGGAGGGGGGAGAGCCGCTTAGTAGTTGTCCAGAGCCTGGGTGATCTTCTGGACCGTGGTCTTCGCGTTCCCGAAGATCATGGCGGTGTTGTCGTAGACGAATAGCTCGTTGTCCACGCCGGCGAAGCCGACGCCCATGCTGCGCTTGCTGACGAGGACGGTCTTGGCCTTGTCCACGTCGAGGATCGGCATGCCGTAGATCGGGCTGCTCTTGTCGTACCGCGCCGCCGGGTTGACGACGTCGTTCGCGCCGAGGACGAGGACGACGTCCGTCTCGGGGAAGAGCGGGTTGATCTGCTCCAACTCGTAGAGCTGCTCGTAGGGCACGTCCGCTTCCGCGAGGAGAACGTTCATATGCCCCGGCATGCGTCCGGCGACGGGGTGGACGGCGTACTTGACGTCGATGCCCATCGACTGGAGCTTCGTCGCCATTTCCTTCACTTGGTGCTGGGCCTGGGCGACGGCCATGCCGTAGCCTGGGACGATGACGACGTGCTCGGCGTTCGCGAGCAGGATCGCCGCATCTTCCGGCGCGTAGCTCTTCGGCTGCTTGCCCGCAAAGGCGCTCGGCCCGCCGCCGGTGATCGGCGCTCCGACTCCGGCGAACAGGACGTTCGCCAAGGTCCGGTTCATCGCCGTGCACATGAGAAGGGTGAGGATCAAGCCGCTCGCGCCGACCAGGCCGCCGCCGATCAGCAGCGCCGTGTTCATCAGAACGAAGCCGGCGAGGCCGGCGGAAACGCCGGTGAAGGAGTTGAGCAGCGAGATCACGACCGGCATGTCCGCGCCGCCGATCGGCGTGACGCCGGAGATGCCGAGAACGAACGAGGCCACGATCAGAAGGGAGAACAGGGGAATACTCAGCCCCTGGCCGAAGACCAAGATGGCGAGCGCCAGCCCGACGACCACTGCCGCCAGAACGCCGTTGAAGGCCTTCTGGCCAGGGAAGGTCATGGGTCGGCCGGGGAGAATCTCCTGGAGCTTCCCGAAAGCGATGATGCTTCCCGAGAAGCTGATCGTACCGATGATGACGGAAAGGACGGTGGAGATCGCCTGGACCGGAGGCGGGACCTGGCCCTGGTGGGCCGCGTCCATGAACTCATAGAGGGACACGAGGGCGACGGAGCCGCCGCCCAAGCCGTTCAGCGCCGCGACGAGCTGAGGCATGCTCGTCATCGCGATCTTCCGGGAGAGGATGACGCTGAAGATCGAACCGACGGCGACGGCGCCAAGCATCAAACCCAGATTCAGCGCCGGCATCGAGGTGGAGAGCGGTTCGCCCGCGTGGGGGCCCGATTCCATCGGGTAGATGAACGTCACGCCGATGGCAAAGAGCATGCCGACGACGGAGATCCAGTTGCCCTTCCTCGCCGTGATCGGGGAGTTCATGAGCTTGAGGGCCATGATGAAGCAGATCGCGGCGATAAGATAGCCGAGGTCCGCCCAGTTAAGGAGGCTCTCGCCTGCCGTAGCTTGCGCGAGTGGGATCACTTGGTACCGCTCCTCTTTTTAGTCTTGAACATCTCAAGCATCCGGTCGGTGACGACATACCCTCCCACGACGTTGAGGGTGCCGAACAGAACGGAGAGCGTGCCGATGATCAGCATCGGGTAGTCGTCCGAGGCTGCCTTCGAGAGGATGATCAGGCCGCCGACGAGGATGACCCCGTGGATCGCGTTGGTCGCGGACATCAACGGCGTGTGCAGGGTGGCCGGGACCTTGGCGATAACCTCCAGGCCGACGAAAATGGCCAGGATGAATATGGTGACGACGAGGATGAGGAGTAGGGTGGCGCTCACTTGGCGACCTCCTGTTCGAGTTTTTGTCGGGTCGGCTCGTGGGTGATCTTGCCTTCGTGAGTGACCATCGTATCCCGAATGATCTCGTCTTCGAGGTCGAGCTTGACCGTGCCCTCCGGCGCGAGGTTGCCCAGGAACTCACAGATGTTCTTGCTGTACATCTTGCTGGCGTCGGAAGCCATCTCGGACAGCAGATTCAGAGGCCCGCAGATCGTGATGCCGTCGACGACGACGTTTTCCCCTGGCTTCGTCAGCTCGCAGTTCCCGCCGTTGACGGCGGCAAGGTCCACGATGACCGAGCCGGGATGCATCAGTTGCACCATCTCCTTGGTGATCAGCACCGGAGCCGGTCGCCCTGGGATCAGGGCGGTCGTGATGACCACGTCGCTCTTGACCACGCGCGACTTAATCAGCTCCAGCTCCTTTTCGTGCTGGTCCTTGGAAAGCTCTTTGGCGTAGCCGCCGGAGCCCTCCGCCTCCAAGCCGGCATCCATCTGGACGAACTTCGCACCGAGCGATTCGACCTGTTCCTTCACGGCGGGACGGACGTCGAACGCTTCGACGACCGCGCCGAGCCTGCGGCAGGTGGCGATCGCCTGGAGTCCGGCGACGCCGCCGCCGATGATAAAGGCCCGGGCCGCGTTGATCGTTCCCGCGGCGGTCATGAACATCGGGAAGAACTTGGGCAGCTTGTCGGCTGCAAGCAAGGCCCCCTTGTATCCCGCGATCGTGCTCATCGAGCTGAGCGCGTCCATGCTCTGGGCGCGCGTGATGCGGGGGATCAACTCCATCGCGAACGAAGTCACGTTTCGCTTCACTAGGGCCGCGACGGCTTTCGGATTGGTTGCCGGATAAAGGAAAGCGAGGATCGAAGACCCTGTTTTGAGATGCTCGGCATCGCCTGCCTTGTCGCTTGGACCGTTGATCTTGACGATCATGTCCGCTTGCTGATAGACAGAGTCCGCGTCGGGCAAAATCTGCGCGCCGACTTCGGCATACTGGGCATCAAGAAAGCCGGCCTTTTTGCCGGCCCCTGCTTGAATGATGAGCTCAAATGATTTCGCTTTTAATGTCTTAACGCCTTCCGGAGTCAACGCAACCCGTCGTTCGCCATCAACGGTTTCGGCTACAACGCCTATTTTCAACGGATCAAACCTCCTGCTCCCCATTCTGCCGACGCAGGCTTCTCCCAAGGTGAGGCGAATTCTATTGACGGAAAATTCACGGACCTGCTAGCAGCCCCGGTCGAACGGGGGTTCCCAGAAGTTCTAGACGTGAGACGGGCCCCGGTTGAGGCGCGACAAACTACACCTTCCGGCCGTTGTGGATTTGAGGCATTAACCGCTTCCGGCGCTTGTGGACGGTGACGTACCGGAAGTCCACCGAAAGGCTCTTGATCGAGCGCTCCAACCCCTTCGGAACAACCAGGACCGAACCCAATCGCAGGTCGATCTCCTTGCCGGATACCGTGGCCTTGCCGACGCCTGAAAGAACGATCGTGACGACATCGACCTCGTTGTTCACATGGGGAGGGACCGAAAAATGCTCCGGCCAGGCGACGATGGTCAGGTTGATATCCTCGGTCTCGATGCCGACCGCAGCCCCTGGGCCATCGCCCGATTCGTACGCGTCGAAGTGCAGGGGCTTGCTCTGCTCTTCGGCTTCGAGGGGTTGGTTCGACATGGGGGTCTACGGTCTTTCGGTTAATCTATCGAAATGCCCGAATTTCCGGACATTGAGCTATATCTTGCCCGGATTCGGGAGCGGCTGGAGGGAGAGCCCCTCGAAAAACTGCGCATTTTTAGCCCGTTTGTGCTTCGATCGGTCGGCGTCAGCCCGTCCGCCCTCGAAGGACGCAAGGTTGTCGGCGTCTCCCGGCTCGGAAAGCGGATCGTCCTCGAGTTCGAAGGTCAATACTTCGTGCTTATTCATCTGATGATCGCCGGCCGGCTTCAATGGCAGTCGCCTCCGCCCCTGGAAAAGAAGGCGCTCGGCAAGCTCCTGCTCGCCTCCCTCCGCTTTCCCTCGGGCCAGCTCAGCCTGATCGAAATGGCGACCCGCAAGCGTGCCGCGATCTACCTGATCCAGGGCCGCGAGGGCCTCGACGAGCATCGGCGCGAAGGGATCGACGTCTTTACGGCGACGCCGGAGGAGTTCGGAGCCCGGCTCCAAGCCCAAAACCGAACCCTGAAACGAGCCCTGACCGATCCCAATAGCTTCGACGGCATCGGAAACGCCTATTCCGACGAAATCCTCTTTGCGGCACGCCTGTCCCCAGTCAGGCTGACGCGGTCCCTCAGCAAGGAAGAAGTCGTTCGCCTTGCGAAGGCGGCGAAGGAAACGCTGACTCACTGGGCGGCTCGCTTGAAGGAGCTCTATCCCAAGTTCCCCAAACCTGCGGACGTCACCGCCTTCCGCTCCGACTTCGCGGTTCACGGCCGCTACGGCAAGCCCTGCCCCGCCTGCGGCTCGCCGGTTCAGCGCATCGTCTACGCGGAGAACGAGACGAACTACTGCGCGAAATGCCAAAACGAAGGCCGTCTCCTCGCCGACCGCAGCCTGTCCCGGCTCCTCAAGGACGACTGGCCGGCAACCCTCGAAGAGATGATGGGCTCATAGCCGTTTCGCGCATCCGGAGGTTCGTGGGTAGTTCCACCCCCGAAGGGCTTACATCGCGAAGCCCAGGGCTGGGACACGTTATCCCTTCGGGATGGAAAGCCGACAAACATGGATTTGATCGGCATACCTCCGTTGGACGAACGTGAAATCTACACGCGTATTTGGGCCGGTTTTTCTGGACTTTCCCCCCAAACCCCGCATAGCGCATGGCGTTGTGCTTGCCCAGGCGCGGAAACCCTGCTTTCGCAAAAGTGTGCAAAGGGGGATCCATGCGAAATCGTCCGCTTCTCGTTTTCTTAGCCGCCGCGATGCTCTCGGGCATTGCATCGGCCCAGCAATACCAAGCGGTCATTCTTCAATGCCCGGATACCGTCCAGAACCTGGCTCAGGCGATCTCGGGTGGGGCCGGCGCGGGCTCCTACGTCGCTTCCGATACCTTCGCCCAACGGGCGCTCTTCTGGCCCGACCTTAGCGGTCCCTCCGTCGATCTGAATCCGACCGGGGCCGACCACTCCTATGCCAACGCCGTCTTTGGCAACCAGGTTGGCGGCGTTTTCAACTCCACATCGACCGGAGGCGGCGACCATGCCGCGCTCTGGCCGAACGGAACCGCCGACGGCGTCATCGACCTCCACCCGGCCGGCTTCACCGGAAATCTCTCCTCGGTTTGCGGCATGGATGCAACCACCCAGGTCGGCTATGCCGAGGCGTCGCTGGCCGCCTTCCCTTACATCTGCTTCCATCCGATTCTATGGACGGGATCGGCGGCGAGCGCGGCCGATCTTTGGCCGGCTCTCGACGGGGTCAGCCATGCGATCGCCGTCGGGTGTGGCGGGGGGCAGCAGGTCGGCTGGGTCGTCTTCAACGATGGTATGCGCCCGTTCAACAGCAATCGGAGCCATGCGTTTCTCTGGACCGGCACAGCCGCCTCTGCCGTCGATTTGCATCCCGACGCCTTCCAGGCATCGTCCGCCTTGGCGACCGATGGCAACCAGCAGGTCGGCTTCGGCGTCGACGCCTCGTACGTCTCTCACGCCCTGCTCTGGACCGGGAGTGCGGGAAGCGTCGTCGATCTCAGCCCAGCCGATTCGCTCGGCTCGCGAGCCAACGCCTGCCGGAATGGATTCCAGGTTGGCTACATCACGGACGACACTGGCAAACACGCCGCCCTCTGGAACGGCACCGCCGCGAGCGTCGTCGACCTCGACGCTGCCTCCAACTCGGGATTCACCGATTCGGTGGCGACCGGCATCTCAGCGAACGGCGTCGTCGTCGGCTATACGAACAGCGGCCTCTATGGAAGCCAGGCCGTCATGTGGGTGCCCCTGAATACCGGAGAGAACCACGCGCCGGTCGCGAACGCGGGAGCGGATCAGACGGTCGAGGCTCAGGGTAAGAAGACCCTGGTGACCCTGGACGGAAGCGCCTCCTCCGATCCGGATTCGGGCGATTCCCTCACCTATCAATGGACCGACGAAAAGGGCCGCGTGGTCGGCGCTTCGGCGGTGGCAACGGTCGAGTTGAAGCTCGGCGCCCATGCGTTTACCCTCGTCGTGACCGACAATCACGGCTCGGCCTCGGCTCTCAGTGTCACCCATGTCACCGTTCGGGACACGACCGCGCCTTCGATCCTCGGTCTCTCCGCCGATCCGCGGTCGATGGAGCATGGCGAGAAGAAGTGGGTCGTCGTCAACGTGCGGTACCGCTTGACCGACAAAGTCGATCCCCGCCCCGAGTCGAGCCTCGCCGTCTCGGCGAGCGAACCGTGCGACCGGGGCGACGTCGTCGTCCTCGATGCCCATCACCTGCGCCTTCGCGCCTATCGCCGCGATCAGCACCAAAACCGGACGTACACGGTCACGGTCACGGCGCGGGACCACTCCGGCAACACGTCTCAGGCCGGCACGACGGTCACCGTCGTGCCGCCGAGCCGGCACTAGACTCCTCCTTCTCTTGCGCCGATGATCGTGCGGCGGAGGAGAAGGGGGATAAAGGGGGGTAGAGGTTCCGGAAACTCACAGCTGAGGCCCGATTACGAGTCCTCGGAAACCCTCACCCCCAGCCCCTCTCCCGTGGCGAACCACACGGGAGAGGGGCTTCGATGGCTAGTTCAGATGGATGATCGTCTGACGATGCTTCTTAAGCGGAAGGGCGAGGTGGACGAGGTAGCCGTTGCCGGATTTCTCGGCCGAGACGATCCGGGCCTCGACCTCGTTCATCTTGCCCTTCTTGTCGTACGCCGCCGTGACGGACGCCGGCTTGGTTGGCCAGGAGACGACGAGGTTGCCGAGTTCGATGTCCGCGTCGACGTAGCTCGAAACGCGGATGTCGCTGCCGTTCTGCATCAGATCGACACTCCCGAGAGGCGCCACCGTTACGTCCGCGACCTTCCCGTCCTTGACGTGGACGAGGATATAGTGGAAGAAGCCGCCATCCTCCGGGGCCGCATCGAGCGGAGCGCCGGCGCCTCCCGCGATGTAGTACTCGACGCCGTCGTGGGTCTGGTGGTTGAAGACGTGGTCGTGGCCCTCGAAAACGGCCCGGACGTTGTTTGCCGTGAAGTTGGCAGCGACGGCCGGGCCGTCCTCAACAGTCGCGCCATCCTCCGGATTCTTGACCGGGCGGGCGAAAACCGGCCGATGCTGGTAGACGAAAGCCGGCTTCTTGTCGGCGAGCGCCTTGTCCAGCCAGGCGAGCTCTTCCGGCGTGTATTTGGCGGTTGCGTCGGCCTGGTCGGTGGCGAGGGCGATGAAGCGGCATCCCCCGTAATCGAACGAGCCGTACATCGCGCCGAGCTCCTTGGTGTATTCGGCCTGGAAGTCGGCTTTGCCGTCGATCTCATGGTTGCCCGGCGCATTATAGAAGGGGACGCCGACCGCTGCGAGCAGCGGCTTGATCGCCGCGCATTCCTTCCGGTAGAGATCGAGCGATTCGTCGTTGCCGTAAATCAGGTCTCCCGAGGAGATCACGAAAGCGGGATGGATCCAGCCGACTTCGGTGAGGATGCGCTTGAAGACCGCGGTGGGCGGCTGGCCGGATCCGGCCGGGCGGTTGTCGCCGAGAGCCACAAACACGAAGTCGCTCGACTCCGGAGGCATCGGCAGATGGTTGATCGGTTGAAACGGGGTTTGGGCCGAGAACGCGGCCGCGATAAGAGCGGTAAGCATGGGAGATCGCCCCAAACGATATTCGGGAAATGTTAAGGGAGTGTTGCCACTCCCTTAACGAGGCTCGCGCTTACTTGCGCTTTCGGCGAAGGATGCCGAGCACCGCGATGCCGAGAACCGCCAAGCTGGCGGGCTCGGGAACGGCCTGCGGAGTAAAGTCGACGCCGCGGAAAATCTCGTTCGTGGCGGACGTCGCGAGGGTCGTCGCGGAAGAGCTCGCGCCGGTGTCGGTGATCGAGATCAGCCGATTCGCGCTCGACTCGGCCGTAATGGCATAGAGCGTTACCGCGCCGGTCTGGCCGACGACGCCGGTCAGACCGCGCGCGCCGATTCCGGAAACACCGGTTCCGAGGACGTACTGGCGATTCCAGTTCGTGCCGTCGAAGGTCCACTTGCCTATACCGCCGTTCGCTCCGGTGCCGTCGTCGGCGACGTAGAGCGTCGAGGCGTCGGAGAAGAAGAAGTCATACGGGCTCTGGCCGGTAACCGCCGAGAAGCCGGGCAGAAGCGTCGCCGTGCCGCCGCTGATCAGGTTGACCCCGATGAACGCGCCGCTGGCCGAGCTGGCATAGACTTGGCCGCCGAAGAGATTGACGACGCGGGTGTTGGTCAGCGAGCCGCTGATCGACGTCGAAGAGGTCGCGCCGAGAGTGGCCGTGCGAACGCCGCCCGAACTGCTGCTCGTGCCCGTCATGTAGAATTGGCCACTGCCGGTATCCCAGGTCGCGCCTCGGATATTGTTGCCGCTGTAGGCGTCGGTCAGGGCCGTCGTCGAATCGACGTTTCCGGACGCATCGATCCGAGCGGCGACGCGAGGGTTGGCAGTTGCCGTCGTGCTGGCGACGCTCGAAGTGCCGACAGCCGCGTCATAGCCGCCATAGCCGAGGTACAGGCCATCCGTCGACAGCGTCAGGGCGCCCTCGGAGGTGGCTGTGCCGGAGTTCACGATGCGGTGATTCGCGCCGGCCGCCACCGTCGGCAACGCCAATGAGTTGACGAATCCGCCGATCGTCGTGTACTGGTCGATGAAGACGGCCTGGCCGGCGCTGGTGAGCGAACCCGAACCATCACCGATCCGGCTAACCGCGAGGTTGCCCGGCGTGAACTGGGCAAAGGCCGCGCCAACGAAGGCCATGGCGATTGCCGTGGATGCTAATTTGGTCATAGAAACCCCACTCCTTTTAGGCCCTGAGGTTTCCTGGCACATGTTAACGCGCGATCAAGGGAATATAAAGGGGCCGTGAACCCGTTGTTTTACCGGGCTCCTTTTGGAGATCCTATCCGTAGCATCCAGCCGAGTCTGGCGATCAGAAGTTCGGCAGGTGAGCGAAAACGGTGCTCGGGTCGCCGAAGTTCGTGGACGGGAGATGGTCGATCTCCGTCCAGTTGCCCCCAGTCATGTGGTCGATCCGGACCAAACGGTGATTGTTGCTGTCCCCGATGTAGACCGAGCCGAGATGGTCGACACTGACCCCGGTCGGGCCGCTGAACTGGTTATCTCCCGATCCGCTTGTGCCGAACGTCGTCCAACCCGTTCCCGTGATGTCGGTAATCCGAACGATCCGGTCATTGCCGGTGTCGGCGACGTAAATCTTTCCCTGATCGTCGAGAGCGATCGCCGAAGGGTTGTCGAAGTTGCCCACGTCGCTCCCGAGGCTGCCGTAGGTCACCGCGTTACTGGTGGTAAAGCCCTGGAGCTTGACGATTTCTCCGGCTCCGGCGAGGTAGATGTGGCCGAAGGCGTCGAGGACGATGGCCGGCTTGTCGCCAGGCGCGAACCAAGTGCTCAGATCGAGGGTTTGCCAAAGCGATCCGTTCGTCGCGAACTTGACGAGCGCGTTCCGCCCTCGATCGACGACATAGACGTTGGCGGAATGATCGACCGCCACGCGGACAGGATCGAGGAATTGGCCGATCCCATTGCCGTGCGAACCGTAGCTGGCGCGTCCGCTGCCGAGAACATCGTTAAATCGCACAATCGCGTCGTTGGTCCCATCGATGAGATAGAGCTTCCCATTATTGTCGACCGTACCATCGACCACGTCGGTCACCGAGGTTACGCTGGAATCGAGGATAGCGGAATCCGTCGCCGTCATATTCGACATCCAGATCATGCGGTTGTTCGTGCCATCGATGAAGTAGATTCCCGCGAGATGGCCGATCGAGCTCCCGCTTCCCGAACCCCCGCAACTCGACAGGACAAAGGCGGCGAGCAAAGCGGTGAGGGCGATGAAGAACTTTCGCATGACTTCTCCGATTGTATCTTGAGTCCCGGCGTTCCAAGGACGAGGATGCCGCATTGACGTAGAATCCAGGAAAGTATGGAATTCGCATCGATTCCGGAAGCCCTCGAGGAACTCAAGAGGGGTCGCATGATCATCGTCGTCGACGATCCTGACCGCGAGAACGAGGGCGACCTCATCATGGCCGGCGAGGCCTGCACGCCCGAGGCTATGAATTTCATGACCAAATTCGGCCGCGGCGTCCCCTTTATCCCCACGACCGCCGAGCGCCTCGCCGAGCTTCAGATTCCGATGATGACGAAGAACAACACGGCGCGCCTCGGCACCGCGATGGGCGAGACGGTGGACGCCCTCCACGGCACCACGACCGGCGTCAGCGCCTACGACCGGGCGAAGACGGTCGAGGTCTTCATCGACGACGACGCCAAGCCGTCCGATCTCGGCCGTCCCGGCCATATCATTCCGCTGCGCGCGGAGAAAGGCGGCGTTCTGCGGCGGGCCGGCCATACGGAGGCCTCCGTCGATCTCTGCCTGCTCGCCGGCTTCAAGCCGGTCGCCGTCGGATGCGAAATCCTCGAAGAGGACGGCACGATGATGCGGCTGGAAGGCTTGCTCCGCTTCGCGGAGGAGCACGGCCTAAAGATCATCACTATCGCCGATCTCATCGCCCACCGGCGCAAGCATGAGAAGCTCGTCAGGCGGGTCGCCGGCCCGATCGACTTCCCGACGAAATTCGGCCACTTCACGCTGTACGGATACGAGCCGACCGTCGAGAATCAGCCAATGGTCGCGATCGTGAAGGGGGACGTGGCGACGGAGGACCCGGTGCTCGTCCGCATGCATTCCTCCTGTCTCACCGGCGACCTGCTCGGCTCGCTACGATGCGATTGCGGCGACCAGCTTCAGATGGCGCTGGAGAAGATCGAGGAGGCAGGACGCGGCGTCGTGCTTTATATCGCTCAGGAAGGACGCGGGATCGGCCTGACGAACAAGCTGCGCGCCTACCAGCTCCAGGACGAGGGCATGGATACCGTCGAGGCGAACGTGGCCCTCGGATTCAAAGCCGACCTGCGGGACTACGGTCTCGGCGCCCAGGTTCTCGCCGATCTCGGCCTGCGGAAGCTGAGACTGATGACGAACAACCCGAAAAAGGTCTCCGGCCTCCAGGGCTACGGCCTGGAAATCGTCGAGCACGTCCCCCTGATCGCCGACGCCCAGAAGCCGCGCGAGAAGTATTTGAAGACGAAGCGCGACAAGATGGGGCACATGCTGCCGAAGGGCTAACCGTCATTTCGAGAGCGGCGTTGCCGCGATCCGAGAAGCCTGACAGGATCAGGCGACTGCCTACAGACAAGCGTCCCCTATGGGCATGTCAACCACAGATGGGCGCAGATGAACACAGATAGATGCTTCCGTAGCACCCGTTTTCCCTCAACGTGGGCCCGCCTCGTGTGCATTGAAGCTCCTAATGACAAGGGCGCTTCGCGCCTGCGTCGCTGTTGCGACGGCTACAGCCCTCCGGGCTCCCATTTGTCATTCCTACACTTTCGACCGCCACGCGGCCGGCGGGCTCGGGATGATAAGTCTCCCAATGCCCTCCATTAGCGTATAATGTCCCTTGGTTGAGATAAGGCTCAACGGCTGAAACGCCGGCGGATCCTCGACAACGAATCGAGGGTAGCGCCGGTTTTTTCTTGTGCCCGCCTTCGCTTCGAGATTGGCGGAGGAACAAACAAAATGGCGACGCTCGTAATCGTCGGCGCTCAATGGGGCGACGAGGCAAAAGGGAAGCTCGTGGACGCGCTCGGCAGCGAGGCGGACATGGTCGTCCGGTACGCCGGAGGCAACAACGCCGGCCACACGGTCATGACCGGCGGCAAGACCTTCAAATTCCAGCTCATTCCCGCGGCCTTGCTGCATCCCGGCTCGGTGGCCGTCCTCGGCAGCGGCATGGTCGTCTGTCCGAAAGGGCTTCTCGAAGAGCTCGACCGAACGCGGGCCGAGCAACCGGATCTGGCCGAGCTGAAGGTTTCCTCGGCCGCGCACGTCGTTTTCCCCTATCACCGGATGCTCGACAAAATCCAGGAGGAGGCGCGCGGCGAGAACAAGATCGGCACGACCTCGCGCGGCATTGGCCCGGCCTACGAGGATAAGGTCGGCCGCATCGGCATCCGCATGAGCGAATTCGTCCGGCCGGAGCGCTTCGAAAAGCGCCTCCGCGAAGTGCTCGCGGTAAAAAACCGGCTCCTCACGATGTTCGGCGAAGAGCCGCTCGACTTCGATTGCCTCTACGCGGAATACAGCGGCTACGCCGAGCGCATCCGGCCGATGGTCTGCGACACCGAAGTTCTCGTCCAGGATGCCGTTTACGGAGGCAAGCGGGTCCTCTTCGAGGGCGCGCAAGGCACCTTCCTCGATCTCGATTCGGGAACCTATCCCTACGTGACGAGCAGCCATCCGGTGAGCGGCGGGGCCTGCCTCGGCACCGGTATCGGACCGCGCGATATCGACTCGGTCATCGGGGTTTGCAAGGCCTACACCACACGCGTCGGCGCCGGCCCCTTCCCGACGGAATTGCTCGACGAAACCGGACAATGGATTCGGGAAACCGCCCAGGAGTACGGAACCGTCACCGGGCGCGACCGCCGGTGCGGCTGGCTCGACCTCGTCGTTCTCCGCCATTCCAGCCGCCTCAATTCCCTTTCCGGCTTGGCCCTCACCCGCCTGGACATCCTTTCCGGGCTAAAGACCCTTAAGGTCGCGGTGAGCTACAAATTGGACGGAAAGGAAATCCGCTACATTCCAACCGATATCGGCGACTTCGGCCGGGTTGTGCCCAATCTGGTCGAGCTTCCCGGATGGAGCGAGGACCTGTCTTCGATGCGGAGCTTCGAGGAACTGCCCGAGGCCGCGAAGGGCTATGTCCGCTTCGTGGAGGAGCAGACGGGAACGCCGGTCGCCATGATCGGTGTCGGTCCGGATCGCGAGCAGACGATTCTCATCCGCCCCGACCTCATTTGGGCGACATTGTAGCGGCGCGCTTTGAGGATTCGGGCGGAAGGCTCCGACATTTTTGCGTGGGACCGAATCGCGCAGGGCAAGAAAAACGGGCAAACTAAAGACCGGAACGTCGGAAGAATGAGCATTCAAGCCGTTGTGCAGGGAATCGGGTACGCCGTACCCGAGAAGATTCTTACTAACGCCGACCTCGAAAAGATGGTCGACACGAGCGACGAGTGGATCGTCCAGAGGACCGGAATCCGCGAGCGGCGGATGTGCCGGCCGGACGAGACTCCGAGCACGCTGGGCAGCCAGGCCGCGAAAGAGGCCCTCGTCGCCGCCGGCATCGATGCCGGCGAGGTGGACCTCGTCATCGTCGGTACCGTCACCGGCGACATGCTTTTTCCGTCCACATCATGTCTGATCCAAGAGGGTATCGGGGCAAAGAACGCAGGCGCCTTCGACGTCGGCGCGGCCTGCGCCGGATTTATCTATGCCACCTCGGTCGGTTCCTCGATGATCCGGAACGGCGAGGTGAAGACGGCGGTGATCGTCGGCGTCGACACCCTCACCAAGTTCGTCGATTGGACGGACCGCTCGACCTGCGTCCTCTTCGGCGATGGAGCCGGAGCGATCGTCCTTCGCGGCGAGGAAAATACGGACCGAGGCGTGATCGGAACCGTACTCTGCGCCGACGGGGGCGGGTCAAGGTACATCGATATGGAAGTGGGCGGCTCCCGCTATCCGGCTTGCAGCCCGCTCTCCGAAGGCAAGCGCAACAAGATTTTCATGGCCGGCGCCGAGGTCTATCGCTTCGCGGTCGTCGCCATGGGCGACGCCTGTTGCCGCGTGCTCGATCAGGTTGGGATGACTCCCGACGACATCGACCTTTTTGTCCCCCACCAGGCCAATCTCCGCATCATCGAATCGGCCGCGAAGCGGCTGAATCTGCCGGATGAGAAGGTTTTCGTGAATGTCAACAAGTACGGTAACACCAGCGGCGGCTCGATCCCGATCGGGCTCTACGAGGCCGAGAAGGAAGGCCGGCTGAAGAAGGGCATGGTGGTCATGACGGTCGGCTTCGGCGCCGGCGTCGTGTGGGGCGCGAACCTCATCCGCTGGTGACCGGCGGCCTCGTTTGGAGATGACATAGGCGCGGAGCGCCTGTAGCCGTCGCAACGGCGACGCATTCCAGAATCCAACGCGGAGAATCGGAGGAACGGAGTCTTCTCTCAAACTTCTCCGATTCTCCGTTTCTCCGTGTCGAACCCAGAGCGGAAAAGTGCGAACAAGTTCGCACAGGCTAGCTGAGCAACTCTTAGCTTGGCCGGGGGACTGCTCGACCGGATTTTGCCGACGCATGACATCCAACAGCCGGGACAAGTCTAACATCCGCGCATGTCGCAAAAAAGATGCTTTTTCATCGGCGAAGCCAAACGGGTTCGTTTCCGGTTCGTGAAGATTTATCGAGAAGCCTGACGACAACCGCAAAAACCCTGGCAGAAACCCCAGTTTTGCGGCTTTCTTGTGATATCGTAAGTTGCAGCCGGTTCCGTTGAGGGAGAAACCGGCAACGAGGAGGATCTTCATGCCTGAATATCTGGCACCAGGCGTATTTGTCGAAGAAATCGACAGTGGCAGTAAGCCGATCGAGGGTGTAGGCGTCAATACCGCCGCTTTCATCGGATACGCCAAGAGCGGTGAATTCAACAAGCCTACGTTCATTTCAAATTGGAGCGACTTCTGCCGCACCTTCGGCGAGGACGACGAGATCATCTTGAGTGCGCTCAGCGACGAGCTCGGAAAGAGCACCGTCGAACTGCTGGCGGCGAAGAGAGCTTCCCGAAAGAGCCTCCTGGACTTTGCGCAGCAAGCGATCGTCAAGGCCGCCCACGACCGCAAGGCCGCCGGCGTCAAGGCGTCGGACAAGAGCAACACCTGGTCGGACTTCGTCAAGAAGTTCAACATCCCGCTCTCGCCTTCGCCCTACATGGAGGACAGCTACCTCGCGTACGCCGTCCGCGGCTACTACGATAACGGCGGCGGACGCGCCTATATCATCCGCGTGGCGCGCGAAGGCGATCTCGACCTGTTCAAGAAGCAGGCAAAGGTGGCTCCGACCCCCGCGCTGAACGCGACGCTGGCTCTCGGTGGCTATACGTTCAAGGCGCTCGAAGCCGGCGCGGACGGCAATAACGTGAAGGTCGAGATTCGCGCCGAGGGCGAAGGCGACGGCTTTACGATGAAGATCACCGGCGGCGACGGCAAGACCGAGACGTTCGGCGATAAGAAGCCGCTTACTCCCGGCAGCGTCAAGAGCGAAGTCAAGTCGAAAATCGTCGATGTTTCGGTCGCGACCGAGACGGCGACTCGCCCGGATACCGGCGTGTTCAATCTCGTCGGCGGCGCGGACGCGACGTCGGCTACCGCTCTCGCGAGCCTTCCGCTCAATAACGACCTCGCCCGCGTCGACGCCGAAGACTTCGTCGGCGACGAGGCCAAGCGAAGCGGCCTTCTCGCTCTTTCCGTCATCGACGACGTGAACTTCATCGCCATCCCCGACCTCATGGCCGGATGCTGGAAGAAGGAGACCCTCGTCGGTGGAGATGCCGTCGTCGAGGTTCTCAACGTCGATGAGAAGCGGAAGCAGCAGATCCTCGATGTCCAGTCGATGCTGATCTCCTACTGCGAGCGCATGGGCGACCGGTGCTGCATCCTCGATCCGATCCCGGGCCTGAATCCGCAGGAGATGCGCGACACGACGATGGCCGCTCCGTTCAGCAGCGACCACGGCCAAGCCGCGATCTACTATCCGTGGATCAAGGTCATGGACAAGATCAACCCGCTCAGCAAACGGCAGATCTATTGCCCGCCATCCGGCCACATCGCCGGCGTCTGGGCCCGCGTCGGCACCGAGCGGGGCGTCCACAAGGCCCCCGCGAACGAGTCCCTGATGGGCGCGGTCGCTCTCGAAACGTACGTCACGAAGGGCGAGCAGGAGATTCTGAACCCGAACGGCATCAATGCGATCCGATCCTTCCCCGGCACCGGCATCCGCGTGTGGGGCGCCCGCACCCTCGCGACCGTCGGCAATCCGTCCTGGAAGTACGTCAACGTCCGCCGGCTCTTCAACTACCTGGAGAAGTCGATGGAGCGCGGCATGCAGTGGGTGGTCTTCGAGCCGAACGACCACGACCTGTGGGGCCGCGTCCGCCGCAATCTATCCGCGTTCCTGTGGATGGAGTGGAAGGAAGGCAAGCTCTTCGGCCAGACGCCGGAAGAGGCCTTCTATGTCAAGTGCGACGAAGAGACGAACACCCAGGAGAGCATCGACCTCGGCCGGCTGTACGTCGAGATCGGCGTCAACCCGGTGAAGCCGGCGGAATTCGTCATCATCCGGATCGGCCAGTGGTCCGGCGGCGGAGACAAGCAGGAACTCTAAAGACGGAGGATTGAGGATTGAGGGCTGAGGATTGAGAGGATCGGGAATCTCTACAATCCTCCAATCCTTTAATCCTCCAATCCTTGCATCAAGCTAGGATTTAGGAGAAAAACAAGAAATGGCAGAAGGCGTAGCAGCACTTAGGTGGTATCTGGAAATCGATGGAATCACCGAAGGCATTTTTAGGGAAGTTACCGGCCTCGATTCCGAGACCGAAGTCGTCGAGCACCGCGTCACCGGCAAGAACGGCAACCTGATCGTTCAAAAGGTTCCCGGTGCTCTCAAGTGGTCGAACATCGTCCTCCGGCGCGGCATTACCGACGACCGGAAGCTCCACGACTGGCGCGACAAGATCGAGAAGGGCCAGATCGAAGCCAATCGCAAGAACGGCACCGTGACGCTCTATTCCCCGGATCAGAAGGTCGTTGCGAAGTACACCTTCAAGAAGGGCTGGCCGTGCAAGTTCAAGGGCCCGGTTCTCGATGCGTCGAAGAACGAAATCGCCATCGAAGAGCTCGAGATTGCACACGAAGGCCTGGAGCGCCAGCAGTAAAGGAAAACTGAATGGCAAATAAAGCAACGGGTGGACTGCAAACCGAATTCGAGTTCACCTTGCCCCGGGGTTATGTCGACTCGCACGGGACGCTGCATAAGAAGGGGCGCATGCGTCTGGCTACGGCCATGGACGAAATCGCGCCTCTTCGCGATCCCCGAGTCAAGGCGAACCAGGCCTACCTGGTCATCATCTTGCTCGCCCGCGTCGTCACGCAGCTTGGCTCCGTCGAGACGATCGACACCGGGGTCATCGAAAATCTATTCTCGGCCGACCTCTCCTTCCTCCAGGACTTCTATCGCCGCATCAACGATCTGAGCCCCGAAGAGGAAACCGCCCAAGAGCAAGAGTCGTCGGTGGGGGAATAGCCCGCTACCCCTCGGATGCCTTGTACGAGGAGGTAGCGTACATCGCCTACCACTTTCACTGGTCGCTCGACGAAATCTTGGCCCTCGAACACCGCGAGCGGCACAAGTGGGTCGCGCAGATCAGCAAGATCAATCGCCGCCTCAGCGGAGGGGATTAAATAATTCCCTCTCCCCTCCGGGGGAGGGGGCCTGTGAACCGTCGCGTAGCGAAGGAGAACAGGGGTGAGGGGCATTGCGTTGGCTCTTAAAGGTCCCTCTCCCCTCCGGGGAGTGTGAGGAGGCGCGCGATTCCCAAAAGGGGACTCAAGTAAACGGCTGTGGAGGCAACGGGCAATCAGCTTATGACTGGGCGACCCTCCCCCCGGGGAGTGTGAGCGAGAGAGTTTCTGCGAAGGCTTGAGCGTATAGGGCTCAAGTTCTATATGTGTGATATTATAAGATTGTTTTAGGTGAGGGCTGCCCGGTATGGGTCTACTAGATGCTGCGGAGGAGATTGGCGGGGCCATCGTCGATGGCGCCTCCAGCATCGCTGCGGGTCCTGTTCAGGCCATCCACTTCGCCCAGAACATCGCCGGTAAGGCGGAAAGCTTCGTCGAGGACCGCCTCGGCCCCACCGGCAACGCCGTCATCGGGATGGCGGCCTCCCTCATTCAAGCGCCCCTGGGCTTCATGCCGGCCGCCGCGCATGCTCTGGGAGATTTCCTGTCCGATCCGGCCGGGTTCGTCGAGCACGTCGTCGAGACGGCGGAGAGCACGGCGACTTCCGCCCTGAGCGTCGCCCAAGACGTTGTGGACCGTCTCGTCAAGAACAGCTTGGCCGGGGTCGGCGTTCTCTTCTCCGGCGCGGTCGCCGGGCTGAAGGCGATCGGCCGCGGGCTCGTCGCCGGGGTGAAGTTCGCGAGCGCCGGTATCGTCGAAGGCTTTTTGCTGGGCCTGCGCGTCGCCCGCACCCAGGCGATGTCCCTCCTGAGGTTTGAAGCCGGCCTGACGAAGGAGATGCTGGTTCTGAGCGCGAAAGTGCGCCTGGCCGCGCTGCGCCTCATCGCGGGCCGGGTACAGAGCTTGATCGCCACGACGACCGCCTCCGTCACTCGGCTTACGATAGGCGCTTTCAACGCCGCTCGCCAAAAGGCGACAGCCCTTGCCGTCAAGGTGCATATGAAGGCCACGAACGTGGTCATGAACGTCATGCCGAAGGTGATGGCGGTCACGGGCAAGGTCATGGTCGCGACCGCGCAAGCCTCGGCCCGAGTTCATGGAGCGGTGGCCAAAGCGAAGACGATTATTCCCGCAGGGTTCGCGGGGCCCCTGAACCGGATCGACGCTTTCGTGCGGAACGTTTCGACGAAAGCCGCGGCCCTTCACGCGTTCTACGTGGGCCGCGTCATGCCCGCCTTGGTCATGGCTTACCAAACCCTCGAGAAGACGATGTGGCCGCTCCTCATCGAAGCGAATCAGGAGTCCGTGCGACTTGAGGCGAGCCTTCTCGGCCAGATCGTAAGTTTGGGCGCTCTCGAAATTGCGCGGGTCGGCGTGCTCGAAGGCCGGCTGGAGAAACAGATGAGCGCGGTCGATAGCGGCATGCAGTCTGCGATCGATATGGGCGTCTCCGCCGCCGATTCCAGTTCCGCCGCCGCTCTCGCGACGGTTGCCGAAGAAGGCCGCGCTGCCGCGGTCGGCGTCGGCAACCTTGCCTCGACCGCCGAAAAGGGCGGCGAAACGGTCGCGGACAAGGCCGATGCCTCCGTCCGGGAAAAGACCGGACTGCCGAAAGCAGGCTCGATCGAGACGCCCCATGGACCGCAAGGCCTGCCCAAGCGTCCGGGCGGCGCCGCCGAGCACCACGATCCGACCCATCAAACCCAGACACGGAAATTCGTCCACGGCGTCGTCGATCCGAAGCTAGTGACGTCGCAAGCGGCGGCTCCCGCCGATGGCGATCTCACCGGGCCGTTCTATCCGGACGACTGGAAGAAGCCGCCGTACAAAGGGCCGGAAGACGCCCTCGCCCATAACTCCGAGGTCACCGTCTACGTCAACGGGATCAAGACCTCCTACGAGGCCCACGTCGCGGCGGCTGCCGCCCTCGCGAAGCAAAGAAGGCGTCCCGTCGTCGGCGTCTACAACCAGAGCGAGGGCATGGTCGACGACCTGCTCCAGTGCGCTGCCGACAAGGTCGGCTTCGACATGGCATTGAAGAACGCCGCCGTCCGCCAGATGGTCCGGATCGTCGACACCTACGGCTCCGCACTCGATATCGTCGCCCATTCGCAGGGCAGCATCATCGTCTCCTCCGCCCTCCAGATCGCCCAGACCGGCCACGGCAAGCATCCGCCCGTCAACCTCAAGAACGTCGAATTCACCGCGCTTGGCAACGCCATCGCCACTCGCCCCAAGGGCCTCAAAGACTTCCACGCCTACACCTTCGATAACGACATGGTGAGCGGCGCAGTCGGGTCGACGGGCATCTCGCCGATGTCCATGCGCCTCGCGAATCTCGGGCTGATCGGCTCGACGGGGATCGACAACCTGGCCCTCTCCAACATGGAGCTGACCGATACCGATACGACGACGCTCCACAATCCGCGCAGCGCGTATCGAGCCCACGGCGTTCTGCCCGACAAGGTCAAGAACGAAAAGGGTGAGTTGGTCGACGACAGCGCTCCCTCCTATATCACCAGCCTCGGCAAGTTCCAGGAAAAGGAATCCAAATGGCGGGCCGCCCGCAAGGCTCATCCCTACTTAATGGCGGGGGCCGACACCTTCAACAACCTCGCGATCCCCGCCTGCTCGCTCTCCGAGATCGTCGTTTCCGGCGCTCGAGGCGTAGGACGGGTCGCCGAGCCGTACGTCGAGAAAGGTTACAACTCAGCGAGCCGCGGAGTCAGGAACGCGGGCTCGGCGATTCAGTCCGGCGTTTCCTCCGCCTACGGCAAGGCGGACGCAGGCCTACGCTCCTTCGGCCAGGGCGTCGAAGCCCGCTTCAACCGGGGCGCGGCGGCGACAGACGCCGTGATCGCCGCGATGTACCCCGGAGCGGCGAAGACGATGATGAACCTTGGCTGGGGAGCGACCAAGGGCCTCCTCGGAGCCGCGAACTGGGCGACCGGCGCGGTTTACAATTTCGGAGACAAGGCCATGCGCAAGACCGGGTCGGCCGTCGCCGCCGGAGTCAGCGCGAAGTATCACGACGTCGATAGCGGAATCCGCGCAGCCGGAATCGGCCTATCCATGATCGGCGAAGGCATGAATTGGCTCTACGAGAGAGCCACGAGCGGCCTCGCCTCCATCATGCGCAGCCCGACCGGCCCGTTGCCCGACGACCAGAAGGTGGCGCAAAGCCTCGGCAAGATAAACTCGCCAGGCGCACCGATCCCTGGCGACGTCTCCGCCAAGCTCGCCCCCTTCGTGGGGATGGACGCGAGCTTCGCCCGCGTCCACGTCGATCCCGAGGCCGGCGCGGCTGCCAATGCGCTCCGGGCCGAAGCTTTCGCCACCGGCCGCGACATCTATTTCGCCCCCGGCAATTACGACACGGGCTCGCCGAAAGGCATGTCCCTCCTCGCCCACGAGTTGACCCACGTCGTCCAGCAAGCTGGAACCGGCGCGTCCGTCGTCCAACACGCTCGCCCCGTGGGCTTCACCAGCGACCGGATGGAAGCGGAGGCCCAAGCCGTCGCCACGAGCGTCCTCGATAACCTCGCGATGCCGAACGACTTCCACGTCGAGCGGTTCTTCAAGACGTATGAGGCAAGCGAAGGCCTCGGTCGCGAAGACTCTCAGCGGCTCGATCGAATCGGAAATATGGCTCTGCGCCAGGTTCAAGAGATGGTGGGCATGAAGCAGGGTCGCCTCGATCTCGTCGAGGTGAGCATCGAGCTCGATCTCGGCCGGATGAGCGACGACGAGGCCGCGCGTATTTGGGCTGAGGCGATCGTGGAGCAGATCCACCGCCTGCCCATGCAGCCGAAGACGGCCGTTCCCCAGCCGTCCCTCATCCAGCGCTCCCCTGTCCCCGAGCCCGAGGCGACGCCGGAGGCCAAGCCCAAGCCGCCCGACCGGCTGGTCGTCGCCGCGATGACCTCCTTCATGCGCTCCGACGTCGACGACATCGTCGGCATGCTGAAAGCCAACATGGCCGGCCTGATGCAGGTCCAGATTCTCGGCATCTTCGAGAAGTGGAAGGCCCTCGACGATAAGTACTTCGAGGAAACCGGCTTCCGAGGAACCGTCTACCTCGACAAGTTCATCCAGATTCTTTTCAACAAGACCTTCAACAACGGAGGCATCTTCATCGACCGCTGGACGAACGGCTACGACGAATGCTATTTCCAGATGGCCGACGGCGGGAAAGACGCCCTCAAGAAGATCGTTCACGAGAGCAAGATTTGGGGCAGCGGCCCGGTCACCGAGGAGCCGGAGAGCGTGTGGTCCTATATCGGAAAGCGGGAGCTTTACACCGGTCTGACCATGGTGAAGCACCTCAGCACCGGCCTTTCCGGCGTCTTCGATGCCGGCGCCTGGGTCGGCCAGAAGATATCCGGCCAGAAGTTCGATTTCTCGCTTAGCGAGTACGTGGGAAAAAGCTGGGACGAGAACATCCTCGATCCGACCGCCAAAGGCCTCGGTATCGATCCGAACGAGAAGCTAATCGGCAAATACAGCCTGAAGAACGTCGCCGATCTCGGCGGAAAGACGGTCAGCGGCCTCACGATGGCCGGCGCGCTCCTGCCCGAAGCCGGAGCCAGCGCCGCGATCCGCGTCGGCGCGGCCGGCGTCGGCATGGCCCAGGCCGGCCAGTCGGGCGAGCAGCTTTACGACAAGGTCAAAGCCATGCGCAAGAGCGGCAAGACCTGGAAAGAGATCGCCGGCGAGCCCGAGGTATGGGTCGATGTCGTTGGCGTCATCGCGGGCGCGGTCGGCTCTGCCGGCGGCTTCGCGAAAGAGGGCTCCGAGCTGGCCAAGACCCTCACCGGCCTTGGCCACGCCGCCACCGGTACTCAGCTCGCGACCCTGGGCGCAGCCATCTACGTCACGAACACCGATCCATCGTTGAGCGACGCGGAGAAGGCAAACCGCATCTCCGACTTCGCTTCCACATTCCTCGTCACCGGCGCCATCGCCATCAACGGCAAGTACGGAAAGAACTTCGAGGCCGCTTGGAATCGGGAAATCCAGCAGGAGACCGGCCAGAAGATGTTGCCGCCTGGCCCCGAGCCTCCTAAGGAACTGCCCGCCGGGCCGGAACCGGCCAAGCAACTGCCTGCCGGCCCGGAGCCTCCAAAGATGCTCCCCGTCGGACCGGAGCCGTCGAAGCAGTTGCCGCCCAGGCCCGAGCCGCCCAAATTGCTCGCTCCGAGCTCTTCGCCGAGAGAGCAAATCCAGAGCGAAGGAAGCTGGGAAAGCCTCAAGAAGCAGGCGGCGACCGATCCCGAGGCCCAGCAGCGACTCCACGCCGCCCGCATGGAAATCCACGCCGAGGCGCGCCAGGCCCTCGCCGAAAAGTACCCCTCCGTCGAGTGGGAGCAGCTTGGCGCGTCGACGAAGATGAGCAACGACGCCGACGTGACGATGAAGCCGAAGCTGCCGCCGAATCCGACGCCGCAGGATATCGCCAAGGCCGTCGCTCTCAGCGGCGAAGCCGCCGAATTCGCCCGGGGCAAGCTGCGCGATGCCGTCAAGGGCGATCCCGGCGCGGCGATCGACACGAATATCTACACCTACACCGGCAGCGAAGCCGCCATCGATATTCCGAAAGCCCAGCAAGCCGCCGTCGCCCTGAAGCTCGACGCCGCCGGCCTCGCCGCGATGAAGGAGAGTATGACGCCCGCCGAATGGGCGGACTTCAAGCAGCGAGCCCTCGAAAAGGCCCAGCCCTCCGATTCGAAACCGAACGAGGTCGGTCCGGCCCAGTTCGAGTTCGAGCGCCGAGCCCGCGCCGACATGGAGGCTCGCCTCGACGAGGCCGAAAAGACGACGGCCGACATCGAAGACGCGAAGACGAGGACTCGCGAGAACCTGGTTAAGGAGCACCCCGAGCTCAAAAACAATCAGGCCCTGCTCGACGGCCTAACCCGCGACAAGGCCGCCGACACCTTCCGCGCCGAATTGGTCGAGGCCCTCAACAAGGGCGACATGAGCCACGCGCGCGAGCTTCAGACCAAGATCAAGATGGTGGAAGAGGGCGCCTACGTGACGCCGGCTGCCTACGAGAACGTCGTCCAGGCTCAGCAGCGCATGTCGCGCGGCGAGAGCAAATTCGAATCCCTGTCGACAGATCCGCACGAGAACGCCCAGGCCGCCGCCGACATCTACGCCCAGATGAAGAAGCACGCCGACGCGGGCTCCTTGATGGACCGCCTGAAGAGCGTGGCCAAGAACCGGGCGAGGCTGGAGCTCGAAGCCGCCCGCCCCGGCGACATCCCCTACATCGAAGAGAACTTCAGCCAGAGCCGGATGAAGGACAACTACAACCAGCTCTATGCCGGGGAAGGTGAGAAAGTTGCCAACGACGACAAAGCCGCTCTCCGAAAGATGGTGACCGACTGGGCGCAGACGACCCCCGACAAGTTCTCGCCGGAGCTTGCCGAGTCCTTCATCCAAGCCCAGCTCAAGTCCGGCCTCGACGTCGTCCTTGGCCTCCAAACCGCCAGCGCCGGCCTTCGAGGTTACGAAACCCCATCCGCCGGGCCGCAGAAGCCGCCGAGTTTCCGATCGGACAATCCTCCGAGCGGCGGCGGCAAAGAGGGGGGCGGCGGCAAGGGCAAAGGGCCGACCCCGCCCAAAGGCCCCGGAGGCGGCGAAGGCGAGAACAACGGCCCGCCGCCGGAAAAGGGTCCGCACAAGGCCCGGACCAAGATTCCCGTCCACGACATGTCGGAATTCAAGAGCGCGGCAAAGGTCGCCGATCTCATCCGGCAGACCGGCGGCAAGGATTCGCCGCTCTACAAGGCGCTCGAAAAACGCGAGGTCGTCAAAATTCGCGGCGAGGTCGCCGAGCGCATTTCCTTCGAAGCCCTCAAGCAGATTTATCCGAACCAAATGCCCTTAGAGGAATTGGTCGACGCCCCGCCGCCCGCCAAAGGCAAGCGGCCTCCGTCGACGATCCTCCGGAACATCGAGATCGTCGATCTCGGCGTGCCCGCCAAGGAGCAGACGGTAACCGAGATCGACGCCCTCGTCCTCCAGCAGCACAAGCGGGGCTTCGAGGTCGCGATGATAGAGCAGGTGAAGTCTTCGAACGAGGCGGGAGACGCGATCACCCAGTCCTATCGCTCGATGAACTACCTGCGAGCGGCCCAAGAGAATCCGAACATCCGGTTCCGCATCGGTGGCGTCAATGGTCAGGACATCACGTCCATCCTGCTCGATGCGAGCACCGAGAACGCGCTGCTCGTCGCGCGGCTTCCTTCCGACGACGCTCACGGGCAATACGACAAGGCCACCGGCCGCGGCCGGTTCCAAGATCCGCCCCTCAGCGAAGGCGAAACCAAGAACATCGAACCGAAGCCGTCGCTCCGAAGGCAGGCGCGCATCGAAAACCTTGGCGCCAATCGAGGCGATATCGACAAGGCCGTCGACGAGATGCTGAAGCATCGGGACGAAATCTTGAAGTACTTTGAAGGAGAGGGCAACTAATGCCGCTGACGATCAAAACCCTGCGCGTGACCGTTCGCGTGAAGAGCCGCCGGCGCGAGTCGCCGATGCACGAGCCTGCCCGGCCCGAGCGGCCTTCCCTCGAATACGCCATGCCGGTTACCGAGCAGGTCGCCCATGGCGATCCCGATCCGAACAAGACGGCGACCCTCGGCCGAGGCGCGGCGACCGGGAGGGGTCCGATTTCCGCCCGCAACGCCGATCCCAACAAGATCGCCGACCGAGTCTACGAATTGATGAAACGGGAGATCATCCTTGGCAAGCACCGGGGAGGACTGATAACGAATGGCAGACGATAACAACCGATCCAAAGACGCCCACCTCGGCCTCCGATTCTGGATTCAGATCGACGGCGTCGAAATCGCCGGCTTCCGGGAATGCTCCGGGTTGACGATCGACACCGAAGTCTACGAATACAGCGAAGGCGGGCAGAACACCTACACGCACAAGCTGCCAGTCCGCACGAAGTACGGCAACATCACCCTGAAGCGCGGCCTGGACCAAACCCAGGACCTGTTCCATTGGTATGTGTCCAGCATCGACGGCGTACCCTGCAAGCGGAAGAAGCTGTCGATCATGATCTACGGCCCGCTCGGTGGAGAGCCTGTCGAAAAGTGGGACCTCATGGACGCCTACCCGGTCAAATGGGTCGGTCCCGAGTTGAAAACCGAAGCGGGCGCTCTCGCCGTCGAGACTCTCGAATTCGCCCATCACGGACTGGTAAGGGGGAGCCAGAACTAAGGGAGCCATGGCCATCGACGAAATCCGCGCGAAGGATCTTGCCGCCATCGAGCCGCCCGGCTCGATCACCAAGATCGCCGATTTTGCCCAGCAGTTGAGCTTCGGCCAGCAAGGGCTCTTCGCGGGCGTCGAATTGCCGAAGCCGCCGATTTCCGAGCATTCGCTGGCGACCCAGGCCGTCGCCGCCAAGATCGCGGCGAAGCCTTACGCTTTCTTCCCCGGCGCGAATGGGGAGGGCCTCGACAGTCTGATGTCCCACCACGCGATCCGCCCGCGGGACATTCAGGACTTCACCAAGTGGCTCGTTCACTGGAACGACGCTCGCACCCAGCTAGCCGTCGTGGAGACGCCCGAGCAGTATTTCCTCCGCCGGGCGACGCCCCAAATGATCGAGTCCTTCCACGCCGAGCCCTCGGTGCAGCGCGTTCTCGTCGACGCCCGCCGCCGGTCGCGCGTCGTCGAGGAAGAGCTCCACGAAACCGAGGTCGAGCAGCGTCGCGTCCGGGTTCGCAAGATCAAGGAAGTCCGCACGGTCGAGGATGTCGAGGAGGTTCCGAGGACCGTTCGGACAACCGTCGCCAAGCCGGGACCCGGCTCTGAGGCGGCGGAACCTGCGCCGAGGGCGATGCGCGGCCACCCCCGATCCGAGCCGGCGGAGGCCGAGTACCGCGAGTATCTAAAAGAAGAGCCGGCCAAGGTCGCCGTTCAAAGCAAGGCGATCGCTCCTATCGAGCCGCCGCCGGTCACGGCCCAGGCCTTCCTTGCGAGCATGAGCCGCGGCGTCTTGCTTTCCAACGTCGGCTTCGGCTCGACGGCGTTCGGCCTCATTCGGGGCCGCGCCGATGCCACGGCCGCGTTCGAAGCCGGTCTGCCCGACACCCAGCACGCCATCGTACAGCCCGCCACGATGCCGTACGCGCCGGGAACGCCGGCTCCTCCCTTCCCAGCCCTCCATTCGCAAGTCGCGGCATCCCGGGCGGTTGCCGGATCTCCCGTCGCGCCCTACATGCCGCAGGCGGCGGTCCCGATCCACCATTACCCGACTCCGGAGGTTTATGTTCGGGAAGTGCCCGTCGAGCGGGGTTACCCGGCCAGTCCGTCCGCCACCCTTCGAGGCGCCCCACCGTCCCCGCCTCCGCCTCCGGAATTCGTGCTCGTGGATCGCCGCGAAGCCGCGGCAAGCGGCCTGCGGTCCGTCGAAGGCTATCGGCCTCCCTCGAGTTTCGCGCGAAGCGCGGCTGCCGTCGCCGCCGCGACGCTGATGATGCCCGGCTTCGCCGCCGCCGGTTCCTTTGGCCTGCCCGGATTCCAGGGAATCGCGAGCGGGCTTTTCGCCGGCGAAGTCGCCTCTCGCGTGGCGTCGCCTATTGCCGGACAAGCCTTCAACCCCATCGACGCCCTTCCGTCGGGCGGCTCTATGATGCCCGCCGGCAGCCTGCCTAGACAGGACATGTTTACGACCGGCATGGTCGAGGGCGCCTCCGGGCAGCCGCTTTTCCGAGGAATCGGCGGCCCCGAACCGGCCGTCCGAACCCCGATACCGAACAACCCGCTCCTCGGCCAGATCACCCTCGTTTCCCCTCCGCTGCAGGTCGCTTCGGAAGAGTCGGAGCGGTCGGGAACGGCCGTCTCCTTCGGTATCCGCGACATCGCGAAGGGCGCCGGCGCTTTGGACGCGGCCGGCCTGTCCATGCTCCAGAAGTCCCTGCCGCCGGGAGCACAGGCGATCTATCCCGCTTTGCCCGCCGGAAGTCTCGGTCCGCAGGCCGTCAACATGAGCCTTGCGCCGTCCCTGCTCAGTCAAATCCTGACGCAAGGCTACGGCCCCCAAGCCGCCCGTGCGACCGGCTCGATCGCATCGACGGCCGCCGCCGCGATTCCCATCGCCGGAGCGGTGGCCCCGATGCGTGCGAGCATCGTCCCGACCGTGCAACGCCCGACCGACGCCACCGCGGGCGTGCTGGGAGGCAAGGCGAAAAGCGCCGTCGGTTCCCTCGAAGAAGCCGGGGCCGGAGCCGCCGGACGCGGCGGCGCGCTCGGCTTCCTCGGCATGCCCGTTCGCCTGGCCCCCAGTCTCGGCGGCAGCGCGGATGTGAAGGGCGCCGTCGAGGCCCGCAAAGTCCTCCCACCCGGCTCCGCCGCGATCCTCCGGCCTAACGAGTTCGCTCCCCTACGCAACAAGGTCTTCCCGTCAATGGGAACGGTCAACGCCGAGCCCGACCAGAGCGCATGGCGTCGCGCCGCGCCCAGCTTCGGCCTGAGAGACGCCCAGCCCCAGACGATTCTCTCGCCGGACGCCCGCATCAAGCCGCCCCACGGGGGAGCGCCGGTGCCCCAAATCGGAGCCGGAGGCCAAACCCCGGCCGCCAAAGCGATCAGCGCCGCCTCGATGGTTGCGCCCTTCGTCGCCGCCGCAAAGGCCGGGACCGCGCATCCCCATCCCGGACCGGCCCTGTCGCACGTGCATCATCATGCCGTTCCCCACGTCGAGCATGTGCATACCCCCGCCCTGCCGCACGCTCCGAAGTTCCATCCTCAAGGCGCAAGCGCAATCCCATTTCGCCCGCAACCGGGGCCGGCGGCTCCGTCCAGCTTCAATTACATGCCGTCCTTCGGTGGCTCTGTCCACCCGATGATCGGCATGTCGCGGTACAGCGCCCCCATCTCTGCCGCCCCCCACTTTTCGATGACCGGCATGCCGGCCCTTCCCGCGGCCGCCGCCTCCGCCGCCTCGACAAGCTCTCGGGTGGCCTCTCGCTTCACGCCGCTTCATCCGTCCACGGGTGGCGGCCCGTCCGCGACGATCCATGATGGCGTCGGAACCCACCAGCACCATCATCTCCATCACGCCACGGCGCCAATTGGATATGCGACGTCGGCGTCGAGATCGGGCGATATCGCGATGTCTCAACCTGGAGGCGCCGCCTCCCCGGCAATCCCCGCCGTGCGTCCGTCCTCCTCCGGCCCTCGTCTGGCCGCACCGGCTGGCAGCTTCTCGAAGCCCTCGATGTCGAGGCCGGCGATGCCGACGACCGCGCGAGGCGGCGGATATTCGGCCCCCTCGATCGGTCCCTCCGCCGTGCCCGGCTCTTACGCCCAGCCGTCCGCCTCCGCGGGGACCGCCTCATGGATGCCTGCCTCGGGAATCTACTCCCGTATGCCGGAGATGCCGATCGCGACGTCGATCCCTGCCCGCTCCTCGTCTCAGCCCGCCACCGTCATCCAGCGGGCGACCCACGGCGGCGCCGTCCACGCGAACCGCACGGAGCATCAGAACGACACGCAGGAGCAAACGACCAATCCGCAAGCCCAGGATCCGGGCGCGGCGGCCCACGAGGTCAATCTGCTCGCGAACGAAGTTTGGAGTTTGCTGAAGCGCAAGTTGCTGCACGAGTCGGAGAGGCTCGGCAAGAGATATTGAGAGAATAGGAACAGGTTATGGGACTCACAAAAGCCACGCTGACCAATCTGGACAATAACGAGAAAGTCGAAGCCCTCTTTAATCCGACCGAGTACACGATCGCGAAGTCGAACACTTGGCAGGCCAAGCCGATCGTCGGAAAAAACGTGCCGAAGCTCGACTTCACCGGAGGCGGATCGCGAACGCTGAGCATCGAGCTGATGTTCGACGTCTTTGAGCAATCCGGGGCCGACGTCCGCACCCACGTCAACAAGCTGTGGACGCTCACCATGATCGACGAGGCCAAGGCGAGTTCCCAGACCGACCGCTCCCGCCCTCCGCTCTGCCTGTTCCAATGGGGACCGGACTGGCACTTTAAAGCCGCGATCACCAGCCTGAGCGTCCGTTACACGCTCTTCCGCCAGGACGGTACGCCGGTGCGCGCGATCGCGACCGTCAGCCTCGAAGAGGCCGCGGACGAGAACGATCAGCCGAAGACCAACCCGACTTCCTATTCCCCCTCGAAGATGAAGCGCCGCGAAGTGCGTCCCAAAGACACCCTGGCCCTCATCGCCTACGAGGAGTATGGCGATTCCACTAAGTGGCGGCCGATCGCCGAGGCGAACCGCATCGACGATCCGATGGATATCGAGCCGGGCCAAATCCTCGCGATCCCATCCCTCTGAGCTGAACCATGGCGAATTCCAATCTTTACGACGACGTTCATCTTCTTCCCAATTTCCGCGTCAAGCTGGACGGCTCGGACCTGGCGAAGGAGATCGTCGATGACGTCCTCGAGATCGTCGTCGAACAGAGCCTTCACTTGCCGGACGCCTGCACGATCCGCCTGCACGATTGGGACATCGAAAGACGCCAGTTCCGCTGGGTGGACGATTCCCGCCTCAAAGAAGGCAAGAAGGTGGAGGTCGAGTTCGGATACCAAACCAGTACGGCGGTGGTCTTCAAGGGCGAGATCACGGCGTTCGAGATGGACGCCGCCGGCCACATGGTGCCGAATCTGATCATCCACTGCGTCAGCAAGGAGCATCGCCTCCACCGGAACCGCGTGCGCAAAACCTACCAGGAAGTGACCGATTCCGACATCGTCCAGGCCGTCGGATCACGCTGCGGTTTTTCTGTGGACGCGGAGGCGACGAGCGCCGTTCGCCACTGGGTCTGCCAGAACAACCAGACCGACTACGAATTCCTGAAGATGATCGCCGACCGCAACGGTTTCCGCATCTGGGTCGATGGCGACACGCTCTACTTCAAGAAGGTCAAGGACCCTCAAGGCGTGGATCATGAGGTCGATTGGGGCGACAACTTGCGCTCCTTCCGGCCGAGGCTGACCACCCACGGCCAGGTCGACGAGGTGAGCGTGCATAGCTGGGATATGAAGACCAAGCAGCCCATCCTCAGCACGAAGACGACGACCGATGGCAAGCAGACCGCCGCCATCGGCGAAGGCAAGAAGGGGGGCCAGGCCGCGGCCGCCGCCTTCGGGGGCCAGGCCAAGCACGCGATCGTCGATTGGCCTGTCGATTCCCAGGCCGAGGCCGATTCCCTCGCTCAATCCTATCTGGACAAGCGGGAGACGACCTTCATCGAGGCCGACGGCTTATGCATCGGCAGCACGAAGATCGGAGCCGGCAAGACGCTCAAGGTGAAGGGCGTCGGTACCCGCTTCAGCGGCAAGTATTTCGTCACGTCGGCGACTCACACCTTCACCCCCGCCGAGGGCTACACCACCCAGTTCGTTTGCAGCGGCAAGAATCCGCACACCCTCCTCGGCATGATTGCCGGGGAGATGAGCGACCAGGACAATCCCGGCGGCTATATCGTCGTCGCCGTCGTGACGGACAATCTCGACCCCGACAACCTGGGCCGGATCAAGGTCAAATATCCCTGGATGATGGACGAGGCCAGCTTTTGGGCTCGCATCGCCTCGCCGATGGGCGGTCCCGGCCGCGGCTTCTACTTCCTGCCCGAAATCGACGACGAAGTGCTCATCGCCTTCGAGCACGGCGACATCCATCGGCCCTTCATGATCGGCGCCCTTTGGAACGGCGTCGACAAGCCCATCGAGGGCAACGACAAGGCCGTCACCGGCGGAAAAGTCATCCACCGGATGGTAAAGACCCGCAAGGGCCACATCCTCATGCTCCAGGACACCGACAACGAGGAGCACGTCAAGATCACGACCCAGGGCAACCACTTCATGATCCTCGACGATAAGAACGGCGGCAAGAAGGTCGAGATCAAGACGGCGGGCGGCCACGACGTCCTCATCGACGATCAGAACAAGAAGGTCGAGGTCAAAACCACCGACGGCCACTACCTGCTCCTCGACGACCAGAACAAGAAGATCGTCATGGCCGACAACGTCGGCACCGAGAAGGTGACTATCGATGCAGGCTCCGGCGACATCAAGTGGGAGTGCAACGGCAATTTCACGATCGACGCCAAACAGAAGGTCATGATCAAGGGTTTGACCGGCGTCGAGATCAACACCCCCGCCGAAATCAAGATCGACGGTAAAGCCGGCGCAACCGTTTCGACGACCGCAATGCTTAGCCTCAGCGGCACCGCCGGCGCCGAGCTCAAGTCGCCCGCGATTCTTACCGTTCAGGGAAGCCTCGTCAAAATCAACTAAAAGGAACAAACCATGCCATTTCCAGCAGCGCGTATCGGAGACCCGACCTCTCACGGAGGCAAAGTGGTTGGGCCGGGGATGCCGACGGTTCTTATCGGCGGCATGGTCGCCGTCCGGATCGGCGTGGACAACCATGTCTGCCCGATGGTCACTCCCGGCACACCTCCCGTGCCCCACGTCGGCGGCCCCATCATCGGCCCCGGCGCCCCCACGATCCTGATCGGAGGCGTGGTCGCAGCCCGGGTGACCGATCAATGCACCTGCGTCGGCCCCCCCGCCCAAATCCTCGTCGGCTGCCCCACGGTGCTGCTCGGCCCCTAACTGAAAGTGCCGGCCCGCCTTGGGAAGATCCAAACGCCAATATCTGACGCCCAACCTCCATCTCTCCGCGACAGGGCGTTAGGCGTAGGGCGTCTGGCGTTCGGGTAAGGCCACGGTTTGTGCGTTGCCGCGTCACCCGATCCGAAACGGGATTCCAACGTCGAACGCCAAAACGCCGAACGCCAAACGCCGAACGCCCAGCACCATCCCCCCATCCCGGAGGGATCGAACAATCGTAGCCGCGCGGGTCGAAGACCCGGAGCGGTCGCACAATACGAACCCTCCGGCGACCCCAGCGTCTTTGAATAAGTGGCATCCCTTCGGAATGCGTAAAAACATCGTCGTCCACCCCCCGGGCTCCGACGCGGGGCCGGCATTGTTTCATCCCTCCGGGAAGAGGGGAGCGGCTTGGCGCGAGTCGTCAAGACGGCAAGGCGTCCAAGCGAATCCCGGCGCGCTCGTGCGGCGCAGCATCTTATAGGCGAGACTCGGGTGATGGGTTTGGCGTTGGGCGTTTCGGATACTCTCGCCTTACTCCGAACGCCAGACGCCAAACGCCCAGCGCCATCCTTGATCCCGAAGGGATCGAACAATCATAGCCCCGGGTCGAAAACCCGGAGCGATCGAACAACGGCCCAGCGGTCCGGATGAATCGCCTCCGAAACGAAGTAATCGGGTTCACGAAGCCTTAAAAGCAGGCTCAACCTCGTGTCAAAAGAGATATAGTGAATTACCAGGTTCGGCTGTCGCCGAAACGCAGTTTTATTGAGAGGGCGTGGGGTTGGATCAGACCAAAGATTTTCTCGGCTCTGGATGGAAGTTCCCGCCTCGGCTCGATAGCCGGGGACGGATCGAGCTTGTGCACCAGGAGCAGGACGTCGAAGAGGCGATCCGCATGATCCTGATGACGCGCAGGGGCGAGAGGCCCATGCGTCCGGAGTTCGGCTGCCAAATCCACGACCTCGTCTTCGACCCCAACGACGCCGCGACGGCCGGCCTCGCCCGGCGCTACGTTCAGGAGGCCCTCATGCGCTGGGAGCCGAGGATCGCCGTGCTGAACGTCGCCGCTAACGTCGACGCCCGATATCCCGAGAGATTGCTCATCTCGATCGATTACACGCTGATCGCCACCCAGGATCGCCGAAATCTCGTCTTTCCGTTCTACGTCATCCCAGGGGAGTCTTAATCCATGTCCCTACCTTCGCCAAATCTGGATACGCGAAACTTCCAGGACATCGTCGACGATGCCAAGCGTCAGATCGGGCTTCGCTGCCCCGAATGGACGGATCACAACGTCTCCGATCCCGGCGTGACCCTCATCGAGCTCTTCGCCTACATGACGGAAATGACCCTTTTCCGCATGAACCAGGTGCCGGACAAGAATTACATCAAGTTCCTCGAGATGATCGGCCTCTCGCTGGAGATGCCCGACGCCGCCCGCACCGACCTCCGCTTCCGCATCTCCCGCTGGATCGAGGACACCGACGAAGGAGACAAGCACGAGCTGCTTCTCCGCGGCGGGCGCACGATCGCCGGCACGATCCGCACCGAGACCGAGGAATCGCTCGAATTCGTCACCGACGCCGACCTGAAGATGGTGCGGCCCAAGATGTCCTTCCTCGTCGCGGTGCCGAAACAGGACACGCCGGATGGTGAAAAGGAGGCGCGCGGCGCGCGCGAATTCCCGAAGCGGGCTCTCTCGGAGAACGAGGGTTTCAACATCTTCAGCAGCCTTCCCCAGCAGAACGACGCCTTCTACCTCGGCTTCGAAAACGACATCTCCTCCAACCTCGTCGCGGTCCAGGCCGACTGTCTGACCGCCGCCGCGACCGGCTTGAACGAAGCCTATCCCGCCCAGGTTTGGGAAGTCTGGACCGGCTCCGAGTGGGAAAGGCTGGAGATCGAGGACGACACGACCTTCGGCTTCAACCGCTCCGGAACCATCGAGCTTGCCTTCCCGCGCAACGTCACCGAGCGCGTCGTCGGCGGAAAGCGAGGCTACTGGGCGCGTGTCCGCTACACCGTCGATCCAGCCGATCTCCCACCGAAGGGTATCGAGCAGAAGAGCCCCGATCCCTACCAGAAGTCGCCCGAGCTGACCGGAATCAAGGCGAGGACGGTTGGAGGCACCGCTCCCTCGTCCCATGCGACCCTCCTGAGGAACGAAGTCGTCGGCCTCAGCGACGGAACGCCCGGCCAGGTCTTCCAACTTCGCCACGCCCCGATCCTAAAGCTTGGCGGAGAGGAGACCGTCGTCGTCGGCGCGATTAGCGACGATCCGAACGAGATCGAGAACTGGACGCGATGGGAGCGCGTCGACGACTTCGCGGAGAGCCAAGCCGGCGACCGCCATTTCACGATCGACGAGTTGACCGGCGAAATCAGCTTCGGCCCCGCGATCATCCAGCCCGATGGCTCCAGCCGCTCGCACGGCGCGATCCCCGAGAAGGGCCTCTCCATTGGACTGACAAGCTACCGGATCGGCGGCGGCGTGCGCGGCAACGTGCGCGAAAACAAGATTCGCGTCCTCAAGGCCGCCTATCCGTACATCTCCGACGTCACCAATCCCCGACCGGCGACCGGTGGCCGCGACCAAGAGACCCTCGAGCGGGCGAAGATGCGCGCGAAGGAAATCCTCAAAGTCCGGAACCGCGCGGTGACGAGCGAGGATTATGAATTCCTCGCCGCGAAAGGCTCGCCCGGCGTCGGCCGCGCCCGGTGCGTCCAGCCGCTGACCTACCCCGGCTCGGTCTCCGACATCACGCCCGGGACTGTCAAGGTCCTGATCGTCCCCGCGATGAGCCGGGAAACCGTCATCCCAACCCCCGCCGACCTCAAAGTCTCCGGAAGGACGATCGACGAGGTCCGCCAATTTCTCGACGAGCGGCGGCTCCTCACCACAGTCCTCGACGTCGGCGAGCCGGAATACGTGTACGTCTCGATCGATATCAAACTCGTCGCCGATCCACGAGCCGACGCGGAGGCCGTCGCTCACCGGGTCCAAGAGCAGCTCAACCTCTATCTGCATCCGCTGTTCGGCGGCCCGAACGGGACCGGTTGGCCGTTCCGCCGCACGCTCAGCTTGGCCGACGTGTATGCCCAGGTCGGCGCCGTTCGCGGCGTAGCCTTCCTGCTCGACGCCAAGATTTTCGTCTCGCGACTCGTCAACTACGACGACAACATCCTTGGGCCGGAGAGCCAGGTGTCGAACGAAGAGGGCGTGCGGCTCGGCGATTACGAGCTGATCTGCAGCCGGCAGCACAACATCCGGGTCGTGCCCATGGCTGCCGTTGGGCGGGAGGATGAGGTCGTCACGGCCTAGAGGGACTCATGGCGATCGCAGGACCCGCTGGACAAAAGCAGAGGCTGCCGAAGCCTCGGCTCGAGGGCATCGAAGCCGAGTTGACGCCGGACTACGCCTTCCGGGAGCTTAGGCCGAAGCCTCGCGGCGTCTCTCCGGAGCGTCTCGGCATGCTCTGGCACGAGGTCCCAAGACCGCGCGGCGCTACTCTCAAGCTCAGCGCCGACGATGGCCGAAGCCACAAGCTCCATATCTGCGTCGAAAGCAGCGATGGGCGCTGGCGTCCCCAATGGATCAAGTGGTCCTTCCCAACCCGGCAGGCAAGAGAGCTCCAGGGCGGAGACTCGTTGACCGCCCAAGACGAGCTCCACGACGAGGATCGCCGGCTCAACCTCATGCTGACGGCGAACGAAACCCGCTACATCAACCTGGAGTTCGTCGCCTCCCTCGACGGGGAGACCGGCACCGGCGACTTCCCGTTCGAAGTCGTCATCCAGGACATCACCGCCGATGCCAACGGGGGCGCGGGCGAGCTTCGCGTCAATGGCATCCTTTGCCTGACCCATCCCGACGCCAAGCTTCTCGACCAACTGCCATCCTTGTACCGCGAAGCTCTGCACGACCTCCGCGAGGATGTCGGGGGATACCAAGATCCGCCCTTCTTCGAGCGCTACCTCCGCGGATTCGAAGATACCTTCGAGCCCCTCCAGGCGACTCTCGAACAACTGGACACGCTTTTCGGCCCCTATTCGACTCCCTCCGACTTCCTTCTTTGGCTCGGCACATGGGTCGTCATGCCTCTCGACGAGAACTGGCCGGAGATGCGCCGCCGGAAGCTCATCGCCGAGGCCGTCGAGCTTTATCGTTGGCGAGGGACGAAGCGAGGCCTGTCCCGCTATCTGGAAATCTATTGCGGCGTCAAGCCGGAGATCAACGACCAGCCCGTCGAAGGGATGCGCCTCGGCCCGGACGCGAAGCTCGGGACCAAGGCGACCGTGCTCGGCGACGTGCCGCCCCACACCTTCGTCGTTACCATCGCCCTGCCCGACAACGCGAAGATCAACGAGCAAACGATTCACGACATCATCCGCTACGAAAAGCCTGCCCACACCGCCTACGCATTGAGGGTTGTGCGCCGGGGCCACGCAGACTAAGAGGGAATTATGCCTATCGAAGAAATGATCGCCCGTCGAATTACCGGCATCTCGCCGTTTAACGAGTTGCCGATCGATGCCGAAATCTGGCGCGAAGCTCACGGACAGCACAACGTCCATCGCCAGCTTCACGCCATCGCGGCCCATCGGCCTGGCATCGTCTTCGGCCTCGAAGTCGTCGTCTCCAAGAAGGAGCGGACGGTGATTGTCGCGCCCGGCGTCGGCATCGACTCCGAAGGCCGCACCCTCCTCCTATCCGAGCCCGCGACCTTCCTGCTCGAAGAAAAAGGGCAGATCTACATCACGATCTCCTACGAGGACAACGTCGACGCCAAGTCCGCCATCACCGTCGGCAGCGGCAAGAAATACTTCCGCCTCGTCGAAGGCCGCCAGGTGATCGCGACCAAGGACCTCCCCAAAGGGCCCTACCTCGAATTGGCGCGCATCGACCGCTCAACCAAGGAAAAAGCGGTCAAAGAGGCCGCGAACCCCTTCGACCCGTGCGAGGACGAGTTGAATCTCCTTTACCGTCAGGTCGCCTTCCCCCACTGCTACGCAGATGGCGGCGTCGGAGAGCTTGTCTTCCTCCCGAAAGCCGATCCCAGCGCCTGGAAGCCGAATCGGGCCGGGCTCTATAACCTTGTCCGCGAAGCGAATGGCTGCGGATTCCACGTCGAGTTCACCGGCCTCTATAACCTCCGGGCTCCGGCCGAGCCTGCGCCGCTCCTGCTCTACGTCGCCGCATGCGGCGAATTCCAGCCCCTTTCCGACGAGCAGCTAACCGGCCTGAAGAAGTATCTCGACGCCGGAGGAACTCTCTTCGCCGAGGCGAGCAAGGGAGACGCCGGCTTCGTGAAAGGCTTTGCCGAAGTTGCCAAGAAAGTCGGTGCGACGCCCAAGAAGATCGCGGCTGGGAGTCCGCTGCTGACCGCCCACCACATGTTCCCAACGCCTCCCTGCGGGGGCCAGGACAAGGGCGAAGTCCAGGTCGATCTCGATAAGGGCGTGATTCTCAGCTCTTTCGACTACGGCGCCGCCTGGCAGGGCGAGGTGGACAGCCGCGACAAGGTCCGCAACGCGCAAGAATTTGGACATAACATCATCGCTTTCGCCGCTCAGAGGCGTCGTCTCGCCGAGCTGGCGCGAATGTAGGGAGCTCTTTGAAGACAGGACAACAAACAAGCTGGTCGAATCCAGCCCCCGGAACATGCATCGAAGTCCCCGCGGGCGAATCGGTCGAACTACTCTTCACATGCAATAACGACCAACAAAAGGTCGTCACTTACGAGCTGGAATCTACCGGCCTCGGAACCTGGGCGGATGAGAAGACCGAGCACGCGGTCGCGCCCTTCGACACTTCCAACCTGTCCTTCAGAATTACGCCGAAGCCGACCGCCGAGCTTGGCGACTATCCCTTCTCCGTCCGCCTCACCTGCGGAGGCGATCTCGTCGAGCCGCTTGGCGAGCGGAACCTGACCCTCCGCGTTACCGAGGGAGCGCCCGTTACCGTCGAAGAGCCCGCTCCGCCTCCGCCTGAGCCGCCGGCCGAGCCAATCCACGTTGCCGACATCGCGCCTCCCGCGGAGAAGCCGAAGCGGACGACGAAGAAGACGATTACGGTTGCGCCCCCCGAGAATGTCGAGCCGCCGATCGTCGATGAGCCGACGCCTCCAATCATCGACGAGCCTCAACCAGAACCAGAACCAGAACCAGAGCCTCCGGCCCCAGAGCCAGAGCCGGAACCGGAACCGGAGCCAGAGCCAGAGCCGGTCTTCGCTCCGGAGCCGCCGGCCCCGACCGCCAAGGCGCCCGCGCCCGAACCCGCGCCGGCCCCCGAACCGGAGTCGACGCCGAGCTTCTTCCACGAGCCTGAGCCGGAAGTCGTGTACGTCGAGGAGCCGAAGCCGGAACCCAAACCGGACCCGGTGCCCGTCTCCCGTCCGGAGCCAAAGGTCGTCAAGGTCGTCGAGTTGGATCAGCCGCCCGTCGGCGACAAAGGATGGGGCGGGTTCGAAGAGGAAGAGCCGAGCCTTCAAATCCAGGCCGACGCGACGATCGCCAACCCGAAAGAGGGCACGAGCATCTACGCTCGCCCCGGCGAACGCGTTCTCGTCCGCTTCAGCATCAAGAACGAGCAGTCCGGCGTCCGCACCTACGTCATCCAAGAGGATCGCGCCCTCCCCGTCGAATGGATCGCCCTCGTCCAGGACCAGGTGAACATCACGCCGGGAGGCACCGGCGACGTCTCCGTGATGCTCACGCCTCCCCTCAACGCGGAGCCGGCGACCTATCCGTTCACCGTCGCTTACGGCATCCTCGGCCAGCCCCTGACCCCGGTTTATCTCCAGCTTTGCGTGCAGGCCGCGCCCGCAGTCAAGCTCAAGAGTAAGGTCGACTCGGCCCGGGTCTGGGTGCCCTTCGCTCGCTCCCTCGAATACGATTTGACCGTCGAGAGCCAGGGCAACGCGGACACCGCCTACCGCATTTCGGTCAAGGACCCCCTCGCCGAGCGCGACGAGCAGGGCCGCCCCAAGGGACCGGACGACCTCTACGAGACTCCGACCTGGCGCTACCTGTTCGACAAGGAACTGGACACTCTGACCTCGCCGAGCGCCAACCGCCCACCGACCCCGGAGCTGCATAAACTGCGCGTCCGGCGTCGGGGAATTTGGTGGTTCGGTTGGGTCGAGCGCCACAAGATGACCGTCGCGGCCCGCCCGGTGACCGATGCCGCGAACGGCGGCAAAGGGGAAAACCTGGTCGAGTTGAAAGGCATGCGCTGGCGGCTCTTCCCGCTGCCCGCCTTCATCATGATCCCCCTGCTCCTCCTCTTGCTCATCATGCTCGGGAGTGGAGCCAGCCACCTCCGCGTGACGAACGGCATTCTCGCCAGCGGCGGAGAAGGGGCCGAATACTTCGTTTTCGGCGATAAGCTCGAGCCGGAAACCGGCACGCCGTCCAGTCTGCCCGTCCATCTGAAATGGGATGCTCCCTGGTACGCGGTGATTGGGGCGACCAAGACGGAAACCGTCAATAGCCAGACCGGCGGCTCCAAGTCTCTCGAGACCGGGCACGGGGGAGCGACCGACGTCGAATCCGTTCAAGGCTACGGCGGCGCTCAGACCGCGACTTATCGAGTTGGCTCTCGCTTTACCGGTTCCGGCGAAAGCCTGACGGTTCGCTTCGTGCCGCTTAGGACCGATGGCAAGCTCTCTATCGTCGGCCCGAACGGAAAGCCGCTCGTCGGTGTCCGCAGTTCGACGAAGGTCGGAGAAGAGCAGATCGACATGCCCGTAATCGACTACACGGTGATCGTGCCGCGTGGCGATCTCGCCCGCATCAATTTCGTCAACCTCGCTCCGCGAAGCAGCGGCTCCACAATCGTCTTCTGGTCGCTGAACACGCCCGAATCCTTCCGGATCGACAACTTCTTCACTTCCGGCGTCCAGGCCCTCCTGAATCCGGCGACGCCCTTCAATGTGAAGATCAAATACACCGGCGACAAGGCCGACGACGAAGAGGTCTGGGAACTGTTGACCACCGACGGACAATTCCGGCATATCCGCATCCATCTGAAGGGAGGCGTCTAGGATGAAGCTGCTCCATACCGAAGTCGACGTCGTGCCTGGCCGCCGGCCCCAAAAGCAGCCCCTGCCCGAAGGCTACGTGGGAGCGGGGACCGCCGTCCTGCGGATCACTAACACGACCGCTCGCCAAAACGCCTACACGGTCCGGATTCGCTGCGAGGAACCCTTCTGGCAGGATGCCTGGGTCCAGGTGACGGCCTTGCCGCCGACCGGCGGCCCCGAAAACCAGCCGCCCGCCGGCAAGCCCGACCAGCCCGGCCCGCGCAACCAATCGATCACGATCTATGTCCAGGATCGCGGAACCCGCGACGTCTTCCTCGCCTTCTTCGTGCCGGAGAAGTCGGAGTGCCGGGCCGGGGCTTATCCGGTCAAGGTCGTCGTCGAGACACGCATCGTCAGCAACGATCCTCAGGAAGCGCGGAAGGAGCGGATCACCGAGATTCCCGCGACCGTCATCGTCCGCCCCTTCTACAAATGGGCCATCAGCTACTCGCCCGAGGACCGGCGCGTCGGCTTCTTCAAGCGAGGCAAGGAGTACGAGGTCGTCGTCGAGAATCAGGGCAACGACTGGCTCTATTGCGATCTTCGCATGCCCCGGCCCCAGAACGTCCTCGTCGAGACTCCGACCGCGCGCCTCGCCGTTCCCCCGCCCGAGCCCGGTGCGGATTCGATTCGCACCGTCCCCTTCAAGGCGATCAGCCGCGTCCACAGCTTCCGAGGCACGCGGCAGCCGATGCCCCTGCCTATTACGGTGCAGCGCGTCCATGCCCCTACGGTGCCGCCTCTTCCCGAGGAGGCTCAGTTCGGCCCCTCCGGCGCGAACGTCGGCGCGGCCGTGATCGAGAGCGAGACGACGGACGTCGGAACCCCAGAAGTCCCCGCGACCCTCACCTATTGCCCGCTCATCCCGTCGACCCTGACCGGATTCTTCCAGGCTCTCGCCCAAAATGCGCGAAGCATCATCTTCATCGTCATCGGCGGCATTCTTTGCTGGAACATGTTCTTCTTCACGTGGGAGTACTTCTTCCGCACGATCACCGAATTTCATTCCACGACCACCCAGGTCGAGATTGGTAAGCCCTTCAAGATCAAAGGCCGTAACCTGGCCGGATCGATGATCCTCATTTTCGATCAGACCGGCAAGAACCAGATCAGCGATCCCATCATCCCGAAGCCGGGCGTGGATTCGCTGACCCAATCCGAATACACGGTAACGCTCAAAGATCAGTCCCTGAACCACAAGCTGATCCGGATCGGCGCCCAGCGCCTCGGGTCGCTAACCTTCCTCAAGGGTTTCCTCCCGATCGAAAAGGACCCGGCCGAAATCCAGGTCGGCGCGCCGCCCGAGCAGCCCGGCGCGCCTGCCTCCGCCGTATTGCCCCCGACGATTGCGCCTGGTCAGCCGCTCGAAATCGGCGGCGTCAGCCTGGGAGACGCGTCGAAGCAAGGCAAGGTCCTCCTGAACGGCCAGGCCGCGAAGGTCCTGCAGTGGACCGACAGCAAGATCGTCGTTCAAATCGATGCCGGCAAGTTCCAGGAAGGCGTCCCCTTCTCGGTCGCGGTTTACGACGCGAAGGGCAATCTGATCCCGATCACGGGCAGCAACGACGTCGAGATTCTCACACCACAGCCTCAACCGGGCACCGAGACGTCCACAAGTGGGCCGACGACGTCGAATTCCACGACCGGCCCCACGCCCTCGAATTCGACGGGTCCGACCAGTTCGTCCACCGGACCGACCTCGTCGACAAATGGACCTGGACCGGGACCGACGCCTCCGCCGACGGCTCCCTTCGACGGCGAGGCGGCGCTGCTCGGCGGCAATTACGCCGCTGCTTTGAGGCAGGCGAACGGAACCACGCCGACCGATCTCGCGGTCAAGGCGATCGCCTATGCCTATCTGAATCGTCCCGAGGAAGTTGTCCAGCAGGCGTTCCGAGATGCCAGTACCGCCGTTGGGGATGTCAAGACAGGTCGCGACGCCGCCTTGGTCGACGTTGCTGGGGCGCTGATCGCTCAGAAGAACGGTGTGGACTTCAAGCAATACCTGTCCATGTTCGACGAAGCGAGCGATGCCGCTAAGGATTGGGCCTTCGTCGACATCGCCGAAGCCATGTGCCGGATTCAGCGTAAGGAATATACGGACGCGGGTTACCTCCTCAACAATGCCGGGACGAAAAATCCGAACAAAGCCGAACAGGCGGCGATCAACAGGTTGATGAAGATCGTCGCCGCCCACCACTGACGAAGGATGTGAAACGAATGGCAAGGAGAACGGCCAGGGCTCTCTTAGCGAGCCTCGCTCTGGGGATAGCGGCCTTCGCGCAAGCGGATCAGGCCATCGTCGTCGGAGTGCAGGAATATAAGCCCCTGCTCTCCGCGAGCACCCTCGGTGGCTGCGTCAACGACGCCAAGGCGATCCAGGCCGCCCTCGAACGCAATCACTTTCACGTGACCACGCTGTTCAACGAGCAAGGGACGAGGCAGGGAATCCTAGATGCCATCAAGGCCGTCGCCGCGATGATCAAGCCGAGCGAGCGCTTCGTCTTCTACTTCGCCGGGCATGGCCGCAACAGTCCCCACGAGGCTCTCATGCCCTCCGACGCGACGAGCGTCGGAAACGACCTGACCACCGCCGAGCTGAACGTCGCCATCTCCGCCATCCATGCCAAGAGCCGTACCGTCATCCTCGATGCCTGCTTCTCCGGAGGCATGGCGGCCGGCGAAATGGCGCGAGGGCTCGACGTCGGCGATCAATACGACATCAGCTCTCGCTACTGGGAGCCGGAGGAGGTTCGTTCCAAGGGCTTCGAGTTCGGCGTCCACAACAACAAGGCCAACAATCAGGATTCGACCGCCCAGTACGATGCCGGAACCGGCATTTGCTACTACACCGCCTGCAGCGCGAGCGAGCCGGCTCTGGAAGGTAATTTCGGCGGAGAGCGCCACGGCCTCTTCACCTATGCCCTGATCAATTCTTTCAAAGACGATAGCCAGTCCTGGCTGGACATCCACAATGAAGTCAAGGACAAGATCCACGCCAAGCTCCAGAACACGTCGCGCGAGCAAAACCCGATGATTTCGCAGAATTTCATCAACTCGCATGCGCTCGACAACGACAAGCCCGTTCCCCCCAAGCCGACGAAGGACCTGATGGACGTCTGGAACGAGAGCCATGTCGATACCGCCAAGCTCTCCCTCCAGTTTCAGCCCAACGACGTCAACTTCGAAGCCGGCCGCTTCTTGGCGCTAAAAGTGGATATCGGAGCCGAAGGCTATCTGGTCATCCTGACCGAGACGAACGGCAAGATATCGAAGTTCTATCCCAGCTCGGGGCAGACGGGTCACGTCACGGCGGGCAACCCCGTCGAATGGCCGTCGCGGGGAAGCAATCTTTACTTCGACGAATTCGGCGCTTGCCAGATCAAGGCCTATCTCTTCCCGACAGCGGAACGAGCCCAGCAAGTCATCGACGCCGTCGGCCAGGGGGGCAACGGCGCCGAAGCCCTCGTCATCCCGCGCAACAACGGAGTGCCGGACTACACGTCCGCGGTGACCGTGGCGATCGGCGACTGTCTCGTCGGGGGCCTGAGGCCCAAGCTGCCCGAGCTTCTGAAGCATATCGCTACCGGCGAACGGCCGGTCGATCAACATATTTGGGGACTGCTCACCCATAAGATGGACTATGAAGCCGATCACGGCCAGCCGAAGTATCGAGACTGGTTCTCAAACACGGACATGAATGCGCCGTTGGCACTTCAGACGAAGGAGTATGCCCTGGCTCACTTGAACGCCCTCATTCAGGAACATAACATTTACAGTGAAGCGGGGTTTACCGGGGTAAACCTCTCTTCGGAAACGAAGGCGTTGCTCGCCAAGAACCCGACTACTCGCGAAGACTTGATGAAGCTCAATCGCATGCTCCTTGCCGACGCCTATCCCGACGAGGTCCATCGCGATGGAGCCGACAAGTAGGAAGCCGTCATGAAAAGTGTCTTGCTCTCCACGCTGTTTCTGCTCGCCCTGACAGTGTTGGAGCACAACACCTCTGTCCCTCCGATCCCTCCCGCCACCCCTGACGAGACGCAGGAGCTTTTCCGACCCCTCCCGAACCTGGTCGTCGATCTCGATGGGCAGCCGTCGAACCTCGGCCCCGTAATGCTCTACTTCGACGAGTTCGTGGTGCCGCTCCGCGACGGGATTACCCAGCTTTCCGGCGGCCAGGCGGCTCTCGAGGTCGGCTCGGACAAGGCGTGGCTCATCAAGGCCAACGGCCACACGGTGGCCCGTATTCCCTCGGCTGCGAACGAAAACGATTACAAAGCGACGATCTACGACGCCGAAGGCAAGCAAACCGTCCGCACGATCAATATGGCCGATCATCCCGCCGAGGCCAACGTCCCCGGCCGAGGCCCGACGACGATGATCGACGTCGACCTCCTCGCGGCCTGCCTCGGCGTCACCGTCGATACCAATAACCGCCGGATGTCCCTGTTCACCCCGAACTACTGGTGCGCGAAGCTCAAAATCGATCCCCAGCGCGCCGCCGGCCGCCAGATCAAGGAAATCCCCCTCCTTCCCGATTTCGGCATCTCGCCTCCGGCGAGGACGATCCTCTTCTGGGTGCGTCCCCCGGTTAAGAGCTACGTCCAGGTCTTCTTCCTCGGCGAAGACGCTCCCCAGCCCTTGCTCGCGGTCGACAATAGCGGGCAGCCGGTCGAGATTCCCGAGCGGACCGACGATCCGAAGGTCCGGGAGGCCGCCGCCGACGATCCGATCCGCGCCGAATGCCGGGGCTACGGCGACGACATCGGCAAGGTCGCGACCTATGTCGCCCTCATCCTGAACGTCGATATCGGGGACAAGGACCCGATCCAGGCCATCAACGGCGGCGAAGTGCCGGACGACGGCTGGGCCGTCATTGCGGTTCGCCAACGCTTCGACCCGATGCCGGTGAAATTCGATACCGTCTTCGTCAAGGAAGGAGAGGAGGACCCCGCCAAGTTCGCCGCCCATCATAACACCCGCGTCGAAATCGTCCGGTGCGTCAACGGCATCCAACCCCGCGAAAAGCTCAAGGTCGGTGCGCCGCTCAGCGTCATTACCAGCGTCGACGACTCCGCCATGCGCGCCTCCCTCGTCGCCAGCTACAAGATCGTCGGCCAATACGAGGTCCTGCCCGGTGAAAACGCGGAGAACCTCGCCCAGAAATGGGGAGTGACGATGGACGAGTTCTACGCCGGGAATACGATGGTGCCGAACGGCGGCGATCCCGATCCTGGCGACCTGATCAACGAGATAAGGAAGCGATCCTATACGCCCCCCGCCAGCCCCAACCCGCCGACCGAGCGCCCGGTCCCCTTCACCGGAATCGCCTACCTGAAGACCGCCGTCGATCTGCGCCAGTCCTCTCAGGCCGGCACCGCATCCGTAGGCCATATCGATGGGAGCCACATCGTTCAAGTCAGCGAGTACATGGAGGCCGCCAAAGCCTACAAGATCCAGTACGGGAACCTGATGGGCTACGTGGATGCCTCGGCGCTCGATTTGCGTGGCGCTCACGCCCTCGGCCCGACCGGCGGCTCCGATCCAAGCTCCAGCAAAGTCGCGACCGAGGCCGTCAAGTATCTCGGCACGAAGTACGTATGGGGCGGCGACGGGCTTACCACGGGGATCGACTGCTCCCATTTCGTCGCCCAGGTCTATCAGCGGATCGGCTGGCCCGTGCCTCCCGCGCCCGTCGTCGAGCAGGAGCGGATCGGGGACATCGTCCACTTCAAGCCCGGCCTGTCCCGTCGAAACTATCGAGAAATCCGGCTGCCCGACGCCCGCATCGCCCCCCGCGGCACCTCCGATATCTCGAAGCTCCAACCGGGCGATCGCATCATCTTCCAGCACGGCAACACCGACGCCTCCGGCTCGCGCCATACCGCGATCTATATCGGCCGCGTGCCGACCTATCTGCGCTCCCGCTTCGGCGACATCCAGTACGCCTTCGTCCATGCTTCCTGCAGCCGCGGCGTCACCATCAGCGGGCTCGGCGAAAAATACTACTGGGGCATCTACCACTACACGGTTCGAAGCGAGCCGACTGCAACACGAACCGACCGCCTCGCGAGTGTCTCGGGGGACAAGTAGATGCGGCGTCTTCTGCTGCTCGGCTTCCTCGCCCTCGCCTCTTTCGCCTTTGGCGACCGCTACGCCCTGCTCGTGGCCGTCGATCAATATCCGAAGATCAAGAACGACGAGTTGACCGGCGCGGATTACGATCTCGTCCGCATCGGCGACGCCCTCAAGCCCTACAACTTCGTCGCCACCGTCCTTCCCAAGAAGGAGGCGACCCAAGCCGCCATTACGGCGAAGCTCGACTCCCTCGCCGCCATGGAGCACAGCCACTCCGGCGACGAGTTTGTGTTCTATTTCAGCGGACGCGGCTCGATCGCTCCGCCCGCCGCCAATCCCAAGGCTCTCGTCGATATGGAGCCAACCCTCATGCCCTACGACGGCAACGAGACCAACACGGATAAGGATATCCGCATGAAGGTGATCGAGGATTGGGCGAAGGACATCACCGATCACGGCGGCAAGGTGACCGTCATTCTCGATTGCTGTTTCGTGGCTCCGTTCCGCTCGAAGGGCATTGGCCGGCAGTACCGGGAGACCACCCGCTGCTTCACCCGCGCCGTCACCTCCGCCGGCGAGATTCGCGATCAGATTTATCAGGGCCCCGGCGTCTTTCTCTCCGCCTGCCAGTCGAAGGGCAGCGCCTACGAGGAGCTGGTCAACGAGCGCCTGCACCGCTACGTCGGCGCCTTCACCAACCGGCTCTCCGGCGAGATCATCATGGAGATCGTGCGGCAGCATGCCGTGCCGACCTACACGAGCGTCATGCGGAACGTCGTCGACGACTTCAAGTCGATCGTGCATCCCGACTACATGCCCGGCGCGGCCCCGATCCCCTCGACGAAGGACCTGACCGCGAGCGCCGACGTTTACGACAAGCCGATGTTTGGCGGCCTCGACAGTCCGAACGCGATTCCCCCTGCCGTCGTCAAGGCCGACGAAGACCAGAAACTCCAACTCGGCAAGCTCCGCATCGGGCTCGATCTCGATCCCACTTTCAAGCCGGGAGACGACAAGGCCAGGATGGCGAAGTACGACGCGCTCAGCCAGGAGTTGCGTGCCTACATTGAGAAGAACTGTCCCTTCGCCGAATACGCGCCGAAAGACAGCCTCGCGCAGATTCAGATAAGCGTCCTCCCGACCTCTTCCGGAATTCAGGCCACCCCCAAGGGCGATCTCATGGATGCCCACATCGGCAAAACCGTGCCCGGCGCGACGATCGCCGCGGCGATGGACTCCGGGCTAAAGAGCTACGTCGAGCGGCGAGCCCTCATGTATCGGCTCTTCCAGATCACGTCGAGCGAAAAGCCGACGACCGACCTACCGTTCTCCTTCAAGGCCGATCAATCGACCTACCATCAAGGAGACGGCTTCGATATCACCCTCGATACCGGCGGCAAGTCGGCACGAGTCTATTTCTTCAGTCGAGACGATAGCGAGCCGATGGTCCAGCTCAGCTTTCCCGCGCAGCCGGTTCCGGATAACCGGTTCCCGTTTACCGGCGACAACCCCTTTTCCGGAACGATCCCCGGCGATAACCCGGTCGGCCAAACCCTGCTCCGGCTGTTGATCGTCGAGCCGTCCGCCGCCGTATCGTTACCGAGCCTCGACGGTTCGTCCGAGGAGGCCTTCGACGCGAGCCTGCTCGAGCACTTGCGCGTCCTCGTGCCCGCGATCGAGGCCAAGAAGCTGAAATGGGGCACAAAGGACGTTACATACACTATCGTTGCGAAAAACGGGCTTAAATAAAAGGATAGGGATATGAGGATGTTTATGATTCGAAATGGCCTCGTGGCCGTAGTGATCTTCGCTCTGCTCGCCTTCGCGGCCGCCGCCCCGGCTCAGCAGACGAACCAGGACAAGCTGAAGGCCGCCGTTGCGTGGCTGCACAAGATCGAGCCCGAATTCAGCCCCGACGCGAAGGCGATGGTTCCCTCCGTCGAAGCGATCCTCGAGCGCTATTACCTGGAGCCGGATACGCTCCGCCAGAGCGAGAAGGACATCGCCGAAGCCTTCATCGCCACGATGCCCTCGACGGACGACCTCAGCGGCCGAGGCGCCGCCGACGATCGCATGAAGCAGTTCATGAGCATCCTCGGCACGGCTCCGAAGAAATCCGCGACCTCTCACACGGCCCCTCCGCCCCATCATACGACTGCGCCGCCGCCTTCCCATCCGAAAGTGAAGGTCCCCGGCATCTCCACGCGCCCGACCTATATCGCCGTCCAGAAGACCGCGCCGGGCGGCAAGAAGATCGGCGCCGTGATCGTTTCGATCGAGGGCCGCAAGAAGACCCTCATCGAAATCTATTCGATCGCCCCGAAAATGACCCTTCAGCAGCGGGCCCAGATCATCGCCAATCGCATGAAGGCTCTCTCTGCGAAGAATCCGATCTGGTGGGCCAGCGTGAAACCGGGTGTCGTGAACGGGGAAGCCGTCGTCAAGGCGGCCGGCGCTCCCGGCGGCTACGTCGTGACTGCCGATAAGCCGTTCGCCGACGAGTGCGGCGTGACCCCCTCCCAGCTTGCCCGGCAGCTTGCCAACAAGATTCGGACAACTCTCGATAACCGCAGCGGCGACGAGTTCGGCGGCCGCGACCTGACCCCCGAACAGATGCGCCAGGCCGCCATCGATCTGCGCCAGGAGGGCGACGACCTCTATTCGACTTCCGCCGCTCAAGCCGAGGAGAAGTACAAGTTGGCGATCCAGAACGACGCGACCTATCACGTCCCTTATCTCCGCCTAGCCGACCTCTACAAGTCGCAGCACAAGGTCGACCAAGCGAAGGACATTCTCCAAGAGGGCTTGAAAGTCGAGGCCATCCAGGGAAGCCAGCGCGGCGAGCTAGAGGCAAAACTAAAGTCGCTGGGGTAGAACCGTAAGGCAATCGGAAAGTGAGCGTTGGGCTATTGCGGCCCAACGCTCATTATTGTGCGGTTGCCGCCGCATTCTGAAACGCGTGCCGCGTCCTGCAAGTAACCTCATCTACCATGGCTGTCTGGGAGTTCATTCGCCATCTCGACGATCACGTCGCCGGGATGATCAAAGATTACGGCGTCTGGACGTACGGCATCCTCTTTAGCATCCTCTTTGCCGAGACCGGGCTCGTCGTGACGCCCTTCCTGCCCGGCGATACCCTCCTCTTCGCGGCTGGTCTTTTCTCGCGGCCGGAGACGGCGACCCATACGGGAGGCGGCCTCAATATCTGGCTGACCCTGGCCATCCTGACTCTCGCGCCGCTGGCCGGGGACAACGTCAACTACTTTTTCGGCCGCTGGCTCGGCCCCAAGCTCTTCCACAATCCCAAGTCCAAGATTTTCAAGAAGGAAAACCTCGACAAGACCCACGCCTTTTACGAGAAGTACGGCGCAAAGACCGTCATTCTCGCCCGCTGGATTCCCATCGTGCGCACGTTCTCCCCGTTCGTCGCCGGCATGGGCGCGATGTCTTACCGCACCTTCCTGTCCTACAGTATCGTCGGCGCGATCCTATGGGTATGGACCCTCGTCGGCGCCGGCTATCTCCTCGGTCGGAATCCCTGGGTGCAGAACAACTTCGAATGGGTGATGATCCTGATGATCGTCGTCACCGGCGGCCCCGTCGTCATCGAGGTGCTGAAGCGCCGCTACTACGCAAGGAAATACGCGGAAAAGCCCGCGCTGGCCGAGCCCGCTCCAAGCACCGAGCCCGAGTAGGGGCGGCATGGCAAGGGAATCCGCTTGCGAGGGGCGTCATCCTGAGCCCGCCGGCCCCGGGCGGCCGAAAGTGTAGGAATGACAAATGGGAGCCCGGAGGGCTGTAGCCGTCGCAACAGCGACGCAGGCGCGAAGCGCCCTTGTCATTAGGAATAGAACGTCAAGCTTCATTTGACCAGTTGGGATGCCCTTGTCGTGGCTTGGGTCTCCAGACCCGAGAGAGCTTGCTCCAAAATCGAAACCGGCTTTCTCGGACGTGGACGTCCAAGCCACGACGAGCGCTTTCCCCATCTGAAGAGAAGACAAATGAGGTTTGACAATCTGCCGAGCGAGCGGCGAGTCTTGCGAGCCGCGCAGTCGAAGGCCCCCCATCCGAGCGCGTCGTTTATGCGGGGATACTTCGACTTCAGAACTTCGCCGGAGGCTCGTTCTTACGCTCAGGATAACGTCTACAACACAACGAGGTAGCCCGGCCAGACGCGAGAAAGCCGCCACGCAAGCATCGACGCACAATCACGCCAAATGGAAAAGCGGCAAGGCAAGCCTTGCCGCTACGTTCGAAAGAGAAGCTTACAGCTTCCAGAACAGGAACGAGACCTTGATGTCGAATCCGCTGAAGTCGAAATCGTCCTGCTTCGAGAAGTAGTTGTAAGAGGCCGAGAGGCGAACCCGTTCGCTCAACAGGACGCCAACCTCGCCGACGGCCGTGAAGCCGACCTTCGTCGCCGCGATCGCGGTACCGCTATTCGTCGGGTCGATCGAGTAGTCGAAGTAGGCAAGTCCCGCGCCGACGCGCCAATAGGGCCGCGCCCCGGAGTTCGCCCCGCCGTACTGCTGGCCGACGCCCGCCGTAACCGGAATCGCGAGGAACCGGTTGCCATCCTTGTTCGCGCCGATAACCGCGAAGTTGAGCGATGGCTTCAGCTTATTGGGCTGGTTGTTGCTGATAAAGCTGATACCGAAGCGCGGCAAGGTCGACCCGAAGACGTTGCGGATCGTCCGGTCCGTCGGGAAGTAAGCGCCGGCTTCCAAGCCAAGGTAGGTGCCGTTCGGGTCCGGGTTCTGCGCGCACGCCAAGGCGGTGCTGGTCGCGAGAGCGGCGACGGTCAAAGCGTGGGTCCACTTCATTTGCATCAATTCCTCCTGATCTGCAAAGTCTACTTAAACCGCATTATTGGCTTGTAGATATGCCTTGCAACACGTATCCATCTGCGATGGCCTCGATTTCTCGGACGCATCCGGCGACTGCAAGTTCGAAAAGCCGCCGGCCTTTCTCCGCAGTTGCCAGTGTAGCGTATCCGATGCTTCCTTGTTCGCTCATCTCGTCGAAGTGATGGATGACGCCCACGACCGGAGGCTCCGGCGTCAGCCCGTCGTCGCGCAAGAGATCGGTGCGGACGAGGTCCGGCGCGACGTACATCATCAGGCTCGTCTCCGCTTCGCAAGCATGGCGGATGTCGCGGTAAGGCCCGGTCATTACGTTTTCGATCTCCCCTCCGATGAACGAAAAATAGCCCGCGTGCCCGAACGTGGCGTTCGGATATTTCGCCTTCATCTCCCGAAGGGCGATTCCATTCGGCTCCGTATTCCCTCCATGCCCGTTCAGCGCATAGAACTTGTGGAATCCGTGGGGCTGGAGCGACTCGACGACGCTCTTGAGCGCCTCCATATAGGCGGAGAAGGAGCCGCTGAGCGTGCCCGCCATCGCGAGGTGGCGCCCGCTCGCCCCGAGCCAGAGAGTCGGCGTTAAGAGCACTTTTTTCGGCAACCGCTGCTCAACTGCCTCTGCCGCCGCCGTCGCCAGGATCGAATCGGTGAAGAGGGGGAGATGCGGGCCATGCTGCTCGCACGATCCGGTCGGGATCAGCACGACGACCTCGCGGGTGAGCGCATCGACTTCCATCCATGTGAGATTGCGAAGAATCACACAGCCATTCTAGAACAGCGCGGCTTTGTGATTCGAAAGACATGCGTGCAACGTACCTACCGGTAACTTCGTGCATGTAGAAGATCGACGATGCTCCTGCCCATTCGAAGTAAGAACCCGCCCGAGAGCTTTCCCTATGCGACCCTCGGCCTAATCCTGGTCAACGTGATTGTCTACGCGGTCACCTCGAACGGACTGGAGGTGAAGGAAGAGGCCGTCAAGCGGTTTGCCGTTTCCGGCCAGGCGTTCGATCCTCTTCACATCCTGACGAGCATGTTCATGCATGGCAGCCTCATGCACATCCTCGGCAATATGTTCTTCCTATACTTGCTGGGGTTCGCCGTCGAAGGCCGGATGAAGTCCGTCAAGTTCCTCATCCTCTATCTGCTGGCTGGCGCGGCCGGCGACGTACTCCACCACTTCCTCTTCGAGATCGCTCACCCCGACGTGCCCTCCCTTGGCGCGTCCGGCGCGATCATGGGAGTGATGGGAGCGGCTCTGTTTATCTTCCCCTTCGGCAAGATGACGATGCTTTACGGATTCTATTACCGCTGGGGGACCGTGGACTGGCCCATGTGGGCCGTCGCCCTGTACTACCTCGGCTTCGATCTGCTCTTTGCTACCCTCGGCGCGGCCGACGGCGTCGGCCATTTTGCTCACATCGGCGGGGCGATCGCCGGGTTCGCCATCGCTGCCGCGATGCTGGTCAAGCGCGATACCCACGAGGCCAGCGAGGCAAAGGCCACGCTCGCGGACACCAGGGATCTCCAAACCCTGTCCCGCTTGGAGCTCGAAGCGCTTTACCGGGTGAAGCCGGACGATACGACCGTCGTCGTGAATTGGGTCTACCGCAGCATGCGAGACATCGGCGGTGTCCGTCAGAACTGCATCGACGCGTTCGTGCGGCTGCTTCCCAAGATCGTCCGCGAGCAAGAGCCCGGCCCCGTTGCGATCTGCATCCTCACCCTAAACTTGCCTCCCGGAGCCGTCAAGCCGATGTACGTGACGGAATTGGCGTCGAAGCTCGAACGGACCGGCGACAACGTCACCGCCCTGAGACTGTACGACCTGATCGTCAACGATCCGAAGGCGACTCCCGCCGACCACGAATTCGCGACCTTCCGCATCGGAATGCTATGCGAGAGTGCGATGGGGAACTACGGCCGCGCCCAGTCCTGCTACCAGGAGATCGTCACGCGCTATCCGATGGGCGCTTTCGCCGAGCAAGCCAAGGTGCGCCTCAAATACGTCTCCAGCCGTGTGAAGCAAGGGCCAAGCTAATCTGAAACACCCAGCCTGGCCCATCGCACACTCCCCTAAACACAAACACCAGATCCCGAACACCGTTTCCTCCCGGCTAGCGGTAGTTGATAAAGGCGACCGGGAAGTCGAGGTCCAGCCCCTTCACGAACTGGATCGCCTTCTGGAGATCGTCTTTGTTCTTGCCGCTGACCCGGATTTCGTCGCCCTGAATCTGCGCGTTCACCTTCAGGCCCTTGTCCTTGATCTGCTTGATGAGCGGCTTCGCCTTGTCCTGGGCGATCCCTGTCTTGAACGTCAGCTTCAGCTTGATGCTGATCCCGGCTCCCGGCTCCGCCTTGCCCCAATCGATCTGCCGGGCGTCGATGCCGCGCTTGATCAGCTTCGAAAAGACGATGTCCTTGAGCTGGTCCATCCGAAACTCGTCGTCCGCGATCAGCGTGTAGTCGTCCTTCTCGGCCTGGATTTCGCACTTCGTGCCTTTCAGGTCGTAGCGGTTGTGAAGCTCCTTTTGAGCCTGGTCGATGGCGTTCTTGACCTCCATCATGTCGGCCCGCGAGACGATGTCGAATGAAAACTCTTGTGCTGCCATATCCCTAATTGCCGGCGCGTCAGGCCTTTTCGAGGTCCGCCGCCCGCACCAGCAGGACGTAGTGCGCGTCGAAGTTGAGCTCTTCCGGCGTGAGCTGCTTCTTCTGTTCCTCGCTGACCGAGGCGATGAACTTCTCGCGCATCCGCTCCAAGGCCGTATCGTGGACTTTCTTGGTAATCGACGTCATGATCGAAGGATCGATCCGGACCGCGATCTCTTCCGAGTTGTAGATCGTCTGGATCGAGCCGCTCATATTGGCCATGTGCTCGAAGTAGCGGTTCTTCTTCCGATCTTCTTCGGTGACGGGCCGGTCGACCACGCGCACACGATCCCCCTCTTTCCAGTTCGACATGGGGTCTATTTTACCTGTTGGCCTTTCGCGCCGCCGCTCGCCTCCAGTCGGCCGGATACCCTTCGACGGTCCAAACCCGGCCGGAGAGCGGTAACGCCTCGACGTCGATACGCCGATTCGCGCGGGCCGTGATTTCGCTTTCTCCGAATTCGCTCGTGTTGGAGACGTCGAGAACGAGAACGATGCCGTTTTGGGCATCCGACCGGCATCTCAGAATCCATGGCAGATTCTTCAACATAAAGATATCGAAAAGCCCCACGGCATATCCCAAAATCCTGAAGCTGGGATCGGGATGCCGCGATGAGCCAATGAAACCGAGCCCGAGGACAGCTAAGTAGATCGTTAGCCCGGCGAGTATGGACAATCCGAGAACCGTCCGGCCCCAGAGCCGGTTCAACTCCTTCTTCTCGCTTTCGGAAAGCGCGCGACGCCGGACTTCCTGTCGCATCCGCATCTCGATCGGCACGAAGAGGCGCGGGAAGTCGGGAGACGACGGTTCCGGCGAGCCGATCTCGATGACGTTCGCCATCAGCCAGCCGGGAAGGCGCAGTCCGTCGACTCGGAAAATCCGATTCGAGGACTCCAGCACTTCCACCACGTGACGGTCGGCGGTATCGCGGACCTCATGGGTTCGGCAACCGATATTTCCATTTGAATTCGCGGATGGAGGGGGTTCGGCATCGGTTTCGTGGCCTGCGCCGAATCGGAAATAACCCTTGCCGATCAGCACGGACTGAGCCCTGTCACCGAATTCGAACGTCGGCACGCCCTCAAAGACCAGAATCGAGCCTTGAACCAGGTCTCGCCTCAATTGCTTGCCGCACTGCCCGCGCTCGCGGGCAAACGCGACGGCCAGCGCGAAGACGACCAGCCCCACGATCATAGCCAGGAAGGTCCCAACCGCGACTTTGTCGTCCGCGGCAGCAAGCGCGCCCATCCAGGTGAACATGGCGATGGGCATGAGCAGCCAAATCGTCCAGGTCAGGCCCCGATACCGGCTGGCCTCGCCTCGGATGATTTCCATCTCCTCGATGGTTAGCGGCCGGATGCCGGTGAGAGGAAGCCCGACGCAGAATTTGGCCAACGCTACACCCGTCGAATCCGCGTGACCGCCTTAGCCGCCTCGACGACGCTCTTCGCGTCGAGCGAGCAGTCGGAACGGATTTGCGGCTGCGAGCCATGCTCGACGAATCGATCCGGGAGAGCGAGCACTTTGTGCCGGATATGCCCCAAGGCCCGCTCGTGCAGCGCGTCGCGCACCGCCTCGCCGTAGCCGCCCGTCCGAACGTTTTCCTCGATCGTCACCAGCGCTCCGGTCCGCTCCGCCAAGTCGCAAACCGTGTCTGCGTCGATCGGCTTCAGGAAGCGGGCGTTGATCACCGCCGCCAGAATTCCTTCGTCGGCAAGCGTCTGCGCCGCCTCATATGCGACGCTGACCATCGAGCCCACCGCCGCCAAAGTGACTGTCGCCTTCTCCGGATCGACGAGGATTTCCGCCTTGCCGAACTGAATCGCTCCTCGCGACTCCGGCAGCCGGTCGTCGCTCGAACCTCGCGGGTATCGCACCGCGGTCGGATGCTCGTCGTATCCGCGCATCCAATGCGTCATTTCGCGAAGCTCGGTCGTGTCGCGCGGCGCGAGCAAAACCAGGTTCGGAATGAGGCTTAGATAGCTGATGTCGAAGGCGCCGTGATGAGTCGGTCCATCGTCGCCGACCAGCCCGGCCCGGTCCATGAAGAACCGAACCGGCAGGTTCTGGATCGCCACGTCGTGGAGGACCTGGTCGAAGCCGCGCTGGAGAAAAGTCGAATAGATCGCGCAAAAGGGTTTCATCCCTCCCGCCGCAAGTCCCGCCGCGAACGTCACCGCGTGCTGCTCCGCGATGCCGACGTCGTAGTACCGATCCGGAAAGACTTGCGAGAACTTCGCGAGCCCGGTGCCGTCCGGCATCGCCGCCGTGATCGCGACGACCCGCTCGTCCTGCTCGGCGCACTCCACGGCCGCGTCGCCGAAGGCCTGGGTGTAGGTGATCGGCCCCGCCGCCTTGACCATCTCGCAGGCTTCCAAATCGAAGGGGATGACGCCGTGCCACTTGCGCGAGTCCTCTTCGGCAACGTCGTATCCCTTGCCTTTCACGGTCAGCGCATGGACGAAAACCGGACCCTTCAGCTCCCGGACGTTGCGGAAGACTTCGAGCAGGGTCGGCAGGTCGTGGCCGTCGATCGGGCCGATGTATTCGAAGCCCATCTCCTCGAAGATCGTGCCGGTCTCCGTCGGCGCGAAATAGTGGGTAATTCCATGCCGGAGTCCGGCCGCCACCTTCGTCACCGGAGAAGGCAGCTTTTCGACGACGCCCTTGGCGCGCTGGGCCAGGCCCTGAAAATCCGGACGCGAGCGCAGCTTCTGGAGATAGGTCGTGAGAGCCCCGACGTTCGGCGCGATGGACATGCGATTGTCGTTCAGAACCACCGCGATATCCGTATTGAGCTCGCCTCCATGGTTCAGCGCCTCCCAGCTCATGCCGGAGGCGATCGCCGCGTCGCCGGCGACGGCGACGATCCGCTCCTTCGTCCCCAGCCGGTCGCGCGCCGCCGCGAAGCCGAGGGCCGCCGAGATGGCCGTGCCCGCGTGCCCGGCCCCGAAGACGTCGAGCTCGTTTTCTTCTCGCCGCAGGAAGCCGCTGATGCCCTTGTATTTGCGAAGCGTGTGAAAGCGGTCCAGCCGGCCCGTCAGCAACTTGTGGGGATAGGCCTGATGTCCCGTGTCCCACACAACCTTGTCGGGAGGAATGTCGTAAGAGGCGTAGAGCGCGACCGCCAACTCGACCGTTCCCAAATTAGAGGACAAATGCCCGCCGGTGAGGCTCACCTTGTCGAGAATAGCCTGCCGAACCTCGTCCGCCAGCTCGACCAGCTCCTTGTCTTTGAGCTTATGTAAATCGGTCGGCTGAGCGATCTGAGAAAGGAAAGGGTAGGGGCTATCCATTGCTTACGCCTTGGTTTGTCGTACGTTCAAACAAGTGGATTCGTTGTAAGCGTTCCGGCGTAAGGGTTTTGTACATAGTGGTTTCTCGGTTACATTCCCTGGGCCGATTGAGCAATAATAGCCGTGTTCACGGCCCAAGAGTCGTTGTGTATGTGGAGGTCGTGGCTCATTCGAAGCCAGGTAAATCGTAGTGGCAGCCGAACCAAAGACTATTTTGCTTGTCGAGGATAACGCGGACGATGAGCAACTGACGCTTCGCGCGATGCGGCAGAGCGACGTCCCAAACATCATCCGGGTCGCCCGGGATGGCGCCGAGGCGATCGACGCTCTGTTCGGAAGCGGAGCGGGCAGTCGCCTGCCCGATCTCGTCCTCCTCGATCTCAAGCTGCCAAAGGTCAGCGGCCTGGAAGTCCTCCAGCGAATCCGCAGCGAAGAAAAGACGCGAACCCTCCCCATTGTCGTGCTCACCTCTTCAGACGAAGAGCGCGACATCATCGAGAGCTACAATCTCGGCGCGAACAGCTATATCCGCAAACCCGTCGATTTCGACGAGTTCATCGACGCAGTCCGCCAGCTCGGCCTCTACTGGCTCGCCATGAACCGCACTGCCCGCGGCGAACTGTAACATCGCCTTCCAAGCGATGCGCAGCACAGGCTTCCGGCCGGCAATCCAGGTAAACCAGTGGCCACATGTCGGAGTTGCGTTACCATCCCTTTCTCGATCAGTGGGTCATCACCGCCACCCATCGACAGGATCGGACCTTCCTGCCCCCCGACGACTACTGCCCGCTCTGTCCGACGAAGCCGGGCGGCTTTCCCACCGAAGTGCCGATGCCGACCTACGACATCGTCGTCTTCGAAAACAAGTTTCCCTCCCTCCAATCTCCGGCTCCGGACCCGGCCATCGCCGGCTCGGTCCTCATGCCCGTCCGGCCGAGCGGAGGCGTCTGCGAGGTCGTCAGCTACTCCGAGCAGCACGACGCCACTTTCGCGACGATGCCCTATTCGCAGATCCGTAAGCTCGTACGCGTCTGGCGCGAGCGCTACATGGAGCTTTCCGGGCGCGAGGAAGTCGAATACGTCTTCATCTTCGAAAACAAGGGGAAGGAGATCGGCGTCACTCTCAGCCATCCCCACGGCCAAATCTACGCCTACCCGTTCATCCCGCCGACCCTCCGAGCGGAGTTGGAGTCGGAGAAACGCCATCTGGACCGCACCGGCCGCTTGCTGATGCAGGACTGGCTCGACGAGGAACTGAGGGAGAGAGTCCGGCTCGTTTCGGAAAACGAGACGTTCGTGGCGGTCGTGCCCTTCTTCGCCCGCTACCCGTACGAGCTCTACGTGGCGAGCAAGCGGCACATCCGGTCCCTGGCCGAGATGTCGGATTCGGAGCTGGACGACCTCGCCGAAATCCTCCTCGTCGTCGCGAAGAAATACGACCTGCTCTTCGGCTTCTCCCTCCCCTACATGATGCTCATGCACCAGGAGCCCGCTATTCGCGGCTACGAATTCAACTGGTTCCACATCGAGTTCTATCCCCCCTACCGCACCGCGAAGAAGCTGAAATACCTCGCCGGCAGCGAAGCGGGCGCGGGCGCCTTCATCAACGACACCCTTCCCGAAGAAACCTCGAAAACCCTGCGCGATCTCGAAATCCCCTCCGTCCGCTAACCCTCACAAGTAAGAAGCCCGCCAGGGCCAGGGTAGGCGCGAAGCGCCTGTAGCCGTCGCAACAGCGACGCAACCCATGACGCGAGACCAAGTAAGAATCCGGTCGCCGTGGCCTCCACGCCTTGGCGGGCGGACTTGGCATCACACGCCAAAAGACAAATGCTTCACGACCGATGCCGGACTGTCCGCCAGGGCGTGCGCCCCCGCCTCTCGCAGCTCCGCTTCGCTCCCATACCCATAGAGAACGCCGATACACGGCAGCCCGTTGGCGCGAGCCCCCTCGACGTCGTGCCGCCGATCGCCTACCATCACCGTTCCCTCCGCGTCGAGCCCTTCCTGCCCAACGATATAGCGAAGCAGCTCGCCCTTATCGGCCCGCCTTCCGTCCAACTCGCTGCCATAAGCCCCGTCGAAGAAGCCCGCGATCTCGAAGTGATCCAGAATCCGGTTCGTGAACACGGTCGGCTTCGACGTCGCGACGAACAGGCGACGCCCATGGCGGCGAAGTTCGCCGAGCATCTCCGGCACGCCCTCGTAAAGCTCGTTTTCGAATAGGCCGACCTCGCCGAACCGCTCGCGGTAGAAGGCAAGGCATTCCGCCGACCGGGCATCGTCCTCCGTCCGAAGCAGCTTCGCCAATGAGCCCTGCAGCGGCGGACCGATCACCCATCGCATCTCCTCGTGGGCAGGCGGCTGGACCCCCATTTTCCGGAGCGCATAGGCGACGGAGCCAAGAATGCCCTCGGCCGGGTCGGTCAGCGTCCCGTCGAGGTCGAAGAGAACCGTCATTCCTCGCCCATCAGGATGCGGAATCGGTTCTCGTGAAGATCGCTTCGCTCGAGCAGGACCGCCTCTGCGGTCAAGCCTTGGAGGAGCTCCTTCAGCGGCCGCTCCTCGTGCTCCATCGCCAACTGCCAAATCTCCTTCAGGGCTTCTGCCGCCTTGTTCGGCTTCATCCCGAGAACGGGCTCGATCTTTCCGTCGAAAAGCTCGCTCTGCGTGCTCGATCCCGTGAGAACCGCGGTCTTGCGGAAGATCGAATAGTCGCCGTCGTAGTCGAGCGAGTAATACAGATCGTCTTCGACCGATCGGTTCACCTCGGCAAAGAGGATTCGAACGACGGGCGGCGCCGTGTTGAAGTCGGCGAAAGCCTTCTTCAAAGGCGCGCTCAGGGCCGTCGCCACTCGCTGGATCGTGACGTCCTCCTCGCTGCGGTTATAGCCTTCCTGGTGGGCGAAATCCACCGCTCCCATCCGCATCGCCTCGACGTCCGACTGCTGCCCGATGCCCGCGAAGATCAGGCGGTCGTAAATCTCATAGATCTTCTTGGCCTGCCGGCGATAAGCAAAAAGGACGATGCCCTCGTCGAGCGAAGCGGCAAGAACCGGCACGCCTTGCGCCAGCTTGCCCTCGATATACTGCGCGCGATTGCCGATTCCTTCTTGCCAATCGTATGGGGTGAACACTTTCTCTGTTATACGCGGTTGCCGATGCCAGATTCCGAGAAATCCTGTCGCAAAGGGTGTGGAGTGCGCCAACTTGTTCGCGCTTTGTCCTGCCCGATTTTTGTCCGGCTGCAAAGACCTCTCCCAGGCCAGGAAAAAAACGGTGCGTGGGCCTCGCCGCAAAGTGTGGAAATCTATTCGGTGGGGGAAAGCGATTCCGTAGAAAAATCGCGAAGCAATCGAGCAATCTTTCAGGTTCGTCGATAACAAAACCTAAAGAAAACTCTGAGGTTCGCAAAAATATGGGCCGATCATAAACAGTGCGTCCTCCATGGAAGGGGGCGAGTGGGAAAACGCGATTATGTCGTCTCTTGTCGGTGGGTCTGCCGCATTGGTTGCTCTGGCCGCAGGAATCTTAGGTCACGTCGATCCCCTCACCTCGCTATGGCGTGCCGCGCTTGTGTTCGTACTGGGCTGGATCGGGGGTAGTGTATGGACCGCGATCACGAATCCCGATCGGGGAACGATCGAGGAATCGGAGATGGTCGAAACACCGCCCGGCGAAGTCGGCGCGACTTAAATCAAAAGGGCAGGGATAGGGAAGAGAGATGCCGCTATCGTCACAGCAACTGAGCCGGGCATGGGTGGACTTTAAAGTCTATAAGTCGCCGGATGCTCGCGTCGAGCTCATCAATCACTATTCCTATTTGGTCAAGATTACGGCCGGACGGCTCGTCACCAGCTTGCCCGGCGGCCTCGATCGAGAAGACCTGATCGGCGCCGGAGTCATTGGCCTTATCAAGAGCGTCGATCAATTCGATCCCACGCGCGACGTTAAATTCGAAACCTACGCCATCGCTCTCATCCGCGGCGCGATCCTCGAAATGCTCCGCGACGAGGACTGGGTCCCTCGCAGCATCCGCGAAAAGCTGAAGCTCCTCGACCGCACGAGCATGGCCCTCGAAACGAAATTCGGAAGGCCCGCCTCCGACCACGAGCTTGCCGAAGCCATGGGCATCTCGACCGGCGAAGTCAGCGAGCTGATGGTTCGCATGGGCCGGACCAATATCTACTCGCTCGACGACATCCTCGGAACAAGCGATTCCGACGACCACATCCACTTCGTCGAGCTCATCGTCGACGAAAATGCCAGCCCGAGCGGCGAAGTCGAAGGCAAGGAAATTCGACGGATTCTCGCCGCCGGCGTCGATAAGCTTCCCGAGCGCGAGCGATTGGTCGTCGCGCTCTATTACTTTGAAGGCCTCACCTTCAAGGAAATCGGCAAAGTCCTGGGCGTTAGCGAATCCCGCGTTTATCAGCTCCACAGCCAAGCCATGACGCGGCTCCGAACGTTTATGAGACAGGAGGGCGGCGTCCCCGTCCGTTAAAAGGCGATGGGCGAGATCGATCGCATCCATTCGGTCTTCCGGCCCGTGTTCGGCCCCAAGCCGACCGACCGCGTCCAGCCCGACGCGGATCGCCAGCATCATCCGCACCAAGATCAGGACGAGCTCGATCTGAGCAACCTCCATACTCCCGAAGAGCCGGAAGAGGCCGAAGAGCGGCCCGTGCCCACCCAACGCGTCCTGGGTGAAGGGCTGGATATTTCGATCTGAGGATTCCTCAGGCACGATTCTTGACCTCTCGCTGTTGATAGAAGGTGTCCCGTTCGGGGTTCCCGGAACCCTGGCTGGTACAATCACCTAACTCAACGTGAGGGTTATTTCAACTTTGAATCGATTTATATTAATTGCTGGCGCGGCGCTCAGCCTCGCGCTTGTCGCAGGCTGCAAAAAGGGGGAGCCGCTCGTCGCCATCGTCAACGGCCACCAGATCACGGAGAGCGAGTTCTATCATCATCTGGAGCTCAAACCGCAAGTTCAGGTCGTCGTCGATCCCTCTCAGCTCCAATCCGGAAGCGATGGCCGTCTGGCGAAGCAGCCTTATAACGGCCAGGTGCTCGCCTCCCTTGGCATGCAGGGCCTCAAGGACCTGGTCGACGAAACCCTGGTCATGCAGATGGCCAGTGACGACGGCGTCAGCCCCACCGAGAACGACATCGACAACGAGCTGAAGGATCGCACTCACGAGAATCCGAACTTCGTTCGCGACTTGCTGAATGCCGGCTATACGCTTCCCATGGTCCGTCAAGAGCTGGCTCTTCAACTCGCCCAATACAACTTGACGACCAAGGGCATCACGGTCACCGACGCGGAAGTCGACAAATATATCGCCGACCATCCGGACGAGTTCGTCGTCCCCGAGACCGTCGATCTCACCTGGGTTCTCGTTCCCGACGAGAAGACCAAGAAGCTCGCCGATGCCGATCTCAAGTCCGGCACCAGCTTCATCCTCGTCGCCCAGAAGTACACGGTCGCGCCGAACTCGGCCAAGATGGGCTACAAGTTCCCCGAAACCGCGGTTCCGAAGCTGATCAACTACGGACAGGACTTGCTCAAGGCCATCGGCAGCAGCACCGACAAGGTCTACACCCACGAGCAGCAACAGACCGACTGGGTGAAATTCTCTGAAGGCTGGGCCAAGTTCTTCGTGAACAAGCGGACCCCGAGCCGCAAGATGCCGATCGACGACATCCTCAAGAAGAAGGTCCACCGCGCCCTCGCCCTTCAGCGCGGCGCCCAGGGCAAGGATATCGGCGCTCGCCTTCAGGATAAGCTGAAGAGCGCGAAGATCGAGATCACGGTTCCCTATCTCAAGGCCCAGTGGGACCGTTCGATGGAGCAGCTCCAGTCGGTCACTTCCACCCCGACCGGCAAGCCCTGACCCCATAAGTCCCTTTCCCCTTCGCGGGGAAAGGGATAGCCCCAGCCTACACGCCGGCTTTATGCTGAGCGAGCGTCGCCATCAAGTGCTCGCACTGCTCCGCGCTGAACTCTTCGGTCTGAACGAACTCTTGGAGCCGCCCGGAGAGCCCGTCGAATTCCGGTCCTATCCAAGTCCCGAGAGCGCCGTGCTCGCAATCCAGCTTCGTCAAGGTGAGCCGGAGATGAGTCGGATCGTTGCTGATGAAACCCTCTTTGATAAGGTTGGGGATCGAAGTAAAAATCCCGGTGACGCTGCTGTTGCCGTTCGGCAAAACTTGTTCGGTGACCCAGTAGAGCTTTCTAAACATCTTCGTTCAAATAGGCTGAGCGACGTCGCTCAGCCAACAGACGCCAATTTACCCGGCAAGCCTGAGCCGACGGCGTCCGCTTCACTCCTTCTTATCGGTATCTCAACGATATTGCTCCAGGAGTGAAAAGCCCCCTCTCCCCTCCGGGAAACTGTCGCAAGGGAAGAAACTAGAAGGCGCGCCCGGCCCCCTCTCCCCTCCGGGGGAGAGGGCTGTGAACCGTCGCGTAGCGAAGGTGAACAGGGGTGAGGGGGCAACTGACGCCCCATCTTATTCCCATGCGACAGTTTCCTAGGAGGAGAGGTCTGCGAGCCCTGCCAGCAAGGGTGAGGAAGTGCGTGACGCCCAAGCTTGGACTTAACCAAACGGCTATGGCGCTGAGGGTCCAGAAGACCACAAATACGTCCCTCACGCCGTCCAGACGAACGGCTCGGCGTCGGTCAAGACACGTCCCTGCGTCTCCACCGCCTCCAGCAGATAGTCCGGCAACGTAAAGATCGCCTGATGGAACCGAGGGGTGTAATACCGGTTCTTGACCCCCCGCGCAGAAAACCGCGCGGCGATCTCCGCCTCCGCAAGTGCCAGTGGATCGAGGGTCTTCGACGCCAGGACAAAGCCCCAAGGCTGGAAGAACGTATTGACGATCCCCCAGTAGCCGGCCACGTACTTGAACTCCGGCATCGAGGCGAGGGTCTTGATGCAGCTCGCCATGCAGGCAGGATAGTTCTCGCTCGCCGAACCCGCCTGCATCGCGAAGACGCCGTCCGCCGACATCGCCCCCACGCAAAGCTCGAAATACTCCTTCGTGAAGAGCATCTGGCCAGGCCCGTCCTCGTGCGGATTCGGTAGGTCGCTGAGGATCACGTCGAACCCGGCGCCCTGATGCTCGGCGATCCATCCCCGCGCGTCGGTGTGGAGCAGCGTCGTCCGAGAATCCTCGAAGGCGCCCTGATGCCACTCCGGCATGTGCTCCTTCACCATATCGACCAGCTCCTTATCGATATCGACCATCACCGCTTCCCTTACCGTGTTGTGCTTCAGGGCCTCGCGCAGGGTCGCCCCCTCGCCGCCCCCGCAGACGAGCACCTTCTTCGGGTTTGGATGCAGCGTCATCGCCGGCTGGCTCATGCACTCGTGAAAGATGTATTCGTCGAGCAGGCTCGTCTGAATGTTGTAGTCGAGGAACAGCGACTTCCCGAACCGGGGCACATCGCAGATCTGGTAGGCCTGGTACTGCGTCTTGCCTTCCAAGATCATCTTCTCGACGCGGTAATGCCAGACGGCGGCCGAGGTGTGCGTCTCGGCGATGAACATTCCTGTGGCTTCGGACGTGCTGATCTCTCTGTCTCCTGGATGTGGGTTAGATAAGCGGAGGAGCGGCTGTCGTGGCTTGGACCTCCAGGTCCGAGAACAAGAGCCGTCCAATTTGCCGAGACCTTGACCAAAGCGGTATCGGGTCGGCGAGGTCATAGTTTGGCACATCGCGGTTAAGCCGTCCGGTACGCTGACCCCTTAAGCGATGACGACCCTCCTCTTCGTCCGGCACGGAACCCACGGCCTTCTCGGCAAGCGCTTCGTCGCCCGCACGCCCGGCGTCCTCTTGAACGAGGAAGGCTGGCGAGAGGCCGAAGCCGTCGCGGACTCTCTCCGCGACGTGGAGATCGCTGCCATTTATAGCAGCCCGATGGAACGGGCGATGCAGACCGCCGACCCCCTCGCCAAGCAGAAGAACCTGGAGATTCAAGTCCGGGAGGAGCTCAACGAAATCCACATCGGCGAATGGTCGAACCTCACTATGGACGAGCTTCGGCAGATTCCCGGCTGGAAGGAATGGCACGAGCTGCGAAGCTGCAACACGCCGCCCGGAGGCGAAAAGATGCTCGACGTGCAGCACCGCATGATTGCCGCCCTCGAAGAGATTCGCTGCACTCATGAGGGCCAAACCGTCGCCATGTTCAGCCACGGCGACCCTATCCGCGCCGCCCTCGCCTATTACATGGGCATCCCGATCGACCTCTTCAACCGCCTCCGCGTCGATCCCGGCTCCATCTCCGCCCTCGAATTCGGCGAGCACGAGGTACAGCTCACGAGGCTGAACGAAGCTCCGTTCCCATAGTCGCGACAGGCCCGGAAACCCGCTCTTCCGCGGGGGGTTGGCCAAGCTAGACCAAGGCTAGCCCCTTCGCTCCCGTCCGAACACCGAACACCGTTTCCTCCAGGTTGAAAAGTGGCCGTCCACGTCGCGAAGCGACCTTCGGAGTGCGGAAGCGCAGCTTCAGCCTTACGTCCCGTCGTTCTGCGGTAGTTCTACAGGCAGAGTTGCCACTCGTTAGGAAAGGCGGAAGCTCCGCTTCCGCACTCCGAAGGTCGCTTCGCGACGTCCGAGAACAAGGCCGTCCAACGGTCAAGGGATTTGCCGCTAGACCCGATGCCGCCCCGGCTTCAGATTCTTCTTCTTCCCCTGCCACCGCAGCTCCGCCGGGACCGGCGTATCCACCTCCAGCCTCCCATCCTCAAACGCCACCCGAAGCTCGCCAAGCGGATGGGCGATCCGGGCGTCGAACCGCTTCAAAGAACCCGGCTTCGGCGCGATCCGCGCCTTCATCCAACGTGGCGCGGTGCTCGTCACTCCCGCCACGATTTGGAAGAACCCGAGGATCGGGTGCGCCGACCAGGCATGGCAATCCGACCGCGTCGGCTCCGGGTTCTCCGCGAACGTACTGAGCCCGTCCTCGATCATTTGCTTCCAAGGCTGAAGCTCGGCCACATAGTCGAACGGCGTATCCTCGCGTCCGGACATCGCGAGGTGCTTGTAGTAGGAAAAGTAGTAGGTACACCGCGTGGCTCTTGCGAGCTCCTCGGTTGGCCAAGGGTCGGGTTCTTCGCCAGACAAGACCTGGAGGCAGCGCCAAAGAGCTTCCGTATGTTCGCAAGGCTCAACTTTCGCGCCCGGCCACTTTCCGGCATAGACGCGCCGGATCGTTCCCCCGGTTTTGATCGCCCGAGGCATTCCCGGAACGGACCAAGATTGTCCTTTCTGCAGCAGAACCCTGGAGTAGACCATTTCAGCCATCGACTCCAGCAGGATAGCGACGGGATGGTCGAGCTCTCCTGGGGGTACGCCACCGGGCCATTCGGGGCACCAATCCGTAAATGGCCAGAACTCGGAGGGAAGTTTTTCGACGTGCCGTCGCCAATGCCAGGATAAGATCCCGAATGGGCTCCTCCACTTCTCATCCCAGTCGGGATGGATATCGTCGTAGAGCATTTGATCGTAGAGCATCGTCATCCACCAAAGGCTGAACGGCGGAATGACCTGCGTCTGCCGGCTCGGATAGCGCGACTGGGTCAGGCCGTTCTCCATCATCGACCAGCCGAGGTTCTCGATCGCGTTCCGTTGCAGCCGCCGGTCCCACCCGAGGTAGTAGCCGATGAGCGCCTGAATCCGCGTGTCTCCGGCGTACTGGAGCTGCTCGTAGTACGGGCAGTCGAAATAAGTCTCCCCCGCACAACGCGCCGCCGTCCGAACGCTGACGTCCCAAATCCTCTCAACCGCCGCATCATCCGCCTCGAAGGAGGACTCGACCTCGTAGGGATAGCCGGTTTCGATGGCGTCGAGAGAACGAATAACGACGGCCCCCCCCTCCTCGTTTTCCTCGCGGCGTTCTCCTCCAGGAGTGTCGGGACGGACATCGCGGGAAAATGAGGAGGGGGGCAGGGGGGTGGAGGGCCTGCCCGCTTCGATCAAGACGTACCGGTAAGTCCGCCACCAGAGCGGCTCAAAAGTCCCCTCCTTGTCGTCGACGACGAACCGATCCTGATAACCGCGCATTTCCTTGCCGCGCACCTCATCCCGATTCCCCTTCTCGCCCGAAAGCGTCCACATGGCCTCCGCGTAGGTGAGGGTCAAAGTCGCTTGCCCCGCGACCGGACTGAAGGCGACCAGCCGCGGATAGGCGCAAAGCAGTTCCCCGTAGTCGAGCAGAACCGGCTTGCCGGGAGCAACCACGATCTCGCCCGCCTCCAGGCCATCCGACTCGCCCGAGGCGTCCCCGACAAAACCGGTTCGGAAGACCGGCCGCCTCTCTCGCCGCTCGTACCGCATCGCCGGCAACGTCCTCGGAATCAGCATCCAAGGAGTCCCGCCGCTGTTCGTCCCCCGCTCCTCCGCGCTGCAGATCACATGCGGCTCGCGCCACTCCCCGACCGACGACAACCCCCGCGGGCCGATGATCTCCCCTGGGCCGACGTCGATATAAAACTCCCCGAGCGTCGAGTGCATGATCTCGAAATCCCAGTCCTCGATCTGCCCGACCACCCATTCGCCCGGCGTCTCTAAGCCCTGCCCATCGAAAACGAAGGCCGTCCGCACCGTGTGCTGGGCCATCGGCGCTAGCCGTCCGAAGTTCCAGACCAGGGCCACGATCTCGTTGTCGCCTTCCCGCAGATAAGGAGCCAGGTCGAAGTGATCGTAAAACCAATGCCGCTCGTCCCCTCGCTGGGGCCCGAAAGCCGCCATCTCGCCATTGACGTACAGCTTGTAGCGGTTGTCCGCCGACAGCTTGACCGGCAGCGCATCCGGCCTGCCCTCAACTCGAAATCGCCGTCGAAAGGCGAAAACACCTAAGTCGCGCCGAGGGTCAAAGAGATAGCCGACCCATTTCCCATTCCAAGGCCCCATGGGCCGATTCTAGCTGGAACGGGAAAGCCGATTTTTCTAAAAAAGTTGGTTCAGTCTTGAAACTGCGGCGCTGCTCGAGGTGTTATATATGATGAGCGCTATCCGATAGCATGACTTTATAGTTATGCTATCAAGTCGGAGCGAGACAGATTATGAAAACACTAGTCAGTTGGAACCCAGCGCACGATTTGCGCAATATGGATGAGATGCTGGAGCGCCTCTTCGGCGGTCCCCGAGCGACGGTCAGCAACACCCTGCTTCCCGTCGACGTTTACGAGCAAGACGGCAAGTTCGTCGTGAAGGCAGCCGTCCCCGGCGTCAATCCGGACGAGCTCGATATCCAGATCGAGAACAACATTCTCACGATCAAGGGCGAGCATAAGACCGAGGAGACGACCGAGGGAACCAAGGTCTATCGCCGAGAGGTTTCGTGCGGAGCCTTCGCCCGCTCGATCCGCCTCCCCGAGAACCTGAACCTCGAGAGCGTCGACGCCGACTTCAAGAACGGCGTCGTCACCATCTCGATCCCCGAGATCGAGCAGCCCAAGCCGCAGGCCATCAAGGTCAACGTGCGAAGCTAGGGAGCGCGAAGAAGTCTTCCCCCCTCCTCTAGCCGGCCGGAAGGAGGAGGGGGCGCCATACCCTAACACCCCAATACCCAAATACCCCAACACCGCCAATACCCTGACTCCCCACCCCAGTCCGTCACAAGCTTTCCAAGATCCGCAGATACGTCTCATACCGGTCGCGGCTGATTCGGCCGTCTTCGACGGCCGACTTCACCGCGCACGTCGGTTCGTGCGTATGGCCGCAGTCCCGGAACTTGCATCGCCCGGCCTCCCCGAACTCGGGGAAGTACCACGGCAGCTCCTCGGCCGTGAGCTTCCAGAGCCCGAAGCTGCGAACGCCCGGGGTATCGATCACGCGGGTGCCGTCGCCCAGGTCCCACATCGTCGAGCGCGTCGTCGTATGCGTTCCTCGGCCGTAGCCTTGGCTCACGTCCCCGACTTCCAGGTCGAGGTCCGGTTTCATCGAGTTCAATAACGACGACTTGCCGACGCCGCTGTGTCCGACGAAGGCCGAAACCTTGCCCGCCAGCGCCTGCCGAAGCTCCTCCTTACCGATTCCCTGCGAGGCCGAGCACCGAATGACCGGCACTCCCAGCCCCAGATAGGGCCGGATCGCCTCCAACTCCGCCTCCAGCGCCGCCGGTTCCAAGAGGTCTGTCTTGTTGATGCACAGGACCGCCTGGGCCCCGCCTCGCCTAATGGCGATCAGATACCGGTCGATCAGCCTTGGATGCAAGGGGGGCGAGACGACCGAGACGACGACCACCACGACGTCGACGTTGGCCACGATCACTCGCTCCTGCGCGGCGACGTGAGGATCGGGACGCGACAGCCTCGTCCGGCGAGGCCGCACGTTCTCGACGATCGCGTCGTCGCCGCGCCGCAAGACCTCGACCTCGTCGCCGACCGCGATCTCGGACTGCTGCCGCTCCGCGATCTCTTTCGAGAGCAGGCAGGTCAGCATCTTGCCGTCCAGCACCACCTCCGCCGACCGGGGTCCGATCGCGATGACCGTCCCGACCGGGTGCCTCGGCGTCGAAGCCGCCGCCTCGCCGGACTCCTCGTCCTGCAACAGCTTGAGAACCCAGTCGTGCAGCGAAGATTGCGGCTGCCGAATGCCGATCTCTTCCGGTTCGTCGTCCTCCGCCAGGGCGAGGTAGGCCCGCCGAGGCCGAGTACCGTTCTTCCGTTGAGCGAGCTTCCGCATCTGCGCGGCCCGCTTGAGCAGCCGATTCCGCTCGTTCGAATCGAGGCTCGCGAGCCTCTTCTCCAAGGTTTTCTTTTCTTCTTTCGTCATGTGTGAGGATGCGTAACGCGTGGCCCGAAAAGGGCGAAAGGGACGCGACGACGCGTTGCCTCAGGCAGACGGAAAGAGAGCGGAAACGCTCTTAGGCGCTAAGCCCGGAGGCGAACGCGGTGGTGGTAGAGAGAACACTCATTGAACATTTGCCTCCTTGAAAAGTAGTCGCAGCACGGCTGCGAGAGCTATTGTAGCACGTTCCCGCGCAGTTCCCGGAGGGCATCGCGGGCAATCCATCTCGCGGAAGCGGACGGCTGTTCCGCGATTTGCTCGGCCACGGCGATCGCGCGCCCGCGCAAAGCGTCGTCTCGCTTGCCGATCTGACGCAAGGCCCAATTGACGGCCTTCTTGACGAAGTTGCGGCCGTCCGAGGCGTGCCGCGCGATGATCGGGAAGAAGCTCTCCAACTGCTCGCTCGGCGTCTGTCGGCCTTTGCGTGCGAGGGCCGCCATTAAGGCGAAACCGGCTCGCCGGACAAACTCTTCCTCCCGCTCCGCCCATTCGCAAGCCTTGGCGTGGGCGATCGGCGTGCGGTCGAACAAGTTCATGCACACCTGATCGCATACGTCCCAGGAATCGAAGCCGACGACCCACCGCTCCATCTGCGCCTCGTCGACCCACGCCGGCCGGTCGACGAGGGAGGCGAGAATCCGTGCTTCGTGAATGCCTGATCGCCAAAGCCGTTCCGCCAACTCGTGGTCTTTGCCGATCTCCCTGGCCAGAGCGCGGATGCGCGGCATGCCTATCCCGAGAGTCCCTTCCGGGTTGATGCCGAACCGAGCCATTCCTGCGACGTTGGCCGGATTGGACATCGCGCGAAGCCGGGACAAAGCCTCTTCGCAGGTCATCTCAGGTAACGCATCGGATTCACCGGCTTCCCGTTCACCCGCACTTCGAAGTGGAGGTGGGGACCCGTCGAAAGCCCCGTCGAGCCGACGTTCGCGATGTACTGCCCACGCCTCACCCGCTGTCCATCCGAGACGATGATCTTCGAGCAATGCGCGTAGACCGTCGAGAGCCCGCCGCCGTGGTCGATGATGACCACGTTTCCATAGCCTCGCATGTAAGACGAGTGGATCACCACTCCATCCGCCGCCGCACGGATCGTCGCCCCGATCGGAGCCCCGAAATCGCAGCCCGTATGCATGCGCGTGATGTGCAGGATTGGGTGGTAGCGCATCCCAAAGCCGCTGGTCAAGCGGCCGGCGACCGGCTGCATAAAGCGTCCGCCGCGATACGGGGGCAGCGGCTCCGGCTTCTGGCCCGGACGAGTCGGGCGGCGCTGGCGCGCTTGGTACGCCCGGATTTCCGAAGTGATCGATTGCTCGTCCTCCTCGAACTGGTTGAGCATCTCCTGAAGCTCGCCCTGCTTGGCCTGGAGCTCCTTGAGGTACTGCCCCTTGCGTTGCCGCGCGTCCTTGAGAGAGTTCTGCTGGTCTTGCTGCGCGCTGAGCAGGCCGGCCACTCGGTGGACGAGCTCATCCGCCTCCGTCTTCTTCTGCTTGACTCGCTCCTTCTGCGCCTCATACTCGAGGAACACCTTCTTGTCCTGCTCGGCGATGCGCTGGAGAACGAACTGCCGCGCGGCGATCTCGCCCATGTCGCCGGCCCCGACGAGTGCGGTCAGGAATGTCGAATCTCCCTGCATGTACATGCGTTTGATCCGCTTTCGAACCTGTTCCTTGTCGTCGGCCAGCTTCTTCGTGGCGTCCGTCAGCTCGGCCGCTACCTGCTGTTGCCGGCCTCGGCTGTCTTCGAGCCGGTTGCCGGTTTCTTCGAGCTTGCCCTGGAGATCCTGAAGCTGCCCGTCGACGACGTGAATATCGGAAAGAACGGCCGAGGCCGCCCGTTTCGTGGTCCGAAGCTCCTTGCGAAGAGCCGCCTTCTTCTTTCGGAGCTTGTTCAGGTCGCTTCGAAGCTGGGTGACGCTTTTCTTCGACTTCGAGGTGTGCTTGGAGCGATGCTTCGATTGGGCGATGCCGCCGATCGGCGCAAGCAGCATCGCGATGCAAAGCATCGCGAGAAAAGCCCTCATCGATACTTCAACGGCGCCCTTATCGCCAGCATCGAACACATAACCCCGTACAGGGCCCCCGCTCCCGCCAGCAGGGCAAAGACGTACGCGTAAGGGAACGGCGCGGGCGTATATGGGATCGGGACGTGATTGGTCACCAGCCAGCCAAATCCGAAGTATGAGCCCACGACGAGCCCGCCCGCGACCGCCGCTCCCATAATGCCCTGCAGCATGCCCTCGATCAGGAACGGAACGTAGACGGTCAGCCGCGAGGAGCCGACGAGCTGCATAATCCGGATTTCTAGCCGCCGCGAAAGGACGGTCAGCCGGATTGCGTTATAGATGAGCACGCCCGCGACGAGGAAGAACAGCCCCCCGACGACCATCCCGAAGAACCGCATCGCCGTCAGCAACCCCTCGACGAAATTGGCTTCGTCCGCCATATACTTCACGCCGTTCTCCGGCGCCACCATTGGAATGGCCTTGATCGAAGCCACGACCTGGTCGGATTGCTTCAAATCGGTCAGTAGCACGCGGAAGCCTTCCGGGAGCGGATTGTCGATGCCTTCCGTCAGCCCCGTTTGGTGTTCCTGCTTCCAGCGCTCCCAGGCTTTGTCCTTCGGAATCCATGCCACCGAGGCGACGCCGGGCAGCTTGCGGATTTGTTGGGCGGTTTTCTCAACGTCGGCTCGCGTCGCCTCGTCTCGAAGGTAGACGAGCATCCGGAACTTGCCGGGAATCGTGTCCGCATAATGGCTGAGCCGGTAGTACGCGTATCCGAGGCCGCCGAAAAGGAAAAGCGCTCCCGCGACCGTCGTGACCGCGGCCAGGGTCATCAGCCGGTTCCGGCTCAGCGCGGTCAGCGCCTCGCTGATCACGAACTCCAGCCGGTCAATGACGCGCATCTTCCATCCTTACCGTCACTTTCTCCTCGATGGTCACCACGGCTGCGACTTCAAGCGGCAGTAGCTCCTGCAGCGAAGCCGCCGGTAGTTGGTCGCCCACGATCCTGCCCTGATCGAGCGTGACGATCCGCTCGCTCATCCGATCCACCACCATCATGTCGTGGCTGGCGACCACAACCGTCGCCCCGTTCCGGTTGAGCTCCTTCAGAAGCTCCATGATCTCCCACGAATGCCCCGGATCGAGATTGCCCGTCGGCTCGTCCGCAAGGAGAAGCGGCGGATCGTTGACGAGAGCCCGCCCGATCGCGACGCGCTGCTGCTCGCCGCCGCTCAATTCGTGAGGAAACGCGTCTGCCCGGTGGGCGATATGGACGCGCTGGAGGATTTCCGGAACCCGCTCCCTCACTTCACGCCTCGTATGCCCGACCGCCCGCATCGCGTAGGCGATGTTCTCGAAAACGCGCTTGCGAGGCAGTAAGGCGAAGTCCTGGGGCACGATGCCCATCTGACGCCGGATGCCCGGAATGTGCCGGGGCGGTGCATGGCTGATGTCTCGCCCGTTCAAGAACACCCGGCCGCTCGTCGGGCGAACCTCTTTCGTCACGAGCTTGAGCAGTGTCGATTTGCCCGCGCCGGAAAGCCCGGTTAGAAAGACGAACTCGCCAGCATCGATCCGTAGAGAAGCGCCCCGAAGACCGTACACGATATCGCTGTACTTGACCTCGACGTTCTCAAAGGAAATATGGGGAGTAGTGAAAGCTGCGCCCACGCTTGGAAACCGATCCTTACCTTCCAGACGAATACGTTACATCTACAGGACCGCGTTTCATAGACCCTGTGGAAAACGGATGGGCGATGTGGGTAAATGCGCGGCCCAACTCCGAATGTGCTACAACGTCGCGAGAGGATGAGTGCAAACCGATTCCAACGAACGCGTGAGGATCACAGCCGCGAGCGCGCCGAGGACTACGTCGAGATGATCGACGCGCTCATTCGCGAAAACGGGGAGGCGCGCGCCGTCGATCTGGCGCAACGCCTCGGCGTCAGCCACGTGACGGTCTCCAAGGCCGTCCAGCGCTTGCAGCGCGATGGCCTCGTCACGGCTCAGCGGTACCGAAGCATCTTCCTGACCGAAAAGGGAGCGGAGCTTGCGGCTGCCTCCCAAGCCCGCCACGGCCTCATACTCGATTTCCTGCGCGCCCTCGGGGTCAGCGAGGACGTGGCCGACGTCGATGCCGAGGGAATCGAGCATCACGTGAGTGCCGAAACGTTGGATGCCATGCGGAAGTTTCTCGCTTCTTCGCGCTAAGCCCGGCAATCTGACCTGTGAACAAAGTGCCTTCTTCCGGCAAAGTTATGTTCGGGCCGAGCATGAGTCAACTCCTGAGAGATCGCAGCATTCACAGCCAGCTTTCCGAGATTGTTGCGTTTCAAAGAGCTCGAACGATCATTCAGCGCTTGGCCGACGCCCGGATCTTCAACGGCTGGATTAGGCATGTGAGCCCGACGGACGTGATCGTCCACCTTCAGACCCGGACCGCCATCGAACCGAAGGACGTCCTTTCGTTCCAAATCTTCGGCAACAAGAAAAACGCCCATTTTCAGGCCGTGGTGACGGCTGCCCAAGCGAACGAATACGGAGCCGTGTTCGCGAAGGACGGGGTCCGCGCTACCAACGCCGTCGAGCTTTTCTGCGAGGTCATGACCAAGCTATGTTACGACGATGCCGTCGAGAATCCTCGATTTTGCGTCGAAGGATCGACCGCCGATATCGTCGTGGGCGCCGAAAGGCATGCGACGGGGGCGCCGGTCATCGACGTCGGACCGCGCGGATTCGCCGTCCTTACGGACCGGGAGTTCGTCAAGGGCCAGGCCGTGTCCGTCGCTTTCTACGCGTCTGGCGTCGCGATGGACCTCGAGGCCAACGTACGGAACTGCGTCGCCTTCGCCCCAAACCCGTCCTATCAACGGGTCGGGTTCGAAATCGTGCACATCGATCGCCTGAATCTCGTCCGATGGCGCCAGTTCTACGCCTCGGTCCTCGAAGCGAACAAGGCCGACTGGAGCATCGAGAACATGACCGGCTACGTAGTCCGAGCCCCCAAGAAAGCTGCCTAAAGGCGCGGCTTGCCGAACAAAGGGATAGGCGCGAAGCGCCAGTAGCCGTTGGAACGGCGACGCATCGAGCAAGGTCGTGAGAGGCGATGACCCGAAGGCGCGGGTTCACCATGCCTTGCTTCATCCCAGAGCTAGCCGCAGTCCGCCTGGAAACAAAGACAGAAGACGGGTAACGCTGTCTCAAGGCAAATCTGAACTTGTGGCGGAGAGGGTGGGATTCTTGATTAGGAATCTGGAACTCCTACGTTGAACCTGAATCTACCTCGCCGAGGTTCGCAAAAGGGGAGCAAATTGCTCCCCTGACACCCATGATGACACTCAGAACGATCGACAACTGAAAAGCTGAGGCACAGGGGGCGGTTCTTAACACTTCACCCGATTCTTAATCCAGACCTAAGCTCTTTCGCCTTGGCGCGAGGCACGGGGCCAGGAGTTGCGGTTTCTGAGTCCACTTCTCCTATAAGGGTATATACCTCTCGCACCTTTGCATCGACAACAGCGATTCCCTTGAGTCCAGTAGGCAGGTCTGCGAGGGCTTGCTGCAGGCTTTTGCCATTCTCGATCTTCCACAACGCCCATGTGCTTGCCAGAGAAGCAAACAGATCTTCATTCGGGATAGCTGGCGCGTCGTCATACACTTCCACAATCTGCGGCGAAACTGAAAGGCTATCGGTGAAGAGTTTCTTTGCCGCCTCCCAACCATCATTGATCTTCACGTACGACTCAACGGTCAAACCGGACGGAATATTCAGTGCATTGTCAATTGCGCTGTTGCTTACTCCTATTTTCTCGACGGTGACACTGACTTGTGCCTCGTTCAGATTGGCCTTGGCTGCAAGAATTGCGAGGTTTGATTCGGTGTCTCCCTTATTGGAAATGATGTCGACAACCATCCGAATGCCGGCTCCCACGCGCAGCTTTTTGCCGCCGACTTCGGTCGTTACGTATCTAGTGAACTCCCTCACGAGAACTCGTCGCGCTTTCCCGAACCCAACGTTTGCGGTACCGAAGCCCAGGGTCAGGTTGAGGTTTCCAGCGGCATCCAAACTCACTTCGCGATATGTTTCGATACCGCCATCTGTCAGTTGAATCCAGGTTGTGAGCATCGGCGTCTTGGAACGCGCCGCGTCCTGCGCCTGGAATTGAGTGATCACGACCGGCTTTCCAGCCGAATCGCGGGTAATCCAGGGTTTGCCAAAGGATGCTGCGCCGAATGGCAGCCAGGCAGGCACACGTGCCATAGCGGCGGCGGGAAGGAGCCAGAGCACCAGCAGAAATAGAAATAGAGATTTGCGCATTGCTCAAGATCCTATCTCGAAGCAATACGTTTGTCAAATGGGCAACGTCATAGAGACTATAGACGCGCCGCGCGATGCGTCTCGCCGACAATGTGCTAGTATGTGTGTCCTATCGCACAACAAACGAAATTGGAGCACGGAGCAGATATGGGCTTGCTTGCCTTAGTCGCCTCTGCCCTAGGTAGGGCACGGGACCTCCTGCTGGCCCAAACTCTGCCCTCCTGTTGGAGCGAGGACGGCAGGGGATGGCAGCAACTGCTGTTCGAAAGCGACTCCGCGGGGACATATGCCTCCTGCGAAGGCTTGATGCTGATCGCCGACTTCTGCCGCGCTACTGCTGACTGTGATCACAAAGACCTGGTTAAGCAAGTCTGGGACAAACATCTTGTCCCCACAGTGGACACCGGTGTGACTGTGCAGACGGCGGAGCAAGAAAAGATAAGAAGGACATCACTCAGCACTTCTACAAAGCTATCCAGGTGGCTAGAGGCGTTTCATTCGTGCGGGCGACCGGATGCGAGCGCAAACCTAGCACATCAAGTTGAGACCAGGCTACGCACAAAATTCTTTACTAATGGTGGTTTTACCTATGTCGAGGATCAGTCGACACCGAGTCTTCTCGCCACCGCTGAAGCCGTGGTGGCGCTCCACCAGTGCGGGCAAACAGCGCCAGACGAATCAATCGACCTCCTCCTGAACTGGCTAGCTTCAGCAAACATCTCCGCCTCCGCAGAGTTCACCCAGCGGGCACGCGGGCTGGTTTCGCTTTGGGCGTGCTCCTGCATTGACGAGGGGCTGGCGCCCATAGATAGCGCACGCGCCAAAGCAGTGCTGACGAGGTTCGGCGGAGAAACCCACCTCCACGACATCTATGATGAGCACTTCAGCAGCCGTGAGTTTGGATTTGACGACTATTACTCGACAAACCTGTGGTTACTGTATGGGCAGAGCATCGTTAATCTCTGCCGGAAGGGGCATCTCTCTCAAGAATGGATGCAAAGTATTGTCGGCCGAATTAGGGACATAGCGAGCTCAGTCTTGTCCAACGGCTATTTTCCCTCACCAAAACATGGTGGCATTCGGTTCTGGGAGCACTACCAAGCTATTCACCTTCTTTGCGACTTTCTGATTGAAGCGCGCAAGCACGAATCCGACTACGCAGGATCATACATGTATATCAAACCAACGCACTTTCACAAAACCAACATTCCGGTTGAGGACGACCTCATTACTGTCCTTATGCCCTTTGGCCCCGAATGGTCAGAGGACGTTTATGATGCCATCCAGGCCGCAGCTCAAGCTAAAGGATTTCGCGTCTGGCGTAGCGATCAAGAATCGCTGGACGATAACATCGTCCAGACAATCTGGGAAAACATTAATCGGGCAAAAGTCGTAGTTGCCGACTGCACAGGCAAGAACCCGAACGTATTCTACGAACTTGGCATTGCGCACACACTAGGCAAGCGGGTCTTTATTTGCTCCCAATCTGCGGATGACATACCCTTCGACCTTAAGAGCATCCGGTATTTTCTATACAGTCTCGTTCCTAAAAAGGCATTCGCGCAACTTGGTGATAACCTCCAAAAGTTCCTGGGGAGTATCTGAAAATGGAAAAGCAATTCTTCTTTGCTCAAAAGGCATTTATTGTCCACAATGGCAGGCTCCTTGCCATTCGTAAATCAGACGAGGACCCAAACCAGCCAGGCTTATGGGAAGTACCTGGAGGAAGAATGGATTTTGGGGAAGAAGTGGACGCACATCTGGCTAGAGAGGTAATGGAAGAAGTTGGCTTGCCAGTCGTGCCAGGTCCGCCGTTTCATGTTTGGCAATGGCAACTTACTAGGCAAGGGCAAAATGGCCCTAAACTGATGCAAATTGTAGCAGTAGCACGACTCTGCTCGTGCGAAACGACTGCGCTCAACTTCGACGGACGGCAGATCGATGACTATTTAGGGGAAGCGCGTTGGCTTGAGGTCAGTGAGTTAGACAGCGTCTCCTGGATACCCAATATGCTTCCCGTTCTGCAGGCATTTAGAAGCTCGTATGACGCAATCCAAGCAAGAACCCGCTAAGTGGCGCAAATATCGCTTGCTCACGGAGTTCGGCCTTTCTACGTTGGAGGACATTGAAAGAGAGATTGTTCGCGTAAGATGGGAAGACCGTTTAGTTCTTCTGGGCCGTATTAGCGATGCGCTTACGGGATCTGAACGTCGCAAGATGTTCTTTGTTATAAAATGCGTACCGCACCTCATTTCGGGACAACTGCCGAACATCAGGGTGCATTCTTTGTCTGAGTTGGCAGATGCTGAAGCGACACTAAGACAAATGCAAGGACCCTATGTTGAAGCTTGGGCGTGCGGGACGGTCGTTGATGACGCCACATTTAGTGTCGCCGGAAGGTTGGCTTTCTTCCCAGAACACGTACTAGCCGAGCATACTATTGAGCAGATCTGGCGAGCTAGCCCCCGATTATTGGAAAACTATAACGGGGATACTAGCTTCAGTTTAGTCTCAGCATCGCGTCCGGATTGGGGGTGGCGTTTTAGGGTCAATGCGATCTGTGCCAAAGGCTCTGATTCCAAGTCGTCTCTACTCCATGAATTCTTCTTCACAATGCTACTTCTTGAGAGGCAGCGGAACCAAATTGAACAGTTCTCTAACTACCTCTCCACCTTCACTGCGAGGTCGTTCAGCCTGGAATATAAGGTTATCGGTTCAAAGTTGAGGATTATTGATTGGGACACCTATAACGATATGTTGGTGTTGAATAGTCGGTGATGGAGTTCTGCTTGTTCTGTCGTGAAAGCAGCGCGCCTGATACGGCGCGTGAGTTCCTGCCACCGGGTTGGCCTTACGCCGACAGGATATTGTCACGCAACTGTTCTTGGTTTGCTATTCCCGGCACTGGCCCGCAGGTATTCCCCTATATTATTGTCGCGAGTAATCGTCACATAACAAGCCTTGCCGAAACGGGGGGTCAAGAGCGGCAGGCTTTGTTTCACATGCTGGATCTTTTACTGCGGTTGAAGCTGTTCCCCTCAAATGCTCTTACTGTGTTCGAGCATGGCGGCACATCCGGCGATACCTGTGGCTGCTTGGATCACTGTCACATCCACGTCGTAGATAGTGAGTATCCTCTTCAAGCTATTTTGCAAAAGTCTGCCCCGGACTGCCGCGTAGAATGCTTCTCAGCTGAACGCCCCCTGCAAGCGGAAGGTCGCTACGTTTGCGCGGGCAGGTATACGGGCACCGGTGAGCTCGTTGTTGCGATGTCATACGACCGAGGTGAGATTAGGCAGTATTTCAGAAAAGTGCTTGCTGCCCTTCTGCGGTCCGAACAATGGAATTGGAGAGAGAGGATGAATGATGATTGGCTTCTCCGGCTCGTCAACGCGTTTGACGCCAAAATGGCTTCGGAGGAAGGCCTGTCGAAGCGGCGTTTTGGAAACTGGAAAGACGCTCCTGGCAGTTAGCGGCGGATAGAGTTGGTTCGCGTTGCGGACTGCCGGGGCCGCCTCCTCGGCGAAGGCTGAGTGTGCGCCGAGCCGTCAGATTGAACTCAGCACCCAAACAGATACCCGGCCAATGATGGTCCCTCTGCAGCAATATTCCAACTCTCTTCTTTCGGCGGTATACAGGAACGGACTGCCCTCTATCAAAAACACTGAAGGCAATTCACTGTACAACCCGTCGACTGAGACGGCGGACTTGAAGTCAGGACGCAACTCCTGCACAAGGATGAGCTCCTTCGCGCCAGGGCTGAGCACGATCCCAGCGCGGCTGGACGGCCACCCGTCAACACCTATCAGGTCATACCAGATAGGGCCGCTTAGCTCCGCGGCCAGGACTTGCGTCAGGACAACGGCACCGTTGACCAGCTCTGACGGACGCGTCGGGTACTGAAATTCAGTTCTCATGCCGCTTCACCTCGGATGCCGGCTCCCGGTAGGTAGTAGCTGAAGGCCCGAGTGCCCCCGAACTTCGTGGACCTGACTCTCCCTTGTTTGCAGAGATCCGCCAGGAGGTTCTGCACTGTCCCCTTGGCTTTCCCATACAGAGCAGTCAGTTCGTCAAGCGAGTACAGATTCCCTTGCTCCATCAGCTCGAGGAGCTTGTCATGCGCCAAAATGCGCGACGACTTTGGCTGGGGTCTGTCAGGAGCGCTTGCGTCCAGCTCGAACGTATGATCGTTAGTCGAGAGGATCACCCACTTCTTATCGCCGTTTTCGTGCCGGCCGCGGCCTTGAAGCGTGATCCGTCTGCCCTCCGGCTTTACCCGAAAGTCCATGTTCCAAAACTGTGTCGCGATAGAGCAGATCTGATGCGAGTCCGCCATTCGATCTGGGGAGTCGTGCCGATGATTAGCTTTGTTGTGATGATGGAGAACGACGATCGTAACTCCAAGATCTCTTCGGAGATCATTGATTCCCTGAAGCGCTTGCCTTGTTTTCACTGTTTCAGAAAGATTGTCAGACTTAACTGCAGCTGCCAAGGGATCGATGATAACGAGGGACGCTTGGTGAGCCGTTGCCGCTTCACGGATGGCTTCAATCCCCTCGTCGGAGTCTATCGGTGGAAAGTCGAACCCGTGGAGTAGCTGGTCAGACTTGGAGTAGTGTCTCAGAATATGCCACCGCTCAGCTTTGGATTCTTCATATGAGATCCAGAGCACGGCTCCGGGTGTCGTCGGCATTCCCAAAAAGGGACTGCCATGCGCGACGGCAAAGGCAAGGTTGGTGACAAGGGAGCTTTTTCCAGCTTTACTAGATCCTCCCAGTACGGCCAGACTTCCGCTGTCGAGGAAGCCTTTTACGATGGGTGTTGCTGCGGACTGGTTCGCTGCTGCTTCTATTTGATCAAGTGTGTTTAATGCATATTTGTTCATAGGTTTCTCCGCCTGGGTCAGCAAAGGTCGCATACACCCAGGCGGCGAAGTTCACGAATAGATACGATCTCTTCTCCATATTTATTGCAACTAGAGGAAGATATGAAGTTTGTGGAGCATGAGGTTTTAAAAGGTTCCCAAACCCTCCAAAACTGAGCTCGTCTCAAGCTAGAAGGATTCACTGAGTCCTCCCTCTCCCACAACCGTGTTTCCCCCTCTCATGTTTTCGGAACCATGATGGCAACTCTGGTTGTTAACACCACGCCGCTGTGCCACTCAGTAAGCACACTTATAGCCTTGTAGCGGGTAGGTGTTCACATTTGTTTCGAAGAATCCTCGACTACGATGCCCTCAGCGTGTAGTCACCGTAAACAGGTTCAGCTCCTTCTCCGATCTCCCCTTTTGAGAACAGCACACTTAAACCGTGGTTGGGTTTGGGTTGTTGGCACGTTGAAGACCTGATCGGATCTAGAGAGAATCCGAAACCGTGAGCGGGTTTAGGACAGCTTAGCTGGATTTTCTTCTCCGATTTTTCTGGCGCGATATCGAGAACGAGGCGTCGTTTCAATCACATAGCGTTGAGATGACGGGGCTGGTTTTAATCAGACCCCCATATGGCGTTTTTGAGATAAATCCCTCCGGCTAGATACCACGGGGCCGACTGCGCCGGCCTAGGTTGGCTCGCTGCGCTCGTCGCGCAACCTGCGGTTGCGTTCAGATTCCTATTCTGAGCGAGCGGCACAGACACATAAGCAGACGATTATGCGCTGAGGGCTTCGCCAAAAGGAAACCTCCCTACGGGCTACCCTCCTTTTCGCATAATCGGACCTTATATGTCTGGACGAGCCTCGTAACAACTCAAAGCGTGCACGGCGTGCGGCAACTGCGTTGCCGTCTTGACTGCTTCTGCTCTCCCAAACCCTGCGCTCAAACGGCGTGAGACAGGTGCTCACAAGGAGACACAACGTGATTAAGTCACAAGTCAAAACGATCGCTGCCAACGCCCTCGATCAGCTTACGAGCGCTCTCAAAGCTGGTCAGAGCGACACTTTGAAGGACTACCTACAGGCGATGGCGAGGTTCCACCGCTACAGTTGGTTTAACTCGGTCCTGATCTACTGCCAACGTCCGACTGCGCAGCATGTGGCGGGGTTCGCCACTTGGAAGCGGTTCAACCGCTCGGTGAAGAAGGGCGAGAAAGGCATCGCCATCCTCGTACCGATCAAGTGCATCGCCAGGAGGTCCGAGCCAGATCCGGAAGAGTTCGACCGCAACGTTATCGGGTTCACGCAAGGTTACGTGTTTGACGTCGAGCAGACGGAAGGCCAACCCCTCCCGGCATTCGCGACGATACAAGGTGATCCCGGATCGTACACTGCCAAGCTGCGAGGGTTCATAGCGCAGCAGGGCATCAGCCTTGAATACGTCGAGGGCCTGGGCGGCGCTAAAGGAGCCAGTAGTGGTGGCCGGATTCGCATCTTGCAGAACCTCCAGCCAGCCGAGGAGTTTCAGACTCTTGCGCATGAGCTTGCGCATGAACTGCTGCACAAGGGAGCGCGACGAGCCGAGACAGATTTGTCTGTCCGTGAGCTCGAAGCAGAAGCGGTGGCATTTGTGGTGAGTACAGGCTTGTGCCTGGATACGAATACGTCGAGCGCAGACTATATCAAGCTCTACAACGGCGACGATCAGATGCTCACCAGATCGTTGAGCCACATACAAAATGCGGCTTCTTCCATTCTTGTCAACCTGCTGGGCGGCGGAGGGGAGAAATGAGCCGCGACCTCCGGATCTCCGCCTTCTGCACAGTTTGCGACGCGACCACAGCGCACATGATTGACTGGATCGGAGACGAGGAATGGTGGGTTTGCTCAACCTGCCTCGAACCGTCGTCGCCGGTTAAGCCTCGAAAGGTTGCGCAACGATGCGTGATTGAACCGGATTACGATCCGTTCTACGATGACGAGCTCGACCTAGAGGATCACTATCCCGTCTTCGAGGAGGTAGATCCATCGAACTTCGCTGACGACGGCGATGATGGGCCCATCGGAGGGTTGCCCTACGACCTGAGCGGCGGCAACTGTTGACAACCGAGGTAGGGAGCCTTAGCGGGCTCCCTACGAGTATCCCCCGAAGGCTCCTTTCAAGAGGAAGACGACCCAACAGACTCCGACCACAGGAAGCAAGGGAGGCACGAACACCGAGACAACTATGAAAGGTATGAGCCACGCCAGCACGCAGCCGCCGGGCGTCTTTCCTTTCACTACTTGAACTCCAACAGGGTTCCCGGATTCCGTTTCAGATGCTCGAATTCGACGTTGGCGCCTTTCTCGTGGACCTCGAACGGCTGCGGCAAGCTTGTATGCACCTCGACGATGCCGTTATAGGCATAGCCGGGACTGCCGTAGGGGATCTCCCGTGACCACTCGACCAAGAGACCCCCTTTGGGGCCTTCATCATTGTCGTGACCGTTCAAACCCCCATTGAAAAGAAGGTGAATGGTGGCGAGCAACTCCTTGTCAGGATTTCGGATTTCGTACGTCCAACTCGAAGTCACTCCCGGCGTGTTCAGGCCATCGCTTCTGGTTGTGGGAGTGCCCCAGAGTCGGAGTACCTCGGCCTTGATCGAGCCGAGTTCTAACCGAACCGAGAGCCAGTTGCGCACTAATGCTTCGTTGTTGTACACGGGTTTCGGGGCGAGGACGGCTCTTGCCAATTCAACTGCACTTGGATCAACATCGTCGCGGCTGAAGCACCCCATCTGATTTGCCTTACGCGCCTCTGTTGCGGCATCTCGCTCCAACTTCTCTATGGCAGAACGATAATCCTGATATCCGACTGTTCCCTCCGGGTACTTCTCCCTGAGTTCGCTCGCCTTCTTAGTCAATGAACGGCAGGCATTGAGCGCTTGTGCGCAGTCCAACTTCGTCGGCGCGCAGCCTGCAAGCAAGGAAGTGGCCAGTGCCAATGCAAACCGTGACCGAGCGTCCATAGCAATTGGACTGTAACACAGAACTAGACAACTTGGCTAGTTCTTGCCGATCAGATTCGCTTCGTGGGAGAGAAGCCTGTAAGATCACTCAGAACAGCGGAGTACGACAGGTTGCTACAACTCCTGAGAGATCTCAGATCCCAGTCCGGCCTCACCCAGAAGCAGCTCTGTGAGCGTCTAGGCCAGGAGATCACCTACGTTTCGAAGGTCGAGCGCGGAACCCGGCGGATCGACGCGATCGAACTGTTTGACTACATAAAGGCGCTCGACCGTGATCCCTTGAGCGTCCTGAGCGAATTCTGGAAGGGACGAGCGACTTAACCCTGCCTTAAGAAGGTGATCGGTCAACTTGGGCCGCGTACGGCTTCTGAAGCAAGTCTTGAGCCAATTGCACTCTCAACCAACTTCTCGCGGAGCCGCTCTGCGTTGTCCTGTTTCGAAATCGGCTGCTTCATTTCGCGCGCTAGCGCTTCGAGCTCCTTTCGAGTGAGAGCAAGCTCATCGAGGTACGCAAAACCCTCTCTCCTGCCCGGCAGACTTCGCAGCTTCGTGGCAATCTCATTCGCGTTGAACGTGGCGTCGGGTCTAGGTTTGCGAGACTCACGTTTGGGTCCTGCGACATCTATTCTCAGCTTGGCCTTACCTGCAAGAAGTGCCTCAATGTCTTCGTCAGGGCTGGCCTCTAGGCAAGCTGTGACAGCTCTCATGATCTTCGCCAGATTGGCAGATTTATCCTTCATGCCACCTAAACGACTCCTACTGCAGCGACGAAGTCGTCCGCAACTCTTTCGAGACCCCTTACCACGCTTTGATGTGTCGCATTACTGCCAAAGTTGATAAGCACGATCGGAACGCCGTATTGAGACACGTCCGCAAAGAGGGTGTCATTCCGTTTGATGTAGTTCTCGAAAACAGCCACGTCTTGGCGTGCGCGGATTCTATCGATGAAGGGACGCTGCGCACCTATAGGTACGCCTCCATACTCTTGAATCATCGTGAAGACGACTCCTAAGATCTTCGGGTCAATTGCTGGCGTCACCTCGCCGTCGTCAACCGCAGCATAGTCGTTGTAATCCCGCACGAGTTGGTTCACGCTACGAATCAGGTAATCGATTCCAAGGGTTGAGAGGTTGTCTGGCCGTGCTGGAACGAGGATGTAGTCGCTGGCTACGATCGCTGTCTTCGTGACGATGTTGAAGTTCGGAGGGCAGTCGATTAAGACGAGATCATACTGACTTTCTAGCCCCCGCAGGCCTTCCGCAAGCCGACGATGGATTCTAAGAAAATTCTTCTTGCCTTGAGCAATGGTAGCTCCGCCGAGCTTGGTCGCCAACTCAAGATCCACATTTATCAAAGCGAGGTGGGATGGAATGAGATCGAGTTTGCCCCCGTTCTCTCTAAGTCTGCGCGCCGAACGGGGCGGCGTATAGATGAGAGACTCCAACGGCAGCACAGTTCCAGACTCAAATGAGTCAAACCAGCTCTTTATCGTCCCTTGCCGAGAAAAATCTGACTCCCATTCGTCCGGCGCGATAAAGGAGAATGTCAAGCTTGCCTGCGGATCGAGGTCAAGCATCAAAACTCGTTTGCCGCGCCAAGCCAACTCGGCACCTAAGTTCGCGGTCAAAGAGGTCTTTCCGACCCCTCCTTTATAGTTAATGACAGCGACTACTTTCACTCTCGTACCTGCAGCATTATAGCCTCACCTGGACCCACTCTGTCCGGTGCAGGATCGATGCTCTTGATGCTCCTGCGGACTCCTTCCCAAAGGGCCCCTTCCGCTGGACACAAGAGCAAATGATCCTTGCACCTGTGCCGTGACCATCACTGGCCGCTACGTCGCCGGCCAGACCTTCCGCTCTATCGGTCGCCGCCCACGCCGATGTGGCTCAGCCGCTTAACGCCTGATCGACTGGACTCCAGCCGGCACGAACCATCCGGCTTCGTTCAAATGATCCCCCGCCAGAGCGGGGACGGCTACGGCTGGCCCCATCGACGCGGTACCCACCGCAGCGAGCTCCAGGATCTTGGCAGCACCTTCGCTAGGTTCAGTTGAACCTGGAGCTTGCAAGTGCGATCGCGTTTACCCTACACTAACACGCAGGCGAGGGGCCTGACAAATGCCTCATCGCTGTACTATGCAACAGCGCACTAAAATCCGGGCCAGGTTCAGTTCGGAACGTGTCCTCCTAATCAATCCGGCTATTTACGATATTCGGCTTCACTGGCCGAAGTGGCAAATTCCTGCCACTCTACTCCAGATTGGAGCAGACAAAAGGGCAGATGGCGCCGATGTTCGACTCGTTGATCTCGTATGGTGCGGCACCAAGAGAATTCCGCGACAACAGCAACCCTGCATCCTGGTTGACGGCTCGGCCATCCAATCATGGCGGTTCGGTTCAGACGTCAAGAGTTTCGTTGAACGTTTGAAAGCTCTTGCAACAGACTTCGAGCCGGACTTGGTTGTAGTTGAGTGTTTCACGACCTTTTGGTGGCAAGGTGCGGCCGAAGCCATTAGGTGCGCACGAGCAGTTTGGCCCAATTGCGAAATCGCCGTGGTCGGAGGATATGCGGAATTCGCTCAGGAACACGCAGGAAAGCATAGCGGAGCGGACTTCATACAACCCAAGCCCCCCCTTGCAGAAACGCCAACGACTAATCTCACCTTCTATCCTGCTGGTGGGCCGAAAACAGCACAGCTCCGAGTTGGGGGGCACGAACTTGAAGCCGTTCTAGACGCCGTTACGGCTTGTCGGAAGAGCGGTGCCGAGGAGTTCTCCCTAGAAATCCGTAACCTCGGCAAAGAAAAGGCTGCGCTTGCTAGGCTTCGAGAGGAATGCGCTAGACGGAAGATCACAATTCCGTTTGACATTCTTGGTTGTGTACAGGCCGAAGACTTTATAAGGAACTCGGATTGTATTTCCGACCTGCGTGCACTTGGGATGAGGCATGTCGTCTTCGCCGACGACCGTAGCGGCAGCTTGTGCAGTTCGGAGGCTTTTGTCGGATCATGTATAGAGGCCGCGGAGCTATTCTATGCAGCCGGCTACAAAAGGCGCACCGACACGGTTACGGCAAGTCTCTGCATTGGTCGTCCAGGAGAAGACTTAAGGGACCGGATCGAGGCGGTGACGCTTCTGAACCACCATATTGGATCAACAATCCTGTGGCCGTACCAGCCGCTGCCGAGTGAACTTCCAGATCAAAGCTTAGAGCTGCAGAATGGCAAGCTTTTCCCTATGCGCGAACAGAACGGCCTTGCTTACAAGGACTATGCGGAGCTAGTGGCGCTGAATGCCGTTCTGAACTCTCGATACCGCGACTGCTCCTTCGACTTCCTCGGGGAAAGCCTTACGGCGAGATTGCTTTCCGAATCGGTCAGCCGGGAGGCTTGGAATGCCGACGAGTCGGTAAAAGGTTCAACTGTGCTGCCAATGAGGGCCGGCCAATGAGCACGATTCTGCAAGGCAAGGACCTGGTGGTGCCGGATGGAAGCGGTGAGACGATCCTTCTTATCAACCCGCCCATATACGATGCTCAATACTGGTCGCGTTGGAGCCAGCCGGCAGGGCTCCTCAGGATTTCCACGTTCCTCAAGCAGCTTGGCTACAAGACAACACTGATCGACTGCATGGAAGCAGATGCGGCAGGACGAGTGAAGAAGAGCCTGCGAAAGGTCGGAGGCTCTTGGTACATCCAGCGCGATGACATTCGCCGGACCCAGTGGCACTTTGGAATCAGCTGGGATGAGTTCCGTCAGCGGCTTGCAGGACTCGATGCGAAGCCAACGCAGGTTTGGATCACTTCGATCATGACCTACTGGTGGGAAAGCACTCGTGACGCAGTAGCGGAAGTGAAGAAGGCATTTCCTAATGCCACCGTCTTTGTCGGTGGCATATACCCAACACTTGCTCCCGAGCATGCGGCTGCGCATCTTGGGGCGGATTTTGTTGTTGCCGGGGAGATTCCTCAGGCTAGCGAGCAGTGGACCGATCTGGATCTATACGAAACTCCACCCAGCTACGCGATCTTGGCCACGACGAGAGGGTGCCCTTGGGACTGCGTCTACTGCGCGGCACGGACTCTGAACGGAGGATCAGCAAAGGTTCGTGGCAGGTCCACCGAGGACGTTATCAAGGAAATCGAAGACAAAGTTGCCCGATTCGGAACAAGCCGCTTTGGCTTCTATGAGGACAATGCGTTGGTTCTTCGAGGACACCTTCAGGAGATCCTCCAGGTGCTCCTCGACCGCAAGCTGAAGCTTGACCTCTATGCCCCCGAGGGCTTTGAAACAAGGTTCCTGACCGAGGAACTGCTCAAGGTGATGAAGAAAGCAGGATTCAAGCGCATCCACCTGCCCTTTGAGACGCTGAAGATGGACACCAACATCGGCTGGAATCGCAGGCATGCGAGTACAGCGTCTTTCGATCGAGCCTTAGACGCGGCTAAAGCAGCTGGCTTCAAGACTCACACGCAAGACCTCAACGCCTTCGTTCTGTTCGGACTCCCAGACGAATCGCTGGACGACATCATGGACAGCGTCCTTTACGTTCACAACACAGTTGGCTCAGTCGTGCCGATGCTCTTCACGCCTGTGCCAGGGACTCACATCTACAAGCAGCACGCTCCATATCTTCACGAGGAGATGAACTGGGATCTCCAGAATTTGAACGGCAAGCTCCTTCCATTTCTGGAATACAACCGAAATCAACGACCGGAACTTAGAGCTAGTGACTACCTTGAGCTGGAGAAGCTGATGTCAGTCCTCAACGACGGGAAATTCATGTCGCAGGCTCTGAATTTGTGTTCCGAAAGCAGAGTGACAAGCACTTTTCGCGCTGTCATGCTTGACAAGCGTCTACATGTTCGCGCATCGTAGAGGTGCTATGTCACGCGCTACTCAGAGCCCGCAGCAGCCTTCTCTTTGGAAGGATGTTGAAGCCGACTGGACGATCAAAGATATCGGCGCACCTTTGCTTGCCTCGCTTGCTGAAGGGTTGTACGACGCGCATGAAGTGCTGCGCGAATATGTTCAAAACGCTATCGATTCGTACGTAGATTTTCGAAAACTTACGGGGCGAGATCCACAAAACACCGTTCAGATCTTCGTGGATGAAGATGTCGCACAGGTTCGAATCTATGATCGAGGCGTCGGTATGGATAAGGCAGCCATTCGTCAAGCGAAGTCGATTGCTGTCTCCAATAAACTGGGCCGTCAAAACGATTTCGTGGGTTTTCGGGGGATCGGCATTTGGTCTGGGCTTTCTGTTTGTGACCGCCTAATTGTCAGAACATCGAAGGTCGGTGTGCCCGCCCTTTATCGATTGACGATCGACTTCAAAGCGGTTCGAGACCATGTCTATGAGCCAATTCCCGTTGATGAATTGTTACAGGGCAAGTTCTCAATTCAGGAGCAGGAACATGACATCGAAGACCACTTCACGGAAGTAACCCTCGTCAATATCGATACCCATCGTTATGGCGCCCTGCTCGATGTCGCATCGATCGAACGCTTCGCCCAGCAGATGTTGCCCGTCCCATTTGACGCGAAGTGGAATCAGACAGAAGCCGTAGTTGAAAAACTGTCTTCCATCCCGTGGACGACCACTTATGACCTCACGATCAACGGAAACCCAGCCCTGCGCAAGTTCCCTTACGACCAGCTCAAACCGCCCCAAATAGAACTAATCAACGATGATGACGGCCGGCAAGTAGCCGTAGCGTGGGTGGCTGAGACAAATAGGACTGGAACCAAGAAAGCGATTGATGTCAATCACGACGCTGGTGAAGTCAGCAACTTCGCAGTTAGAGTCAAGAATTTTGCTGTTGGTCCAAGAGGCTTGTACTCGAATCATCCTGATGTGCTTGATCGAGACAACCTCTCCTGGTATGTGGGAGAAATCTACATTACCGAACCGGAAATCAAGCCCGACACAAATCGTCGCAGCTTTCAGCGAAGCTTTAGATCAGACGCTGTCGAAAAAGCGCTCCGAAAGTTCTACAGCCGCATTGCGACAGGGGCGCGCGGATGGTCCGAGGAAGTCTCTGCCATGTCTCTTGCAGAGTCGGTATCTCAGCTTTGCGAACAAGTCCAGGAGGGAATTCGGAGCGGCGACAAAGATGTCAATGAAAAATTCGCAAAAGTGGTGTCGGCCAAGTCAACGTTGGAAGGTTACCAAAATGAAGCCGCAAAGGCAGACCAGGAGAAGGACAGCGACCGCGTACTTGCGATTCGGAGGTATTTGAGGAAGCCATCGGTTAAGACGGCGATTGACAAGGGCCTGGGGACCATCGCTGCCCTTGAACAGTCAATCGCGAAGCTCCCCCAAACATCTCAGCCTTCGACACCGGCAAAGGATAAGCCGAAGCGTCAGAGCAAAGCTCGTACTGCGAAGAGCGGCGGCGAGAAAATCTCCACGAGCGATGCGTTAGGTACGCAAGCGACGACTGGAGATCAAAGCGTCCTTTCTTCTGGATCCGGTGCGGCGCAAACTATTTCGCTTGACGTTGCAATTCAAGCATTTCTTGACGCCGTTGCCGCGGTAGTGGGAACTTCTAGCGAGACATATAAGCTCATCGATCAGAAATTGGGAGAGGAGCTAAAACGCAGAGGTTTTCAGGTCTAGTTATGTCGCGGAGCGTGTTTTCCTCGTCCGAGGCGAAGGGGTACATCCGGGACGAATTCGATTTCAACCTGATTAAGCGCTTCAAGGACGAGCATTACCCGAACGCGGACTTGGCGTACGTCGGGCTACCGGGTGAAGATCTCCTGGACATCATCAGCTGGAGAAGCTTCATCGGCCGCTGGACAGCAGTGCAAGTCACCGGTTCACCGGCCTTGGAAGATGCTGCTGATAACCTGGTCGCTAATGCATTAAAGCATCGGCTGGAGCGGGGCTTCAATATCATTCGCGGCAACATCGACCAGCTGTTCCGGGCACGATCACCAAAGCTGAAGTGGCCGTACCAGATCGTTAACCTCGACTATGTGGGAGGGCTGCTCGGCGCATCAGATCGGCTACCTGCAATCAGCGAACTCTTCAGCCAGCAAGATGGGACCGCCTTCATATTGCTACTGACCCTAAACTTGCGAGATCGGGACGGAGGCGAGCTTGAGCAGACAGTCTCGGAGGAACAGGAAGAGCTTAAAGCACTTGGCATCAGCGGAGTTGACGAAGTCTTTACATCGCACCGTGAATTTGGGCATGCCGGCTTGCTAAAAATCTATGTCCCATTAACTCTTGCCAACATGGCTAACCGGCACTCTCTATCCTTTGGGCTGCCCATCCTATACCAGGGCACCAAACAGATGATCCATTTTGCGGTGATCTGCACACCATATCTTGAGCGCAAGGCTGGCCGCACCCTGAGAGTCTCCGAAAGAGTCGATCTACTAAATCTCCCATTGGGACTACTTCACCGAAGAGACGACTTGCGCAAGATGCAACTCGGATCTCTTTCGCTGGACTCTGCTAGTCAAGGTGCCGAATGAGCAGCTCCTCAAATATAGAGTGGACAGATTCAACTTGGAATCCCGTTACCGGCTGCACCCAGGTCGGCCCCGGCTGTGATCACTGTTACGCATTGACATTTGCGGAAAGATTTAGAGGAGTTGCCGGCCATCCCTTCGAACAAGGGTTCGACCTTCGCTTCTGGCCCCAACGACTTGAACTTCCGTTGACGTGGCGCAAGCCTCGCCGCATCTTCGTGAACTCTATGTCTGACCTATTCCACAAGGACATTCCAGACGAGTTCATCTTCCAGGTATTCGACACCATGTGCCGAGCCGACTGGCATGTCTTCCAGGTGCTGACAAAGCGGAGCAGCCGTCTCGCGAAACTTGGCCCCCACCTCCCGTGGCGTCCCCATATTTGGGCAGGTGTATCGATCGAACTGAATCAAATGGTAAGTCGAGCTGATCACCTGAGGGCTGTGCCAAGCTATGTTCGATTCATCAGTGCCGAGCCACTGCTAGGACCACTCCCGGACCTCGACTTGTCAGGGATTCACTGGCTAATCTCGGGCGGCGAGAGCGGTCACGGCCACCGTCCGTGCGATCCAGATTGGGTGCGGGATTTGCGAGACCGATGCACCCATGAGGGTGTGGCATTCTTCCACAAACAGTGGGGCGGACGAACACCAAAAGCTGGAGGCCGTGAACTCGATGGGCGTACTTGGGACGAAATGCCACATGCGGTCGCAACTCAGAATCAGTTTGCTTTCTAGGGACGCCATCGATCCCAAGAGAGGAATGATGCCGCTCGCCAGGCGTGCTGTAAACTCCATGCCCTTCGGGTGCGTTCGCAGGGTTGACAGCGCCTTCAGCTTCGCAGATTAAGACTCAGCTACCGGGATCGATGTCGGGTGAAGGAGACCGACCAGCAGCAAAGAGTTGCTGCCAAGCGTGTGAAGCCCAAACTTCCGCGTCTTCAACGTGTCTTTGGCCGTAGCTGCGCAACCATTCACTATCATCCCTCCAATCGCCAACACACAACGCCTTGAATAACGGACTCGCATCAACCGCCATGTCAAACGACTGAACATCGTTGGCACGCAGAGCCTCTTCTGCAAGAGCCATCGCCTCCATCAATCCTGGCAACACAGCATGTTGCAGCGCACAATCCCACGGTTCAACGAGAGCCATACAACGCCAGTCGAGCATGCTTAGTTGCTCATGAGATGTCGGAGGGTCGAGCGTGGCGAAGTACGAGTCCAGGTACTTGATGTACGCCGCCCGTCGCGCTCTAGCAGGCGCGCTAGCCACGCCCTCTTGACCTACCAAATCCTGCAGGAGACGCACTGTCTCGCTGTTCACCCTAGGAAACTTTAGATCCTTGGCTCTAAAACGCAGCGTCCTCGATCGCTCTTCGACAACCTCTGATTGAGCCGACTGAATGAAGGCAGCAGCGGGATGCCTCCTTTGGCTGATCATAGAGGCCTGATCCTGCAGTGTCCAACCTAGCTGTCGCAGCGTGTTCCGGGATCTGCCACGGCTCCTCTCCGACCGTCGGAGCATTAAGTTGATCAGTGCGCCCGCTTGGGCCCACTCCGCCGTCTTCAGACCGTCTCGAATCGATAACGCCACTGTTTGAGAAGTGAGACCGGGAAGGCGAGAGCAACTGATCTGAAGAGCTGGAGACTTGCAAGGGCTCGCCGTGATGACGGTGGATACTGCAGCGTCCAAGCCGACGCCGTACGTCCTCGCGACTTGGTTTGAGACCTCAAGGATGCGGCGGATCAGCCGAGTAGGGCGAACTCTGAGCGATACGGTCTCGCGATAACCGTAATCAAAATACGGCAACCGTACGGCGTTGCCGTCCTCACCCTCACCGACCAGGGAAACGAATTGTTGAACATACCGGGTAGGCGTTCCCAGGATCGTCCAAGGCAGCAGAGCGACACCTGATTCCTTGACCCAGTCAGGCGCTTCGCCGGCCAACCGAGTCTCTAAGAAGGCAACGATTTCCCGCCGCACTTCCTTTACAGGTTGCATCTCGCCGACTTCGTGAGAAACGATGATCGATCTCGCCTCTTCAATGGCGCTCCAATCCTCAGATAAAGGCGGAACGTCCACCCACACAGGAGCTTCCGACGATCCATCAGGCCTCATCCGCTCAGCAACGTAACGGGCAAACCTGTCGGCATGATGCTTCGCCATCCCCCAGTCTATGGCCTGCTTGACAATCTCTTCTAACCCGCCCACTGCGATATTGTGGAACCTCAAGCTGATCACCGCAGCCTGCAGATTTCAAACTGTTCGGCTTAACCCTGCCGTAGCTGTAACGCTGATGGCAAATCGTTTCGATAAGCCGGAGGCGGCAGGTTTTCTTCGTTTAGTGCTGGCAACTCCAGCGCGAGGATAACAACATGACGAAGAAACCACCTCTCCCTTTTCCTTGGCTCGGCGCGCTGGGCGAAAAATCGACGTTTGATGCGATTCTAGCGGATTGCGCCTCCGACGCAAACGTGATCCTCGCCCACAAAGATGGATCCTTCACGGTGCTCGAAGGAGCAAACGTCCAGCAAGAGCTTTCAGAGACTGATCCAACAGCAGCAACTGAATACGCCGCGATTAAGGCAACACTGGCGAAGTTGGGCCAGAACTACTACAAGGCCAAAACGGATCTAGTCGTGGTTTTTGCGAAGGACACACACATCAAGAGGGGCGCTCGTGAAAACGCCCTGCGTAGCTGCATTGTCCATCCGCGAAAGAGCCGCGGATTCGAGATCGTTGACTCCAAGGTCTCCGAAGACGAGCTGCGATATCGGCTGACTCTCTAGCTGAGCGACCAAGGCTGTGCAATGACGTCGCCTGCAGCCATCGCTATACACGCGATTGCGCTTCGTGAAAAGGAAGCGCGGGCATACGTCGGTGCAACCGAGCGGGCATGGAAGCGACTTGTCCGACTCAATCTCATCACTCCAGTGCCGCTAATCGGCTCTTACCGCGTTGAAGACCTTCAACGGCTGGTGGAGGCGTTGGCGGCACTCTCTACTACCCCTGAAGGGAAGGAGCAACTCAAACTCTATGGCTACGAAGAGAAGCGACGGCCGCTGGATGGCTCGGAAACGAGTGGACGGCAAGCCGGTATTCGGCTACGGGGCGACGGAAGACGAAGCGGAAGCCGATCTGGAATCGAAGCTCATCCACTTGACCGGCCACACCGGCCCAAATCCGACCACCCTCCATGATCTCGCAAAGCAGGTCTGGTACCCGCACGTCGACACACTCGCCCCGCTCAGCAAAAAGCGTTATGAGGGCGTCTATCTGAACCACATCCGACAGCGACTAGGCGGCATTCCACTGGAATCGATCACCCCATTCACAGTTCGCCAGTGGCTCAACAGCCTGAGAGAATCCGATTACACGAAGCGATATGCGCTTGAGGTTCTGAGAAGCATCCTGATGCACGGAGTGAGAATGGAACTGCTCCATCGAAATCCCTGCTCTGCCATCATCCTTCCCCGCAACTACCAGAAGCGGGAGAAGATCCTCGAGGTCGATGCAGCTCTGGCCTTTCTGGAGAAGAGTCGACAATCCAAAATAGCTGGCCCGATCTTCTTGGCAGCAGCGCTATCCCTACGGCGAGGCGAGATTGCCGGCCTTAAGTGGTCGGACCTCGATCGCAAGAAGGGCGAGCTTCACATAGTTCGACAACGCCAAGCTGTTCGGCCACTTGGTCAGATTGAGCGGCCACTGAAAACAAATGAGAGCCGAAGGACCCTGTACCTGCCTCAGAGCCTGATCGAGGAGATCGACAGCAGAGGTGACAAGGCCACAGAGTATGTGACGAGCTATTCTGGGGAGCCTTGGGTTCCTGACACCATCACGGAGTTCTGGAGAGCCGAGAGGGCGGACTACGATCTAGGCGATTGGCACTTCCACGACTTGCGCCATCTTGCAGCGGGGCTGCTTGCTGCTGCGGGATGCGACCTACTCGTTATCGCCGCAGTCCTGGGGCACAAGAAGCCGGATATGACGCTCTTGTACACGTCTGTAGCCCAGTCGAGAAGGCGCGAAGGGGCCGAGCTTTTAGGCAAATTGCTCTCAGCCAAACCCGCATCTGACACTCAAGTGACACTCAAAGACCTGCTGAATGGGTTCAGTGGCGGAGAGGGTGGGATTCGAACCCACGGTGAGTTGCCCCACACCGCATTTCGAGTGCGGCGCACTAGACCACTATGCGACCTCTCCGCCGGACATTATGACAGCACGGTTAAGGCGTTTGCAGCTTGAGCCGGGCCTCGGTAACATGGCGGGAAGAGCCGACCATGATCACCGCCATCCACGCCCTCATCTATTCCGACGACGCTCCCGCCACGCGGGCCTTTCTCCGCGACGTCCTCGGCTGGCCGTGCCTGGAGCATGGCGAGGGCTCTGGTTGGCTGATCTTCAAGACCGGACCGAGCGAGATGGGCGTCCATCCGACTCGCAGCGAATGGGAGGGCAAGGTGTATGAGTCCCCGCGCCACCATTCCATCTCCCTCATGTGCGACGACATCCAGGCGACGGTGGCCGATCTCAAGGCGAAGGGCGCCGAATTCCGGGGCGAGGTCGAGGACATGGGCTTCGGCCTGACGATCATGATGGCGGTGCCCGGCGCGGATGACATCATGATCTACGAACCTCGCCATCCGCTCGCCCATAGCCTCTAGATCGAGCCGAGGTTATGGCTCGCGGTTATTTCAGGAATGTTGATGTAGACTGACGGCGGAGGGACCAACCATGCTCTTGGCATACGTTGTCGCCGCCGTCGTCGGGAGCCTCCAGAAGGGAAGCGTCGAGACTGGCAACGGCTTGACGACCGTCACGTTCGCAACACCCGGCGGGGCCGTACGCGTTTATCTGCCGTCGGACATCGCCGCCGGCGATACGATTTCCGGAACCGTCGTTCCCGATCCGTCGGCGCCCAACGGCAACGATTACAAGGTCGACTTGGGAACGGTCGAGGGAGAGGTCGTCGGCCCCAACCGGCCCGATCGAACGTGGAAGCTGCCGGACAAGGCGGGCAACGTCCCGATCACCCTGCGCGATTCTCAGGGACGCTCGATCGGGACCGCGAGCGTGAACGTCGCTCGCCCGAAGCCCCCGCTTGACGCCTTTACGATTCCGCCGATCCTCATCGCGGGGCGAACTTCGGTCATCACTGGTCCATTCGATGGAAAGAGCGGGAATACCGCAACCGGCGTTTCCGGCGCCCGGTTTCCCATCCTCGCCGAGTCGCCGCGCCAGTCGATTGCGATCATCCCTCCAACCGTTTCCTTGGGCTCCGGACGCCTGACGGTCGGCGAGGACGGCAAGCACGCAAGTGCTCCCGTCGACGTCGTCAAGATCCAACTGACGACGCCCAAGACGGTGCTTCGCAAGGGCGAAAAGACCAGTCTGCACATCGAGGTCACCGGCCTCGATCCCTCCTCCAACCCGCCTCCCCTGCGGATCATGAACCGGACGCCAAGCACGATCGAACTGGAAGGCGGGTCGAATCAAACGGTGCCGATTCCTCCGGATCAGGTCGGGCCGGAGAGGCCTTTCGAGCTCGATCGGCAGATCACCAGCAAGGTGGAAGGCTCCTTCTCGATCTTCGTCACGCTCGATATGAGGCCGGGAACGACGGTTCCTCCCTCCACCGGCTCGCTCGAAGGCTCGGTGGTTTCAGGGCCGGGCGCTTCTGCGATTCGAGATCGCTTCAAGTCCGCCGACCCCGCGTTGCTCGGCACGAGCTTGGCCTTTCGGCTCGGCGCCTTCGATGGGCGCTACTACGACATCGCCTCCCCCATCGGCAAGGGGCCCTGCGACCTCGATTACGCCCACCTGTTCGATCTCCTGAACGCCCTGCAGCAGGCGCTCGACGAAAACACACAGGCCATCGAAAGCAACCCGCTCATGCAGGAGCTGCGGCTCTACGAGCTCATTGGCAAGCTTCTCCAGAACCCGCAGCAGCTCATCGACGCGATCAAACAGATCGTCGACGGAAAGATCAAGGAATGCTTCGACTCGCTCGGAACTCGCGATGGAGCCGTCAAGGCGCTCGACTTCCTGGGCAAGGTCATCGATTTCGTCGTGGCCCACGACTCGAGCCTAACGCCTCAGCAGCGAAGCCATCTCAAGGATTTGCGGGCCGGAATCGACAAGCTCGTGAAGGGCAACGACTCGCTCGACGAATTGGAGAAGAAGGTCGAAAACCTGATCGAAGAGCTCAAGAAGCTGGTCGACGATCCGATCGGGCTCCTTGCCGACAAGCTCGAAAATGGCCTGAAGAGCATGCTCGAAAAGACCATCGCGGAAGCCATCGGCGAGAAGGCGGCCGGCGCGATGTTCAGCATGCTGAACGACCTGATGAACTTCGCCGACTTCCTAAAGAATCAGGCGAAGCATGACGAGCTGCGGCAGAAGATCAACGACCTCTTGCAGGGGATTTGGGACAAGGCGTCGGAGGACCCTTGCCACCGCATCGACTCGGGCTGGAGCGACCGGATCAAGCCGTACCTGTGGCTCACGGGCCCGGATTGGACGAGGTCCCATGTCAAGCTCACGCCGAAGGTGTATTGCTATGACGCCGAGAAGAAGCGCTACCGAATTTGCCCCGATGGCGGCGTCAAGATCGTCGGCGATTCGGGCTCCGGCGACTCGCTCGAATCCGACACCGGCAATCTGGGCGCCGGCCAGGAGTTCAAGTTGCCGTACAAGTACGACTTGAGCCATCTGGCGAAGTGCGGGGACAAGTGCCTCCTGCTGCTGCAGGTCGAATACCAGAGGGGGGACGGCTCGGCCGGCACGATGCTGCTCTTCCAAGGGGCGCTGCCTTAACGCGAAATTAGTAGACGCCTGTTATACTATTCGCCATGTCGACGCTTGCTCCGCTGATCGAGGCCTGGGATGAGGCCCACCGTGAATTCGCCATCGCGCTTGAAGGCCTCTCGGACGAGGACCTGTGGAAGCGGCCGCATCCGCGCCTTCTGAGCGTGGGAGAGCTTGCCGGGCACGTCGCCTATTGGCAGGGGGTTTGGGTCACGGGCGGAGGCAACGATCACCCCGATCTCGATCGACTCCCGATCAAGAGCCTCCTCTTGAACGATGGCTTTCGCTACTACACTTCGCAGGTCGGCCACCCCTTCTCCGTCGAACTCGGCACGGCCGAGATTCTGGCCGAAGTGATGAGGGTTCACGAAGCCGCCAAGGCGGTCGTCGCCGGGTTCGCCAAGGAAGATCCCTATCCGGGCCAGTGGGGAACATGGGGCAACCTCGTCCAATACCAGGCCTTCCACGTTGCTTATCACACCGGCCAGGCGTATTCGGTGCGGCACCTGCTGGGCCACGAGACCGAGGACAACTGAATTTAACCCCCCGCGACGAACCACAACGAGAGAGAGCAAACGACGCCCAAGCCTATGGGTTCCCGGGCTCCCTTCGCTTGGCAGCCAATTCTGAAGTCTGGTTTGACTCACGGGACCGGGTCTCGTGAGTCGAGGAATCTGAGGTGTCGGCGCCCTGTCAGATATGCTTGCGACTGCCGTGAGCAAGATTCCCATTCTCCTCGACACCGACCCCGGCAGCGACATCGACGATGCGATCGCGATCAGCTACCTGCTCAAGAAGAGGGATTGCGAATTGCTGGGGATTACGACGATGACCGGTCCCGTCGACCAGCGGGCGGCCATCGCGGAAGTGCTTTGCCATGCGGCCGGCCGGCGCGACGTGCCGATCCACTGCGGCCGGTCGGACGTGCTCGCCTATGGGCCGGGTCAAGCGGCCTGCCCTCACTACGCGTCGATCGCGGACCTGCCCCACCGGAAGGATCGCAAGTCCGACGAAGCAGTCGATTTTCTGCGCAAGACGATCCGGTCGAGGCCGGGCGAGATCACGCTCCTTTCGATCGGGCCGCTCACCAACATCGCTCTGCTCTTCGCTCTAGATCCGGAGATTCCCCACCTCCTCAAGGAGTTCGTGTCGATGGCCGGCGTCTTCGAGCGAAATATCGAGGCCGAATGGAACTGCGCTTGCGATCCGGTTGCGACGGCGATGGTGGCGCGCTCGGTCCGGCCGAGACATTATTGGACGCCGCTCGACGTCACCTTGCGCTGCACGATGAGCAAGGATGAGTGCCACGCGAAGTTCAAGGGCCCGCTCCTCGAACTCGTGCTGCGGATGGCCGGGGACTGGTTCAAGCGCACGGACCAGATCATCTTCCACGATCCCCTTGCCACGGCCTCGATCTTCAATCCCGGCCTCTGCACGTTCGAGCACGGCCGAGTCGAGGTCAACCCGGAGAAAGGCCAGACCAAGTTCGCCGAAGGCGAGGGGGGCGATTACGTCGCGCTCCACGTCGATCCGAGCCGGTTCTTCGAGGAGTACTTCTCGGTCTTCTAAACCCGGAGCCTACTTCACGAGCTTGATCTGCGAGAGGCTCGTGACCTGGATTTCCGGGTGGGAATGGCTGTACAACGTGAAGGCGCCGGTGATGAGCACCTGCTTGCCCTTCAGCGCGCTCAGCGCCGGGAACTTCGCGTAATCTGCCGCCTTGACGTGGCCGCTGATGGAGTTCTTCCAAGGCTCGGAGAAGTCGATGAAGACCGAACCGTGGTCTTTTGGCGAGTACACGCTGGAGACGACGCCGGTGAAGGCTCCCGGCTTGCCGGCCAGCCTCGTCGCGCCGGCCAGATCTTTGCACGCAAGGGCCTTCCTGACGGCCGGGTCGTTCTTTGAAATCGTCGCGAACTTGGCGCTCCTCGAGGCGACGGATTCTTGGGTCGGATTGGTCTTCGCGACGCCTTGCCCAGCCGTGATAGCGCTGAGAGAAAGAAGAGACCCAGCCAGACAAAGCACAGCCAACGATAGGCGGAAAGGTGCCATTTCGTCCCCGATTGTAGATGGATACGGCCGGTGTCGGAGCCGCCCTTAACCGTTTCTTAAGTCTGAAGATGCTGCGCCGATGCGTGGTGTGGCTCCGGAAAACCACAATAGCGGCCCGATCCCAAGTCGACCATCTTGATCCGTTGTCTTTTCTTCGGATGGCAAAGGCACTAGCTGAGCTAGGGTTGTCTCAATCCTCCGGGATGGAGACCGTTGCCTTCCAAAATGCGTTTCATCTTTCAGAGATACCGCCGGTCGGATGGCGTGCAGGCCCATACGCCTCATCCCGGAGATGCCACTCGTCCCACGCCGCAGATCCGTGGCATTCCGCATGCGTCCATAGACCTGCTATGAACGCCATGCCGCGCAGCCTGTGGACGAAGGAGGATACCGAGGGATAATGGCTCATGGCGAGGCAGGCGATCCGGAGGTGGTGGCCCGTGTTGGCGGGCGTGCTTTTCACCATTCCCTTGGGGCTATGGACGTCGTGGCGAGCGCGGCAGCCGGAGTTCACGTTCCTCGCCGGGCAAAAGCCCTTGGTGCCAGAGTTCCTCGTGCCGGCGAACGCCCCCTTTGGGGGACCGGGATTCTATGAGACCGTTTACGGCTTCCAGGCCGATCCGAAGCGGATCACCCAAATGGCGGACGAGCAACTCCTTCGGGCCGGATGGACGAAGGACCATGACTACGACGAAATCCTCAGCCGGGACGGTGTGAAGTATACGGAGCCGGGTCCGTACGGCCGTGTCATGGACATCGACTTCGACGTGGCCGTTCCGACCTATGCCGCGACGACCGATATTATCTCCATAGGCTCCGTCCGCAAGGGATGGGTCGGTATCGTCATGACTCAAGACAAGAAGCCGCCCCCCGATTGGCGGACGAGGATGAGCCATTGGCTCGCCCACGTCTTTCTAGGAAGGCCGTAGGCGATTACCGCTCTTCGTCGGGCTCGGAGCGGGGATAGGAGAGCAATCGGCTCAGCGATACGCCCTTCGCCGCCCAAACGAGAACGCCGCCTGCAACTAAGGCCATTACGATGTCCCGATAAAGCCCCACTCGGTAGGAGGTCTGCCAGCCTCCGGTCATGTAGGTCGTCGCGAGCATAACGAGCTTGTCCGCGTCGCCGAACAGCCAGTAGACGGCGATGCCCGCGATTAGCACGCGAAGCAGCCCCCACTGATCGATGGGCGGGCCGGGGGAGGAGTCCGGCAGATCGGAGGTAAAGCGGGGCGCGCCTCGCCAAAGAAAGCCCGCGAGGAGGAGCATGAGAGCCGCGCTGGCGAAGTAACCCATGGGCATTTCCCAATCGTGATGGCCGAACAGGCCGGGCGTATACTCGATGGCGTTCAGGCAATAGCCGAACGTCTGGGCCAGAAAGACCATCGCGATTCCTCTCGCGACGAGAATGCCGCCTTCGCGAAGCGTCATGGCGCCAGTATAGAACTCGCAGGGCTCGACGGGAAGCCTGGCCGCAAGATCGTCGGAGACGACGGCATGTTGGCGACCATAACCATAGTCACCCATTTGACGGCTACAATGCTTGCGTGTCACGTTCGAAGCGCAAGCCATCCGGGAGTTCAATGGCCGTCGTCGGCGTTTTGGCTCTTGCCCTCGGCGGAATGGGACTCCTGCGGCTCATGTCGGAGCATCCCGCGAGCAGTCCCGGTAGCGCCGCGGACCTCGCTCCTCAGTTCCTCGCCCGCAAAGAGCGGTGGGGCACGAAAACCGGAGTCGGAGGGGACTCCGACCAGATCGACTTTGCCCATCCCAAGGAAACGACCGTCGCCGACCTGATAGGCCTCCCTCGCCCCGACGGCCTGCCGACCCGAGGCGGACCGGGCAGCGACCGGTTCGGCCCCGTCGAGAAGACCGCCTACACGATCGACGCGAAGCTGATCCGCTACAAACTGGAAGAGGAGGATGATCAGGATTTTCATATCGTGATTACGGATTACAAAAATCCTGGATTGACCATGATCGTCGAGATTCCCGATCCCCGCGCCGTCGATCCCTCGAGCCCGTGGCGGGACCAGATCGCCAAGGCGCGCCAGGTCTTCGAGGACGCCTTTCACCCCATAAGCCGCTTCACGCGCCGCACCGCCCACCTGCGGATCACCGGCATCGGCTTCTTCGATTTCCTCCACGGCCAGAGCGGTGTCGCGCCGAACGGTATCGAACTGCATCCTGTAACAGTGATCGAAATCCTCGACTGAGCCACAATTTTACATATATGCCCCATATCATCTTGGAGACCACCTCCGATCTCTTCGAGAATGCCAACATCCCCGATATTCTCGAGGCGCTGGTGGCGAGGCTCTGTACCTTCGAGACGATCGACTCGAAAGCGGTGAAGGCCTACCATGGGCTGCGCTCGAACTGGCAGATGGGTAAGGGCGCGCCCGCCGGATTCGCCCACTGCACCATCGGCCTGGTCGCGGGACGCCCGCTGGAGCTGAGGAAGAAGATCTCGAAGGCGATGTACGACGAACTTCGCTCGCACTTCGGGATGTCGCTCGAGCATAACGAGGTTTCCCTGACCCTCGAAGTGCGGGAGTTTGAGGCCGAAACCTACCAGAAAGTGGGGTAGCCCCTATGGAGTGCGGCGACCCAGCGCCGCTTTGTCCCAAGCGGCCGGCCGCGCCGGATCCTATTTCCAGAATTTCCGGAAGGCCAGGATCAGAACGACCGCGCCGATCGTCGCGCCCACAATCGTGCCAATGAAATGCCCGCCCGTCCGCCAACCAAGCCCGTAATGCAGGACGATGCCAGTCAGGACGGACCCGCCGATACCGAGGAGGATCGTATAGAGGCAGCCCTTCGGCTCCTTATTGTCGCCCGGCACGAGGGCCTTCGCCAGCACGCCCGCCACGAAGCCGACAATGATCCACCAAAAGATCCCATGCATGCCTGTTGGGACGGAAACGCGGAGGTCAGGGTTGCATGGTCCCGGGCCTGCTTGTGAGGGCGATGAAAGAGTGAAAGGGTGATTTGGGTGAGGGGTCGAGTCGGCGTGAACTTGCTTCTGGCTGATGTTTCATGTGAAACATCCGGCGTCCGAATGTCGACAGCAGCGTCGCGCCCTCGGCGAACCACGATCACCGTCTCACCCTTTCACCCATCTCTCCCCCATCATCCCCCGGCGGGTATCCTCACCGAACCTTTCGACTACAGGAAAGGGAGGAGTGGACATGACGAATATGGAAACGCGTTACGACGCGTCGAGCGTGGAATCGAAGTGGTACGCCCGGTGGGAGGAAGCCGGCCTATTTCAGCCTGACCCCGATCCAAGCAAGAGGCCCTTCACGATCACGATTCCCCCGCCCAACATCACGGGCTCGCTGCACATGGGGCACGCCCTGTGTTATCCCATCCAAGACCTTTTCGGCCGCTATCAGCGCATGCAGGGGCGAAGCGTGCTGATTCTGCCGGGCCAGGATCACGCCGGCATAGCGACCCAGAGCGTCGTCGAGAAGAACCTCCGCAAAGAAGGCACGAGCGGCACCCAGATCGGCCGCGACAAGTTCGTCGAGCGCGTGTGGGAATGGCGCAAGGAGAGCGGCGACACGATTCTGCGCCAGTTCCGCCGCCTAGGCTGCGCCTTCGACTGGTCGCGCTCCCGGTTTACGCTCGACGAGCAGTATCACGACGCAGTGCTCAAGGTTTTCGTCGACTGGTTCGAGCGCGGTCTGATTTTCCGGGGCAAGCGCGTCGTGAACTGGGATCCGATTCTCCAGACCAGCGTGTCCGATATCGAGACGGAGCGCAAGACGATCCGCGGCAAGCTCTACTACATCCGCTATCCCTTCGCGGACGGTTCGGGCAGCGTAACCATCGCCACGACCCGACCCGAAACGATGCTCGCCGACGTGGCCGTCGCCGTGCATCCGAGCGACAAGCGCTATGAGGGAAAGGTCGGCAAGACCCTCGTCCTACCCCTGATGAACCGGGAAATCCCCCTCCTCGCCGATCAATACCCCGATCCCGCGTTCGGCTCCGGCGCGGTGAAGATCACTCCGGCTCACGATCCCAACGACTACCAGGTGGGCGTTCGCCACGGCCTCCCAATGCCCGTCCTTCTCGACCAGCGAGCGAAGGTCACGGAAGAGGGCGGCGCCTACGCCGGGCTGGATCGCTATGAGGCCCGCAAGCGCATCGTCGCCGACCTGGAGGAGCAGGGCTTCCTCGAAAAGGTCGAAGACTACGATATCCCGATCCTGATCTCCGACCGGAGCAAGGAAGCCATCGAGCCGCTCCTCAGCGAGCAGTGGTTTTGCGATCAGGCGACCCTCGCCCAGCCAGCCATCGAGGTCGTGCGGCAGGGCAAAATCAAGTTCACGCCCGCGCGGTATGAGAAGATCTACACCGACTGGATGGAGAACATCCGCGAGTGGTGCATCTCGCGCCAGCTCTGGTGGGGCCACCGGATTCCCATTTACTACACGGAGGACGGGACGCCCTTCGCCGCGCTGAATTGGGAAGACGCCCAGCGCAAGGCCGGCGATAAGAGGATCGTCCGGCAGGACGAGGACGTGCTCGACACCTGGTTTAGCAGCGGTCTCTGGCCCTTCGCCACCCTCGGCTGGCCCGAAGAGACCGACGACCTGAAGCGCTTCTATCCCACCGACCTGATGGTGACCGACCGCAACATCATCTATCTCTGGGTCGCTCGGATGATTATGATGGGCCTCGACTTCCGAGGCGAGCGCCCCTTCGAGGACGTCTTCATCTACGCCACCGTGCTGACCGAGGACGGCCGCCGGATGAGCAAGTCGCTCGGCACCGGCGTCGATCCGATGGAGGTGATCGAGAAGATCGGCGCGGACGCCCTCCGCTACACGCTCCTCAGCCAGACCGGCTCTAACCAGGACATCCGCTACAGCGAGAAGAAAACGGAGGAGGCCCGCAACTTCTGCAACAAGATCTGGAACGCAACCCGCTTCGTCCTCATGAACGTGGAGGAGGGCGGCCATCCGGATTTGGGAGGCGACGCGCTAGAAGATGTAGACAAATGGCTGCTTAGCCGCCTTGCCGAAACCGAGAAGACGGTTCGCGAAGCCTACGAGTCGTATGATCTACAGGTCGCTTGCCAGGCTCTGTATAAGTTCTTCTGGTCGGAGCTCTGCGACTGGTACATCGAGGTCGCCAAGCCTCGGCTGACCGATCCCAACCGCAAGAATGTGCCGCAATGGGTGCTTCTCGGCTGTCTCGATACATTCCTCCGGATGCTCCACCCCGTCATGCCGTTCCTCACGGAGGAGCTGTATAGCTTCCTGCCCATCGAGAAGCAGGCGCCCTTCTTGATGTCGACGCCCTGGCCGAAAGTCCCCGCAACCTTCCACGAGCCGGAGATCGAGGCAAAGATCGAGCGGGTCTTCGAGGTCACGCGCGCCTTGCGGGCACTTCGCGCCGAGCTCGGCATCACGCCGGGCCAGGCGATGCCGGAGGCTTATCTCGACGGCGACCTCGGCGGCGCCGAATGGATCGTCAAGAGCCAGGCCTGGGTTTCGGACCTGAAATCCGGCGTGCCTACGGAAACTCACATTTCCTCGACCGTTGCCGGAGTCGATCTCCACGTGCCCTTGGGCGATATCGACAAGGGGAAGGAGATCGAGCGAATCGATAAGGACAAGGCGAAGAAAGCCGACGACCTTTCCAAGCTCGAAGCCCGCCTCGCCGACGCCGTTTTCGTCGAAAGGGCCAAGCCGGAAGTGGTCGAGCGGTCCCGCCACCAGGCGGAGGAGCTGCGCGAGCAAATCGCGAAGCTGGAAGATCGCCGCAAGCTCTTCGAATGACGTTTGCCCCGAGAGCGTCGAAAAAATATCGAAATTCGATGCTCTCGGTCGGGATCAAAGGTCGTGCACGTCAAGTCAATCTACGCAGTCACTCCCGAGGGAGCGCACTTTTTTGCGAGGAATAGGAATGGCTAGCGCAAGAACAACGACGAATCACGATGAAATCAAGCGATGGGCGGAGGCGCGCGGCGCCGTGCCCTCGACTGTAAAGCGGACCAGCAATCCCGACGATCCGGGCATTCTCCGGCTTCACTTCTCAGGCTTCAGCGGCGGCGACTCGCTGCAGGGCATCGGCTGGGAGGAATGGTTCAGGAAGTTCGACGACCAGAATCTCGCCCTTCTCTACCAAGAGGAAACGAAGGACGGTCAGAAGAGCAACTTCAACAAACTGGTCAGCCGGAACGGACGAAAGCCGAAAACGTAGGCGCCACGTCCAGCGTTCTCATGGGCGGCAACCGGGCGAGCAAGTCGCGTCGCGACCTTCACCCGTTTCTACCGCGCCGGCGCGAATGAGCCGTTCGGCATCTCGTTGAACGTCATGAGCCTCGCGTTGTCGGGGCGAATCCGGCCAACCATCGGCTTGCCCTCCAACAGCTCGATCATCCGGCCTCCATGCAGGGAATGGCCGACGACGAGAACGGTCTTGCCCGTGCCCGCGAACGCTCGCTTCAAGTGGTCGGCGGCGAAGCGGATTTGCCGCAGCCCATCGTCATAGCTCGGCGCGAGTATGTAGCGGTTATTGCCCGGGGCGAAGACGAAGAGCCCGGCGAGGTCTTTCGGAATCGAGATGACCCCGCCGTACCGGATTTGCGGCGAGGTGAGCCCCTTGATCTTCTTCGAATGGGCGTCGCAGCATTCCAAAAGCTCCGGCCAAACTTCGGCGACGAAATGATGCGCCCGCAGATACGGCGCGATCGTCCGCAGAGCTCGCGGAGAAGGGCTGACCACGATCGCATCGAACCGCATGCGGTCCAGCTCTTTGGTCAGCGCGGTCACTTCCTTCTCCCCCTTCTCCGAGAAGGCGTCGATGGTCCGCGAGTTGTAAACGCCGGTCGCGTTGGCCCGAGTCTCCCCATGCCGCACGAAGCAAAGCCGCATCGGGCGCGGCGCGAGCAGCAGGGCGCAAAGGGCGGCAAGCACGAACGAAGTGTATCGCAACCTGCGACGAGTCCGGACGTATCTCTTTTTGAGTGGAGCGAATCGAAGTCTCAGCCACCAAAAGAGGTTGGATCGGCTTGTTGCTGGTAGGGTTTCTCCATGGCGCGTGCTGGCTCGCAATCCCTTACTTGCCCGATAGGCCAGGGCAGCCAGCGGCCCCGGCAAGTTTTGCCGCCAGTTGGATCCTTACTGTCCTTACCTTTTCGTTTTACGCGATCGCCGCGCGGCGATCTTGGCTCGTTCGAGGGCTTGGAGCCTTCGTCGATGAAAACGGAGTCGGCGCGCTTGTAGACGGCGAGCCCACCTGGCGGCTCGATTGGGAGAACTACGGTGGAGCCGAGCGCGTGAGGCTGGGTTTCTGGGAGATTCTCTGGAGTTCGCAGAAGGCGGGCATTCGGCTGTACGACCGTCGCGGCGTGGCCGTCCACGTCTTGCCCATCTCGGCCGATTGTGCGGGCCTCCTCGAAGACCGGTCTGGCGGCAAAGATCCTGGTCCGCCAACTGAACGAGCGTGCGCCGGAAGGCGGCCCCAACCTCGAACGAAAGCCGGTGCAGCGGATGGGGCCGCGCCGTGCCAAAGGATTCCTTGCCGCCGGATTGAGCTTGGCGGCGGTGTCGTTCTGGCTGACCCTTCTCTGCGTCGACGCGATCAGCGAGTTGCGCCTGACGAGTCGGCTCGCGATCCTCGGGGCAGTTTTGGGCCTGCTTTTGGTCGCCAGCATCTCAGTCCTCTGGACCATCGAAGCGTGGATCGCCCTCTACGCGCACCGGCATCCGAACTTCGACCAGCCCAGAAAACTGCCGCAGCCGGAGGAGGGCCCGAGCATGGACGAGCACCGCCTACGGCATTGGGGAGGGAAGCGCATCGAGTTGGAAGAGGGTGTTCGGTACCGGACCGTCCATCCGGAGGCGACCGCGGCCCACCTCAAGTCCATGCTCGTGTCCGCGAAGCTGTGCCGGATCATGGGTCTCGCCGCCATCGGGATCTTCTTGCTGGCCGGCCTGACCGCGAAAAGCCCCAGGGAGTTTCTTGGGGCCGCGGGATCTGGCCTGATCATCGGCGGCCTGGGCTTTCTGCCCTTGCTCCTGCAGACGGCCGTCCGCGAGAGGCTGAACTCGATCGACGACACGATCGTCAAGCAGGACGGCCAGATCGTCGTCGTCAAGCCCGACGGCACGAGCCTGGGCTTTGGCCCGAACGCCCGATGGCGGAAGCTGCTCCTCCTCTCGCCCGTCGAGGAGATCAGCGAAAACGGTGTGCGCTACTACATCGACCGGTCGAACCTGTTCGCCTCGGTAATCCCGCTCGACATAGAGACGGAACAAGCCAGATCGGTCACGGAAGACCCCTCGCACTTGACTCTCCACGACAAATCGTGAGCCGAAGGCTGTAGTCGCCGGTTACACACCGGCGCGCCCGAAGGGCGATCCTATCCCGGTCCGCTCAGTTCGGCTTCCGCCGCATCCCGCTCGGAGCGGCGGCGGCGCCTGCGCCTCCAGCGCTCGAACTGCTCCTTGTCGTTCCTGGGCGCAAAGATCGCTTCGAGCAGGTGACCGAATTCGACGAGCCCCCACACCCCCACCGGCCACACCGACCACGTGATCGCGTGGCTGGTCAGCAGGTTGAGTCCAACCAGCACCACGGAAGTGCTCAGCCATCCTCCGAGGCTGCTGAATAGCTGCCGCCGCCGGCTGGCTCTGAACTCCGCATATTCGGCCGCTTCCGCTTTCTGCCGCTCTTCCTCGGCTCGCTTCTCGGCGAGCCTCTGCTCGGCGCGCACGACCGCGTCTTCGGTGATGCCAAGCTCGGACGCCGTGGCGAGCAGGCGCTCGCGAGTCATCGCCGTCACCGCCTGGGAATCGCTCGCCGCCAACCGGAGGATCTCCTCGGCCTCTTTTTCGTCGTAGAATCGCTCGCCGGGCATTCGTCTCATTCTACGTTAACCGAGGAAGGCCGGATCGGATGGTCCCACGCCCGACTTAGGGTAGAATTTCGCGTTCACGATTTAAAAGCGTTAATTCCGGACCACGAGTATGAAACGAACTTTTCAGCCGAATAACCGAAAGCGGAGCAAGACCCACGGATTCCGTATCCGCATGCGTACGACCGATGGGCAGAACGTGTTGAAGCGCCGGCGTCAGAAGGGCCGCAAGAGAATCTCGGCCTAAATCGGGAGAGCGAGCGCCGCTGAACGGTCCGTCCAAACGTCGTTTCGACGAGATTTTCACCGAGGGCAAGCGAGTCCAGGGCAAGTTTTGTAGAATCAGCGCCTTGCCCGGCAACGGGAAGCTGGGATTCGCGACGACGAAAAAGATCGGCTGCCACGCCCGGCGCAATCAAGTCCGAAGGCGATTCCAAGCGGCGCTGCAAGAGATCGAATTCACGCCAAATCCGCCACTGGACCTAATCGTCATCATCGGAATGGGCGCGCTCGGCGTAGAATTCGCGGAGGTTAAAGAAGAGCTTAAGGCTCTCCTGAAAAAGATCGAAGGGAGATGGGCAGGCGAATCGGAGTGTTCCTAATCCGCTGTTATCAAAAGAGCACCCGCTGGATGCCCCCAACCTGCCGCTACACGCCCAGTTGCTCGAATTACACCCTTGAGGCCGTGCAACGGTACGGGCTGCTCAAGGGTAGTTGGATGGGAATGAAGAGGATTTGGCGCTGCAATCCGTGGGGAGGCAGCGGCCATGACCCGGTTCCGTAGCTTCCGCAAGAATTTCGAATGAGTAATAGACCGCAACCGACCCAGAAGCAGATCATCCTCCAGCAAGTCATGCTGGCGATCGCCGTGTTCCTGGGCATGAACCTCATGTGCAACCGGTCCAAACCGCCGGTTGACCCCCGCTCCCCCGCGCAAATCCTCGGCGATATCTCGAACGTCGATTCCGGCGCTCCGCCTCCCTTGAAGCAGGGGGAGAGTTGGGACCTAACCAAGACGTCCATGTACTGGGCGGATGCGAACCTCAACTGGTCGACCCTGAGCCAGATTAAGTCCGGCAACTACGAGCCCAAGATCAAGGACGAGGCCGACGCTCAGGAAAAGGGCGTCAAGGACCAAGGCAAGATTAAAGAGATCGAGGATAACGCGCAGGCCGCGCGCCTCGAAGGCGATATTCTCCTCGCCGACACCCAATACAAATACGCGCTGTCGCGCAACGACACCAACGCGATGCGCCTCGCTTTCAATACGCTCCAAAGCTGGGAGCGCTCGCTGCAAGGCTCCGAGCTGTGGACACGCAAGTTCACCGTCCCGCCCGCGACCGTCGCGCCGTGGCGGTTCCCCTGGGCCTCGACGGGTTCGCCCGGAGGGGAAGGCAAGGAGATCCCCGCGGCCGAGCTGAATCCGGCCGTCTTGCCCTCCGCCAACTGGGTTGCCGAAGGAAACGGCGTCTATAAGGTGCTCGATAAGGATGCCGGGCAACTCGCGCTTGCCGTGCCGAGCGGCGGCCCTCCTCCCCAGGTCTCCGGCAAAGAGCTTTACGACCGGCTCGTCGACGATATCGCGGCGAGGAACCAGAGCGAGCTCACCTATGGCGTCTTCCCCGGCTATAAGATCGTCGACTTCTTTGTCAAGCTGACCGGCTCCAATCCCGGATTCAGCTACGCCTTTGCTGCGTTCCTACTCGCGCTCATCGTCCGTCTGATCGTCTTCCCGCTCGTCCAAAAGCAGCTTATGTGGGGCCGGAAGATGCAGCAGCTCGCCCCGCTGTTGAAGGAAATCCGCGAGCAGTACACGAAAGACGGCAAGATGACCAATCAGGCCGAGTTCCAGCAGAAGACGATGGCCCTGTACGCGGAGTACGGGATGAATCCCCTCGCCGGATGTCTCCCCGCCGCGATCCAATTCCCACTCTTCATCTCGGTCTACCAGTTCATGCTGCACTACCAGTTCGCGTTCCAACGAGGAACGTTCCTCTGGATCAATCCAAGTACCAGCGCAGCGACCCACGGCTTCCTCGCCCCGACTCTCGGGCATCGCGACTACGTGCTCATCATCATCTACGGCGTCACGATGGTCATCTCGACCCTGTTGATGCCGGTCAGCGACCCCACCCAAATCCGCCAGCAGAAGCTGATGGGTGTGGGTATGGGTCTTCTCTTTACCGTGATGATGTTTACGGGCGCGTTCCCGACCCCTGCCGCCTTCGTGCTGTACTGGGTTTTCACGAACCTTCTCGCGACCGCGCAATCGCTGAGAGCCTATCGGTTGCCGATGCCTCCGCTTGAAAAGGTGAATACGAAGACGGGAGGTATCTTCCCAATGCCGCCCTTCAAAGACGGAGATGGAAGCGGCGGTTCGAAAGTAAACGGAAAGGGAAATGGCCGGCCGATCGGTCCTATTAGCACCGGCACCAGCACCGGTACGCCGGCAAAGCACAAGCCGAAGAAGAGGAAATAAGAACCCCTTCCCCTTGCCGGATGAGCCTGCCCTGAGCGAAGCCGAAGGGTGCCGGGAGGAGGTTCCGGGAACTTACAATCGGGTCCCGGCTACGGGTTTCCGGAACCTCTACCCCCTTTATCCCCCTCCTCCGCCGCACAATCATCGGCGCAAGAGGAGGGGAGTGACAAGCCCCTTCCTCTTGCCGGATGGTTTGTGCCTGGAGGAGGCAAGGGGGTGGGGATGGAGGTTCCGGGAACCTACAATCGGGTCCCAACTACGAGTTTCCGGAACCTCTACCCCTTATTCCCCTCTTCCTCCGCCGCACAATCATCGGCGTAAGAGGAGGGTGAAGCCCTCGAAATCAGGCCCCGCGAAACGCGAATCGCGCCCCCACGAATCACGAACCTCCGCAACTACGGTAAAGTGGCAGAACAGTTTTAGCTATGCAATCCATTGAAGTGACAGGTAAGTCGGTCGACGAAGCGAAGAAGAGCGCTGCGGCGAAATTAGGGGTCGCCGTCGATGAGTTGACCGTGACGGTTCTCGAAGAAACCAAGGGCCTTTTCGGCAAGAGCAACGTACGTATTCGAGCGGAAGTCGTTCCGGCCGCGCCTAACGCGGCGGTCGTCGAAGTCCCTGCCCCGAAGGCCCCGGAACCCGCGCCCGAGCCGGCAGTCGAGGCTCCTCAACCGGTGGCGGAAGAGAAGCCGAAGAGGGGCCGCCGAGGGAAGGCCGAGCCGAAAGCGGAAGCCGAGCCGGCCGAGGAAGCCTCACCCGAGGAATTTACCGAAGAGCCGGGCAGCCAAGGCCCGAACGCCACCGAACAGGATGCGGAGCAGCTCGCAGGCCTCGTCCGCGAAATGCTCGATTCGGCGAACATGGACGTCAAGATCAAGAGCACGACCGCCAATGGCCGGTATGTGAACATCGAGCTCGACGGCCGCGACGTCGCCCACCTCGTCGGGAAGCATGGCGAAGTTCTGAACGCGATGCAGTATCTCGTAAACATCGTTGCCGGACGCAAATTCAATAACGGCATCCGCGCGACGCTGGACGGGAATAACTACCGCCATCGCCGGGAAGAGGCTCTCTATCAGCTTGCGACTCGCGTTGCCGACGAAGTCTTGAACCGAGGCGAGGAAGCCGTTCTGGACGCCTTGCCTGCGTTCGAGCGCCGGATCATCCACAAGTCGCTCGCCGACTATAAGGGCGTCCAGACCTATAGCGAGGGCGAGGAGCCGAACCGGCGGGTCGTCATCGCCCCGGCGGACTAAGGGTCTGAGGGTTCCTTCGACTTCAGACCCAGCCAAGCGCGCAGCTTGAGCCAGGCCGCCTCGACGCCTCGCGGCACATGGTGGATCATAACAACGCACCCTCCCGGCTGGAGCTCCTTCGGGGAGGGAACACCCTGGAACCCAAATCCAAAGAGCGCCAGGTCCGCGCCCATGTATTCGACGACCTCGTCGTCTTTCGAAAAGCTCCAGATCACGGCATGGAAGTCGTCGTCTTCCGTGTCTGCGAGTCCCATCTTCTCGATCTCGTCCACGATGCGGTAGCCCCGGTCGTGGCCCAGAATGCGGCGGAGGTCCCGCAGAACCTTGGGCGCCTCTTCCGGGGAGAAGATGAGCAGGCGCGGCCGATCCTCCATGTACTCGTAACGCGGCAGAGCATAAGGCGGAGCGACGAGGGGAACGGGATGATGGCCTTCCAGGAAGGCGTAGGGGCCTTGCCCGAGATAGGCCAAGCTGCCGACGATCGCGGCGGCCAGGACGATGGACGCGAGGACCCATGCCGTCAACCTCTTACGTCGCATGATCGCAGGATACGACAGATCGAGGGACCCCGGCCTGATCGCTCCCGGCAGGTACAATCCGGGCCTCATGGACCTACGGAGCACGCTTAACTTGCCCGATCCGAACTTCACGATTCCGATGAAGGCGGACCTGCCCAAGCTTGAGCCTGCGATTCAGACCAAGTGGGACGAGCAGAAGATCTATCACAAGATCCTCGACTCCCGCGCCGACGCGCCGACCTACGTGCTGCACGACGGCCCGCCTTACACGAATTCCCCGATCCACATCGGAACGGCCCTCAACAAGGTGCTGAAGGACTTCGTCGTCAAGTCGCGCACGATGCTGGGCTACCGCGCCCCCTACGTGCCCGGATACGACAACCACGGTCTGCCGATCGAGCAGGCCGTCGTCCGGAAGTTTCACGAGAAGAAGGTCAAGCCGAGCATCACCGAGCTTCGCCGCGCCTGTCGCGAGCATGCCCGGGAATATCTCGAAGTCCAGAACAAGCAGTTCCAGCGCCTCGGCGTCTTTGGTCTATGGGAGCGCCCCTACGCCACCATGGATTTCCGCTTCGAGGCCGAGATCATCCGCATCTTCAAGCGGATGGTCGAGGGCGGCTACGTCTACAAAGATCTGCGCCCAACCCTCTGGAGCCCGACCGCCAGGACCGCGCTCGCCGATACCGAGATCGTGTACGCCGACCACACGTCGAAGGCGATCTACGTCCGCTTTCCGCTCCTGCACGACCATAACGGCTTCAGCAAGGGGCTGCCCAACTTCTACACGATCATCTGGACGACGACGCCCTGGACGATCCCTGCGAACCTTGCCGTCGCTTTCCATCCGATGGTGGAATATGCGGTGGTGCGCGTCGGCGAGGACCACTATCTCATCGCGAACACCCTGGTCCCCAACGTCGCGGAAGCTCTCGGCTGGACCGACTATGAGGTCCTTTACATCGACCTCGGCGCTTCCTTCGAGAAGTCCAGCTTCAAGCATCCGATCTTCGACCGGCCCTCGGTCTGCGTCATGGCCGATTACGTCACGACCGAAGACGGCACCGGCGTTGTCCACACCGCCCCCGGCCATGGCCGCGACGACTTCTACACCGGCAAGAAATATGGCCTGCCGATCCTGTGCCCGGTCGATGAAAGCGGCGTCCTTACCGAGGAAGCCGGCGAGTTCGCCGGAACCTTCTACAAGGACTGCGATACCGTCGTCGTCGATCGGCTGAGGGAAGTCGGGGCGCTCCTCGACGTCCGAGACTACGTCCACAGCTATCCCCACGCCGAGCGCGACGGGCAGCCCGTGATCTTCCGCGCGACCGAACAGTGGTTCGTCGGCATCGACCTCCACGATCTTCGAAACCGGATGCTCGACGAAATCCCGCACGTAAAATGGATGCCCGCGAGCGGCCAAAACCGAATCGAAGCGATGATCCGGAACCGACCGGACTGGTGCATCTCGCGCCAGCGGCCGTGGGGCGTCGGGATCCCCGTCTTCTACGGCAAGGAGAGCGGCAAACCCGTTCTCGATCCCGTCGCCATCGAAGCGGTCGCCTGGTTGGTTGAGAAGGAGGGTTCCGACGCATGGTTTGAACGCGCGCCGTCGGACATCCTGCCCGAAGGCTACGTCCTCGAAGAGACCGGCGAAACCGAGTTTACGAAGGAGACTGACGTGCTCGACGTCTGGTTCGACAGCGGCTCGACCTCGCTCGTCGTCCTGGAAGGAAACGCTGAGTCGATGTGGAAGGAGAAATGGCCGGCCGACCTCTATCTGGAGGGCTCCGACCAGCATCGCGGCTGGTTCAACAGCTCCCTCGTCATCGGGACCGCCGTCAACGGCCGCCCTCCCTACGAGGCCGTCCTCACCCATGGCTTCGTCAACGACGAGCAGGGACGCAAAATGTCGAAACGGCTCGGCAACACCGTCGATCCCGTCGAGGCGTGCGAGAAGTACGGCGCCGACGTGCTCCGCTATTGGGTCGCGAGCGTGGAATGGGAGAACGACGTGCCCTGCTCCGACAATCTCCTCAAGACGTTCGGAGAGCACTACCGCACGATCCGCAACACCCTCCGGTTCCTCCTCGGCAATCTCTACGACTACCAGCCGTCGGATCGAGATGCGAGCACCGCGATCCTCGACCTCGACCGGTGGGCGATGGAACAAGTCGACCTGCTCGCCGCCGATTGCGTCCGCGCCTACGAGCACTTCGACTTCGGCCAGGTGATCTCGTCGACCCATAACTTCTGCACCAACGAGCTTTCGAGGTTCTATCTCGACGCGATCAAGGACCGCATGTACTGCGACGGCAAGGATTGGCCGGCCCGCCTTTCCGGCCAGATCGCTTCGTTCTACGTCCTGGATCGTCTCGTGAAGCTGGTCGCCCCCATCCTCGTCCACACCGCCGAGGAAACCTGGGCGCGCATGCCCGGCCATGCCGGCGACTCCATCCACACGCAATACTTCGGAACGCCGTCGGAAGAGCGTTTGGAGGAAATCGAAGGCAGCGTCTTCCAGGCCCGCTTCGCGGCTGTCCTCGAAACGCGGACCGAGATTTCCGCCGCGTTCGAGCAATGGAAGGGCGACGGCGGGATCAAAGACAGTCAGGATGCTGTTGTAAAGGCTAGCGTGGATCCTCAACGGCTTGAGCTGCTCCGAACCTTCTCCGACGACGATCTGGCTCTCTATTTCCGAATGAGCTGGGTCGAGTTGGCGGAAGGTCCCACCGAGTTCGAGTTCAAGGCGAGTCCGTACGAGAAGTGCGAGCGCTCCCGCATTCGGAGGCCGGACGTTCAGCCGGTCGAAGTCGACGGCGGGAAAATCATGCTGAGCGCGCGGGACCGGAGGGCTCTTGGACTATAGCTCCCCGACCGGTGAAGCGTCGGGGGCTCCTTCTGGCGTATCACCTTCTGTGAGCGAGCGACGGGCGGATAGGCGATGGATTTTCATCGTCCTGGTCATTGCGATGGTCGCGATCGACCAGGTGGTCAAGTATTGGTGCGAAGCCCACCTGAGCCCGAGACAGTTCCTCACGTGGCCCTGGCCCGGCGTCCTCGAATTGCAGCTCACCCATAACGAAGGGATCGCTTTCGGGTTTATGCAGGGCCGGGGAGGCCTATTCACGCCCATCGCCCTGCTCATTTCCTTCGGTTCCGGTTGGTATTCGTGGAAGCACGTTTATGCCTCGGGCTGGATGCACACGGCGATGGCCCTCCTCGCCGCCGGCGCCCTCGGCAACCTCTACGACCGGATCAAGTTCGGCTACGTGCGCGATATGTTCGCCACCCGCTTCATCAGCTTCCCGGTCTTCAACTGGGCCGACGCCTGCATCACCGTGGCCACGATCATCCTGATCCTCGCCTGGTCGAAAGAAGCCCTCGACACCCGCGGCCAGCCCGCCAAATCCCCGGAAGCCGACGTCGCTCGCGAATCGTAGATCGTGGGTCCTTTCCCCCTCCTCCTGCCGGATGACCGTGCCGGGAGGGGGACAAAGGGGGTAGGGGTTCCGGAAACTCACCGAGACGCAACATAGCGAAAATTGGCGACAAGTTCTCAGAACCTCCATCCCCCAACCCTTCCTCCCCCGGCGCCCTTCGGCTTCGCTCAGGGCAGGCTCCTCCGGCAAGAGGAAGGGGACGATCAAGAACCCCGAAATGCGTGGTATATTTCAATTCCTCGCGCGCGGGTGGTGAAATTGGTAGACACGCTACCTTGAGGTGGTAGTGCTCACAAGGCGTGGAGGTTCGAGTCCTCTCCCGCGCACCAGCTTCCAAGTTTCGTCGCGCTCGTTGGGGTGCGCGAACTCGTTCGCGCTTGTCCTGCCCCGACTTGTCGGGGCTGCTGAAGACCGGTTTTTCTGCGACTCTGCTGCAAATCCCTCTCAACTTCGAGTCAACTGGTTGTGTCCAATTAAGGGGCTACAACCATGGCTAGAGAACGAATCGATGCCGTCGAAGATCGGTTGCGAGAGCTGGAGCGAAGACTCGAAATCATCGACATCCGCCTCCGCTCGGTCGAGCGTTGGCGAGCGGGCGCTCCCGAGACGCCTCGTCCGATTCCCCAAATTCGACCGGTCGAGGCCGTGCCCGCACCGCCGCCCGTGATCCCCGGACGGTGGCAGCGGTTTGAAGAGCGTCTCGCCCACCACCCGGAGTCGCCGCCCCAGGCGCCTACCGGAGATACGGAATACGACATCGGCGCGAAGCTCCTGCCCAAGCTGGGAGCGCTCCTCGTGCTAGGCGCAATCCTGTACTTCGTCGCGTGGGGCTATTCGGCCGGCTGGATCACCAAGCCGATGATCTTCACGGGCGAGATACTGTTCTGCCTCGCCTTCCTCGGCGTCGGCCAGTGGAGGCGGAGCGAGCGGGAGCAGTTCGGGCAAATCCTGACCGGCATCGGCTCCTTCGGCCTTTACGCGAGCTTCGCCGGCGGGCATCTCGCGCAGCGTCTTTTCTCCGGAGAGGTTCTGGTCGTCTCTTTCATGGCTCTGAGCCTCGGCAACCTCGGTTATGGCCTTTGGTCGCGTTCCCGGGCCTTTTTCGCCATCGGCCTGTTGGGCGGCTTCGCGGCAGCCCTCCTTCCGATGCGCGAAGACAAGACGACGCTGAACGCGATCCTCCATCTCGCCATCGTCGCCCCTGCCGCTCTCATCGCCGTTCGGCGCAAATGGGCGGACATGGCCGGCGCTCTTTGGCTTGCGAGCGCCCTCGCCCTCATTCCGTTGATGGAGACGTCCATCCCCTGGCAGATTCGCGTTGGCACGCTTTACGTGGCCTCTCTGGCCGCCGTGGCCGCCTATCTGCATGCGGCGACGAAGAACCGCTTCGATCCTCAGGGATTCCTCGCGCCGGTCATGCTGTTCGTTACCGGGCTGATCGGCTTGGCCGTCGAGCATAACCGACCCGGCGCGATGCATCTCGTCCTCCTGGGCGCGGGATCGGCGCTGGCCGCCTTCGCCGCGCAGGCCGTGCCCCTTCATCGGGACCGAACGTTCGTGGCGGCGATCGCCATCCCCGCCACTTTGGCGCCGGTCTGCTTCGAGCGGATCGAGTGCCTCTCGATTTACATCTCCCTGTCCCTCCTCGCGGCGGCCGTCGGCATGGCCGTCCGGCCGCTCCGGATGCGCGCCGCCGCGTTTGCCGGCGTCGAATTCGTTCTCGCGACTTGCGCCTACCTCGTCATCCAGAGTTGGAACCCCCTCGCCGCTTCTGCCGAGGCTTGGCTGTTGGGCGGATTGATGGCGGCCGGCGCCGCGAGCGCCTACGTCGCCGTCAAGTCGGGCGGGCCGGAGCAGCCTTTCACGTTGGGCGCGATGGCGATCCTCATGCCCTTCGTCGGCCGATTGGGCGTCGTCACCCTGACCGGTTCGTCCGTTTCGGCCTCTCCGGAGTTTGCGGCGGCCCAAGCTTTGACCCTCTTCGCGATCGCGGCGATCCTGCTGACCGCCAAAACCCGCTGGATTTCCGCGATGGTCGCGATGTGGGCCTCCTTTGCGGTCGCTCTCGGCGCTTATGCCTGGGCCGTCTCATTTGGCGACGTCCCGAGCGTCCAGGACGCGGTTCTCGCCGGCGTTCTGACCCTGACCGCCGTGGCCGGCCTGCCGGTCGCCGTCGGCGCCGCCGCCGCCGATTTTCGCAAGGCCATCTCCGGCTCGGCCGGCATCCTCGTCGGCCTGATGCTGATGCGGTTCTTCTGCGTCCTCGCCTCGATGCGGCCCGACGGGCCGGCCCCCTGGCTGGTCGCCTGCCTCGTTGCGTCGGGATACTCCGTCGCCGCGGCCGTCGTCTCCCTCGTTCGCAAGAGCGACGCAGCGACCGCGGTCGCTTGGGCGATGTTCGCGGCAGCCGGCATCGTCTACATGAGCGAAGCCAAGTCTCCGGCCTTGGAGATGGCGTCGATGTCCGGTCTGTTCGCCTCGTTCCTCGCCGCCTCCGCCGCGATCAAGAGGCAGGCGGGCCGGGAGCCGCAGATTTGGCACGTCGTCGCTCTCCTCGGCTGGCTGGTCTTCGCCCGGTGGTTCAGCGCCGTCCTCGTATGGCAGGATTCGTATTCGTATGCGACTTCCGGCCTCACCGTAGCCTGGATCCTCTACGCTCTCGCCCTGCTCAGCCTGGGCTTCGCCCTTAGGGCGCGGGAGCTGCGGTACTGGAGCTTCGCGGTCATGTTCGCCACGGTCAGCAAAATCCTCCTGTTCGACCTCGCCAACACGAGCACGCCCTTCCGGGTGAGCGTCCTCCTTGGGCTGGGCCTGCTGATGCTGGGTGGCGGCTATTGGTACATCCGCGGCCGCCATACGCCGACGCCGATTTAGCCGAGGTCCCCCGCGCATCGGAAGCCGATCGTCTCACATCGGTCGAGGCCCGGCCAGAAGTGGATCAGCTTCGCCGTCCAGTCGGCCTCGTGATGACCGGAGTCGAAGTACCAACCGGAGCCTTTCGCCTCCCAGTCCGGGCCCCCCTTGAGGAGGCTATAGCTCGTCCGCCCGTCCCCAAACTCGCTCTCCGTCCAGTTCCACAGGCGGACGTCCTTCGGCGCGGAGAGCTGCCACTCGTCCTCGGTCGGCAGCCTCAAGCCGGCCCATGCGCAATACGCGCGCGCATCTTCCAGGCTCACGTAGACCACCGGCTGATCCGGATCCTTCGGCTTACCGTCCACCCAATGGGCCAGGAACGACTCCCGGCTCGCGGGCCGGTAGCCGGACTCGCGCAGGAAGCGAAGAAATTCCCCGTTCGTCACCTCCTTAGAGGCCACCGCGACCTTCCCGATCGTCACCCGTCGCTCGATGAACCGCTCCTGGTGGAGGCCGGGATAGGCCTGGAACTCCAGCATGGCGTGCCCGTACTCCCCGCATTCCCGCACCCGCATGCGCGACCTCAGAACGTGCTCTCCCGGCACAAGAGAGACGAATCCCTGCTCACGAGAACCTAACGGAGCCGCCGGACCACAAACCCTGATAGGCATCGGCTCGATCCGCTTCGTCTCATGCGAAGCCGGCGCATGCCGCTCTGCCTGCCCCGCCAGAAATCGCTTGAACCCATCGTCGACCCGGCTCGACGGGATCGCGAGCATCGCCCCGATCCAGCGCGGAGCCAACTCCAGATGTCCGTGGTCGAGCTCGATTCCGCGCACGAGATCGAAGAGCCTCACCGCGCCGTCGTTAGACGCCGACTGGATAAAGCCGTCGAGCGGCCGGTTCTCCCGATTGACCGCCGTCCAAAGGGTGAGGCCGTCCAGCGTCCACTGAGACGCGAACAATCCATGGGTGCTCGTCTCGACGAGCGGCGTCCATGTTCCACGTGAAAAGTGCCTCGCGTAGCGTCGCTGGATCGGCAGCATCGACCGCAAGATCGAGCGGTCTCGGTCGTTCCAGCCGTTCCAGGAGCCGAAGATGTTCTGCCAGACGAACATCCCCGCGCCGTTCATCCACGCCATCTGCATCTCGCCCGAATGATCGAGGTCCCAGCGCCGGATCATGTGGATCATATGTCGCTGCTCGAACCAGCGGTTGCGCAGCACGCCCGGCGCGTAGCTGTCGTCGAACCATTGCCCCCACGAGGCGTGATGAGTCGGGATTGCCTCGATCGGCAGCGCCAGCTCCGATTCGAGCACGACGCCCGGCTTGATCCGGTCCATCGTCGTCCGGAGATCGGGGCCGCTCTGCGGCATCGTATCGAGGAAAATTCCGTCGAAACCGGCTTCCCCGACGAAGTCGCCCATCGCTTCTGCGTCGCTCTTGCCCTCCCGCTTCGTCCCCGTGTCCCACGGGTTGTAAGCGAGTGCTGCCTTAACGCCCCGCGCGTGCAGCCGGTCCACGAGCCGCCGCAGCGCCGGCATCCCGCCCGGAACTTCCCGGTAGTGGTCGAACTGGTTGCGCCGGTCCACGCCGATCCGCGGATAGGCCTGCCAGAGGATGAGCGCGTCGATTCCGCCAAAGTCTCGCTCCATCCAATCCAGCCAGGGTTCGACCAGAAACTCGCCCTTGTGAGGATCGAGGAATTGCCGGTCGAAAATCATCACCTTGCCAAAGGCAAAGCAGCTTTGCATCCATGCGAATTCGGGCTTGTCGTAGGTTGCGCCGTCGTAATGGAGCGCCTTCCTTGCCTCGTCGCGCCATCGCTCCAGACCTTCGCGCCACGCTGGCCACGCGGCCGGATCGTCGGGAGCGGGAATAACGGGCGGCTGATCGGCAACCATATTGCCGAGTTTGCCATAAGGCTAACGCAATAATTCGCGTAAGCGCGTGGCTCCCTCCTTCCAGGCGCGATCTGGGGATTTCGCACTCCGCTGCCCCCGTCTTGAACCTTCCGCCGATAATGCGCACGAGCCGATCCGACGGAGTCTGCTTCGGAATCTGCGCCCCGATAATGGAGGTAAGAACCAAGGACACGGGTCGTCCGAATACCGGCGGGTAAACTCGGCCTCATTACAGGGAGGCTCCGACGCCGGGCGTCGGGCCGTTATCTGTGCCCGCGGGGAAATTGACAATGCCGTCGACCACCACTTCAAAAGATCCCATCGACCTGAATCGCGCCGCCAACGTCTACCTAAACCCAACCGTTGAAGAGCTCGTGGATCATGCGCTCCAATTCGACAGCTCCCAACTCGCCGCGAACCAGGCGCTCGTCTGCAAGAGCGGAAAGTACACGGGCCGCACGCCGAAAGACAAACACATCGTCCAGGAGCCTGGATCGGACGCAAACGTCTGGTGGGAGAACAACAATCCGATGGATCCCGCCACCTTCGAGCGCATTCGGGAACATCTGCGCGACTACGCCGAGGGGAAGAACCTCTACGTGATCGACACCTACGGAGGAGCCGATCCGAACAATCGGATCAAGGCCCGCTTCATCGTCGAGCGCCCCTATCACGCCCTCTTTATCAAGCAGCTTCTGATCCGCCCGACCGCAGAGGAGCTGGCGACCTATGAGCCCGATTGGACTATCGTCGATATGGGCAAGCTCGTCATGGATCCGGCTACCGATGGCACGAAGGGCGACGCCGTGATCGCCTTGAACTTCGCCGAAAGGCAAGTTCTGATCGCCGGAACCGAATATGCCGGCGAGCTCAAGAAGTCGGTGTTCACGATCATGAACTACCTGCTTCCCCTCAAGGGCGTTCTGAGCATGCACTGCTCGGCGAACATTGGGCCCGACGGCGACACCGCGCTCTTCTTCGGCCTCAGCGGCACCGGCAAAACGACGCTTTCCGCCGATCCCGGCCGGCGGCTGATCGGCGACGACGAGCATGGCTGGACCGACACAGGCGTCTTCAATATCGAAGGCGGCTGCTATGCCAAGTGCATCAAGCTCAGCGAAGAGGGTGAGCCGGAAATTTGGCACGCGATCCGGTACGGCTCCGTCCTGGAGAACGTCGTCCTCGATGAAAACGGCGTACCTGACTACGACGACGCGTCGATCACCGAAAACACCCGCGCCGCCTATCCGGTCGATTACATCGCCAACGCGGTTATCCCCAGCCTTGGCGGTCATCCGAAGAACATCGTCTTCCTCACCGCCGACGCCTTCGGCATCCTGCCTCCGATCTCGCGCCTCACCCGCGAGCAGGCGATGTATCACTTTCTGAGCGGCTATACGGCGAAGGTGGCCGGCACCGAGGCCGGTGTCAAGGAGCCGCAGCCGACGTTCAGCACCTGTTTCGGCGCGCCTTTCCTGCCGCTGCGCCCGAAGGTCTACGCCGAATTGCTCGGCAAGAAGATCGACCAGCACGACGCCAACGTGTGGTTGATCAACACCGGATGGACCGGCGGAGCTTACGGCGTCGGCGAGCGGATGAAGCTACGCTATACGCGGGCGATGCTGAAAGCCGCCTTCGACGGCGATCTCGACACCGTGCCCTACGAGACTCACGAGGTCTTTGGGCTTGAAATGCCGATGGAATGCCCAGAGGTGCCGAGCGAGGTCCTGAACCCCCGCAACACCTGGGCCGATCCGGATGCTTATGACGCGAAGGCCAAGGAGCTCTTCTTGATGTTCGAGAACAACATCAAGAAGTTCCGGTAGACCATAGCCGTGCGCTACTATGTCGTGACCCAGTCCGGCTCGTTCGGTCCCGCCGATATCGGCCAGATCGAGCAATGGTCGCGGGAGGGCAGGGTCGCCCCGTCCACCATCTTGGAAGAAGAGGGCAGCGGCAGGCGCATCCTCGCCTCCAGCCTCCCCGGCCTGACGTTTACGACGTTTCAGCACGCTCCTCAGTCCGGCCCGCTCGCGACGCCGTTCTCCGAACCGAATCTGCCTCAACCGCTCCCGCCCCAGCCTATCCCGCCACAAATGGTGAGCAATTACCTCCGCCCCGGCGCGGAGCCGCCCCTCTTCCTCCCCGACGCGAGCGACGGTAAGCGCGAGCTGACGTATTCCTTCCTCTTCGCCCTCCTCTCCCCGGTGATCGCCTTGTTCATGATCTATGGTGTCGCCATGGCGATCGGCGGCATGTACTGCGCCTCCCTCGCCATCCGGCGCGGCCAGAAGCTCGGCATTCTGAGCATCTTCCTCAACCTCGCCGCCTTCGCCCTGGCCCTGTTTCTGCACTTCGGGCTTGGCTGGGTCCTGTGACCCGAATCCCTCTCTTTCGGGGGGGGGCGGTCTGTGAGCCGTCGCGTAGCGAAGGTGAATGGCACCTGGCGCCTAAATGGAACCCCGATGGATTGCTTATGGCTCACATCTACGGAGCCGATCGTCAGCCAGGGTACGAGCCCAAGGATGTTCACGAATTAATCACGCCCTCCGCCTGCAAATATCTGCTGCCAGCCAAATATCCAGCCGTATGCAGAATCGAGGCGCTAAGTGTCTTCATAATCGCCGAGAGTCGCGTAACCATCAAACGTATGCTTTAGCCCGGTTCAATCATCAGGATGGGGAAAGAAATCGTAAAGATGATGGTCAGCCAGGTAAAGCTGTGCCTGTTTCGCCAACCTAGGGTAGTCCTCGCAGTGGGTGAGGAATGCCTTGGTCGAGTCAAATGACAGTTTCTCCAGGGTTCTCCAATTCATGTTCTTGAGTTCGTCTGGTACGATGGCACGAGCCGGATCGGCAAAAAGCGACGCCGAGGCGTTGGCCGCCGCGCGGTAGTAGTCGATAAGAGGATGCGTTCCGAATTTCTTTTCCAGACGATCCAACTCCTGCAGAGCGCTGACGAGGCGCATGGGAGGGCTGATCTGCATAACTCGAACCTCATCTCGCGGAAGCGGCTTGGGAGGGGCATCCTTAGTCCCGATAGTCGAGATACGCATTGTTGTATTCCCTTGTAACAGCGACCGGACATAGAGAATCGAATATTCGATCTTCTCGGGATTAGCTTTACGAAGACGATCGGCAGCCTCGCGGTCCAAGACGATGTCCTTCTCATAAGACGACATGCAAGCGGTCAGCGTCGGCAGACTATCGACGAATGGTCGCAGGCTAGACTGAATCGATTTAACTCGCTTTAACCCCTCCTCAAACCACGAACCGATTGGCTCCTTGTGCGAGACATGGCCGAGCTTCCAAGTAAGAAACATATTCTCGGCCCGTAATTCTAATGTCAGAGTGGCTTCCGTCCGATGTGCCTTAACCAGAGCATTGGCATCCCGAACCAAGTCCTCGGCCGTGCCTCGCTTCCTGGCGCATTCCACCAAGATCCATGTGTCTACGAAGTCGTCCGGATTTTTCTTCAGATGCCCGGACGCCGCTACCGACGCCCGATAATATTCGCCTTGCCGCATAAGGCCGAACAGGTGCTCCTGTTCGGCCGATGGCTTCTGGGCTAACTCGATTGGAAGCGTGCCATGCCAGTCCCACGTAAGGGGCCTGTCGGCGAGAAACTCAATCTGGCCCGACAGAACGTCTTTTACCAAGACAACCAAAAGGAGAATACTCATAATACATGCCCCTCAGGGCTGGCTGTTACCCAGGAACAAAGGCTCGAAAGTGAAGCTCCAGCTATCACACGGCACGATCCAAGCCGTTGTCGGAGCCTTGATGCCTTGCGCGTTCCAAATATCAAGAGTGCCACTTTTTTTTAAGTTTACAAGCTTCGGCATAATGGTATATACGCCCGGCCCTTGCCCCGGGTTATAGGTGACAGTCCAGTTAAGTGGACCATCTGCCGTGTATGAATAAGACGATTGCTCACCAATCTCGTTCCTAAAGAGCGCGACGCCAATATGCCACCGATGGATATGGAAGTGGATGTTAGACGTCTCCACGTAGCCCCAATCAGTTTTTAGGTCGCCGGCATCCCATGTCCATTGGTCCGGCACTCCTACCATGCCACTTTGGTTGTCTGCATCTAGATAAACACCTCTCGGAGGATTAGGGCAATCGATTTCAGTACGCTCAGTTCCTGTTAAAGCCCAAGACTCCGCGACATAATGAGCAGTCCATACCCATTTCAGATCAAGCTGGGTAGGAGTGCTCCCATCATCGGGCTTTTCCTGCAGATGATAGCCCCAAGTGGCCTTCTTCGGAGTTGGATCCTGATCCCGGTTGTCCTTCGTTGGCATGTCGAAGGCCGGCATCATGCCAGTATAAGTGGTGTCGTGAACATCCATCAACGGTGTGGGCGGATAGAAATGATCCGTTGATGGATCGATGCCCCCGCTCCACGTGACATCGACGGCATATTCTTTCTGTTGCAAATTTGTATTGGGATCAGTAAACATCTTCATGATCCAAGAGCCAGCAAAAACGCCACGGAGGGTGTCGCGCGTAGCGCCGGGTCCCCCGTCGTACAATTGATCGTAGTCAAGAGTCGTCCCAGAGGTATCACCAGCCAAGACGCCCCCCCATGTGAGGAGAGTATCGGCGGCGTAAGATCCGTCCGCCAACGGCTTGATAACTACGCCGTCAGTACGACTCAGCGTCGCGTTCTTGTCCGTCGGAGCTACACTGAACGCGAGCGACGTGCCGTAGCTTACGTTCACCGTCGATGCAGAGCAATTGGCGGACAGCCCGACCGTAAAGGTTATGGGGGAGCCGCTGTAGGGAAAACCTAGGACATGAATGCCTTTTTTGCTCTGACCATTCGAAGGGGGAACGCCTATCGACTTGGGCTGGTCGTTGTACCCGTTGTTACAGTCACCCGAGTCGCCGCTCCACGACGTCGAGGAGGTGACAGCGACCCATGCCATTTCCGGAGCTGAAGAGGGATTGCCGGTCCACGAAATCTGGACCTGAATGCTACCACTTGCGCTAACGTTGGCGTTGTCGCCAGGGGCGATTGTGCCGCTAGGCGACATCGGGAATACGCACGTCGGTTGCCACTGACTTCCAATACCCCAAGCAAATTGGTTGGACTGCCCATCGACGGTCCAGTGGGTAGTGCCAGAAGGTTTATAGAGTATTTGCCAGGATCCGCTGGAGCCGCCACCTGGTGAACTCCCGCTTCCCTGAGAGCCTACTTGACCGTAACTCGCCGAAACCATAAGAAATACAATTACGATAACTACTATGTGGCCGATAGAGAGCTGTGCGATTGGCTTACGCATAACAATAGAAGCATAACCAAGTCCAATACTGGCAGCTAAAGGAGGCACATGCATTTGTGCTCCTAGAACCGCAAGAGTGTTATTGCTGTGTCGACCAGACTCGTGAACGTAGAAGTTTTATATAGTAAATTTACCTTTGATAGCAGCGGGCTACACTATATTGGTTGTTGTGTATTGCTCCCCGGAGGCTCTGGCAGACATCTCGCGTCGCGACCCTTGGAATGACTCGGGGCTCCGGAGTACTTGTTTGTGCGAGTCGCAAGTCCGCGTCCTGACGCTATCCGTCGTTTGCTCACAATTCGGAGGCCATGTTTCGATGCCTTGTATTGCCTCAGGACCATTCTACGGCCTTGCGCACACCCACCTGAACCGAGTCCTCAGGCCATTCCGGTCGCAACCCACTCCAAACATTTAACGTTGGCCACCTTCCCCAGAACCGGACTCCTCTGCTACCATTTGTAGCGCTTGATGCGCTACTTCGTGCTTGCCCCGACCGGCGAACGGTATGGCCCTGTCGATCTGCCGACCCTGACTCAGTGGGCGGCGGAGAGTCGCGTGTACCCGAATTCCAAGCTGATGGAAGAGTTCAGCGGGAGCGTCGTCGTCGCTTCGTCGGTTCCCGGGCTGAACTTTCCGGTGGCCGCCCCGCCTCCCCCGGCGCCTTCCGGCTATGGCCCGATGGCGCCGCCTCCGCCTGGCATGGGGACGGCTTACTATCCGCGACCGGGCTATGCCCCCGGGATGCCCACCGACAACGGGTCGAAAGACCTCTGGACCGCGTTCGGCATCGCGATCGGAGCTCCGCTACTCGGCTGTATCTCGTTCTACGGGATGTTCCTGCCGCCGCCGGTGTTGCCGCGGCTTGGCGGGCCATGCAAAAGGGTAACAAGCTGGGCATCCTGGCGCTCGTGCTCAACGTGCTCGCCGTGGGCGCCGCCTTCTACATGCGCTTCATCATGCGATACCAACTCCTGCGTCGGTTCTAGCCAAGAGGTAGCATCGCCTGGAAGGCGATGCTACGTGCCGTCGCCCAGGACGCGCTCGGCCAGGATCAGAGCGACGAAATCGTCGACCGCCTCTTTCGGTATCTGCATCGTCGAAGGGAGGAGCTTGCGCAGACCCCGCCGGGGATTGTGCTCCCAATACCGCTCGCGGGCCTGAAGGCTCGTATTCTTCTCGTCGACGACGAGAATGCCCATGCTCGGCGTCGCCTCGCGAAGTTCGTGGACGACCTGCTTTGAGGTCGTCCCCCCGCCGACGATAACCAGCGAAAAGGACTCGACGGCCGCGGCGTCCCGCACGTTCTGGATCAGTTCCGCCCGGGGGGCGATCGCGCGCCACAGGAGCTTGATATTGCCGTCGTCGTCCCGTTTGACGAGAGCCATGCCACATTTGCTCGACCCCGGATCGATCGCGAGCACAGTTTTCGGCATGCCTTCTATTTAACTTCGAAATCGAGAATGAGTGGGTCGGCGGCTCTCGTCAGGCGTCGCGCCTTGGCCTGCACGCGTACGCTTCCTCCCGACCGCTGGATTTCGCTGAGCAAGCGAAGAATATCCTCGGACGAGACGCTTCCGATCGACGAGTCCGGCCGTTGAATCGGAATCATCTTGTCTCTCAAAGCCCTCTCGCGGAGTCGCGAGCCGAGGGTGTCCAGAGACTTCAATATCTGGCCTCCGTCTTGACGGCCGTCGACTCGAATCTCGGCGAGAACCTGATTCGGTTGGTAGACGATCGGATTCGGCCGGAAAGAGAAGGTGACGGCGACGCTTTCTCCGGCAAAGGCGTTCATGGCGGCGTAAGCGATGAGAACTTCGTCGTCCGGCAGGCCCGCCAGGCGGGAGGCGATGATATCCTTCTGAGTCTCGACCGGCGTTCCTTGCAGGGGGTCGACCAGCATGCCCGCGTAATTCATCCCGTTCCAGGGCTTGGCTCCGCGAGACTTGGCGTAATCTCGAGCGAGCAGAAGAGCCGTCTCGATCTTTTCTCTCGCCTCATCCTTCGATGTTCCCGCGGGGATCGGGACGCGCGCGACCTCCTCGCCCGCGAGGATCAGGACTTGAGAAAAGCGCGCCGCCAACGCTCCGTTGCCGGCCGCCGTCTCGGCAATCCGCTGCTGCCGCTGGACCTCCTCGAGGTCGGCGCGGGCGTTGTCGAGAGCCGCCTGCTTGTCGCCGATGTCCCTCGTGAGCTGCTCCATCTGCGCGTTCAGATCCTGGATCGACTGATTCTTGTCCTTGATCTGCTGATCGGTCCTTGCGAGTTCGCTACGCAGCTTGTCGGCGGCGATGGTCAGGTCGTTGTTTTGGCTCGTGAGATTCTTGTACTCGTCGTACAGATACGTCTTTTCCTTCTGTAGCTTCGCAAGTTCCGCCTTTCCTTTCGAGACGGCTTCGGCGGCGGTATCGAGGAGCTTCTTCTCCTCAGTCAGTTGTCTCTTCGCCTTGTCGTAGTTGGTTTGGAGCCTGGCCAGCTTTGCCGTGATCTCCATGGCCCTCTTGTTGGCGGCGGACGCGCGAGCCTCGGCGGTCGTCGCCTGACTCTGGGCCGAATTCCGCTTTTCTTCGGCCTGCCTCAGCTTCTTTTGCTCCTCTGAAAGGAGATTCGTCAGGTTGACGTTGTCGGCGCGAAGGCTGTCGTTTTCGCCATGCAGGCTGCTATTGTCGTCGACGAGCTTCCGCTGCTCGGTTTTCAGGTCGTCGATCGCCTTGCGGCCATGCAAAAGCAAGGTCCGCATGTCGCTGCTCGCGATGGCGATGAGGACCATCGTGAAGAGCGTGATGAAGACTCCCCAAAGGAACGTCAGGATTTTCGCGGTGTACTTGGGACGGATGCGGCGATGCAGGGACAGGCGCCGCTTGCCGATCCGACGGCCCAGCTCGTCGGCGATGACCGCGATGATCCCGCCCAGGAGGACGAACACCGCGAGTACAGCTATCGGCAGATAATCCATTTCGAATCTTGGCGGCTATCGGTTCCGCCGCCAAATAATTACGCCGCTCGCGATCAGTCCAATAGCGATTGGCGTGAAGCTGGCGATGTAAGGGGGAAAAACTCCTCCCATCGCATAGACGTTCATGAAGTTCCCAAGGGTGAAGTAGGTGAAGATAATGATCACCGCCACCGCGAACCCGGTCGCCGCCCCCGTCCGGTGGTTGCGGATGCCCAAGGCCGCGCCCAACGTGCCGAAAATGAACGCGGCGAGCGGCAAGGCGATCTTGTTCCAGTAACCGTACTCGTAGTTCCGGATCTGGTCCGGCGTCAGGTTGCCCGTCTGCTTCCCCTTCTTGATGCGTTCTTGGATTTCCTCCATGCTGAAGACGTCCATGTCGATGTTCTGATCGGCGAAGAGCTCGTCCGGCGTCGAGACGATGGTCGGGATCTGCTCTGGCCAGACGTTGCCCTCGATCTTGAGATGAATCCGTCCGTCGGGCAAGCTTAGAATGTCGCCGCCGCCGATGATCTGCCAGTGGCGCAGGTCGCCATAGGTGAACTGCATTGCGGGGACCAGCATGATCCAGGTCTCTTTGCCCGACTTATCGTAGGCGATGACGTGGACTCCTTCCAAGGTCCGGTTGACCAGATCAAAGTTGCGAGCTCCGAACATCGCCACGACGCGGCCGTTCTGCACCTCGATGTGCTTGATCGGCTGCGAGCCCTGTCCCTGGCTGTTCTTGGCGATCTGGGTCATGATCGCCTCCGACTCGCGCGCGGCCGCCGGCACCATCTGCTCGTTCATGTAGAAGGCGAGGCCCGCCACCAGCATCGAGAAAATCGACACCGGCGCGACGATTCGATAAAGGCTGACTCCGGCAGCCCGTATGGCCGTGATTTCGCTGTCCCCGCTCAGGCGTCCGAACGCGAGCAGCGCGCCCAGAAGGAGGGCCATCGCAAACGTCTTGACCAGGATCGCCGGCAGAAGGAGAATCGTCACCTTGAGAATCAAGGCCGGACTGACTCCCTCGACCACGAACCGGGCGATCCGGCCGAGGTAGGTCGCCGCGATGAGGAGCATGGTGAACATGCTCACGCCGAAGACCCATGGGCCGACCAGCTCCTTGAGAACGAGCGCATCGAGGCGCTTCATTCCTTTTCCTCGCCTTCGGCCCCATCCTCGCTTTCGGCCTCCGGGCTGTCGAGGCCGGCGCCGGGAATCCCGGCATCCATCACCTCGTCGCCGCGCACGAAGGTATCCGTGCCGAACTGCTGGCCCAGATAATGCTTGCGGACGAGGTCGTTGGCGGCGATTTCCGGCCCCGAGCCTTCGGCGATGATCTTGCCGTCAACGAGGATATAATTCCGGTCCGTAATCCGAAGCGTCGCGGAGACGTTATGGTCGGTGATCAGGATGCCGATGCTTCGCTTCTTCAGCCTGGCGATGATCTCCTGAATCTCCTCGATCGTCACCGGATCGATACCGGTGAAGGGCTCGTCGAGGAGGATGAATTTCGGCTCGGTTGCAAGAGCCCGCGCGATCTCGACCCGCCGTCGCTCACCTCCCGAAAGCACGTTGCCCGAGCTCTTCAGAATGTGCTGGATGTGGAGTTCCTTTGCGAGCTCGGCGATCTTCGCCTTGATCTCCTCGTTCGGCTTCTTCGCAAGCTCGAGGACCAGGCGGATGTTGTCCTCGACGCTGAGCTTCCGGAAGACGCTCGCCTCCTGAGGCAGGTAGCCGACGCCGCACCTTGCGCGCCGATACATCGGCCAATGGGTGACGTCGGTGCCGTCGAAGAAGACGTGGCCCGCGTTGGGCCGGACCAAACCGACCGTCATGTAGAACGTCGTCGTTTTCCCCGCCCCGTTGGGGCCGAGCAGCCCCACGATCTCCCCCTGGGAGATTTCGTAATGGACGCCATTGACGACTTCGCGGCCCCGGTAGCTTTTGTGAAGGCCCTCGGCCGTGATTTTCAAAGCTTGGAGCCCCCTGACTTGATCGGCTTGATGTTGGTAACCGTCGGCGTTCCTTCCATGTGAATTTCATCGACCTCGTCGTTCGGTCCAAAGGTGATGACGGCGAGCGTACCGATCGCGCTTCCCGAGTATCCGTCGCTCTGACCGGAGAGCTCCACGTGGCCGGTCAGGGTGATCGTATGCTTTGCCGACAGAAAGTCGATGTCGATCCGGTCGGCCTTGCCATACACCGTTTTATCCGGCATCGGCTTGCCGCCAAGAGACCATTTGCGCGTGTAGGTGAACGTCGGCGATCCGGTCACGAAGCCCTTGCGGAGAGGTGACGTGCCCGGCATGAGATGGGTGAAGGTCTCGATCGAGCCATTCCCTCCATGCACGTCGGCGGTGTCGTCGAAATTCAGCATTGCGGGTTTATCGTTGTCCGTCGCTTCGAAGCTCCCTGTGGCCGTCCAGGTTCCGACAAACGCATGGGCCAATGTAAAGGTTCCGATATCGTAATTGCCGACATAGCGATAAGCGTCGCTCATCAAGGTCAGGCGGCCCTTGGCCTCGCTCGGCGGAAGAGCCGGTAGGCCGGCGTCCTTCGCCTTTTTGATGCGATAACGCTCGGACTCGTCCGAATCGAACGTGGTCGTGGCATTGCCGGAGATATCCGCCGACTTCAAGTAGTAGTTCCGAGTCGCCGAATCGAGCGCGGTTTCCCCAACGACCGAATTCGCGGTCAGAGCCATGCCGGCGTCGCGCCAGAAGATCCTTACCGGATTGCCGGCCAACGTGACCTTGCCCGGCCCGAACGGGTTTTCCGCCGAGAAGCTGGAGAGATTCTCGATCGCGAAGTCCCCGCTGGGGCCTTTCAGCCGAATATAGCTAGGCCCCTGATCTTGGGGCGCCGCCATGCAAATCGCTAGGAGAAGGGGGCTCATCGTTGGTCTGCTGTTCCCGACATGTAAACGACCTCGCCCTGGTCGTCGAGCCTGAGGACGAGGCGCGACAGAGTGCTTTCCGCTGTCATTCCGGACCCCACTCCGTTGATATGGACCCCGCCCGAGAGCGTGATCGTCGTCGGCTTGGACGTCTCGTCGAGCAGAAGCTTGCTGGCGGCGACGACGAGGTCTAGGCCCGGTTGGCCGCTCTGTTCGGCCTGACGGATTTGAAGCCGGACGGGGCCATTGAGTGTCGCCGTTTCGAAGGTTCTGGAAGGGCCCAAGTCGGCGACGAGCGAGCTGCCCGTCGCTGTGAAGCCATGGCCTCCCGTTCCGGTATTGGTCAGCTTCACCGGGCCCCCGATCCGGAGACTCGCCTTCGCGCCGTCCGCCGAGTACTTGGCCGTCGATCCCGTCATTTCCGCGCGGCCCCCGTTGCCCGTACGAATGGCGCGGATTCCGCCCGAGGCCGTCGCGTTGCGAATCGCGTTAGCCTCGTTATCCTTTCCGAAAACAGAGATTGCGTCGACTTGCATGCGCGGCGCCATGAACTCGATATGCTGCTTCTCGGAGATCGCGTGAACGACACCGCCCGGGTTCGTCAGGACGAAATGGTAAGTCGACTTGTCCGTTCGCACCATCGAAAACTCTCGGAAAGTCAGTTGCAGGGACTTCGTGGAATTAGTGAAGGTTGTGAGACGCTGCTGCCCAACCGCTCCGGCGAGCGCGAAGAGGGCGATTGCGGCGATGGCGAGCGTCTTCTTCATGGTTTCTTGTACATGCCGGGCGTCGAGATATAGTCCAGCTTCGGGGTCGCCCAAAGCTCGTCGAGCCCGGAAATAATGCCGTTTCCCCCCCGAATCTCGATATGGCCGAATGCTTTGACGATCTGCTCCTTGTTCCGCCACTCGACTTTATCGCATGTCAGGGTGGCATCCTGGGTCTTGGAGACGACGGTAACGTGACCGGTGAGCGTTAGCGTATCCGTAGCGCGGTCGGCCTTCGCATGATCGGCCCTGAAAGTGCTCGCCGGCGTGCCCTTCTCGTAAAACTCCCCCGAAACCGCATCCATGGTCCCTGCGAAGATTCCTTCGTTCCCAACTTGAATGACGCCCTCGCCCCAGGTGATGTGATAGATCAGGTCTCGCCTGGGTAGCTCGCCCCGGATCGTCGCCTCCCCGTGCGGCACATTGACGGTAAGGGGCTGATCGAGCAGAGGCTTCTCTTTGGGCGCCGGCTTTGGCTTGGTCTCTTGTTTCGCCGAGCCCGAGCATCCGGCGAGGCAGAGAAGCATCGCCAGGCTCAATTGGCCAAGGGAAGCGCGGATAGCGGCCTCCTTGCGAAGCGGCCCTGATGCTGGCCGGCGAGCTGACCGCACGCCGCCGCGATGTCGTGGCCGCGCTCGACGCGCTGAGTGACGTTGATTCCCTTCGCCTCCAATATCCCTCGAAACGCGCGCACGCGCTCATTCTCTGGACGAGCGAAACCCTGCTCCGTGTCCACCCAATTGAAGGGGATGAGATTGACGACCAGCGGAACCCCCTTCGCCACGCGTGCCAGCTCCCGCGCCTGTTCCGGCGTATCCGTCACCTCTTTGATGAGCAGATATTCCAGCGTGATCTTCCGCCCCGTCTTCGCCTGGTAGTCGCGCATCGCCTTCATGACTTCCTTGACCGGCCATTTGTGGTTGACCGGCATGAGGCGGTCGCGCACTTCGTCGACCGCTGAATGGAGGGAGAGGGCGAGATGGACAGGCAGATTCTCCTTCGCCAACTCGTAAATCTGCGGCACGATCCCAACCGTCGAGACGGTGATATGCCGGTAGCTCAGCCCGACCTCGTCGTGCAGCAGCTTGAGGCTTTTCACGACGTTCGGCAGGTTCAGCAGCGGCTCGCCCATGCCCATGAAGACGACATGGCTGACGCGTCGGGGTGAGAGCCGTTGGAGCAAGAGATATTGCCCGACGATCTCGCCCGCCGTCAGATTGCGATCGAAGCCGCCCAAGCCGGTTGCGCAGAACTTGCAGCCCATCGGACACCCGACCTGGCTGGAGATGCAGCAGCTCACCCGATCCTCATAGGGCAGCAGGACGCATTCGTAGACCTCGCCGTCCCCGGCGTGGACGAGCAGCTTATCGACTCCGTCCGTCGATTGCCGGTGGGTCGCCACCTCCAAAGGCTGGACCGCGAACCGCTCCCTAAGCTCTTCCCGCAGGCTCTTCGGCAGATCGGTAATGCGCGACAAATCCGCCTCGGCTCTTTGGTAGAGGTGGAGGGCAAGCTGGCTCGCGCGCATGCGAGCGTCCGGACGATCGCCGAGGGCCGCTCGAAGCTCCTCACGATCCATCCCGACCAAGGTCGGATTCGCCAATACTCAGATTTTACCGTGCCATCTTGGAGTGGGTTTGGAATGCGCGAACTTGTTCGCGCTTGGTCCTGCCCCTTGGCGCGAGGTTACGGAGCGGATTTTTTCCCGTTGATGATTTCGTCTACCAGCCCGTATTCCTTCGCCTCGTCCGCCGACATCCAGTAGTCTCGGTCGCAATCCCTGCGGATTTGCTCCGGATCGCGTCCCGTTCGCTCGGCGAGGATGCGCACGTAGGTGTCGAACATCTTGCTCATTTCGTCGACATAGATCTTCGTGTCGGTAAACGTGCCGCGAAATCCGCCGCTCGTCTGGTGGATCATGATTCGCGCGTTCGGCATGGCGTAGCGCTTCTTCTCGCTCCCGGCCACGAGGAGCGCGGTCGCGATGGAGGCCGCCATCCCGACGCAGACGGTCGCCACGTCGCACTTCACATGCCGCATGACGTCGTAGATCGCGAGTCCGGCCGAGACGCTGCCGCCCGGGCTGTTGATGTAGACGTCGATATCCTTGTCCGGATTTTCTTTCTCCAGGAATAGAATTTCCGCGATGACCAGGTTCGCCAAAGGATCGGTGATCTCTTCGCCGATGAAGACGATCCGGTCCTTCAGCAACCGGGAGTAGATGTCGTAGGCCCGCTCGCCATGCGCCGTCTGGTCGACGACCATCGGGACGACCGAGGATTGCCGGATCATATCGCCACCTCTTCCTCGACGTACACGAACGGCGGCCTCGGCCTCCCGGATTCCAGCCCGGCCAGAAGCCGCAGCATCCCAGGCAGCCCATGCCGCAAGGCGTAGAGCCAGTTGAAGTAGTTGTCGATGGCGAGGCAGGTCACCACCGGCTCCTCGATCGGCAGATGCTCCAGCCGCACCCGCGTACCCCCGTCGGTCGGCTCGAGCGTCCATACGACGAGCGAGCCTTCACCCTCCTCCTCGTCGCGCCATGTATAGGCGAGCAGCCGGTTCGCCTCGACGTCGGTGACTTTGCCCTGAACCGGCGGACCCTCCGCCCGATCGAAGCGGAAGCGGTAGCCGATCAGCGGCTTGAAATCGGTCGGCATCAGCCATTCGCCGAGCGCCTGCGTGTTCGTCAGCGCCTCCCAGACCCGCTCCGGCGGGTGCGGATACTGCGCCTCCAGTTGGACTCTGTCTTTCATTCGCTTTTCTCCAGATATTCGCCAAGAGCGGCCATTTTGCCGGTCCAGAACGCTTCGTAGGTATTCACCCAATCGGAGACCGCCTTGAGCGGCTCCGGATTGAGCCGGTAGATTCGGTGCCGCCCCGCCTTCCGGCTGGCGACCAATCCCGCATCCTTTAAAACGCCCAAGTGCTGGGACACGGCCGGAAGGGACATCTCGAACGCCTCCGCCAACTCGCCCATCGGCATTTCCCGCTGAGCAAGCCGAGCCAGCATCGCCCGCCGCGCCGGCGCCGCGATTGCCGAGAACACATCCTGTCCTTCCGAAAAGCCGGGCATGTCTTACTATACTTAAGGAATCGCTTAAATGTTTCAACTTTCGCAGCCCAGCGTTGAAAATAGCCGGAGGCTGTAGTCGCCGGGTTCATCCCGGCGCGCCCGAAGGGCGAAACGGACGCCACAAAGACCAGGCAGGGAAATAGCCGGAGGCCGTGGTCGCCGGGCGTCCGGCTCGGTGGGGCGAGGGCGCTCGACCGCCTCCCCGATCTCGCCGAGATTAGCGGTGGACGCCGAAGAAGAGGATCGCCAGGAAGTAGTTGACGACGTAGATAAACACCATCGACAGCACGACCGTGTTCGTCGTCGCCCGGCCGACCCCAACCGCGCCCTCCTTCGTCCGAAATCCCTGTTGAGCGGCGATGAGCGCGATGATGAGGCCGAAGAAAGGCGTCTTCAGCATGCCGCCGACGAAGTCCCAAGGTTCGAGGAAGCTCTGGATCGATTGAACGAACGCGCCGCTTGGCACGCCGCTCGCCGTCGCCACCATCCAGCCTCCGATGACGCCGGAATACATGCCGACGAGCGCGAGCACCGGCAGCATCGTGATGCCGGCGACGACCCGCGGGACCACGAGATAGTTCGTCGGGTTGACGCTCAGCATCCGCAGTGCGTCGATCTGCTCCGTGACCTGCATCTGGGCGATCAGGGCCGCCATTGCCGAACCGCAGCGCGCCGCCACCATCAAGCCGACCAAGACCGGGCCGATCTCCCGCGCCATCGCCAGCGCGACCGTCGCCCCCACGAACGACGATCCGCCGTAACGGTTCAGGAACTCCGTGCTGTAAAGAGCCAGCACCGCACCGGAGAAGAAGTTGGTCAGCGCCACCAGAGGCACCGACGCAACCCCGATGAAGGCCATCTGGTTGAGGGTCTCCTTGACCTCGTAGGGAGGCAGGAGAAGGCGCCGAATCGTATCGCCGAGCAAGATGCTGATCTCGCCGACGAAGGTTAACGTGGCCAGAACCGGGGCGAACAGCGAATCGACGGTCGCCGACGCCGCTCCTCTACCAGCCATGTCCCAGTTTATCACTCGTACAGCCGACCCATCCGGCAATCTTGCCGTGCCTTATGGCGCGTTTCCTGCCTCTTTCATGCTCGTGAGGACGAGGGAAATGCAGATCGACATGACGGGTGGGAGGCTGATGAAGGTCCTCCAGCGCCTGGCCAGCTATATCGGCATCGGCATCGTTTCGACCGACGACCCCGACTACATCGAGATCTGCGCGCGGTGCCGGGAAATCGATGCGGCTCACCGGCGAGGCGACTTCACGACGATCATGACCACTCTCGATCGGGACTACTATTTCCTCCGCCCGGATGGCGTCAAGCTGAATCGGAATCGATATGGAGAGGAGCTTCGAGATCGCCTCGAAAGCCAAATCCAGACGGATTACCGCGAAGAGCCGGCCCACATCATCATCCGCGGCAAGCGCGCCCAGGTCGCGACCCGAATCTATGCCACGACGACCAATCGCAAGGATGGCAAGTGGGTCAAAGTCACCGAACGCTCCGAGCACCTCACGGTCTGGCTGAAGAGCAACAGCGGCTGGAAGCGGGCCTATACGCGAGTCCGTAGCGCGCACCGCAACGTGGCATGGGTCTCCGAGCCGGAATAGGCGGCCTTATCCTCGAATCGCGCGGCGCATCTCCATCGGCGACATGCCGTGCTGGCGTCGGAACTCCCGCGTGAAGTGCGCCTGGTCGGCGAAGCCCGCCTTGGCCGCGATCACCTTGAACGGGGTCTCCCCGGATAGGACGTCTCGCGTCGCGCGGGTCATCCTGATGTGACGTAAATACTCTCCTGGCGTCTGGTTCATGTAGGCGCGGAAAACGCGGTTCAGGTGGGAAGGGTGAACTCCGACGGCCGCGGCGATTTCCTCCATGGAGATGTTCTGGTTCCAGGTGTCGTTGATCATCTCGCGAGCCCGGCGAAGCCAGTCCGGGGCTTCCGGAGGCAACCGGTGAGAGCCCCGGCGCGACAACTCGCCGACGAGTTCGAAGATGAGGCCGCGGAGCACGAGGTCGGAAGCGGAATCCGTCGCCGAAATCTCTCGCTGAAACTTCGGAGCGAGGGCGATTGCTGCTCCTCGAGTCGTGATGGGCTGGTCGAAGACATGGCCTCCGTCACCCATTTCGCCAACCAGGTCGCTCTCCAAGGCAAAGCAAAGGGTCGTGACGCGAGGGCTTTGGATGAGGTGGGCATGTCGCATGCCGGGCGGGCTCGAATGGAGGGTGACCGGTCCGCATTCGGCCTTCTTTGCCCGCTCGTCTACCTCGATGATCGATCCCCTCAGCAGAAAGCTGACGAGAACCTTGTCATGCGTATGGACGCCGCAGTGCTCCGGCCTGGGCGCGTCGGAATAAAGAAACGACGCTCCGGCGATGGATCGCCACCGCTGCACGGGATCTTCGGAGGAATGGGATCGGGGTAGCGCACTCATGCTCTTTACTGCAAGACTGGCTACCCCGAGTTGCAAGTTCAAAGTTCCGGCGCCCTACGGGCTAATCGCTTCCATAGGCGAGAAGGCATAACCGCCATTCGCAGAAGCCGCCATCGAAAAGGCGCCCGACGCGCTCGATGTGAGGGTCGCGTAGAAGGTCACGTGGTCATCGCCCGAAGAGACGGTAACCGACGACGGAATGCTGGAAAACAGCGATCCGTCCGACGGTGAGATGTTCACACTTAAGTCACCATCGGTCGTATTGTCGAGAGTAACCGTGCACAGCATGGTTCCTCCAGAGCGGACCGAGGTCGGGTTGATAGCAAGAATCACGGGATGGGTGCCATCTCTGTGACCTTTAGCGGCAATCGCCGGAGCAAAAACCGATGTGACGACGACGAGAGAAACGAGAGATTTGGTGATTCGGTGCATAGCACCGAAATACTACAACTGCTATTTTGAAAATGTGACTTATGTTAGTACGCATAGGTCGCTTATTGTCAGAGAAGCGCCATAATCACAATACTCCCTGAGGCGCTCTCTACCTAGCCGCTGGCTGAGGAGCACCATCAGATCGTCGAATCGTTGTTCGTCGATCGGCTTACGGGGCCGATCCTGGTTCACTCGAATCTGGATGGCAAGCCCGGCAAACTTAGCAGCATCTTGGTATCGACTCTGCTGGGCGCAAATCATCGCGAGCCGTTCCAAGGCCAATGCGGCCTCTGCTTCGCACCGGGTGGCCTCGGAGGCGAGGGCCGCGAGAACGTAATACTTCCACGCGTTCCGCAGGTCTCCCCGGCACCAGGAGAGCAGTGCCTCGACGTTGTTAATTGTGTCTTGCCAAAAGTGCCCCGGATTCTCGCCTAGGCGCGACTTCGCCTGCGAGACCAGGGAATCCGCCTTGCTTAGGATGGACGAGGCATGGGCGGGAGGGGCGGTGTCCACCCACTGGCCAATGGCGTCCGCCCAGTTGAGTGCCAGTAGCGCGATTCGAGAGCGGTCGCCGTCGATCAGGCCGAGTCGGAGCGCTTCCTCGAAATAGCCGTAAGATTCCTCGTAATTGCCAAGATAGGAGGCGATTAACGCCAGATTTCCGTGGATGCGATGCAAGACGAGAGTGTCGTCCCCATGCCGCCTTGCCTCCAGGAAGTATTTCCGCGCGGCATCGTAGTCGTGCCCAACCATGCGAGCCGCTCCGAGGAGAATCAGCATTTGAGCTCGCTGGTTTTCGCTGACCTCGCCGGCCTCCAAGACGAAGGAGACGATCTGATCGCAATTGATGATCAGGTTGCGGCGACTCCAATAGTGGGGAAGGGTCAGGAGCAGGTCGGAAGCGTCTGCCTTCAACTCCGGCAAGCCGCACGCGTACTGGAGGGCCTTGGGGATTTCGGCATAGTGCGAATCTATGAGAGAAAGCGCATCCTCTTCGCGATTCTCGTCGAAGAGGGCCCGGCCCCGTCTCATGACATCGAACATGTACCGGCAGTAGCGGAGTTTGGCGCCGCGAACGTCCTCCGCATAGCCGGGCTGCGAGCTGAGCAGGAGGCGCAGGATGGCCGGCACTTCGTAAAGCCCCCGTTCGCCATCGAAGGCGAGCAGGGAGCGGCGCACCAATTGGGCCAGGTTTTCGTCGAGGGTGGAGTCCTCCGGCGCCTCCATCCAAATAAGGTCTGCCCATTCCAACGAGAAGGGTCCGGCAAAAAGGCATAGCTCCTTAAGGAGCTGGATCTGCTCGGGCGGCATGGCTGCGAGGGGCTTCATCAGCGCCTGCCGGATCGAAGCGTGGTGTGGCCTCAGCGGCGTCTCGTTGCGGAAGGTGAACGACTTCGAAAGCTGGCGTTCCAGGGACCGCAAGGTGCGCCCCGCCATCTTCGAGGCCGCGATTTCGATGGCGAGCGGATTACCGCTCAAGGCGCGGCAGATATCGGAAGCCATCTCCACGTTATCCAGCACAAGACCGAAATCCTCGCGCACGGCCTGAGCCCGGTCGGCAAAGAGGCCCAGAGCGTCCGAATTGTATTCCTTCAGGACCACATATTCCTTGCCCTTATCGGGGAGGGACAATGGGCCGAGCGTATAGACATGCTCGTGGGGCGTGCGCAAAGCGGTCGTGCTCGTCACGAGGATGCCGAGGCTGGTCGTCGGCGAAAGCAGGGCTTCGGTGATCCGCTGCAGTTCTTCGACCAAACCTTCCGCATTGTCGAAGACGATCAGGGCGTGCTTCTCGCTTAGGCGGTCCGCCAGGACGGACAGGGGTTCGGCTCGCTTGGACCGTCCGTGAGAGGTGGCTTGCTGCAGCTTTCGCAAGAGATCGCTCTCGTTCTTGCATTTTGCTGCGTCGACCCAAAAGACGCCTCCCGGATAGTCGTCCTCCAAGGCGATCGCGAGCACCATCGCGAAGACCGATTTGCCGCTTCCTGGCAGGCCGGTGATCGTGACGAGAAACCATTGCGACAGGATTTGCGCGACTTTTTGGAGGTCGTCCTGACGTCCTACGAACGAGTTGGGAGGACGAGGGATGCGGGGTCGCAGCAATTCGACTTCCTCTTCGTCGCCGTGGCACAAAGCATAGAGATGTTCGACGCCGCCGCTCGCAACCGGGAGTAAGCCGGCGTTGAGGAACCAAAGGTCGGCGGGCAAATTGTCGACCGCGATGATTTGAGTCGCCGGGCACACGTAAACCCCGGGGCGTTCGCAGGCGTGGCAGATTTCCTTGGCTCGCTCCGAGAGGATTCCTCGGGACGGCCCGGAAGACTCCGTTTCGCCGGTCAAAACGGCGAGAACCAAGTCGTCCTTGCAAAGGCGATACACCTCGTCGGCCGCGATGGTCGCGGAAGTGGCCGAGGAGAAAATCCAGGTCCCGAAAAGGCTCTCTTTGCCCCCGAATTGAGGCATGACGCGCGCCGCAAGCTGATCGGCGATCCGTCCGGCGTGAGGATCGTTGCACGCAGGGCCTTGCGGCAGTGCTAGCGCAACGACCGCTGAAAGGCGCGACTGGTTCTCTTTGTACCGCACGGACAAATTATCCGACATCCTGCCTCAGTTTGCTCTTCTCAATATTCTCGGACCGCAATCTTCGAAATCGAGAGCCGGTCTCAGCCGGCGTTCCCCTCCTTTGGCGGATGTTTGCGCTGGGAGAGGCAATAGTCCGGTGGCCCTCCAAGGATCGCCTCGATCTGCTCGTCTGCGCTCATCCGCGGTTCCTGCCTTTAAGAACCACAGAGGGACGCAGATGCTCGTAGAGGACAGACCGATGTGCGCGGATTATCGATATTCCAAGACTCTTCCCATCGAGGGATAGCTGTCGTTCGAGATCATCTCGCGGGTGTTGCCGACCAGTCGGAACACCTGGACCTGAAAGCCCTCCTTACCCGTGTTCCGGATTCGGGCTCGAGGGCTCTCTTCGCCGATCGAGTATGTGTCCGGCAACTGCCGATCCCGCACGACTTCGACAATCCTCGGTCTTTCCTTGAGCTTCTGAGGACCGTAGATGCCGATTGTGAGCCGGTTCGCTTCGATCCCGCCCAGAATACGGACCGGATAGGGATACGGATTCTTGAACTTGAGGTCGATCGAGCTGAAGGCGACCGCCGCGTCTCGCCCAGGCGGAATGTAGGAGGGCGCGAAGCGGTGCCGATTCCGCTCCACGATGACCATTCCGCTCAGAAGCGCCGCATTATAGAGCGTCGTCGACGTCTGGCAGACGCCGCCGCCCCAACTGTCGATAAGCTGTCCGTTGTAGCTGACCGGCGCCCGGCGGTAACCCTCGTCCTGCGAGAAGCTGCCGACGCACTTGTTGAAAGAGAACGTCTCCCCGGGCTTGACGATCACGCCGGCCAACTTGTCGAGGGCCAACTCTGAGTTGTGGCGCTGCGACCGCGACCGTCCCGCGAGCGACGTCGTGTAGCCGCCGATGCACGTTTCCCCAGGTCGCGCGAGCAAGGCTACCGCGAAGGCCGACGCCAGGAGGGCGACGATGGCGAGAATGGCAGATTTCATGGGTCCACCCTCAGCAGGTTCTCTCCGCCGCTCCCCGATTGGTTCGGATCGTACATGTTGGAGATGCTCGGCGGAAGCGCGTGGCCGAGGCCGACCTGCTCCGCTCGGACCGTGTAGGTCAGCTTCTGCACACCTTTCGGAAGATCGCGGATGAAGAACGCCGCCCGGTCGTCTCTCACGATAGTCTGGGCCCACCAATTGGTCCACGACTCGTTATCGTCGACATACTCGCGCTCGGTGATCCGGCATCCGCTCGGGATCGGGTCTTCGACCATGATGAAGTCCCGATCGACGGTGCTGGAAATGATCAGCTCGACCCGTACGAGGTCGCCGGACTTGACCTCGTCCGTCGCCCTCCGAAGGGGTCTCAGTTCGAAGCTTCCGTCCTCCATGTGCTGGGGTGCGAGGACGTAGTAGTTCCGGGTGACCGTCAGTCCCGAGTTGTTTTGGACCGGCAGGAGCCGGTCGGCGAGTTCGACCTGCTTCAGCTCGCCGCCGAAGTAGCAGATGCCGTCCGCGCCCGTGCGGCGGAATTCCATATGGTTCGGCCCAGCCCGGAGCTCGCTGATCGGGATCGTCACCTTCAGGGTCGGGCTGAACTGGTTGGCCGGATCGAAATGGAACTGCCGGGGCGTTCCGCCGTTGATCGTCATCGCGATGTCGATGGGCTTGCCCATGTCTCGCGTGTACTTCATGTATTGGGTCAGTCCGATCAAGGCGAGCGCGGAGTCCCGCGTGCTGTTCCACATATCGCCGCGACGGTCCATCGCCAGGCCTCGCACGATCTTGCCGATCGTCGGATCGGCCGGTGTCAGGGTCGTCAGCGCGATCAACGGAAAAGCGGAGGAGGTCGCTCCGTAATACCACTCCGAGGGGAATCGTACGATGTCTCCCTCCGTGACCGCCTTGCCGTGTAGCTTCGCAAGCGCCTCGGCGACGGCCGCCTGATCCCCAAGTTGATGCTCGGTCAGAGCGATCAAGGCATAGTCTGCCCCGGATTGCGGCTTGACTCTCTTCAAAGCGGCCCGAACCTCGTCGTGAGCCCCGTAGAGAGACACCGCATAGCACAGGTACAGAAAAGCGCTCCGGTTGTAGCGTTCGAGCTTGGTGTCCTTGAAGCGCTTCTTCGCCCATTCGATCGCGCCTGTGGTCGGGATCCGATTCGATTCGAAGCCGGCCTCTTTCGCCCGGTGCAGGCCGTCGAGCACGTAAGCCGTCATATAGTCGTCGGCATCGTCGTACTCCCACCATCCCCATGTCCCATTGCTGTGCTGCATCTTGGCGAGGCGGGCGAAGCCGTCCGCCACGATCGCCGGCACCTTCGCCTCCAGGTCGGAACGGACGTGAAGCTCCTTCAGCGTCGACGAAAGCACGACCGTCGGCAGGAACCGGCTCATCGTCTGTTCTGTGCAGCCGTACGGGAAGTCGATCAGCTCGTCGAGCGACTGATAAATCATCGTTCCGATCGAAGGACTGATCGTGACCAGGAGCCGCCCGGAGATCGGATCGGCGGTCGGCGAGAGGTCGAACGTCGCCGAAGCCGTGTCCTTGATCTCCCCCGAGTGGGTTTCGATCAATTGCCGTCCATGGGGCTCGACGGTCAGACTTCGCCCTTCGGCGTCCTGGAATCCACCCTGGTCGGTCCAAGCGTAAGCCGTCAGCTTCGCCGTGCCCGAGGTCGGCGTCTTCACGTCCCACGTGATCGCCAGAGGTTTGGCGGCGGAGACCATGACCTTCTGAGAGGTCTGGCCAGAGACGTCAATGCCCTGCGCATCCAGCCGGACGTTCACTTCTCGATCCTGTCCCGTGTCGTTGGTGACGATTGCGATGATCTTCTGAGTGTCCTGTTGAACCAGGAAACTCGGCAGCTCCAAGCGAACCGACAGCGGTTTCCGGGCTCGGAAGTTGATATGCGTGAGGCCGACCTGGGTCGCGTCCGATACGCCGACGACCGTCGCGCGCCAGCTTGTCAGGTTGTCCGGCAGTTTGACCCTCGTATGCGCTACGCCCGACGCGTCGGTCTGGATGTCAGGTTGCCACGTCGCCGTATCGAGGAACTTGCTGCGAACCGGGATGTTGCCTCCCGCCTTGTCACCCCCATCCAGATAGATGTCCTCGAACGAGTAGTTCGTCCGCACCTCGTTGTCGCGCATCGGATAGAAGCCGCGTCGGATGTTCGTCGTGTCCTCGTGGATCGCATAGATCGATTCGTCGACGACGCCGAGCGACACGTCCGCCGAAACCGGAGCCCCGTCGGCATTCGTCGTCTTGATCGTCACGTTGGCGGTTTCGCCGGGCAGGTAGTCCGGCTGGTCCGAAGTAACGTCGATCTTGAGCTCATGCTCCGTCGTGTCGACGTTCAGGCGGCTCTGTGCTTCGAGAAGATGCTTGTTACGGATGGCAACCGCGGAGACCCAGACGTTCGGCGTGAAGTCGCCGGACACCGGGATGGTGGTCATCGTGGACGGCTTCGTGAGATCGACGACGTAGGTCTTCAGCACCTTTTCCGCTTGGACGGTGATCAGCGCGGTCCCGCCTGGCTTGTTGGTCTGCACCATTACTTTGCAGCGCTCTCCCGGCTTGTAGTGCCGCTTGTCGAGCGTCACCGTAAAGGTTTCGGCCGGAGGCCCGAACAGCCGGTCCCCTTCCACGTAGAGATACTGAACCGACTTCACCGGCCGTCCCTGACTGTCCGGCACGATCGACTTCAGCACGACGGAGCCCTCGCTCCCTACCGTGAAGGGGATCGTGGCGACGCCCTTGGCATCCGTCCGGCCGGTCAGCGTTTGCTTGAGCGTAAACGTCGACTTGGTGTCTTCCCATTCCTCGGTTCCGATCTGTAGCGTGACTTCCTTGTTGGCGACCGGCTTGTCGTCGGCTTCGTTTGCCACGGTAACCGTCGCGTTAACGACCGTGCCCGGTTCCGCGATGTAGTCGTCGGTTTCGAGGTCCGCCGAGACGTCTCCCCGCATCACCGGCACATCGCCCGAGCCGTCGAAATACTTGCCGCTCGCGTCCGTGACCGACGCGTCGACCGAATAGTCGAGGTCGTAGTCGGGAATGTCGGGATCGCCTTCCGTCTTCGTATCGAACTCGATAACGGCCTCGCCCTTCGCGTTCGTAACGACCGAGACCTGCTTATCGTATTCGCCCTGGAATTCCTTTGCGTAGTAGCCTTCCGAGTACCCGCCCTCGTCGTAATCCGAGTCGTCCTCGTCGGCATAGCCGTAATCGTAGTTGGGGCGGCGCGTAACATAGGCGTCGATCTTCGCCCCGACGACCGGGCCGCCGAAGTAGTACTCGACCTTGACCGTGGCGGAAGCCTTCTCGCCGTAAACGTAGAACTTCTTGTTCGGTGTCACCTTGATCGAGAACTCCGGCTTCCGATAGGCCGCGAGGTTCACGTAGTACGTGTACTCCGTGCTGCCGTATTTCGCGTTGACGCTGTAGACCCCGGGCTTGTCTTCTACGTTGCTCTTAAAGCTTCCGGCGAAGGTTCCCTTCGCGGAAAGCGGAAGGCTGAAGCTCTGTATCCGGGTTTCGTCCGAATCCAGGATTTCGATATTCACCGTGCCGCTCGGCGGCAGGCTGTACTTCAAGTTGTGCAGCTTCCTGACGATGCCCTTGAATTGCACCGTGTCCCCCGGCCGGTAGATCGGGCGGTCGGAGTAGATGAACATTCGGGCGCTGTCGTCGTCTCCCTGGCTCTCGTTGTCGAAGTCGACGACGGCCTGAGACTTGCCGTAGGTCGCCACGATCAGCGCCTTCGCGAGGTCTGAATTCGGCACCGTGACGCGGGCCAGCCCGGATCGGTCCGTCTTGGCGACGGTTCGCAGGCCGCTCCCCCCGGGCTGCTCGATCGCCGCGTCCTGAATCGGTTTACCGCTTACAAGGTCGGTGACGAAGCAGAGCGCGTCGCTCTTCGTCGTTTTTGTGACGAGGCCGATCGTGGAGATGTTGAGATAGGTCGCCTTGCTCTGGTCGCCGACGTCGCAGGTGACGTAGTAGAAGCCTTCGTCGAGCTTCGGCAGCTTGATCGGCTCGACGAAGACGCCCTCGATGTCCTTGCTCACCAGCGGCTTGTCGAACTGGCCGGAAGAGACGGCGCTCTTGGAGGGATCGCTCCCCCCTTCGTTTCCCGGTCGTGAGAAGGAGTAAAGCAGCGTGCTCAGCCCGCCCTTGCTCACAATTTTCCCGAGGTCCAGCTTGTAATAGTGGACGACCGCCTTGTCGGCCGGGTCGAAGCCGTGAATCTCGAACGACGGCGTGTCGCCCGGCGTGAAAACTCGCTGGCTGGCGTAAAGCTGGAGGTCCGGGTCCTTGGGATCGACGGTCAGGATATCGGAAATGTCGAGGTCCTTGCCCTCCTCGACGAGGAGTGAGCGCTGCTTCGAGTCGTGCGCCTTGGAATTGACGGTAACCGTGTAGATACCGGCCGCAAGGTTGGGCGCCTTGAATTCTCCGAACTTGTCGGTGCGGAAGCGGTGATACTCGCGCTGGTGTCGGAGAATCGGCTGGAATTCGCCGTTGTCCTCCGAGGCGGATTCGTCCGAGCCGCCGCCGACGAGCTCGATCGTCACCCATGCGTTGGGCAAATGCTTGCCGTTTTCCGACATCGTCACGAAGCCGTGAAGGCTGCCCCGGGGCACTTCTTGGGTGACGCTCGCCGACAAAAGGCCGATGCAAACCGCGATGCCGAGAAACAGGGACAGGAGCCGAAGGAGAACAGCGGATTTCATGATGGATCGGCCTCCGAAGCCTTTTGGCGCGACAGGCCAAACAAGGCGGAGCCCAAAACTAAGGCGACGACGGAGACGATCACGACCGCGCGCAACTTGACGGCGCGTTCGAGATCGGTCCAGTCGCCGAGCCAATCGAAGCTAAGGACGGTGAAGCTGCCAAGCCCCATCGCGATGCCCGCCGGAGCCAGGCTGACGGTTCCCCGGAGGCCCTCGACGACCGCCGCGAAGCTGAGGCCGACGACCACGCCGATCGCCCCTTTCGATCCGAGAAGCACGGCAGCCGCGATGGGGATGCCGAGAAGGATAAGGAGCCACACGACCGTCGCGACCGTCGTCCATCCTCGCGGAAGCTTCGGCCCGCGGCCCCATTCGATCGGGAGCAAGGGAAGGAGTGCGCCGATCGCGATGCCGACCATCGTGTAGTGCTGGCCGATATCGAGGGCTTTGGCCTCTTCGGGGAAGAGCTCGCGAAAGAGGCGGTAGATCAGAATCGCCGCCGCCACCGCGATCGCCATCAGCCCGCGCATGTTGCCGAATAGGACGAGTGCCGCCGCTCCGCCGAGCATCGTCACCGCCATCCCGTAGCCGAGGTCCATGCCGAATGCGACGGTTGCCGCGCCAAGCCAGATCACCGCGGCGAGAACGAAGCGAAAGGCCTCCGGCTGCTCTTCGCCCGCAAGCAGGAGATGGACGGCCCCGCCGACCACGACGCCGCCGACCCAAAGGCTTCCGAGCAGCGTGTTCCCGAGGTATTGCCAGCAGGCGACGTAGCCGATAAGAAGCAAAGCGACGAATCCGATCCCGCCACGCACGAGTGCGCTCGCGCTAAAGCGGGAAACGACTCCGGCCAGGAGCGCGGCGATCAGAGCGGCGAGGCCAAGCGCCGTACCCGCCGAAGATGCCGGGTCGGCCCCTTTACCGGCGATCCGTCCGAGGTAGTCGACGGCGACGACGAGAACCGCGCAAAGAAGGCTGAGATACCCACCCGTCAGCTTCGGCCGCAGCCCTCCGGTGGCGAAGGCGGCGACGAAACAGCCGGTCAGAAAAGCGACCTGGGCATTGCTCATCCCATCGGATGGCAGGAAGTGGAGCGCCGCGGCCCCGATCACCGCCATCCCAAAGCCGAAGCCCCCGCTGCCGGCGTCGACGCCCGCCGAAAAGACGCCGACGAAAGCCCCGATCGCCAAGGCCAGGGCGATCGAATTGCCATAGTGAAACGTCGACGGCCAGCTCCCAAAACATCCGGCGAAAAGCAGAACCACCGCCCCCGTGATCAGCGAGCCAACCCGGATGTCGGCGATTCGTGCCTTAAGGGAAGGCGGGGATTGATCCTCCCGCCGAAACGGGAACAGGGCAGCCAATACGGCTAGAACAAGCGCAGCCAGCGCCAAGACCAAATGATTTGTCATGTTGCTCACGCATCCGTGCGTGAATTCTCGCTTTGTTAGACGGCGCTCCGAATCGGGTGTAACGAGAATTCGTGGCGAATCTTTGTAATTGCAAAAAAAGGACGGACCGGGCTTCACTTTTGTCATTCCGAGTCCCGTCGCCGAAAGCGAGGCTTTCAAAGCATTCATCTGCGCCTATCGGCGGTTGACAGCCGTCGCGACAGCGACGCGCGTGGCCCTACTTGAAGAACAAAGTCTCCCCGATGCCGAGGGAAAACCGCGCCATCTGCGGGCTCTGGCTCGAGTTGGCCTGCTGCACCTTCGGCAGGAGGTAATGATAGAGCTCGTCCGCTTCCAGATAGCCATCCTTGTTCTCGTCCGCCGCCGGGTCCTGGAAGGCTTCGAGCAGGGCTTTCGTGAAATAGCCGTGTCCGTTCGCCTCTTTCGCCGTCTCCGATCCGCTGCTCGCCGTGATGATCTCCTTCGCGTCGAAGTATGCCTTGTGGACGAGTTGGAAGACGCCGGTCGGGTTGGCCGACCCGGTCCGGGCTGCGAGGCCCGAGAAGCAGGCATCCACCAGGATCAGCACATGCTTCGCCGGGATTTCCCGGGCAAGCTGCGAAAGTTCGGTCATCGCGACGCAGGTGTCGAGATAGGGCCGCGCGTTGTCCAGGTTCGAAAAATCGACCTGGGCGTCGGAGGGCAGGAGGAAGCCGACCTGGCCGCCGTCCGACGTCGTCACCGTCTGGCCGTGGCCGGACCAGAAGATCACGACTCGGTCGTTCGGCTTCACCGTGCCCGCGTCGGCGAGGGCGTGAAAGGCCTTCTCGATCTTGTCGTGGGTCGCGTCGGCGTCGGTCAGCGTCTGCACATCTTGGAAGCCGTATTGATCCTTCAAGACCTTCGCGACGTCCGTCGCGTCCGCCACCGCCGCCGAGAGCGCCGGAATGTTCTTGCTGTTCTTGCCCGTGTACTTGTTGATCCCGATCACGATCGCGTGGCTCGTCGAATAGATCTTGGCCTTGTCGAGATCGTCGCCCGGAATGTAGCAAACCGTCTTGACCGCCGTCACCTGCTTCGATCCATCGTGCACCGTCACCTTGATCCGGTTCGGTCCTTCGTAGAGAGTCAGGTCTTGGGACAGGCGGACGCTCCCGTTCCCCAGCTTGATCGCGATGGGCGGGCCGGCCGCGCCGGCATCCGATGGCGCCGGGACGACGACGAGGTCCTTGTTGTCCGACACCTCGACCGAGCCCTCGTCCGTCGAATGGCCGGCGATGTCGATGGAATAGCTCGGCTTCCCGTCGAGGCCGGTGACGATCGCATTGATCTCCAGCTTCGGATGGCTGACGATGGGCGCGAACTCGCTCGGCGAGGCGAACTCGATCGAAAGTCCGTTGCTGACCCCCTTGTCTTGCTCCGTCGGCAGAATCTTGACCGGATCGCTCGCCGTCAAGGCGACGATGTTCGGCGTCGCACAGGCGACTGCGAAGTAGTAGTTGTTGCCCGTCTTCGCCGCCGCCGTCATCTTGATCCCGTTCTGACCGGTAACTTGACCGCAAAGCTGGTTATGCTCCACGTCCCAGATGCGCAGCCGCCCACCGGAGGCGCCGGAGCAGACGAGCTTCCCGTCCGGGCTGATGCTGAGGTCGTCGCTCAGGTTCACCGCCGTCTTGTCGCCGATCGTTACCAGGTGCCGTCCGCTCCCGTCGTAAAGGGAAATGAACTCGAATCGAACCGTCATGCCGCCGAGCTGCCGATAATCGCTGTAGCCGCCGATCGCGAACATCGAGCCGTCGGGCGTGCAGGCGGCGCTCGCGATGCGGTCGAATTCGTCTTCCGGCTTGTTGTCGAAATGGACCTTGATGGGAAGAAACTTCTGGTTGAGGATTTGCCCAGAACTTGCGTCGCCCGTGGTCATCTTCCGGTCTTTGCCGACGCTGACGACGGTGTCGCCGCTAGGCTCGAACGCCATGGCGACGACCGCTCCGCCATGCGCCTTGTAACTGGCGGTCTGGGTTCCGCTCGTCACCCCGAAGACGCGGATCGTCCCGTCCTCGCCGCCGCAGGCCAACTTCGTCTCGTCGCCACTGAAGGCGAGGCATCCCGGCTTTCCTCCGCTCGTCGCCTCCATCTTGACTTGGGAGAGCGACTTCGCATCCCACACGATCACTTTCTGATCCGAGCCCCACGAAGCGATGTAACTCCCGTCGGGGGAGAAGGTCAGCGCCGCCTTGCCTCCGGAATGCGCCGCCGTCGTCCCCGCCGAGGCGCCGCTGGTCACGTTGAAGAGATCGAGAGCCCCCGACTTGTCGATCGCCGCGACCATCGAGCCGTCCCGGCTGAACGCGACCGCCGTCGGATTGGCGGCGCTCAGGCTCTTGCTCAACCCCGCGTTCACCACGTAATGGTCGGACTGGACGATCTGTCCGAGACTCAGGCTCGCAATCGCGGCGAGGAGAACGGTTAGCCGGAATAGATATTTCATTTCGATTGCCTGATGAGATGATGCTGCAATATTAGCCGGGATTGGCGACAAAAAAGGCCGGCTCCGTTCGAACGCGAAGCCGGCCCTCTTGGCGGGGTTCTTATTTGAAGAACGCGCGCAGACCGAAGTCGAGGCTGGTCACCGTGTCGCTGCCCGATGGCTTGAAGAACGTCAGTTCGGCGAAGAACGCGGCGTTCGGGCGAATGAAGTAGTTCGCGCCCACACCGGCCTTGAACGTGCTGGTGTTGTCGCTGCCGGAATCGTCGAACGAGACGCCCGCGAGCACGTAGGGAACGATCTCGCCGGTCGTGTTGAACTCATAGCGGCCGCCGACGAAGACGTGCGTCGTGGTGGGACCGCCGGAGGCCTTCGAAAAGCCGAGGCCGACTTCGCCGACGACGTTGTTGGTGATGTAGTAGCCTACATCGCCGTTGATGCTGTAGAAGCTCGATCCGCTGACCGAAGTCCAGTTGCCGAAAATGCCGATTTCCTTGGCGCCTTGAACCGGTCGAATGATGTTCTCTTGTGCGCTAGCGGCGCCGGCAACGCATGCCAGGGCGGCCACAAGCAGAATCTTCTTATCCATGAACGTTTCCTCCAGAACCCCGTAGGGAGTCAGCGTCATTGTAAGCACACAAGCGGGATTGCTGTCAAGAATGCTGTATCAAATAGCCCGCGCGACTATTTGAAGAAGACGCGAAGGCCCACTCGTAGGTTAGTTCCCGTGTTGTTACCTCCCGAGGCCTTGAACGCCACCAACTCCGCGAAAGCGCTCATATGGCTCGACAGAAAGAAATCCATACCGATGCCGCCCTGGTAGACGGTCGCATTGAGACTGGCGGACGGATCATCGATCCGGGAGATGTATCCTCCGCCCCCCATTGATTGCGGCACGCTCGTCTTGTGAAACTCGATGCCGGCGATGGCATAGGGCGTCGTCGTGCCTCGCGAAACGTCGAAGCGCGCGCCGAGAAAATAGGCCTGGCGGAGCGGGCTGTGCTTGGAGAAGCCGACTCTGGCCAACGCGACGAGCCGGTCCGTCACGTAGACGCCTCCATCGACGATGAAGTCGTAGGTCGTGACGCCCCCCACCGACGACACAGCGCCCGAGATTCCGACCTCTTTCGCTCCTGGAACCGGCCGAAAGATATTCTCTTGGGCCTGCGCGATCCCGATCGTCGCGGATGCGACAATGCAAAGAGCCAGGCGATTCTCCGCAGTTCTTGCCATTTCCTTGAGATAACACGAAAACTAGGCGGTCGTCAAGTTGTCTTTTTGAGGTTTCCTGGCAAATAGGCGGTGGTTCCGGCGTATCCTGTGGGCAACGCCGCAGGGCGAGAGGGTCGGAATGATTCAGGACGTCGACGAATCCATTCGAAGGTTGATCGTGGGGGAGCTCGTCCACGCGGGAAGCTCCTTGATCAAGGACGAATCCCAGGTCGTCCTTGGCATGCCCGGAGAGGACGACAAGGACAAGAAGCCGCGCATCAATCTGTACTTGCACGACGTTCGCGAGAATCTCCCTCTGCGCGACGAGTCGTTCCACATCCAGCGAAAGCCGAGTGATTGGGCGGTGGCAAAGCGGCACGCGGCGATACGTCTCGATCTGGCCTACATCATCGTTGTGACGGCCGAAGATCCCTTGATCGAGCATCGGGTTCTCGGCGAAGTCCTCGCGGTCCTGATTCGTAACAATGTGGTGGCGGAGAAATATCTGGCTCCGTCGCTCTTGGAAGAGCAGCCCAATGCCCTTCTCCTCGCCGTCGCCCAGCCCGATCACGCCGCGACGAGCGACCCCCAAAAGCTCTGGCAGTCTCTCGGGACCCGGATTCGCCCCACCGTCTCGCTCGTCGCCACCGCCAAGTTCAATCCCTTCGAAACCAAATTCGTCAAAGTCGTCAGGGAAGCCATCATGGCTCTCGGCCAGGGCGTCCATCCGGAGGGCCCCGACCGCCAGATGGATATCCGCAGCGTGCGGCTCGGCGCGGCCGGAATCGTCTCCGATAAAGGAGAGCCCCTCGCCAACGTGACCGTCTCCATCGAGGGCCGCGAAGAGCAGACGACGACCGACGAAAGGGGCTTCTTCTTCTTCCTGAACCTCCCTCCGGCTCGATACAAGTTCCGGTTCGACAAGCGCGCCTACAAGCCGGCCGAAATGGAGGCCGTTGCCCCTCCGCCCGGCCGCTCCGATACGCTCGAACCGATGGACGTTTCGATGACCCGGCTCACCGACGCCGAAATGGACCAGGCGAACAAAACGAACAATCAAGAAGTCCTCCGCGCCCCATCGTTTATCGAAACCAACCGCCGCGTGACTCTCTCCCTGGTCGGAACGCTGCGGTTCCAAGACGGCACTCCCGCCGCCTACGTCCCCGTCCGCATCGGCGGTCGAACCGCCGTCACCGACGAGGACGGCGTCTACCACTTCACGGGCCTGCTCCCCGGCGAGCACCAGATCATCGCCGAAATCCCCGGCCGGGGCGAAATCCCCGTCCTCCCCGCGAACGGCTCCGCCACCCTTCCCGAAGGGGATACGAACGGCAAGAAGGTCAAGGCGAAAACATAGCGCAGGGTCTGTGACCCGTCGGTTAGCGAAGGAGAACAGGGGTGAGGGCCTGCAGGCCGATGAAGCCTGCGGTAACGACGCCAAAAGGCCGAAAAGACCGGTCCATTTCGGTTCCGTTCGTATACTTGGATTTAATATGGTCGCCGGAATTTGTGCTCTCCTCTTCGCCGCCGCGCGCATCACTTTCCACGAGCCCGCGATGCGCGTCGAACCGCTTCTCGCCAAGCTCTCCAAGGCATGCGGAGTCCCGATGAAGGCGAGCGCCGACGTCGGACGACTCGTCGCTTACGTATCGGTCGACGACGTGGACGTCCACGCCCTGATGGATCGTCTCGCCGATGCGTTGGATGCGAAATGGAAGGAGGATGCCGGCTTTTCCGTTCTCGTCTCGTCGCCGGAGAAGGAGAAGGCGGAGCTGCAGACGGCTCATCAGGTTCGGCGAAAGCAGATCGAGGACGTCCTCGGCTCGGCGTTCAAGTCTCTGTCCGCGACGTTCGATAACTCTGCCGCAAAGGCGCTCGTCGGCCGCTTGATCGCCCTGAAGACGGCTCGCGACGCCAACCTCGCCGACGAGAACACGCGGAGGGAGTACGATGCCGCGAACAACGATGGGCCCACCCACCGCCTCATCCTCAAGCTGCTGAAGACGATCCCCATCGAGAAGCTCGCGTCGATGCAGCCCGGCCAGCGCGAAATCTACTCCTTAAACCCGACGAAGCTGCAAAACCCGTTCGGAGCGGGCGGCCGGCAGGCTATCGAGGACTTCCTCCGCGAGCAGCGCCTCTTCTCCGAGGCGCTGGCCGAGGCCCACGCCCCGGCCAATTCTGGGCGCGAAACGGTCTCCGAGGCGCTCTCTTGGCCCGACCCGATCGAGGCCGCGCCGGACGACTTCTACATGGCGATCGGCATCGCCTACAACGACGACCTCTCCTGCAACCTGCTGCTGCGCGGCCAGACGATTCCTCGGACGATCAGCCAATTCTTCGGCCGGGCTCCCAGCGATGCAGCTCTCTACCAGATCGCGTCGGAGCCCGGACCGAAAGGGGAGCAGCCGATCTCCCTTTCGCCCGAATCGGCGGAGCTTATCAAGCTGGCGAAAGGAACGTTCGGAAGGAATGGAAAAGGGCATGTCGTGCCCTCGCCCTCGCTCCTGAGCCTGCTCGAGCATCCGGTAGATTTCGATCCTCTCGCCTTTGCCGCCTCCGACGCGCTCAAGGCCCTCGCCGAGGACGGGCATAAGAATATGGTGGCGTGGGTGCCGGACTCCGCCTTCATCTTGACCCTCTATCCCTCCATGGGGACGCGCGCCCTCTCGTTGGATTTGGTTCGAAGGCTGCTGGGCGCCTCTTCGCAAGGGATGGATTCCGCGATTGAGGGCTCGTGGCTTGTCATGAAGCCCCACAACCCGAATCGCGCTCGGCAAGAGATCGACGATCGCGCGGCGATCGGCAACCTCGTCCAAGCAAGCGTAAAGGGCAAAGCCTTGTTGCTCCCCTATGCCCAGTATGCGGCCTCCTCCGGCCACGGCCCTTACGATGGCCTCGGCGTCGCCTACATGTTTCTCGTCGATCCCTCTTCGGGAAGCATGACGGACGGCTCGAATTGGGGCGCTCTCAAGCTGTACGGCTCCTTCGACGCCCAACGCCGCGCCGCCCTCGAAAGAGGCGAGCAATTCGCTTTTCGATCCCTTACGCCGAAGCAGAAGGAGATCGTCAAGTTCGTCACGTTCGGGCAGCTCATCAATAACGCCGTCTACGACAATCCCAATATGAGCCGGATTGCCGCCAAGCAGGCCGAGCCGACCGAAGTATTGACCGACTGGGTGCCGGATGACTGCCTGGTTGCCATGCAGGTCCAGCGCCGGCAGGTCCTGTTTGGCTACGACCGGGATACGAACGGCGAGATGAAGCCGTCCCGCACGATCGATCCGAACACCATCGGCTGGTTCCTCTATGCCAAGGAGCACCCGAAACCGGGCGAAAACGTGCCCCTCCCGCCCGACGCCTACGCGGTCGGCGAGCAGGCCCTATTCCACCTCCGCCTTATCTACGGACCGAAGCTGTGGAACGAGTTGCTGCTCACGGAGAACACCCCGCCCTCGGACAAGCCCGTTTCCTGGACCGATCTCCCCGACGAATTCAAGAAAAGCATCGAAAAGGCTCTGCAGCGCCAGGCCGACAACGATTCCAGAAATAACGGCGGTCCCCCGCCACCTCGGAACTAAGCGGTAGCCTGCCGATCTCGAGATGTCCGGAGCGTCCTTGGAGGATTTGGAGCGGTGCAGCAAAGGCTTGGGCAACTTCCAGAGAGCGCTCTTTCGCCGTTTGGTCTCATCAACTCAAAAGAGGCAAAGTGCGGCTCTCTTGAAGCTGTCGCCAACTACCTGGGCCTTCGCGTAAGCACGTGGCTCCGCGGCACTGGCGAGCAGGCGTCATCCTGAGCGTAAGAACGAGCCTCCGGCGAAGTTCTGAAGTCGAAGGATCTCCGCATAAACGACGCGCTTGATGTGGGGTACTTCGACTGCGCGGCTCGCAAAATGGCTGCCAGGCAAGCAATGGGGCGTGCAGGCTTTAGCCCCATCTTCGTTCCGTGAGCGAGCCGAATGCTTTACGCCTTATCCCGCTTCACGCAGGCGTAGGCGTTGTGGGCGTGGATCGATTCGTGGTTCTCGACTTCGATCTCGTAGCTTCCGATCCGGTCTTCGTTGTCGAAGGCGATCGAGACTTCGCGGACCATGTCTTCGACGAAGCGGGGGTTGTCGTAGGCCTGCTCGGTGACGAATTTCTCATCCGGCCGCTTCAGGAGAGGATAAAGCGGCGCCGAGGCGGCCTGCTCGATCAGGTCGATGATGCATTCCAGCCAGAGTACGTCCTTGCCGCGAGGGCGGACGGCGACGCGGACGTAGCCGCGCTGGTTGTGGGCGCCGTAGGCGGAAATCTCCTTGGAGCAGGGACAAAGGGTCGTGACCGGGCAGTTCACCTTGATGACGAAGTCCTCCTTCGAGCCTCCCGTTGCGGAAAAGCCGCATTCGTAGCCCATCATCGCGACTTTGCCGGTGACCGGCGCCGCTTTCTCCCGGAAGTAGGTGAAGGTGACTTCGAGGTGGGAAGTTTCCGAGTTGAGCTTCTCCCGCAGCCGGGCCAGGATGACCGGAATCGTGTCCGGGCTGATATCCCGGTTATGCTCCCCGAGCACTTCGAGGAACCGACTCATGTGGGTGCCCTTGAACTCGTGGGGCAGATCGACCGTCAAGGTGAAATTGCCGACCGTCTGTTGGGAGCCATTGTCCCGCTCCCGGAGTGTGATCGGGTAGAGCACGTGGCGCACGCCGACGCGGTCGATGGGGATGTTGCGCTCGTCCCGTGTGCTTTGGATATCGACGAGGGGCGTCCTCGCTCCTTTGCTTTCTTCAAACATTTGGTTTCCAGAGATTCTACGCCGTCGCGCGGATCGCGTTTAGACGGGTCTGCGCCCTTGCCCGCAAGATAAGGCGAAGCGGGAGTCTCGCTTAACACGAATCGGGTCCAATTCTAAGAACAGATGGCGATGATTCCCTTACTCATTCTCCTTGCGACTCAGGCAAAGAGCGATCCGTGGAAGACGGCCTTCCTGCCCGGCGGCTATTCGATCCAGGCTCCCGGGCCGGTGAAGTCGATGGACAAGCTGACCGAAATGCCGCCCGGAACCCGAGGCTGGATGGTTCTCGCGGACGCGATCTATACGGTGGCCCTGGACGCGACAGTCGACCTGAAGGAGGCGCCTGCGGACCAAATCCTCGCCGCGAACGTCAACGAGGCCGTCGGCAAGACGGGAACGCTGACCGGCGAGAAGGACCTCATTCTCAACGGTTGGCCAGGGATCGAGGCCGAATTCGTCTCGGACGACGCGTTCCACGGCCGGGTTCGAGCGTACGTCGTCGGCTCGACCGTCTTCATGGCGGGAGTCCAGTGGGAGAAGGACGAGCCGGCCGCCAACGTCACCCGGTTTCTCGGCTCGATGATGACGCCCGACAAAGCCGGGCGCGGCCCGCTCAAGCATGCCGGTCCCGACTTTGCGGAATACAAGCTGGAAGGGACCGCGCTGACCGTACGGCTGCCTGGCAAGCCGGAGAAAAGCGAATATCAAATTGGAACCCCCGACCATCCGAACAAGGGGATTCGGTTCGAGGCCGATTACGGAAACCGGATCTTCTCATGCATCTATTCGGATATCCCCAAGGATGCCGACGAGGCCGGGCAAGTGCTTGCCGATCACGAGGAGGAAGTGCGACAGCAGCTCAACGACGAATTCATGGGCGCCGTACCGGCGGCGAAGGAACGACACGATGCGACCTATGATTTCGAAGGCCACAAGGTTCTCAGCTCGACAGCCAAGGTGAAGCAGGGCTTTCGCGTCCGGATCGATTCGTTACTCGTCGACCGGCGGATTTACGCCCTGATCTCGGTCTGCCCGCAGGCGCTGAGCGAGTCGGACGAGATCAAGGGATTCTTCAAGTCGATCAAGCTGGACAAGTAGGGGCTGGCCGCAACAGTGTGGCAGCCACGGCGTATAAAGACGAGAGGGATGAGGATTTGGATTCCCGCGCGAGCGAAAAAGCGCGAAAAGTAAGCCCTAGGGGTTGACTTCCTGAGTCCGACCTGCCTACAATATCCCTTGCGCCCGACTTGTTCGGTCGCAGCCCTTTGAAAGCTCAATAGAGGAATCACGTTCAGATAAGTAGTTCTGACGGAATGAAAAGACAGCCGAAAGGCTGGACACATCCCGTTTCAAAACGGCGGCCCGAAGCCTGCGAGCTCGACTCGGTGGCGAAGGGACCTCGAAAGAGGAACGCCAATCTAAAAAGCAACCAATCCCCGAAAGGGGAATCTGGTCAACACTTTCTACGGAGAGTTTGATCATGGCTCAGGACGAACGCTGGCGGCGTGCCTAAAACATGCAAGTCGAACGGTGTAGCAATACACAGTGGCGAACGGCGGAGTAATACATAAGCAACGTGCCCTGAAGACTGGGATAGTCAGAGGAAACTCTGGGTAATACCGGATGTGGCCGTCTCTCGGCATCGAGAGGCGATTAAATGGTTTTTCGCTTCAGGAGCGGCTTATGGCCTATCAGGTAGTTGGTGGGGTAATGGCCTACCAAGCCGACGACGGGTAGCGGGTCTAAGAGGATGATCCGCTCGAGTGGGACTGAGACACGGCCCACACACCTACGGGTGGCAGCAGTTGGGAATCTTGCACAATGGGGGAAACCCTGATGCAGCGACGCCGCGTGGAGGATGAAGGATCTAGGTCTGTAAACTCCTTTTTCAGGGAAAGACTTAGGACGGTACCCTGAGAATAAGGACCGGCTAACTACGTGCCAGCAGCCGCGGTAAGACGTAGGGTCCAAGCGTTGTCCGGATTTACTGGGCGTAAAGAGCGCGTAGGCGGTCTGTTAAGTGTAGAGTGAAATCTCCAGGGCTCAACCCGGAAACTGCTCTGCATACTGGCAGACTGGAGTGATGCAGAGGTTTGTGGAATTCCTGGTGTAGCGGTGAAATGCGTTGATATCAGGAGGAACACCCATGGCGAAGGCAGCAAACTGGGCATTAACTGACGCTGAGGCGCGAAAGCGTGGGTAGCAAACAGGATTAGATACCCTGGTAGTCCACGCCCTAAACGATGGATACTAGGCGTAAGAGGTATCGACCCCTCTTGTGCCGCAGCTAACGCATTAAGTATCCCGCCTGGGGAGTACGGCCGCAAGGTTGAAACTCAAATGAATTGACGGGGACCCGCACAAGCGGTGGAGCATGTGGATTAATTCGATACTAACCGAAGAACCTTACCCAGACTTGACATCGATCGCAAAGTCCAGAAATGGGCTCCTCTCCCACAAGGAGACGTGAAGACACTTGTTGCATGGCTGTCGTCAGCTCGTGCCGTGAGGTGTACGGTTAAGTCCGCCAACGAGCGCAACCCTCGACCTGTGTTACCAGCATGAAAGATGGGGACTCACAGGTGACCGCCGGTGTAAATCGGAGGAAGGTGGGGATGACGTCAAGTCAGCATGGCAGTTACGTCTGGGGCTTCACACATGCTACAATGGGCGCAACAAAGGGCAGCAACACCGTGAGGTAGAGCCAATCCCAAAAATACGCCCCCAGTTCAGATTGCAGTCTGCAACTCGACTGCATGAAGGCGGAATCGCTAGTAAACGCAGGTCAGCTATACTGCGTTGAATACGTTCCCGGGTCTTGTACACACCGCCCGTCAAGTCACCTGAATTGTCTTCACCCGAAGTCCGTGGCCTAACCGCAAGGAAGGAGCGGCCGAAGGTGAGGGGAGTAAGGGGGACTAAGTCGTAACAAGGTACCCGTACCGGAAGGTGTGGGTGGATCACCTCCTTAAAGGATCTGTACTCTTCTCCGCACGTCGGAGAAGACATATCCAGGTCGAAGCTTTTCTGAACGCCTCTAACGAGCTTTCAAAGCCCGTCGCTCTATGCGACGGGCTTTGTTTTTTTGCCAGATCGGATACGCGGCCCGCTCCCGGATCCTACTGCCCACCCGACCGAGAGGTCGCTACAGGGGCGGCATTGAAGGTCAGTTCCGAGTCAGAAGTACATTCCGAGCACTCACAGAATAGGCCACATTGCTTACTCTCGTTAGCTCGATCCCTCGAGTTTCTCAACGTCGGCCAAATCCTGATGCCGACCGCTGGCTCGTTTGGCCGCGATCAGATCTTGCTTCGAGATGCAGTTGACGCGTGCGGAACCCAGCCTCATCCGCTCACGGCGGCCAAACGCCTCCTCGAATTCCAAGCCCGGTATCGACGTCAGGATGTCGACCCGCCATGGAGGCGACCCGAAATAAAAGATGAAGTTGTCGCTAATGAAGTCCTCCGCCCGTACGAGATGTACCGGCGCGCCAAACTCCTTGAGAACCTGAAGGAGCTTCAGGTGATCAGGGGGCCTGACCGCCACAAGAATGTCGAGGTCCTTCGTGAAGCGAGGCTCGGAGTAAAAGCCGACGGCGATTCCGCCAACGATCAAGTACTCAATCCCGGAGTCTTCGAGTGCCGCCAACAGATCGATCCAGTCTTGTAGCCCCGGTTCCAGGATGCATCACCTCGTAGTAGAATCGACGGATTTCGAAGATCGCCTCGATTCGCTCTTCTGGCGTCTTCGACTGCCAGTAGCGGACGCCCTCAAGCGGGTCCATCTCCGAGAGCTTGCCCTTGCCACCTTCCGAAATGCGCCGTCTCACTCTGAACTCATTCTACTGGACGCCGGGCATGGCGCAGGCTCGCCGCATTATTCGCGACGGGTTCAAACAGGCCGCTGAGCTCGTTCTTCGCTCAGGATGAGGCACTCATTAACCTGTATGGTTGGGGTTAATCGGGAAGGCCTGCCTCGAGGGAGCGGAACTCGCGGCGGGAACGTCATAACGTGCACAGATGAACCTGAAGTCACGTCCGATTTACTTTGCCGTCGCCCTCTTGGCCGTATCCCTATTCGGATGCCGGTCGAGTCAGGACGAGGCGATTGGGAAGGATCGCGTCGAAAGGCCGTCGAGCGTGCCCGGATGGAAGGAGATCAAGACTTCCGGCTTCGCTCTCTCATTCCCCGGCGACTGGTCGGCCATGGATATCACCTCCAACGAACTCAGCAAACGCGCGGAGAAGACCTATGGCGGAAATTCGCAATTCGAAGACAAGCGCAAGGCGGTCGAGGCCGGCGCGAAGCGTGGCGATATCAAGTTGATGGTGCGATCCGACGCCGTGACGCCTTCCGGCAATCATTCCGTCGGCGACGTCATCGTTACGAGCTCAGGCAATCAAACGCTCGACAACCAGGCGCAGGCGACGGTGCGACAGTTGATGAAGACAGCCTTACCGGGAACGGATGTCCCGAAAGTCGACGTCGACACTCCTGCGGGCCGCTTCGTCAAGATCACCCATTTCTATTTGTCGTCGAAGTCGATTCCCTACGCGTCGTTTTTGTATCTGACGATAAAGGGCGACAAGGCTTACGTGGTGGGATTCACGACCTCGAAGGACAGCGCCCCCGAGGTCGAGCGGATCGCAGACCAAAGCATCAAGACGTTCCACTTCGAATAGGGTCCGCCTACCCCAGGAGGGCGTGCAGCGCGTCGGAGAGAGCCGGATCAACCTTGTCGATCTTCGCCTGCCAGCTCTTCGCGACCTCGGTGGCTTTCGTCTTCGTATCCGGCGAGCCATCGACGACCAATAGAGGCAAAGCGGAGGCGCCGCCACGCCGGATAAAGTCGTATTGATCGTCCTCCGGCACGACTTCGGCCAAGATGCGCAGGGCGAGCATCTGGAGCTTCGGATCGTTCGACCCGCCGAGCTCGGAGGCGATGTCGGCGACGTGTTGAATGTCGGTCACCGGCCCGTTCGCCTTCAGCTTGTCGGCCATCCCGCCAAGCCCCTGCCCGACCACCGTCGCGAGGCCGGCCGGATCGAGTCCCTCCTCCGTCCGCAAGAACCACTTGGTGGCGTCGGATCGCGCGTTCCAGGCGAGCGCGTATTCGGGGTGCAAGAACGGCTTGATCTCGCTAAAGGGTTTCAGCCCGAGCCTGGCGACGTTCATCAGGCTCCAAAGGAACTGGCCGGGCGGGCATTTGAGAAGCAGGAGGCGGTCGTTGGTTTGGTCGAGCGAAGCGTGGTCGGTCCACATCCAGATCATCGCCTGATCCCATGGCCCCTGGATCGCCTCGTTGGAGATGACGCGGCCGAGAGCGGCGAGCCCGTCCGGAGCGGTTGGGAGGGCCGTATATTTCGCCCCTTCCGCCGGCATGTCTTTGTGCATCTCGATGCAGGTCGCCTGGACCTTGAAGACGACCGGCTCCTGAATCGCGCCGCCACCCAGAGAGGCCCACAGGTTCTTCTTCCCAGGAATGTTCTTCCGGTTGAACTCGGTGATCATCATTTGCTGATACTCTTTGGGGCCGACGCAGATCGTCCCCGGGTTGATCTCGCATACAAGATCGGAGTCGCAGTGGTTGGTCACCGCGATCTGCAGGTTGTTCATGTCGTCGCAGCCCATAACTTCAAACGTGCAGGAGTTGTCGCCCATCGGTAGATACTGGCCGTCCTTGGTCTCCAGGCGGATGCCCGGCGCGGAGACGTGTTGGCCGGTGGACGTCTTTTCGGCGGGCGCATTTTCGCAAGCGCACCTTTTGAGGACATTCACGAGCTTGTTGTCCGGATCGGGAACGTAGATCGCCCCGATGAAGGCATAGACTGTGCCGGATTTCTGAATCTCTTTCCCGTCGCGCCCGATAGTGCGGCGAACCATAGTGACGCCGACGTCGTAAACCCTGTAGAGGTTGTCCGCGGTGCAAATGCTGCACGGCTTTCCGAAGTGGTCGATCGCTCCGGAATAGTCCATCTGATCCTTGAACTTTTCGACTTGCTGGTTGTAGACGTCGTAAGAGAGGTCGATGAGGGATTGGTAGGGAAACTTGTTCGTGAACCCTTTGCCAAACCAAAGCTTCGCGATCTCGTCCAGGCGGTCCATGAAGCCCTTGACGTCCTTCTGCGCCGTCCCGTGAAGATTGACCATGTGCTTCTGATCGCACTGGGTGTCGCAGGAGAAGTCGCATTCCTCGTGTTTCTTATGGACCCCACCCTTGCATGTGTTGACGCAACTGAGGGCCGGATCCTCGCCGGAGGGCAGCCGAGCCGAGCTTACGTGAACGCACGTGGCGTAGGTGACTTCCACCTTCACTTCCTTTCCGTCCTTCATGAAGAACTCGGATTCGTAAGTCCTCTTGGGGCCTTCTTGATCTCCCGGAATCTGGCGGACGAGCAGCGCGGCGAGCGTAAGGGCTAGAAACATTGTTGCTATTTCCTCCCGACGAGTATAACGCGGTTCACGCACGTTGGCCAGATCGCAGAATGCGCTTACAATGAAGATGTCATGGCGCATCATCTCGGCATCTGCGGACATTTCGGTCCAATGCTGTATCCGGTACCTGCGACTGCGGGCAACCCGTTTCCCATGCTTCCGGCTGGGTTCGACGATGCCAACCACCTGAACGGCGCAGAATTGGAACCGGTAGGAGCGTCAAGACCGCGAACGAGCCGCGCGACCTGGACCCCGGCAACCGGCGACCTGACGAGACTCCTGACCCTCAGGCGGTAGAAGCCGGCTGGAGTCCGGCTATCATAGAGGCCCGTGACACTTCGCGCCAGGGAGGCATGGCTAGACTAGCCAGCCGCCGATCCCCATTTCATCAGCAGTTTCGCCACGACGCTCGACTCGATTCTCCCCCCTCCGAAATCGCCACCGAGCCTAGGGACCTGAAGGCGCGGGACCGAGAGAATTCAGCCCAGGCCGCGAGTCCGGCAAGCGTAAGATGATTCAGGACCTATGAAGAGCCTCGTGATCCTCGCCATCGTCTTCGCCGCCTCGCCGGTGCTGGCCGACAACGCCGCGTTGACCACGGGCGGGCAGCCCACGATGATGAGCGGCCATAAGAGCATCTCGATGGAAAGCGAGGTGGTGAAGATAACGGTTCATTGGAACCGCGTCGATGCCGATTGCCTCTTCGTCTTCGCGAACCATGGCCGGGCCTGCACCGTCAACATGGGCTTTCCCGATTTCGGCCTTTGGGCGTACGAGTTCCGAAAGAAGGAGCCGCACTCGATCTTCAAGACCTACCGGTCGTACGTCGACGGCAAGAAGGTCAAGACCAAGCTCGTCCTCGACAAAGACAAGATCCAGCAATGGCAAACAAAGATGATCTCCTTCGCCGCAAACGGGAAGCGCACAGTGCGCGAAGTCTATTCGACGGAGTTGGGAGGCGCTGCGGTCGATCAGGGCAAGGTTTGGGCTTTCGCCAGCTACCTCGTCCATACCGGCGCCTCGTGGAAGGGCAAGATCGGAAAAGCGACCGTCATCGTCACCTTCGATCCCGATACGGAATTGAAGACGCCGATCATCATGAGCTACGGCTCGATGATAGGGATGAAGCCGGAGGATATCGGAAAGCGCATCGAGATCCCTGGCGGGATCGTCGTCTCCGGCCTAACGAAGCCCGCGGTGCAAGGCCGGACGCTCACCTTCGTTCTCAAGGATTGGAAGCCGGTCATGGCCGACGACCTATACGTCGGCTTCAAGTATCCGGACAAGGCGCTGCAGGAGGCGAAGAAGAAGAAGGCCGGCGGCAACTAGGCTATCCTATAGTCCTGATGACGACATTGCGACACTTCGCCGTAAGGGGGCATGGGCAGTAACGCCTGCCGCCGCCCTCATTTTCGTCCGCCGTTCGAGCCAACGCTCGACTCGACCCTTCCCCTTCTCGACCGCCCGCACCGCGAACGGACCCAGCTCTTTTGGGCCGAGGGCTGCCGTTCCTTCTTTTCTGCCCTGGAAAACGAGTGGGCCGTCCGCGCCGTCGTCTATTCTCCGAAGCTGTTAAGGAGCCGCGACCTCTGGGAACGCCTGCGAGGGCTGCGAATGCCGGTTCTACGCGCTTCGCCTGACCAGTTCGCTCTACTGACTCGGCGGACCGAACCCGATGGCGTCGGCGTGGTGTGCGAGCAGCGCTGGAGCCGCCTCATCGACGAGGAGGCTCGCCCCGGCGACGTGTGGGTCGCCCTCGACGGGGCTCGCACGCCGGGCAATCTCGGCACGATTCTGAGAACCTGCGCCGCGGTCGGCGCGAGAGGCGTCATGCTCGTCGGCGGCGAGGCCGATCCCTACGATCCGGCATCGATCCGGGCCAGCATGGGCGCAGTTTTCGCCACCCGCCTGATCCGCACGAGCGCGAAGGCGCTCGCCGGCTGGAAGAGCCGCCGCGACGTGCGGTTCGTCGGAACCTCGCCGGCTGCCCGGCTCGACTATCGCGAGCCGGCCTATCGGACTCCGCTCGTGCTCATGATGGGCAGCGAGCGGAGCGGCCTGCGGGACCGGCAGATCGCCCTGTGCGATCAGGTCGTCAGCCTGCCGATGACCGCCAGAGTCGATTCCCTGAACCTCGCGGTCGCGACGAGCGTTATGCTGTATGCGGTGATGGGCGACGGCTGACAGCTTGCTGAATAGGCCGTCGATGCCTTCCTTGTCGCCGATCCCGATAGCGGGAGGCAGACCCACTCAACTCTCCGATTCGTTCGGATATAAGAGCTTCGTCGTCGGGTGCTCGATGAGATATTCCTGCGCCGAGAGCGGTTTGACACCGGGCGTGCGACGGACGTACGAGCCGTCCGGCTGCATGTCCCAGGCGTTCTTGTCGTCGGCGAGGTACTTCGCGAGGACCTGATCGCGCAGGTGGGCGATGAGGTGAGGACGCGTCACCGGAACGAGCACCTCGATCCGGCGGTCGAGATTGCGCCGCATCATGTCCGCGCTGCCGATCAGAACCTCGGGGTGTCCGCCGTTCTCGAAGTAGAGCACCCGGCTGTGCTCCAGGAACCGGCCGACGATCGAGACGACTCGGATATTCTTGCTCAGCTCCTCGATGCCGGGCCGGAGGGTGCAGATCCCGCGGATGATCAGGTCGATCTCGACCCCCGCCTCGCTGGCTTCGTAAAGGGCATTGATCACGTCGGGGTCGACGAGCGAGTTGAGCTTGAGAATGATCCGCCCCTTCGGATGCCGCGCCTCGCGCCGGATCCGCTGGATTATCGAATCGCGCAAGCCGGCGGGCGCCACGACGAGCTTTCGGTACTCGCGCTGACGGCTGAATCCGGTGAGCACGTTAAAGAGCTCGGCCACGTCCTGAGTGATCTCCTCGTCGGCGGTGAAGAGGCCGAGGTCGGTGTAGATCAGGGCCGTCGTCGGGTTGTAGTTGCCGGTGCCGATGTGGGCGTAGGTCACGATCCCGCTCGGGCTCTTCCGGACGATGAGGCACAGCTTGCAGTGGGTCTTCAGGTCGGCGAAGCCATAGGTGACGTGGACGCCCGCTCGCTCCAGAGCCCGGGCCCAGACCAGGTTGTTGCTCTCGTCGAACCGGGCCTTGAGCTCGACCATGACGGCAACCTGCTTGCCGGCCTCGGCAGCCGCGAGGAGGGATTCGACGATCGGCGAGGGTGTCCCGACCCGGTAGAGGGTCATCTTGATCCCGATCACGTCCGGATCGATGGCGGCGGAACGCACGAAGTGCTCGACCGGCCAGAAGCTGTCGAACGGATGCTGAACCAGGATATCGGTGGATTCCAGCGTTTCGAAGATGAGGCGGGGGTTCGAGAGCGTTTCCGCCAGATAGGGCTGGTGGCGGGGGAATCGCAGCTCGGGCTTGTCGATCGACGCCAGTTCCCAAAGAGCCTCCAGCCCGATAAGGCCGGTTTCCTCGATCACGTCTTCCGATCCGAGGTCCAGCATGCTCAAGAGCTGTTCGCGGACGCCGAGGGGCGTATCGGAGCTGACTTCGAGCATGACCGGATCGCCGAATCTTCGCCGCTTGATCGTCAGCTCTACGATTTCTAAGAGGTCGTCCGCCTCGAGCTCCCGGATTTCCACGTCCGCGTCGCGGATGACGCGGAACATGTGGCTGCTGACGATATCGACGCCGGGGAAGAGCGCGCCCAGGTTGTTGCGGATGACGTCCTCGGTGAGGACGTAGCTATGGCCGCGCGCCCCGAGCCGGATGAGCCGGGGAAGGACGGTCGGCACCTTGACGCGTGCCAGCTTTTGGTTGTCCTGCTCGTCGACGAGCTGCACCGCGATATTCAGACTCCGGTTGGAGATGAACGGGATCGACGAGGATGGGTGCAGGACGAGCGGCGTGCAGAGGGGAAAGATGTTCTTGCGGAAATGGGCGTCCATCTCTCGCTTCCGCTTGTCGCTTATCTCGGCATAGCTGAGGATTTCGACGCCGTGGCTGCGGAGTGCGGGCAATAGATCTTCATGGAGGATCGCGGAGGCGTGGCGTCGCATCTGCGGCACCGTCCGACCGATGAGGCTGAGCTGTTCGGAAGGGCCGAGCCCGTCCGGCGACATTTCGTAAAGATTGCTCTCCTGTTGCTCCATCAGGCCCGAAACCCGGACCATGTAGAACTCGTCGAGGTTGGACTCGAAAATCGCGAGGAACTTCAGACGTTCGAGCAGCGGATAGTCCGGGCGGGCCGCTTCTTCGAGCACGCGGCTGTTGAACTGGAGCCAACTGTATTCCCGGTTGACGAACCGGTCCGACCGGAGCCATTTCCTCGCTTTCGGCGCGCGCTTCAGAGAGGACATCCCTTGATCCTCCCCGACGCCATTTGCAGGATGGCGCCCTCTCGGACCCCGAAGCGGCTGACGAGCATCTGGTCCTTGTCGTAGCGGCGCAGCAACTCCCGAAAGATGATCGCACCGGGCAAGAGGGTCGCGGCCCGTCTCGGCTTCACCTGGAACCGGGCGCCGATCTGGTCGATGGTGAGGCGCTGGGTCGCCCAGACGATGTACTCAAGCTCCGTGGTTGCGATTTCGCGGTTGCCGTCGGGATGGAGGACGCGCCAAAGACCGCGCGCCACTCCGCCGCTAGCCGTTATCTGCTCGACTTCCCGATGAATCACCGCTTTCGTCAGCTCCTTTCGAATCCCCGCCGTCAGCTCGCTCACCTTCTTTTCTCGGCATGGATAGGTAAGTCCGTATTGCGCCATCAGCCTTCCCGTGCCGAGAGGCAGCGACGTATCCTCCCTCAGCTCGCCGCCGACCGAATAGGCCACTTGCGCGCTTCCCCCGCCGACCTCCGCTACGATCATCTCCTCGGCCCCGTCGCTGTCGACGAGGACTCCGGCCAGGCCAAGCTCCGCCTCCCTCTGGCCGCTGACGAGATCGACTTCGACGCCGATCTCCAGACGCACCCGTTTCATCACCTTCTTGGAGTTCCGGGCGACCCGCATCGCCTCGGTTCCGAAGATGTACATGCGTTCCGCCTTATCGGACTTGGAGAGTACGCGATATCGTTCGAGGACGTCGATCAGGGCGTCCTGAAGAGGAAGGGGAATCTCGCCTTCTTTCGCGACGACCTCGCCGAGGTTAAGCCACTCGTTTTCGTCGGAGAGACGATGAATGCTCCCATCGTCGGCTTCGGCGACGAGGAGATGGACGGTATTGCTGCCAATGTCGACTGTGGAGAGGACTCTCCCCATTCCTCTCAGTATGAGTGAGCCGAGGCGAAGTTTTGCCAAAGCTTAACAATCGGTATCCGCGTTAAACGGGCTCACATCGCCGAATCACATGGAGCGGAATGAAAGCCCCTTCCTCTTCCCGGATGGTTTGTGCCGGGAGGAGGCAAGGGGTTGGGGATGGAGGTTCCGGGAACCTACAATCGAGTCCCAACTGCGAGTTTCCGGAACCTCCACCCCCTTTATCCCCCTCCTCCTCCGCCGCACAATCATCGGCGCAAGAGGAGGGGGAGAGAAAAGCCCCTTCCTCCTGCCGGATGGTTTGTGCCGGGAGGAGGCAAGGGTTATTCCCTGAGCGAAGCGGAGCGGAGTCGAACGGGTGGGGATGGAGGTTCCGGGAACCTACGATCGGATCCCAACTACGGGTTCCCGGAACCTCTACCTCCTTTATCCCCCTCCTCTTCCCGGATGAGCCTGCCCTGAGCGAAGCCGAAGGGTGCCGGGAGGAGGCAAGGGGACGCCTCGAAATCTGGTACCGGCGAAGGCGTTATCCGCTGCTACCATGAAGACATGGCCAAGGTCGGGTTGCCGCTTGTTCATCGGGCGCTGAAGCGTGCCGTCAAGGCGCATAAGAAGCAGGATCGGGACGGAGAGTTCCCGTTGCCCTATGCGACTCATCCCGTCGACGTCCTCAACCTCGTCCGCTACGATGGCGGCGTCACCGACGAGGAGCTTCTCGCCGCCGCCCTCCTTCACGACGTCGTCGAGGAAACCGATCTCACGGTCGAGGACGTCGCCGCCGAGTTTGGGACGCGGGTTGCGCGTATCGTCAAAGAGCTCACGCGGGAGGAGCCGGACAGAACGGGCCTTTCGCCTGAAGAGATTTGGCAAATCCGGACGCAGACCATGCTCGACGAGATCGACCGGATGAGCGACGAGGCGAAGATCGTCAAGCTGGCCGACCGAGCTTCGAATTTGCGCGCGGCTCTGCTGACCCGCAGCGGCGAAGCCCTGAACAGCTATATCCGCCAATCGCATCTCATCCTGGCCCACATCGACCGTTCGGTCTGCCCCGTCCTTTGGGACCGGGTGAAGGATTTGGCGGCGGCCGTAGCCGTTCCCGAAAGAACGGTCGAAATCTCTTTCGAAGACCCGTTGGAAGTTGGCTAACTTGGGCTGTAGGCGCAGGCCCTCTTGACGGCGAACGGTAAACTTACGTCTATGCCCTCCCACATCCGCAACGTCGGCATCATTGCGCATGTCGACCACGGAAAGACGACCCTGGTCGATGCGATCTTCAAGCAGGCCGGGATCTTCCGCGAAAACCAGCACATGGCGGAAAGGGTCATGGATTCCAACGACTTGGAGCGAGAGAAGGGCATCACGATCCTCTCCAAGGTCGCGAGCGTCCGCTACAAAGATTACAAGATCAACATCGTCGATACGCCTGGCCACGCCGACTTCGGCGGCGAGGTCGAGCGCGTGCTGTCCATGGTGGACGGCGTGCTTCTCGTCGTGGACGCGAACGAGGGGCCGATGCCGCAGACGCGCTTCGTTCTGAAGAAAGCCTTCGAGAACAAGCTGAAGCCGATCGTCTTCATCAACAAGATCGACCGGGAGAACGCCCACCCGCTCCACGCCTACGACAAGACGATCGACCTCTTCATCGACCTCGGCGCGGACGAGGAGGACCTTTTCTTCCCCCATCTCTACGGAAGTGGCGCAGGCGGCTACGCGCGCGTTTCCCCCGATGGCGGAGAGAAGGACATGCGCGAGCTGTTCGAGATGATCGTGAACGCGGTGCCGCCTCCCAAGTCGGATATCGAGGGTCCGTTCCTCCTCCAGGTCAACAACCTCGACTACAGCGACTATCTCGGCCGGATGTTCGGCGGCAAGATTCTTCGCGGAACGATCAAGGTCGGCGACCGGGTCGAGCAGCTTCGCGATGGGAGCGACAAGAAGGTCGGCTTCAACGTGACGAAGCTATGGACTTACGAGGGCATCCAGATGAAGGAGGTTCCGGAGGTCGGGCCGGGCGAGATCGTGATGATGGCTGGCCTCGACAACGTCCTGATCTCCGACACGATCGCCCACGTCGATACGACGGCTCCGCTTCCTGCGATCAAAGTCGAGCCCTCGACCCTTTCGATGAACTTCTATGCGAACAACTCGCCGCTTGCCGGCAAGGATGGAGGCAGGTTCCTCACGATCCACAAGATCCGAGAGCGAGTGGAGAAGGAAGAGGCGGTTTCCGTCAGCGTCAAGATCGATCCGGAGACGCCGCCGGATACGGTCAAGGTTCAGGCGCGTGGCGAGCTGCAGCTTGCAATCCTCGTCGAGACGATGCGACGCGAAGGCTACGAGATGCAGATTTCCCGCCCGCAGGTCATTTTCAAGCGGGCCGAAACCTCCACCCCCCTACCCCCCTCCTCATTTTCCGAAGGCGCGGGGGGCGACCAAGCGGCCGCGGCCGAGAAAACGAGGAGTGGGATCCTCGAACCCTTCGAGATCGCTCTCTTGGAGATGCCGGAGGAAGCCGTCGGAACGGTCATGGAGGACATGAGCCGTCGGAAAGGCGACCTCCTCGATATGCGCAAGGCCGACAACGGCACGACGACGCTCGAATACTCGATCCCGACGCGCGGTCTGATCGGCTTTCGCTCCAACTTCCTCACGATGACGCGCGGACTCGGCCTCATCTCCTCGATCTTCGACGGCTACAAGCCGTACAAGGGCGAGATCACCGGCCGGACCCAGGGCTCCCTCATCTGCAAAGACCCCGGCAAGCTGACCCGCTACGCCTACGAGGATGTGCAGGAGCGGGGAACGCTCTTCTATCCGGTCGGGACCGAGGTCTACGGAGGCATGATCGTCGGGGCTTGCTCGCGGGACGAAGACATGATCGTCAATGCGACCAAGGAGAAGCACGCGACCAACATCCGCTCCGCGACCTCCGAATCCACGATGACCCTCGATCCGTACAAAGAGTTTTCGCTGGAACAGGCGCTCTCCTGGCTGCGCGACGACGAGCTGCTCGAAGTCACGCCGAAGCAGCTTCGATTCCGCAAGAAAATTCTCGATCATTCGGAGCGGCGGGTCGCCGAGCGTCGCAGCGAAGTGCTTGTCTGATCGGAATCTCTCATCTCGGGAAGCCTCTTCGCTCCCGTCCGAACACCCAACACCGAACACGGTTTCGCTAGTTCTCGGAGGTGGCCGCCATGTCGCGAAGCGACAGGCGCGCCTCCGCTGATCTGAAACTTCCATCGATCGTTCGCTCGCGTCCGAACACCGAATCCAAAGATGGTTCCAGAGAGTCCTGTTAGCAATGCTAGAATGAGAGTGTATCGCTGGAGGTATTCATCTTGAAGAACGCTCTTCGTGCTCTCGCAATTCTCTCCGTCGTTAGTTCTGTAGTCCCCTTCGCGCTCGCCGGCGGCAATCCGCATTGCCCCAAGTGCAAGATGGAGCTGTCCACCAAGAAGGACAAGATGCACTCCGTCGCCGTCAAGATCAAGAAGAAGACGTACTACTGCTGCGCGGCTTGTGGCGCTCACAAGGTCGTCAAGACGGCCCCGAAGAAGAAGTAAGTCGCCAGAAGGCTCCGAAGCGATCTAAGGCAGGATCGAATCATGCCTGCCCCGGTCAAAACCCGGGGCCAAGCCGTCTTACAGTACTTCGATCACGGGCCAAACCGGTTGAACCGCCTCGCCGCCAATCCGCAAGGCATCTCGCAACGACTGGGCCGCCGCGTCCGCGGAAGCCTCGTCGCGGGCATGCACCGTGAAAACCGGTTGCCCTTTTTTCACCTCGCGCCCCACCTCGAGGTGAACCTCGACTCCGACCGCCGGATCGATCGAATCCTCTTTCTCTTCCCGGCCGCCGCCGAGCGCGATGACGGTGCGGCCGACTTCGTCGGCTCGAATCTCCGCAATCCAGCCGTCGACGTCCGCCTCGACTCGCCGGCGAGCCGGGGCTTGCGGCAGTCTCTCGGGGCGAACGAGGACGGAGGGATCGGCGCCCTGGGCTTCGAACCATTCCTCCGCCTTCTGGAGCGCAAATCCTCCGTAGAGGACTTGCCGCGCCTTGTCCTTGCCCGCCTCGATATCCGGCGCGACTCCGCAGGCGGCGAGAGTCAGCCCGGCCAGTTCGATGCAGAGGTTTGAGAAGCGGGACGGCTCGTTGCCGGTCAGAACCGCGCCGGCCTCCTCGACCTCCAAGGCGTTTCCCACCGTCCGGCCGAGCGGCTGGCTCATGTCCGTGATCGCAAGGCGCGTATGAAGGCCGGCGAGCCGGGCGGTATCCGTCAGCGCCGAGGCAAGGCGCCGAGCCTCGTCCACCGTCTTCATGAAGGCTCCCGAACCCGCCTTGACGTCGAGCACGACCGTTTCAGCCCCGCCCGCGATCTTCTTGCTGAGGATGCTGGAGACGATCAAGGGGATGGAGGCCACGGTCCCGGTCGCGTCGCGAAGCGCGTACAGCACCTTGTCGGCAGGGGCGAGATCGGGGGTCTGGCCGGTGATCGCGACGCCGATCCGCGCGGCCTGGGCCTTCAGCTCCTCCGTCGAAAGGTCCATTCGGAATCCGGGCACGCTCAGCAGCTTGTCGACGGTTCCGCCGGTAATTCCCAGCCCGCGCCCGCTCATCTTGATGAGAGTCAATCCGCAAGCCGCCAGTAAGGGGAGGAGAACGATCGACGTCTTGTCGCCGACCCCGCCCGTACTGTGCTTGTCGACCCAGGGTTTGGGCAGGCCGGTGAGGTCGAGCCGCTTGCCGCTATGCGCCATCGCCACCGTGAGCCAGGCCGTCTCATCGGCGTCGAGCGGATGCAGATAGGCCGCCATCAGCCAGGCCGCGATTTGATAGTCGGGAATCTCGTGGTTGGCGACGCCTTGCGCCCAAAATTCCAACTCGGCCTTCGTGTGCTTCAGTCCATCTCGTTTGGCCGCGATGACGTCCTGGGCGGTCATGACCACCGCTCCGCAAGAATGGCTGCGACGCCCTCGAGGAAGGTTTCGTCGCTCTTGTCGAATGCGCCCACCCGATGGCCGTCGATGTCGATCTGACCGAGGATATCGCTGCCAAGCCGGATCAAAACCACGATTTCCGAGCGCGTGAGGAGGGAGCAGGAAAGATAATTGGCCAGCTCGCGGACATCCTCGACCACCTGGTTCCGCTGCTCGGCGACGGCCGTCCCGCACACGCCGACCCCTACCGCGATGCGCTGATGCTCCGTGTCTTCGCCAACGTATTCATCCAGCATGAGCGTATTGCCTTCGAGGCGATAAACCCCGCACCAGTCGTAGCCGGGGAGGGTGCTCAGCACTTTCATTGCCAGGCTGCGAAGCGGCGCGCCGCGAAGTTCGGAAGCCTTGAGATCGGCAAGAAAGGCGTCGGCGTCGGCGGTGGGAATCATATCTAGAAGTATGAAGCTACATCAGACTGTAAGGATCGACGTCGATCACAAGCTGGACGCCTTTCGCGCGAAAGTTGGCGAGCGTCAAACCGACCTCGGAGACCGGCGCGTCCGGGCGCAATTTCAGGAGCAGGTGCCGTCGCCAGCGATTCTGCAATCTTTCCATCGGGCAATCGACTGGGCCGAGGATTTCCTTTTCGGGAACCGGCATTGCCTTAAGACTCCGCGCGATTTCCTCGCCGGCTCGGACGACGTTTTCCCGATTCTCTCCGCTCAGGACGATGTTCACGAGGCGGCGGTAGGGCGGGTAGCCGGCAGTTTCCCGCTCCTGCCGTAACGCTTCGAAAAATCCGAGGTAGTCGTGGGTCTCGGCGGCGAGAACGGCGATGTTTTGCGGATTGAAGGTCTGGATGATCACCTCGCCTGGCGCATATCCCCGCCCTGCCCGCCCTGCGACTTGGGAGAGAAGCTGGAAGGTCCGCTCCGAGGCCCGGAAGTCGGGCAGGTTGAGCGAAATATCCGCCGCGATCACGCCGACGAGGGTGACGTTCGGAAAATCGAGGCCCTTCGCGACAATCTGGGTGCCGACGAGGATGTGGATATCGCCGCTGCGGAAGGCCGCGAGAATCTCCTCCAGAGCGCCCTTTCGCCGCGCCACGTCCCGGTCCAGGCGGGCCACCCGCGCGTGGGGGAAGAGCTGGGCGACGTTTTCCTCGACTTTTTCCGTGCCGACCCCGAACGGGTTGAGGCGCGAGCCGCCGCACTTCGGACATGTCTCCCGCGGCCGGATGTTGAATCCGCAATGATGGCAGCGCAGCTTCGAATCGCGCCGGTGATAGGACAGCGAAACCGCGCAGTTCGGGCACGTCATCTGATAGCCGCAATCGCGGCAGATGACGAACGGCGCGTAGGCGCGCCGGTTTAGAAACAGGATCGTTTGCTCGCCTCGCGCGAGCCTCTCGGACATCTTTTCGTGGAGCTCGGGCGAAAGGACGGCCGGATGTCCGCTCCGAAAGCCGGCCGTCAAGTCGTTGATATAGACCTTGGGCAATTGGGCGGTCGCGGCGCGCTGCGGGAGGGAAAGGAGCGTCAGCTTTTCCTTTTCGGCTTCCTGGAAGCTCTCGATGCTCGGAGTCGCCGAGCCGAGGACCACCGGACAACGGTGCCGTTCCCCGAGGAACAGGGCAAGCTGCTTCGCATGGTAGCGAGGGGCCGATTCCTGCTTGTAGCTGGCCTCATGCTCTTCGTCGAGGACGATGAGCCCGATATTGTCGAGCGGGGCGAACAGGGCCGAGCGCGCGCCGAGGACGACTGAGGCTTCGCCGCCGCGCACGGCGATCCAGTTTTGAAGCCGCTCGCTTGGCGCGAGGTTGCTGTGCAGGACCGCGACCGACTGCCCGAAGCGTTCGCGCAACTGAGCGATGGCTTGAGCGGCCAGCGCGATCTCGGGGACGACGTATAGGACCTGCCGGCCCTGCTTCAGGGCCTCGCCCGCGGCGCGCATGTAGACCTCGGTCTTCCCGCTCCCCGTCACGCCGAACAGGAGGAAGGCGCGATGCGCTCCATGATGGATCGAGTCCACGATGGCGTCGATGGCAAGCTGCTGAAAGCGGTTTGGGTTTGGCGGCTTCGCCATGCTCTTGACGCCGGCCTCGGCTCGCTCCAGCAGGCCTGCGTCGACGAGAGCCTTGATCGTTGAGTCAGTGACTCCCGCCATCGCCTTGATCTCGCCCGGCGCCAGGGCCGCGCCTTCGTCGGCGAGCTGGAGACGCATCAACGTGAGGGCCTGGGCCGGCTTCTTCTTGCCCTCGTCGGCCAGGAACCGGTCGACTTTGCTCGCGTCGCTGCTGAGCCTCAGGAGCCCGGTCGCCTTCCGCCGCTCGGAGAACGGGGCGATTTGGAGCGATTGCCGAACCAAGCCCTTGCCGGCGAGGAGCTTCAGGGCTTTCCTCGTCGCGGCCGGCAGCTTCTTCGAGGGGGTCTCCCGGATCGATCCCCCCGCATCGCGGAGCGTCCGCAAGACCTCGCGCTGCGCCGGCGTCAGCGGTCCGCTGTAAACGTTGCCCTCTCCAACCGGTCCCGGTGCGAAGAGGGATTTTTCAGGCAAGTCGGCAAGCAGCGACCATGCCTCGACGATCCGCTCCCGAATGCCGGGCGGGGTCGCCGCCGAGAGCGAGACGGCGAGCAGCGCGAGATATTCGTCGGAGACGAACTTGGCGAGATCGACGAGCTGCGGCGGCAGCGACAGATTGTCGATACGCTCCTCGACTTCCTTGAGGTTCTCGAAGGAAAAGCCGAGCTCCTCCTCGGTCGCCTCGTAGACCGCAGTTACGAAACCGAGGGTGGAACGCCCGCCAAGCGGAACGAAGCAGGCGTCACCCGGCGCCAAATCGCCGGTGGCACGGTAGCTATAAATCGCCTCGCTCCCCCCGGATCGGGGGTCGATCGCCACGTCGGCAACGCGCATTCTCATCGGTATGAGCATTTGTGGTCTGGCAATCTTCCATCCGCGGCCTCCGATCACGATATCCAGGCCGCCCGCATTCCCTCTTTCCTCTCCGTGCCTCAGTGGTTAGATCGCTTTCCAATACGGGGACTTCCTACCACTGAGACACTGAGAACGCTGAGGCGCTCGGTTTCAAGCTTTACTTTGGCATCTCCGCGACCACCTATCCCAGGATCTGGGGCTTGAATTCCTCCGGCTGTTCCACCGGTTCGTATAGCCGCATGCGAGCGACCTTCGCCTGAAACGCCTGCAACGGGCGACCCTTAAGCTCGCCCGTTTTTCCGTCCAGCATCCGGGCCAACTCGATGCACTCGGATCGGCTAAGGGAAACGGAATGAAGCCGATGCTCCTCGAACGCTTCGTAAGCCATGGGCGCCACGGCCTTGGCGCAGGTGGCCAAGGCCTCCGCGAAGACGCGGATTTGCTTCTGGGCATGGGCATCCGCTCGAAGCTCGATGAAGTGGAAAAGGTTGTGGAGATCGATCTGCCAATACCACTCGGTGTACAGGGACAAAGGCAGATTGATCCGCGCCAGCTCGCGAGCGACCTGCTTGTCGAGCAGCTTCTCGTAGCGAGCATAGAGGAGCCTCTGATCCTCTTCGAATTGGCGAATGACTTCCATCGCCGTATCGAAGGGCAGGGCGTCGCCGCTCCCCTGCTTGTTGTTTTCGCTTTGGACGCATACGTCTTCGGGGCTGGGCAAATAGAACTCGTCCCGCATGATCGAGTAGCGGCCGGATATTTCGTTGAGACGCGCGGTGCGATGCCGAACCCACTGCCGCGCCACGAAGATCGGCATTTTCGTATGGAACGTGAGCTGGACCTGTTCGAACGGGCTGGTGTGCCAGTTCTTCATCAGATAATTGATCAGCCCCCGATCTTCGCGGACCGTCTTCGTGCCGGCGCCGTAGCTCACCCGCGCGGCCTGGACGATGCGCTCGTCACCGCCCATATAATCGACAAGGCGCACGAATCCCTTGTCCAAAACTCTGATTTCTTGATCGAGGAGTGATTCCGCTTCGGCGACGACAGCCCGAGCCATGCTTCCTAGTATGAGAGCGAGGAAGCCATTTTCGCTCGTCATTCATTTTTCATGAATGACCGGTTTGTGACAGGTAAATTTACTGGTAATTCCAAAATACTGGCACCTAAAACCTCTTTTTTGGGACCAATCTAGAGTCAGACATCTTAGTCAAGCGCAGTGGCTCGACGCGACTTTTTTATTTGGAGAGTGAAATCCCCGCGGGGGGGTGTGAACGTTATGAAGGAGAATCTTGTAAACCGGTGGCTTGTCGTTGCGCTGGCCCTCTTGATCGCTTGTACAGCCTTGGCGTCGGACAAGCGAGCGGAGCCGAACGCGTTCCTCGCGAAAAAGGCCGACTCGGTCACTCAGCTCGTTCATGAGGTTGAGACGGATTCGGACGTTGCCGACCGATATGAACGCCATTTCGGCAAGTCCAAGGATGAATTAGTCAGTTATTTCGGGGCCCTTCATCTTGCGAAGTTGAATTCAGAGGGCGTTTATGTGATCTATTCTGTGGACGATCAAGGTGTGATCAAGTCCCATCCCCAGCGGCTGAAGGCGGGGACGCTGGTTTTCGCCGACGATAAGGGTCAGCCGATTCTGAAGGCAAGCTGCGGGAACGCGATGGTGGCCGGCAGCAACGCGTTGCAGACGTCGGTGACGCCCTCGATCGGCCCGGCCTCCAACACGCTTCACGACGTTGCTGCCTCTCCCCCGGATGCGATGGAAGAGGTCATTGCTCGCAGCGCGGTGGTGACGCCAACCTCGCCGGTCGCTTTGGCGCCGGAGATGCCGAGCCAGATCAGCACCGGCACGAGCAACCAGGGCTTCGTGGTCCCGGCCTTCCTCATGGCGCTCGGCGGTGCGGGTTCGATCATTATCGGCACGAAAGGAAACAATCCGGTTCCGGAGCCGGCGACGCTCCTGGTGATGGCCAGCGCGCTCGTCGCCCTCAAGTATCGCCGCAAATCCAAATAACGGAGAACGGCGTATCGCCCCGCCCCTGGCTACCTCCCTCGGCGGGGCGATTTGCTGCGCGGAGGGTGTAAGATCGCCCCATGGCGAGTGCATTGGTCGGGATCATCATGGGCAGCAAGAGCGATTTAGAAACGATGCGTCCCGCCGCCGACACCCTCGCCGAGTTCGGAATCCCCTACGAGCTTCAAGTCGTGAGCGCCCACCGGACGCCGGAAAAGATGTTCGAGTACGCCAAGACCGCCCGGGAGCGAGGGCTACGCGTGATCATCGCAGGAGCAGGTGGAGCTGCCCATCTGCCCGGAATGGTGGCCTCCCTGACGACGCTGCCCGTCGTCGGCGTGCCAGTCGAATCCAAGGCTTTGAAGGGCGTGGACTCCCTGTACTCGATCGTGCAGATGCCGGCCGGGATCCCGGTCGCGACGGTTGCGATCGGAAACGCCCGGAACGCGGGCCTGCTCGCCGCTCGGATTCTCGCTACCTTCGACGACGGCCTCGCCGGAAAGCTAGAGGAATTCAGACAGAAGCAGCGCGACCTGGTCGCGCAGATGAACGAAGAGATCGGCTCTTAGGAGACGTGCTTCGCGAGCTGGATGAGGATGTCGTAGGCCTGCGGGTCGAGAAGAATCTCGCGAATGAAGAAGTTGATCTTTTCCGATTCCTTGATCTCGTCCGGCTTTACGTTCGGGTTGATGAAAGAGGCGGCGAAGGAGTTCGCGGCGACCTTCTTCTGGCCCGCATCCAACGTATCGTTGAAGACCTTGAGTACGGCTTCCGTGTTCTCGTCGACGATAAGGGCCCGCTTGTCGCTCATGTCCTGAGTCGTCTTGGCGATCTCCAACGATAGGTCTTTCGGAGGAGGCGTATTCTCTTCGATCGACTTCTTAATTGCGGCGGTCAGTTTGCCGTCGAGCTTCTGGAGAATGCCCGCTTCTTCCTTCTCCTCCTGCGTGACTCTTGCACGCGCGCGCTCGATCGCTGGGAGAAGCGCGTTGATCTGCTCCTTCTTGAGGGCCAGCGGGACGATCTGATTCAAGAGATCGATCTGGCGAATCCGCATGACGATCTCGTCGCTGCGCTTGCCCTGGTCGGCTGTTTGGGCATGGCCGAAGTGGAAGAGGCCAAAAATGATGCCAAGGCAAATAAAGATATGCTTCATGGTTGGGTTCGATCCCTTGTCGTTCTATTCATGGACGCGGACTGAGGAAGGTTCGTTACGTTCTCCTGGACGAGACTGACGAGCATCGCCATCCCCATCGTCTGAGCGTGAACGAAGGCAAGACCGAGGACGCTGACCACTGCCCACGCCCAATACGCCATGCCCGTGTCGGTGAATCCGCCATTCTGCTGAATGATGGCGAGTCCGCCGATCAGCACCATAGCTCCTACTACGAACAAAGCTGCGCCGAGGGCGCCGCGTTGTGCGCGCGGCATTCGCCCGACGTCTTCGCGGATTCGATGCGATCGCCGGTTCTGGATCACGCCGTAGCCGATCCATACGAGAAAGGACAGACTTCCCTGGAGCCAGATCACGCCATTCATTGTGCCGGATTCGCCCTCTCGGACGTACAGAGACCGGGTCAAGAATATTCAATCGACGTCAATCGACGCCGGCGAACCTTGAATTACCATGAACTCGGAAGTCAGCGAATGAGAAAAGCCTTTACCCTCATCGAACTGCTGGTGGTGATCGCGATCATCGCGATTCTCGCGGCCATCCTTTTCCCGGTCTTCAGCCAAGCCAAGGCCTCCGCGAAGCAGGTCGTCTGCCTCAGCAATATGAAGCAGATCGGCATAGCGGCGATGCTCTACTTGTCGGACTACGACGACCAGTGGTTTCCCGCGGCCCGCCCCGAAGTTCTGCCCGGCTTCGCGCCTCAGCAGATGTGGATCGGCTACGACAACAATAACGCGCCTTGCGTCCAAGGCTTCTGCGGCGTCGTTTACCAGCCGGCGACGCATCCCGAGCGCCCCGGCCTCATCGATCCCTACCTGAAGAATGACCAGGTCAAACGCTGCCCGATGATGCCCTCCGAATACCAGATGGCGATCGCCATCAACGGTTGGTACGAGGAGTATCCCTCCGACTACTACAACGAGAATCCGAATGCGCGAGGCAACGAGTACGGCCCGGCGAGCAAGAGCGTCGACACCTCCAACCCGAGCATCTTCGGCTTTACGACCGCGAATTCGTCGGAAGTCGAGGAGCCTTCGGACACCGTCATCGCGTGGGAGCACCTGGCTTCCGTGCCGTTCTGCAACTTCCTGCAACGATACGATTGGTTCCAGTCGCCCCCGAACAACCAGGACCTGCTGGACCACTTCAACCTCTTGCATCGGGGCGGGACGAACACGATCTGGGTCGACGGCCACGCGAAGCGGATGGCCTACGGCCAGTTGAAGCGGCCGATGTTCTCCTGCCGGAAAGATATCTACAACTAATCGCGGCGTGAAAGGGCGCTCCTTCGCATCTCTCGAACCGGGAAGCCGAAGGCTGTAACTAACCGGTTTCGGCGATCTCATCGACGCGAACCGCCATGACGGTCGTGTTGTCGCTTCCGCCGCCGACCAGCGCCTCGCCGACCAGCTTCCACGCGATCTCCGAGGGGGCGCCCTCGGTCATGATCTGGCCGATCCGCTCGTCGCTCACGTGGTTCATGACTCCATCCGAGCAGAGCACGTACAGGTCGCCCGGCTTGAGGTCGTGAAGCTCGATATCGGGAACGACCTCGCCTTCCGTCCCCACGGCTCGGGTGAGAACATGCTTGTACGGATGGTTCTCCGCCTCTTCCGGAGTGAGGACGCCTGCCCGGATTTGCTCGTCGACCCAGGTGTGATCGTGGGTCATCAGCAGAAGCTCGCCCTGCCGGAGCCGGTAGATGCGGGAATCGCCGACCTGGACGGTGTACGCCTTGTCCTGGAGGAGGATCAGCCCGCTCAGGGTGGTGCCCATGCCGCGCCGGGCGGGAACGGCCCGGCCGACGTCGCATACGAAGCGGTTCGCCGCCGCGACCCCGGCCGCCATCGCCACGCTCGGATCGCTGGCGGGATGATGCAGATAAACGTCGATGAAGGTCTTGGCAGTCAGCTCGCTCGCGATCTGCCCAGCGGCGTGCCCACCCATGCCGTCGCAAACCAGAAAGAGCAGGCCCCGGCTGGCGACGGTGGCGTCGTCTTCCGGCAGATAGTATTCGAACTTGTCTTCGTTATTCTCGCGGACCCGGCCCAGGTCCGTCTTACATCCGATGGTCACTTTTGGCCGGAAGCGAAGCTCGGCGGCGGGCGCGATCTGATCGGTGGAATATTCGGCGGTGATTTCGTCCATGGGCTACAGAGATTTGACGTGAGGATAGGCGAGCAATACTCGACCAATCGGCGGCAAAGTCGGTGAATCTTCGGCCGCAACCTTCTATCCCAGTTATTGTAGACGGGTCCACGCTCACTTGGATCGAAGGGGGACAATTCCTGCCCCCTCTCGACAGTGTCTACCATGCGTAGGGATATATCGTCAGGCCGTGATCTCCCGCCCACTGGCGGATGATCTTGGTTTCCTCGTCGGTGGGCCGGCGGTTCTGCCTTCCCCGGACCTGAACCACGGAGCGCTGAGCGACGGCCACCTCGACCGTCAAGCGGGTCCGCTCGACCAGGGGATCCATAAGGTCGGCAGGTGCGTCGTACCATCGGATCGAAGCTATCCGGCTAACGTTCTGCACGCAGGACGAGGCGTAGGCATAGACGCAGTGAAACTGCTTTCTTCCTTCCTCGATCAGAGCGCGATTGTTCGTCAGTTCGAAGGCCCGTATCAGGTCCCCCTTCTTTCGGTGCTCCCAAGCCGGCAGCCACACGGGCCACGAACGGTATACGCCAAGCGTGCCGCCGTACAGAGTGCGATGCCAGCCCTCGCTGAGCTTTCTCAAAGAGCCGAACGTTCGCCCCTTCAGGGAAAACGACGAGTCTTCCGAAACAGCGAACCGGATAAAGTCCATGATCTCGCCCCGGTCGTTCGGATGCATTTCCGCCCACTCTTCGGTGCAGAACCGGATCAGGTCGGGCAAGCGATGGCCGAGTTCCTTTAGGAACTCAGGATCAAGTCGCCGAACCAGGTAGTCGCATCCTTCGCCGGGCACGCCTGCCGCCGCGGCCTTCGCCCACAAGATGTTCTGGTCGATCCGGAAGCAGTCCGGCGCCTGGAGGAACCAGTGGGCCTCCTTCTTGGTGAAGACGTGCCTCGAAACTCGAGCAAAGGACGACCCTTGGGCGACAACCTGGAACCAGTCCCTGAACCTCGACTCGCTCGGACGCCCCGCTTCGCGCTGCCGTGCATCGAATGTATCGCCAAAGACGAGTTCGAGTCCTTCGAACGTCAAGACGCTTCGATAGAGGAACAGCGGCACGCGATAGCGGACGAACACATGGTCGATCAGCCCCAAAACCTGCCTGGCGCGATTATAGGTTCGGGCTCGATACTCTTCCTCCGGCCGGATCGCGCGAAGGCCATCCAGCCGTAGTGCCACGTATCGAGCGAGAAAGTCGTTGGTCCGCCTCTTGGTCGGACCATGGTCGGCGGCTCGCTCGGCCTTCCGGGCAGCCGCGAGCGCTTTCAAGAGCTTCAGATCCTGCTCCTTCTGATTTTCCTTCTTTAGATGAAGGGGAGTTCGATGCTTGATTGTTCTGTTCCTTGTGTAATAGCCGTCCCGCGCAAGGCGGGGCCGACGGCAAGGAACGCCGGGTAGTTTGGGAGTTGCGACGAAAAGCGCGACGCGCAGCGTCGGGCTGAAGGAGTGGGTGGCGCAAGGACGACCGTTCCTTGCCCGATCGTCGCTAGCGCCCGCCGGTTGGTGCGGGACGTTGTGTCATAGCAGCGCGGATGATACCCGCTAGAATTTCATTTGTGCAGCAATTCGTCAAGCTCGAGAACCCCCATAGCGCACTCACGAGCAAGATCATCGCGGCCGCAATCGAGGTCCACCGCCATCTGGGTCCTGGCTTGTTGGAGTCGACGTACCAGGCTTGTCTTCGATACGAGCTGGCGAAGTCCGGCCTCGCATTTCGCCAGCAGCAGTTGCTGCCGATCGTGTACAAGGAGGTCCAACTGGAGGAGCCTTACAAGTTGGATTTCGTTGTGGAGGGACTCGTCATCCTCGAGCTAAAGGCGGTCGAGAGCCTTCATCCCATTCACGAGGCCCAACTGCTGACGTACATGAAGCTAAGCGGCCTGAGGGTTGGGTTGCTGATCAACTTCAACGTCGTCAAATTGAAGGACGGAATCAAGCGGCTGGTGCTGTGATTTGCTCTCAGAGTTCTCAGTGCCTCAGTGGTAAAGGCCATGGGGATCCAACCACTGAGACACGGAGGGCAACTGAGGGCGGAATCCGCGCACCCAAGCCCTCGAGGGACCGCAGAGGTTGCGAGCCCAGAATTTCTCAGCGTTCTCAGTGTCTCAGTGGTGAAGACCTTAACGGGTAAGCAGATCTAACCCGCTGAGGCATGGAGGGCACTGGGGCCTCGGCCCTAGCTCAACCGATCTGGTCGGGATCGATCTCGATGCGGAACTCCATACTCCCCAGCCGGATTACGTCTTCCGTCGTGATCGCCGTCCGCATGTTCGGCGAGAGCTTGGCGTCGTTGAGCATCGTTCCGTTTGTGCTGCCGATGTCGGTGACGAAGAGGCCGTCGGTCGCGATCTCGATGATCCCGTGCTTGCCGCTGACGTAGGGGTCGGCGATCTGCACGTCGTTCTCCGCCTTGCGCCCAAAGCTGTTTGCACCCTTCTTGAGCGGAAATTCCTTGCCTTCCCCGACGAGCTTCGCCGGAGGCACCTCGACCTTCGGCGCGGAGGCGATCGCGGCCGTCTTGTTCGAGGCGAAGACCTGGGTCGTGTTGCCTCCCTTCGCGCCGGGCAGGGATAGTTGGAGCTCGACGCCGCCGAAGGAGAGCTTCTCGCCGCCCTTGAGGGTCACCTTGTCGCCGGGGTTGACCTTGTTGCCGTCGACCTTCGTGCCGTTCGTCGAGCCGAGGTCTTCGATCACGAGCACGTCGTTTTCACTCGTGATCTGCGCGTGCCGGCGGCTGACCTTGCCGTCCACGAGCATCACGTCTCCCTCGCGGCCGATGACGTTCACGCCTGCCCGGATAGGATGCTCCCGCCCGGACTGCTCGACCAGCTTGGGCAACTGGACCGCAGGCGCGCCGAAGGCGTCGTCGGGCAGAGCGCGGTCGAAGATCAGGCCGCAATCGACGCAAAACATCATCCCGGCCGGGTTGAAGGTCTTGCAGACCGGACATTGAACCGGCTTGATCGTCACCGTCGCATTCAACGTCGGCGCCGTGCCGAGCATCGTCTTGTTCGGATCCATCGTCGGGGGCGCGCCAAGCTGCGTCCGGTTCGGATCGGCGGTCAACATGCTGGTTTTGTTCGGGTCCATAAGCCTTATAAGGGATTGTAGGCGATGCAGCCTCGATCCTTCTCTATGGACGCGAAACAGGGCGCGGAAGTGCGAAGGTCCGGGACGGCCTCTATCTCGGAAGTGAAAGATACTCCCGAATCTTTGCCTCAAACTTTTCGGAGTCAGCGCGATTCGCGCTCGGAAGGCAGGGTGAGGATTCCCAGGCAGATAAACTGCACGAGCGGGGGAAGCTCGGACGGAGCGACCGGTTCCAAGGGCTCCATCCAGTACGGCGAATCGCCCTGGAAAACGATCGAGTCCTCTTCGTGCATCTCGAAGACCTCGTCACGAATCCCGAAACGGATTCCGCCGCGCGCGCAGATGCACAGGTAGGTGTACTTCAGGGAATCGGGCGGCGTGACGTCGCGGCCGAAGATCTCTCCGACGTTGTACTGGAAGTAGCCCGCCGAGATGCCGCCGCCCATCGTCTTGACGAAGGCGCTTGCGAGCCCGGCGCGTCCAAGCCGGTGTCGCTCGGCTTCGTCCTGGATTTCGTCGGGATCGCTGCGAAGCCTTTCGGTATCGCTGTTCGGCTTGACCAGGCGTCGATAGTAGCGCTCCGCGTCCTCGATGTCGGAGAAGAACCATCGCCCCTGCTCGCGCGAAATAAAGCGCTGCGGCTTGTCGCTGAGCAAATTGACGTCCCACAGGCGGCCAACGTAAGCGGCAAAGCCGAGGGCGATTTTTTGCTCGGTGCGGACCGTACAGCCCCCGCCGCGCTCGATCTTGACGATCGTCTTCGCCGAGACCCCCGAACGCGCCTCCAGGTCGCGGATACTCCATCCGCGCAGAGCCCGGAAGGCTCGCACGTTTCTCCCAAAAACCTTTGGATCGCGTTGGTCCATGGTTAAGCTCCCTAAATATTCCGACAGAACTACCTCGTCCGAGCCTGATTCGTTGTACTTCTCCTCGATTCCATTTCGTTACGGGCTCTGGTTTTCAGACCCCCGTTGTTTAATGTCTGCCGTCGAGCCCCGCGTTCGACGGAGTCTTTGTATGTTCCTCCAACCTTTTAGAATTCGAAAAGAGAACCTGTCGCGCCGCTCTGCAGGCGCCTTTACGCTCATCGAGCTCCTCGTCGTTATCGCGATTATCGCCATTCTCGCGGCGATTCTGTTCCCGGTCTTCGCCCAGGCAAAGCAGGCGGCCAAGCAGGCGGCCAGCCTCAGCAATGTGAGGCAGATCGCCATGAGCGCGATCATGTATGCGAGCGACACAGACGACATCTGCGTGATGCCCGGCGTCTACGGAACCGGCATCGGCATTACCAACTTGAACCCGCGCGACTACGCGCCGTGGAGCATGCTGGTCCAGCCCTACATGAAGAACGACGACCTCGTCGCCGACCCGCAAGGCCCCGGCGCATTCCAGTTTCCATTCCCGGCGCCGGCTGCATGGAACAAGCTGTTCGATACCCAGTACGGCATGAACTTCCGCGCCTATGCGCCGATGCCCGCGATCCCGCCCGCCAATCCCGTGGCGAAGTCGATGACGGCGATCGCGCGTCCGTCCGAGACCGTTTTCTTCGCCGCGAAGACTGGGCTCAACGAACTGACGATCCCCGGTTTCTGGAGCGACTACTTCGGCGACGAATCGCCCTTCCTCGCCCAGATCGTGTGGCCCGTCGTCTGCGATCCCGAGATCCACTTCGCCCCCGACTGCTGGGGCCCGGACAGCTTCTTCAACTATGCGATCAAGAACGACAAGGCCGACGGGTACCTGACGGGTGAGGTCAGCCAGCGCGGTTCCGGGATGATGCTGATCGCCTGGGGAGACGGCCACGCCAGCAAGAAGATGCCCGGCGCGATGGCCGTCGGCACGAACTACGACGGCGTCCGTTCGATGTTCCAAACGTCGATCACCGACGAGTCGCGATACCTCTGGGACGGCAAGGAGTGAGGCGGCTCGCTATCCTCCTGATCGTCTTGGCCGCCATCGGTTGCGGCAATAAGCCGAAGCCCGCCGATCCGGTATCGAAGAGCGCATCGTTGCCGGCGAACGCCGGTGGGCAACAGCTATCCCATCCTTAGCCTGGTTCGAGAAGAGAGGGCGAGGCATCTTGCCCTTCTCTTATCGCTGGGGTTTAAACCCCAGGAACCATCTGCGGAGCTTCCGATTTTAGACAGGAAATCCCGATTCAGGAATCACGGAGCAGGAATCGCCTCGGCGAAGGAACGCTCAAGACTTAGTTGATTTTCAGGGATTGCAAGAGACCCGCCAAGCTTTCGCGGGTCCCTTTGTACAGGGATACGTCTACGCCGTTCAACTCTGGATTCGCGCCCTCCTCCCCGTCTGAAAATTGCCAAAAAGTCCAACCCGACCAAATCGAAGACTTAAAGCTCGGCGGTTGTGGTCGGTAAGCAGCTACCCAGATCGGATATCGGGCCAACCTCGTGTCGCTCAGACTCAATAAGTAGGAAGTAGTGCCATAGATAACCGGGTGCACGTGCAGTTCGGCCTCCACTTCTTCGGCCACTCTTCGGAGGGTTTCCGATTGTTCGGCGATGCCCGAAGCGTTTGTTCCCAGTTCATCCGTAGCCAGAGCCGGCGGCAACGTGAAGTCCGTCGCTTTTAGGCCCGAACAGAAGGCTTTGGCTTGGGCAACGGGATCTTGATTAAGCTTCACCTCGAAGTACGCCCCCCACAGCATCTTTCGTCGGGCTGCCTCCGCGGCATTCGCAGCAAAGGCTCTATCAATCGAGGCCAACCCAGAACCATATTTGAAGTAGGCGAAAGAAACCATACCGGCGGCGATATTGGCCAGTCTGGGGCCAGCGGCCCACAAATCGATTCCCAGCGTATTAGAAGGCGAAACGATATGCGGCGCGGTTTGCCCCCCATTGCCAGAGATTGGATGCGACAGCTTGGCGATCTGCTCCCTCAGGCCCGCCACTTCCTTCTGAAGCGATGCATAGTCCACATTTGGTCCCTCCTCATTGGGATGCGACAGATGGACCAGCTCGGGATGAGGGATCATCGCCCGTATGCCATAGGCGATTGCGATCAGGCCAAAAACAACCAGGAGAGCGCTTCCGACCTTGCCGAGACGAACGAAGGGCTTTGTGAGCGCCGCCTGAGCCCTGTCGATGACTTCCTTGAACGTTGGCGGCTTCAGTCGCTGCTCGACTTCATCGAGAACGCCTGCGAGATCCGCCTTCTTGTCCTGATTGGTCGCACCAAACTCGGAGATTGCGTCTTTGCAGATTTCCCGGAGCTCCCTCAGTTCGCGCTCGCTCAGGTTACTTATCTGAGCATGTTGGTGCATGGCCCGGTCATAGAGGCGTTGAGCCCCATCGATCTTCGGATCGCCCATAGCTGGTAGACCGCCCTCGTTCATAGAGACACTTAGCTCTGACAAGTATAGGACATCGGTCATTTCGCTGGCCATCATCGTGAGGGACCGAAAAGGGCTCGGATCGAGGAGGCGCGGCACGTCCGGCGTGCGGAGGCCGCCGGGTTCAGCGCGAACTCGTGATGAGTGGGTCGGTCGAAAGCTCGCGACAGGGATGACTTGCCAGGGAGCGTTCCGTCGCGAAGCGACCTTCGAACTGCTGAAGTCCGGCCTCAGCCTTTCTCGCTCAATGACGAGGTGGGCATAGGGTGGAAGCGGCGCCCTGAAACATCGTCTGCCCAAGCGGCAAACGACCGGCGAGCGTGGCCTTGACCAAGCGGAGGCAGAATCGGCTCCCGTCTGAGAGACTATCGTAAACGAAGAAGGGCCTCATCGAAAGAGAGGCCCTGAGCGATTACCTGTTTGTCCCTCGAGGTTTCACCCCGAGCGATCGACACCGCCGATTTCGGCAGGCCGAGCTTTTTGGCGAGTAGTTCGCAGACGGCCAGGTTGGCCTGGCCGTCTGTGGGGGAAGCGGTG